>NZ_JADOBG010000009.1 GCF_016786215.1 Legionella bononiensis | reverse complement strand
CGGGAAAAAATACTGACTGAACTGGAATCTGTAGTTTCTACCAAGACAGGAAGACATATTGATACGGTCACGGCTGAAGATCCCATGGGATTTGGATTGGGTGTAGCTTATCGTTACGATAATGACCTCAAACAACGCTTTTGGTTCTATGAGGGAAGTACCTTGGGATTCAGAGTAATGTATCTATGGAGTGCATGTAATGATGTAACTACCGTTATTGCATTGAACAGTAAAGGTGCGGAAGGAGATCCCAATTCTAAGATGGGCGATCATATTGGAACAGCCAGTCTGAATTTGTATAACGCCATATTGCGCGTTCATCCCGAACTGCGCTGTACAGTGTAATGAACAGGGTCTAGTGAATTGAGTCACTAATCGACCGTTTTTTAACTTCTTTTTCCCTTGCTCCCTCCCAGCCGCCTCGGGGGCACTGCCATTAACTTAAGCCTGAGTAGCCTGTATTAGCGAAGCGTAATACAGGATCTAAGTGGCTCCAAACTCCATTATTTCCCTGTATTACGCTTCGCTAATACAGGCTACGAAAATAGCCAATCAACAATAACCCCTTAACTTAACGGCAGTTCGCCTCGGGGGAGAGGGGAAACTGAACAATAATTTAATTTTTCGCAGTTATATTGATTAAATTTACCCTTTTTGCTGTATTTCATATAAAATAGCCCCGATTTACGTCGTTTTCACTGGATTATCGGGTGTAATTTTATGAAGTTATCAACAACTCTAATGAGTGTCATTTTGGCAGCACAGTTCATAGTTTCAGAATCATGGGCAGGTTCAGGTGGTATTGAACCGGTACGAAAAGATATAGTTCAGTCTGTTGTTGATGATTATTTTAAAAAATACAGTAAAAAAGAACAATTTACTGCTGTTTCTGCCTCTGTACTTATTCCTCAGAATGGAGAACTCCCTAGGGATGAGATTAAAACCGCGGTGGCTGGTCGTGTTGGCTACCCTCCATTTTCAGAAGTGATTACTTTTGATCACCTATTTGATATTGGCAGCATTACCAAATCATTCACTTCGTTGATTTTATTGCAGTTACAGTCTGAAGATGCTTTATCCCTGGATGACCCAATAGGGAAGTGGTTGCCTCAGTATCCTAACTGGAGCGAAGTAACTGTCCGGCAGTTATTGAATATGACCAGTGGTATCCCTAACTATTCCAATGATCCTGCGTTCTGGTCCCAAATGGAGCATGATTTAAGTCATGTCTGGACAGATGAAGAGCTGCTTCGTTACGCACATCCTGAGAAACCTATAGAGCGGACCAATACGAACACCTATGAATATTCCAATACTAATTATATTCTTGCTGGATTAATTATTGAACAAGTAACACAAGATACTTTTGCTCATCAACTTAAAGAACGGATTATTAATCAAAGTAATTTTTTGAATAACACCTTTTATCCCGCAGGACCAGATGGAGTCGCGGTACGAGAGTCTATAGCCGATCGTAAGATGCATGGTTATTACTTTGATGAAGAAAATAATAAGGTTGTTGATACGTTTGTAAATGATTTATCCTGGGCTGGAGCCGCAGGAGCGATTGTTGCCAATACTGAAGACGTGATGCGATGGGTTCAGATTCTTTTTCATGGCACCTTGATTAATCCAGTCTACAGAGAAAAAGCATTGAATGAGTTGACTTCGGTAGTGTCCATAAAAACAGGATTGCCCATTGCAACTGTGACAGCAGATGATCCCCTGGGGTTCGGCTTGGGCGTTGGATATTATTATGATACAAACTCCGGATTAAAATTTTGGACTTATCAGGGCAGTACTTTAGGATTCAGAGTCATGTATTTATGGCAACCTTGCAATAATGTCACTACTGTTGTTGCTTTGAATAGTAAAGGAGATGAGGGTAGTTCTGATTCTAAAAAGGGGAATCATATTATGGAAGCTAATATGAATTTGTATAATACAATTATCCAACACCATCCTCAGTTGCGTTGTGCTGTTTAATTGATTTATGTGTTGAAGATCTATGACAATCATTGTAAATAAAGAAACGGAACAATTCTTTCTGGCTTTAGGTAAGGAAGGTAGACATTCCTTTATAATGTTTGGCGTTTATGACGAAAATAAGGTAAGTCATCTACTGTGCCGGGTAGGTAAAGATATTGATGAGCCCGAGCATCCTGATGAGAGCAAATGTGCGGTAATCGCGGGACGCCTGGCCAATGTCTTTTTTTCAAAAATTAAATCAAAATTGAAGAATGAACGTACCTCCAGAAATAAACCAGGTAATATACCTATCAGTTATCAAGCTTATGACACAACATATGAGCATTATCGGGAATTTATTGGTTTATTGGAAACCCTACAAAATAGTAACAATCGATATTCCTGTTATAAACCGAAAAAGCAAGTAGGTAATCAGATCGAATTCATTAAAACATCCCTGCCAATAATGAAACCCCAATACGACCTGGGTACTATAAAAAAGAATATTGAAGAGTTTTCTATTGATAACACCTGTCGACACACTGCTATTAAATTAGTTGAAGAGGTACAAAAAGTTCCGGTTTCCTCAATGGTATCTTCTAATTTTTTTACTGACTTACCTTATAGAACAAAACTTGTTTACGGAAAACCCGACACGGATATTCCTTTCTATGTATTGCCTTTATCACCCGATGCATTTCCCGAACTGAGTACAGTACAAAAATGCATTATAGAGAAGCTCTACGCACGGATGGAGCGTTTGGTTTTGCTCGAACCTGATTCTGTTCAGACCGTAAATAAATTCAATAGTCTTAAAAATGAATATAACCAACTCGTTGGGCCCCAAAAAGAGTTCAATCTCGATCAATTACTCCACAGTATTCAATCCTGGAAAGAACGGGATAAAACCATGCTGAATACGTTGAGAAAAACTTATTTTTGGGATGCATTTTTTACACGAACTTCAGCTACCATGAACATGATTCATGAGATTGAACACAGCCTTATCGCGCAAAAAAAAGTAAGATAGACGTAACATACCTGAGAGATATTCACTTTTTATACGTTATCTTCACGAAAGCGCTAAGGAATCATTAATTAACTGGTTGGTAACAACCCCATTGAGGCAAAAAAAATACCTTATTCCCGCGAAGGCGGGAATCCATGCATCAAATGAGCACCACATTCTGCTTGTTTAATCGATCCCACCTTTGTGAGGATTAGCGTGTGTAGCCTGTAATAGACGAAGTCGTAATACAGGGTGGTTATGCCAAAGGTACGCTCCCCATCTATGATCTATAATTCCGGGTTCACTTAATCGATGTACAATCTTTAATATCGGTATTCTCATTACAAAGTAGGGAGTTGCTAAAGAGCTTGATCCTGTATTACGACTTCGTCTAATACAGGCTACGTACGCTGGTTGATGGCAGTTCCATATGAGTAAAAATAATACGTCATTCCCGCGAAGGCGGGAATCCATGTATCAAAAGAGCACGACATTCTGCTTGTTTAATCGATCCCACCTTTGTGAGGATTAGGATTAATCAATCGAACTTAAAACGTAGATTGCTTTTGGAATAGTACTTGCCTTCATTCCTGTTTTACTGCATGGTATATGCTACATTTAAAGATGGAACAGATTTCTAACTGGCTACACGATGTGTACTCTGTGTGCCCTATAATTATCAAAGGAGTGACTATGAAACTATATTATTATAAAGGTGCCTGTTCTCTGGTAGTACGTATCATCATGAATGAAATGGGACTTGAATTTCAGGACGAAGAGGTCGATCTACGAACAAAAAAAACAGCAAGCGGAGAGAACTTTCTGACAATTAATTCCAAAGGTGCTGTGCCAGTGTTGGGTCTTGATAATGGTGACGTTATCACGGAAAACCAGGTTATTTTGCAATACCTGACCGATATCACTCCGGGACAGGAATTATTAGCCCCTGTTGGCGATTTTAAACGATATCATACTCTTGAATGGTTGAATTATGTGTCTACTGAACTTCATAAAACTTTGGGTATGTTTTTTGTTCCTATGGTTACAGAAGAATTTAAATCTAAAGTATTAATACCTATGGCCATGTATAAACTCGGTCATGTTGAAAAGCATTTGTCCCACAATACGTACCTCATGGGTGATCATTATACGTTGCCTGATGCCTATCTTTTCGTAATATTAATGTGGGCAAATAGCTTTAAACTGGATTTTTCCGGATTTCCACATTTAACCAAATATATGGAGTACATCCAAAGCAGACCTGCAGTTATTAAATCGTTAAAACAGGAAGGGTTTTAGGTTAATCCAGGAGCAGGTATGGCATCGATTAATTTTGATACTCTTTTTAGTTATTGGTCGTTACCAGCAATTGAAATTAATATCATTGTGTTTATGAATCTGCTGGGCTCATTGATCCTGGGATTAATCGTAGGTTATGAACGCTCGTATCACGGTCGAGCTGCGGGTATGCGTACCTACGGTTTAGTGTGTATGGCATCTACTGCTTTGGTTGTCATCGTAGGTTATCCCAATCATTGGTTTGGCAACATACCTGCATCAAACATGCTTGTTCCCGATGTTACTCGTGTCGTACAAGGTATTGTGACCGGAATTGGCTTTCTGGGCGCGGGCGTTATCATGAAGGAAGGGTTTTCCATCAGTGGACTGACTACGGCTGCATCCATATGGACTGCATCTGCCATAGGAATCTTGGTAGGAATAGGTTTTTACTTTTCTGCGATATTGTTAACTTTTTTGGCATTATCAATTATGATGTGGGGGTTTCGATTAGAAAAATCGTTGCCCTCACGTCATTCTATTGCAGTGTCATTAACATTTAAATCAGGTGTCATACCCGATAAAGACACTATAAGACACATATTAAAAGAGTGTGATTACTCTATGGCTCAGGATACGATAGCGATTTCTTCAGTTAAAGATGCAATAGAATGGCGTTTTGTTGGTGTTGCATCAACTAAAAAAACTTGTTGCACTATACCTGAACTATCTCAGGCATTACACAAACTGGAAGGATTAGACAGTTATTTTGTTGCTTTTGCCAGAAACTAGAGATGGTTTTCTTTGTATTAAATGCCCAAAATATATGAAATCAGGAAATTGTAAGTAAATCGCTCATGATTATATCTATATGTCTGATTTGAATGCATGTTATAATGTGGTTTTGTGATCAGCTTGTTTGATACTTATTTTGAAGTTCAGACAGTTTTAATATAAAAGCGATAGATTTTTCTAATTCATCCGGAGTTTTAGAATGCCAATTAATGATTCATTTAAAGGTGGTTTGGACTTAAACTTCTTTCCAAATTCAGAGTTTGAATCTATGGCGAATAAAGACATCAGCCAGCGTGCCGCTATTATCGGACGTAATGTTTTAAGATTGTTGATGATGGGATGGCCTAAATCCTGGACCGAACTAATCACCTGGTATACTTTAAGAGCGGTTTTTATTAGGCACGATCATGCTTTGTTGAAAGAGTTTCGTGCTGGTTTCCAGCAGGGATTTGAAAACATATACAATCAGCTGAAAGGTCGAACTCTAGATAAAAATCAGAGTGAACAGGTTCAATTGTATTTAAGTAACTGTTTATGTCATTTGCCATATGCTGATCTCACTCCCTTTGAATCCATCAAAATTCCTCAGTTCGTAAACGGGGAATGGGAATTTGTTGAATATTCTGTTAATCCAATTGAGTTGACTGAAGAAAATAAATATACGATCAGAGAGCCTGATCGTGTTTTTGCTTATGGGTTGGAACCTATATTAAATCGGAACGCAGAATCGCATTTAATTTTTATGGGAACGAATTATCCAACAGGTCAAGGATTTCTGCCACAGATTGTTACTGATTTTGAAGCTTTTGAAACCGTTGGAAGTTCGTTGTATCTGAGTGGACGTCAGCGGATTCATGATTGGTTATCCAGACAGAAAGATAAAGTACATGTGTGTGGAGCAAGTCTTGGTGGTTCGCTCGGTTTGCTTCTTGCCGTAGATTTGGGAGAGTTTCTGTCTCGTGTTGATGCTTTAAATCCTGCAGGGTTACATAATCTTGAACCGAAGAGTAAGTATGACCGATGGGATGAATTGAGTTCCAAGCCTCAAGTTGTTATCCAACAACAAGGAGATGATCCGGTCTCTTTATTTGGATTATGGAAGTCCGATTGGGAAATCCTCCATGTAGCTCCACCGGAAGACAAAAAAGGACCTAATGCTTTTTGCGATCATTTCATGAATTATGCTGGATTTGCTGATACGGTATTTACTTATGTGGATCCGGAACATCAAAATGCAAAAAGGACGACTCGTAATTTCTTGTTGTATTCAATAGGACGAAGTGTCATTTATTATTTAATGATAAGCCCCTATACACATGTAGTTCGTCCTGCGTGGTATTACACAGTAGAAACCATCAAGTCAGCATCCCTGATTTTGTTGTCAGTGCTTGTTGGAGTAGGAGTATTGGTTGGTTTGACCGTCGCGGGTATACTATCTCCCATGATTTTTTTTGGTGCCGTTGCTGCTCTGGGTATTCTGAGTACCTTATTATTTATTCCTACTGTTATGAAAGCAGTTATCCCGAATGAAAAAGTCGTTGCAAGCGATGCTGATAACGACATGAACTACGCTCAAATTCATGACCCTACATTACCCAGAAACCCTGAAATGGATTTATATAATAAAGATCATTCAATAGAAGTTAATTTAACTTATAAAGAACTGAATGCATATTACAAAGCCATGCGTACTCTGGTAAAACAAAAAGATTTTATACCTGCAGATGAGCTCAAAGTTCTTAAAGGTACGAACGTGTCAAAAAGGGACTGTTTAATTGAAAGCCAGAATCCAGAAAATGAAGAACGGGTAGTGACTCTCAAAACCACCAAGGCCAAAGCGGTGCATATCAAGCATGCTTTAACATTCATTGAACAGTTAGGTTTTGAAAATGAAAAAGAGCTGAAAAAGGCTTTGGAACAGGATTATAAGCACTATTCTATTGGAAAGCACAATTAGATTGAACATATCTTATGGGGTTTTCTGGAATAGAATCTTCGCTCCAATTCCCAATTAATTCGCTATTGGGTTATTATTTTAATAAAATAACACCATTCCATTTTAATGCTTTTTAGAGTAAAACTGTGCACTGTTACCAAGATTTGATTGATATTTTTGATGAGTGTTTCGCAAATACATACAACACTCGATTGGTAAAAGGTGATGATGAGCCTATTTACCTGCCTGCAGATACTCTGCGTACCTATAACGCATTATATTTTGCTCATGGTTTTTACAGCAGCGCATTGCATGAATGTTCTCATTGGTTAATTGCAGGCGAAGAACGTCGTAAATTAATTGATTTTGGATATTGGTATATGCCCGATGGGCGCAATGCAGAGCAACAGGCATTGTTTCAGAAGGTTGAAGTGAAGCCACAGGCGATTGAGTGGATACTTTCAATGGCGGCAGGACATAAATTTCGAGTCAGTGTTGATAATCTAAATGGTGCTGAATCGGATACGGATTCGTTCAAGAAAGCAGTTCATTCTCAGGTGATGCACTATTGCTCGAATGGACTACCTCAGCGCACTCGAATTTTTCGCGATGCACTGTGCTCTTTTTATAAGCGTCCTTTGGAATTAAAGCCAGAAGATTTTGTGCTCACCGAGCTGTAATACAGCCTGTTTTCTGTAGGATCTATTGGGATTGAACCCGCATTGAGTATCGTTCAGTTCTATATTCATTGATGCAGGTTCACTTCGATTCTTGAATTATAAGTGCCGCGTGCCAAATCAAAATCAATAGCCTATAGAAGAGGCTTAATGATGTAAAACCACGCCCATAGTCCAATCCAGGTTTTGATCGGGTGGGATGTAATTTATTGATTGATCGGGGATTATGCCATATCCATCAACCATCAAGGCATAATAATAAGCAGAAAAAAGGCAATATTGATAAACGTACTCATCATCTGGAAATTGAGAGTTGATTGAATCCCATTGCTGATGACAAACCTGACTGTCTGCTTGTTGAAGCAGATTCTGATTGGTTAACGTGCTGTTTTCAAAATGAAACAAACTACTGTCCGCCAGATTTGAGATACCACCAATCGAGTACCATGAATCGACCGGGTTGGCGGCAAGTAGCGGCTGAACTACATTGTTTACTTTATGCACTTCAGTCATGAGCCGAGATACTTCCTGTTCGCATGCAGAGGCATTACCTTGCCCTGATTCCCCATCTGGGAGAGGGTAGTTGTTTGAGAAACAGGACGCTGAATTAAGAAATTGATGGGCTACTTCAGTCTGCCCCAAACCTAAAAAACTCTGGACATAGAGATTATAATGATGGCCGTAAAGCTCCAGTTCTACCTGGGACCGGGTGTTTAATTCTGAATTTTTTTGCACTGGGAACACAATTTGTACCGAAGCGCCGCCCATATCCATTACGCCGACAGATTCATTTGGTGATTTTTGCAAGGTACCCAGATGATAATTGACTGAGAGCCAATCATATAATGCTTCGTCAGTTCCCGTAATGGTTTTGGCTTCAACAAGCTGCCATTGAGATTGTTGAGAAAACCAGTGTTGCAGTTCATCATAATATTTTTTTTGTTTTGAAACAGGGAGTAACCTCATGCCTGCTGTAGCATAAAAATAAACAGGGATTTGTTGATTGGGTGCACCGGATAACAGGGTGGTCAGATACGCATCGATGGTATTGGAATTGGGTTCTATAGTTGCAAAACCAGGTTTGATTTTTTTGTTCCAGATTTCATTAATATTAACTGGAGAGCGTGTTTCGTCAACATCATATGAGTAGACATGCAGTCGAGAACCCGTACTTCCTGCATCGATTACAGCAATGCATTGATGATCATTACAGGGATTATCGGCGGCATAAACATTGGAGGATATGACTACAAAACTAGCAATAATGACCAAAAAACGGAACATGGGTAAAGCCTCAGTCCAAGGTTGCCGTATGATACATTGTGTATATTTTGTTGTCAATGAGGTAATGAGTGTTATCTAAAGTAAATTCAAGATTTTAATTTGACTTAATAATTTACTTTGTAGTTTAAAAATAGTACATTGTTGGTTTTTATAGTAGTTTATTAATAACTTTGGGAGTTTCGTCATACTGAACTTAGTGCAGGATCTCTAGATGCAGGCACAGAGCCACGCTCAGGAGATCCCTGATTGCATTCGGGATGACGATTGAATTTTCGTCATCCTGAACGCAGTGAAGGATCTCCCAAAGCAGGCACCAAAACAGCTTCAGGAAATCTCTCAATACGTTCGAAATGACGATTCCCGAGTCTGTTGATAAGTTACTTTTTATATAGTTGATCATCCATATTTTTTAGGTCTTTATCATGAAGTCGCAAGAACAAAAGGGTTCCTTATACGCCATATTATCCGGATTTTTATATGGATTTATTGGTTATTTTGGACTTAGTGCCATGAACGGAAACATATCAGCCGGCACGATGTTGTTCTGGCGTTTTTTAATATCCAGTATTTTGATATTAATTATTTTAATTCCGCAAATTAGAACCATAAAAGATTCGTATCGATCCATGTTTATCGCCTTTCTTGGTGGCGCTTTGTATTATGGTGTATCAACACTACTGTATTTTTGTTCCTCTCAATATATTGGCTCTGGTTTGGCAATGGTTATATTCTTCACTTATCCGGTGATGATCATGTTGCTGAATTTTTTCTTTTACGGTCAGTCCATCCCCCGCATTTATTACCTGGCTACGTTTATTATCTTGATGGGTATGTTGCTGTTGATTGACATGAATGAGGCAGCTTTTGATTTGTTGGGTATCAGTCTTGGACTCATTTCTGCTTTTTTTTATGCGTGCTATATAATCACCAGTAAACGAAATAAAATTTCACCTACAGTCTCGACTCTGATGGTCTGTTTAGGATGTATGATGACCAGTTTTTTTGTGGCTTTGTGGGGTAATACCTTTACATTTCCTGCATCCGCAACAGTGTGGATTAATTTATTTGGAATTGGAGTGGTTGCAACAGTTATTCCTATTTTATTGATGTTGCACAGCTTAAAATACATCAGTTCAGAGAAGGCTTCGATTTTATCTGTTCTTGAGCCTGTATTTGTGGTGATATTTGGCGTACTTTTATTAGGCGAAGAACTAAAACCCTGGCATGCTCTGGGGATTGTTTTTGTGTTGACAGGAGCTTTAATTACCTTATTCAGTCATCGAATCAACCTTGGGGAATTAAGACGTTGGGTATTTAAAATTAGACGCGCTTAAGTAATTGGATAGTCTTCATCAGTGATGGGTGTATTTAGCTAGAGCGCCGAATGATTTAACTATGCATAAATTAAATTTAACTATTAATAATTCAAAAATATTAACTCGTAAACAGTTTCGACGTCCCACGACTTGTTTCTGAAAAATCCTCATTTATTAAATGCCACCCTCTGCGGCCTGCGGTCACCCTCCGCAGCCTCCCGTCACCTGCCGTCACCCTCCGCGACCTGCCGTCACCCTCCCCAGCCTCGCGTCACCCTCCGCGAAGGCGGAGGGTCCATTCTTTATGATTTTCTTTGTGATTCACATCACTGCATTATTAGTGTCCCAAATCTGTCTGCCACCCTCTGCGGCCTGCGGTCACCCTCCGCAGCCTCCCGTCACCTGCCGTCACCCTCCGCGACCTGCCGTCACCCTCCCCAGCCTCGCGTCACCCTCCGCGAAGGCGGAGGGTCCATGTATGGTAAGTCTGATACTGAAAAACCATAAAATAATATTCATATCAGTTCATTGCGACTAATAAAAAGGGAACATTATCATCTGATATGGTATTAAATCTCATTAAACGGGTCTGGGTAGACACTAATAATGCAGTGATGTGAATCACAAAGAAAATCATAAAGAATGGACCCTCCGCCTTCGCGGAGGGTGACGCGGATGGTTGACAGATTTGGGACGCGGATGGTTGACAGATTTGGGACGCGGATGGTTGACAGATTTGGGATGCGGAGGGTTGACAGATTTGGGATGCGGAGGGTTGACAGATTTGGGATGCGGAGGGTGACGGGAGGCCGCAGAGGGTAGTATATAAAAATGAGGTTCGTTTTGGAGTTGTTCGCGGGATCCTGTTCGCTCTTGATGAATATATTTTGTTCGTTAATGAAACCTAATCCTTGGGACTCGCAAACAAATCCCGGGTCGTTGGGAATAAAGTGATGAATTAGCAACTTACCCTGCTATTGAATCGCTAACGAGTTGAAGTTAACCAATTCATTATTGTTTCGTGTTCTGTTGTATTTAAAAGAGCAGGGGCATGTCCGGCGTCTTTTATCTCAAAGACATCTGTTTTATTATGACTTCGTTGCATTCTTTTAATGATTTCTGGTGTCAGTAAATCAGATTGAGTCCCGTGGATGACCAAAACTGGACAGTGTACCTTTTGCCAAACTGACCAAAGATCGATGTCATACAATATTCCTTCCATAGCCTTATAGGGATGATGAAAAAACTCGGACATGACTTGAACAGAAGACTTTGGATTTTTTATACCCGGATCTACCTTGGCTATGAAGCGACCAGGAGCGACTTCCTCGATACTGCGTGCAGTAAACTCATCCCATTGTTTGTCAGTCAGGGCTCCAAATCCAGAGAAATTTAATTTATAGAATTGTTTTGCTTCATCGATGCTTTTAAATTCAGGTTCCTTTCCTGCATATTTAGCTAGTCTTCGTAATCCAAAGATAGGAATTTGAGGACCTATATCATTCAAAATTAGACGTTGAACAGGGGAGTTGGGTAGCGCGGCCATCATCATCCCTATCAGCCCACCCATAGACGTCCCTATCCAATCAATTTGTTGCGCTTTAGTTCTGGCAATAAGCGCGTTCATATCGGAAAGATATTGAGTAAAATTATAATGATGCGAATGTTTAAACCAGGAGCTGTCGCCACGACCCACGACGTCAGGGCAGAACACATGACGACCATTCATGCTTAGGTAATAGGCCAGTGCGTCAAAATCATGAGAATTACGAGTGTACCCATGGACACACAATACGGCAGGAAGTTCCAAATCAGAACTTCCCCATTCGGTATAAGCTACATTATGGAATCCTTCATCAGAAATTCCAAGAAAAATGTTTTTTTTCATAGTGTTCTGACAGGATGTACCCTAAAGTCCATTAGTACCAGTTTCCATAATAACTGTCTGAACCACAACATCCGTTATAATTTGTGCCACAACAACCACTAGCACAGCTTGCACATAATACAGAAACTGAAACGATTACTAAGGCCAGTATTATTTTTTTCATCGCCTATCCTTGCTTGGTTATGTATCTTAAATATACGACATGATTGTTAATTTTTCCAATCGTCAATGTATTAGTCTTTTGTGGGAAATGAAATAGATGGACTGACCACTTGAGTTTTAACTGTTCTAATTGTAATTATTCTTAAATATTGGGTAGTGCCATTAGGGGTACTGCCATTAAGTTAAGCCTTAGTAGCCTGTATTAGCAAAGCGTAATACAGGATCGAAGGGGCAACATATTCCATTGTTTCCCCGTATTACGCTTCGCTAATACGGGCTACGAAATTAGCCAATCTCCAATCAATAATCCTGCGTGATGTGGGATGCTGCAGATAGAGTGACCTATAGCTCAGGCTATAGGACGACTCTGGAAATTACATTGTGACTACACGTCATTAAATGATTCAAGTCCTGTGACTATGAATCCAATCAACCAGGGATGTTATAGCATTTATTGTCTTGAACCATTAATACTATAGTGCTGTCCTGCGTTAGGGTTAAAGAACCACAACTGATGTTATCACCAAAAAGAGAGTCTTTTTTATAACCAAAATAATATTCTTTATCTTTAGGTCCTCTTCCTGAATAGGATTTGCCTAAAGTACCGAATTCTTTATTATCCACAGTAAAACCTATTGCTACAGCATTTTTTTCCATGGTTTTTACTGTAATCTTAATTGTATCCGCTGCAAATGCATGAATAGAAAATAGACTGATAAATATACATCCCAAACTTTTTGAAACTTGTCTTATCATGTTCATCCCTGTAATTTTTGTAGTACTAATAAAACTAGCCAGAAAATCAGGTTTTGTCTATAGATAAAGAAAATAACCCCCCAGATAAACCTGATTTATTATTTCGTGGTTGCTTATTAATACTCTTCATTTAGAAATTGTAACCATTGCAGTTTCCATAAATCATAGAGAAACAATTGGTTGGGTTCCTCATTCAAAAAAGGATTAAGATCATCATGTGATATGAATCGGTTATTGGCAATCAGGAGAAGGAGATCTTTAGATACCCCCTGGGTCTCCCATTCACAACCATTAATATAAAAATGATGCTCTGTAGTATCCTCTTCGATGAGGTAAGCAAAACGACATGATGCGTCACGTACCAAATCGGTTTCATTTAGTTCGGCAATAAATACAGGCAAATCGACCCATTCCTCTTCTTCCAATGGCAGGGCTAATTGCTGTTCTGCCTGTTGATCAAGACGGGTGGCAAAACAACCAAACCAGGATTTAATAATATGTTCATCATCTATTAAATGCTGTAATAACTGTTTTGCTTGTTGCCATGCGGGTTTTTTAATTTCTGAGGTTCCCTGTTGAGCAGACCAGTCCGGGTCACGATACAGCGTTTTAAATAAATCTTTCTCTGACAAGAAATCTCCGAGGCTATCCCAGACTTCCTGGCCTTGATAGCTTCGATAACCAAAAGAGTAGGTCATGCATTGGTCTGATAAAGAAATTCCATAATGGCCTATGTGAGGGGGCAGATAAAGCATGTCACCTTCTTCAAGGACGAATTCCTCTTCCGTATCAAACTCGTTCATAATCCGTAATTCCATATTGGGGATGTAATTTTCCGGAGTACAGTTTTTAGAAGTCAGGGACCATTTACGGCGCCCCTTAGCCTGATATAAAAACACATCATAATTATCATAATGTGGTCCAACACTGCCATTAAGTGTGGCATAGCTGATCATGACGTCATCAAGGCGCCATTGCGGGATAAAATCAAATTGATCCAGTAAGGCATACACCTCTGGAATCACTCTATCAACACCTTGAACCAAAAGAGTCCAATTACTTTCAGGGAGTGTTGAAAATACAGACTCTTGAAAGGGACCTCTTTTTAAATGCCATTGATTCAGTGTATCAGTTGTTTCAATGACTATGCGACTTTCCATGTCTTCTTCAAGTGCAAGCCCTGCTAATTCATCTGGTGATAACGAATTGATAAAATCGGGTAATGCATTTCTAATCACCAGAGGTTTTTTTTGCCAGTATTCTTTTAGAAATGTTTTTAACGTGATTTCGTGGAAATTAACCATTTAATAAATGACATCTGTAATTAAGAGTGACCAATATATACACGCTGAAATGGAGTTAGGCAAATTAATTTGCAAGTAATTCCTCATCTTATAACCTGCCTCTTTGTTCATGGACTTAATAAATTGTTAATGTCTTTGTGTTAAATTTAATCACCACGTAATGGACGTAATTAATCATTCAGGATGATGAACACTATAGATAAACAATTCCAGACATTATTTTTAAGTTGAAGTGTTTTTTTAAAAGTACTGGTGATTTACACGTTTAAGAGAAATAGGTGAGGTTATAATGAGTTATGATATTGAATCTAGAGTCAATCTGAATGCGTTGATTGAACAATTAATGGATTATGCTCAGCATAAAACACCTCATGATATTGAATACAGTGCAAAAAAAGCTGCAGAGTTACACTCGCAGTATATGTCCAGTCCTGAACGAAGCTCTCTTGCGCGATCTGAATTTTTAAACCAATTGTATCAATCACTCAAAAATTATCAGAACGAAATTTTCAAAGAAAAATCCTGGTGGGGGCGATTGATTGGCTTTTTCGGTTTTCTTCCACCTCATGAACGATCCGTACAGAATGTGATTAATACTGTTCATCGTTCATTTAAACAGGCTCAGAAACAACAAGATGACGTTTTATACCCCAATTTCTTTTTTCGTATCTTGCGATTTTTTGGATTTACTTCCAATGAATTGTTTGTACGTAAAAACTACAAATCCTACACGTCTAATGAACAATTAAAATACCTTTCCCATCATCTTATGGGCGATCAGGAATTGAATGCTCATGAAGCCTTGCAAGGCAAAAGCAAATCAAGTGCTTACCAGCATTTTTCAAATGATTTAAAGAAATTTATAAAAAGCAAACATAATCATCTTGATCCAATAACCAAGGAGCAATTGCTTTCATTAAAGCAGAAACTTGATGATGGATTTGTATTGGCCAGTAAAATTGATTTTATGCTTGTTATCGATCAAATGGATGAAAATAAAGATCGTCGTGAGGAATTATTGTTTGATCTGGCCTATCAGATTAAACATTCTATATACCACCTAAAAGTAGGTGACTCCATGATTATTCCTCATGGTTTTGGTAGTAAAGATGGACGACATGCTACGGTTGTTGAATGCAAGCGAATTAACCAGAATGAGGTTGTGTTTAAGTTTATCAATACCGGGTATGGTGTTAATGATACAGAAAGCTACAAGACAATTTTTAAAACGGCACTATTGGGTGATAATCGTACCCGCCCGATTAAGGTAAGCAGCCCTTTTGGCATCGAGTCATTGCTTAAAGATAATTTTATTGAGCGATTATTAGCTCCGGTAGTTATTGGTGAAGACAAGAAGGGCGAACAAATGAATGCGCCGCTTTTAGAATTATATCGTGATGGAAAATTACACGATGATGAACAATCTTTAACACTGCAAACCAATGGTACCTGCGCTCAATCCTCTTTGCTAGCCTGGTTCAAAACTCAAGTAACCGAACCCGTGTTTGTATTATTTTCTTCTTTTATCATTCAAAGAGCGCACAATCATCTACAAAATTATAAGGGAACTAATTCAGTAGACGAATCGAGTCTTAATGCGTTAAGACGAGCGGGTGACATTACAGTAGAAGAAAAACAAACTGAACTCTCCAGAACGAAAGATCACATCGCAGCAGAAATTCTGTCTCTCAAGTCAGAACTGAGATCGATTTTAAGAAAAAAGGGCAAAGTAATTCCTGAACACATGGATTTTACTGGTTATTATCAAAAAAAATGTCAGGGTAATAAACTCAATAGCGACGAAAAGAATATGATTGCTAATACCAATTCTTTAACTCCCTTAAAAAAACAACAAACCAATATGGTCAAAAGAGCTTTAAGTTTTGTGTTTTTCCAAAATCAAAGTTCTGATGAAGCAAGTAATAAGGTCAGTGATCGAGCACAAAAAGCGGTCCTGGCTAAAAAAATTGCTGGCCATACTGCTTATATTGAAACTGCAAGTAAAATGGTTCACTAAAGAGGTTGGGGAGTGGCATTTTATTCTTTTAAATTTATCCTCTGTACATGACAGTTTTTTTGTCATGTACAGAGCTATTCAGGCATAAACTGTTAACCAGGAGATGGCTTTTGTTTAAAATGATGACTTGCTGAATAATCCTTTTTCATTTATATTGCCTGCACTTTTTTTACCATTAGTGGGGTTATTATGCCAAAGTTGAGTAATTATTTGCTTCGCGAAAGATCTTTCAGGGAGTTTCTGGCTACCATGGGTCTTGATCTTGCTCAGATTGGGCTATCCAGTGTAGACGATTTTTTTCTTTTTGACCTGGATGAAGTTGAGCGACCTGAAGAGTTTATCAATAAATTAGGCGCAATAATAAAAGGTGACAGTGACAATAAAGTTAAATCTATAAGTTTGATGGAGATTATTGATGCTGAATTAGCTCAGGCAACTTGCCTTACCCCGGAAATGCTTAAAACTCATAGGCAATCATGTAAGGCAATCCTGAATATTATCAAATCGCAAGGTGCTCATTTTGATTTTTCTCATGAATCAGGTCTGTTGGAGTTAGCTTTACCGGATCCGGCTTATGCGAAGATGTTAAATCTTTTAAATTACCCCAATCTATTTATTAGTGCCGAGGGTAAATTGGTTTTTGATCTAAAAAAATACCTCCAGAATGCGCCTGCTGATCTAATAAAAATCATACGCGATGACGCCAAAGAATCTCCCTTACTCTTTTTAAACAGTAATCTCTTGAAAGCTCGGCAAATTTATTATGCAACCAAAAAGTTGGATGATGGACGTGTTGAAGTGACTCCTTATTTTTTTGTTCCACACGCACTAACTCCACCAAATTATCATTTTGTCCTTGATGTAAGTGGCTCCATGGACTCGGCACTGCCGGAGTTGAAAAAAAGTGTCAAATCCCTCGCAAGGCAACTTTTTGAGTTCCAACCGGAAGCAGAATTAACCGTAACGACCTTTTCTCAAGGAGTGAAGCAAATAGGTATTTATAGAGCTGGGCTTATAGAACGGTTGGATAGTGATGTAGATGCCCTTGTGATTGAATCGCACACGCCATTATACGAGGTCACTGCTGATTTTGTGGAGAGAATTATCTCAACAGTCAAACAGGACAACGTACTCTTGTTTACTGATGGCGCGGATAATGGTTCAAAGAGAGATTCCGATCTCAGACTTCAAAAATTAATAAGAGACTTGGCAGGTCATTCAAATATTCTGGTACGAAATAAATTCAATGTGATTAGCTACCGTATTGCCCAGGATAATTTAATGCATGATGTTGCCCAATTATTTTTTAGTGAAGTGATTGAAACGTCAAGCGCTGATTTTGTTGCAGCGCAAGCGGATCCTGAATTATTGATGAGATGGGCAGCAGCTCGAGAGCTATTCTCTATACGTGTTGTGGTCACCGATAAAGTGGGTGATCAATCTTTTGAACGCTATGGCGTAAGTTTGGATATGTCTGGTCAACTGCAAGCCCTCGAACCAAGAATTTGTCAGCCTGGTGAGCGCTTGGATATTTCTGTGGCTGATGGCAATGGCACACTCTTGCTAAACGACTCCAAGAGCTTTGTTGTCCAGGAGGCAGTTCACGAAACTGCCAATGAATCCAGTTTCATTCCTAAATTCTTTTTAGATTGTATCGATCACTGCATTGAAGTAGCCAGAGATTATATAACGGATGTTGCGCGGACATGTCCAAGCTATTTTCCTACGGAACACCCTAATTATTGGCAAACCAATGGCCAGGTATTCTTCGGTAAGGGATTGCCTGTCGGTTATTCCAATTGCACTTTACAGATTGCCAGTTCTTCTGTACCGCAGCTGGGTATTTCGTAATTAGGTCAGCCCCTTATATACTTTATAGGGGGTAAGTCATCTAAACAATGTGTTTTATTTGATTAATCCATATTATAAAAGGTGCAAAAAAGAGCGGAATACAAATTAAATACACATCCTATGGAATAGAATAGTGTAGGATTGGGTCGAACGTTTTGGATATCATCTCTGGTTTAGTCGGTTTGATAGAAAAGAGTGTTCTGCACATACAGTAAGCATGTGTTGCCTTATCGGAATATAGCGTTGAATGATTCAGAGTTTCAATAGACCCTGAGTAGCCGAGAATCAAAGAATTGATAAACACATCAATCAATTGAATCAAGGCTAGTATCTCCTGGCTTTTTAGATATAAAGGTCGTAGGCGTCATCTGGCTCGTCATTATTCTTTTCATCCATTGCAGGATTGGAATCGACAGTGGTAGCGGGAGTAAAAAAGCTTAAAAGACGAGCAACTCGAGGAAGCTCTGGTAAGCTGTTAGATATCAGGCTTTTCAGCGATACTTGCTCTGACTCCAAGGGTTGGGGCAAATTATCCAGAGACAGTTCTTGCGGATTATTTCTGATGTATGCATTGCTGTCTTGTATATAGCGGGAAATAAGAGCATCATATACACTTTCACCATTGGGGTATTGCATAAGATACAAATCCGCTAAATGGGTATTAACCTGACCTTTGTCGTCTCGGCCATATTTGGCTGCAAGATACGCTTCTCCTTCCGGGCTTATTTCTGCCCAATGCATATCGCTGTATGAGTCTTTTTGACTGCGAAATTCCTCTGGGCACATATCAACAAAACTCGGTAGTTGGCGGTGACGTTCTACGAATGCGGCCAATGTAGCATTGCCGGGATCAAGTAGTCCATCGCCTATATGATTCACATGAATTTGATAGGGTGTAACCTGATTGTAGCTGTCTTGGGTACGAATATCCCAACCTGAATAGCGTAGCAAGGGTCGAATAACAGGTCTCAATGAGGCGGTCCAGGAATTTTGCGTCATAAGGCCTTGTACTGCTTCTTGAAATGTCGAAAAGGTATTATTTAAAATACAGCGTATTTCCACACCGCTTTGTTTCTTAAATTGATCGCTTATCTTTTTAGCAACCGCTGCGCCAAACGAATCTCCCTGAAAAATAATGTCGTCTATAGAGACTCCTTTACGAAGTAAATCATTCGTGACGGCCAGACCGGTGTTTATTAAATCATTTACTTCTAAAACTTGACCTCCCAGTCGAGACATACCAGGATACTCAAAACCATAATAGGTTGCTCCTGTTGTTTGAACCGCTTTGGTAATATCTTTAAAACTATCCTGATATAAGGAGCATACGCCCGTAAAATAGATGATATGCTTACCCTCTCCACAGCGAGAGGCGGATGAGCTTGAACTACTTGAACCACCAACAGATGAATCGCTTAAGCTCCCATCTGGTGAATTGTGTTGAAATGCTACTACTTCAATCTCACATCTTGACTGGTTCGCAAGAGTTACTTCGACTTGATAGCGCTCTAAGTCGATACCTTGAAAGGCTGTGTAATATGTTCCTTCAGGCTGACGCTGAGCTTGTACAAAAAGAGCAAATCGTTCATCCAGAGGCATAGTTGAATCACCGAAATTATTTTTAACATACCAATCCTCACGATTAGATGGAAATGTTCCTGAACCTATTTGCTTCTGTAACAATTTTTGTAAATATGAACCTGGCATTTTATTCCTTAGCATCAAGCTATGTTTTTATATTGTACATCATGTTTTTGTTTGAATCAATAATTGGGTTGTTTTAAAAGTTAATTGAATAAGGGCCTAGAGGGGCGGAGCTAGAGGGGCAGATCTTTCTTTTTGCTTTTCACTTCCTTGAATGAGCTAGCAAAAAGAACGATCTTACCTTCATTTTCCTTGCATGAAGATTATGCGAGAAGTCAACTGTGCAAGATATAACAAGCCCCAACAACCTCTAATAATTAATGCCTCGGCCTTTTGGGGGATGTTTCGGTATCCAGAGTCACCTGTTCGGAACTTGAGGGTTTCAAGGAATGATCGTGACTAAAAAACGAAGGAGAAGAGGATGCTGCGGTGCTTTTTTCCTCTCTAACACACGTTTGAAGGAGTTTCAGGGATTCCGTATATAGCTCCGCTCTGTGCAGTACCGTCTGACCTTGCCTGTTCTTCGTCATCACGGCCGTTGCCCTTTCGGCTTCGGGTAGGCAGGCCAGAACCTGTAAAGCCACACCTATTTAAATTTGAACTCTCAACCACAGCCCCATCGCTAAACGTTATCTTTTGCGCGGTTTTTTTTGACTGAGAATGCGTCTGAACGATTTGAATAATAAAATGGTTTGTTTTTTATTTTCTTTGGAATGAACTTCAGTGCGTCTCAGGCGTAAGGTCTCATAACGATATAGAAAAGAAGAAATCGTCGGCGATAAGGTCGGTATTTTTTCGATTAGTGAATGACACTGTTGTTTTAAAGTTGCGGAAGGATGAGTTGATACATTAAAGCGTTTGAATTCTTTTTGTAACAGATGATACTCAATAAGTAATTGATCTCTGTTTCTCCTTTGCCACCATTGGTAGTACACTCCATATAAAATGATAAACAGCAGCATACTGGCTATTGATGCTTGCAGTAATTGCCCCATCCTCCATTCTTCAAGGCCCACCTTCTCTAATAAGTTTCGCTGGGTATCCTGGTTATAAAATAATAACCACCGTTCTGTAAAAAATCGTACTGAATCCAAAAATAATCGGGAACGTTGTAACCAGGACATGCCTGAGATGTTGTATCGTTCTGTTTGATTCAAGCGGTATGCTCTTGCTTCTTGAATGGCCGGATCGATACGCTCAGAGGCGATAAAAGAGGTTGGATCGAACTCCTGCCAGCCAATACCTTCCTGCCAATACTCTAACCAGGCATGAGCATCATTTTGCTTTATCGTCAGGTATTGTGCCAGTGGATTCCATTCGCCGCCTTGATAGCCTACTACAATTCGCGCCGGAATACCGACCGAACGCAATATAACGGTTAGAGCGCTGGCATAATGTTCACAAAACCCTTTTTGTGTATCGAACCAGAATTGATCCATTTGCTTTTTATTTGAGTTGAGTACGGGGGGAGTCAAGGTATACCAAAATGGATTTTCCTTGATGTAGTTCTTTAAAAATGCAATAAATGCTTGTGGATTGTTATTCAATTTCGCAAACTGTTCTTTTGCCCAAACGTTAATGCGTGGATTGCTATTTCCTGGTAATTGAGTTGTTTGAAACAGTTCTCTTTTACTTAATTCGTGGTAGGGATTCGATTGGACTTTCAGAGCATAGGAAAAACGTTGATTTATCAGGTCATGATCCGGACTGATTAACCCATAATTGAGAGAAAATAAGAGATTGGGACGAGAAAACTCAGGATAGCCCAGATAAAACAACCATTTTTTTTGGTGTGGCTCCAGCAGTACTTCATAATCAGCGGGTTCATTCGGACTAAGTTCCTGTAAGGGCGGAAAGGCAGCTGCATTGTACCAGCCGTGATTCCAGCTTATCCCATTATATAGACTTAAAATTAATCCTCGCCAATATCCATTCAGTATGGGTTTGTTGTTAAACGTAATTCTCATGGCAATACTGTCATCATGAAACAGATCGGCAATGGACCCTGGATTCATTTTTTCACTGAAACCCGTATGTATTTGACCTTGAGACGGAACTTGCCATAAGGGATTGGTCAAACGAGGAAATATATAAAACAGGATGATGCTTAATGGTATCCCTATGAGTAATAGTTTGATGCTTTTGCCACCTATAAGCCGCAATGAGGCTTGTGGCGCTGTTAATTTTAACATCAAAGAGAGGTTGGCTAGGATGCCTATAATTAAATAGAGAATAATCCAAAGTTCTTGTATGACGATAAGGGCTGAAAAGATTAAATAAAAATTACAAAGAGCAAGTACTTTCAAATCTCGAAAGTTATGAATTTCAATAATTTTCAATCCAATAAAAGTGAGTAAGAATCCTACAAAAAAACCACTGGATACAATGCTGCCATAATGTAGTTTTAACAAAAACAAGCATACAGCGACAAGAGAAAAACGGATCCACTTATTAAGTACTGGAAAGCAATAATAATCAGCAATCAATCGGTATCCCATCGCGGTTAAAACCAGGATAAACAACCACCCTGGGGCGGTAAACAAATGAGGAAGATAACAAACCAACATGATAAATAAGGTATATCTTATGGTGTCCATAAGGGTTTGTTGAGAGGCCGCGCTATTCATTTGAATAATGCCAGTTGACGTAAACAATAGCGTAAATGTTGTTCACCCCGATCAAACGGAGTTGTGTTATTGGTTAATTCCAGGCTATAGATCAGACCATTGTGTTCGGCAGTAAATAACCAATAGCACAAGTTCTGCAGTTTGGTTTCTATCTCTTCTGTTGGCAGATCATTTAATTTAAACTGCCAATAGTCTCCCTCTGTACTGTCCCTGGTTTTAACATACCAACCCTGTCCTTTTGCAGCAATTTTCCATGCGATAAGGTTCGGTTGTATCCAGGGATTCTCAACTTGTTTTAAATCATAAAATTCTTCATCTCCCTGAATATTTTTTCTTTTGTTCTGTTGATTGGAGACCGGGAGCGGCCAAAAATCAGGTGACACAGGGGTCGGATAAACATAGTACAGTATATCGAATCGTGCATAACCCCAAACCTTAAAGATTCCAAAGGGATACAGACTGGAAATTGTGATTCGGGGCAGGGTAAAGCATCCACGTTCTGTAGTTTCGACAGGTACGATAAACTGTATTCCTTCGGGAGGAATTTTCTCGATTCGAGTGACGGGCTGATTCGCAATTTGAAATTCCACTCCAAATCGGTTTTTGCTGTTGGGTAGAATGAGCAGGATAATCTGAGCTGGTTTTCCTTGCTGTGTATCCTCAACCGAAATAAATTTGATTGATAAATCTTTTAGATTGGAATGTGCCTCCCAGGCGCTGGTCAGTCCTATAACCGCCATCAGGAAGGTCATTAAAAACAGGGTACTTATTTGATAATTAATTGCTCCAGAAAAGAGGGTGAGCACAATAAGGCCATAGATCCAGCCAAGGCTTGAAGGCAGTATGTATACATTGTTTGATCCAAGGACTTGTGGATTGGTTAACGGAGTCCGATGGTTAATCCATTGATTCCAATATTCCTTACCTCTGATTTTCGCTTGATTTATCACACTGGGACCTCAACCTCATTCATTAAAAGTTCCGTTGCTGACAATTGAGTTTGTGATTTTTTAATGATGAGACGATGATTCACCACTGCTGGCATTACGGCTTGAATATCATCTGGACGAATGAAATCACGTTCATCAGTTCGTGCATAGGCTTGTGCCGCTCGAATTAAACCCATACCAGCTCTTGGGCTAAGGCCATGATTAAACCAACCTTGATTACGGCTGGCCGCAAGTAGTGACTGTACGTAATCAAGCACCAATTCCGAGACCTGGACTGTCTGGCTTTGATGTTGCAATTCCAGTAATTGATTTGGCGTGATGATGGGCTTGAGTTCAGTAAACTGGTTATGCTGACCAGGTGACTTTAACAGGATTCTTTCTGCTTCGGGTGGTGGGTAGCCAATAACCAGACGCATAAGAAACCGATCGAGTTGGGACTCGGGCAGTGGGTACGTTCCTGTATGATAAGAGGGATTTTGGGTTGCGATTACAAAAAATGGATCGGGCAAGGGTTCGGTGCCTTCATCCGTTGTAACCTGCCTTTCTTCCATGGCTTCCAATAAGGCACTCTGAGTTTTGGGTGTCGCCCGGTTTATTTCATCAGCCAGAATTAGTTGAGAGAACACGGGGCCTTTGTGAAAATAAAAGGACTTGAGCTGGCTGTCAAATATTGAAACTCCCAGAAGATCACTGGGAAGCAGATCGCTGGTAAACTGTATTCGTTTGTATTGCATACCTGTTAGTTGTGCCAAGGCATGACTAAAGGTGGTTTTACCCATACCCGGGATGTCCTCAAGGAGCAAATGGCCATTGGCTAACAAACAGGTAATCCCTAGTCTTACTACTTCCTCTTTTCCCAGGAGTGTATGACTTAATGCGTGTTGTAATTGCTTTATCATATGAAGTCATTTTCAAGATGATTATTGCAAAGTATAGACAGGACTCATGAATAACGCCCGATCTCTTCGTTAAAAAGGAATTTTTAATTCAGTCATTTAGTTTATCTAAACTCTAAACGTCATCCCAAATGCAATGCTGCCAATTAGCCTTAAGTTTTAATTGACACAATGCTTAATGTTCAATTTCAAATGTTATCGAGATCTCGGTAGAATGGCCTTCGCCCTTCGGGAGAAGGTGCCTATAGGCGGATGAGGGGATCTTAAAATCATTAAAATTATCAATTAAAATACTTTGCCCAACCAACAATGGATTAAATGCATGGAGTTATTGGA
>NZ_JADOBG010000008.1 GCF_016786215.1 Legionella bononiensis | reverse complement strand
CCCCTCATCCGCCTGTCGGCACCTTCTCCCTGAGGGAGAAGGCCATTCTGGCAAGATCTCAATAACGTTTGAACTAGTCGACACCTTCTCCCTGAGGGAGAAGGCCATTCTGGCAAGATCTCAATAACGTTTGAACTAGTCGACACCTTCTCCCTGAGGGAGAAGGTCATTCTGGCAAGATCTCAATAACGTCTGAACTAGTCGACACCTTCTCCCTGAGGGAGAAGGCCATTCTGGCAAGATCTCAATAACGTTTGAACTAGTCGGCACCTTCTCCCTGATGGAGAAGGCCATTTTAGTAAGATCTCAATAACGTTTGAAATTGAACATTGAACATTGCGTCTAAAAAGCTTAAGGCGAGTTACTTCTATTTGAGTGTTACCTGTCTACCCGGTTTGCACCAACCGTTCCCTTCTCCCTATTAAGGGAGAAGGGTTGGGGATGAGGGTTACTGATCAACGAGCATAAGTTAGGTCCCGACTCATAACCTTCTGGCTATGGGTATAGAACCGCAAACCTACCTGTTTTCTCTTAATTACCCAGATTTAGAGCAGGTACCACATGAGTACTATTGCTTGATGGTTTTGCTGAATCACTCTGCTGGAACATCACAGGAATAGCCAGTGATGGTACTACTGTTTTTTCCTTTTTACGTTCAACAGGGGCATGTTTCTCCAGTTCAGCGATACGCGCCTGTGCCCGTTTAAGCTCCGTTTTTAGTTTTTGATTTTCCAATTCCAACTCTTTTAACTTGTGTTCTGGATTTACAACCCGATCTTCTGAGCTCGATATTGAAACTCCTGTATTTACTAATGCATTTGACACTGGAGGCTCATCCGCGGGAGCGATTGACGGTTGCAATTTAGCTTGTGCCAGTTTTAATTCCTCCCTTTTCGCCTCTTCTTTTGCTTCTTTTTTAGCCTCAATCTGTTTGTTCAGTTGAGCTTGCAACTTTGGAAGAGGCAACTGATTAATCTTCTGTATGCTTCGCGATCCCTGTTTTTCCTGAGGAATCAAGGTTAACATCATCTTTTCAGTTAAGCCGGTATTTTCCAATCTGATGCTTTTAAGAGCTGGTGCTGTCCGAATTGCTTCCAATAAATCAACCATTCGTGATTTTGCATCCCGCAATGTATTTTTTCTTTTATCTCTCAACTGCTGTTGTAGTAACTCATTTCGTGGAGAATTGGGAACTTGCGGAGCATTGATATCTTGTGGAGATGTGAGAGCCCGCGGAGAAGTGAGAGCCTTACGATAACCACTTACTGGTTTTGAAAATAAAGCCATGGTTCTTACATCAAGCTCACACATTATCGGATTTTCCAGTAACGTAATTACACCGGCCTTTGTTAAGCTATTATTCGCTACTGATAAAGTCGTAGCCGCTGGAAACTGTTTAATCAGTACTTTAGCATGGCCATCATTTAATCGGCACTGAGCTAAATTAAGTGTTCTTATTGTATGATTGGGTTTAATATCGCCAAAATCCCAATCCAATTTGAGTCCTGGATTAAAACTTAAATCCACTTTGTACAAATTCATTCGAGCAATGGATTTCAGACCGTCCAAACTGATACCGCATCCATCAGCATAAAGAGTTCTCAGATCTTTAAATACCCTCAATTTTTCAATACCTTCATTACCAATGCCGGTATTTTGGCTCACATCCAGTGTCACTAAAGCAAGACATTGTTGCAAATCATCAATTCCAATATGAGTGATGTTGTTTTTACGCAAATTGAGGTAGGTTAATTTTTTTAATTTGGATGATTCCTTGCCAAAAAACATCATATCAGAATCAGTGACACTACAGTCTTTTAGAGAAAGGTGTTTCAATTCTGCTGCTCTTAAATGTAAAGTATGCAACACATAATGTGTATCAAGAGCATTATTATAATCCAAATGGAGTGATACCAATTTTGAATTAAATACGGGTCGCTTTAACACATTATTATTTAGCGATAAATGCGTTATATGCTCCAGCTTAATCAATAACTGACTGTCTTTATCAGTAATATTACAGTCATTAAGTTTCAATTTTTGAACATTAGGCAAAGCGTTAAGCGCGCTTACTAAAGTCTGAAGTTGAACTGGATTAAAACGGGTGCCACTCAAATCCAAATCAGAAATTAATAAAAGACCTTTATGTTTTGGAGTTTGAAGAAGATCCAGAAACGAATCAATTTCCTTGCTACTTTTTAAAGTGAGCTTTACATTCTTAAGTTTTTTATCTGATTTACTAAAATTAACGATAAATTGTTTCAATGAATTTTTTGGCATGAGGACTCCTGATAAAGTTAGGCAATCATTACCCACTGGCAGTCCATTAAACCTACAGAGGGACAAGTATATAGAATAAATTTTAAACAAACAATAGTGTTTATATTACAATTTGAACTAAATTAGCTGGTTATAGAGTGAGAAAAACGTCACAATATAAAAAAATAATTTCATAACATACACCAGATAAACTACTATCAGCTAAAACCCGGTACACCTAGACGCGAGTTTAAGAAGGACTTAATGATGTTGGATTTTAAAAACGAAGTAATTGCAGCCGAACAACGTATTCGCGCCTCGATTCGTGAGACGCCACTGGATTATTCAGTACCCATAAGCAAACTCACTCAAACAAAATGTTATCTAAAATGCGAGAACTTACAACATACCGGCTCGTTCAAAGTGAGAGGCGCATTAAATACTTTGTTGTCCCTAACTCAGGAGCAGAAACAGCAAGGTGTTGTAACCGCATCATCAGGAAATCATGGCGCAGCAGTCGCCTTTGGTATTAAACAATTGAACATTCCTGGAGTTATTTTTGTTCCTGAACATGTTTCACCGACAAAGGCAGACAATATTCGTCATTACGATGCACAACTCAACTTTTATGGAACTGATTGTGTACAGGCCGAAGCGCATGCACTGGAATATGCCAAACAGCATCATAAAATTTATATTTCACCCTACAATAATGCTCAAGTCATTGCAGGCCAAGGCACGGTAGGGCTTGAACTGATAAAGCAACTCAATCAAATCGATGTGATTCTGGTGCCTGTTGGCGGAGGTGGTTTAATTTCAGGAATTGCTGGATTTATTAAAGCAGTTTCACCCCATACTAAAGTCATGGGCTGCCTGCCGGAACACTCTCCAGTTATGGCTGATTCCATAAAGGCTGGAACTATTATCGAAATGGATACCCTGCCCTCATTGTCCGACGCAACCGCAGGTGGCATAGAACCTGGCTCCATTACTTTTAACTTATGCCAGCAGTATGTTGATGACTGGATTCTCGTTTCTGAGCAGGAAATACAAAACGCCATTATTACCTTAATTCAGACACAGCATATGCTGGTTGAAGGAGCTTCGGGGGTCGCTCTGGCTGCCTTGATAAAAAATGCAGAACATTATTCGGGACAGAATGTTGTTGTTGTATTAAGCGGCGCCAATATCAGTCTTGATACCTTAAAATCCGTGTTGAGTTAAACCAGATGAACATCATTAACCTGAATCAAATTAAAGAGATTATCCATAAAATCGCAATTATTCCTGCAATTGAAGAGGGATTTATTGCTTACTCACAAGGGAAGGCAATTATTCCACCAGTAGGTGAAATGCAATTCAGTAATCCACCTGGTGATGTCCATATCAAATATGGGTATCTTAAAAATGATGCGTATTATGTGATAAAAATTGCTTCGGGATTTTATGACAATGCGCAATTTAATCTTCCATCCAGTAATGGTCTGATGTTGTTATTCAGTCAAAAAACAGGTGAACTCCTGACTATTCTACTTGATGAAGGTTATTTGACCGATCTGCGTACTGCAGCAGCTGGAGCCATAGCAGCAAAATATCTGGCACCTAACACAGTAAAGTCCATAGGCATTATTGGTACAGGAACGCAGGCAAAGTTACAGTTATACTATTTACAACAAGTCATTCAATGCAGAGATGTAGTCGTTTTTGGCAGAAATAAAGAAAAACTGTCTGATTTTCAAAAAGAGTTGCAAGTTTATGGATTTCATATCGAAACAACCCAAGCATTAGAGTATCTTACTTCTCGATGTAATCTGATTGTGACAACTACCCCATCAAAACTGCCAGTACTCTTTGCGGAATCCATTATGAAAGGAACTCACATTACAGCAGTTGGAGCAGATACTCCTGATAAACAAGAGCTGGATTCTTCTATTTTTTGTAAGGCAGATGTTATTGTTGTCGATAGTATTGCTCAATGTTTAGAACGAGGAGATACTTCCCATGCGTTGCGTCAGCACAAGATTAATCCCGATCAACTCATTGAGTTAGGAACTATAATTTCCAACGAGCATTCAGGACGCACCAATGAGGATCAAATAACTGTTGCTGATTTAACCGGTCTTGCCGTTCAGGATCTGCAAATAGCAAAAGCAGTCGCACATTATTTTAACAACATCAACACAAAGTGAGTTCCTTGATGATTCGTATTGCCCTTATGAGTGATATTAACTATTTAAACCAGTTTATTGAGCAATCTGCTCGCGCCCTAAGTCAAGAAGATTATTCACCTGAAGAAATAGAGGGCGCAATTAATTATGTATTTGGTGTGGATTCTGAATTGATCGAAGATCAAACTTATTATGTGGTAGAAAAAAATGAGACCATCGTAGCCTGTGGTGGATGGAGTAAACGGAGAATGTTGTTTGGCGGAAACCAGTTTAATGGAAGAGAGTCAGGTTATCTGGATCCGGAAATAGAGGCGGCCAAAATAAGGGCGTTCTTTGTTCATCCTGAATACGCCAGACAAGGATTAGGAACATTGCTTTTGAATCACTGCGAACACCAGGCCAAAGTGAATGGATTTTCCCAAATTGAAATGATGGCCACTCTGCCGGGTGTAAAGTTATACCAGGCTCGTGGGTATGAATCCCTTGATAAAGTAGTACATCAGCTACCGAATGGAGTACCACTTGGATTTGTGCGAATGTCCAAAAATCTTACGGGATATTGAGCAGAGATCCATTGGCACTAATCCTTTATATACCCCCTCTATAAAGAGAGTTAATGAATACCCGCCTGGAGTTACAAAACAACAACTCTCTTTATTTATTTAATTTCATAGGTATACTATGCGTAAAGTTTGGGCTAATTGCCTATTAACAGTGATTTTCAATCAGATTGGTTAAAATAATCTTTTTTTAATATGAAGCAAAGTGTACCCAGTACTGATTTGCTGTAACGTTATGATAATAAGCCATGTATTTAAAACTAAACGAAACATATTTCAGACGCAATCGCAGTCGAGAAAAAGAATTTGGAGATATATTCAACAAAACCTCCCGGGGCTTAAACAGTCTGATGCCCATGCTGATCACCATGTTTTTTACTCCCGCTTTAATTACTACTACCCTTTTCTCAAAAGAAATCATTCTTATCCTGGCCAATCTGTCCCTTAGTTTGGGCTATTTGACTAACTTTGCCTATAGAATTTATAAAAATCAGGTGAGTAAATCCGAATTGTTTGTAAGCTTAATCTCTCTTACAGCATTCCTGACTCTGGCTTATTTTCTATGTCCCCCTATTGCGACTATATCCTTTATCTCTGCCCTGACGTCTATTAATCTGATGGCTGTAGCGGTGAATCTGTTTTTCTTAATTAAACACGTTATTGTACCACCCTGTAAAAAATTCATCGAAAATGTAGCGCAGTTGTTAGGTTTTGATATCGCTGGACGTTATTACTCCAAACCACCCTTAACGCTTGAAAATGACCGTTTTATTATCGATCATTTGCTTAAAACCACCTACAAACATGACAGTTATTCACCTGAATTCAATCCCATAGAAATTGATAGTTTTAATAACATGCTCACCAAATTAAGCCAATACATCGATAAATACGATGAATCTCTTCTTGGCTATATTAATAACCAGAACGTCATTGCTGATTTAGAAGATCAGATTGCCAAATTGACCACCCAAGGCAACCCTGATCCAGGTTATACCTTCATTCGTAAAAAAATAGGTTTTAAAACTACAAAAATTCACCTTTTGGAAGAGGCCAGGGATAAAATATTAGCAGAAATAAAATCGCCCCAGGACAACAAGATAATGTACCGATTTTTTAAAGGGATTGTGAGTTCTGAGTTTGTTGAGAATCCACAACCGTACTTAAAAGAAGGCGTGGAATGTCTGCAAAATGAAATTAATAGACAACAGGAAAAAATAAACTCGTTAAAAACCTGTCTACCCAATCCAGGATTCTAAAGCGATGCATCAACATTTTGAAACATCACAAGATTTTGTTCATTCATGCTGTTTCATTTAACACCACTATTGTTAATTATTACAAATCTGTTTAGTATCAAAATAGAAGGATGGAACAAATCAATGAAATAGTAAACTAAAGGGAGAAATGGAATGGCTCACTTATATTTTTTTGAAAAGACTCAATCTTCACTTTCGAATTTTAATTCCAAATTACAAACCGCAATTAATCTCATCAGACAAAACAATTCACTGGTAGCCCTAAAAGTAATGGAGGTCATCGATTCTGATCAGGTTTCAATACGTTCATTTTTTGATCTGTCCAAAGATCACTGGCGTAGAATGAAACATGATATGAAAAAGGAAGATAACATTATCCTTCCCAATACCTATCCACCTTCTGAACAAGCAGTAAAAATGATTGAATCAGAATTGAATGGAATTATTTATGAGGATCGATATATTTATATCAGCAGAAAAAGAACTCCTGAACAAATGGCCAGTACTCTGGTACATGAAATCTGCCATTTTCTGAATTCAGGGTTGATGGATCAAGAAAGACTGTCCCTCAATTCAAACCTGGTCAGTCATAATGAAGAGGTCAGGTCATTTGCTGCCGAGAAAATGTTTGAACGTAATGGTCACTGTTTAAGACGTAGCGATATAAAAGAGTTGCATGAGATGGTCACCGATTTATATCCTGAATTCAATGATACAGGCGATGATGAACCAGAATTAGGTTATATCTTTGCCAGTTATGACAGTCCAATCAATTAAACGCATCCCTCGAGTACTCTTTTAAAGGATAAAAGAGTACTTAATCTAGCCCTGATCATTTTAAGCCTATAACCAGCCTATCAGAACAAGCCGTGCCTTAATTATAAACAACAAGGCAATTTATGATATAATGCGCTTAAAAATCGGATTTATTCTAATATTAACCCTCCGTTAAGGTTGATTTGTTAGAATATAAGATAATGCTAAAACTATAGAGTGAATTATGCCTAAAAAACGCAAGTTAAAGAACCCATTATGCACCCTAAGCAAAACAGAACATGGTTTTGTCATTAATCCTCCTGCTCATAAAGGATTGGTTATTAGTGGCGGCGGAGCTAAGGGACTTGCCTATGCAGGCATGTTTCAAGCAATGCATGACAGAGGCCTTCTTAAACAACTGACTCATGTGAGTGGTGCTTCAGCAGGGGCTATGACTGCAAGCTTTCTCGCAATAGGCATGAGTCCTGAAGACATTTTAACAATTTCTACTCGATTAGACATAACCAAACTTTTAGACAATAAAGGGATGCTGTCCCGGGCTGAAGGTACTCGCGTACGAAATATATTCGAACTTTTTTATATTTTCCAAATCAAGCAGCATTTAAATGGAATAACCAAACCGCAAACACTTGAAGAAATGTCTCAGTATGCCTTGCTGCAAACCAAAGTGAAGCTGTATGAACAAGCTTTAAGCACCAAAAACATAAAAATAGATACTATCGATGACATCATTCAACTAACAAATTCGTATAAAAGCCTCAGAGATCTGGATATGGCTTTCGCAGTATTGCCAAAATCTCTGGAAAACCAGCATGGTGATTCGATTGAATCACCAAGAATCACATTCAATGATTTGTCCCGTTTAAGAGCCATTTTACCTGAAGATCAAAAACATTTGATCAAACATTTATCCGTAGTAACAACAAATCAATCCAGAAAAATCATTGAAACTTATAATGAAGAAAACGAACCGAACACATCAATAGCCGAAGTAGTGCAACAATCCGGGGCTCATCCGGTTCTATTTAAACCGGCTAAAAATGCAAAAGGAGAACATATTGCGGATGGTGGCATAATTAACAACATGCCGACCAGAGCGCTGGAGAATTCAGGATTAAAACCTGAAGAAATTTTATGTACTAAAGCCGAGTCAGGCAGTAGTTTTGCAGAACGGCTAAATAGAGTAAAACATCATGGATTAGAGGCTGTTTCTGATTTTAGTAGTTTTATGGATTCAATAATCAAAGAAATACTGGGTGGGCGTGTTTTTGAAGGGCGCGCAAAAGTACTGAATCGTGAAAAAATATTCTTTAACATGGGGAATATGCTTTATCTCAACACGGGTAAAATTACTACGATTACAACGTCACCCACGCAACAACAAAGGGATCAGGCTATTGAGACTGCATACCAACAAACCCTTGAGTTTATCGACAGTCAGACTAAAACCTTCGATAGCGCTTTAATTGCAATGCTCTATTTAGGTATTGAAAATCTGGATGAAACGATGATTAATAAAGATACCGATAATGAGCTCTTTATGGCAGCGGTTTTGGCCAAAAAAATATTTTTATTACAAAATGAAGTGGTTAAAGACTTAACTGAACACTTCAATGAAAGTGCGATGGACTCTATTACACAGATCGAAGAGGTTTTAAAGAAAGAATCAGAGTTGACTGAAATGCAACAGGATCATGCCATGTCTCTTTGTCTGAAACAGATCAATTATTTTAGCGAAGGCAAACTTGAGCACTATATAATTAACAAGGTAAAAGAAGAACAAGGCCCGAAAGTTAACTGGTTCATCCATTTATTAGAGCTGCTATGGAAACCTATAGAATGGATACTTTCGCTATGTCCCAGTACGAATGTTCAGGCGATTGAACGAGTAGCAGTTGAACCGCCAGTATCTACGCCACTCAGAGTACTGAGTTTTCTTTCTTACAAAGAGCCCAGACAATCAGATGATGTGCGGGATGAGTTAATAGATAACGATGACGATTTAAATGTTATTGGACACCCTGATTAACTCATTGCTTCAATGAACCAATACACATGAGATAAGGCAATCAATGAATGTCCTCATTGATTGCTGAAGCATTAAAAACCACTTTAATTTTTAATATCAACTATTTGATTTATTAATAATTTATAGGTTATTTATTATTCGCAAAGAACATAAAAAAGTTATATTACCAATTTTTAATCCATAAAACGGTCTAAAAAATATCAAATCTTTAAAATAGTTGCGAATAACATTGAGTAAATGTTATGTTGAATAAAAGGATTTAGAAGTGGAGTTGATTATGGAATCAATGATTGATTTAGTTGGCTATGTTGCTTCTTCTTTAGTGTTCGCTACGTTTTATGTCAAAAGGATTTTGACTTTACGACTCATCGCAATCTGTAGCAATATTGCATTCATATTGTATGCATTTGAATGCAATTTACACCCTATTTTCATCCTGCATTCATTATTATTACCGCTTAATATCTATCGAATTTCAGAATTAATCCGTACAGAATATGGGTACTCTCTGTTTCGACGAATTGATATGAAAGCACTTAGATAATAACGCTTCTTTTCAATTAACTATTAAAGAATCAGGTATACAAAATGATATATTGGAACCTTATTGTCAGTCTCAGCTTATTTGGTTTTTCAGCCCTATTACGAGCTGAAATGTATCAACCGCAATGTCCTGATGTGATAAAGACAAGTGAACAAATTACAGAAACTCCCAAAGGATGGGAAACCATCAGGGGAACGGAACATAATTACTGGAGCAGCATTTCATTTTATTCAGATCATCCAGATAAAATGGCCAGTTTAAAACCGGATTTTGCCAATCAAAAAAAGGCTAAATGGGAATTTTCACCTCAGGAACTGATTTATCTGGTTTGCCATTACAATCAGAGTGGCATTGAACTGACCCAACCTTTACCTAAAAAAACCATAAAATGTACTGTTACCTATAATCAAAATTTAATGGGAGACCGTGGTTTTCTTCCAGAGAAAATAGAGTGTACCAAGCAGAGCTAATCCTTTATAACAGGGAGAATTAAAACCATTCCCTGGTTCAGAAACTGATTATGGATAATATTTTTGCCTTTTTAGCGTGTACGATTTATAGTATCTGACATTTTATGACCAAGTCTAGTACAAGGTTTCACCGATTCTGTCCTGCGACGATCAGCAATCACTCAAAGATGAATGTCAGATGAGATGAACGCGAGACAGAATCGGTGAAACGTTGCACTAACCTCTCTTATAAAGGATTCGTCAATGGATACCCAAACAGTACAAGACAAATTGAACCGACACTTGAACTTTTTAGCTCAGGATCAAGAAAATCTGGCATTATTAATTGAAATTAGTGATATGTATATCGAACTGGACGATCTGGATTCCGCCCATCACTATCTGGAAAAAGCCAATTTGATTGATCGTGAAGCCTGTTTAGGGCATCAGGGTTTACTCCATTTAAATCAGGGACAATTGTCACGGGCTAAAGAATGTTTTATAGAAGCCTTAACTCATATGGATACACCCGCTCTTCGCTACAACCTTGGCTTTACCCATTTTATTACCCACGACTTGGATAATGCATGGGACATATTATCACCTATTCTGGAAGGCGAACATTACCCTGAAGCCGAATTGTTAATGGCACGCATTCTTCACAGACAAGACTCACTGGAAGAATCCATCAGTCTTGTTGAGCATGTTCTGGAACATAATCCTGAGGATGAAGAAGCCTTGGGCCTTCTGTCGCTCCTCTATTTTGATCTGAATGAAGAAGAACCTGCTTTACAAGCATGCACTCAAGCTCTGCAACTGAATCCTGACAACTATGATGCAAAGCTCGTGCATATTATGCTTCGTCTCATGAATCAGGAAACCAGTGTTGAAGAAATTGAACAATTACTGCAGATTAGCCCGCAGGACAGTCGATTATGGTTCGCCTTGGGTAATACCTACATGGTTCAGGGTGATATGGAAGCAGCAGAGCACACATTAAAAAAAGCCATTGAAATTTATCCTGATTTCTATGATTGTCATATTGCTTTGGCATGGTGCCAACTTCTTAATGATCGAATCAATGAAGCTCATGAAACCTATCAGAATGCTGCTGAGCTTGTCGAAGAACTGGCTGATGCCTGGGGCGGCCTTGCTTTGATTCATGCTCTTACTGAAGATTTCCCGCAGGCTGAACTGTTAATCAAAAAAGCCAATGAGTTAAACCCTACTTGCTTTTTAACAGAACTTGCTGAATCAATTTATTTTAATCATATAAATCCGCAAAAAGCCAAAGAGCACTTGCTTCACGCATTAAAAAACACCGAAATGCCAATCAGTGAAAAGCTGGCCGTACTTCTTGAATATACGCAAAACGCTCAACAAGTGCATTAATTTGAACTGATTGAGTTGAACATGATTATCGCTCCAAACAATAGCAAATCGCTATTGTTTGGAAACCATCATTCATTCTCTTCTTTAGCACGACAATAAGTCTCATCGATCAACAACAAAGTAACCAATGATAAAGCCAACGATATGGGTAATATCACCAAGGCGGAATAGTAACCGTGCAAAGTAAAATAGTGCGTACCATTGACCACAGTACCATCCCAGCTCCAATCAAGAAGCACCCCGACTACAGGCTCAAATAATGCTTCAAATACTGAGTTGAACGTATTCATTATACCTAAAACAGTAGCAACCAGTATTAGGGGAAATAATTCCCGAATCATAGCAAAACTGGTAAAAAATCCACTGGCACAAAAGCCAAAGAAAAACAAAAGGATACTTAAGGTGGTTATGTACAGGGTTGGACTGTAGAGAACAACCAAGAGACTCAATAATGCCAATCCAGTGCCAATAAACAATACAGGTTTTCTACGATGAATACAGTCAGATAACCATCCCCAGAATGGCGCTCCAGCTGCAAAACCGATAAAAATAAACGAAATGGCAAGAGCCGCATCAGTTCTTGAAAGATGATAAGCTTTCTCCAGAAAAGGTACGCCCCATAATCCCCCAAATACTGAAACAGGTGCAAAAGCTAATCCACTGTATAATGAAAGTGCCCATGCTTGTCTGTTTGTAATGATCCTGCGTAACAGGTGACTGACTTTTTCCTGACTTTTTATTGTGTGTTGTTGTTTGGATGGCTTATCCCTCAATACCAGGAAATAAACTATTCCAAGAAGTATTCCCAAAACACTCACTACCTTAAGCGCCGGACGCCATCCTATATTCTGAACCAGCAAAGACAAGGGCATTTGACCACCAACAGCACCTAACATGGCTGCAGTCATAAACATACCTGAAACCAAAGCGAATCGTTTGGGGGTAAACCATAAAGCGGCAATTTTAAAACAGGAAACCGCTGCAAAGGCTGCACCAGCTCCCATTAATGCTCTGCTGACGCAGGCTAACCAGAGAGAGTCAGTCTGTGAGAAGATATAGGTGCTGATGCTGCATAGAAATATTGCTGCGGTGGTTAGTAATCGAGGACTGTATCGATCCAGCATCACCCCTACCGGAATCTGCATGACCAGATACGAGTAAAAATAAAACGCCGAGAGATTACCAAGTCCAGCGGCATTGACTTGAAATGCTTTCATTAAATCGCCAGTCATCACGCTGGGAGATACCTGAAGTAAATACTTATAAAAGAAGAAACTTGCAGCGATAGTCCAGATAATCCAGGGGTAAGCTTTCGCAAGCCAATGATCTTTACTTTGAAACGTGTTCACTATAATAACTCCTGACTCTGATTTTACAGATTTGGGCAATTTCACCAGTTTTAATTAATGCTGGCACACAAATGAACTCCGAATTAAAGAAATAAATTCTGCTTAAAATAAATTCAAATCTTTGATAAAGAGCTTTTTATTATCTGCCTGGACCTTCGCCCTGAGGCGGGGCAGATAGTTTAGGAGATAAGCCGACTCAGAGCTGAGAAATGGGTAAAGCTGACCACCACCACGACAACAAGTGATATAAGATTTAACGAATAATACGACATCCCCGCAGTCATACTGCAGTGTTCCTGGTATCGGGAAGTATCCCGTGTTGGGAGTCGATTCGTGTTCATCGTCAAATATGTATTTAGTTACAATCAAGCTTATATGCTAACTTTTTAGGCAATATTTTGTCAATATATCCATTAAAATTAATCACAGAATTCAGGGCAAATCATAACGCCCCATGATCTATAGATTATACTTACTGGTAGGTGTATGGCGTTCATTTAATTGTTCAAACAGATAGTAATTATTATTGAACCGCATTCAGGAAATAAATCTAGTTTCTAATAACCTGTATCAGGACTAGTCCAATGGAATATCAAAGGCCAATGATTCGATTCCAAATATTATTTGTAATAATTGGAACTCCTGTTGCGTTTTACCTGGACGGTGTGGCGTTTAATAATCTCTTTCCCTACGGCCAATGGATGGTTAATTTCTGTATTATTAGCACTTTCTTCTGGTTTTATCGCGTTGCCAATAAACAGTTACAAAGCCTGATGTTATTGATGATCTTAATATCCAGTAGCGGTGAGATAATCGCCTCCCTCATGTTAAAGTTTTATGTTTATCGTCTTGATAATATTCCACTTTATGTACCGTTTGGTCACGCTCTTGTTTTTGCAACGTCCTACTATATCTATCAACAAACGTTCCTCCAGAAATACGCCCCAGACATGGAGCGCTTGTTGTTTATCGTAACCTTACTTATCAGCGTTTTATCCTTCATCATTCTACAGGATACCCTTGGAGTCATTTGCTTTGTAATTTTTTGCTTATTAAGAAAAAACAATAAATTATTTTATTCCTGTATGTTTTTTATGGTTTTATATCTGGAACTGCTTGGAACACACATGCACACATGGACTTGGTATGGAAAGTTAAATATTCATCCAGATTGGGTTAACTGCGCTAATCCTCCGAGCGCCATAGGTGGGTTGTACATGATACTTGACGCTTTAGTCACTCTTTGCTATTTCCAGTTAAATACCCAAAATATAGTGGCCATTAAGAATGACAAAGAATAATAGTGTTCCGCAAACAAACAGAAGAGTGAAGCAAATTTGGTTTTTTGATCTCTACTAATTTATTATTTGACTTCTATGAACTCAAATCATACAATGAGTTTCTCTTTTTTACTATGGTGATCCTGATGTTTGAATTATTTTATAATGCTGCATTAAACGCTAAGAGTCCTGAAGAATTAAGTAAGCAGATTTTTTTAATCGGTTTGGATGCCATAGACCCCACCCCTCCCTTTCTCACCGTCGCAGCCAAACTGGCTGCAAAAAATAAAACTCAAGCGGTTGAACTCCTGCGCCAATCCGGAGCTAATGTACATTCAATCGCAACCGGATTTGCCATTGCAGGAAATGATGACCTCGTCAATCATTATCAAAACGAATACTACGCGAACAGTGACTATATAGCTTATGGTTATGCCTTTGCTGGTAATTATAAAAAAGTTGATGAATATTTAACCCTGTATGGCGCGAGTATTCATTTCGTGTTACAAGGCTTTGCCTTAGCAAATAATCATCAAAAAGTGAATGAGTATTTAGGTAATTTTCGTCCAGATGTCCTACAAAAAAACGTAGTGTACGAAAGCCCCGAAGAAAAAAAGAGTCAGCTGGAATATCGTCGGACTGTGTACCAAAGCCTGGTGACCAGCGTTGCTGAATCCTATGCTTTAACAGGTAATCTCGATAAGGTCGAAGAGTTTCATTCCAAAGGCGCATCAATTGATAATATTGCCAGAGCATTTGCCTTTACTGGTAATCATGCAAAAGTTGAAGAATACAGAACAAAATATGACGCCAATATTTATAATATCACACTTGGATATAAAGCGATGGGAAGAAATACCCCATCATTTTATCGCGCTTTAATTGCCATGTATAATCAAGGTGAAGCCGGTCAAATCGTAATTGACTCCATGATACGCTTAAAAAAAGGTCAAGATCAATTTTGGAATCCGTACTGGATGAATAGCGGTGAAAAATTAAAAGAAATCATTAATGCAATTGACACCCTGCCCCAGGATGTAAACCTGAGTGATGCTTTAAAGGATGAAAACTCCACAATTTATAAAGCATTGAATATGCATCGTATAACCCCACTTACCTTTTTAGGACGCTTAGGGTTTTATCATACTAAATCAGTTCAGACTGCTGGTGAAGAAATAACCAAAACGATGTCTCCTGAAGTAATACAAAATACCCCCTAGTCCGGACTAATATAAAGTTCAGGGATGATCTTAGGGGATGTTGACAGCTTCGATTTCTACGTCCCGCGACCTGTTCGCGGAACGTAGAACATGAGCTATTGATTATCGCTATGTAAATGAAGTATATCTTTTTGAACTATCGTCCTTAGGTTCATGATCATCATCTTCATGAAGACTGACATAGCCTGTAAATTCTGCGGTTCGCGTTGCCTCAATAGCATTGGGTACTACTTGTTTCTTGAGATCAAATCCGTTATCGCTTAATAATGTGAAGAGTTTAACTGCGCTCTTCTCAGGAAACTCATGTTTAAACGCTTGTGTCGCTTGTTTTGAAAATTCAACGGCCTCATCTCTATTTGCAGGACCAAATTTCCATTCCCCTTCCACAAATCCAATTCGTTTACTCACGTACCGTGTATTTTCCTTATCGTAATAAGATAAAGTAAGCAATCCAGGCACCGAACTTTCTCTAAGCAACCATACCGCTTTTGTTGCCAAATAAGACGCTCCCTTTTGCTGCAACTTAAAAAGCCCCGTTGCATTATCTATCTCGCTGGAAAATATAACCGGCGGATTCTCTGGTGTTGATTCCACAGTGCTCTCCTGTACAATTAATCTATTTTAGTTACATTGTATTTGCGCAAAACAGCAAACTTAATAATACAGAACCATACAAACTGTACTTATTAACACAAATTCGCAAATAACAAAACCAAACTGCTTAATTATAGCACCAAAACGACTTTAATAAAAACAATTCATGGAATAAACCCAGGGATAAATAAAAAATACATCAATTACCCTATCCTTCATTTAGAACCAGACATTAAGAATAGTATTGAACTCAATTCAATGTTAGATTAATTTCAAACATCAAATAAATCATGAGTTACTGTTATGAAAAAGGACGTTCTGCAAATAATATCCAATATATTATTCATGTTGTTCTCTATAAGCCTGTTCCTGATAAGCACAAACAGTTCAGCCTTACCTTTTGACATAACCCCCAAAACAGGTACTCAACTGCCAACTGTAGTAAAATCAGGGAAAAAAGTCACTGCTTATTATACCGTGACGAATAATACCCTAGCTGAAAGACATAATAACTTTGTCAAATACTTACCCCCCAATGTGACGCAGATTACCAGTGGAGGTACCTATCCCGACACCTGCGGCAGTGTGTTTAATCTTGCAGGAAAAGGAAAGGTTGGAAGCAGCTGCACGTTACAACTGAGAATTTCAGGAGCAGTTAATAGTAATGACCCGGATCCGCATCACCATCTGTTTGTCTGTTTTCCTGGAGGAATCACTTGTGCTGGAACCCAATATTCTTTAAATGTGGTTCAGGACACATCACCGTTAAAAACAGCTTACGTCACTAATTTTAATGATGGCTCGGTGTCTCGATGCCCTATTCAAGCGGATGGCAACTTTGGTAGATGTACCCTGGCAGGATCTGGATTGGGTCAACCTGTTGGAATCAGCTTCAGCAAGGATTTTAGTTATGTCTATCTTACCCTGCCAACCTTCAGTGCTGTTCTTTTCTGTCCTATCAATAATGATGGAACGTTCGGAATCTGTAATCTGGCTGGAGGAGCATTCATCGCTCCATCAGGAATAGTAGTTAATCCTGCAGGTAACCTCATTTATATTACCGATGTGGCAAATTTTTCAGTATCCTATTGCACTATAGCAGCTAATGGAACACTTTCATCGTGCACTGGAACAGGCCAGGTATTTGGGACTCCATTAGGCATCACAATAAATCCGCCTGGAACTTACGCCTACATCGCAGATCCTTCATCAGGTATAGTCTCTTCATGCCAAATCCAGGCTGATGGAAATTTAATAAATTGTGTGGCGAATGCCAATTCTGCAATCACTCTTCCTTATGCCGTAGCCGTAAATTCGCAAAACACTCTTGCCTACATCGTTAATGCTGATAACTCAGTTGCCTATTGTACAATCAATACCAATGGCACTTTAGGTACGTGCACTGCAACAGGGAATGATTTTAATTTCCCGGTAGGAATCGCATTAAACCCTGAAGGCACTTACGCTTATATCACTAATGAAAATGGTAATACGGTTTCAGCTTGTCCCATAAAAAGCAATGGCAGCTTTGGTACTTGCATCACTACTGGAAATAATTTCGTTAATCCAAGTGGAATAGCACTGTATTAAATATAATGTAATTAAAAATGCTGCATTGGTGCACAGGATTTCAGGAGATGTCCGAATACTTAACCATCTCCTGAAACTCATGGTTAAGATAGACTATGCAGGTATTTCGCTGAACTATAAAATGTCTAAGGAACAATAAAACATGGAGTCCGTGATTACTGAAGAAAACAAATCCAAAACCCCTCTCTGGACTTTGTTCCTGGTAACTCTCTCAGTAGGAGTCGCATCAGGATTCTTGGGAATGACTTTGGCCTTATTACTTCATTACATTCAGCATATCGCTTATGGATACAGCCCCTTACATATTATCAGTAATGAAAGTTTTTTAGAGGGTGTTAGTGCATCATCTCCAGAACGACGAGTTACGATTCTGATAATCTGCGGCCTCATCGCCGGATTGGGATGGGCAGCAGTGTATCAATTGGGAAAACCCTTAGTCAGCATCGCAGAAGCAATAAAAACAAATAAAACCATGCCCATGCTCAGCACTACATGTCATGCCTTACTCCAGATAGTCACCATCGCACTGGGTTCTCCTTTGGGTAGAGAGGTAGCTCCCAGAGAAGCAAGTGCCGTTTTTGCAACATGGATATCCACCAAAGCAGGGTTAAGCATTAAAGAAACGAAAATCATGCTGGCTTGTGGCGCGGGAGCCGGCTTGGCAGCGGTTTATAATGTTCCTTTAGGTGGTGCAGTATTTGTTCTTGAAGTCTTGCTGTGCACGCTTAACTGGTCAATTGTTCTGCCCGCCCTTACAACTTCAGCAATCGCGGTAGTTGTATCCTGGTGGGGATTAGGTAATGAACCCCTCTATCACATACCTGACTTAACGATAAGTTATTCATTAGTCATCTGGTCTATAGGAGCTGGCCCTTTTTTTGGAATGGCGGCCTTCTGGTTTATCTATGTTGCGACCATACAACGAAGTAAATCCCAACGTAACTGGATGATGATTGGTTCCTGTCTGATTAATTTTACAATTATTGGCGTGCTGTCAATTTATTTCCCGCAATTATTAGGCAATGGTAAAAGTCCTGCTCAATTGGAATTTTCCAGTCATGTGGGGATAGGCTTAAGCGTAACATTGCTCATGTTAAGAAGCGTGATCGTTTGGTCAAGTTTAAGAGTCGGCGCCCAGGGGGGACTATTAACCCCTTCTCTTGCCAATGGAGCCTTACTTGGAGCAATACTGGGTGGAGTCTGGAATATGATTTGGCCAACCTCTTCATTTGAAGCCTTTGCGCTTGTAGGAGCAGCAGCATTTCTTGGAGCTGCTCAAAAAATGCCTGTAACGGCAATAATCCTGATTTTTGAATTAACACGTATCGATTTAAGTTTACTCATTCCAATACTGTTTGCGGTGTCAGGTTCCGTAGCAATGTTTCATTGGTGTAAAAACTATTTTATTAATGATCCCGATTAATCAATTAATTATTAAGCAGCGAAAATCAGTCGGTCAAAATACATTATGTTCTATACTTAAAACTGCGAGCTGGTTGATGTTTAATTATCACAATGGACAGTGAGGTTATATGAAAATTGGAATTATTGGCTCAGGAAGTGTTGGGAAAGCCTGTGCAATGGCAACGATAATGAGAGGATGTGCCAGAGAAATTGTATTGATTGATAAAAATACCCATCTGGCTAAAGCTGTTGCCACAGACATGCAATATGGTTCACAACTATCCCCTGAGACTCATATCTACTCCGGTGATTACTCTGACCTACACCAATCGGCCTTGGTCATGGTTACAGCCGGCGTCAATGAAAAAACAGGAGGCGCTACGGATCGTAACGACCCTGCTGGCAGACTCAAACTACTTCATACTAATGCCGAAATTTTTAAAGACATCATTCCCCAGATTGTAAAGGCTGTGCCAAAAGCGATTATTCTAATTGTCAGTGATCCACCTGACCCTCTCGCGGATGTTGCTCGCCAACTGGCAGGTCATGACAGAGTGCTCAGTGCAGGAACTTATCTTGATACCTTGCGTTTCAGATACCATATAGCCAGACACTTCCAATTAAACCCCAGAGATGTAAATGCCCAGGTCATAGGAGAGCACGGAACGTCCTCCGTATTTTTATGGTCTGGAGTCACTATAGGTGGAAAACCACTCGATGAGTGGTTAACTGGTGACAAAACACAGTTCAAACACGATATTGAGCAGGAAGTTAAATTTGCCAATATCACCATTATTGAAGGTAATAATGCCAGTCAATACGGTATAGGTATGGTTTGCGCGCGAATTGCTGAAATAGTCATTCGTAATGAAGAATCAGTGATACCTATAGGTTCCTATCATGCGGATTATGGTGTGACATTTTCCTTACCCAGTATCTTAAATTGCAAAGGGATTCGACAAGTATTGATTCCATCTATGTCTGATGAAGAAAAGCTGGCGTTAGAACACTGCGCGATGGTATTAAAAAATTCTCTGAATAATTAGGGCGTGTTGACAACTCGCCTACTGCCTACGTACCGCAGCTTATCCCTAAGAATTCGTCCCTTTCTAAAAATGCAGATTAATTCATCTTAATTTGCCATTTTTATGAGATGGTCATCCCCGCGACAGCGGGGATCCATGCGTCAATGTGGCCTTATGTTAATTTTTAGGAAGGATTGAGCTTTTGTGACGATGACGTATAAATAGTGAGGAAGTTTCAGGGCTTGTCCGCGGCATCCAGAAGAGGGTCAAACTAAAAGCCATTCTATTCTATAAGTCACCGGTTCAGGATTGAATATTTAATAAAGCATTTAATTCGATTTTATTGGACACAATATCCCCCAGAGTAAATTGATTCAAAACAGCCATGAATGCTTTCCGAGCCTCATAGAGAATATTTTTAAGCTTGCATACAGGCGCAATACAGCAATTTGCTTTTTCCTTATTAAAGCAAGGAACCAAATCAAAATTGGATTCCAGTTGTAATATTAAAGCCCCCAGGTTAATTTTCGCAGGCTCTACCGCCAAGGTAATTCCTCCATTTTTACCTCGAGTGGTTTTAATCAGGCCTAATTTGGATAAATTATGGATTATCTTAATCATATGATTGCCTGAGATAGTATAAGCCTCCGTAATATCTTTAATGGTACAGATGTCTTTCTTTAGGGCAATATAAATCAAGGCCCGTAAAGAGTAATCTGTGAATTGCGTTAGTTGCATAGATTAATTCCCATCATTATTGATTGACTCGCATTCGTTCTTTTTATAAGATGCATTTAAAATACATCTTTAACTTATGGAGTTTAGATTATGCCTTCATCATTATATGAACGTCTAGGTGGCCAAACGGCAGTTAATACCGCAGTGGATATTTTCTACCGAAAAGTACTCACGGATCAACGCGTCAATCATTTTTTTGACGGGGTTGATATGGAACAACAAATTAACAAACAAAAAGGTTTTTTGACCATGGTATTTGGTGGTCCAAATCATTATACCGGAAAAGGAATGAGAGAAGGTCACCGTCATTTGGTTCAAAAAGGATTAAACGACTCGCATGTGGATGCCATTATCGAGTTATTAGGGGCCACCCTTACAGAACTTGGAGTCAGTGAAAACGACATCCAGGAGGTCGCAGCAATTGCAAACAGCGTTCGCTCTGATGTGCTGGATCGTTAGAAATGAATACAATAACATTTAATAATCAGCTCTATCCACTTGGTTCTGAAGAAAACATCTTAAGTTGTCTTTTACGTCATGGTATTCAGTACCCCAATTCATGTCAGGCAGGAATTTGTCAATCCTGTCTGATTAAGGCTACGGATGGAGCAATTAACCCATCCTGGCAGAATGGATTACCGGACACTCTGAAAAAACAAGGATATTTTCTTGCTTGCCTTGCAAAGCCTGAGTCAAATATAAATCTTGTATCACCTGATGTGTCTGAATGTGATGTAGAAGCCGTCATTATTGGCATTGAACGGCTCAATTATAATGTGTTACAGATTAAGCTTCGAGTTGATAATCCTGGTAATTGGCTTCCGGGCCAATATCTTAATGTAACGAATCCTGAAGAAATTACTCGAAGTTATTCCATTGCAAACATCCCCGATCAAGAGGGTTATATTGAACTGCATGTCAAGATAGTCCCAAATGGTCGTATGAGCCAATGGCTGCAAGACACGGCGAAAGCCGGTACCTCGGTAACGCTTAGAGGCCCTTTTGGAACATGCTATTATTACAATCCAGATAAATTATCATTTGATATGCTGTTGGCCGGAACAGGAACAGGATTAGCACCGCTAGTCGGCATTATTAAAGCGGCACTGAGCCAGGAACATAATGGCAGTATAACTTTAGTACACGGAGGACTTACTGATAATGACATTTATTACAACGATGAACTCGAAACTCTGGCCGCAGTATTTAAGAATGTCCATTATAAACCCTGTGTTCTTCAAAGTCAGGGCCGTTATACTGAGTCCTCAATTGAACAGCAAATACTAAACTGCCTCAATAATCCTGCTGAATTACGTGCCTACATTTGCGGACCTAAAGACACAACCAATAAACTCAAAACGGCTATTTTTCTTGCCGGAGTACCATCAAAATGTATTTTTAGCGATGGATTTCTATAAGAACATTCACTTGGCAGCGAGAGCATGTTGAATGACTACATCCAGTAATGGAACCAGCATATAATGTTCAAAATAGAATCAGTTTGATGCTATAATTATAATAAGTGATTTAGAAACGGAATTTCACCATGCCTAATGACAGCTCTCCTGAAAAGCCCGTGACGCCGAAAAAAGAACTGTACTGTAACATCTCGGAGCACAGTATCAATGCGATGAAATTACGAAAAATAGGCGATCCTCATTCAGATTATTCTGATGAAATTGAATTAATAGCCAAGTCCTGTGCCTGCCTCTTAAAAGAACATGGTGAAAAGCTTCAAACCGTTATTGCGCATATAGAAATGTCCTTGCATGAAAGTTACAAAGAAGAATTAAAGAAATTGGATGGTGAAATCGTTAATCTGTTTAACAGGAGAAAAAAAGCAGAACCCAGCACTCCCTATGGTGAGAAAGAAATTGTTGATTTAACGGTACAAATCAATAATCTGGAACGACGTAAATCCGTATCCATTGCCGATTATATTGAAGCAATTGTTTGCGATACCTTAAATCAAACCATTAAGAACCATGGTGCAGAATTGGTGCAGCATTATAATCCGGAGGAATATGAGTATCATGGGGAAATTTCATTTATCAGATCATCAGACCTCTAGCCTTTGTATACAACCATACGCAACTTATTAGTCACCTCAATTCGTGTCAGCCTCTTCAACCTGGGTTTTATAATAGGAGTTCTAACAGTGGCTTATACATGCCCTGCCTCGATATGAAGTTAATATAACTGTCTTAAATAGTTCAAGGTACTTCGCTTTAATTAAACCGCAATACCTGATCAATTTCGAGCCCCCATGACTTGTTAAAGGTTCCTTAAGGTTGATCGATTATACTGATATTGAGCATCTTGTTTAATAAAGGAGCTACAATGGCTTTAGATGGGCGTTATGGACCGAGTGATTTACGAAGCGTCCTAATGGTTAATTTTACACCGCAAGCTAACAGGCCAACTTTAGGTGGTATCCTTGCGCCAGGCTATTACAGTAATGCTCATGCGTTAGTATTAGATGCAGCTACCGACACGGTTAATCCAAGAGCGCAAAAATTGCAAACCATTAAAGAAGCTTTTGAACCGCTTAGGAACATTTCGGAAGCAGATAAAGAGAAAAAAATAATTATACCCGTTACTGAAGAACAAAAAATACTAGGTCTATTCCCTCGCAATCATTGGGTCACTTTACATTATGATCCTCAAACAAACAAAGCAACGTTACTTGATTCAAGACCATGGATATTATCTTTTTTATATCCAAGATCAGCAATGAAAGAATCATTGATTGATGGCTTAAGTACAATCTATGGAGTAGAAACCGCCAGAGAGACACAATTTGAAATACGGTATCAAGGCGTTCAGAACAATGACACCTACTGCGGCGCGTGGACGAGTAGAAATATCATGGATCTTGCTGGTGCCAATCCACAGGGAACCTGCACCTCTATTGATCAACAAACAGTTGCTTATACAGACAAGCATGAACAAAATATTATTGAATACAACAGAGAGCTTGTAGAAAAAGGAACCTCAGATATTAATATACATTCGCTACCATCGAAGCCCAACCTATGGCAAAGATTTTTAAATTTCGTTGGTCTCAATAATTCCAATGAAGCGAATATTAGTTCTGAAATTCCCCAACCTGAATTGATGAGTTGGAATAAAGCAACCCAGCAATTCAATGCCCATCCAACCCATTCGACGTGCTCGTCTGCACAAAAAGCAGATGACTGGGAAATGGTGGATGATGACATTGAACAACAAAATACGACTTCTCAAGTCCAAGATTTATCGGCTTTACCTGATACTGAACTGGAACATGATGAGAGCCACTTAGAAACAAACACTACGTCATTCCATACTTGACCACGTCTGACCATTCATAAACCACTTTGTTCATAGCAATAAAATGCTTTCAGATACTGTCGCCATGTCATAAGCATATTAAAGAACGTGAGTAATACAATATAGTTACGAACGCTTACCTGAACCTGTATTCTATTCTGCTCTTCATTAGCACCATGTGTAAGACCTAATCAATCCATTAACCTGCTGAATTTATAAGAAGACTAAGAGTCTATTCACAGAGATATCCACAGAAAATGTGGATAAGTAATCAAACCGAAAGCACCCAATAATTGAAGAATGAACCATATACATTAAGGGATTACCAATAAAATTGATATTTAATTTAAGATAATAGGCAAGGTAATCAGAAAAAATATCCACAAGAAGAGATCAACGGATTTGGATATTCAGTGTACCATGGTAACAACAAAAATATTAAAAAAACAGTCTTGACTGGCATTATTTTTCTAATTTTTATTTAATAGTAAAAACTGATTTGAATTACTGCGACAGGACCTACCCTATGCCCCTGTTTCCTATGTATGATTAATAATAACCGGTAACTCGGTCCAGCGAGTGGTATAGCAAAGTGAGTGCGTTTGATTGTTCTGGATTTATGAAATACCTGATTCCCAGATCCTGAAAATTCATTGATTGGAATATTGTATAACTTACTAATATACTTATATTTTACAGATCGTTAGTCAGAATAATGGTAATTAGATTATTTTTTAGATAATTAATTGGATTAAATCCAATTTTGCTTAAATTAAAACGGTAATTTCTAAAGAGATTTGAATGACTAATGAAAGACCTAAATTCGAAAAAAAAATGATGCAAAGTATTCGTGCTGATCGAATAATGTTACTCAACGAGAATTTACTCTTTAGCATTCCAGCGAATTTTATTTGTTTTTTAATTGTTTTTATTGGTCTCTATCCTGAAGTAAACCACACATACCTTTTTATATGGTTTATAACCGCAGTCTTTACTTGTGTTTTGCATGGCGTTGTATATATCGTTAATCGAATCCATTCCTTTCCAACAAATGGCTATTTAAAATTCTTGATTGGACTGGCCATTCTATATGGCGCTCTTTGGGGAGTTGCCGGTTCAATACTCATACCCCAAAACAATCTGTTGTATCAAATGCTTGTCATCATTATTAGTATAGGTGTTGCATCGGGTGGACTGCATACTCTTCAGCCGAATATGACTGCAAGTATCTTATTTTTAAATTTAATCATTCTACCGATAAGTTTCTGGCTATTCTTACAAAATACACCAACTTATTTTTTACTTGGAATCGCCATACTGATTTATTTATGCTTTGTATTAATGGTCTCATGGATGGGGAATAAACTCCTGAATACCAATATTAGATTACGTTACGAAAATTTGGATTTAATCAATAGATTAATCAGCAACAATGCAATTTTGGAGGAAAGTGAGTCTCGCTTTCGCTCTGCATTTAATTTTGCGGCGATTGGCATGGCATTACTTTCTTTAGAGGGTAAATGGTTAAAGGTAAATCAATCCCTTTGCCAAATTGTTGGTTACACTGAAGAAGAATTATTAAAAATCGATTTTCAAACCATCACGCATCCTGACGATTTAGAACTGGATTTAAATTATGTTCATCAATTACTAACTGGTGAAATCAGTTCCTACAGCATGGAAAAACGCTATATCAAAAAAGATGGTAGTGTCATATGGATTTTACTGAGCGGGTCCTTAATACGAAACCATGAGAACAAACCGCTCTATTTTATTGCGCTAATTCAAAATATTGATGCTCAAAAACAAGCAGAACAAGAACTAAAATACATTGCATATCATGACGTTTTGACGGGATTAGCCAATAGAAAACAGCTGGATGCCTCATTTAAACTTGCCATATCTTATGCAAAACGACACAAAAATCAAATAGCTGTTTTGTTCATGGACTTAGATCATTTTAAAGAAATTAATGATACCTTCGGGCATGATATAGGCGATCTCGTGCTTATAGAGATAGGACTTCGATTAAAAAAAACCATACGCTCAACAGATATTCTTATCCGACAAGGTGGGGATGAATTTATAATCGCTCTCACTGACATTTCTGATGTCTCTCAAATTGAGATGGTAGCTACAAAAATTCTAGCGACCATAGCAAGACCAATAAAAATAAAGCGCCATCAATTTGTAATTACAGTGAGTATTGGTATCAGCATTTATCCTAAAGATGGACAAGACTTCAATACACTTATCAAGCAAGCAGATAAAGCACTCTATATCGTTAAATCAGAAGGAAGGAATAACTTTAGATACTTTTAATTAACTAAAAATTACAGCGGCTTATTGATTAATGACTCGCTTTAATAACACATCTGTTTTACAAAAATAAATTTATAAATAATAATGCTTTTTTTTCTCGCCCTTAAACCCAAGAGTTTTACTATGTTTGAAAAAAATAAGAGTGATTTACATTGTCATTTGAATGGCAGTTTCAGTCTCGAGTTTCTTAAAAGAACCGCCGAAAAGAATAATTGTATAGAAACTTATAATGAGTATGAGCAATTAAGGCAAAACTATCTAGACCTGACACAAGAACAGCCAACAGACGGGTTTCCCAAAAAACTGATTGATATGATCTGGGGATTATTCGGATTAATTCATAAAATAGTACAAAATTTAGATGACATCATACAAGGTACAATTGATGTAGTGCATCACTCAGAAGCCAAATATCTTGAAATTCGAACCACCCCAAAAGCGATTAACGGTAAATCAAGAAATGACTATATTGACGCTTTTGAGGAAGGACTTAGCTCTGCAATGCTCCAAAATGATAAAAAATCTGCTTATGGCTTATTAAGTCTCGATCGAACAATCCACACTATTGAGGATGCTTCGGATTTTCTTCAACGCGTTTTAAATAGCCCCAACAAAGTTTTAGTAGGTATTGATATTAGTGGCAATCCTCTCGGTAAAAGAACGCTTACGGGCCAAGATTTAGCTAAAGTAGTGACCATGGCTTTAGAAAATAAAGTCAGTATTGCTATTCATATGGGAGAGAGCGATACAGACATTGAAAAGCAAGATACGGATGCCGTTTTGGATGCATTGGAGCATTGGCATAAAGAACATTTAGACGATGTAAATGCATCTTTTTCAGGAAAAATAAGATTAGGGCATTGCATTTATTTAACTGACCAACAGAAAGATAGAATTCGCACTCTGGCATTACCTATAGAAATATGCCCGACTTGCCATAAAAAACTCAATTGGCATTTGGAGGATATGGAACACCCTGTGGCCTCTGTTTACTCTGATGTATCTGAGAATTTAATTGTAGGAACCGATGATGATGCCATTTTTGGTGGGCGTATGAATAATGAATTTAATCAATTTATACGTTTTTTCTCGAATAAAACAAATTTATCCCGGAAGGAAATTAAAGAACATCAATCGATGTTTCGATTTGGGAGTTAAACGTTACAATTGTTAATCCTGCTTTTATCAATGACGTTCACGTCCGCCATACCCCGTCTCAATAAACCATGCCTTCTTTCCAAACAAGAAGGCCATTAATTTTAATTGTTCTCCCCAATCTACGGCTTTGTATAACTACCAATCATCCAATTAACCTACTGAATTTATAAGAAGACTAAGAGTCTATTCACAGAGATATCCACAGAAAATGTGGATAAGTAATCAAACCGAAAGCACCCAATAATTGAAGAATGATCCATATACAGTAAGGGATTACCAACAAAATTGATTTTTAATTTAAGATAATAGTCAAGGGAGTCAGAAAAAATATCCACAAGAAGAGAACAACTGATTTGGATATTCAGCGTACCATGGTAACAACAAAAATATTAAAAAAACAGTCTTGACTGGCATTATTTTTCTAATTTTTTTTAATAATAAAAACTTATTTTAATCACTGCGACAAGACCTACCCTATGCCCCTATTTTTTAAGTACGATTAGTAACAACCGGTAATTCGTTCCAGCGAGTGGTATAGCAAGGTGAGCGCATTTGAGCACGCATTGCCCAAGGTTTAGAATATCCTTCAGCTGCCAGCTTAATGGTATGACTCCCAAAACGAGAATTGATGGTATCAAATAGCGACATTAAAATGTCTTTTTTAATCAGTGTTTCATCACTGGGTTGATGAAATAAATCCCGCTGTATCGCTGATTTATCCACTAAATCCTCAAGCATCACCCCTACTTTCTTATAATGAATTCCTGATTTAAACAGTTTTTTCAAACAGAGTTTCGCAATTTTTGTAATAACTCGGGTGTCATCTGTGGGATTAACCAGACGACATTCCATGCTATTAGAGTACTGATCCAAATCCTGACGAAACGGATTCCCACGAATAAATACATACAAACGCTGCGCAACCAGATTTTGATGGCGCGCTTTCTCACAGGCTCTGGCACAATGACTGCTGATGGCTTGAGCCAAAGAAGCAAATTGAGTTTGCATCTCACCAAAACTTTTGGATGACATAATGCTTTGTTTGGGTTCACTGAGTTCCAATCCACCGCACGGTATTCCCTGCAATTCCATTACCGTGCGCATGAGTACTACATTATATTGTTTCTTAATGAGATGAGCGTTTAATTGTGCTAAATCCAAGGCAGTATAAATGCCCTTATTCATTAATTTTTTTTGCCACTGCCTCCCAACCCCCCAAACATCGCCCACACTGATTTTCCCCAACCAATGCCGTTGCTCACTGACATTAAACACTGGAATTTTTAACTCTTTTTTACAGATATGGTTAGCAATCTTGGCCAGGGTTTTCGTAGGCCCAATGCCAATGGATGTGGGAATACCGGTCGATTTTAAAATGGTCTTTTGTAATTGAATACAAAAGGAGTCATGCATTGCAGATGGCATGGTACTTAAATCAATAAATGCTTCATCAATGGAGTAAATCTCAACCTCAGGCCATGCTGATTCAATCACGGACATAACACGCTGAGATAAATCGCCATATAATGTATAGTTTGATGAAAAAACCTGGATGCCATGCTGCTTGCTCAATGCTTTAATTTTAAAAAATGGCTCACCCATCGCAATGCCAAGTGCCTTGGCTTCATTAGAACGAGCAATAACACAACCGTCATTATTGGATAAAACAACGATGGGTTTATCTCGTAAATCAGGCCGAAACAAACGTTCACAGGAAGCATAAAAATTATTGCAATCAATTAGAGCAAACATCATCAGCTCGCCGGATGGATAACGTGAGTGACAACGCCCCAAATCACCAAATCTTCATCGCCAGTAATTTCTATAGGTTGATACTGATTGTTTTCAGGTAGCAGCTGAACTCTTCCAGATACGCGTGATAGCCGTTTTACGGTCAACTCCCCATTAATCGCGGCAATGACGATTTTTCCATGGGTTGCCTCAAGGCTTCTATCAACCACTAGCATATCCCCTGAGGAAATGCCTGCGCCCGTCATGGAATCACCCGAAGCAGTCACAAAAAAGGTGGCGGCTGGATGTTTGATCAGATGCTCATTTAAATCCAGATGCATCTCGATGTAATCATCCGCAGGAGAAGGAAACCCTGCTCGTACCGTACTGGCATATAAAGGAATTTTATAAGATGTACTTCCCTCCAAAAAACCTTTAACATCTTCTATCCGAGATACCGGAATTCGAAGTGTCTTGGTCGTTTCGCCATACTTCCCCTGTCCTTTCGGACGCCCTGCATTATCTCGTTTGCCACCATGACTCATCGCTACACCAACTTGAATTAAGTAACACTATTCAAATATAGGCTTAAAAAATGGTGATGTAAACGGTGATCAGGTCAAATAATTTTAAACTAAAGGTAACTTACGGATTTCATTTAATAAAAAAATTTAAGCAATGGGTTCAATAGACTCATGAAGAGTAAACCGGGAGTTATTCATTTTAGTGGTCACGGGATAACACATTAAATCGGAACCCGAATAGGGTTTAAGAAGAGTCAATAATTCAGCTTGATTGCACTGTGAATTATCCATCCATTCCTTCATTGAATCATTATCTAACAAGACTGGCATCCGGTTATGCACTGGAGCCATGAGGTCATTGGCTGACGTTGTAATCAAGCAACACGATTGAATTAACTCACCTTCCGGGCTTTGCCAACGGTCCCACAAAGCAGCAATGGCCAATAAGTCATCGTTTTTATTTTTGAAATAAAAGGGCTGTTTTTTAATTCCTTGTCGCCACTCGAAAAATCCGCTCATCACAATGATACCGCGTTTTGATTTAAACGATTGACGAAATGCAGGTTTTTCAGCAACGGTTTCGGCACGAGCATTAGCAAGGCTATTTCCTATACTTTTATCTTTAGCCCAGAACGGGACTAAGCCCCAACGAAGCCACAACGCAGAATTAGATTGCTCATCATCTAAATGGCAAAGAAATAAAATATCCACCCCTGGAGGAATATTATAGCGCGGAGAGAACTCTTCTAAATCCTCAATTTGGAACTGCGCTTTAATTTTTGCGCCAGGCGCTTCCAAAGCAAATCGACCACACATAATCGAACTCCACTCATTTAATGATAATATCAATTTAAGTTTAGTTTATAAGTTTATCTGAATATTTGCTTTTAATAGGGGTTTAAATTATAAATCTCTGTTTCCTATCCATTAGTCAATGCAATAAAACTCGAAAAAAAACGCCTGACAGAAATTGATAAATTATCAATAACTGAACTATTGAACAATCCTTTGGTCAAAAGACATATGCCCTTATCCTCTCATCATGTAGGAGATAAAGAATATAATGAGTTTATTCGTGCCAAAGAAGCCATATGGTCCACACATCACTTTGGTCCCTGGGCATACTTAATTGATGGAACCTTTATTGGTTGGGCAGGGATACAACCCGATGACGCCGATTTTGAACTTGCTTTGGTACTGCATCCAGACTATTGGGGTTATGGCAGGCAAATCTATAATGAACTCATCAAATTTGCCTTTGACGAGTTGAATCTTCCATCTCTGGTCGTCTATTTCCCACCAACACGAACCCGAATTAAAGCGTTAATCCGGGCAGGATTCAAAAAAGATGGAGAAACTGAGTTCTCTGGATGTCGATTCATTCGTTATCGCCTTCAAGCGATGTGATGTCGACTTCGTCTGACTCAACCCCACTTAACTGAATTGTGGCTTTTCAAAATCAGGGTAATATTCATCCCACATCCGATTACTGTAATCGATAATATTGGACAACTGGAGTACACTACGCTTAAAGGGATCATTTAAGGGAGTCCAAATAATATTAGCCAGAAAGGCAAAAGCAGTCGCATCGATACTGGTTGGTTTATCACCTAGAAAGTAGTTATTATCGCCTAGAAGTATTGCAAGACTATTTATAGTTTTTATCCCTAATTGCAGGACTTCTTCTGGAGTATGTCTTCCCATGCCTTGATAATCCAGTTCTTTCAACATATTTTTTCTGACTATATTCGGAATAAATAATCTGGAAACAGTGGGTAATGCGCCAAACATTGTTTTTTTTAAATGCTCCCAACCGGCATCATTCTGCCATCTCATATAGACAGCCACCCAATACAATCGTTCACAAAAAGCAATTTCGATTAATTCGGCAATGGCTTTTTGCTCCAGAGTTAAATCCTTATCCAATACATCACCAAAACGTTTTTTAAGTACATCGATGATGATCTCACTGTCGGGGTAGAGCGTCCCATCCATCCGGATATAAGGTAATTTTCTTTTGGGACTTTTTTGCGGATTATTCACAAATTTGCTTTCATAAGAGATGTGCGCCATTCGTAAATAGGTTTCTACTTTCATACAAAAGGGGCTGGCATTAGGTAATCCCCAAAGTCTATAGAACTGAAATAATGTAATCATCTGTTTTATCTTCCTTATCATAAACGCAACAGGACGGCTCGAAACCGCATGAGACAATCCCTGTCTGTACTGGATGCACTGCAACACAAACCTCGCATTATTCAGTCAGGATAGACACTCAAGGTGTTCAAATTAACTGAAGTCTTATATAATCCCGCAATCTACTCATTACAGGGAATTCAATGTCACTTTGTCCTTGTGGATCGCAAACAACCTACAATGAATGTTGTGGAATATACATCGACGATAATCAATACCCACAACATCCCGAACAACTCATGCGATCACGATACACTGCTTATAGTTTAGCTAAAATTGATTACATTACAAAGACAATGAAAGGCAAACCATTAATCAATTTTAACCCTGTTGAAGCTAAAGCATGGGCACAAAGTATTACCTGGATAGGCTTAAAAGTGCTCCAGTCCTATCTGGAAACACCCGAAAAAGGTTTTGTTGAGTTTTCGGCTGTATTTCTTGAACGAAATAAATTAAAAACCATCCATGAGTTAAGTGAATTTCATCAAGAAAATACTATTTGGTTTTATGTAGATGGTGTTACCAGACAATTACAAGAGAACACCATCAATCAAAAAATTTCTCGTAATAGTCCCTGTCCCTGCGGCAGTGGTAAAAAATTTAAAAATTGTCACGAACAATAACGTTATCCTTAGGCATAAATAATGAATGATCACCTGATTTTAAATATTTTTATTTTTCTTGCAGCAGCCAGCGTCATGGTACCTATTGCCAATCGGTTTAAACTGGGCTCTGTAATTGGATATCTCACTGTAGGAATACTTATAGGTCCTTTTGGGTTGAAACTCATAGGCAATTCCGAACAAATCATGAGTTTTGCTGAGTTTGGGGTCGTCATGATGCTGTTCTTAATTGGTTTGGAATTAGAACCCATCATGCTTTGGAAATTAAGAAAATTAATTGTCGGTTTAGGCGGGCTTCAGGTCGTCATGACTACAGCGGCCATCACAGGCATTGGAATTCTCATGGAATACAGCTGGCAAGCCAGTCTGGCTGTGGGCATGTCGCTGGCGCTGTCTTCAACAGCTCTCGTCTTGCAGATGCTTCAGGAAAAAAACCTCCTTAAAACCGCAGAAGGTGAAACGTCCTTTGCCGTATTATTATTTCAGGATATTGCGGTAATTCCTATTCTCATTATCATGCCCTTGTTAGCTCAAAATGGAGGGGGAGCGCCGATCAATCTTCATGAAAATCCTTTCATTGCGCATCTGCCTAAATGGCAACATGCGCTTTTAGTCTCCGGGGTAATAGGCGCCGTTATTTTAACGGGGCATTATTTATCTCGACATCTGTTTTTAATCATTGCCCGAACCAACATCCGTGAGGTATTTACTACTTTTTCCCTTGCCCTGGTTGTTGGCATTACGTTATTAATGGAAACGATTGGAGTTTCCCCTGCTTTAGGCGCATTTATTGCGGGGGTAGTATTAGCAAACTCACAATACAAACACACCGTAGAAGCGGACATACAGCCATTCAAGGGATTACTGCTGGGATTGTTTTTTATCTCTGTAGGAATGGGGATGAACTTCAATCTGTTCTACAACCAGATGCTGTTAATAACATCCGCTGTTCTTGGTTTGGTTGCGATTAAAATCATCATCTTATTCATTCTCGGTCGACTTTTCGGGCTGACTAAAATCCAAACCATAGGCTTCGCAATTGCTTTAGCGCAAGGTGGTGAATTTGCTTTTGTTCTTTTTCAGTATGCAGGCTCATCAAAAGTAATAAATGCTGACGCCAGAACGATGTTCACTCTGATAGTAGCCTTATCCATGCTGACCACACCTTTTCTGATGTTAATTTACCACCGGTATGTCGTTCCTAAATTGATGAGCTTATTGCCTGAACGAGAATATGACTCCATCAACGAAAAAAATGGCATTATCCTTGCCGGATACGGCCGATTCGGTCAAATCATTGGTCGTCTGCTGAATGGTGAAAATATAAAAATAACCGTATTGGAAAAAAATCCGGAACAAATTGAATTACTGAGAAAATTTGGCTACAAAGGCTATTTTGGAGACGCTAATCGCCTGGATCTGCTAAAAAGCGCTGGGGCGGAGCATGCTCAATTATTAATAGTCACCGTCGGAAACGCAGATGCGAATTTAAAAATTGTCAAAATGGCAAAACAGCATTTTCCTCATTTGAAAATTTATGCCCGGGCACGTAATCGTCGTCATGCTTATGAATTACATAAAGCCGGAGTGGACTATTTTAAACGCGAATTATTCGATTCTTCATTAACCATGACTAAAGAAGTATTAAAATTCATTGGATATAAACAGGAAGACATTGAGAAAAAAGCCAACGCCTTCCAAAAGCATGATGAAGCTGCACTGCTTAAATCCTTTGAGTTCTTTGAAGAAGAAGCCGATTTGATCAATTTCTCCAGACAAGCCTCTGGGGAACTGGAGCAAATCCTGCAGAATAGTTAATCTTGTAAGGAACGCATCAATAACCACGAGAATAACGTCATCCTGAACGCAGTGCTTCCAATTAGCCTTAAGTTTTAGTTGACACGATGCTCAATGTTCAATTTCAATTGTTATCGAGATCTCGGTAGAATGGCCTTCGCCCTCAGGGAGAAGGTGCCTATAGGCGGATGAGGGGATCTTAAAATCATTAAAATTATCAATTAAAATACTTTGCCCAACCAACAATGGATTAAATGCATGGAGTTATTGGATAAAGCAAAAAGCCTACGTAAAAACAGCACCTGCATGGAAATTAAAATATGGAACTCGCTTAGATCACGACGATTTCAAGGATTTAAATTCAGAAGACAATGTCCTTTTGGTCACTATATTGTAGATTTCGTTTGTATCGAAAAAAAGTTAATTATTGAGATAGATGGTGGTCAGCATAATGATTGCAGGCAAAATGAATATGATGAAAGAAGGACTAACTATCTTAATAATTTAGGTTATGAAGTATTAAGGTTTTGGAATAATGAAGTACAGCAGCAATTCGATTTTGTTATGGATGTTATCTATAACTATTTAATGAATGAAGTTTGATCCCCTCATCCGCCTGTCGGCACCTTCTCCCTGAGGGCGAAGGCCATTCTACCGAGATCTCGATAACAATTGAAATTGAACATTGAGCATCGTGTCAACTAAAACTTAAGGCTAATTGGAAGCACTGCGTTCAGGATGACGTTATTCTCGTGGTTATTGATGCGTTCCTTACAAGATTAACTATTCTGCAGGATTTGCTCCAGTTCCCCAGAGGCTTGTCTGGAGAAATTGATCAAATCGGCTTCTTCTTCAAAGAACTCAAAGGATTTAAGCAGTGCAGCTTCATCATGCTTTTGGAAGGCGTTGGCTTTTTTCTCAATGTCTTCCTGTTTATATCCAATGAATTTTAATACTTCTTTAGTCATGGTTAATGAAGAATCGAATAATTCGCGTTTAAAATAGTCCACTCCGGCTTTATGTAATTCATAAGCATGACGACGATTACGTGCCCGGGCATAAATTTTCAAATGAGGAAAATGCTGTTTTGCCATTTTGACAATTTTTAAATTCGCATCTGCGTTTCCGACGGTGACTATTAATAATTGAGCATGCTCCGCCCCAGCGCATTTTAGCAGATCCAGGCGATTAGCGTCTCCAAAATAGCCTTTGTAGCCAAATTTTCTCAGTAATTCAATTTGTTCCGGATTTTTTTCCAATACGGTTATTTTTATATTTTCACCATTCAGCAGACGACCAATGATTTGACCGAATCGGCCGTATCCGGCAAGGATAATGCCATTTTTTTCGTTGATGGAGTCATATTCTCGTTCAGGCAATAAGCTCATCAATTTAGGAACGACATACCGGTGGTAAATTAACATCAGAAAAGGTGTGGTCAGCATGGATAAGGCTACTATCAGAGTGAACATCGTTCTGGCGTCAGCATTTATTACTTTTGATGAGCCTGCATACTGAAAAAGAACAAAAGCAAATTCACCACCTTGCGCTAAAGCAATTGCGAAGCCTATGGTTTGGATTTTAGTCAGCCCGAAAAGTCGACCGAGAATGAATAAGATGATGATTTTAATCGCAACCAAACCAAGAACAGCGGATGTTATTAACAGCATCTGGTTGTAGAACAGATTGAAGTTCATCCCCATTCCTACAGAGATAAAAAACAATCCCAGCAGTAATCCCTTGAATGGCTGTATGTCCGCTTCTACGGTGTGTTTGTATTGTGAGTTTGCTAATACTACCCCCGCAATAAATGCGCCTAAAGCAGGGGAAACTCCAATCGTTTCCATTAATAACGTAATGCCAACAACCAGGGCAAGGGAAAAAGTAGTAAATACCTCACGGATGTTGGTTCGGGCAATGATTAAAAACAGATGTCGAGATAAATAATGCCCCGTTAAAATAACGGCGCCTATTACCCCGGAGACTAAAAGCGCATGTTGCCATTTAGGCAGATGCGCAATGAAAGGATTTTCATGAAGATTGATCGGCGCTCCCCCTCCATTTTGAGCTAACAAGGGCATGATAATGAGAATAGGAATTACCGCAATATCCTGAAATAATAATACGGCAAAGGACGTTTCACCTTCTGCGGTTTTAAGGAGGTTTTTTTCCTGAAGCATCTGCAAGACGAGAGCTGTTGAAGACAGCGCCAGCGACATGCCCACAGCCAGACTGGCTTGCCAGCTGTATTCCATGAGAATTCCAATGCCTGTGATGGCCGCTGTAGTCATGACGACCTGAAGCCCGCCTAAACCGACAATTAATTTTCTTAATTTCCAAAGCATGATGGGTTCTAATTCCAAACCAATTAAGAACAGCATCATGACGACCCCAAACTCAGCAAAACTCATGATTTGTTCGGAATTGCCTATGAGTTTCAACCCAAAAGGACCTATAAGTATTCCTACAGTGAGATATCCAATTACAGAGCCCAGTTTAAACCGATTGGCAATAGGTACCATGACGCTGGCTGCTGCAAGAAAAATAAAAATATTTAAAATCAGGTGATCATTCATTATTTATGCCTAAGGATAACGTTATTGTTCGTGACAATTTTTAAATTTTTTACCACTGCCGCAGGGACAGGGACTATTACGAGAAATTTTTTGATTGATGGTGTTCTCTTGTAATTGTCTGGTAACACCATCTACATAAAACCAAATAGTATTTTCTTGATGAAATTCACTTAACTCATGGATGGTTTTTAATTTATTTCGTTCAAGAAATACAGCCGAAAACTCAACAAAACCTTTTTCGGGTGTTTCCAGATAGGACTGGAGCACTTTTAAGCCTATCCAGGTAATACTTTGTGCCCATGCTTTAGCTTCAACAGGGTTAAAATTGATTAATGGTTTGCCTTTCATTGTCTTTGTAATGTAATCAATTTTAGCTAAACTATAAGCAGTGTATCGTGATCGCATGAGTTGTTCGGGATGTTGTGGGTATTGATTATCGTCGATGTATATTCCACAACATTCATTGTAGGTTGTTTGCGATCCACAAGGACAAAGTGACATTGAATTCCCTGTAATGAGTAGATTGCGGGATTATATAAGACTTCAGTTAATTTGAACACCTTGAGTGTCTATCCTGACTGAATAATGCGAGGTTTGTGTTGCAGTGCATCCAGTACAGACAGGGATTGTCTCATGCGGTTTCGAGCCGTCCTGTTGCGTTTATGATAAGGAAGATAAAACAGATGATTACATTATTTCAGTTCTATAGACTTTGGGGATTACCTAATGCCAGCCCCTTTTGTATGAAAGTAGAAACCTATTTACGAATGGCGCACATCTCTTATGAAAGCAAATTTGTGAATAATCCGCAAAAAAGTCCCAAAAGAAAATTACCTTATATCCGGATGGATGGGACGCTCTACCCCGACAGTGAGATCATCATCGATGTACTTAAAAAACGTTTTGGTGATGTATTGGATAAGGATTTAACTCTGGAGCAAAAAGCCATTGCCGAATTAATCGAAATTGCTTTTTGTGAACGATTGTATTGGGTGGCTGTCTATATGAGATGGCAGAATGATGCCGGTTGGGAGCATTTAAAAAAAACAATGTTTGGCGCATTACCCACTGTTTCCAGATTATTTATTCCGAATATAGTCAGAAAAAATATGTTGAAAGAACTGGATTATCAAGGCATGGGAAGACATACTCCAGAAGAAGTCCTGCAATTAGGGATAAAAACTATAAATAGTCTTGCAATACTTCTAGGCGATAATAACTACTTTCTAGGTGATAAACCAACCAGTATCGATGCGACTGCTTTTGCCTTTCTGGCTAATATTATTTGGACTCCCTTAAATGATCCCTTTAAGCGTAGTGTACTCCAGTTGTCCAATATTATCGATTACAGTAATCGGATGTGGGATGAATATTACCCTGATTTTGAAAAGCCACAATTCAGTTAAGTGGGGTTGAGTCAGACGAAGTCGACATCACATCGCTTGAAGGCGATAACGAATGAATCGACATCCAGAGAACTCAGTTTCTCCATCTTTTTTGAATCCTGCCCGGATTAACGCTTTAATTCGGGTTCGTGTTGGTGGGAAATAGACGACCAGAGATGGAAGATTCAACTCGTCAAAGGCAAATTTGATGAGTTCATTATAGATTTGCCTGCCATAACCCCAATAGTCTGGATGCAGTACCAAAGCAAGTTCAAAATCGGCGTCATCGGGTTGTATCCCTGCCCAACCAATAAAGGTTCCATCAATTAAGTATGCCCAGGGACCAAAGTGATGTGTGGACCATATGGCTTCTTTGGCACGAATAAACTCATTATATTCTTTATCTCCTACATGATGAGAGGATAAGGGCATATGTCTTTTGACCAAAGGATTGTTCAATAGTTCAGTTATTGATAATTTATCAATTTCTGTCAGGCGTTTTTTTTCGAGTTTTATTGCATTGACTAATGGATAGGAAACAGAGATTTATAATTTAAACCCCTATTAAAAGCAAATATTCAGATAAACTTATAAACTAAACTTAAATTGATATTATCATTAAATGAGTGGAGTTCGATTATGTGTGGTCGATTTGCTTTGGAAGCGCCTGGCGCAAAAATTAAAGCGCAGTTCCAAATTGAGGATTTAGAAGAGTTCTCTCCGCGCTATAATATTCCTCCAGGGGTGGATATTTTATTTCTTTGCCATTTAGATGATGAGCAATCTAATTCTGCGTTGTGGCTTCGTTGGGGCTTAGTCCCGTTCTGGGCTAAAGATAAAAGTATAGGAAATAGCCTTGCTAATGCTCGTGCCGAAACCGTTGCTGAAAAACCTGCATTTCGTCAATCGTTTAAATCAAAACGCGGTATCATTGTGATGAGCGGATTTTTCGAGTGGCGACAAGGAATTAAAAAACAGCCCTTTTATTTCAAAAATAAAAACGATGACTTATTGGCCATTGCTGCTTTGTGGGACCGTTGGCAAAGCCCGGAAGGTGAGTTAATTCAATCGTGTTGCTTGATTACAACGTCAGCCAATGACCTCATGGCTCCAGTGCATAACCGGATGCCAGTCTTGTTAGATAATGATTCAATGAAGGAATGGATGGATAATTCACAGTGCAATCAAGCTGAATTATTGACTCTTCTTAAACCCTATTCGGGTTCCGATTTAATGTGTTATCCCGTGACCACTAAAATGAATAACTCCCGGTTTACTCTTCATGAGTCTATTGAACCCATTGCTTAAATTTTTTTATTAAATGAAATCCGTAAGTTACCTTTAGTTTAAAATTATTTGACCTGATCACCGTTTACATCACCATTTTTTAAGCCTATATTTGAATAGTGTTACTTAATTCAAGTTGGTGTAGCGATGAGTCATGGTGGCAAACGAGATAATGCAGGGCGTCCGAAAGGACAGGGGAAGTATGGCGAAACGACCAAGACACTTCGAATTCCGGTATCTCGGATAGAAGATGTTAAAGGTTTTTTGGAGGGAAGTACATCTTATAAAATTCCTTTATATGCCAGTACGGTACGAGCAGGGTTTCCTTCTCCTGCGGATGATTACATCGAGATGCATCTGGATTTAAATGAGCATCTGATCAAACATCCAGCCGCCACCTTTTTTGTGACTGCTTCGGGTGATTCCATGACGGGCGCAGGCATTTCCTCAGGGGATATGCTAGTGGTTGATAGAAGCCTTGAGGCAACCCATGGAAAAATCGTCATTGCCGCGATTAATGGGGAGTTGACCGTAAAACGGCTATCACGCGTATCTGGAAGAGTTCAGCTGCTACCTGAAAACAATCAGTATCAACCTATAGAAATTACTGGCGATGAAGATTTGGTGATTTGGGGCGTTGTCACTCACGTTATCCATCCGGCGAGCTGATGATGTTTGCTCTAATTGATTGCAATAATTTTTATGCTTCCTGTGAACGTTTGTTTCGGCCTGATTTACGAGATAAACCCATCGTTGTTTTATCCAATAATGACGGTTGTGTTATTGCTCGTTCTAATGAAGCCAAGGCACTTGGCATTGCGATGGGTGAGCCATTTTTTAAAATTAAAGCATTGAGCAAGCAGCATGGCATCCAGGTTTTTTCATCAAACTATACATTATATGGCGATTTATCTCAGCGTGTTATGTCCGTGATTGAATCAGCATGGCCTGAGGTTGAGATTTACTCCATTGATGAAGCATTTATTGATTTAAGTACCATGCCATCTGCAATGCATGACTCCTTTTGTATTCAATTACAAAAGACCATTTTAAAATCGACCGGTATTCCCACATCCATTGGCATTGGGCCTACGAAAACCCTGGCCAAGATTGCTAACCATATCTGTAAAAAAGAGTTAAAAATTCCAGTGTTTAATGTCAGTGAGCAACGGCATTGGTTGGGGAAAATCAGTGTGGGCGATGTTTGGGGGGTTGGGAGGCAGTGGCAAAAAAAATTAATGAATAAGGGCATTTATACTGCCTTGGATTTAGCACAATTAAACGCTCATCTCATTAAGAAACAATATAATGTAGTACTCATGCGCACGGTAATGGAATTGCAGGGAATACCGTGCGGTGGATTGGAACTCAGTGAACCCAAACAAAGCATTATGTCATCCAAAAGTTTTGGTGAGATGCAAACTCAATTTGCTTCTTTGGCTCAAGCCATCAGCAGTCATTGTGCCAGAGCCTGTGAGAAAGCGCGCCATCAAAATCTGGTTGCGCAGCGTTTGTATGTATTTATTCGTGGGAATCCGTTTCGTCAGGATTTGGATCAGTACTCTAATAGCATGGAATGTCGTCTGGTTAATCCCACAGATGACACCCGAGTTATTACAAAAATTGCGAAACTCTGTTTGAAAAAACTGTTTAAATCAGGAATTCATTATAAGAAAGTAGGGGTGATGCTTGAGGATTTAGTGGATAAATCAGCGATACAGCGGGATTTATTTCATCAACCCAGTGATGAAACACTGATTAAAAAAGACATTTTAATGTCGCTATTTGATACCATCAATTCTCGTTTTGGGAGTCATACCATTAAGCTGGCAGCTGAAGGATATTCTAAACCTTGGGCAATGCGTGCTCAAATGCGCTCACCTTGCTATACCACTCGCTGGAACGAATTACCGGTTGTTACTAATCGTACTTAAAAAATAGGGGCATAGGGTAGGTCTTGTCGCAGTGATTAAAATAAGTTTTTATTATTAAAAAAAATTAGAAAAATAATGCCAGTCAAGACTGTTTTTTTAATATTTTTGTTGTTACCATGGTACGCTGAATATCCAAATCAGTTGTTCTCTTCTTGTGGATATTTTTTCTGACTCCCTTGACTATTATCTTAAATTAAAAATCAATTTTGTTGGTAATCCCTTACTGTATATGGATCATTCTTCAATTATTGGGTGCTTTCGGTTTGATTACTTATCCACATTTTCTGTGGATATCTCTGTGAATAGACTCTTAGTCTTCTTATAAATTCAGTAGGTTAATTGGATGATTGGTAGTTATACAAAGCCGTAGATTGGGGAGAACAATTAAAATTAATGGCCTTCTTGTTTGGAAAGAAGGCATGGTTTATTGAGACGGGGTATGGCGGACGTGAACGTCATTGATAAAAGCAGGATTAACAATTGTAACGTTTAACTCCCAAATCGAAACATCGATTGATGTTCTTTAATTTCCTTCCGGGATAAATTTGTTTTATTCGAGAAAAAACGTATAAATTGATTAAATTCATTATTCATACGCCCACCAAAAATGGCATCATCATCGGTTCCTACAATTAAATTCTCAGATACATCAGAGTAAACAGAGGCCACAGGGTGTTCCATATCCTCCAAATGCCAATTGAGTTTTTTATGGCAAGTCGGGCATATTTCTATAGGTAATGCCAGAGTGCGAATTCTATCTTTCTGTTGGTCAGTTAAATAAATGCAATGCCCTAATCTTATTTTTCCTGAAAAAGATGCATTTACATCGTCTAAATGTTCTTTATGCCAATGCTCCAATGCATCCAAAACGGCATCCGTATCTTGCTTTTCAATGTCTGTATCGCTCTCTCCCATATGAATAGCAATACTGACTTTATTTTCTAAAGCCATGGTCACTACTTTAGCTAAATCTTGGCCCGTAAGCGTTCTTTTACCGAGAGGATTGCCACTAATATCAATACCTACTAAAACTTTGTTGGGGCTATTTAAAACGCGTTGAAGAAAATCCGAAGCATCCTCAATAGTGTGGATTGTTCGATCGAGACTTAATAAGCCATAAGCAGATTTTTTATCATTTTGGAGCATTGCAGAGCTAAGTCCTTCCTCAAAAGCGTCAATATAGTCATTTCTTGATTTACCGTTAATCGCTTTTGGGGTGGTTCGAATTTCAAGATATTTGGCTTCTGAGTGATGCACTACATCAATTGTACCTTGTATGATGTCATCTAAATTTTGTACTATTTTATGAATTAATCCGAATAATCCCCAGATCATATCAATCAGTTTTTTGGGAAACCCGTCTGTTGGCTGTTCTTGTGTCAGGTCTAGATAGTTTTGCCTTAATTGCTCATACTCATTATAAGTTTCTATACAATTATTCTTTTCGGCGGTTCTTTTAAGAAACTCGAGACTGAAACTGCCATTCAAATGACAATGTAAATCACTCTTATTTTTTTCAAACATAGTAAAACTCTTGGGTTTAAGGGCGAGAAAAAAAAGCATTATTATTTATAAATTTATTTTTGTAAAACAGATGTGTTATTAAAGCGAGTCATTAATCAATAAGCCGCTGTAATTTTTAGTTAATTAAAAGTATCTAAAGTTATTCCTTCCTTCTGATTTAACGATATAGAGTGCTTTATCTGCTTGCTTGATAAGTGTATTGAAGTCTTGTCCATCTTTAGGATAAATGCTGATACCAATACTCACTGTAATTACAAATTGATGGCGCTTTATTTTTATTGGTCTTGCTATGGTCGCTAGAATTTTTGTAGCTACCATCTCAATTTGAGAGACATCAGAAATGTCAGTGAGAGCGATTATAAATTCATCCCCACCTTGTCGGATAAGAATATCTGTTGAGCGTATGGTTTTTTTTAATCGAAGTCCTATCTCTATAAGCACGAGATCGCCTATATCATGCCCGAAGGTATCATTAATTTCTTTAAAATGATCTAAGTCCATGAACAAAACAGCTATTTGATTTTTGTGTCGTTTTGCATAAGATATGGCAAGTTTAAATGAGGCATCCAGCTGTTTTCTATTGGCTAATCCCGTCAAAACGTCATGATATGCAATGTATTTTAGTTCTTGTTCTGCTTGTTTTTGAGCATCAATATTTTGAATTAGCGCAATAAAATAGAGCGGTTTGTTCTCATGGTTTCGTATTAAGGACCCGCTCAGTAAAATCCATATGACACTACCATCTTTTTTGATATAGCGTTTTTCCATGCTGTAGGAACTGATTTCACCAGTTAGTAATTGATGAACATAATTTAAATCCAGTTCTAAATCGTCAGGATGCGTGATGGTTTGAAAATCGATTTTTAATAATTCTTCTTCAGTGTAACCAACAATTTGGCAAAGGGATTGATTTACCTTTAACCATTTACCCTCTAAAGAAAGTAATGCCATGCCAATCGCCGCAAAATTAAATGCAGAGCGAAAGCGAGACTCACTTTCCTCCAAAATTGCATTGTTGCTGATTAATCTATTGATTAAATCCAAATTTTCGTAACGTAATCTAATATTGGTATTCAGGAGTTTATTCCCCATCCATGAGACCATTAATACAAAGCATAAATAAATCAGTATGGCGATTCCAAGTAAAAAATAAGTTGGTGTATTTTGTAAGAATAGCCAGAAACTTATCGGTAGAATGATTAAATTTAAAAATAAGATACTTGCAGTCATATTCGGCTGAAGAGTATGCAGTCCACCCGATGCAACACCTATACTAATAATGATGACAAGCATTTGATACAACAGATTGTTTTGGGGTATGAGTATTGAACCGGCAACTCCCCAAAGAGCGCCATATAGAATGGCCAGTCCAATCAAGAATTTTAAATAGCCATTTGTTGGAAAGGAATGGATTCGATTAACGATATATACAACGCCATGCAAAACACAAGTAAAGACTGCGGTTATAAACCATATAAAAAGGTATGTGTGGTTTACTTCAGGATAGAGACCAATAAAAACAATTAAAAAACAAATAAAATTCGCTGGAATGCTAAAGAGTAAATTCTCGTTGAGTAACATTATTCGATCAGCACGAATACTTTGCATCATTTTTTTTTCGAATTTAGGTCTTTCATTAGTCATTCAAATCTCTTTAGAAATTACCGTTTTAATTTAAGCAAAATTGGATTTAATCCAATTAATTATCTAAAAAATAATCTAATTACCATTATTCTGACTAACGATCTGTAAAATATAAGTATATTAGTAAGTTATACAATATTCCAATCAATGAATTTTCAGGATCTGGGAATCAGGTATTTCATAAATCCAGAACAATCAAACGCACTCACTTTGCTATACCACTCGCTGGACCGAGTTACCGGTTATTATTAATCATACATAGGAAACAGGGGCATAGGGTAGGTCCTGTCGCAGTAATTCAAATCAGTTTTTACTATTAAATAAAAATTAGAAAAATAATGCCAGTCAAGACTGTTTTTTTAATATTTTTGTTGTTACCATGGTACACTGAATATCCAAATCCGTTGATCTCTTCTTGTGGATATTTTTTCTGATTACCTTGCCTATTATCTTAAATTAAATATCAATTTTATTGGTAATCCCTTAATGTATATGGTTCATTCTTCAATTATTGGGTGCTTTCGGTTTGATTACTTATCCACATTTTCTGTGGATATCTCTGTGAATAGACTCTTAGTCTTCTTATAAATTCAGCAGGTTAATGGATTGATTAGGTCTTACACATGGTGCTAATGAAGAGCAGAATAGAATACAGGTTCAGGTAAGCGTTCGTAACTATATTGTATTACTCACGTTCTTTAATATGCTTATGACATGGCGACAGTATCTGAAAGCATTTTATTGCTATGAACAAAGTGGTTTATGAATGGTCAGACGTGGTCAAGTATGGAATGACGTAGTGTTTGTTTCTAAGTGGCTCTCATCATGTTCCAGTTCAGTATCAGGTAAAGCCGATAAATCTTGGACTTGAGAAGTCGTATTTTGTTGTTCAATGTCATCATCCACCATTTCCCAGTCATCTGCTTTTTGTGCAGACGAGCACGTCGAATGGGTTGGATGGGCATTGAATTGCTGGGTTGCTTTATTCCAACTCATCAATTCAGGTTGGGGAATTTCAGAACTAATATTCGCTTCATTGGAATTATTGAGACCAACGAAATTTAAAAATCTTTGCCATAGGTTGGGCTTCGATGGTAGCGAATGTATATTAATATCTGAGGTTCCTTTTTCTACAAGCTCTCTGTTGTATTCAATAATATTTTGTTCATGCTTGTCTGTATAAGCAACTGTTTGTTGATCAATAGAGGTGCAGGTTCCCTGTGGATTGGCACCAGCAAGATCCATGATATTTCTACTCGTCCACGCGCCGCAGTAGGTGTCATTGTTCTGAACGCCTTGATACCGTATTTCAAATTGTGTCTCTCTGGCGGTTTCTACTCCATAGATTGTACTTAAGCCATCAATCAATGATTCTTTCATTGCTGATCTTGGATATAAAAAAGATAATATCCATGGTCTTGAATCAAGTAACGTTGCTTTGTTTGTTTGAGGATCATAATGTAAAGTGACCCAATGATTGCGAGGGAATAGACCTAGTATTTTTTGTTCTTCAGTAACGGGTATAATTATTTTTTTCTCTTTATCTGCTTCCGAAATGTTCCTAAGCGGTTCAAAAGCTTCTTTAATGGTTTGCAATTTTTGCGCTCTTGGATTAACCGTGTCGGTAGCTGCATCTAATACTAACGCATGAGCATTACTGTAATAGCCTGGCGCAAGGATACCACCTAAAGTTGGCCTGTTAGCTTGCGGTGTAAAATTAACCATTAGGACGCTTCGTAAATCACTCGGTCCATAACGCCCATCTAAAGCCATTGTAGCTCCTTTATTAAACAAGATGCTCAATATCAGTATAATCGATCAACCTTAAGGAACCTTTAACAAGTCATGGGGGCTCGAAATTGATCAGGTATTGCGGTTTAATTAAAGCGAAGTACCTTGAACTATTTAAGACAGTTATATTAACTTCATATCGAGGCAGGGCATGTATAAGCCACTGTTAGAACTCCTATTATAAAACCCAGGTTGAAGAGGCTGACACGAATTGAGGTGACTAATAAGTTGCGTATGGTTGTATACAAAGGCTAGAGGTCTGATGATCTGATAAATGAAATTTCCCCATGATACTCATATTCCTCCGGATTATAATGCTGCACCAATTCTGCACCATGGTTCTTAATGGTTTGATTTAAGGTATCGCAAACAATTGCTTCAATATAATCGGCAATGGATACGGATTTACGTCGTTCCAGATTATTGATTTGTACCGTTAAATCAACAATTTCTTTCTCACCATAGGGAGTGCTGGGTTCTGCTTTTTTTCTCCTGTTAAACAGATTAACGATTTCACCATCCAATTTCTTTAATTCTTCTTTGTAACTTTCATGCAAGGACATTTCTATATGCGCAATAACGGTTTGAAGCTTTTCACCATGTTCTTTTAAGAGGCAGGCACAGGACTTGGCTATTAATTCAATTTCATCAGAATAATCTGAATGAGGATCGCCTATTTTTCGTAATTTCATCGCATTGATACTGTGCTCCGAGATGTTACAGTACAGTTCTTTTTTCGGCGTCACGGGCTTTTCAGGAGAGCTGTCATTAGGCATGGTGAAATTCCGTTTCTAAATCACTTATTATAATTATAGCATCAAACTGATTCTATTTTGAACATTATATGCTGGTTCCATTACTGGATGTAGTCATTCAACATGCTCTCGCTGCCAAGTGAATGTTCTTATAGAAATCCATCGCTAAAAATACATTTTGATGGTACTCCGGCAAGAAAAATAGCCGTTTTGAGTTTATTGGTTGTGTCTTTAGGTCCGCAAATGTAGGCACGTAATTCAGCAGGATTATTGAGGCAGTTTAGTATTTGCTGTTCAATTGAGGACTCAGTATAACGGCCCTGACTTTGAAGAACACAGGGTTTATAATGGACATTCTTAAATACTGCGGCCAGAGTTTCGAGTTCATCGTTGTAATAAATGTCATTATCAGTAAGTCCTCCGTGTACTAAAGTTATACTGCCATTATGTTCCTGGCTCAGTGCCGCTTTAATAATGCCGACTAGCGGTGCTAATCCTGTTCCTGTTCCGGCCAACAGCATATCAAATGATAATTTATCTGGATTGTAATAATAGCATGTTCCAAAAGGGCCTCTAAGCGTTACCGAGGTACCGGCTTTCGCCGTGTCTTGCAGCCATTGGCTCATACGACCATTTGGGACTATCTTGACATGCAGTTCAATATAACCCTCTTGATCGGGGATGTTTGCAATGGAATAACTTCGAGTAATTTCTTCAGGATTCGTTACATTAAGATATTGGCCCGGAAGCCAATTACCAGGATTATCAACTCGAAGCTTAATCTGTAACACATTATAATTGAGCCGTTCAATGCCAATAATGACGGCTTCTACATCACATTCAGACACATCAGGTGATACAAGATTTATATTTGACTCAGGCTTTGCAAGGCAAGCAAGAAAATATCCTTGTTTTTTCAGAGTGTCCGGTAATCCATTCTGCCAGGATGGGTTAATTGCTCCATCCGTAGCCTTAATCAGACAGGATTGACAAATTCCTGCCTGACATGAATTGGGGTACTGAATACCATGACGTAAAAGACAACTTAAGATGTTTTCTTCAGAACCAAGTGGATAGAGCTGATTATTAAATGTTATTGTATTCATTTCTAACGATCCAGCACATCAGAGCGAACGCTGTTTGCAATTGCTGCGACCTCCTGGATGTCGTTTTCACTGACTCCAAGTTCTGTAAGGGTGGCCCCTAATAACTCGATAATGGCATCCACATGCGAGTCGTTTAATCCTTTTTGAACCAAATGACGGTGACCTTCTCTCATTCCTTTTCCGGTATAATGATTTGGACCACCAAATACCATGGTCAAAAAACCTTTTTGTTTGTTAATTTGTTGTTCCATATCAACCCCGTCAAAAAAATGATTGACGCGTTGATCCGTGAGTACTTTTCGGTAGAAAATATCCACTGCGGTATTAACTGCCGTTTGGCCACCTAGACGTTCATATAATGATGAAGGCATAATCTAAACTCCATAAGTTAAAGATGTATTTTAAATGCATCTTATAAAAAGAACGAATGCGAGTCAATCAATAATGATGGGAATTAATCTATGCAACTAACGCAATTCACAGATTACTCTTTACGGGCCTTGATTTATATTGCCCTAAAGAAAGACATCTGTACCATTAAAGATATTACGGAGGCTTATACTATCTCAGGCAATCATATGATTAAGATAATCCATAATTTATCCAAATTAGGCCTGATTAAAACCACTCGAGGTAAAAATGGAGGAATTACCTTGGCGGTAGAGCCTGCGAAAATTAACCTGGGGGCTTTAATATTACAACTGGAATCCAATTTTGATTTGGTTCCTTGCTTTAATAAGGAAAAAGCAAATTGCTGTATTGCGCCTGTATGCAAGCTTAAAAATATTCTCTATGAGGCTCGGAAAGCATTCATGGCTGTTTTGAATCAATTTACTCTGGGGGATATTGTGTCCAATAAAATCGAATTAAATGCTTTATTAAATATTCAATCCTGAACCGGTGACTTATAGAATAGAATGGCTTTTAGTTTGACCCTCTTCTGGATGCCGCGGACAAGCCCTGAAACTTCCTCACTATTTATACGTCATCGTCACAAAAGCTCAATCCTTCCTAAAAATTAACATAAGGCCACATTGACGCATGGATCCCCGCTGTCGCGGGGATGACCATCTCATAAAAATGGCAAATTAAGATGAATTAATCTGCATTTTTAGAAAGGGACGAATTCTTAGGGATAAGCTGCGGTACGTAGGCAGTAGGCGAGTTGTCAACACGCCCTAATTATTCAGAGAATTTTTTAATACCATCGCGCAGTGTTCTAACGCCAGCTTTTCTTCATCAGACATAGATGGAATCAATACTTGTCGAATCCCTTTGCAATTTAAGATACTGGGTAAGGAAAATGTCACACCATAATCCGCATGATAGGAACCTATAGGTATCACTGATTCTTCATTACGAATGACTATTTCAGCAATTCGCGCGCAAACCATACCTATACCGTATTGACTGGCATTATTACCTTCAATAATGGTGATATTGGCAAATTTAACTTCCTGCTCAATATCGTGTTTGAACTGTGTTTTGTCACCAGTTAACCACTCATCGAGTGGTTTTCCACCTATAGTGACTCCAGACCATAAAAATACGGAGGACGTTCCGTGCTCTCCTATGACCTGGGCATTTACATCTCTGGGGTTTAATTGGAAGTGTCTGGCTATATGGTATCTGAAACGCAAGGTATCAAGATAAGTTCCTGCACTGAGCACTCTGTCATGACCTGCCAGTTGGCGAGCAACATCCGCGAGAGGGTCAGGTGGATCACTGACAATTAGAATAATCGCTTTTGGCACAGCCTTTACAATCTGGGGAATGATGTCTTTAAAAATTTCGGCATTAGTATGAAGTAGTTTGAGTCTGCCAGCAGGGTCGTTACGATCCGTAGCGCCTCCTGTTTTTTCATTGACGCCGGCTGTAACCATGACCAAGGCCGATTGGTGTAGGTCAGAGTAATCACCGGAGTAGATATGAGTCTCAGGGGATAGTTGTGAACCATATTGCATGTCTGTGGCAACAGCTTTAGCCAGATGGGTATTTTTATCAATCAATACAATTTCTCTGGCACATCCTCTCATTATCGTTGCCATTGCACAGGCTTTCCCAACACTTCCTGAGCCAATAATTCCAATTTTCATATAACCTCACTGTCCATTGTGATAATTAAACATCAACCAGCTCGCAGTTTTAAGTATAGAACATAATGTATTTTGACCGACTGATTTTCGCTGCTTAATAATTAATTGATTAATCGGGATCATTAATAAAATAGTTTTTACACCAATGAAACATTGCTACGGAACCTGACACCGCAAACAGTATTGGAATGAGTAAACTTAAATCGATACGTGTTAATTCAAAAATCAGGATTATTGCCGTTACAGGCATTTTTTGAGCAGCTCCAAGAAATGCTGCTGCTCCTACAAGCGCAAAGGCTTCAAATGAAGAGGTTGGCCAAATCATATTCCAGACTCCACCCAGTATTGCTCCAAGTAAGGCTCCATTGGCAAGAGAAGGGGTTAATAGTCCCCCCTGGGCGCCGACTCTTAAACTTGACCAAACGATCACGCTTCTTAACATGAGCAATGTTACGCTTAAGCCTATCCCCACATGACTGGAAAATTCCAATTGAGCAGGACTTTTACCATTGCCTAATAATTGCGGGAAATAAATTGACAGCACGCCAATAATTGTAAAATTAATCAGACAGGAACCAATCATCATCCAGTTACGTTGGGATTTACTTCGTTGTATGGTCGCAACATAGATAAACCAGAAGGCCGCCATTCCAAAAAAAGGGCCAGCTCCTATAGACCAGATGACTAATGAATAACTTATCGTTAAGTCAGGTATGTGATAGAGGGGTTCATTACCTAATCCCCACCAGGATACAACTACCGCGATTGCTGAAGTTGTAAGGGCGGGCAGAACAATTGACCAGTTAAGCGTGCACAGCAAGACTTCAAGAACAAATACTGCACCACCTAAAGGAACATTATAAACCGCTGCCAAGCCGGCTCCCGCGCCACAAGCCAGCATGATTTTCGTTTCTTTAATGCTTAACCCTGCTTTGGTGGATATCCATGTTGCAAAAACGGCACTTGCTTCTCTGGGAGCTACCTCTCTACCCAAAGGAGAACCCAGTGCGATGGTGACTATCTGGAGTAAGGCATGACATGTAGTGCTGAGCATGGGCATGGTTTTATTTGTTTTTATTGCTTCTGCGATGCTGACTAAGGGTTTTCCCAATTGATACACTGCTGCCCATCCCAATCCGGCGATGAGGCCGCAGATTATCAGAATCGTAACTCGTCGTTCTGGAGATGATGCACTAACACCCTCTAAAAAACTTTCATTACTGATAATATGTAAGGGGCTGTATCCATAAGCGATATGCTGAATGTAATGAAGTAATAAGGCCAAAGTCATTCCCAAGAATCCTGATGCGACTCCTACTGAGAGAGTTACCAGGAACAAAGTCCAGAGAGGGGTTTTGGATTTGTTTTCTTCAGTAATCACGGACTCCATGTTTTATTGTTCCTTAGACATTTTATAGTTCAGCGAAATACCTGCATAGTCTATCTTAACCATGAGTTTCAGGAGATGGTTAAGTATTCGGACATCTCCTGAAATCCTGTGCACCAATGCAGCATTTTTAATTACATTATATTTAATACAGTGCTATTCCACTTGGATTAACGAAATTATTTCCAGTAGTGATGCAAGTACCAAAGCTGCCATTGCTTTTTATGGGACAAGCTGAAACCGTATTACCATTTTCATTAGTGATATAAGCGTAAGTGCCTTCAGGGTTTAATGCGATTCCTACCGGGAAATTAAAATCATTCCCTGTTGCAGTGCACGTACCTAAAGTGCCATTGGTATTGATTGTACAATAGGCAACTGAGTTATCAGCATTAACGATGTAGGCAAGAGTGTTTTGCGAATTTACGGCTACGGCATAAGGAAGAGTGATTGCAGAATTGGCATTCGCCACACAATTTATTAAATTTCCATCAGCCTGGATTTGGCATGAAGAGACTATACCTGATGAAGGATCTGCGATGTAGGCGTAAGTTCCAGGCGGATTTATTGTGATGCCTAATGGAGTCCCAAATACCTGGCCTGTTCCAGTGCACGATGAAAGTGTTCCATTAGCTGCTATAGTGCAATAGGATACTGAAAAATTTGCCACATCGGTAATATAAATGAGGTTACCTGCAGGATTAACTACTATTCCTGATGGAGCGATGAATGCTCCTCCAGCCAGATTACAGATTCCGAACGTTCCATCATTATTGATAGGACAGAAAAGAACAGCACTGAAGGTTGGCAGGGTAAGATAGACATAACTAAAATCCTTGCTGAAGCTGATTCCAACAGGTTGACCCAATCCAGATCCTGCCAGGGTACATCTACCAAAGTTGCCATCCGCTTGAATAGGGCATCGAGACACCGAGCCATCATTAAAATTAGTGACGTAAGCTGTTTTTAACGGTGATGTGTCCTGAACCACATTTAAAGAATATTGGGTTCCAGCACAAGTGATTCCTCCAGGAAAACAGACAAACAGATGGTGATGCGGATCCGGGTCATTACTATTAACTGCTCCTGAAATTCTCAGTTGTAACGTGCAGCTGCTTCCAACCTTTCCTTTTCCTGCAAGATTAAACACACTGCCGCAGGTGTCGGGATAGGTACCTCCACTGGTAATCTGCGTCACATTGGGGGGTAAGTATTTGACAAAGTTATTATGTCTTTCAGCTAGGGTATTATTCGTCACGGTATAATAAGCAGTGACTTTTTTCCCTGATTTTACTACAGTTGGCAGTTGAGTACCTGTTTTGGGGGTTATGTCAAAAGGTAAGGCTGAACTGTTTGTGCTTATCAGGAACAGGCTTATAGAGAACAACATGAATAATATATTGGATATTATTTGCAGAACGTCCTTTTTCATAACAGTAACTCATGATTTATTTGATGTTTGAAATTAATCTAACATTGAATTGAGTTCAATACTATTCTTAATGTCTGGTTCTAAATGAAGGATAGGGTAATTGATGTATTTTTTATTTATCCCTGGGTTTATTCCATGAATTGTTTTTATTAAAGTCGTTTTGGTGCTATAATTAAGCAGTTTGGTTTTGTTATTTGCGAATTTGTGTTAATAAGTACAGTTTGTATGGTTCTGTATTATTAAGTTTGCTGTTTTGCGCAAATACAATGTAACTAAAATAGATTAATTGTACAGGAGAGCACTGTGGAATCAACACCAGAGAATCCGCCGGTTATATTTTCCAGCGAGATAGATAATGCAACGGGGCTTTTTAAGTTGCAGCAAAAGGGAGCGTCTTATTTGGCAACAAAAGCGGTATGGTTGCTTAGAGAAAGTTCGGTGCCTGGATTGCTTACTTTATCTTATTACGATAAGGAAAATACACGGTACGTGAGTAAACGAATTGGATTTGTGGAAGGGGAATGGAAATTTGGTCCTGCAAATAGAGATGAGGCCGTTGAATTTTCAAAACAAGCGACACAAGCGTTTAAACATGAGTTTCCTGAGAAGAGCGCAGTTAAACTCTTCACATTATTAAGCGATAACGGATTTGATCTCAAGAAACAAGTAGTACCCAATGCTATTGAGGCAACGCGAACCGCAGAATTTACAGGCTATGTCAGTCTTCATGAAGATGATGATCATGAACCTAAGGACGATAGTTCAAAAAGATATACTTCATTTACATAGCGATAATCAATAGCTCATGTTCTACGTTCCGCGAACAGGTCGCGGGACGTAGAAATCGAAGCTGTCAACATCCCCTAAGATCATCCCTGAACTTTATATTAGTCCGGACTAGGGGGTATTTTGTATTACTTCAGGAGACATCGTTTTGGTTATTTCTTCACCAGCAGTCTGAACTGATTTAGTATGATAAAACCCTAAGCGTCCTAAAAAGGTAAGTGGGGTTATACGATGCATATTCAATGCTTTATAAATTGTGGAGTTTTCATCCTTTAAAGCATCACTCAGGTTTACATCCTGGGGCAGGGTGTCAATTGCATTAATGATTTCTTTTAATTTTTCACCGCTATTCATCCAGTACGGATTCCAAAATTGATCTTGACCTTTTTTTAAGCGTATCATGGAGTCAATTACGATTTGACCGGCTTCACCTTGATTATACATGGCAATTAAAGCGCGATAAAATGATGGGGTATTTCTTCCCATCGCTTTATATCCAAGTGTGATATTATAAATATTGGCGTCATATTTTGTTCTGTATTCTTCAACTTTTGCATGATTACCAGTAAAGGCAAATGCTCTGGCAATATTATCAATTGATGCGCCTTTGGAATGAAACTCTTCGACCTTATCGAGATTACCTGTTAAAGCATAGGATTCAGCAACGCTGGTCACCAGGCTTTGGTACACAGTCCGACGATATTCCAGCTGACTCTTTTTTTCTTCGGGGCTTTCGTACACTACGTTTTTTTGTAGGACATCTGGACGAAAATTACCTAAATACTCATTCACTTTTTGATGATTATTTGCTAAGGCAAAGCCTTGTAACACGAAATGAATACTCGCGCCATACAGGGTTAAATATTCATCAACTTTTTTATAATTACCAGCAAAGGCATAACCATAAGCTATATAGTCACTGTTCGCGTAGTATTCGTTTTGATAATGATTGACGAGGTCATCATTTCCTGCAATGGCAAATCCGGTTGCGATTGAATGTACATTAGCTCCGGATTGGCGCAGGAGTTCAACCGCTTGAGTTTTATTTTTTGCAGCCAGTTTGGCTGCGACGGTGAGAAAGGGAGGGGTGGGGTCTATGGCATCCAAACCGATTAAAAAAATCTGCTTACTTAATTCTTCAGGACTCTTAGCGTTTAATGCAGCATTATAAAATAATTCAAACATCAGGATCACCATAGTAAAAAAGAGAAACTCATTGTATGATTTGAGTTCATAGAAGTCAAATAATAAATTAGTAGAGATCAAAAAACCAAATTTGCTTCACTCTTCTGTTTGTTTGCGGAACACTATTATTCTTTGTCATTCTTAATGGCCACTATATTTTGGGTATTTAACTGGAAATAGCAAAGAGTGACTAAAGCGTCAAGTATCATGTACAACCCACCTATGGCGCTCGGAGGATTAGCGCAGTTAACCCAATCTGGATGAATATTTAACTTTCCATACCAAGTCCATGTGTGCATGTGTGTTCCAAGCAGTTCCAGATATAAAACCATAAAAAACATACAGGAATAAAATAATTTATTGTTTTTTCTTAATAAGCAAAAAATTACAAAGCAAATGACTCCAAGGGTATCCTGTAGAATGATGAAGGATAAAACGCTGATAAGTAAGGTTACGATAAACAACAAGCGCTCCATGTCTGGGGCGTATTTCTGGAGGAACGTTTGTTGATAGATATAGTAGGACGTTGCAAAAACAAGAGCGTGACCAAACGGTACATAAAGTGGAATATTATCAAGACGATAAACATAAAACTTTAACATGAGGGAGGCGATTATCTCACCGCTACTGGATATTAAGATCATCAATAACATCAGGCTTTGTAACTGTTTATTGGCAACGCGATAAAACCAGAAGAAAGTGCTAATAATACAGAAATTAACCATCCATTGGCCGTAGGGAAAGAGATTATTAAACGCCACACCGTCCAGGTAAAACGCAACAGGAGTTCCAATTATTACAAATAATATTTGGAATCGAATCATTGGCCTTTGATATTCCATTGGACTAGTCCTGATACAGGTTATTAGAAACTAGATTTATTTCCTGAATGCGGTTCAATAATAATTACTATCTGTTTGAACAATTAAATGAACGCCATACACCTACCAGTAAGTATAATCTATAGATCATGGGGCGTTATGATTTGCCCTGAATTCTGTGATTAATTTTAATGGATATATTGACAAAATATTGCCTAAAAAGTTAGCATATAAGCTTGATTGTAACTAAATACATATTTGACGATGAACACGAATCGACTCCCAACACGGGATACTTCCCGATACCAGGAACACTGCAGTATGACTGCGGGGATGTCGTATTATTCGTTAAATCTTATATCACTTGTTGTCGTGGTGGTGGTCAGCTTTACCCATTTCTCAGCTCTGAGTCGGCTTATCTCCTAAACTATCTGCCCCGCCTCAGGGCGAAGGTCCAGGCAGATAATAAAAAGCTCTTTATCAAAGATTTGAATTTATTTTAAGCAGAATTTATTTCTTTAATTCGGAGTTCATTTGTGTGCCAGCATTAATTAAAACTGGTGAAATTGCCCAAATCTGTAAAATCAGAGTCAGGAGTTATTATAGTGAACACGTTTCAAAGTAAAGATCATTGGCTTGCGAAAGCTTACCCCTGGATTATCTGGACTATCGCTGCAAGTTTCTTCTTTTATAAGTATTTACTTCAGGTATCTCCCAGCGTGATGACTGGCGATTTAATGAAAGCATTTCAAGTCAATGCCGCTGGACTTGGTAATCTCTCGGCGTTTTATTTTTACTCGTATCTGGTCATGCAGATTCCGGTAGGGGTGATGCTGGATCGATACAGTCCTCGATTACTAACCACCGCAGCAATATTTCTATGCAGCATCAGCACCTATATCTTCTCACAGACTGACTCTCTCTGGTTAGCCTGCGTCAGCAGAGCATTAATGGGAGCTGGTGCAGCCTTTGCAGCGGTTTCCTGTTTTAAAATTGCCGCTTTATGGTTTACCCCCAAACGATTCGCTTTGGTTTCAGGTATGTTTATGACTGCAGCCATGTTAGGTGCTGTTGGTGGTCAAATGCCCTTGTCTTTGCTGGTTCAGAATATAGGATGGCGTCCGGCGCTTAAGGTAGTGAGTGTTTTGGGAATACTTCTTGGAATAGTTTATTTCCTGGTATTGAGGGATAAGCCATCCAAACAACAACACACAATAAAAAGTCAGGAAAAAGTCAGTCACCTGTTACGCAGGATCATTACAAACAGACAAGCATGGGCACTTTCATTATACAGTGGATTAGCTTTTGCACCTGTTTCAGTATTTGGGGGATTATGGGGCGTACCTTTTCTGGAGAAAGCTTATCATCTTTCAAGAACTGATGCGGCTCTTGCCATTTCGTTTATTTTTATCGGTTTTGCAGCTGGAGCGCCATTCTGGGGATGGTTATCTGACTGTATTCATCGTAGAAAACCTGTATTGTTTATTGGCACTGGATTGGCATTATTGAGTCTCTTGGTTGTTCTCTACAGTCCAACCCTGTACATAACCACCTTAAGTATCCTTTTGTTTTTCTTTGGCTTTTGTGCCAGTGGATTTTTTACCAGTTTTGCTATGATTCGGGAATTATTTCCCCTAATACTGGTTGCTACTGTTTTAGGTATAATGAATACGTTCAACTCAGTATTTGAAGCATTATTTGAGCCTGTAGTCGGGGTGCTTCTTGATTGGAGCTGGGATGGTACTGTGGTCAATGGTACGCACTATTTTACTTTGCACGGTTACTATTCCGCCTTGGTGATATTACCCATATCGTTGGCTTTATCATTGGTTACTTTGTTGTTGATCGATGAGACTTATTGTCGTGCTAAAGAAGAGAATGAATGATGGTTTCCAAACAATAGCGATTTGCTATTGTTTGGAGCGATAATCATGTTCAACTCAATCAGTTCAAATTAATGCACTTGTTGAGCGTTTTGCGTATATTCAAGAAGTACGGCCAGCTTTTCACTGATTGGCATTTCGGTGTTTTTTAATGCGTGAAGCAAGTGCTCTTTGGCTTTTTGCGGATTTATATGATTAAAATAAATTGATTCAGCAAGTTCTGTTAAAAAGCAAGTAGGGTTTAACTCATTGGCTTTTTTGATTAACAGTTCAGCCTGCGGGAAATCTTCAGTAAGAGCATGAATCAAAGCAAGGCCGCCCCAGGCATCAGCCAGTTCTTCGACAAGCTCAGCAGCATTCTGATAGGTTTCATGAGCTTCATTGATTCGATCATTAAGAAGTTGGCACCATGCCAAAGCAATATGACAATCATAGAAATCAGGATAAATTTCAATGGCTTTTTTTAATGTGTGCTCTGCTGCTTCCATATCACCCTGAACCATGTAGGTATTACCCAAGGCGAACCATAATCGACTGTCCTGCGGGCTAATCTGCAGTAATTGTTCAATTTCTTCAACACTGGTTTCCTGATTCATGAGACGAAGCATAATATGCACGAGCTTTGCATCATAGTTGTCAGGATTCAGTTGCAGAGCTTGAGTGCATGCTTGTAAAGCAGGTTCTTCTTCATTCAGATCAAAATAGAGGAGCGACAGAAGGCCCAAGGCTTCTTCATCCTCAGGATTATGTTCCAGAACATGCTCAACAAGACTGATGGATTCTTCCAGTGAGTCTTGTCTGTGAAGAATGCGTGCCATTAACAATTCGGCTTCAGGGTAATGTTCGCCTTCCAGAATAGGTGATAATATGTCCCATGCATTATCCAAGTCGTGGGTAATAAAATGGGTAAAGCCAAGGTTGTAGCGAAGAGCGGGTGTATCCATATGAGTTAAGGCTTCTATAAAACATTCTTTAGCCCGTGACAATTGTCCCTGATTTAAATGGAGTAAACCCTGATGCCCTAAACAGGCTTCACGATCAATCAAATTGGCTTTTTCCAGATAGTGATGGGCGGAATCCAGATCGTCCAGTTCGATATACATATCACTAATTTCAATTAATAATGCCAGATTTTCTTGATCCTGAGCTAAAAAGTTCAAGTGTCGGTTCAATTTGTCTTGTACTGTTTGGGTATCCATTGACGAATCCTTTATAAGAGAGGTTAGTGCAACGTTTCACCGATTCTGTCTCGCGTTCATCTCATCTGACATTCATCTTTGAGTGATTGCTGATCGTCGCAGGACAGAATCGGTGAAACCTTGTACTAGACTTGGTCATAAAATGTCAGATACTATAAATCGTACACGCTAAAAAGGCAAAAATATTATCCATAATCAGTTTCTGAACCAGGGAATGGTTTTAATTCTCCCTGTTATAAAGGATTAGCTCTGCTTGGTACACTCTATTTTCTCTGGAAGAAAACCACGGTCTCCCATTAAATTTTGATTATAGGTAACAGTACATTTTATGGTTTTTTTAGGTAAAGGTTGGGTCAGTTCAATGCCACTCTGATTGTAATGGCAAACCAGATAAATCAGTTCCTGAGGTGAAAATTCCCATTTAGCCTTTTTTTGATTGGCAAAATCCGGTTTTAAACTGGCCATTTTATCTGGATGATCTGAATAAAATGAAATGCTGCTCCAGTAATTATGTTCCGTTCCCCTGATGGTTTCCCATCCTTTGGGAGTTTCTGTAATTTGTTCACTTGTCTTTATCACATCAGGACATTGCGGTTGATACATTTCAGCTCGTAATAGGGCTGAAAAACCAAATAAGCTGAGACTGACAATAAGGTTCCAATATATCATTTTGTATACCTGATTCTTTAATAGTTAATTGAAAAGAAGCGTTATTATCTAAGTGCTTTCATATCAATTCGTCGAAACAGAGAGTACCCATATTCTGTACGGATTAATTCTGAAATTCGATAGATATTAAGCGGTAATAATAATGAATGCAGGATGAAAATAGGGTGTAAATTGCATTCAAATGCATACAATATGAATGCAATATTGCTACAGATTGCGATGAGTCGTAAAGTCAAAATCCTTTTGACATAAAACGTAGCGAACACTAAAGAAGAAGCAACATAGCCAACTAAATCAATCATTGATTCCATAATCAACTCCACTTCTAAATCCTTTTATTCAACATAACATTTACTCAATGTTATTCGCAACTATTTTAAAGATTTGATATTTTTTAGACCGTTTTATGGATTAAAAATTGGTAATATAACTTTTTTATGTTCTTTGCGAATAATAAATAACCTATAAATTATTAATAAATCAAATAGTTGATATTAAAAATTAAAGTGGTTTTTAATGCTTCAGCAATCAATGAGGACATTCATTGATTGCCTTATCTCATGTGTATTGGTTCATTGAAGCAATGAGTTAATCAGGGTGTCCAATAACATTTAAATCGTCATCGTTATCTATTAACTCATCCCGCACATCATCTGATTGTCTGGGCTCTTTGTAAGAAAGAAAACTCAGTACTCTGAGTGGCGTAGATACTGGCGGTTCAACTGCTACTCGTTCAATCGCCTGAACATTCGTACTGGGACATAGCGAAAGTATCCATTCTATAGGTTTCCATAGCAGCTCTAATAAATGGATGAACCAGTTAACTTTCGGGCCTTGTTCTTCTTTTACCTTGTTAATTATATAGTGCTCAAGTTTGCCTTCGCTAAAATAATTGATCTGTTTCAGACAAAGAGACATGGCATGATCCTGTTGCATTTCAGTCAACTCTGATTCTTTCTTTAAAACCTCTTCGATCTGTGTAATAGAGTCCATCGCACTTTCATTGAAGTGTTCAGTTAAGTCTTTAACCACTTCATTTTGTAATAAAAATATTTTTTTGGCCAAAACCGCTGCCATAAAGAGCTCATTATCGGTATCTTTATTAATCATCGTTTCATCCAGATTTTCAATACCTAAATAGAGCATTGCAATTAAAGCGCTATCGAAGGTTTTAGTCTGACTGTCGATAAACTCAAGGGTTTGTTGGTATGCAGTCTCAATAGCCTGATCCCTTTGTTGTTGCGTGGGTGACGTTGTAATCGTAGTAATTTTACCCGTGTTGAGATAAAGCATATTCCCCATGTTAAAGAATATTTTTTCACGATTCAGTACTTTTGCGCGCCCTTCAAAAACACGCCCACCCAGTATTTCTTTGATTATTGAATCCATAAAACTACTAAAATCAGAAACAGCCTCTAATCCATGATGTTTTACTCTATTTAGCCGTTCTGCAAAACTACTGCCTGACTCGGCTTTAGTACATAAAATTTCTTCAGGTTTTAATCCTGAATTCTCCAGCGCTCTGGTCGGCATGTTGTTAATTATGCCACCATCCGCAATATGTTCTCCTTTTGCATTTTTAGCCGGTTTAAATAGAACCGGATGAGCCCCGGATTGTTGCACTACTTCGGCTATTGATGTGTTCGGTTCGTTTTCTTCATTATAAGTTTCAATGATTTTTCTGGATTGATTTGTTGTTACTACGGATAAATGTTTGATCAAATGTTTTTGATCTTCAGGTAAAATGGCTCTTAAACGGGACAAATCATTGAATGTGATTCTTGGTGATTCAATCGAATCACCATGCTGGTTTTCCAGAGATTTTGGCAATACTGCGAAAGCCATATCCAGATCTCTGAGGCTTTTATACGAATTTGTTAGTTGAATGATGTCATCGATAGTATCTATTTTTATGTTTTTGGTGCTTAAAGCTTGTTCATACAGCTTCACTTTGGTTTGCAGCAAGGCATACTGAGACATTTCTTCAAGTGTTTGCGGTTTGGTTATTCCATTTAAATGCTGCTTGATTTGGAAAATATAAAAAAGTTCGAATATATTTCGTACGCGAGTACCTTCAGCCCGGGACAGCATCCCTTTATTGTCTAAAAGTTTGGTTATGTCTAATCGAGTAGAAATTGTTAAAATGTCTTCAGGACTCATGCCTATTGCGAGAAAGCTTGCAGTCATAGCCCCTGCTGAAGCACCACTCACATGAGTCAGTTGTTTAAGAAGGCCTCTGTCATGCATTGCTTGAAACATGCCTGCATAGGCAAGTCCCTTAGCTCCGCCGCCACTAATAACCAATCCTTTATGAGCAGGAGGATTAATGACAAAACCATGTTCTGTTTTGCTTAGGGTGCATAATGGGTTCTTTAACTTGCGTTTTTTAGGCATAATTCACTCTATAGTTTTAGCATTATCTTATATTCTAACAAATCAACCTTAACGGAGGGTTAATATTAGAATAAATCCGATTTTTAAGCGCATTATATCATAAATTGCCTTGTTGTTTATAATTAAGGCACGGCTTGTTCTGATAGGCTGGTTATAGGCTTAAAATGATCAGGGCTAGATTAAGTACTCTTTTATCCTTTAAAAGAGTACTCGAGGGATGCGTTTAATTGATTGGACTGTCATAACTGGCAAAGATATAACCTAATTCTGGTTCATCATCGCCTGTATCATTGAATTCAGGATATAAATCGGTGACCATCTCATGCAACTCTTTTATATCGCTACGTCTTAAACAGTGACCATTACGTTCAAACATTTTCTCGGCAGCAAATGACCTGACCTCTTCATTATGACTGACCAGGTTTGAATTGAGGGACAGTCTTTCTTGATCCATCAACCCTGAATTCAGAAAATGGCAGATTTCATGTACCAGAGTACTGGCCATTTGTTCAGGAGTTCTTTTTCTGCTGATATAAATATATCGATCCTCATAAATAATTCCATTCAATTCTGATTCAATCATTTTTACTGCTTGTTCAGAAGGTGGATAGGTATTGGGAAGGATAATGTTATCTTCCTTTTTCATATCATGTTTCATTCTACGCCAGTGATCTTTGGACAGATCAAAAAATGAACGTATTGAAACCTGATCAGAATCGATGACCTCCATTACTTTTAGGGCTACCAGTGAATTGTTTTGTCTGATGAGATTAATTGCGGTTTGTAATTTGGAATTAAAATTCGAAAGTGAAGATTGAGTCTTTTCAAAAAAATATAAGTGAGCCATTCCATTTCTCCCTTTAGTTTACTATTTCATTGATTTGTTCCATCCTTCTATTTTGATACTAAACAGATTTGTAATAATTAACAATAGTGGTGTTAAATGAAACAGCATGAATGAACAAAATCTTGTGATGTTTCAAAATGTTGATGCATCGCTTTAGAATCCTGGATTGGGTAGACAGGTTTTTAACGAGTTTATTTTTTCCTGTTGTCTATTAATTTCATTTTGCAGACATTCCACGCCTTCTTTTAAGTACGGTTGTGGATTCTCAACAAACTCAGAACTCACAATCCCTTTAAAAAATCGGTACATTATCTTGTTGTCCTGGGGCGATTTTATTTCTGCTAATATTTTATCCCTGGCCTCTTCCAAAAGGTGAATTTTTGTAGTTTTAAAACCTATTTTTTTACGAATGAAGGTATAACCTGGATCAGGGTTGCCTTGGGTGGTCAATTTGGCAATCTGATCTTCTAAATCAGCAATGACGTTCTGGTTATTAATATAGCCAAGAAGAGATTCATCGTATTTATCGATGTATTGGCTTAATTTGGTGAGCATGTTATTAAAACTATCAATTTCTATGGGATTGAATTCAGGTGAATAACTGTCATGTTTGTAGGTGGTTTTAAGCAAATGATCGATAATAAAACGGTCATTTTCAAGCGTTAAGGGTGGTTTGGAGTAATAACGTCCAGCGATATCAAAACCTAACAACTGCGCTACATTTTCGATGAATTTTTTACAGGGTGGTACAATAACGTGTTTAATTAAGAAAAACAGATTCACCGCTACAGCCATCAGATTAATAGACGTCAGGGCAGAGATAAAGGATATAGTCGCAATAGGGGGACATAGAAAATAAGCCAGAGTCAGGAATGCTGTAAGAGAGATTAAGCTTACAAACAATTCGGATTTACTCACCTGATTTTTATAAATTCTATAGGCAAAGTTAGTCAAATAGCCCAAACTAAGGGACAGATTGGCCAGGATAAGAATGATTTCTTTTGAGAAAAGGGTAGTAGTAATTAAAGCGGGAGTAAAAAACATGGTGATCAGCATGGGCATCAGACTGTTTAAGCCCCGGGAGGTTTTGTTGAATATATCTCCAAATTCTTTTTCTCGACTGCGATTGCGTCTGAAATATGTTTCGTTTAGTTTTAAATACATGGCTTATTATCATAACGTTACAGCAAATCAGTACTGGGTACACTTTGCTTCATATTAAAAAAAGATTATTTTAACCAATCTGATTGAAAATCACTGTTAATAGGCAATTAGCCCAAACTTTACGCATAGTATACCTATGAAATTAAATAAATAAAGAGAGTTGTTGTTTTGTAACTCCAGGCGGGTATTCATTAACTCTCTTTATAGAGGGGGTATATAAAGGATTAGTGCCAATGGATCTCTGCTCAATATCCCGTAAGATTTTTGGACATTCGCACAAATCCAAGTGGTACTCCATTCGGTAGCTGATGTACTACTTTATCAAGGGATTCATACCCACGAGCCTGGTATAACTTTACACCCGGCAGAGTGGCCATCATTTCAATTTGGGAAAATCCATTCACTTTGGCCTGGTGTTCGCAGTGATTCAAAAGCAATGTTCCTAATCCTTGTCTGGCGTATTCAGGATGAACAAAGAACGCCCTTATTTTGGCCGCCTCTATTTCCGGATCCAGATAACCTGACTCTCTTCCATTAAACTGGTTTCCGCCAAACAACATTCTCCGTTTACTCCATCCACCACAGGCTACGATGGTCTCATTTTTTTCTACCACATAATAAGTTTGATCTTCGATCAATTCAGAATCCACACCAAATACATAATTAATTGCGCCCTCTATTTCTTCAGGTGAATAATCTTCTTGACTTAGGGCGCGAGCAGATTGCTCAATAAACTGGTTTAAATAGTTAATATCACTCATAAGGGCAATACGAATCATCAAGGAACTCACTTTGTGTTGATGTTGTTAAAATAATGTGCGACTGCTTTTGCTATTTGCAGATCCTGAACGGCAAGACCGGTTAAATCAGCAACAGTTATTTGATCCTCATTGGTGCGTCCTGAATGCTCGTTGGAAATTATAGTTCCTAACTCAATGAGTTGATCGGGATTAATCTTGTGCTGACGCAACGCATGGGAAGTATCTCCTCGTTCTAAACATTGAGCAATACTATCGACAACAATAACATCTGCCTTACAAAAAATAGAAGAATCCAGCTCTTGTTTATCAGGAGTATCTGCTCCAACTGCTGTAATGTGAGTTCCTTTCATAATGGATTCCGCAAAGAGTACTGGCAGTTTTGATGGGGTAGTTGTCACAATCAGATTACATCGAGAAGTAAGATACTCTAATGCTTGGGTTGTTTCGATATGAAATCCATAAACTTGCAACTCTTTTTGAAAATCAGACAGTTTTTCTTTATTTCTGCCAAAAACGACTACATCTCTGCATTGAATGACTTGTTGTAAATAGTATAACTGTAACTTTGCCTGCGTTCCTGTACCAATAATGCCTATGGACTTTACTGTGTTAGGTGCCAGATATTTTGCTGCTATGGCTCCAGCTGCTGCAGTACGCAGATCGGTCAAATAACCTTCATCAAGTAGAATAGTCAGGAGTTCACCTGTTTTTTGACTGAATAACAACATCAGACCATTACTGGATGGAAGATTAAATTGCGCATTGTCATAAAATCCCGAAGCAATTTTTATCACATAATACGCATCATTTTTAAGATACCCATATTTGATATGGACATCACCAGGTGGATTACTGAATTGCATTTCACCTACTGGTGGAATAATTGCCTTCCCTTGTGAGTAAGCAATAAATCCCTCTTCAATTGCAGGAATAATTGCGATTTTATGGATAATCTCTTTAATTTGATTCAGGTTAATGATGTTCATCTGGTTTAACTCAACACGGATTTTAAGGTATCAAGACTGATATTGGCGCCGCTTAATACAACAACAACATTCTGTCCCGAATAATGTTCTGCATTTTTTATCAAGGCAGCCAGAGCGACCCCCGAAGCTCCTTCAACCAGCATATGCTGTGTCTGAATTAAGGTAATAATGGCGTTTTGTATTTCCTGCTCAGAAACGAGAATCCAGTCATCAACATACTGCTGGCATAAGTTAAAAGTAATGGAGCCAGGTTCTATGCCACCTGCGGTTGCGTCGGACAATGAGGGCAGGGTATCCATTTCGATAATAGTTCCAGCCTTTATGGAATCAGCCATAACTGGAGAGTGTTCCGGCAGGCAGCCCATGACTTTAGTATGGGGTGAAACTGCTTTAATAAATCCAGCAATTCCTGAAATTAAACCACCTCCGCCAACAGGCACCAGAATCACATCGATTTGATTGAGTTGCTTTATCAGTTCAAGCCCTACCGTGCCTTGGCCTGCAATGACTTGAGCATTATTGTAGGGTGAAATATAAATTTTATGATGCTGTTTGGCATATTCCAGTGCATGCGCTTCGGCCTGTACACAATCAGTTCCATAAAAGTTGAGTTGTGCATCGTAATGACGAATATTGTCTGCCTTTGTCGGTGAAACATGTTCAGGAACAAAAATAACTCCAGGAATGTTCAATTGTTTAATACCAAAGGCGACTGCTGCGCCATGATTTCCTGATGATGCGGTTACAACACCTTGCTGTTTCTGCTCCTGAGTTAGGGACAACAAAGTATTTAATGCGCCTCTCACTTTGAACGAGCCGGTATGTTGTAAGTTCTCGCATTTTAGATAACATTTTGTTTGAGTGAGTTTGCTTATGGGTACTGAATAATCCAGTGGCGTCTCACGAATCGAGGCGCGAATACGTTGTTCGGCTGCAATTACTTCGTTTTTAAAATCCAACATCATTAAGTCCTTCTTAAACTCGCGTCTAGGTGTACCGGGTTTTAGCTGATAGTAGTTTATCTGGTGTATGTTATGAAATTATTTTTTTATATTGTGACGTTTTTCTCACTCTATAACCAGCTAATTTAGTTCAAATTGTAATATAAACACTATTGTTTGTTTAAAATTTATTCTATATACTTGTCCCTCTGTAGGTTTAATGGACTGCCAGTGGGTAATGATTGCCTAACTTTATCAGGAGTCCTCATGCCAAAAAATTCATTGAAACAATTTATCGTTAATTTTAGTAAATCAGATAAAAAACTTAAGAATGTAAAGCTCACTTTAAAAAGTAGCAAGGAAATTGATTCGTTTCTGGATCTTCTTCAAACTCCAAAACATAAAGGTCTTTTATTAATTTCTGATTTGGATTTGAGTGGCACCCGTTTTAATCCAGTTCAACTTCAGACTTTAGTAAGCGCGCTTAACGCTTTGCCTAATGTTCAAAAATTGAAACTTAATGACTGTAATATTACTGATAAAGACAGTCAGTTATTGATTAAGCTGGAGCATATAACGCATTTATCGCTAAATAATAATGTGTTAAAGCGACCCGTATTTAATTCAAAATTGGTATCACTCCATTTGGATTATAATAATGCTCTTGATACACATTATGTGTTGCATACTTTACATTTAAGAGCAGCAGAATTGAAACACCTTTCTCTAAAAGACTGTAGTGTCACTGATTCTGATATGATGTTTTTTGGCAAGGAATCATCCAAATTAAAAAAATTAACCTACCTCAATTTGCGTAAAAACAACATCACTCATATTGGAATTGATGATTTGCAACAATGTCTTGCTTTAGTGACACTGGATGTGAGCCAAAATACCGGCATTGGTAATGAAGGTATTGAAAAATTGAGGGTATTTAAAGATCTGAGAACTCTTTATGCTGATGGATGCGGTATCAGTTTGGACGGTCTGAAATCCATTGCTCGAATGAATTTGTACAAAGTGGATTTAAGTTTTAATCCAGGACTCAAATTGGATTGGGATTTTGGCGATATTAAACCCAATCATACAATAAGAACACTTAATTTAGCTCAGTGCCGATTAAATGATGGCCATGCTAAAGTACTGATTAAACAGTTTCCAGCGGCTACGACTTTATCAGTAGCGAATAATAGCTTAACAAAGGCCGGTGTAATTACGTTACTGGAAAATCCGATAATGTGTGAGCTTGATGTAAGAACCATGGCTTTATTTTCAAAACCAGTAAGTGGTTATCGTAAGGCTCTCACTTCTCCGCGGGCTCTCACATCTCCACAAGATATCAATGCTCCGCAAGTTCCCAATTCTCCACGAAATGAGTTACTACAACAGCAGTTGAGAGATAAAAGAAAAAATACATTGCGGGATGCAAAATCACGAATGGTTGATTTATTGGAAGCAATTCGGACAGCACCAGCTCTTAAAAGCATCAGATTGGAAAATACCGGCTTAACTGAAAAGATGATGTTAACCTTGATTCCTCAGGAAAAACAGGGATCGCGAAGCATACAGAAGATTAATCAGTTGCCTCTTCCAAAGTTGCAAGCTCAACTGAACAAACAGATTGAGGCTAAAAAAGAAGCAAAAGAAGAGGCGAAAAGGGAGGAATTAAAACTGGCACAAGCTAAATTGCAACCGTCAATCGCTCCCGCGGATGAGCCTCCAGTGTCAAATGCATTAGTAAATACAGGAGTTTCAATATCGAGCTCAGAAGATCGGGTTGTAAATCCAGAACACAAGTTAAAAGAGTTGGAATTGGAAAATCAAAAACTAAAAACGGAGCTTAAACGGGCACAGGCGCGTATCGCTGAACTGGAGAAACATGCCCCTGTTGAACGTAAAAAGGAAAAAACAGTAGTACCATCACTGGCTATTCCTGTGATGTTCCAGCAGAGTGATTCAGCAAAACCATCAAGCAATAGTACTCATGTGGTACCTGCTCTAAATCTGGGTAATTAAGAGAAAACAGGTAGGTTTGCGGTTCTATACCCATAGCCAGAAGGTTATGAGTCGGGACCTAACTTATGCTCGTTGATCAGTAACCCTCATCCCCAACCCTTCTCCCTTAATAGGGAGAAGGGAACGGTTGGTGCAAACCGGGTAGACAGGTAACACTCAAATAGAAGTAACTCGCCTTAAGCTTTTTAGACGCAATGTTCAATGTTCAATTTCAAACGTTATTGAGATCTTACTAAAATGGCCTTCTCCATCAGGGAGAAGGTGCCGACTAGTTCAAACGTTATTGAGATCTTGCCAGAATGGCCTTCTCCCTCAGGGAGAAGGTGTCGACTAGTTCAGACGTTATTGAGATCTTGCCAGAATGACCTTCTCCCTCAGGGAGAAGGTGTCGACTAGTTCAAACGTTATTGAGATCTTGCCAGAATGGCCTTCTCCCTCAGGGAGAAGGTGTCGACTAGTTCAAACGTTATTGAGATCTTGCCAGAATGGCCTTCTCCCCCATGCAGGTGCTGTTATTTCGAAGGTTTTTTGCTTTATCAAGTAATTGCATGGATTTAATCCATTGTTGGTTGGGTTACGTTTTTTTATTTGTTAGTTTCAAGGGTTTTAAGATCCCCTCATCCGCCTGTCGGCACCTTCTCCCTGAGGGAGAAGGCGATTCTAGCGAGATCTGGATAACATTTGAAATTTATAATTGAATAAGTAGCAACTGATGAAACGTCATCCCGAATGCAATGAGGGATCTCCTGATGGTGGCACAATGCCTGCATTTGGATCTCGTTACTCGGGATTGTTGAGAATTGATTTTTATTACTTCCACATGTTCTAATGTTTATAGAAATTCGAGATGTATTGAGTTATAAAAATTAAGGATTAAGGATGGTCTATTGGGGAAATTGGTTTCGCATTTTTATCATTCTTCTAATTTTGCCCTCATGTTCTGCAAAATTTATGGGCAATGACCGTGTTTATAAAAAAAATAAAAATAATCTGCGAATTGTAACTTATAATATTAACTGGGGTAAAAGTACCTGGCTGATTACTTCACCTCAGAAAACGGCAGATGCAATAAAACTACTGGATGGGGACATTGTTTTATTGCAGGAAGCAACACTTTTTTGGAAAAATTATTTTCAAGAACACCTGTCAGAACTTTATCCCTATCAATTATTTAAACCCAAAGATGATGGTGGTGGGCTTGCTGTATTGACCAAATACCCTGTAAGTAATCAAGAATACACACATTCGGCCGTAGGTTGGCATCCGGGATGGATATTTGATGTTGCTAGTCCTTATGGGCTGGTGCAAATTGCAAATCTGCATTTAACGCCCCCATTAATCAGTAAAGACAACTTGAACTTTAATTTGAGTGCGTATTTTTCAACTCCTGGTATCAGGGAACAGGAGATGGAGTTTTATTATCAATTCCTCCGTCCCAGTATACCTACTGTAATTGCTGGTGATTTCAATGAAGGTGATCATGGATTAGTGACACAGTTTCTTAATCAGCATGGATTTACTGATGTACAGTTTAAACAGGGGAGGAAGAAAAGTACCTGGCGATGGAGTTTTGGTCTGTTTACGGTACAACAACAATTAGATCATATATTTTACGATCACTCCTTTGTTGAGACCAATGCACAGGTTTACTATGCTGGCGATTCGGATCATTTCCCACTTGCCGTGGATTTAAAGCGGGTCACGTAACACAATAAGACAGTACTTACGGAAATCTTCATGGTTGAGGCAAATTTCTCTGAAATTTTGTCATCGTGAACGCAGTGAAGGATCTCCAAATGCAGGCACCGTACCACGCTCAGGAGATCCCTCTTTACACTCGGGATGACGATTGACTTTCGTCATCCTGAACGTAGTGAAGGATCTCCAAATGCAGGCACTATGTCGGTTTCAGGAGATCTTTCACAACGTTCGAGATGATGTATCTCGAAATTTAATGGGTTATTTGAAACTCCAATAGAGTAAAGAAACCGCTCCAGTACTTTGTCCAGTGGTGATCATAATAATCATTATTTTTAACCCGTTTCAATAGCGCTCCATTCTCTACTTTAAACAGTGGCGCAGTTTGATTTAACTGATCAATTGAAGCATAGTCAGGAAATAAGCTCATTTCTGGATAATTGTCGGGTATTACTCCAGTAATGAACGTAGTATAAATACCGTCAGCTGATCGTTGCATGGCATCAAGAAGAACCGCTCTCTGCATTTCAGCTTCTGGCTTGTATAAATTCCCATCACCATAAGCTATCCAGCTAGTACCTTCAGCATTTACCACGTTTAAACCATGCAGATTGTCCTCATTATGCATCAAGTTGGCAATGAGAAGATTTAATGATGCCGGTAAGTGGATTTTGTCGGATATTGCACGTCTTGGTGTTCTCATGTGACCTGCAGAGAATGAGTCGGTGAGATAATGATTGGCAAAAGCATTTTGTGCATAGGCCAGAGCAAGTAACTGTTCAGCTTCCTCCGTTTGCCCAGCTTCTTTTTTTGCAAATCCTTTTAGCGCAGTTTCCAATGCATATCTGTGGCCTGTTTTATAGGCAATTAAGGAATCAGGTGCAAAATGATCATAATTGACCTCAGCCAGTTTGATATAGGTACCAAAGGGAATGAATGAACTAATAACAGATCCGCCGCAGGTCAGTCTATTTAGTTTTTTGGTAATGGCCACATCTTCTTTATCATAAAAATCCCAATCACTTTGTCCATTTTGTCGCGATAACTCGAGCTTTTTTTCAATTTCATTCATGTAGTTACCAATATTATTGGCTTGATTTACTGGATTAGAACAACGTTTATCCGTTAATGTACCTTTAATTCCCATAGCCTCAAATTGAGCCTGAAAGCAGGAAAGCCTATCTTGTTCGGCACAACTGGAAATTGTTTTGTTTGGATCACCAAACATATCCCCAGCATACATTACAATTTCTCCATAACTCAGCTTTAATCCGTTAGGCAGTGCTAGCTTAATTGTCTCACCTGATGAATGTGCTGAAGAGAGGTGCAATCGTACAAGGTCTCCTAAATTTTTGTGCTCCAGACTGGCAAAGCCAGGCCCATATTGTTCCATAAGCTGTGCAGGAGTTTTTGGTGTTAAATACATGTTATTAGGGGCATTATTAGCATGAATCTGTACAGCAACCAACAATGACAAAGGTAAAGCTCGTGTGATATTCTTCAACATTATGCATTCCCTTGATTAAGATGTTAAATTTATAAACATTTATTTCGTGTTTTGCATCCATGCAGCATATTAATAAATAGCACAATATTTGTATAATGTGATAATTTAATGAGATTATTTCCATGAAAAGAGTTAAATCCAGGCCGGATCCCACCCCGCAAAGAGCGCAGATTGTTAATTTAAGCCATGATGGAAAAGGTGTAGCGCGTATTGATGGTAAAGCTACGTTTATTCCTGGTGCGCTGCCAGACGAGCAGATTGAATTTCAATATACTCGAGTAAAAAAAGATTTCGATGAAGGGCGGTTGATCTCAATTATTGAACCCTCTCCTTTACGTGTTGATCCTAAATGCCCTCATTATCATTTATGTGGAGGCTGTTCTTTACAACATATGAGTGAACAAGAACAAATTCATTTTAAACAGGATCAGTTATTGGACTTATTAACCCGATTTGGGCATACCAGTGCTCAAACTATATTGCCTCCATTAACGAGCTCCCACTGGAATTACAGAAATAAAGCGCGCCTGAGTGTTCGTTTTGTTGAAAAGAAACAGTCTGCGCTAGTTGGATTCAGGGAGCGAAACAACCCCAGATACATCACTGAAATTACTCAATGCCCAGTTTTAAATGCCAAAGTGGATGCGGATATTATACCTTTGAGGAATTTAATTGATTCGATGGAAGATAAACATTGCATTGCTCAAATTGAAGTTGCAGCTGGAGATACTGAAATAGCATTGATCTTTCGCAATTTGTCACCCCTCAATCCCAGTGATGAACTGAAGATCCAGCAGTTCGCGGAACGTCACCATTATAAAATATTTCTGCAACCTGGTGGTCCTGACACTGTATATTGTTATTATCCAGAAAAGGCCAGTGAGTATTTAACCTATCAATTACCTGAATACGACATTAATTTTCAATTTCATCCGACTGATTTTACGCAGGTCAATGCGGAACTGAATAGAAAGATGGTGTCCCTGGCATTACAACTTATGGATCTGAAAAGTTCTGATAAAGTGCTAGACTTATTTTGTGGGTTAGGAAATTTTTCCTTACCTATGGCAAAATTCTGTTCGAAGGTTATTGGTGTTGAAGGCAGTAAAACCATGGTTGATCGTGCTTATATGAATGCCAAGGCGAATGGCCTGCCCAATGTGGAATTTTATGCGGCAAATTTAGACGATATCATGGAGGTCAATAATCTGACGCATCAATCAGTCAACAAAATACTGATTGACCCTCCTCGTTCAGGGGCATTGGAAATTGTAAAACAAATTGATTCCATTAATCCCGAGCGTATTGTTTATGTATCGTGTAATCCCGTAACATTAGCCAGAGATACCGATGTACTTGTAAATCAAAAAGGTTATGTATTGATTAAAGCAGGTGTGATGGACATGTTTCCGCATACTGCGCATGTTGAATCTATAGCCTTGTTTGAAAAAGGATAAATTTCATGGTTAGAGTAAAAGATACTACGCCACTGTTACCAGATGGAAGCATTGACGTTGAAATGTGGCTGCATCAGCTTAGTTCCAAAGGGTATTTGGAAGATCTTGAACTCATTCGTAATGCCTGTACTTTAAGTCAACTTGCTGGCCAGGATCACGCTACAGAAACAGGGCAGTCTTGTCTGCAGCAAGGTCTGTCCATGGCCGATTTACTTGCAGATCTAGAAGTAGATCAAGAAACACTTGCTGCGGCAATAATATTTGAAAACGTTCATTATTCTGATTTATCAAATGACGATGTTGAGGAGCAATTAGGCCATAACATAGCAAAATTGGTTAAAGGCATTGAAAAAATGGGCGCCATGAATAATTTTCAGGCCCTGAATAAATATCCGCAAAACAAAAATCAGATCGATAATATTCGAAAAATGCTGTTGGCCATGGTTGATGATGTACGGGTTGTACTGATTAAACTTGCGGAACGTTTATGTGTTTTACGAACTGCAGGTCATTTATCAGAAGTTGTACGCAAACAGCTTGCAACAGAAGCTATGGAAATTTACGCCCCCCTTGCCAACCGATTGGGAATAGGGGCCATAAAATGGGAAATGGAAGATCTGGCATTCCGTTATCTCCATCCTGACGAGTATAAATCCATAGCAAAAGGGCTTAAAGCCAAAAGGTTGGATAGAGATAATTTCGTTAATATGATTGTGGAACAACTCAATGCTCAGATTAAAGCTACTGGCGCCCATCATTTCGCCGTTTATGGCCGATCCAAACACATTCATAGCATTTATAAAAAAATGCAGAGGAAAAACGTATCTCTTGATGAGATTTATGATGCGACCGCTGTCCGTGTTTTAGTCGATACCGAAGCTCAATGTTATGAAGTTCTGGGAATGGTACATACTTTGTGGAAACAAATTCCCGCTGAATTTGATGATTATATTTTTAATCCTAAACCCAACGGATATCAATCCCTGCATACTGCGGTTGAAGGGCCAGAAGGTCGAGTTTTTGAGGTACAAATCAGAACGTTCCACATGCATGATTTGGCTGAAATGGGGGTTGCTGCTCATTGGAAATATAAAGAGGGCGGCGTACAGCAGAAAGAAAGTCATGAGAGAAAAATTGAATGGCTACGCGATGTATTGGCATGGCATCAGGAAATGGCTGCCAACAAAGGTGTTTCAGAACATATTGCTACCGAGTTTCTTGAAGACAGGGTTTATGTGTTTACGCCAGACGGGGATGTACTCGATTTGCAGCAAGGAGTTACTCCATTGGATTTTGCATATCATGTCCATAGTGATTTGGGTCACCGATGTCGAGGCGCTAAAATTAATGGGCATATCGTTCCTTTGACTTATCAGCTGAAAACTGATGACAAAGTCGAAGTGTTGACTGGTAAGGAAATTAAACCTTCAAGGGACTGGATAAATCCGCATCTTAATTATTTAAAAACAGCCAGAGCAAAAGCAAAAGTGCTGCACTGGTTCAAAATGCAGGATTATGATGACAATGTGCAAGATGGTCGTGAGTTGTTAGATAAGGAATTGAAATCTCTTGGCATAAAATCGGATAAACTTAATGAAGTGGCAGTCGCTCTCAATTACAAAAAAACAGATGATCTCTATGCCAGTCTCGGTCGGGGCGATATCAAGATAGGGCAAATTGTCAATCGATTAGCCCCTCCTGAAACCTCCGAGAACAATATTATTAAATTTGCCAAACAGCACCATAAGCCCGAAGTAACAGGAAGTGATTTACGCATAGAAGGTGTGGGCAATCTACTGACTTTTATGGCTCGATGCTGTCAACCTGTGCCGGGTGATGAAGTTATGGGTTATATTACTATAGGACGTGGAGTATCCATTCATCGCAAAGATTGTCCTAATATTATTCATGCCAGCGAGAAGCAGAAACAACGATTCTTACAAGTGAGCTGGGGAACTTCTACCCGTGAAAATTATGTTGTTGATGTGTTGATTAAAGCCTTTGATCGATCAGAATTATTGAAAGATGTTACCTCATTACTCTCCAACGAAAAAGCGCATGTCTATTCTTTGCAAACAAGTACAAACAAGCACGAAAACATGGCTTATATTACGTTGACAGTGGAAATAGATGGGTTAAACAGCTTATCAAGGCTTTTGGCTAAACTGGAGCAAATTCCTAATGTTCTGGAGGCCAGACGTCAATTATAAGAATGGGATATAACGTTAATCGTTTTCCTGCCACATTCAGGAGATCCCTCCTTTCACTCGGGATGACGGTAGTTTTACCAAACTCTAAAGCGTTATCCTGAATGAAAGGAAGGATCTCCATTAAAGTGGTGTTGTACTCGTTTTCCTGCCACATTCAGGAGATCCCTCCTTTCACTCGGGATGACGGTAGTTTTACCAAACTCTAAGGCGTCATCCTGAATGAAAGGAAGGATCTCCATTAAAGTGGTGTTGTACTCGTTTTCCTGCCACATTCAGGAGATCCCTCCTTTCACTTGGGATGACGGTAGT
>NZ_JADOBG010000007.1 GCF_016786215.1 Legionella bononiensis | reverse complement strand
GTAGTTTTACCAAACTCTAAGGCGTCATCCTGAATGAAAGGAAGGATCTCCATTAAAGTGGTGTTGTACTCGTTTTCCTGCCACATTCAGGAGATCCCTCCTTTCACTTGGGATGACGGTAGTTTTACCAAACTCTAAAGCGTTATCCTGAATGAAAGGAAGGATCTCCATTAAAGTGCTGTTGTACTCGTTTTCCTGCCCCATTCAGGAGATCCCTCCTTTCACTCGGGATGACGGTAGTTTTACCAAACTCTAAAGCGTCATCCTGAATGAAAGGAAGGATCTCCATTAAAGTGCTGTTGTACTTGTTTTTCTGCCACATTCAGGAGATCCCTCGTTTTCACTGGGGATGATGGTATTTTACCAAACTCTAAGGCGTCATCCTGAATGAAATGAAGGATCTCCATTAAAGTGGCGTTGTACTCGCTTTTCTGCCCCATTCAGGAGAGCCCTCGTTTTCACTAGGGATGATGGTTATTTATATTGAATTGTTGGCTGATCTACTGGTACTTCGGGTATTGAATCGGTATTATTTCTAAAAGGAAATATGATACTGAAATTATTTCGATCAGCTTCTTGCTGTTGCTCAGATAAATCAGGTTTTTTTGCCACTTTAGTAAAGTTATCTTTTCTCTTTAACAACTCGTGAGCATAATCTAAATCTTCATCCAAATATAAATCATAGATCACCTCGTCCCGATCAAATTCCAAATTATATCGGTCATCTATGTGGCTATTACGATTGGCATGCATGTACAAACCACAAGCTGTCAGAGCAATGACGGCAGCGCCTGCGCAAGCAGCTGGTACAAGCACTGCGATTAGTGGTGATGCAAAAAGAACTGCTGGAAGGAACATACTTACACCACTAAGAGTCACTACAGTGGCAAGAGCTCCCAGACCAATTAATGGAACTTTAGTGAAACCAAACAGATTCCGATCACTGTTTGCCCACCATGCGCCTCTCTCTTTGGGTGTTGGTGACATAAAGTCCAATCCTTCCTTTTGATACAAGTTAGAACCAGCACAGTGGCGCTCATTTGTGTTACTGCGCGCATAAAAATCAGCCCAAACCGCGATTAAAGGTATGGCTATCATAAACACTGGCATCACAAATGTCGCCAATGGAACAAAAATCGCGGTTATAGTTGCTGCAACAGTAAATAAGACGCTTGCAATAACTACAGGGCCAAAAGTTGCTGCAACCCCCCACGCAATACCCTGGGCAAACTTATCATTAGTCTGGAGTAAACTCTTCTGTTGCGGTTGATGACCTAAAAGAAAATAAGGTAAGTTGGCATGAGTAGCAAAAATATCATTGACCACACCATACAGAAGGCCGCTCAAATACACTGATGAACCGACAAATAATCCGCTGGAAATTGCGACAACCCAAAGAGGGGCGCCAATCAACATGACGGTAACGAAGGCTGCAATCAATACAGCTGAAACACCAACACCAATAAAGCCACTACGAAGAAGGGTATTAAGTATATTATTATCTGGTAGTTGTTGACCCAATGTCTTAGGGTAGCGATACATCATGCGGTATAAGCCATTTTTTCTCAAAAAATCGAGTGTAGGCGCAGCTTTATCCTGATTCTCTATTTGAGCTATTAACCGATTAGTCAATTTAACTATTTCGCTCATGGTAGTGATTTTATCTTCTTGCAACTGATGTTGGGTAGCTGCAATTAATATTTGAATTTCAGGAGTAGAAGAACTTTTAGCGTCTTCAAGCATTCTTAGGATAATTAACTTCTGATCCATCGGATCGAATTGTACCGAGTTTTGGGTAGGATTAGTGTCAGCCATTTGTACTCCATAGATATAGTACAATAAATGCGGTAATCATCCGTTGTTACCTTATTAAATCCTTGCAGTACACACTTATTGAGGACGGATTGGAAAAATTGCGCAATTTTAAATCATGTTGTGGGTGGATGTCAATTCAATATTCAATCTGGGTGACAGTTCACTTGCTCTAATTCTGGATTAAGGATGATTTACTGAGATAAGCTAATGAGATCATAGTATTGTTATGATTCAGAGTTGAGTCATTAAGAGTATGGGGTACTCATTTAAAAATAAACCCAGCGACTACCTTTCGATATTCACTCAATAAAACATTGTACGTCCGACATGCTGCGCCTATTGACATCGCTTCGATACCAATTCCAAGCCGTGATAATTCGCTAATTATTGAAAGAGGAGGAAATTTACCCGTATTTTCATGGCCGATAATGATAATTTCAGGGCTGAATTTAGTCAAAATATTTAAATATTGTGCGTTAATTTCCTGAATGTTTTTTATTGTAATATCAGTAATGATTTCTTCTCGTGAAACAATTAAACTATTTTCATAAATGATGGAATTGATCTGAATCGTATTATCTCCGTATGCCTGAATAGCATGTTGTTCTGCTGCTTCTAGATTGATATTCATGGTTTTAGAAATTTCATTAGGTTATAGTGTCTACAGTATATCACAGAGGTTTAAATTATGAGTCAATTTCCACGTATCAAACGTTTGCCCCCTTATGTGTTTAATACTTTGAATCAATTAAAAACAGAGGCGCGAGCGCGTGGAGAGGACATTATCGATTTTGGCATGGGGAATCCTGATCAGCCAACTCCGCCTCATATAGTAAACAAACTGATTGAAGCTGCACAACGACCCGATACCCATAGGTACTCCATGTCTAAGGGGATACCCCGTTTAAGACGCGCTATGGCGCAATGGTATCTTCGAAATTATGATGTTCATTTAAACAGTGAAACACAAATTCTTGCCACTATAGGCTCAAAAGAAGGGTTAGCCCATTTGGCCTTGGCAATCAGTGGTCCCGGCGATACTGTATTAGTACCTGATCCTGCTTATCCTATTCATACTTATGGATTTATTATTGCTGGTGCCAATGTCAAACAAATTCCTTTAATTGATGAAACGCAGTTTCTTGAAGCGGTTGAAGATGCAATTAATCAAAGCTGGCCAAAACCAAAGGCCCTGGTAATTAATTTTCCAGCCAATCCAAGTACTCATTGTGTTGAGTATTCATTTTTTGAACGAGTGGTTGATCTGGCTAAACGAAATAATATATGGATTATTCACGATCTGGCTTATGCGGATATTGTATTTGATGGTTATAAAGCACCATCAATCCTGCAAGTCCCTGGAGCTATAGACATAGCTATTGAAACCTATTCACTGTCCAAATCATACAATATGCCAGGTTGGCGTGTTGGGTTTGCTTGCGGAAATGAGGAGCTGGTTGCCGCTTTGACTCGAATTAAATCGTACCTGGATTACGGTACGTTTACGCCAATACAAGTTGCGGCGATTACGGCGTTGGAAGGCTCGGATGATTGTGTTAAAGAAATCAGGGACCGATACGAGCAACGCAGGAACCTGCTTTGTGATGGTCTCAATGAAATCGGATGGGATGTAACCAGACCCAAGGCAACAATGTTCGTTTGGGCGCCTATTCCCCTTCATTATCTGTCTATGGGATCGTTAGAATTCAGTAAATATTTATTAAAAGAAGCCCATGTTGCTGTATCGCCAGGAATAGGTTTTGGTCAACAGGGCGATGGTTTTGTACGATTTGGATTAATAGAAAATAAAGATAGAACCCGCCAGGCTTTACGGAATCTGAAAGCGTTATTCAAGCGAGATGGTTTACTTAAGGCTGTATAAATATGGATATCATTATTAACGCAGACTGTACTTCAGTTCCCATGGACGTTAAACCCTTAACGTCCATGCAACAGGCATCACTTAATTTCTTGGCCAGTCTTGGGTATGATCCGCTAAATTTACCTTTGGCTGATCTCCTTCGAAAAACGCATCATCTTGAAGGAAACTGGGTGGTTCTGAGTCCAATTCATTGGCAGGCATCTCATAATGATGCCATGATCATTGCAGCGGGAAGTGACTTGCAGTTGAGTGAACAGGAGTCACTCTCCTGGTTTAAATTGCTATCCGATTATCTCCATGCTGATGGTCTGACTCTGTATTATCATGATGCGAATACCTGGTTGCTGAATACAGCAGATAAACCTCCTTTAAATGCAAAGCCTGTTTATTGCCTGTTCAGTCATTCTTTAATGCCTGAATTAGAGCGACTGGACTCCACAATGTATTGGCAAAAATTTTTTACAGAATGCCAAATGTTCTTTGCCTCAAAACCTAACTCAACTTTATTGAATGGTGTCTGGGCTTGGCACGGAGGTACTCTATCCGCCAAAAAATCTATACCAGTTTGTGCTGATGAAACATTCCTACCTATGGCCCAAGCCTGTTCAAATAATGTTACTCCATACAGCCCATCAATACGACTTCGGGATTTTAAGGTTATTCTTCTTAATGATATTGAACTACTTGACTCTCTGCATCAACAGGAACTGAATAAAATTCCAGCACATTGGTATTGGCTTAATTCCGCATATGTCCATAAAAATTACAATTGGTTTACTCGAATCTGGAGAAGTCTGACTCATGCTCATTAAACAGCGCCTTATACCTACGCATACCTTAAATCTACCTGATGTTCCGGATGTATTAAAACGTATCTATGCGAGTCGAGGTATTAGTGATGAATCTCAACTGGACAAACAATTACAAACGCTGCTTCCTTTTAACACACTAAAAGGTATCAATGAGGCATGTACGCGTCTGGAACAAGCCCTTAGAGAACAACAGCGAATACTTATCATCGGTGATTTTGACGCGGATGGCGCGACATCTACAGCTTTGGCAATTACAGCATTAAAGGCTATGGGGGCTCAATACGTCGAATATCTGGTTCCCAATCGGTTTGAATTTGGTTATGGCTTAACACCCGCTATAGTTGATGTGGCAAATAAATGGAAACCCCACCTGATTATTACCGTGGATAACGGGATTGCTAGTTTTGATGGAGTGGAACGGGCAAATAATCTGGGTATTGATGTATTAATTACTGATCACCATCTTCCTGCTGAATCAGTACCCAATGCTTTTGCCATAGTAAATCCTAATCAGGAAGGATGTGCATTTCCCAGCAAATCAATTGCGGGAGTTGGGGTAATATTTTATGTCATGCTCGCTTTGAGACGCCATTTAAAAAACGCGAATTGGTTTACTGAAGCGAATATTCAAGAACCTAATATGGCCTGTTTTCTGGATTTAGTCGCCTTGGGAACTGTAGCTGATGTGGTTGGGCTGGATCAAAATAATCGAATCATGGTTAACCAGGGCATGGCCAGAATACGTCAGGGACTATGCAGGGAAGGTATCAAGGCTTTAATTGAGATTTCAGGAAGAGAGTGTTCAAGGCTAAGGGAATCGGATTTGGGTTTTGCCATAGCACCACGATTGAATGCAGCCGGTAGACTGGATGATATGGCTTTAGGTATCGAGTGTTTAATTACACCCGATCCTGATCAGGCGAAAAACTTTTGCAGACAATTGGATGAATTGAATCAGGAACGCAAGCACATAGAGACTGAAATGAAAGAGCAGGCAATGCTTGCTTTAGATAAATTGTCTATTAATCCTGATAAGGATAATCATTTGCCAATTGCATTGTGCCTTTTTGATAAAACCTGGCATCAGGGAGTCATTGGTATTTTAGCCGGGCGTATGAAAGAGCGATATCATCGTCCAGTAATAGCCTTTGCCTCAGTAAGTGACGCTGAATTGAAAGGTTCTGCTCGATCAGTGCCTGATTTAAATATCAGGGATGTGCTGGCAGCTGTCGATAAAGATCATCCCGGTTTGATAACCAAATTTGGTGGGCATGCCATGGCCGCCGGTCTTAGTATCAGACCTGAGTGCCTCGACGCATTTCGTGAGGCGCTAGTAACTGAAGTGAACAAGCATCTGGACTTGTCTCAATGTGAAGGTGTGTTGTTAACTGATGGACCATTACAACCAGAAGAATTTAATTTGGAAACAGCCCAGTTAATTCAACAGGCAGGGCCATGGGGGCAACAGTTTGCCGAGCCTGTTTTTGATAATGTGTTTGAAATTCTGGATCAGCGCCTTGTTGGCAAAAATCATTTAAAAATGACGCTCGCGGTTTCAAAAGACGGGGTTCAGGTGGATGCAATTGCTTTTAATGTCGATTTGAAATCCTGGCCTAATCATCGTGTCAAATACGTACACGCAGCTTATAAACTGGATATTAATTTTTTTATGGGAAGATCCCGATTGCAATTATTAATTCAAGCCATGAATATTATTAACCAGGAATAACATTATTTGAGTTTAATTTTTGCTCAGATGTTATGTATTGAGATATAATTCTAATGTTTTTCTCACTAACTTTAATTTTATGGTGATTGACCTTGCACTCTAAATTATCTATTGCTCCCATGATAGATTGGACCTATACCCATTTTCGAGTATTGATGCGTTTACTGGCTCCTCATGCGCTGTTATATACCGAGATGCAGACAACTGGCGCAGTGGTGAATAATCCCGAAAGAGCTTTGTTTTTTTCTGCAATGGAACATCCAATAGCCCTTCAACTGGGTGGTTCTGACAAGCATGCTCTTGCTGCATGTGCCGCAGTTGCTGAGCAGAAGGGGTATGATGAAATAAACCTGAATCTTGGTTGCCCTAGTGATAAAGTTCAGGCAGGGCGTTTTGGTGCCTGTTTAATGAACGAACCCGTTCAGGTTGCTGAGTGTATTCGTGCAATAAAAAAGGCAGTTACCATTCCAGTTACAGCGAAAACCAGGATAGGCATAGACAATCAGGACAGCTATGCTTTTTTTAGTGATTTTGCTCATGGTTTAGTTGAAGCTGGGAGTGATAAATTAATCGTTCACGCTCGTAAAGCCTGGCTGAATGGATTAAATCCAAAACAAAATAGAACTATTCCACCCGTCAATTATGAGTATGTTTATCGATTAAAACGGGAAATTCCACATATTCCGGTAGTCATTAATGGGAATATTATGTCGGCAATGGAAATCAGCGATCATTTACATCATGTTGATGGTGTGATGCTAGGTCGTCTTGCTTGTGATAATCCTTATCGTATAGCCGAAATACATCATGCTTTATATCCAGATTCCTTGCCATTAAAACGTAGCCAATTATTGATTCACTATCTGGATTATCTATCTGTTGAACGAAGTAAAGGTGTTCCATTAAGTTTATTAGTTAAACCTATTTTTAATTTAGCTCATGGATTGCCCGGAGCAAGTCAATGGAAAAAAAAATTAATGCAGGTTTTGCAATCTAAAAATACTGATCTGTTTGCGGAGTTAATAGACTACTTACTTGATTTGGAACTTATAAGGGACTATGAGGCATTATGAATAGTTCATTACTCACTATCGTGTTATTGATTTTTTCGAATACCTTTATGACTTTTGCCTGGTATGGACATCTGAAATCATTTACTAACAAACCCATTATGTGGGTTGTAATGATCAGCTGGTCAATCGCTTTTTTTGAATATTTGTTACAAATACCGGCTAACAGAATTGGATATACTGAAGCTAATTTTAATCTGTCTCAGCTTAAATTGATGCAAGAGGTCATTTCCTTATCAGTTTTTGTCCCTTTTGCCATGCTTTATATGGATCAAAAAATTACATTGAATTATCTTTGGGCAGGTTTTTGTTTGCTAGGTGCTGTATATTTTATCTTTAAACCCAGCTGACTGATTCTATACACATGAAGCTTGTATGTTATGTTGGCTTTGAATAATCGAGTCACTGTATTGTTTCATTTCGATATTCAGTATCCGATTCATGCACTAGGTAGTAATTGCTGATTCAATCCTTATCGCTAGTGCTATTTGAGACCACTGGACGTATAAATTATTGTTCATCGGCTTTATGTTCATTAAATTCAAGTCATTCTGCAATTAATCATTCAAATCTCATGTATTCGTGGCATTTTATCCGGTTTTCTAGTACATTAATGAGTTTGTTATTTAGAACATCCAGAGGATTATCCAGGCCATGCTGAATACGTTGATTAAGAAAATGTTTGGAAGCCGAAATGAACGTACATTACGGCGTATGGAAAAGGCAGTATTGGCCGTTAATGCATTTGAGTCACAAATGCAGGCATTAACTGATGCGGAGTTAGCAGCCAAGACGCAACAGTTTAAGGCTCGATATAATGAAGGGGAAAGCCTGGACGAATTACTTGCTGAAGCCTTCGCTACGGTTAGAGAGGTGTCTGTTCGAACTTTAGGACTTCGTCATTTTGATGTACAGCTTATCGGTGGAATGGTACTGCATGAAGGTAATATTGCAGAAATGCGTACTGGGGAAGGTAAAACTTTGGTTGCAACCTTGCCTGCCTATTTGAATGCCATCAGCGGTCGTGGAGTGCACGTAGTTACAGTCAACGATTATCTTGCTAAGCGTGACAGTCAATGGATGAAACCCATATTTGAGTTTTTAGGTTTGACTGTGGGCGTTATTTATCCTGATATGTCGCATACGAATAAACAGGCTGCATATAAAGCAGATATTGTTTATGGTACTAACAATGAATACGGTTTTGATTATTTGCGCGATAACATGGCGTTTAGCCTTGCAGATAAAGTTCAGAGAGAATTGAATTTTGCTATTGTCGACGAAGTCGATTCGATATTAATTGATGAGGCTCGAACTCCACTCATTATCTCTGGAGCAGCAGAAGACAGCTCTGAACTGTATATTAAAATTAATAAGCTTATCCCTCAATTAAAGAAACAGGAAGAAGAGGGTGATCAGGGTGATTATACTATAGATGAAAAACAGAAACAGGCTCATCTAACTGATGCAGGTCATTTGCATATAGAAGAGCTACTTACCAAGGCAAATCTGCTGGATCCCGGTGAAAGTCTGTATCACGCCAGTAATATTATGCTGATGCATCATGTCAATGCTGCATTAAAGGCCCATGCAATGTTTCATCGTGATATTGATTATATAGTAAAAGACAATCAGGTCGTGATAGTCGATGAGCATACGGGCCGTACAATGCCTGGCAGACGTTGGTCTGAAGGCTTGCATCAGGCTGTAGAGGCAAAAGAAGGTGTGTCAATACAAAATGAAAATCAGACTCTGGCCTCGATTACATTCCAGAATTTTTTCCGTATGTACAATAAATTATCCGGTATGACTGGAACAGCCGATACTGAAGCTTATGAGTTCCAACAAATTTATAATCTTGAAGTGGTTGTAATACCAACCAACAAACCCATGATGCGTAAGGATGAAGCTGATTTGGTTTATTTAAACCAATCAGATAAATATCAGGCAATTATTGAAGACATCAGGGAATGCAGTACTCGTAAGCAACCTGTTCTGGTGGGAACTGCGTCCATTGAAGCATCAGAATATTTAAGCCAGCTTTTAAAGAAAGCCAATATTAAGCATCAGGTATTGAATGCCAAGTTTCATGAAAAGGAAGCACAGATTATCGCTGAGGCGGGTCGTCCTGGAGCAGTCACCATAGCAACCAATATGGCTGGACGCGGTACGGATATCGTTTTGGGTGGTAGCTTGTCTGCTGATTTGGCTCAATTGCCTGATACGGCAACTGATGCAGATAAAAATGCATTAAAAATTGAATGGCAAAATCGTCATGATGAAGTTCTGGCTTCTGGTGGTTTAAGAATTATAGGTTCAGAACGTCATGAGTCTCGACGTATTGACAATCAATTAAGAGGCCGTGCTGGTCGGCAGGGTGATGCTGGAAGTAGCCGATTTTATTTGTCCCTTGAAGACAATTTAATGCGTATCTTTGCATCGGAACGAGTAGCATCCATGATGCGTCGATTAGGAATGAAGCCAGGTGAGCCTATTGAGCATAGTTTGGTAACTAAAGCTATTGAAAATGCGCAACGTAAACTGGAAGGACATCATTTTGATGTCAGAAAGCAACTGCTGGATTATGATAATGTTGCAAACGATCAGCGACAAGTCATTTATACTCAACGTGCTTCAATTATGGAGATGACCGATACAGAAGAAGTTGTCGCCATGATGAGGGATGAAGTAATCAACAGTCTCGTAGACACTTATATTCCTCCTCAAAGTTTGGAAGATCAGTGGGATCCTAAAGCCTTGGCTGATGTTCTTTTGGATGAGTTTAAAATAAAAGCACCGGTTCACGAGTGGATAGACGCGGATCACAGCATCCAGCCCGAGCAAATTAAAGATAAAATTCTTGCTTTGGCAATAGAACATTATGATGAAAAGGTACGTAAAACTGGCAGACCCGTTATATCTCAATTTGAGAAATCAGTCATATTGCAAACCCTGGATAATCATTGGCGTGAACATTTAGCTTCAATGGATCAATTGCGTCAGGGCATACATTTGCGTGGATACGCACAAAAAGATCCGAAACAGGAATATAAAAAAGAAGCCTTCAGTCTCTTCACCATGATGCTGGATAATTTAAAGTATGATGTTATCAAGTTGCTTTTATCTGTCGAAATTCAAACAGAAGAAGATGCCAATGCTGTAGAAGAGCAGCGACGTGCAGAGCAGATTCGTAAAATGAATCTGCAGCATGAGAATCCAAATGGTGACGAGGAAGATGCAGATCATACGTTCAGACGTCATGAAAAGAAAATTGGCAGAAATGATCCTTGTCCTTGTGGTTCAGGTAAAAAATATAAAGCATGTCATGGCAGTTTAGCGTGAAAGTTGCAGTAGCAATAATTACTGATGAACAGCAACGCATATTAATCACCCAGCGTCCATTCCATGTTCCACATGGAGGATGTTGGGAATTTCCAGGCGGTAAACTGGAGCAAGATGAGTCTCCTGAGACGGCCTTAGTCCGAGAAATTAAGGAAGAAGTTGGTTTAACCGTACTAAACTCCCGTTATCTTGGTGAGATTAAACATCAATATTCAGATAAAACGGTTCAATTAATTCTTTTTCATGTAACTCATTATATTGGTAATCCCTGCTGCAATGAGGGGCAATTGGATATGAAATGGGTTCATAAAGATAATCTTGATCCTAAAGATTTTCCTCAAGCGAATATAGGTATCATCAATCTGATTCAACTTTCGGAATCTATTGTATGATCGATACTGTGGTATTTGATTTATTTATATAAAATCAAGCATCAGCGGAGCATGATCTGATACTTCATCATCCATCACAATGAATTGATTAATAATAATTTCAGGTGATGTTAGAATGTAATCTGCAAATTTCTCTTCTTTAGTATAAAAACGGGTTCTGGTTGAGCGAATATTATACGTTTTAATTAAATTATTCATTCCTTGTTCCAGGATATGAATACTTTCTGTATCGGGTCTTAGATTAAAGTCACCACACAATATTTTAGGGGTATTTAGGGTATCCATAAATTGGCGAATACGATGGGATTGATTTAAACGTTCAGGAGTATCTTTTTTCCCTTTTCCATTCCATAACCCATGGACGTTGACTATTGAGTAGAGCTTGTTGTTGATTTCACATTCAATCCATTGCAAATTTCTATCATGATTTAATCCAATACCCGGATAGTGTTGCTTTTGATGAATATTGATTTCACCTTCACTAATAATATCAATTGTGTTTTTAATCAATATTGCAATTCCATATACATTTTCAACTGCAGGTTTAAAAATAGCATAATGATTGGGAAGTAATCTTTGTAAATCAGAAAATATATTAAGACTGATTTCACGTTCTTTATCTGTAAGAGTACGATGTGCGTTAAAATAGACTTCCTGGAGACAAAATATGTCAGTATCCCGATTATTATGAATAAATTTCAGTAGAGGATTTCTTAGATGGCCGCCCCAAATATTTAAAGTGATTAATTTCATTTATACTTAGTTCTCTGATAGAAATTGAAGTTATTATATTTGGCAGAAGGCGATTTCCATGTCCACTGATTTATCTCTAACTTCATGTGCTGTAGTTAATTCATATAATCTAATGGTTAAACTGTGATGTCCTAACTGCAGTTTGGGCGTAATTCTCATAGATTTATCCATTTTTAATAAAATTAAATGGTTAACGGATTTGGGAGATATATTATGTTGATAAAAGCCATTATATGCGGTTATAGGAATGTATTGGGTTGCTTCACGTAGTAACGATAAATAAATTCGCACGGTGTCTTCTAAATCTTTTAAAGAATGTACCCATTGGCTAATTGTTTTTTGTCGAAGGTAAGCATCCGATTCAAACCAAAGAACCAGATGTGGTGAATTAAACTCACATTCTTTGGTATTCGGATGATGAATCTGTCTTAACGTTTTAAGAAACTCATCATCGTCTGCTGGGTTGCTAAAGCGTCCAGGTACGTGATTCAAAATATGAATCTGAGTAGCTAAATCATCAAACAGCATCATGTTATTCAATAAGTTGGGTTTTTTTAACACATGCTCAATTCGAATCAGTTCTTTGATAAAACGGCTTTTTAACTCAGGTTTTTCAACAATATCGATGATTTCGATGATATTTTTCAAAGCAAATCGATGAATTACCTCATGTGATTCATTGCACGCTTGATTAATGGTTTTAAATAAGAATTCTAAACGTAGCGCTATCCGTGATAAAAAATGCGTTGCAAGTTGAAAAGTGATTGTGTTGTTATACATATAATAAGGCCATCCTTAGCATAATCCGACCTTCTGTATTTAGTATGTTTATTAATCTAATTGAGTATTTATTCAAAATTACCTTGCAACTCTGGTATAACAGTTTACCCATTGATTTTATAATATATTCAATATACTAAAGTACTAAAGGCTGGTTTTTGTGATTAGACTAACATAAATGATCTTGAAAATAAAAGAGTTCTTATCATTGTCCTCTATACAGGATAAATAATGGAAGAAAAATACCAGATCGTAGATACTGTCTTTAAAAGCAAGCTAAGTTTTCATTAAAAGCTTATTTTAAAGATAGTATCTACTTTTAATACAAAAATTTATTAGCCTGATGGCTATGAGTTGCGAACCAACCTACTTGCTTTTTGCTTTATCAAGTAACCTCATGCATTTTGTCCATTGTTAGTTGGCTAAGTATTTTAATTATAATGTTCATGTTTTTAGATCCCCTCATCCGCCTGTCGGCACCTTCTCCCTGATGGAGAAGGCAATTCTAGTAAGATCTCAATAACGTTTGAAATGGAACATTGCGTTAAAAAAGCTTTAAGCTGCTTGCTTCTATTGGAGTGTTACCTGTTTACCCGGTTTGTACCAACCGCTCCCTTCTCCCTTTTAAGGGAGAAGGGTTGGGGATGAAGGGTACTGATCAACGAGCGTAAGTTAGGTCGAAACTCATAGCCATCAGGCTAAGGAGAAAATCAAAAGTGGTCTATATTCGACGAAGTCGTAATACAGGGGTTCGAAGTCACATCATTCCCGTATTACGGCTGCGCCTAATACGGGCTACTAACTTGGGGATTTCTGTCTGCTGTTGATAATCACGAGGAACTTTAGCAAACTGATTTTAAGTATTTGGAGTGTAATTCGATTACAGCTTCTTTTAATTGCTCATATCCAGAATCATTGATAATGACATCATCTGCAATTTTTAATCGTTCGTTTAATTCGGGTTGTGTCGATAAAATAGCCAATGCCTGCTGTTGGGTACAGTGGTCACGTTCCATGACTCTGGCAATCTGGAGTTCTAAAGGTGCGGTGACTACTAAAATCCGATTAAGATAAGGATAGTGTTTCTTATCGAGTAAGAGGGGGATTTCTACTACACAATATGGCGAAGTACACATTTTAATTTTTTGTTCCAGTTGCTGCCTGATGAGCGGATGTAACAAGTTTTCTAGCCAGAGTCTCTCTTCAGGATGAGTAAAAATGAGTTCTCTCAAGTGTCTTCTATCAAGATCATCATTTTCCAAAAGAGTCTTGGGGCCAAAGTGTTTTACTATCTCATAATACGCAACAGTGTTTTTTGCTGTTAATTCTCTGGATATTTGATCCGCACTTAAAACTTCAATTCCCAGATCAGAAAAAATCTGCGCAACCGTTGTTTTACCGCTGGCTATATTACCTGTTAATCCAATACTATACATCATGGATAGTTCAATCCTTCATTAAAGTTTCTACAGGTCACCATATTAATATAACAAGTATCAGGAAGGCTGCTGTTTTCTTTGCAATAAGCTTCAGCTGCGAGAGCAGCATCATCTCGCTGAGAATAAAAATTACTGTTCCATGGAGCAGCAGTATGATCTACAGCAGTACAGCGCCATAAGGGTTTTGTACTCATGCCCATATAGAATCCTTCACAGTTGGATTTGGAAGCTTTGCAAGTGGTAGGAAACTCACTTTCTTTTTTGCACATGGCAAAGGCGATGTTCAGCGCAACTTTTTGATAACCGTTTCTAGCGGTCCATTGTTTGTTGGCTTTATCCTGGGTGATGCATTGCCAATAACTGGAGTTTTCATTAACAGGAGCTGAAATTCCTAAACCAGGCAAACAAATCAAAACAAGCAAACAACCAATATAATAGTTCATTCTTTTTCTCCCTTTAAAAGAGTTACTAATTTGTCAATGGGCAATGCCTTTGAAAAATACCAACCCTGCAGAAATCGTACTCCATTGTTTGACAAATAATCGACTTGCTCTTCTGTCTCCACACCTTCAGCGATAATAATTAAATTTAACCCTTTAGCCATTTGTATTATGGCATCATTTAAAGATTCTGTAATGGCTTTGGTACCTATAGCCTGCACAAACAGTTTATCGATCTTTAAATAGTTAAATGGAAAATGTTGCAAATAACTGATGCTTGCATGTCCCGTGCCATAATCATCAACAGCCAGTGAATAACCGACTTTTCTTAATCTGTTCATCGTTCCAATAAATGCACTGTTATTTTTATCTAACAATTCACGTTCAGTGATCTCAAAGATGATTTGGCTGGGTAATATAGCGAATTGTCGGGCGAGTAGTTCGAACTCGGTAAAAAAGGAAGGATCTGTAAAATGAAGTGCTGAAAGATTATATGCAAGATGAAATTCGCTGTTTTCTTGCAGTATGGATTGTGTTTCTCTCAATGAAATTTCGATAATTTGGAGCGTTAAAGGTACAATGAGCCCGGTAGTTTCTGCCTCAGCAATAAAAAAATCGGGCATAATCAACTGATCTTCGCTATCACGCCATCTCACCAGGACCTCTACTCCTGTAAATGAACCCTTCTCGCAGTTATACAGTGGTTGGTACTCAGGATAAAACTCATTGTTTTTAATCGCAAGCTTAATGGCTCCCTGCAAAGAGTAGCGCTTTGTAATCGCATTTTTTAATAAGTGATATATCAGGACAGAGCTTACTAATATAATCAGAGTTACCAGTAGTTCACTATACAGGAGGTTGCTAATTAATGTTTGATGATTTTCAAAAACAACTACGACCACTCCGTCAATACTTTGTGTTTTATCAATGACATACAATTCTTTGGTATTCATTGGTGTTTGTTCATTGATGTACTGACTCAATTTCCAGCTTCTATTGTCGTCAGTGCGTTCAACTCGAATGATATTTCTTTTTTCGAAGTTATTATATAAGGCCACAGAATTCGTATCTTTATCTGATATTTTGAGTATGTTTTGCAAAATAGACGATACTACAAGTATTCCAATATGATAGTTTCCCATTTTTTGCTGGACCAGATATACCGGTTGATCAAACAGGGGCAATTTAAAAGGTCCTGATAGAGTCCGAGCATGCGTAGTTGATAAGATGATTGACTCGTTATTTGGCAATGAGGAGCAGATTAGCTGTTGACGGTTATCACTTATCGAAATGCCCGCAATATTTTCATTATTTAAAGTAATATGTTCTAAATAGGGATACAAGCCAGATTTACAATCAGTAAAGGTTTTTCCATATACTGGCAAGGTATACACTTCCTGAAACAAATCCTCTATAAATCCATCAACACGGTTACTTATCAATGTCGCTACATAGGAGATTTTTTCATAAGTCCTGTTTATACTTAAGTGCCAATTGGTGTACAGGGAAAATACAAGTGCAATAATAGTGATTAAAATCCAAAAATAATTGAACTGTTTTATAATAAGCTGTGATATTTCTTTTAATACCTTACTCATATTTTTGAGCTTTAAAATAGGCCGCCTCTATAGAGTTTAGTGTTATTTCAGCTAATTTCCCAATAGTTTCTGGTTCAGTATTTAACGGAGGCATCCAGTATAAAGTATTTCCTATGGGTCTTATTAATGCGCCAAAGTTTAATGCTTGTTGATAAACTTCATTGCCAATACGGTAATCACCCGCACTGATTAAATCGGCAGCAACTAAAGCGCCCAGTCCACGTATATTATTAAGCTTACCAGAACGTTCAGCTACCTGATGAATTTTCTGGAGCATAATATCACCTAATACCTTGGTTTTATTGATGATCTGCTCATTATGAAAGGTTTTTATTGTGGCCAGAGCGGCACATACTGCCAGAGGATTACCACTATAGGTGTGGGAATGCAGGAATGATTTACCTGAATTATAATCAGCGTAAAAAAGATCAAATATCGAGCTGTCAATCATAACACAGCTCAAGGGCAGGGTTCCTGAGGTTAATCCTTTGGATAAACAGATCAGATCGGGTTCTATTCCTGCATGATGACACGCCAACCATTCACCAGTTCGTCCCATTCCAGTCATGATCTCATCAGCGATCAGATAAATGCCCTTGGATTGAGTCCAGCTTGACAGTTTTTTTAAAAAATCAGGGCTATAACACAGCATGCCGCCCGCACCTTGAATGATTGGCTCGAGAATAACAGCACAGACATTATCACTGATGTGTTCCAGTTGATTGATCACAGCAGACCAATGATCATCACAATTACTCCATAACGGATCATTTTGAGAAGATACATAAGGAATAGTGTCTATGAAATGACAGGTCACCCCAAAAGTTTCATAAGGAGCTTTATAGAGTCTCAAATCACTGACACTCATGGTTCCCAGCGTTTCTCCATGATATCCATTTTTAAGTGCAATAAATTCATTTTTATTTTTAAATCCTTTAATTTGCGTTCCATGAATTGCCAGTTTCATCGCAATTTCTACGGCGCTTGCGCCATCACTGGCAAAAAACACATGTTGCTTACCCGTCATTTCAGTTAATAATTCAGCCAACTCTACAATCAATGGATGTGTGGTATTGGCACCTATCACATGCTCAAAATAATTCATTTGATTTTTAATAGCGGACAATACAGCAGGATGGCCATGTCCTAGGGATTTACACCACCAGCTTGATATTGCATCGATCATTGGCCCTTGGTTCGTATAGAGATAGCTCCCCTGAGCTCGTTCGATAATCACTGGTGGACAGGTTTCAAAGTCCTTCATTTGGGAACAGGGATGCCAGATGTGTTTTAAATCTCTAGAAATGAGTTTGTTTATGTTGACCATTTTTTCAAATTTAGGTTGACAAGTGTTGGCGTGACTTTATCATGTTCGTTATTATGAATTAAAGGGGGTAGTGGTGACTGAGGCTAAGAAAAACTGGACAATATCTGAGATTGCAGCAATTTATCAACAATCATTCAATGATTTGTTGCATCAGGCACATACCGTGCACAGAGCGCACCATGATTCAAATTCGTTACAATTTGCAACCTTACTCAGTATTAAAACAGGAGCATGTCCAGAAGATTGTGGGTATTGTTCTCAAAGTGGACATGTTAAAACTCATGTTGAGAAAGAAAAACTCATGTCTGTAGCTGATGTTTTAAAAAGCGCTCAGGAAGCAAAAGAAGGTGGTGCCAAACGATTTTGTATGGGAGCTGCATGGCGTTGCCCGCCTGATAAAGTCATGCCTGAACTAAAGGAAATGATTGAAGGCGTTAAAGCACTCGGATTGGAAACCTGTATGACCCTGGGTATGTTGAATCAGGAACAGGCGAAGTGCTTAAAAGAAGCAGGGCTTGATTATTATAATCATAATATTGATACATCACCTTCTTATTATGAAAAAGTAGTTACAACCCGTAAATTCAGTGATCGCCTGGATACACTAGAGCATGTTAGGGCTGCTGGAATTAATGTATGTTGTGGCGGCATTCTTGGCTTGGGAGAAACACGAGAAGATCGAATTGAGTTTTTATTCACTTTGGCCAATATGGAAACTCCTCCAGAGAGTGTACCGATTAATCGCCTGATTCCAGTTGAGGGAACTCGGCTTGCCAAGGCAGAGCCGGTTGAAGGCATCGAATTGGTTCGTACTATAGCGACTGCACGAATTTTAATGCCGGAAAGTGCCATCCGTTTAACGGCGGGAAGAACTGAAATGAGTGATGAATTACAGGCCCTATGCTACTTTGCCGGCGCCAATTCTGTCTTCATCGGCGATAAATTATTAACTGAAGAAAATCCTCAGAGAGTTAAAGATAAGGCACTGTTTAATAAACTGGGTTTAACCGAGATGGTTTAATGGCTCTAAATCATAAAATTAGAGAATATACGGAGAGCTTGAGTCAACAGGGATTATTGAGAACGCGTCGAGTAACAGATTCGGCGCATGCTGATTTGATACAGTTTGATAGCAACGATTATTTATCCTTAATTACTGATAACCGTATTGCTAAAGCCTATCAAGAAGGCTACACCAGGCATCCAACTGGCAGTGGCGGATCAATGGTACTGAGCGGATATCATCCGAATCATCAGGCAGTTGAACGTTCTTTTGCAGAGTTATTGGCTGTTGATGACTGTATTTTATTTTCTTCAGGTTATGCAGCAAATCTGGCTGTGGCTTCTTTAATGGGAAAAATTAAAGTCCATTGTCTTATAGATAAAGGGATACATGCTTCAATTTATGATGGTTTAATTTTATCTCAAGTTCAATTCACCCGATACCTTCATAATGATATGGTCGATCTTGTTCGTAAGCTAAAGAACAGAGATGATGAGAATGTCATCATGACTGAAGGCATATTCAGCATGAGCGGACAACTTGCGCCACTATCCAGCTTATCTGATCTATGTGATGGCGAGCGCTCGGTGCTTTTAGTCGATGAAGCTCATTCATTTGGTATTTTAGGTGAACAGGGCCGGGGAGCCGTTGCGCACCATGGCTTGTCTCAGAATGAAGTGCCCTTAAGAGTTATTCCATTTGGTAAATCTTTTGCATCTCAAGGCGCCTTAGTTGCTGGAAAAAAAGAATGGATTAATGCGCTATTGCAAGCAGCACGATCGCTTATCTATTCAACGGCTATAAGTCCTGCCTTTAGCTATGGCTTACTCAAAACTCTGGATGTGGTTGTGCTTGCAGATGATAGAAGACGAAGATTATCTCAATTGATTGATTATTTTAGACGGCAGATAAACAGCTCTCCTTTACACTGGAGCGATTCAAGCTCCCCAATTCAGCAACTTCAATTAGGATGCCCTCATTTAGCATTACATTATGTTCGTGAGCTTAAAAAAGCTGGAATCAGTTGTTCTCCTATACGGTCTCCAACCGTCAATATCAAACAGACAGGACTACGTATCATTCTGAATTTCAATCATCAGGAAAAGCATATCAATAAACTGTTTACAACATTAGATAATATTTATGACAATACACATCACTAGTTATGGAACTGGAATACCCTTGGTATTTTTTCATGGATGGGGTTTTGACAGTCAGGTCTGGAAACCCCTTGTCCCTTATTTTGAAGCGTCTTATCAATTGATATTGGTTGATTTGCCGGGATTTGGATTAAGTCCAATACAGGATTGGAATAGTTTTAAGTCGAACTTAGTCTCCAGACTACCACCCAAATTCATTGTGGCAGGATGGTCTTTGGGGGGATTATTTGCTACCCGGCTGGCAATAGAGGAGCAAGATCGGATAATAAAATTGGTGAATATAACCAGTTCGCCACGATTTATTTCTGACGTCGAATGGCCAGGTGTTTCGAGAGAGGTATTCGCTCATTTTTATAATAATCTTTCACAGGATATTAATAAAACACTGCAAGAATTTGTTAATCTTCAATTAAATAAGCATCAATTTCAATTTACTTCGGGTGTCCTTCCTTCTAAAAGTGGATTGGAATCAGGACTTAAAATTCTGGATGAATGGGATCTTAGACTCGGGTTAAACTCACTGAACACACCAACGTGCTTTATGTTTGGACGTTTGGATCCGATCACTCCGGTCAGGACCATGAATTCCATGCAAGCAATTTACCCGGATTTTAAATACGTTCTGTTTCCTAAAGCGGCGCATATGCCGTTTTTATCCCATACAGAGGCATTTGTTGAACAGTTTTCAGGATTTATACAATGAAACGATATTTTATTACAGGCACTGATACTGATTGTGGAAAAACATTTGTCACAGGCAAATTAGTTGAGTATTTTTCAAATGCGGTAGCTATAAAACCAATAGCCAGCGGTTGTTCCGTTGTAATGGATCAATTAATAAATTCTGATGCTCAGCACTTGATGCAAAACAGTCCTCTATCTATGGATCAAATTAATCCATGGCGATTTCCACTACCTGTCTCACCTCATCTGGCAGCACAAGATGTTGGAGTGGTTTTGGATATTCATGAGTTGTCTGATTATTGTCTGAGTTTGGAAGTAAAGGAAGCGGATATTATGTTTATAGAAGGGGCTGGTGGGCTTATGGTCCCTTTAAATCATAGTGAGACATGGATCGAGTTCCTGAAGGCCAGTGAGATTCCTGTTATTTTTGTTGTTGGTATGCAATTAGGGTGTATTAATCATGCTTTGCTTACTGGACTGGCTCTAAAGACACATCATATTGAGTGCGCAGGTTGGATAGCTAATTGCCTCGATCCGGATATGTTGCTCCTGGATGAAAATATTGAAACCCTTAAAAACCTGTTGGAGTACCCCTTATTGGCGACTCTCCCATTTGGCAGTGAATTAATTGATGTAAATTTATCCAAAATTAAGCCTTGACCCGTTGTTTCAGGCTAAAAATTTAAATTAAAGACATACTATTTCCCTCATCTTGTAAATTCAGGCATTTCTTGCTTATTCTTCAGCGCCTATCTCATTTAAAAGGTTGTCCATCTATCCGTACTTGGTTATAATACAAGGTTAAATCAGAGTTATTTGAAGTTAACGGAGCCATTTGCGATGCCAATTTATGAATATCAATGCACAAGTTGTCATCATCATTTTGATTTGATGCAAAAATACACAGATAAACCAGTCACACAGTGCCCTAAATGCTTTGAAAACACAGTAGTCAAATTAATTTCGGCTGCAGGATTTCAACTAAAAGGCACAGGTTGGTATGCAACGGATTTCAAAGATAAAGGCTCAACGCCAAAGGCCTCTTCCGAATCAAAGAAAGACGCAGCTTCTCCGACTGCTGACGCTGCAAGCAAGGATACTTCTCCAAAAACTTCTGACTCATCAAAATCAACTAAAGGTGATTCTGAGTGAAGTCTGTATCGATACGACGATATCTGCTGGCAGGTCTGGTAGTTTGGTTACCTATATTGGTAACAATTGGAGTCCTTCGTTTTATTATTGATTTGCTCGATAATACAATGGCATTAGTTCCTAAAGCATATCAGCCGGAACAATTACTGGGAATTCATATACCCGGTATAGGCGTCGTTATATCGTTGTTGTTGCTCATTGCTACAGGGATATTCGCGACCAATTTTTTTGGTCAAAGGCTAATGAGTTGGGGCGAGTCAATACTCGCAAGAATTCCATTGGTGCGATCGATTTACAATGCGGTCAAGCAGATACTCAATACCGTATTGTCTTCTAATAGTGAAGCGTTTCGTAAAGTATTACTTATTGAATACCCTCGACAGGGGGTCTGGAGTGTAGGATTCCAAACAGGATCTGGTCATTCAGAAATTAATGCAAAAACAAATGAAGACTTGGTCTCTATATTTATCCCTACAACACCTAATCCTACATCAGGTTTTTTGATGATGGTTCCAAAAAAGGATGCGATAGAACTCAATATGAGTGTAGACGAAGCGTTAAAATTTATAATATCTCTCGGCGTAATGCAGTCCAACGCAGTTGGCAGCATTGGCAAAAACACAATAAAAATATAAAGGTGGTTTTATGCGTACACACTACTGTTCAACTGTGAATGAATCATGTTTAAATCAAGAAGTCACTGTATGTGGGTGGGTACATCATAGACGTGATCATGGCGGAGTTGTGTTCCTTGATGTTCGTGATCGCTCCGGTTTGCTCCAGGTGGTTTATGAGCCTGAGAACCAGGATACATTTTCTATTGCCGAAAAATTGAGATCTGAATTTGTTGTTCGTGTTACAGGTATCGTTCGTAATCGACCCGAAGGGATGGTGAACGATAAAATGGCTACAGGAAAGGTTGAGGTAATCGGAACCAGGCTGGAGATCCTGAATCAGTCACCAACACCACCATTTTTACCCGATGATCATCAAATTGTTAATGAAGATTTACGATATAAATATCGATACATCGATTTACGCCGTACTTCAATGCAGAATAAACTTATGTTGCGACATCAGTTAACCAGTTGCATTCGTAACTATCTGAATCAACAGGATTTTCTTGATATTGAAACGCCCATGCTAACTAAAGCGACCCCTGAGGGTGCCCGTGATTATCTGGTTCCATCGCGTGTTCATCCTGGACAGTTTTATGCATTGCCTCAATCCCCTCAATTATTCAAACAGTTATTGATGATGTCCGGCTTTGATAAATATTATCAAATAGTCCGTTGTTTCCGAGATGAAGATTTACGTGCTGACCGACAGCCTGAATTTACTCAGCTTGATATTGAGATGGCATTTATCGATGAAGAAGATATTTTGAAGTTGATCGAAGGTCTATTAAAAGTGGTATTTAAAAACATTCTAAATATAGAATTACCACAGAAATTACCCAGAATGTCTTATGCTGAGGCAATGAAACGATTCGGTAGTGATAAACCTGACCTGCGTAACCCTCTGGAATTGATTGATGTAGCTGACTTAGTTAAAGATTGCGATTTTAACGTATTTTCAAACGCTGCAAATTCCAGTGATGGACGAGTTGTTGCTCTAAAACTTCCAAATGGCTGTGATCTGAGTCGTAAGGATCTGGATGGCTATGGACAATTTGTAGGCATATATGGAGCTAAAGGTCTTGCCTATATTAAAGTGAACAATCTGGATGATGGAATGGCTGGACTTCAGTCACCCATATTAAAGTTCCTCTCTGAAGAAGCCGTTGGATCTATTCTTAAAAGAGTAGGTGCTCAGACTGGTGATGTTATCTTCTTTGGCGCTGATAAGACCCATATAGTAAATGAATCAATGGGGGCTTTACGAGTGAAGCTTGGACATGATCGAAATCTGTTGAGTGCTGATTGGAAGTTATTGTGGGTAGTTGACTGGCCTATGTTTGAGATGGATCATCAGAACAATCGGTTACAATCCATGCATCATCCTTTTACTTCACCTCAGGATTTATCACCAGAAGAGCTTCGTGCGAACCCAACAAACACTTTAGCCAAAGCTTATGATATCGTAATCAATGGTTATGAGATTGGTGGGGGATCTATTCGTATTCATCAGCCCTTATTACAACAGACAGTATTTGATCTGCTGGGTATTGATGAACATGAGGCTCAAGAGAAATTTGGTTTCTTGTTAGATGCGTTGCAATATGGTGCTCCGCCACATGGTGGAATTGCTTTAGGAATTGACAGACTTGCTATGTTGCTAACTGACTCTGCTTCCATCAGGGATGTCATTGCATTTCCTAAAACGCAAACAGCATCCTGTCTTTTAACTAGTGCGCCATCTCCTACAGGTACTGCGCAATTGAATGAACTGGGAATCCGACTTGCACCTACAACTACGACAAAATAAAGAGTTTCGAAACACCACCAGCTTAAAGAGCTGGTGGTGTATGCCTTTAATTTTTTTCATGCTGTGCCTAGGTCTGAGTGGGCAAATAAGCTCTGCGCCGTCGTCAAAACCCGTTACCTTACCCGATAAACAAATAAATGCTACTCTAGTGGAGTATTTAGCTCAGGAAAAAACGCATTTAACCATATCCATAAATGATGCGAAACAACAAACGGCACCTCAGGATGAGCAGCAGTACAACACTAAAATGCAGCAGACATCTGCTTTGCTGTCCATGACCAATGCGAAAATCCAAAGCCTTGAAGGATTTCTTGAAAATCAGAACAAACAACAGATTTATCTAAATCAACGGTTAAAACATTTACAACAGTTACCCATCGCTAATGGAGAAGTCACTGTTCAGGAACGGGTTGGTAAAGTGGAAACTCTACTGACAGTAAATAAAAAAACGATAGAATTGATCAATGAGAATCTCGATTTGGCAAAACAGTTTCAAGTCGTGCTGTCTGATGAAATTAAGAAATTAAAGCTGTGGAAATCTAATTTTGAACTTGAACAAAAACTAGTACACTTCAAGACCTTGAAAACAGAGTTGAATCAGAAGCTTGGTTTATTATACCAAAATAATGTCTTTAAACAGCGAGGTATGGAACCGGAACGCAATGCTGATGAACAGATCGATCATGAAGCACGTTTATTTATTAATAACCAACATATTGCCATAATTCATCAATATCTCGATGCATTAACAGTTCAAAAAAAAGTAGTTAAAGCCAGAATATTATTATTGAATAGTTCGGATACCAAAACGCTACAGTATGTGACAGATACTTATAGAGAATCCATTAATCAATACGCAACTATAGAAAAATCGTTACAACAGATATTAGAAACGCTTAATACAGAAACGAACCTGTCAATAAAACCGGAACTGAAGAAATCACTTAATTCATTGCAACTTGATATTAAAGAGCAAATTAAGGATGCTGAAGCTCAAAAAATCCAATTGATTAAAAGTCTCGATGACTATCAAAATCAACTTAAAAAACAGATTTCAACACGCCAATCCCTTGCTGAATACAATATTAATAGCTGGCCAATAATACTGCATAAGCTGATTGATATGCCTAATTTGTTTTATAAATACCTAAAAACCTTAACATTGAAGGTTTATGATAGCTATACCTGGTTGGATTCTTTACCGCTTGCCATTTTATGGACAGCCTTGGGTTTGATTATAGGTATTTTTTATATATTAAACCGATTTTTGAAAACACTGAGAAGTGATAAAGAGCGATCTCGATTAACAGGTTATCTGTATGACGGTGCGTTAACTCTGGTACAAAGAAATGTTCCATACCTCTGTGTCTTTACTATGTTGTGGATTGTACTTTATATCACCAATATTTCGTTCTCAAATTATCAACTGTTATTTAATCTGATTACCGTCTGGTTTACATTTCGGATGCTCATTTTAATTGCACGATTAGTCTTATTAGAGCGAATATCTGATTCCTCTGGAAAGGATGTAAAACTGTATTATCGGCTCAAATGGTTATTACTGTTTGGTGGATGGACTACTGCATTGATGGTATTCAGCCACATACTTCCATTGACGTTATTGCTTCAGGATATTTTTAATCGATTATTCATGTTGTTTATCCTTGCGGTCTCTCTGGTAGCCTGGAAAAGCAAGGATGTGATTCCCTATTTGTTAAGACCTTTGATAAAAGGTAAAAAAAGATATGTTAAAAATGCAATTTCACTATTGGTTATTTTGGTTCCCATCACATTATTTACAACGGCGATAATTGGTTTATTGGGATTTGTAAATTTAGCATGGACTATGAGTCGTTACCAGGCCTACATTCTTACTGTGCTAGTGGGGTACATTCTTGCCAGAGGATTAGTATTTGATGCATTGGAACTATTATCCGAATGGATGATTTCATCACTAAAAAATGGTTGGTTATGGATAGAGGTCTTTCTCAAACCGCTTGATGGAATACTGCGAATAGTATTATTTTTAACGAGTGTATTTATTTTATTTCAGTTATTTGGCTGGCATTCAGATTCACTGGTCATTATTAGCATTGAAAAATTGGCACAGTACAGTATCGTCAATTTCACTGGAATACATATCACTGTATTTAGTGTTATTGAGTTTTTTATATTACTGGCTATTTTTGTCTGGGCTGCCAAGTGGACACGTGAGTTTTGCTATCGCTGGCTTTTTAAAAACGCTAAGGATGTTGGGATTCGAAATAGTTTATCTGTTTTTACTCAATACGCAGTAATCTTGTTAGGCAGCTTTATTACCTTGCATGTTCTGGGACTGGATTTCAGTGGTATGTCCATGATTTTGGGTGGTTTGGCTGTAGGTATGGGATTTGGATTACGTGATTTCGCCTCAAACATAGTGGGTGGGATTATGCTACTTATTGAGCGTCCTGTTAGAGAAGGCGATTTGATTACGATAGGTGAATACGAAGGTCAGGTTGCTCACATTGGTATCCGTTCAATGCGCGTGTCATCCTGGGATAATACACAAGTATTAATACCTAATGCAGAAACATTTAATAAACCCTTTACTAACTGGACTCACCAGGATGGTATTGTCAGAACAGTAATTCCAATTAAAGTGAGTAGAGCCGATGATCCGGTCATGATTCAACAACTGATTCTTGATGTTCTTGCCATAATTCCTGAAATAGTTGGTGATCCTCCAGCACAGGTATTTTTAAAGAAAATTGATACGGCATTAATTGAGTTTGAGGCACGCTATTTCATCAATGTTCAGGCACATAATCGTGTCGAAATACGTTCCAAGGTTTTGTTTGCCATTACAGCTCAGTTTAAAGCTGCAGGGATCAAGCCACCGATCGAACCGATTACTGTGGAGTTTAAAGAAGGACATGCAGATTTCTACCCCAAAAATCAATCCACCCAAGACTGAGGTAGAGTTACTCGATCGAAGTAACCGGCTTCAAGGATTAAGTTTTGCTCAGTTAAGTATGGTATTAAAATTAGCGATACCCTTTAATCCAGTTCACAGAAAAGGGTGGGTTGGTATGGCTCTTGAACTTGCTTTGGGAACTGATGCAGACAATAAATCAGAACCTGATTTCCAAGAGCTGGGTATTGAGCTTAAGACACTCCCCATATCTAAATCAGGGAAGCCGGCAGAATCAACTTTTGTCACGTCCATCCCATTGCTTATGATTAATCACCAAAACTGGAAGTCATCACAATGTTATGCCAAGCTCAAGCGAGTTTTATGGATCCCGATTGAAGGGGACAAAGACATTCCTTTTGAACAGCGACGAATAGGAAAAGGATTTTTATGGTCTCCTAGTGAGCAGGAGGAGGCTGTTTTGTCAGCAGACTGGGATTATTTGACCTTACAAATCAGTACTGGAAATCTTGAACACATTAATGCAGAAGTTGGAACTTATTTGCAAGTCCGACCAAAAGCAGCAAATGGCAAGTCTTTATGTTTTTGTTATGATGCTGAAGGCAATAAAGTAAAGACTTTACCTCGCGGATTTTATTTACGTAGCAGCTTTACCTCTCAAATCCTACTTAATTACAGTTGTTAAGAAGTACTTAATAATTTTTTGATACACCCCATGGATTGTTTTATATTTAATCTTAATGAGGAACTATTTATACAATAAAATTCTCCCTTATTACTATCTTCCCTGTCCGTAAGCATGTTTATGCAATTTATTAGCGCGCATAAAAACATCTATATCTTGGTGGGTGAATATTAATCTATCTGTAATAATTTGAGCTTCCGCATTATTTAAAAATTACACACAATATAATGGAATATGATGATTATGTACTAATGGATGGCGTTATGATTTGAGTGAAATAACAAGTACAAACGCAAGGTAAGACACCTATGGATGTAGTCTGTTAAGTTTAATTTATGCTAATCACTCCATCGCGAAAAACACTCTTCGAGGTGTTTTTTCATGTATATCAAATTTGCTATTCGTAATCAGAGGAAGCGCCAGGCTTAATAAAGCGTTAATTTAAATTTCTTATAATTATAATCAGTATGTTTTTTGGGGATTTGTTATGGGGATTGAGCTAAATTCAGACACAACCACCTCTGATAATGAACTATTTCAATTTTTATTACAAAAAGAACAGATAGAGCACCCTGGTTTTTCAGCAGAACAGCAGAACGAAAATGCAAGGGTCCATGCTCATAAATTAGCAGTATTATTTGGAAATTTAGATTCTATCAAAGGTTATTTGGACCGTTTTCAAAAGCTTCATAAAAACACTCGACAACCCGTTCATGATGCTTGTTTGTTTAACATACCTACAGGAGATAATTGGAGCCCGGAGCGTTGGCGTAGACTGATAGCTGATGCGCAACCAAGCAGTCCTCAAGACACCATTTTACGTTTAGCCCCTTTTTTTGCAAAAATAGAAGCCTATATAGCGAATAAAGAGAATAAAAGTAGAATACTAACTGTTTTAACAGAGATAATATCAAAAAATTATGAGCGAGAATTAAAAGAAGAATTCCACAACATTCAGGATTTTGACCTATTTTTTAATAAAAGATATTCAAAAAAAATCAGAAAAGAAGTCGATAAGATTTTAGAAAATGAAGCACGTAGGTTTTTAGCTCAAAACGATAGAGGAAAATTAAATGCTGAGTCCCATAAAAAAATAAAACAGTTTAAACAAGAAAACATCAAGCAAATAACGGATACAGTAACTGAACAATATAAGGGAATTGCTCAAGAAGAAATACAGAATTTATGGTCCAAAGCCCAAACGGAAGACCAATATATCGATGAGAAATTGAAGAAAAATAAACACATGATAAACAGAAAATCGGAGGATGCTTACAAAAAATTTTTATCGTTGAAAACCCCCTTGCCAGTAATAGCGCTGATTGCTAATCAAATCGTTTATGATCGAGCGTCTGAAAACCCAGAAGCCGCTGCATTATTTTTCAAATACAGTATTCCCGAAGCCAAGTTTGATGAATACTTAAGTCTTAAACCTCAGGATGATGAAAAAGCAATCCCTAATGTGACCTTATTGGGTGCTGATATTAACCCTGGCTATGCAGATTATCGCTTACAAAAACTTTCACCTTCAGATCCACAGGCAGCCATTTTAGGTAAATTGACCAGCTGTTGCCAATTTATGGGAGGTCAAGGGGAATCCTGTGCTGTTGATGGTATAACTAATCCTAATGGAGGTTTTTATACGGTAACGGATAAGAATCAGAATATTGTGGCTCAATGTTGGGCTTTCCGCGCTAAGGATGGCTCTATGGTATTGGACTCCATTGAGAGTCCCCTTGATTTTAGAAATAAACCGCAAAATTCCCAATTGTTGGCTGACTTATTCATGTCTTTCGCTAAACAGCTCTGCAAAGTACACCAAGTGCCTAGGGTATTAGTAGGAACAGGAGGGCAAACCCAAACAGTTTTTAACAATGGGCTGCTTAAAGCCATGCGTCCTGGCCAGCTTCCAGGGTATGGTAATTACCGAGATTCCGTGGAGCAATACGTATTAGCTATGCCAAATTTCCCTTTGCTTGAATGGATATATCATAAAGCAAATCCTCAATCCAAATTAGATTTTTTACCCCAAACCGCTAAAACCAAGGTACTCCTTGATGAGCAACAAATAATGAGCTGGTGCGAGTTAGCTTATAAAAATGGCAAAGAATGGGACATTAGAGACAAATATCCTGTAGATTTTGCTCTTAGTAATCAAGCAATCACACAGATATATTGCTCTATAGAACATAATGTTCAACTGTCCGAGGAATGGAAAAGCAATATGCTGTACATTGACACAGATTACATTTGGGAGCGTTGTAAAGTTCTCATTCCTCAAGTTGATGCTGCTTATACTAAAGGACATTTAGGGACGATGATGACCTGTGCAGCAAAATTGACACAATGGGATAAAGTAAAGTATTTGATTGAGCATCAGGTTGAAATTGTCGAAGCAGGTCCTCTGTTAGATCAACTTTTTCTGCACGGACAATATGAGCTAATACAGATAGTATTCTCAACGTTAATCAAACAAGGAGTAGCCTTACAAAACATCCAATTGAAACAACACCCTTCTATGATGTTTGCCTTAATAGGTTGTCCTGTTCCATTAATCACTTTTGGTTTAGAACATGGTGTAGACATTAATTCCCGACATCCTGGTACATCTAAGAAAATAACGTTATTGCATTATGCTACGCAACAAGGGGGGGTTGACCAGGTACAATTTTTTCTTGAACGATTTGATATTAACAGCGTGGACACCGATCAATCTACTCCTCTCCATTACGCAATTATGAATAGTAATTGGGATGTAGTTAAGTTTTTAATTTTAAAAGGTGCCGATGTTTTTGCCTTAAATACTAAGGGAAAAACACCCTTTTTGATGCTTATTAATGAGCATCAATGGGAATTGATTGAGCTTGTCATTGAGAACTATCCGTTAGCTACAGAGAACTTACCTTCAGAGTTTGTTGATTTTCAATTAAGAAAAACTAGGATGAGCGCTCATAACGTTGACAGCCTACCTGACGTTGAGGGCGCAGAAAAGTCGCACGAAGAAAAAGGAGAGGATACTGCATTGGTGAATGTTGTTAATCCTGTGCCTGAAGAGAACAGTGAGTGTGTTATCAATCTTTCACAACTTATCGTTGATTCTAATTTACCAAATCCAAATTCAACATCGATACCTCAAGAAGAAATAGAGGACAATACACGTGTGGTTTTTGTTGTATCGGAGAATGACAGTAATGGTGGGGGTATGGACAATCTCTCTTTAATCCATCCACCGATTGATGTTTCCGACTCACTATTAAATCAAGAGCCCCAAGAGATGGATAAAGTTGTGGACAATAGAAGCAATTTGAGGGCTTCATCTCTATCACAACCTCCTTCACTGGGCGATACCTCATCCAAGAGTTCTGGATATAATTCTGTTCCTCGCTTTTTTAAACCCGAAGAACCACCTGCTGAGAAAAATCATTATCCAATTTGGCTCATTCTATTGTTCTTAACTCCAGTTATTGGTCAGCTAGCATTTCTTTTTTATAAGATTTTTGAGAGCTTTACTTCTAATGACACTGATTGTGACAATTTGGATAGACCTATGGCTGTAGTTTAATCACAAACCTTATCTTGGGTTGTTTTATCAGCAGATTAGGATTATTTGACCTTACAAATCAGTACTGGAACTCTTGAATAGATTAATGCCGCAGTTGGAACTTATTTGCAAGTCCGACCAAAAGCAGCAAATGGTAAGTCTTTATGTTTTTGTTATGATTGCGACGGTAATAACGTGAAGACTTTACCTCTCGGATTTTATTTTCGCAGCTGATTTACCTTTCAAATCCTACTTAATTACAGTTGTTAAGAAAAACTTAATAATATTTTGATATAATCTCACAATTCGTTTGTTTGTTGTTCAAGGTGTTGAAATATTAATATGATAAAATTCTCCCTGAGTGCTGTAAATGATGTGTTTTGTAAATTAATCATTAATGATCAATTTGTAAAATATATTAAGAAAAAAGATGTACCCAATTTAACTTCAGATCTAAAACAATGGTTGTTAGATAATAAAGTGTCTGTACCCGAACTTGATTTAACATCCAATCAAACGTATGAATTAAAATTTGATTCTTTGTCCCTTGAAAACAGTTTTTATCATGTATTAACTGTTGGCATCAGTAAAAAAGCAGTGGTACTGCCAACGGATCTGCAGTGCTCACCTATAGATAAAAAATTACCCGTACTATTTTCCTATGGGAGCCTTGAACGATTCCACAGGTACTGGGAGTCTCCCAGAGATTTAGGATTTTCCCTTTATGAGCAATTATCTCAAGATCTTATTGAAATTCCCTATGTAGACGAACCTGATGAATTTTTACAATTTTTTGATCGTGTAGCCTTTCATCAGAATCATGGAACAACTCATGCTATCAGGCAAATGGAATTAGCGACTAATTTCCTCACCTGTATTCAGTTAAATGGAAATAAGAAGTATCGTTTCATTGCTCAATCGTTTTCTGCTGAAGAGAATGCCTGTTTGCAGTTAGCAGCATTTTTATTTCGGTCGGGTAGAACAAATGAATTACCATGGCATGGCGATGGAACTTATGGACCACGTTCCGCGGCCATATTCAAACAAATAGCTTTAGAGTTAGAATTTAATCCTGTATTAGTTGATCTTATGGCAAACTGTTTTGATTATCATGCAGAAATTCAAGTTAAAAACCAATTAAACCAACATAGTATTGAAGAAACCAGAGAGAAAGCCCATTTATTCACTAAGCTATTGAAGTTAAGTCATGAAAGCGATTTGGTTCGATGTTTCGATAATTATCAAGAGATAAAAAGACCTATCGAAGAAGAATTAAGCAAGTTGCTTGATCCTAGTGTTAAAGTCAGTGCCGTCTCTGATCACTTTCTAGCATATGCGGTAACTCTTTGTCATCTGACAGGAGCCACGGTTACTGGAGCAAAATCCAAAGAACTCAATACTACATGGAATAGAAGACTGGCAGTAGAATCAGCCAATTCCCCTAAATTAGTGCTTTTTAAGCTGATATGCGTGAAGCCAGAATGTAATCCTAGTTTTATGCCACCAACACAATTATGGATTGAGGATGAGCATCATACTGAATTTGATAAGAAATCAGGTTCCTTTCTTCTTAAAGCGCATGACAAAAAAGGCCAGAATATTAAGTACGCTGATGGATGGGATCGTAAAAGTATTGATATGATTCCGACGGATAAATGCATTGATATAGAGAGGGAATATCTAAACACCCATGTTAGTGTCTATCACTCAACGACCAAAGCCAGCTATGCGTTGGATCTGTTCTGTCGTAAGTTGATACAACTGAAGGGAGGTTCGAATTCTATTGTCTGGATACGTGGAATTAACTCAAAACCCTCAGCTACTGCTACTGCCTGTGATAGTATTGACCAAATAAAAAAAATTATGTCTCAAGCTAATGCGTTGGATAATAATGAATATAATTTATGGCATTTATTATCCTGCAATCCGAGTTTGTGGCAAAATGCCGATTATGCATCTGATGAATCCAGTGTAGATTATTTTTATAATAATTTATCGGTCACTCAACTTGATTTTAAGCATTTAATCAATACTATTTTAGATAGTATGGGCTTATTGAAGGGACAGGAAGCACTACGAGAGGAGTTGCTCGCCAAGTTTAATAAACTGATTACAGATGAACGTTTTGGGAAGCAAGGGGTACTCTATCAATATTTAATTCCACATCATTTAGTTGATGAGATTGCCTATATATCAAAACAAAATGGAATTGTAGACAGTGACAATCCAAGCGCTCTCGAAACCTTAGTACAATTAAAGGCCTTTGGTGGGCAAGTACCAAACCAGTATACATTACAAGTACGTTTGTTCGTTCCCAAATTATTAAATGCTAAAATTGCTGAGCAATTAGTTGTTACCAACTATCTTAATATGAAGGATCAATTGCGTGAAGAATTTGAAAAAACAGTTAATGAATTGTCAGTGATGGCTTTTAAAGGACCGACACAGGCCCTTGTTGAAAAAGCGCCAGAAACTGAACCTCAGCATAGTTACAAGTTCTTCGATACCTTTATCAAGGGCGATCGTGATTTGAGTCAATACGTGGTGAAAAAGGAGGTTGTTCCTGCTGAAGATGAAGAGGAGTGCTTTTTGTTTTCTGATTCTGGTAGCGCTTCATTTTGGACATGCAGCACGAATTAAAATTTTTTCCTGTTCGTGCGTATTATTTAGTGGATATTTTAGCGCATTTTTGATACAATGTGCTCTTTGTTTTATAGCCTTAAGCATGCGTGTTGAAGAATTTGGTGCAAATTGAATCGTGTTGAGCAAGGCCCAACCCAATACTGTCGTTAGCCCATAGGCAGAGTAAAAGGAAATGGAATGTTTACGATTAAACTAGATTTTGTAGATTCAAATATTGTTGCTTTAAATATACAAAATGAATTTCAAAAATATATAAAAACAGCAGATTTAGATGCATTGAATCATATATTGACTCGATTTCTAAAAGAAATTAATTATTCATCTGTTGAGCGTTTGGATCATTTGAAGGTTGGGATGCAGTTGAACCTTGAATTAACTGATGACCAATTTAAGGAGCTTAAAAACCTCTTAGTAATAGGTCCAGATCGTGAACATATAGAACTACCTCTTGGTTTGGAATTCTCAGTTGAGTTTAATCGTCCAATTCTCATTGCTCACAGAAAACTTACCGAATTTATAGCGTATTGGAAGTTACCCAATGCAGAATTCATCAAATATCAATTATTTCAACTCCTATCCGAAGATATTATCGAAGTTCCCTACGTGGATAAGCCTCTTGAATATGACGTTCGGTGGAATAAATTTGCATTTCGTCCAAATCATGGGACGACACACAGTATTCGTTTGGTTAAACTGCTTAATACAGCACTAAAAAGTATACGATTAATTGCAATAGAACTACCTGCAGCGAATGTTTTAAATCCAGTCCTGACGCTTACGGATGAAGAAAAGAGCTGTCTCGAGTTGGCTTTGTTTTTATATCGTTCCGGGAGAACCAATGAAATGGGTTGGTCAAGTGATCCAGATTACAGTGTGCGTTCGGCGGAAATTTTTAGAAGAATTGCTTTAAAGTTGGAATATGACACGGATTTAGTACATGCGATTGTGAGCAGTTTTGATTATAAAAGTCCAATTCCAATGGTTAATCATTTTCTTGAGCCATTAACCGAAGGCAATAGAATAAAAATCGGTGTGTTTAAGCAGTTATTTAAATTGGTGCATAATGCCGATTTAATTCGATGTTTTTCAAGTCTGGATCCTATCTCTAAACAGGTAAAATCTGTGTTTTATATTCTGCTAGGTCCTATTGATGATGCGTTATTGAATGAATTAACTCATCAAACTCTGGTACTTGCAGCAAAATATTGTAAACAAACTGGTGCTTCAGTAGTCGTGAAAGAGTTACAGGCAGAATCAATGGGGACTTATTCTGGCAACCCATATGCAATGGTTAATACTGTTGCAGATGTAAAAAAAGCGTTTATAGATCTTTGTAGCATAGATTTTGATTGGAGTACTCTCATTAGTGATAAAAATAAAACGCAGCTTGATGGTACATCAGAGCATCAAGTCAATACAGTCTGCAGTTCATCATCTGAAAATAACCAATCCCCTAGCATAGTTGTACCTAACTCCGCGATACGAGATTATTCAGGAAGTGAGAGATTTTTCAGCAAAAATAATCGCTTTTTACAAAGAAATGTGAACGATTTTATGAACCCACCCTATAGAATTAAGAATTTATAGATTTGGATTTAATTGTGTATTTAGTCCTTCATTATTCATTGCATCTTCTAACAGCGTTTTAGTATGAGTAAATAATGCATTAAATTCATCTGTTGGAGGTTGATTATTTAATGCATCAGTCTGTTCTCTTTTGGGTAATTTACCGATAATGAACTCGGTAGATGATCGATTGGGGCAATGTCCTGGACTGGATAAGGATGAATCTATTGTATCAATCGAACCTTTTAACGGATTAGAGCAAGCATAACTTATCAATCCGCTTAAGAGGAACGCAACAAACAGGCCGATTGCAAAGCCTGCTGGATTTAATGATGCGGCAACAGCACCCCCAAGTCCTGCTGCCGTAGCACCCGGAAGACCCCATGAAACGATGAAAAAAGCAAATGCAAATAGTGCAATTAGGGCTGCAGCGACAACAGCATAAATAGAATGCTCTGCTTTAATTGGTGATTTGGTATTTGATTGAGATAACCAATTTATAAAAACGTGTTTATTAGGAATAATACTCTGTCCATTCACATGAAAAAGCGCGACTGATTTGTTTTCAGGGAAAACCAGATCTTTAAACACGCTGTTTTTAATTGATTTAATTGCATTCTGAATGATAAGTTTATTCGGTAGCGGACCAAGTTGCGCATGATCATGTAGTTCGTTATGCCACTCTTTCTCAATCTCCGTCAGATTGTTACTGTACTCATTGTCGAATTGTAACATCAACATATTGATTACTTCAAAATGGATGCTGTCAAGAATCAATCGGTCTATTAGTCTTATTTGCGCGTCACGTAAATCACTTTGTGCTGAGTGCCCGAAAAAATAACGGAGTCTATTTTCATTACTGCGCCCAATAAAATCATATATTTTTTTATGATTATTTGATAAAACACCTTTTAGTTCAGCATCAGTAATTTCCTTTTTGTCATAGCGAGCTGATAAACACTCTTTTAATTTCGTCAGGGTAGATAGTTTTTCTAAAAACAAGCGTTTGTATTCTTTCTCAAGCAGTGGTTTATTGGTAAAAATACATGCCATTTTATTCACCCTTTATCATAAATCAATTAAATTATCACTATACCAACCGCCCCTAAGAACTGGCCGGTTGGTATAATTATTAATCCATTTTAGGAGACGTAAGCAGAGCAGTGACCGGTGTAGGCGCCATCTTCTTTAAATCATCCCATTTTGACCACAACAATGCTTTGTAATCAGTATTGGTCACACTTGTCATGAAATAATCAATTGCTTGTTTAAATCCAGCATATGCATTGAGATCTAACCTTCGGGTTTCAACACTTATTTTTAAGTCATGTAACCTCAATTGTTGGTCACCGCTTGGCTGGGGTGATTTTTGGAAAAAGGAAGAAGGAGAGGTTATTAATGAATAGCCGAAGGAAAAGGCACTGGATATTAAACTCGGATTTTCCTCAACCCGTTCTGCTTCTTTGGGCCAGGCCATCATATACTCAGTTGTACATAACGGGGCCATTAATTTTATCATTCTTTGGATATCCGGGTTTAAAAGGTTCTGAGTATTATCAATGCGTTCATCGTAATGTGCATTACCGTTTTTTAAACACCAGTTATACAGGTGCTTCATCTCCGTTAATTGATTATAAAAATCAGAGATACTGAAACGCTCAAGGATAAAACCGGAAACACCGAAGTAGAGGCATGCGGACAGGATAGGATTAATAAAATCAGGGATGGGTAAAAATCTAGCGACAACGAATGAAGCTCCCCAGGCTTTCATACCATTACTTAAGGCTTGGTATACATACATGTAATTTGCGCTGTTTTCAAAATCATCAATGTATTTTTTCAGTGTATTCAGTTGTTCTACATTACTTGAATCAAAAGGTTTTGAAACTAAGGTTCTTATTTCGTCGCTTCGCTTTGCGCGTTCAGTTTCAATTGCCGCCATTCCACCAGCATTCAGTTTACCCACATCTCTCTCCTTGATATAAAAAATTCATTTTATACTATAAATTAAGGAAAGATTGAATGAGAATTTATCGATGAGTTCAAAATATTTAACAAATAATCAGTGCTATTGTATGATAATCACTCCTGATCTCATTCATCTCAATTTCCATTTATGATTCCAACACTACAAATTACTATTAATCCAGAACAATTTTATAACTGGAATGCAGGGACTAGTAATGATGAGTTGGTTCTAAATTCCTTTCTACAGAGCAGTGCTTCAGAGGGTGTGTGGCACAGTAAGCAGAGTTATGAATACACCTTTAATAATACTCACTATAAATTTAATTTTACTCAGTCCTTCATTAAGCGACAGCGAAAAGAGGGTAAGTCCGGATATAAAGTATCAATATTTGATACCAGCAAAACTCCTTTAGGCAAGGGTGGGTATGCCGTAGTGTATCCTATTATTTCTACCTTTATTCGATATGATGAAGGTCAGATACATGCAAAATCTGGAAGGCCTAAACTGGTTAAAATCCAGGATCATAGTGAAATAGATAAGACGCAATCAATACATAATGAATATGAGAAACTGGTTCAGGCAGGACATTTACGCGTTAAGAAACCCATTTTTTCTGAGTATGCACATGGTAAAAAGAGTTATTTGATTATTGAGCAGGCACAAGGTTATAACCTTGAACAGATATTAAATCCCCAAAAACGCAAAAGAATTAACGATAAAATTCCCCGATTATCCATTGATAAACGTCTTGGACTAACTATAGCCATCTTGAATGCAATCAAATCACAGGTGATGGATCGCAAACTGGTACATAGAGACATAAAGCCCGGAAATATAATGATAGATCTCAATCAAGATCCTCCCAAGGTAATCTTGATTGACTATGGCTTTGCAATCGATCAGGGGCAACAAGATTTTCGAAGGCTTGGAACACGAGCCTATCGTTCACCAGAATCATTTAAGAGTAAACCGATATATACAACCAGCTCAGATATTTATTCAGCAGGCAGGGTATTAAGCTATTTATGGGGCGATGATCATCAGAACTATTACATCAGACGTTCAAAAGAATATGACTATATAAAAACCAAATCCACCAATGAACAGTTGTTTTCTCTTCCTGAAATTCAATTGTACCTGGATGAGGTCGATCAAAACAAAATTAAAGGGTGCCTTAATCGTATGCTGGCAGAACACCCGTTAGAGAGACCATCAATAGATGAGGTAATTACTCTGTTTTCAAATATTGATAGAGAACACTATAAAGATGAGGATACAACAAAATATGATATATCCTGTTTAAATGAATTTGAACACAAAACAAATCTTCAGATTATCCTCATAAAAAGGCATTTGAATATCATGAGAAATAAAGAGAAGGATTTACGTAACAGAAACTGTACTGCTGCAGCGGATGTAATGCAGCATTTGGAACAAACAATGACTCGAAATACTGAGTATCTCGAGGAGCATCTGAATCCATCCGTGCTGCTACGATATCGAAAAAAATGTCTGTCAGCTATTAACGGGGCAAAAAATACATTATCTGCACATCGAGATGTTCATTGGATATTGGCTGAAACAGCAATGGCGCTAGCTCTGCTTGGTATGGGATATCTCATTGCTTTAGGTATTAATTATTACTTAACTGGCAGATTGGGTTTTTTTTCTCAAACTAAATCAGATCAAATAACTGACTCGCTTAAAAATATTGTCTCAATTGATTTGAGTTCTGCATAAATCTGTAAGAAGCTGTATAGAATTACACATTATTTTAAAATATAAAATCAGACGATTTGGGATTATCTTATGAAACTTGCAACCATTTTTAAATTAATGCGTTTTTGGCCTCCATTTTGGGGGGCTGGAATAAGCGTTAAAAGTTTTAACAAGGACATGAGTTGCATCGAAGTTCAAATGAAAATGCGATTTTGGAATAAAAATTATGTGGGTACCCATTATGGCGGATCTTTATATTCAATGACCGATCCATTTTATATGCTGATGCTAATGAATTTATTAGGAAAAAATTATATTGTATGGGATAAATCTGCTTCTATACGTTATAAAATTCCAGCAAGAGGAACTGTTTTTGCTAAATTTGAATTAACTGAAGAACAAATTGAACGTTTTAAACAGGAAATTGAACAAACTAATAAAATTGAACCCGAGTTTATTATTGAAGTTAAAAATACTGATGGTGATGTTATTACTGTAGTTAAAAAAGTAATTCATATATCTAAAAAACAGAATAAATGGCTGAAAGAGAATCATTAGAGTGGGGGTCGAAACAGAACACGTGACATTACGATTTGATCGGTTGGATCTTAAATACAGGGATGCAGTGCCAGCACATTAGTTATTGGCATTATATGATTTAATTCAATTTAAATAAGTGTTTAATGGCATGATAATAACAGAACAAGATTCAAATAATGTTAATGAAACTGATGATCATTCAGCAAATAACAGGAATGCTGTAAACGAAGCTAATGCAGAAAATAACCCTACTAATAGTGAACTTGTGACTGGTGACACTGGTAGTACATCAACGAGTACTTCTGGCAGTAATCCTGTAGTTAAGATAACAGGCTCCTTTACTCAGGCTTATGTGATAGATACTTTGGCTTCTTATGCAACAAAAAGTGCAACATCCGCTGTCGTTATACCTCTTATGGGAATGAAGCAATTGAATCAAGCTTTGGGTGGATTATTAATAATTACACCGATTATTTCCAATCTGTTAACCTATATCCCGATGACCTGGCGAGTGAACAAAAATGGAGGTAAAAGAGAAGCGATAGCTTTGATGTCACTTACTTTGGCGGGGATGACTAGCCTGACAATTTTATTTTCCTGTACGGACATTACTACAGTTAATGGATTTGATTGGCGTTATGGGATTATGCTTGCTTCCGGCTTTTTAATAGGTCATGGAGCTGGTGTAAATCTGCTTATGATTGATACGTTAAAATGGGTACCTAAAAAGAGTTATGTCCCCAATTTACAATTGCTTTATTCGTTTTTAGTTGACTCAACTGCTGTAACCACGCCTATAGCGACTTATTTTTTAAGTCGATTTGGTTATTATGTTCCATTTTCGATTTATTCCGGGCTGATCCTTGCTGGAGGATTAATCGAGTTGATATTTGGAAATCCATCACCTTATCATCAGTTCAGAGCTAAATTTCCCCATGAGAGAGCAAAAGAATTGGCTGTTGAATCCGGTCAATTGGATGAGTTTCTTACAACGAATTATGATGATGTCTCCATAATGGATATGTTGAGAGAAAATGTGACTGTGTTATTTGACAGACGCTCCTTGCTTTTAGGATTTACGTTATTTGCTTCTTTAGGAAGCTTCTTTGTCTCGAGAACAGTTTTACCCAGGCTGTTGGCTAATGGGTTTGGATTAACCCCTGATGAAGCAATAGTTACCTCTTCTTTGGCAAATTTGATTACCATACTTGCTCGACCTGTTGCTTCGAAAATGATTTTATATCTCGATAATAAATCAGGAGGAGTTAAAATTCATATTCTCGGATGCGGAATGGCCATTATTGGTTCAACTGCATTAGCCGTAGGTAATTTACCGCGTTGGGGGTTATATACCAGCCTGGCTATTAATAATACGGGATTTGGAATTAACATGACTACCCCATTAAGTATTGCTTCTTCACCTTCATGGTCTGCTCCCAGTGATGGAACACTCAAAAAGGTTAATCCCTCTACAATGTTTGGGTTGTTCGGATCAATAGGAGCTCTTGGTGGAATCATGCTGCCCATCTTATTGGGATTGTTAGTCGATGAAAGTGGCGAGAAATGGTATAAACAGTATTTTTATTTAATTGTGGCCATGATGTTAATATCTGCCATTGGTGTTCCTATTATTAATTATCAGGTAAATCGAAAGCCAGGAGATAGCCTTTTTAAAAGTGCCGTGTCGTTTTTTGGCAGGACATTTAATGCCAGTGGAATGGAACAATATGCGGTAAGAAATGAAGAAGCAACGGATGTTGAGGCGCAGGAAAATCGAAACTCTATTTATGTCGATGCATTTATTTGACAAGAACTTGATGGCTTTATAACAGGGAATGATACAATGGATCAGAACAGATCAAATTTCAGATGGGTAATTGTTGCTCTGTTATTTATAGTTACAGTCATAAATTATATTGATCGAGCTTCTATAGCGTATGCAATAGAAGACATTACCAAAGAATTTCAGTTGACTGAGGGGCAGGTTGGATTGGTTCTTGGCGCATTTGGGGTGGGTTATGCTGTCACCACTTTTTTAGGAGGCATAGCCGCAGATCGATACGGCGCTAAACTGACTTTTATTGTCGCCATCTTTTTTTGGGGTGTCGGTTCACTATTTACAGGGCTGGCAACCGGTTTTTTAATGGTATTTATGGCTCGAGTGGTATTGGGATTGGCAGAAGGACCGAATTTTCCCGCCTTATCTCGTGCGATAAGCGACTGGCTTTCTGAGTCCGAGCGAACTCGGGCTTTATCACTGGCTTTAATCTCTGTACCCATCTCACTCGCTGTCGGTGGCCCTATAGTGTCCCAATTGATTCTTATGTTCTCCTGGAGAGGGACATATTATTTTTTAACTGTTCTTGCTCTCGTATGGATCCCGATTTGGTGGTGGTTATTTCATGATAAACCAGATGATTCACCTTATGTGAATCAAAAGGAATTGAATTATTTAAAAGAAACCGTAATTAGCGAACCGAATCCTAATAAAAATAAAATTACCTGGTATTACTTGTTTACTAATAAAACATTACTTGCTAACAACTGGGCTTTTTTTGTGTTTGGTTATTATTTATTCTTTTTTATGACCTGGTTACCCAGTTATTTAAATCAGGTATATCACCTCAATTTAAAACAAATTGGACTTTATTCTATTGCACCCTGGTTGCTTGCCGCATTAATGATGTGGGGAGTAGGGGGTTTATCAGACACTATTTTAAAAAAGACCAGGAGTTATCGTCTATCCCGTTCTTATCCGATATTTATTTCTCAATTACTCTCCGCTGTCTGTATCATTCCTGTCATCTTAATAAACGATATAGTGTACGCGATGATTTTTATTTCATTGGCGGTAGGATTTGCCATGAGTGCTAATGCGTCTTATTATGCAGTCAACATCGATCTCGTTAAAGAAAAGGCAGGTACTGCTTTAGGTATTATGGATGCAGTTTTTGCTATTGCCGGGTTTTTAGCCCCAACACTCACCGGTTTTACCATTTCATTGACCGGTCACTTTGAGGCAGCATTTTATTTATTGGCCCTTTTAGCCCTGTCATCCTCCATAGTAACTTTGGTTTTTCATAATAGAAACTAGATTGTTAAAGAGGATTTAAAGAGTTTTTAAATACATCAGGATTGTTTCGTCTTAAATTTTAAGGTTCTAGAATTACATGAAAAGCAAATTAAAACTGAATCGTGTACATCATATAGCAATAATTTGCTCCAATTATGAGGAATCTAAAAAATTTTATACCCGAGTATTAGGTTTAACGATAATTAAAGAACAATTTAGAGCTAACAGGCAATCCTATAAACTGGATCTTGCTCTAAATGGCGATTACATCATAGAGTTATTTTCATTTCCGAATCCACCAAAGCGAAGAACCAGGCCAGAAGCTACGGGATTAAGACATCTGGCCTTTGCAGTGGATAATGTAATTGAAGCGGTCGAACAATTAAAACAACAGAACATTCACGCAGAACCTATAAGGATTGACGAAATTACTATGAAAGCGTTTACCTTTATAGTTGATCCGGACAATCTACCGATAGAGCTTTATGAACAATAAGGTCAATACCTATCTGGAAAAATAGGTATTGAGTAACTTTAATGTTATAGGTTTTAAAACCTGGCTTCCGGCAGGTGATAAAGATACCGCACCATATGACTTATCGGTCGATGCCGGTACTTTATCGGTCAGATTACTTATGAAAATGTACTGTTGTTGACCCTGTTCAATGAATCCAACAAACCAACCATCTCTTAGTTTACTGGGATTTGATAAGCGTTCATTTCGTCCATGGCGTCCAGAACCTGTTTTACCATAATAGGCAGCGCCATTATCTAAGGTGCCCAAGTACATATTCTTTTTAGTATGAAGAACGGCTTCGTTACTGATTGGCAACTCATTGCCAAGCATACTGTTCAGGAACTTTAGTTGTTCAAAACCAGAGATTTTTAGACTACTACCCAACCAGGCGTGGGTTAATCCATTATTTTTTCCTGGATCACCTGTAAAATCCTGATTGCCATAATCAAACCCCGCAAGATAATGTTTTATACGAGCATAACCTATCTGTGGAGTAAGCAGCTGAGATACCCAGACAGACGAATATTTAAGCCAGGTATAGGGCGTCAGATCCTGATTCCAGTCTGGTAAATCTCGTTTAATGCCATCCCATTTAAATGTGGTGTTTTGATTAATAATACCTTGATTAAATGCCATGAGTGACAAGGGTATTTTAAAAGTAGAATCGGGTGAAATTCGCTCATTACAATAATTATCAGGATTATACTCGCTGATGATCTTCGCTTCATTAACACTGTAGAGAATAAAGCACGCATTGTATTGACTTAACAAGTTTGAATAATCTTGTTTCGTAATTGTACTGGCTGAGGAAGATAGGGCGATTATTGCTAAAAGAAAAGCTAACACTTGGTTCATTATTCAATTCGTTTATTGGAAATTAAAGGAGTTGAGATAATATTCCTATAGATAAATTTGTACAAGTAGTATGCATCTAAACAAGAAAAAAATCGTGTGTCATGGCGTTGTTCAGGCGGGTTGAATAGTCATACAGTTCATACCCATTATAAATGATATTTTATAGGGAAATATGATAAAATGCTCAATTTATGATCTAAGTGACATTATAAGGGGTTTTATGAAAGTTGCGTTTTTTATCAGCAGTGCTGGCGATACTGATTTAGCGTTAAAAACTATTAAGGCAATGGAACTAAAGAATGAGTGTAAAACGGTACTTGTTTCTTTAACAAAAACTGCTGATGAGCGTGTGAACACGTTTGAGTCTACATCGCTACTTCAAAAATATAATATTAGTGGAATTTTGAACCTTGTACCCGGACTGTATCCTGCGAGTATATCCTCAGAAGAACAACGTTCAAGCATCATTAATTTCGTTGAACAGCAGCAATTTGATTATGTTTATCTGGGTGTACCATCAGTAAACAATACAATGCCATTTCAGATAGCGGAGTTCATTAGTGATAAACCGGTGCTCATAGCTTATGAATATATGTTTAAATCAGACGCACATTGTCTATGGCAACATGTTCCATTATTGAAAGAAAAAGCCAATGTTCAATGGGCTGTACCTTTAAAAGACGCGTTAAATGATTTTGAACTGGTGGATCAAGACAAGTTACATATTACAGGTCATTTGAGTATTGATAATGCATTTTTAGCGAGCCCCGCAACATCATCCAGTATTGATTCAATACGAGAGCAACTGCAGGTTCCGAGTCAGCAATCACTAGCCTTTATAAGCAGTACGACACAGCCAGTGAGTGTTGATGAACAATTTATTGAGTGTGTATTGCAAGAGCTTCAACAAACTCCCAATATGCACGTTCGTCTCGGTCTTCATCCTGGCATACAGGATTTTGATACTTATCTTGAGAAAATCCTTTCGGTTTACCGCAAATATCCCGCTATAAGCGCTCAATTTAAAATTATATTACCTGAAAATATCGTATCTAAAATCAAGTTGCCTGAATTATCCATTAATGCCCCTGAGTATCAGGATGTTTTTTTAAGAGTCAATATCAATGGTAATGACGCAGCTTGTGCTGCGGATAGAGTCGCACAGGCTGTGCCGGGTGCTTTACTCAATCAAGCTATTCTGGAGGGAAAGCCAGCTTATTCTCATTTGGGTAAGCCTTATCTGCCCCAAAGTTATTTTTCGAGCAGCATATCAGGATTTTTTGCAGGAGTTCGTCAATCTCCCAAAATTAAATCAGATTTGGGTTTAGATGAAAGGACAGCACCTGAGCGCTTTGCCGATCTTATTTTAAAGTGAACTAATTACTGATGTTGGCATCCATTGCCATTCCAAGGCGAAGCAATCCACAACAAAACTTTATTCGATCTGTGTTCTGGATTGTTTCACTTTGTTTGAAAAGACGTACGTTTACACTGAAAGGTATGTATCTTATTTGAAACGTATGACTCGTAAATTGGTCATTCTTCAACGATATGCGCTGTGCAATGTGAATTAATATCTTCAGCAATAAAATCAATAAATGAACGTACTGCTGGTATTAAACCACGTCTGGAGGGGTAAATTACATAGAGGCTTGCCTCAGGTAAGGACCACTCAGACAATACCGGAACTAATAGACCTGTTTTAATTTCCTCTCGATAGAGTTCTTCGGGCAATAAAGTAATACCCAAATGAGATAAAGCTGCTTGTTTCAGTACTAACCAATCATTGCTTTCCAATACGGGTTGAAAATTAATGTTAATTTGACGACCATCCCTATGGGTTAATGAGTATTGAGCGATCCCCTCATTACGTGTTTTGGCAAAACAATTAAAGTTAACCAGATCTTGTGGTGATTCCGGAGAACCGTATTGATTTAGATATTCAGGGCTTGCCAGTAAAGAACTTCTACTCAATCCTAATTTCCTGACAACAAGACTGGAGTCATTGAAATTATTGGCTTGAAATCGAATGGCAACATCAAAACCCTCCTGAATCAGATCCACGGAGCGATCAGTGGCATTGAGCAATATGTGAACGTCTTTATAGCGCTCCATGAATCGGGTAATGGTTTGGGCGAACAGGGATTGAGCAAATAATGCAGGGCAGGTCACTCGAATCCGGCCACGCGGGGTACTTTGTACTTGCAAGGCAGCCTCTTGTGCATATTCAGCTTCACTAACCATGGCTTTGCAGTGTTGATAAAAAATTTGGCCAATATCCGTCAATGCAAGCTTTCTTGTCGATCGATGAAGGAGACGTACACCTAAATGCTCTTCAAGGTCGCTGATTCGTCGACTGATTTTTGATTTGGTAATTCCTATGCTTTGGCCTGCTTTTGTAAAATTACTGTGCTCCACAACCAGATAGAAAAAATACAAATCATTAAGATCCAATAACATGTAATTCTCAAATTAAGAGAGCCTATACTCCTATTATAACAGTTATTGGTGTTAATAATAGGACAATGTTTCGTAAAATAATCATCTAATCATTTATTGGTTCAAATACTATGATAATAATAGAACCAATAGATAAGGAATGATGAAATGAAATTATTAGCAATTGATTCAAGTATATTAAATAAGTCTTCAGTTTCTCGCCAACTAACCCGTAGCTTTATTAGTCAATGGCAACAGCTTTATCCAGAAACTCAAGTGACTTATCGAGATTTGCATGCTCAACCGATTAATCATTTATCGCAAACTATTCTTAGTGCCTATAATTCAGATCCCGCGCAGATTTCTCCGGTAATTAAAGAAGAGCTGGAATTATCCGGGCAATTAATATCTGAATTTTTGAATGCAGAGGTACTGGTTATAGGTGCTCCCATGTATAACTTTTCTGTACCATCACAATTAAAAACCTGGATTGATCGGGTTTTGGTTGCAGGAAAAACCTTTAAATACGTTGATGGGAAAGTGCAAGGATTAGCCTCTGGGAAACAGGTTTTTATAATTTCCAGTCGAGGTGGTTATTACAATGCAGAACCGATGTTAAGTCTTGATCATCAGGAACGCTATTTAACTACGGTGTTAAATTTTGTTGGTATTACCGATATACACTTTATCAGAGCCGAAGGGGTGAACATAGGAGAACAGATAAGAATTCAAGCGTTACAGCATGCAGAGACAAGGATTAGACAATTATTGGAATTACAGGTCGCTTAAAAGTGATTCCAATTGTTCTGCATTAAGCTCCAATCAAATAACCATCCCTAAGTGAGTTTGCTGTTACGCAGCTCTCTTAGGGGGTAATCTTGGATTTAAATGTATTATTCAGGCCTTGAGCATAATTATTGAGTCTTCTTCGTTTGTAACATAAATATTACAAATTAGTTAAAAAAAATCGCAAATGTTACTGTATTGTTAAGAACAGTTAATATTTCGTTAAGTATTGGGTGATATTATTGTGCTGAACTTAACCAAAGCGGAGAAATCATGTCAATACTTTCGAGTCTTTATTCAGGGTTACAAAATTCCTTTAGCGCAGTAACCTCAGCTATAAGCAATACCGGATCCCGAATTCTGAAGGGTGCAACTAATGCGGTGGGGGGCTTAATAGGCAGAACCTCAGCAGGAGTGATTATGGATGAACTTCTGCCAGCTACTAACAAACCAGAATCTGAACAAGTAACAGAGCCAAATGGCGTAGTTGAAACAATTCAAGACTTACTGGGCAAAGCCGGTTCTGCAGCAACTGAATTAGTTAATCAAACCAAAAAACGAGTCATAAAGGAGGTAGCAATGGCAGCATTTGATACTACGATAAATGAAATAAAGGGGCATGTTGTAGAAGGTGTAGCATCTTTAGGTGCTCAGCTGGGACAAAGTGCTGCGGAAAAGTTGGAATCAGTGATACTCGATGGATCCCAATCTTTAGACTCAACCCTGGGTACAATAGGGAAGAAATTTAGAAGTTTATTAGCAGGTTATAAAGAAAAGATTGATACTAACTTACAAAAAGACGGTTTATCTGCCTCTGAACAGTTAGGGTATAATCTTGCAAGTCTTCTTCATGATAAATTATCTGATTTAGGCGACGCATGCTTTCAAGCAAAGAAACTCTCTATAGATGCCTTTAAGCAGCAAAGCACTGATGCTATCAATAGAGCGAAACCTGCTATAGAAAAAGAGTTGGGAGCAGTGTTTGTAAACTTGTTGTTAACTCCTATTACTTCTTTCTTGCAAGGCCTAATGACTAATGTAATGAAGAGTATCTTTAGCTTCTTTAAAGAAAGTTCTAGCCCAACTATAGCTCCTGTTAAATCAGAAGCCAATATAGCGGTAGAATCAAATCCAGCGGTTGAATCAGATTCAGTGTTTGAATCAAACCCGGTGGTTGTTGATGAGGCTAATGAAGGACTACGAATGAGATAGATTAAATCTGGTCTATTTTGAAATGCCTGATTTTTTTAATTTCAGGCATTTTTTTTGATTAAACGAGTACATTACTCCATCAACTCCTATTAACAACTCCTCTTCCTGAACGTTTAATACGCGATCTATTTCTCAAGCCATATAATTGTAACTTGGAATAAAATTGTAGAAACTGTTATAGCGTGTTTTATTAAATAGGTTTCAGTTAGACTGAGATTCAATGCCGTTTTAACATGTTATGAAATCATACAAGGATGTCCAAATGATAAGATATTTTATTTCTGTCACAATAATGATTGGTCTGATGAATGCTGTATGGGCTTTACCCTGGCTGCCTCAGGGCAATAAAATCTTGAAATCACCATCACAAAATTCTTCCGCATCCCAAGATCATCAATTAAATTTTTCTGGGGTATGGATAGGGGAGTGTGATAATAATCCTGCGGTAGATATCGCAATCAAGCATGATGAAAATCAATTAAAAATATCTTATGGATTTATGGAAGAACACTATGTATTAGGAGAAGTTAAGTCTAATGCGTCTTTTAATGTCAATGCATCAGAACACAGTACGACTACCGTTCGCTGGAGTACTGATTATTCAGCATTGATTTTTATTAATACTGATTTCTTTGTGAATCCGGAAAGTGCATTAAATGTATTTTTTAGTAAAGTCTCTATGACATTAAAGGACCATCAATTATTTATTAAAGGTCAGTATTATCATACCGATGGAACTAATGATGATATGAATCAAGAGATAATTTCGTGCGTTTACCATCAAAAATAGGTGTTTCTACACAATGGATATTTTAGAGTTACATACCTTTTTTAATATTTTGTATGAGATTGGTTAGTATTTTCCTGGGCCCAATCTCCACAAAATCAGCTTCCCCATGATCAAGCAAATACTGAATGCTTTGTGACCAGTTAACTGAATGGGTTATCTGGTTTTCAAGACAATCCGGAATTTCAGTGACCGAGGTAGGTTTTGCATGAATATTTGATATCACCTGGATGCATGGGGGTAAAAAGGTAAATTGTTTAATAAACTCTGAAAATACCTGTTGCGCTGCATTCATATAGGGTGAATGAAAGGCTCCACTTACTTTTAAAGGAATGTAAGCCATTGCACCTGCAGATTCAAAACACTTTTGCGCTGACATAATATCCTGAGCTGGCCCTGAAATAACGAGTTGAGTGTAACTGTTATAATTCGCAATACTTAGAGTATTGAGTTGATTGTATTGCAACACGGACACTATTTGTTCTTCTCTTAATCCAAGGATTGCGGCCATTCCACCACCTTGTGCTGTACTCATTAATTCACCGCGTTTTTGTACCAGTTTTAAACCCGTTGCAAAATCAAAAACTTCTGCGGCATGCAACGCATTGTATTCCCCCAGACTGTGCCCAGCGACAAAATCAGGTTTATTCGGATTTTCCTGTAATTTTTTTAAATAGGACAGGGCATTAACGACAAAGAGGGCGGGTTGAGTATATTGTGTTTGGTTGAGTAATTGATTTTCGTCGTTTAGGCACAAGGCAACAATATCATATCCAAGAATGCTGTTAGCCTGTTGAACATAGGTATCGAATTCATTAAATAAGTCGCTTCCCATCCCGATTACTTGTGAGCCTTGGCCTGGGAAAATGTAAGTTGTCATAAAAAAATTATCCCTAAAAGGTTACGTATTATTAATCAACTCTTTGATTAACTTTAGAATATTTCGTCACAGTTTTCAAAAATTACTGGTGTATCTTATTATTTATAAAGTAAGAAAGCTCTTATTTGGTGAGGAGATTGTAAATTTTAAAGATCGCCATCATAGTGAACATTGCGTTAAGCTTAACAATAGACTATGTAGAATAGAGTAACAAAATTCTATGAAGTCTGTAGCCGAGAATAGTGTGTATTTTGTGAGTGAACATCATGTGGCATACATCATTGACCAAACAGTTAGACATACAATTCCCGCTTATTCAAGCACCTATGGCGGGTGGCTCTACAACCCCTGAGTTGGTTGCTGCTGTATCCAATACGGGTTGTCTGGGGTCTTTGGCTGCAGGTTATTTGTCCCCAACAGAGATTAAGAGCGATTTAAAAAGGGTGCGTCAATTGACAAACCAACCTTTTGCCGTCAATCTGTTCATTCCTGAGCCGCATCAAGCCAGTCCAGAACAAATTCTTCAGTCCTGTAGGGCTATTACCCAATCCTGCAAGGAGTTAGGTATTGAAATAGATCCGACTACTGCACCCAAGATCCAATCGTTTGACGAACAAATCAGTGTGTTAATTGAAGAAAACATTCCTGTATTTAGTTTTACCTTTGGTACTTTGGATCCTTTTTGGATAGCTCAGTTTAAAAAAAATGGGACGGTTTTAATTGGTACAGCCACAAATTTATCAGAAGCACTTCTGCTTGAGGATAGTGGTATTGATTTTATTGTTGCTCAAGGCAGTGAGGCAGGGGGGCATCGTGGAACTTTTATTGGACCGGCTGAAGATTCCCTGGCTGGTTTGTTTCGTTTGTTACCTCTACTGGTTGATCAAATCAGTACTCCCATAATTGCCGCAGGTGGAATAATGGATGGCAGAGGAATTAATGCAGCTATTTCTTTAGGCTGTTCTGGCGTTCAGATGGGAACAGCGTTCCTCACTTGTTTTGAGTCAGGAATACCACCAATTATGAAACATACCTTGCTAGCTCAACGACAGGATAATACCGTTTTAACCCGTGTATTTTCAGGAAAACTTGCAAGGGGGATACGTAATAAATTTATCGTAAACATGGAGCAATACGCATCGAGTATCCTGGATTATCCTGTTCAGAATGCTTTAACCACCAGGATGAGAATAAAAGCCCGAGAACAAAATAATATCGATTATATGTCGATCTGGGCAGGACAATCTGCTTTTTTATGTAGGAATACTTCTGTAGCTGAATTAATTAATGCATTAATTCGTGAGGCTGAAGAGTAATCTGGAAGTACCTTATTCCATAGAGTCTTTAAACGAAAGTATACTGTTTAATATAGTACATAAAGACATGGGCTGTTATTGGTCTTAGTGAGCGCATATGTGTTATAATGTTCTATTTTAATCCATTGTATTTGAAGTAGCTTTATGTCACATGAAAAAATAGATAAACGGTTAGCCTCTCATTCATTATTTAAACGATCTGCGGGCAAGAATACTGAGCCACGTAAAACTATTATCATTGAACTGTATTCAGATTCAGATTATATGCCAGAAGAATTAACTCATGAACTAAATTCCAATACTGAAATCAGCTATTCATTAAGAGCGCAAACAAAACAAAAACAACGATTTATCTATGCCCTCGATAAAAAGATTCAATCAGCTATTGTAAATACACAAAAAAGTTATGGGTATTCTTGCGAGCTCGTTTACCTCGATGATAATAACTCATTGAAAGCATTCCTGGATATCCTTAATCCTGGTGATTCGCTTTTGATTATTGCCCAAAGCTGTAATAGGGAGCATTTAATTGCCGGCCTTGATGCCGATGCTTACATCGAATGGATAACAGAGGATCTTGAGCTTGCGGACAAACATTTGGACACAATTGAACTGTTTTCTTGCAATATGGGATGTGCTGAACACTACATTGATGAGTTAAGGAACGGATTGAGCTCGGTGTGTGATCGTATCATAGCTTATAAAACACTTTGCGCAGCGGGAGAACAGGGTAAGGTATTTATAAAGGAATCAAAGAGTGAAGCAGATGGAGATTTGTTTTATGATGAATCCAATTTGGATAATGAATTGAAAGTTATTCAGCGTTTAAGTCCTTGTGGGAATGTTTCAAGGCGTTCCATGTATTAACAGTTGATTCGAAGTCAATTTATAAAATCATGTCGGGTCAATGCCCCATAGCCGCCAGGCTAAGGAGAACATCAAAAGTAGCCCGGATGCAGTATAGTGAAATCCGGGAAGCCCATGCGCAGCATGGTGCTTTTTAATCGGTGCCCGCTTCGCGGTACTTCCGGGATTACGCGCTTCGCACTTCATTCGGGCTACTATTATTACAGAAATTCCTTATGTACTGAACGAGCGGGCCTTTGAATATCAGGAGCCTACTATGTCAAATGTTACCTCAACGTTACCACGAGTTGCATGTGAGTATGGACAAACCTGTTCATGAGCTTCTTTAACTAACAGAGCAAGTTCTTCTTTGCTAAAACTCTTATCTTCAATTTTCATTTTAACCGAGATCCCAAAACCACCTTTTTTACGAGGTCCAATTGAAACAGCGCAGGTTATCGTGGTTTTTGTTGCATCTTTTTTATGTTGCTTGGCTACATAATCAAGAGCTCCTCCAAAGCAGGCTGCATAACCAGTGGCAAACAGATGTTCTGGTGTAGTAGTTCCTTGTTTACCTGGACCGCCCAGCTCTTTGGGGACTGAGAGATTGACTGCCAGTGAGCCATCACTTGTTTCACTGCGACCATTTCGTCCGCCAACAGCAGTTGCAGTAGCTGTAAATAACGGATTAATTTCGTCAGACATCTGTATTCTCCTTCTTATATAAATTAATGACCATAATGAATAACGAACTCAATCTAAAATTGGTGACTTACAGAGTATCTTAGACATGATCGTTTTCAACGCATAAATTCTAAATTAATTCAGTATGAGAATAATTTCCCAATAATTCTGATAATCAAAGATTCGCCTATATATAGATCGAGACGGATTGTTTTGCAAGTTATTCAATAGGTTTAGCATTTCGTCACAAAGTTAAAACATCCGAACTATGATAAATACATCTATTGCCAATAGATAGCTATAGTTCCAAAGTCCAGGACAATTTTATAAACGAAAATCATGATGAAGAATTGATTTATACCATGAATAGCACTGATTCTTTTTTATAGCATTATTTGCATTATGTAATGAGATCATAAAATCTGATCATTGGGTTTAAGAAATCCTTAATAGTGCCATTCATATAATTTACCTAATGTTTAATTTCTATTTTATTTCGATTAGGCGCAATTAAGTTGTAATCTTGCCTGGAGTATAAATGATGCAATGGATTATCTTAAGTTATAATGGAAATTATAACTATGTATACCGTAATAAAGAGTCGACTATGGTTCTTAAGATTCCTAAGGAGGAATTTGGTGGAACCATTCCACTCACTGATATTCCTGAGCGCGCGGTACGTATATGGAATGAATTAAATTCACATATTGCTCCTTCTGCTCATATTGTTGAAACAACTTATGGGAAGGGTTGGATATGTCCTTTTATAGATGGAGAACAAGCTTCTGATAAGGAAATAGGGGCTGCTTTAGTGGATATTTATAATCGTTCAGGAAGAATTGTTATGGATGCTCTGGCGCCCAAGAATTTTATTAAAAGACGTTCTGATGGCTTGGTTGTATGTGTTGACGTGGGTTTGGCATTACAATTAGAACAGCAACAAAAAAGTACAAATCTTCACCGTGTAACACGGCAAAATAGCGAAACCAGTCTTTCCGAGTGGGGAAAAAGAGCTTGGTTTTTTGAAAGCAAGAATAGAGAAATTGAGGATAAATTGCCTGGGAAATACCCACATACACTGTCTACTTCCAGGGCTTTAATTTTCTTAAAAACGTACAGACCTGATCTTGTTGATGTAAGTTTTTTAAAACATGATCTGGAATTAAGGGATAAATTAGCAAAAGCTTATGCTGGATCTCAATTGTATTCCTTATCTAAGGACGAGAAAAAGCGTCTTCATGAAGACGCTTTGGCCCATTTAGATCATGTTTTAATGCAACCTATTCAGTACGATCCAAATAGCACGGGTAGTGATTACCCTTCATCACAAGCAACCTCAAGTTCATCTGAACCAAGCAATTCAATTGATAAACAATGTCAGAAAGACCAGAACGACGATGACGATGACGATGAAGAAGAGGAGTCTATAGTAGATGATTTGAAAATAACCTTGATTCTGGAAGAAAATCCATCATTTCCACAACACCACGAAGATCCAATTGAAATTGTCCAACGTTTTTGTATTAATGAATTAATAAAATTTAAGGAAGAAATTCAACTTAAATTGCATATTGATCCTAATTCTCATAAATCCCAATTGTTCAAAGAAAGACTAACAACTGAAAGAGAATTAAATTATGCAGATACCTTAATTGCATGCATCTCACAGATGAATACTTTGGACGATGTAAAAGAAAAAATAACTAATCTGAAACAGGTTATTCCAAATTCTAGTCAGGAACTTAGTAATACACTTGATCAGTGTTTACAAATCACTAATTCTTTTGAAACAGAAGTTGAATCAATTTTATCTCCTTCATAACAACGATCTCTTAAGTCTGATTATTTTGATAATCAGACTTAGTGTATTTGTAGCGAGGGCGGATTCAACCAGTAAGTTTAACTGGTTTTTTGCGCAACCCATACCGTCGCATCACCACATTCTGGATCTCTAATTTTATGCGCCAGTACTTTTAATTGATTATCTGCAAGTATCTGTTTGTATTCTTCGGTTGAAAGAGATGCATGGTATAAATCGTATCCTCCATTATCACTCCAAACTTCATCCAATTCAGGTCCTGTTGTAAAGATTAATAAACCCTGTTTATCAACAAAGGAAGCCAGTAACTTTAATGTCATTCTTTGATCATCATGAGGCAAATGGAACAAGCTATGCCAAGCAATAACTGCATGGTATTGTTCATTCAAATCTAAAGTACGCATATCTGCTAAAATCCATGTGCTCTTTGGAAATCGCTGTTTGCACAATTCAATCATTTTTATACTGGCATCTATACCGGTTACCTCATAACCTTCAGTAATTAAAAATTGAGCTATGGGTTCTCCAGTGCCACAGCCTACATCTAATATTTTGCTTTTAGGCTTGAGATATTTTTGAATGAAATTTAAATAAAATTTCTCCATACTCAGATCTTTACTGCGATTCAGGTCAAACCAATCAATTATCTCATTATATACTTGATAAACTTTATCTTTATTCCTTTCCGTCATGTTAAACCCTTGCTGCAAATACTTCCTGTATTGTAATAACAGAGGAGCGTTCGTCAATAAGTCTATGATTTTTAATTGAATATATTTTTAGGGCATCCATAGGTTTTATGGTATTTTTAAATTTAACTCTATTTTTTGTATGAGCTTGTTTAATGATAGGCGTTTCATAGGACACATCATTTTCTCTTTCTATTTCCCAATCTTTTTCTTGAGAGAAAATAGTGAGCACACTGAATTATTTAAAGTTAATGCATTATACATAGTGGTTTATTTAATCACAATATTAACTAAATTGGCTTATTTTGATGCTAAAGGCACTATGAATCACGAGGTTACATAACACCTTCAAATCGATTAAAAATTGAATTTAAGTAGATGATGTCATGGACATATTTAACATGGAACGTCGTGACACTTCACCGGCTTCATTGCCATGTATTGTCAAGCATCGCTGTTCTGTTCCATCTTTGAATACAGTGACTGCAGGAGCTCTGTGCACTAAACCGATAGATTTATTAGCTTTAGTTGGATTGAATAGTTGATCTCCTTTTTTGTAACAATAATCAGCTACTGCATGACCATCCAGATCAGGAGCAAACTGTTTTGTCTTAAAATCAACTACCATCATCTTACGGTAACTGTTTTCACTTGAGTAATTTTTCATGGCTTTTTCACCATAAAAACCCCATTGAGCTAGAAATTTATCGAAAGAACGCTCCCATGAATCATGTAAACCGCGACCTAAAACAGCGTCATCAACCGGATTAATCTCTCGTCCTAATAGAAAATCGACAATCCGTTGAAACCAGGAGCCTTGATGCTGTTCACGATAGGCATTTCTGTGAGCCTTTGGAGAGATTACAACGGAATAATTTCTCTTATCCTTAGGAAGGCTGAAAAATGCTTTTCCGGTATCCAAATCCCAATTGGAACCCCAGGTTCCTAACTTTATAAAAGACAGACATAGCGTCGAAAGAATTCGGGAAAAAATATTATTTCCCAGGGCGCGATTGAAATAATCTCTTCCTACTTGTGCTGTGGAAGCAAAAGTGCGCGACGCATATAATCCACCCAAAGTCTGTTTTTGTTTTGGATCATCAGCCTTAGGCAGTTGATGGAAATGAGCGGCTACTTGGCTGGCAATACTTCCGCCTAAAGAAACACCGTGTAATACGATTTTGGAATGGGGTATTCCCTGATCCAGTAATGATTGAACTTGCGCAATACCTGAATTAACCAGATCTTGAGCTATTTCAACCTGCCCTTCACTGTTTAAAATTCCTGGGTAATTAAATTGAACTGCGGTAACCGGAACACCATCTTTGCCATAACTCAGCAGATCTTCTGCAACCTGTTGATAGTCCTGTTGAAAACTCCCGCTGTTTCCGTTGAAATAAACAATTGTAAGATGATCATGTTTATTTTCATCATTAACCAGATCATTCGAAGCAACAATCGTTTCCAGTTCAATGGTAGTGTCACGAAGGGTCATTGAAACGGGTTGTTCATTAAAACGAATCGTTCCATTATCTGATTGATATATTGGATTATACTTTTTCAACGCTTTATATTGTTTGTGTTGTATCGTATCAATTTCAATGATGCCAGGGTCTTTCTCAAGATCAAAAGTGGGTTTTTTGTAGCCGGCAGGAAAAATCAGTGGGCCTAAAGTTTTACCCAATACTGTGGATGGGATGGTTTTATAATGCTTGTTTTCACTGTTTGCCGAGTAAGCAATAATCTGACCGATTGCCCCGCCAATTAAACGAGTATCTAAAAAACAAAAACGCAGCAGCCATTTGAGTTTCGAGTCTGAGTTTTTAAAATCTTCCCAGGCAGATTTTTTGACTGTCGGTTTTGGTTTTAGCTCTGTAAATAAAGTAGCGAGGTAGGCATGCTCCTGTCTTAAGGAATGCTCTGTAATTTCTTGTTTTTCGGAGGTAACTTTTGTACGGTTTTCAGTTTCATTGTATTCGATATGTTCAACATAAAATCTGTTTTGTTCCCTGTACAGCTTAATTTCTTTATCCATGGTTTGGTCATTTTTATCTTTACTGTATCGAATTATGATGGTGTCATTGAATTGATATTGATCATATATCGCCTGAAAGTCATTAAAAGTAATTCGCATAGTTTTCCTCATTTATATTCAGGGACAGTAAATTTGCTGATTATTATACCATCATAAAGATTATAAATACAGCAGAATGTTGCATGGTTCATACATTGAGCGATCCTAGAAGTGCCGTTTATAACGAGTTTATTCGACAGAACTATTGCAATCCATAGCCTATGGAAGTGTTTTAACGAACTCCCTATTGCAGTTTTTATTGTGTTCAAATTGAGCAATTATGTGTTTATGTGTTAATATACGCCGCAATTGATTCGGAATGGTCTTATTTATATGGCAGATATTAAAGTACATGTTTTAAATTTTCATAGCATTTGGACTCATATTGAGATTGTACTTGAAAATACATCAACAAAGCCTCATACCTATTATGGGATTAATCGTTGGGAAACTCCTACCAATAATTGGAGTGTAGCCGGACCCAAAGCTTATATTGCTCAGGCGGATTCTTCCTATACCTTTGATATAGAGGCTAATCCCACCGAAATCACTAAAAAATGGCGAACTTATTGGGCAGAGACTTGGAGTGAGGCTGGTATATTAAGTAACAATTGCGCTGTGGCAGCACAATGGTTTTTAACTGAGTTTGCTGGTATTCCAAAACCAAGTTTGTCCAATCTTAGCTTAAACCTTTTAGCTTTTGGTATCATGTGGCCAAGTTTTATTCCCTGCCCTGTTACACTGTCTGGACGTGTCATGTCCAATGTCAAATTTCATATTGAAGCCAGAACTAACCCGGAAATTTCGGCTCAATACAGTTATTTATTTTTATATACGAGCATTGCTTTGGCAACGTTGGTTTTTGCCGCTTCGGTATTTGCTCTTGCTGTTGCCGCCTCAATTCTGACTGGAGGGATTGCTACTGCGGCAATAGTTGGCTGTAGCATTACGGGAATAGCAAGTTCTTATGGATTTTTTAAAGCGTATAATCTGTTATCTGCAAAAAATTCAGCAGAGGATTATTATAATTCAAAGAAACAATCAGTGGACGAAGATCAGTTATCGGAGAGCACTATAGAAAACAGCGCGTTTAATGCGTCATAAATACTTATTTGCTCGTGTACACTGTCTAAATTGATAGGTGCGCCCTGCCAGCTCATTCATAAGAATTATGAATAAGGCTCCCGGATTCCAACCGGAACCGGGAGTTGAATCGATCAGGCAAATGAACGTGATGAAGAGGCTATGTGATCTTCCTCAAGCTCTTCATCTAACGCCGCTTTGACTATAGCTGAATGGGGCATTGGAGCAAGAATGTTGGGGAATAGAGCCAGTCGTTCATTTTCTTCCAAACAGTTCTCTTCCAGATTCAGTTTAGCTGCTACCTGAAGATCAGCTGTTACACCACTTTCATGTGAATCATTAAATCCTGCCAGAATTCCTCCATGCCATAAACCTGCTATACCCTGTGCTGTATGCAATGCTTGTTGGGCTTCATAATATTCAATACCCATTTTCGGGTGACGATAATGAACTTCTTTAAGCACATTCTTGGGCATAGGCTGACCTGGTAAAACCCATTATTTCATTACAGGTACTTCTCCTGCTTCAAATTTCCAGGGTTTAGTCATAGTATTCGCAGATTGAGTACCATCGTATCGACTATGAACAACAGTATTGTAGGGTGATCTGTATGCAGGATCCTGATGAAATACTATTGTAGTATCGTAATAATATACATTATTCAGTTTTTCTTTTAATGCCTTTATCGCATCATCCTGAACATCCGTCAGAAGCTCTTTGGTAACGTAGGCAGGCGTGGTGATTATGACATCATCATAGACAATGGCTTGCCCACTGTCATCCATGACCAAGGTGTCGTCTTTTTTTAATAAATGGTATTTTGTTGCTCCATCAACAACGATGGGTACTAATTTTTTAATTCCTGAATTTAAATTAATTTGGGTATTTGTACATTGAGCTGCCATTTTTTCAATGTAAGTGCTTAATCCTTCAGGGGCATCAAACCAATCTTTTCCTGCCGCTAAATAGTTCATCGCATAATGGGCACAGAATTTTTTTATCATTTCGATTGGCACGCCCCATCCTGATGCAACCAATGGATATAGGAACTCATCAGCAAAATCTTCTCTATGGGTAAAAAAGTCTGCACATTCTTTTTTGAAGATTTCTACAAACTCTTCAAGGGTCATTACCTGATCCGAATTAAGTATTTTTTGTTTGGCGTCATTGATGAGATCATTCATATTGAGCAGGTTATACAGTTCAGTCAATATTGTATTTACTGATACACGGGTTACCGTTTGTTTTCTTTTAATTTTAAATAAACCACATACTGAAAGGCTGCAGGAAGTACGTTCGCTTTTATCTTTACCATCCGAGGTATGATATAGTGGAGGAAGAACTACATGATCCTTTTTATTTAAATCGTCAAAATCCATATTCAGTTCGAAGGGATCTAACTTGACATTTAGATGATTAAATAATTGATGTACATTAGGATATAATGAAGGAGGTCCTATGAATTCTGCACCGCCTTCAAGAATTACATTATTAAGTTTTATACTGTGAATATGACCACCAAGTCTATCAGCTTCCTCAAATACAGTTACTTTGAACTCTTTTTGACTTTCTAAAGCCCAGGCGGCTGTTAGTCCCGTCCCTGATCCGATTACAGCAATATTTCTTTTATTTAAATCCGAGCGTTTAGGCATATACAAATTCCATTTCATAAAACATGAAATAGTAAACTAAACGCTTAAAGTGAAAATGTAAATATATTCTCGTTAATTAATCATATAAATCAATATCGTAAAGAAGCTCTCAAACGCTGAGGATTTTTTAGTACTTTTAATGCCAGAGCGATAGATGGCATGATGAGATCGGCAGATAACAAAGCATCTGCAGCACCACCCTCCTCTCCTATGATTGCGATACCGAGTATCGATTCTTTTAAAATAAAACGGTCGTTTCGTCCATTACCAATAGCAACTGTCTCTTTAGGGTTGAGTTGATGCAGGTATTCACGTTTAGTAATGGCCTGATTTTCAGCGGGGGTAATGGTTAATTTGCAGTTGATATGCTCCAGTTCGGCTTTAGCCGTACCATGGCCGTCACCGGTGATAATATGCAGTTCCAAATGTTTTGATAAGCTATTAAGCGGTTCAGAAATGCCTTGAATTAATTTACCATCAACAGCCAGAGTCCCATTAAAATCAATTAATGCATATTTTAAATTTAAGTCACCAAATCCTGGAATATTAATAGTTATCATGGTTCCCTCACTTTCGTTTTAATGGGTGTTTAATAAATGAGCCAGTTCTTTAAAATCCTGTGCGATAATATCTGCGTGAGCCAGTTGATTCCTGTTAAGCGTTGTAAGTAAACCTGCAACCAGCATTCCACCCGCTTTGGCTGCTGTGACACCATGTTCCGAATCTTCTATAACCAGACAGTGTTCAGGATTTGATTGCAGAAGATGAGCGGTTAATAAATACCCTTCCGGAGAGGGTTTGCCCAAAGTTACATCTTCACAACTTACTATGGTTTTAAAATACGGAGCCAGGCGACCGTAGTGAATTTTTTCCAGAATTTTTAGTATTGAATAACGATTGGAACCGCTGCAGATACCAATTTTTTCATAGTGTTTTGCTACTCGGATTAAAAACCAATCCAGGTCCGGAATCATTGGTAATTGTTCGCTTTTCTCGATGAGCTCATTATAGACTGCGACCTTGAGCTCAATCCATCGATTGATTTGGGTTGAAGAGAACTCAACACCTTTATCATTCAGTATCCTGGGAAAGACGCTGATATCGCTTAATCCAAGGTAATTGGCCCTATATTCTTCGTAATCAAGACTAATACCTAATTGATTTAATACCTGGATTAATGCCTTAAAATGTAAGGGTTCACTGTCAAGTATCACACCGTCAAAGTCAAAGATTATCGTATTAATCACTGTCTTACCCCTGTGCATTGAATTGATTAAATACACGTATCGAATGGTTTTCCTCTAGAACATTACGAATACACCAGACTTTTTTTAAAGAGGATGGTTCATTTTATTTTAGACAAGTATTCATGAAAATGCTTTTGAATTAGAACAGATAACCAACGGTAAACAGGTATTTAACTGGCACACCTTATATAAATGACAAAGAGTTTACTATAGTTAGAGTAGTATGAATCTGATAAGAGCAGCTATGTTTGATATAAATCAATTGCTAATGGTCGTTATCTCCGGGTTATTGTTATGGATTGGAAATTACTATATTCCACTACCGGCTTTAATCAATCTTCTTTTTAACATGTTTATTTTAGTGATATTGGTACTCTATATCATGCAGTTTTTAGGCGTTGTCAAAGAGGTTCTTCCCTCTCCTAAATTATTCAAATAAAACAGAGTTTCCTGGGCTGCTGGCCTGAACCAACAAGCCCAGAGTCTAATGACTAAGCTGATTTTGAGTATAAGGCGATGGCGTTTCCTTCAGTATCCTGAATTATTGCTCTATGGCCATAAGGACCCATTTGTTCTTTAGGGCTTAATAAGCTACCGCCATTTTGTTGAGCTGCTTCTATAGTTTTATCTAGCCTGCCTTCAACGTTCAGATAGATCAGGGGACCATTAAGTGACGGTGTTCTGTCTTGCATCACAGCCAGACATCCAGAAACATTGTCCTGTACATGAGGTAAAAGCCCAAATTCAAATCCATGCTCTGAAATTTTTTGAACTGTAGGTCCAAGTAATGCGGTATAAAATCTGATAGAACGATCCAAATCAAGAACCGGTATATCAACCCAACAAATTGTATTCGAATAACTCATAAAGCACCATTTAAATTGAAAACATGGCATCATAAATTATAAAGATAATAATGAACATATCTTCTTATTGTTTATATTTTTATATTCTCGCAGTTTGATTAATAAAGTTGCTTATTGAAAAACAGATTTCAATCCTATATTGTGCATTGATGATTATTAGGTTCGGATAATCTTGAATAGTACTGAGAATAAGGGAGTATGCATGAAAGAGAGCAAGTCAAAAGTATTCAATTTAAGTGATTATAAAATACTCGATTATTTGGTGAAGCATGTGGACTTGGAAATCAACCTATCCAAAGATCCAGTGGAAACAAAAGCATCTATAACGATATCACCCAATCCTGAAGTGGAATTACATTCGAACGATTTGATTCTGGATGGGGAAAACATGAAGTTAACTTCAATTTTGCTCAATGGAAACGTACTTGACGAATCGCAATATGAGTTAACTGAGCATTCTCTAATCATCAAAAATGTGCCTCAAGGTGAGCCTTTTATCCTGACTACCACTACTCTTCTTGGGGAAAATACGGATTTATTTGGTTTATACAAAACTGAGGGAACAGTACTAGTAAAGGCTGAGACTGAAGGGTTGCGGCGCTTACTGTTTTGCAATGATCGCCCAGATAATTTGGCAACTTATAAAACCACAATAATAGCCAAAGAGCAGGATTATCCTGTTTTATTATGTAATGGAAAAGTGATTGGACGAGCTCAATTGTCTGATGGACTTCATTCAGTAACCTGGATGGATGACGTACCTAAACCCAGCTATTTATTCGCTATGGTTGCAGGTAATTTGCAACGTTCAGAAGCCCATTTTACAACCCGATCTGGTCGTGATTTGCCTATTGTATTTTATGTCCCTCCTGCGGCAACTGAGAAATGCTCCTTTGCCAAAGAAGTTCTTGCTGCTGCAATGGCCTGGGATGAAAGAACGTATAACCTGGAGTGTGATCTACACCAACATATGGTTGCAGGCGTCGATAAATACGCATCGGGGGCTTCAGAACCAACAGGATTGAATTTATTCAATACTGCCAATTTGTTTGCCAGACCAGAAAGTACAACTGATTTAGGGATTTTACGGGTTCTTGAAGTTGTAGCGCATGAATTTTTCCATTATTGGTCAGGTGATCGGGTAACCATTAGAGATTGGTTTAACTTGCCCTTTAAGGAAGGTTTAACTACGTTCAGAGCCGCCATGTTTCGTGAGGAGTTACTAGGTACTGATTTGGTAAGGCTTCTTGATGGAAAAAATCTGGACTCACGTGCGCCCAGACAAAGCACCTATACTGCAGTTAGAAGCTTATATACCGCGGCTGCTTATGAGAAAAGTGCCGATATTTTTCGTATGATGATGCTTACCATGGGTAAGGACTTATTTTATAAAGGAATGACCGAGTTTCTGAAAACTCATGATGGTAAAGCGGTGACTCTTGAGAATATGCTGGAGTCATTAACCAACACCAGTGGCGTGAATGTACACCCATTTTTATCCTGGTTTACTGAGCCTGGTATCCCTGAATTGAATGTTACGGATGAATACAATCCTGAGACAAAAACATATACTTTAAAAGTCAAAACTATTGATGGTAAGGCAAGACCCATACCCTTGATGATGGGATTACTAGATCATTCGGGTAAGGAACTTAAGGAAGATACCCTAGTAATGATCGATAAACCTGAAATGGAGTTTACATTTAACGAAGTTGAAGCTCGTCCTGTCCCCTCTTTATTACGCAGTTTTTCCGCTCCAGTCTATCTGAACTATCCATACTCACAAAACGAGTTATTAGTACTCATGCGACACGATACTAATATTTATAATCGTTGTGAAGCAGCAAAATCAGTCGTAATCCAGATGATCAAAGATTATTGTGCTGATAAGCCTTTAGATTGTACACCACAATTTTTTGACAGTTATCGCGCTGTATTAACGGATAAATCACTCAATGAATGGCTACAGGCGGAGCTTTTGACATTGCCTTCTGAAGAAGACTTGGCACTTGAATTTGCAAAACCTGATTTTGATAAAATTGCGGAAGGTCGTCAATTGATTCAGAAGGCCATCGCCCAGAAATTACAAGCTGATTTATTTAAGCGGTATAATGAATTGCAATTGCAAGGACCTTCCTCCTCACCGCAATTTACGATTTTTGATATAAAAGACGCCGGTGCTCGTCGTTTAAAAGAAGTATGTAGTTCCTATTTTCAATGTACAGACTCACTACAAACTGAAAAATATTTAGTACTGCAATTTAAAGATTCGTTAAAAATCAACATGACTCAAACTTATTCAGCGTTGAAGCTGCTGTGTGAGATGAATTCGGATAAAGTCGATGGATTATTAAAGGATTATTATCAACATTGGAAAGATGATGCAACCGCAGTGAATTATTGGTTTACCATTCAAGCATCAACTCATTCACCTAGCGTTGTTCAACGAGTAGAGGATTTAACACATCACCCTGCTTTTGATTTATCGAATCCGAATAAAGTATATGCATTGTTGCGATCATTTATTAAAAATCCGTATGGATTTCATGCGAAATCAGGACAGGGTTATCAACTCATTACCGATAAAATTCTGCTTTTGGATAAAATAAATCCCACATTGGCTGCAAGTTTGACAGAAAGTTTTGTTAATTGGGATACATTTGATGAATCACGAAAACACATGATGTTGCGAGGTTTAAATCAAATTTACACTAATGCGGTATCTGATGATGTGAGAAATGCAGCAAAAAAGGGGTTGGACAAAGTAAAGGATAAACCGCCTTTACCAATTCATTTAACATTTCTCGGCGGAACATCTACTGGAGAATCGTCTCAGACTGTTGATGAACAAGAGACAGTTCCGGGATATAATCAATAAGTTAAAGTTAATTACATAATTCTCGACCAGGTGGTGTTGATAACTCCGATTTCAACACCCTTTTTTCTTGTTTCTATCCGTTCCATATTAATTATTCGGTGACTATTTCATGAACGATGTTTGATCCCCTCATCCGCCTAACGGCACCTTCTCCCTGAGGGAGAAGGAAATTTTACTGAGATTTAGATAATTTTTTAAATGTAACATTTTGAATTTTTGCCCAATACTATTTAAGGCTAATTAAAGGGTCCTCGCTTTCGCAAAAAAGCCCATTTCATATAAATTGTAAAATATGAAGCTCAATATGTATTTTTAATACATAGAAGATTTCTCAAGGCTTGCGATTGATTTACAGAGTTCATTTCTTTATCTAGAATTGACTTATACCCATTGAGTAAGGACATCAATAAATGGATATTGCCTCGCTCAGAACATTTTATGCCGTATCTCAATTACATTCCTACACGAGAGCAGCAAAGCAACTCCATATAACCCCATCAGCCGTAAACAAGCGCATATCCAGATTGGAAATGGAAGTTGGCGCCAGTTTGTTTAGCCAAATTGGTCAGACAGCCAGACTTACTGAAGCGGGAAAATTATTATTACCTTTTGCTAACACGATCATTGTGGCATCAACTGATGCAATTAAATCAATTAAAGAAATAGGTGATAAAGCAATAGGAACCATTATTTTAGGTGTTACATTTTTTGCTGGCTTGTATCGATTACCCAAGATACTTAAAGCATTCTTGTTACAATACCCTGAGGTAAATTTTGATGTTCGGTTTCAATTTCCTGCAGATTTATATTTAGAGATTGAAAAGACCAATCTTGATTTTGGTATTTGTACTTTGATTCCTTTACTTCCTCCTCATGTACGTACCTTAGAATTATGGAAGGAAGACATGCAGGTTTTTGTTTCAACATCTCATCCGCTTGCACAGTACGGTCAATTGTCCACTGAAATTCTTGCCAAGTATCCAGCTATATTACCCGAGCCAGGGTATGCAATTCGAGATTCAGTAGAGCATTTATTTATGGAATCGAATTCCAATTTAATAGTAAAAATGGATATGAATAATTTAGAGGTAATAAAGGAGTTATTGTTGTTAGGATTAGGATGGGGTGTTTTGCCCACTGATTTTTCTTCTCCCGAGTTAATCGCTTTGAATGTCCCTGGATTCCCTGTTTGCCATACTTATTATCTGGTTTATCACAAAGGAAAAAAAATCACTATGACGGAACAAAAATTTGTCGAATTTTCCAGTCAGTTTGATTTTTCACTCCAGATTAAATCTTAAGAATCGATCAATTAATTAGCTTATCTAAAACCTTGCCTTGGCTTAAAGGAAGATCATGGTAATCCTGCATTGTTCCAAATATTCACTTTATGGTGAATATTATTCCCTGATTTTTAACCAGGTGTTAAGCGACCATGAAATATACTGAAACTGTTATAAACGTATATGAAAAATCAGACCAGGAGTATGTGATGCGCAACCCAATTAATCAGACTGAGATGAATTCTCAGTTAGAGGCTCTTAATGAGTTATTAACAAACGAAGATAAAATCAAGATTCAAAAAGTAACTATGGAGTATATAGAAAAAAGTAACAAAATAATGGCTAAAGAAGGTATAAATGAAGCGCAGATCGCTGCAGAGCAAGCTCGAGAAGAAAGTAAATTATTTAATAAAATTAAAGAAGTATTAATTGATTCCAAAAATAAAGACAAAATACTGTCCAAGTTCAATGCTGTTATGGATGCTGTTGTGGCGATAATATGTTTTGCTTTATTTTTAACTTTATTTCCAGCACTAATAGCCAGTTTTGTTGCTGTAGCTATGGTACACCCAATTTTGATGCTTCCCGCAGCCCCCTTACTTCTAGCTATTTTCACCAGTGTTGCTTCTCTTGTGGCTCAAGGGGTGCGCCAGGATAACTATCAAAGTAAAGAAGAGTATGAACAGGAACAATCTGATTTAGACACTCAAATTGATAACGGTAAACGTGCTTATACACAACTTTATAGCTTTTTTAATTCTGAAAAAGCTTCAACTGCTAAAGAACATGTTCATGAACTGGATGATGTTTACGTGCAAAATCAGGCAACGGTTCATTAATCAACTTGATAATTTAGAAGGATTTTAACCATCATTGGTTAAAATCCTTTAAATCAATATTCAATTTGTAGTGGTGCTTGTAGTCGAAGTATCTGTCTTTTGTTCCTTTACATTACCAGAACAATCACCAGCGATGGTATCTATGGATTGATCATATTCTTTATCAGTAATAGTCTCTGATTTTTTGATGAGCTCCATGAGTTTAGGTTGGGCGCACTCGCAGTATGAAGTGGTAAATTTTTTATCCTCTTCAGTTTGTTTGGGATATATTAAACTCCATCTATCCAGACAATATTCGGTGAAGTCAGCTGCTTTGGCATCTGATAAGCCAACCTCTTCTTCCAGAGAGTCCATTGCATCATGGAGTAAAGTTCGTGACAAACAAAGCTGAATGGCTTTGTTTATTGCTTCTTGATTGTCCAGAGGTTGCGCCGATGTACAAGCACAATATTTTTCGCCGAAATTTTTATAATCTACTTTATCAGTGGCTTGTTCGCCTTTAGTCATCCAGGAATTGATACAAGCAGTTTGAAAGTAACTGTTGGGTTGAGTTGTATTGTCAGAGTAGGCTGATATGGAGAACAGCCCAGCAGTAGCAGCAATCAACATTGGTTTTAATGAAAAAGCACTCATTATTGGTCACTCCATTGATTAGATTGTATTGATTTAGTACTTATGAATTCCTCATGGGTAAAGCACAGAAATTATATCATCAGTAGCATAACTCATGTCTTTTAAGTTAGCTACTGAATGAACAGTACAGCACACTAATTAACTTCCTTTATTAGGCGCTATGGATGGAAGATTCTGATCAATTTCTTCTTTAGACTTCTCGATAAACGACTGACCTTTGGATTGCCAGAATTTTGGTGAGTTACCGGTCACTGCTGAAAAGATTGCCAAAACGGCCAGACCAGGTAATATTCCTGTCAGAATGATGCCTAATACAGCAGCTGTATTTGCAATGTATCTTTGCCATTTAGGATCTTTATGTTGTTTAATGTCCTCATTAGCATCATTTAATTTGGTATAAAACTCGACAACTTTATCGCTGGGTTTTTTAATCGATTGATCATTAAGATGCTCATATAATCCGCTCACAATATCAAACTTTTTCTTCAGAATTGAGGTGGACTCTTTTTCAGGCCATACGTTTATTTTATGAATCTCTTCAATAACATTCGATAGATTTTGTTTGTTAATTACAAGGTCGGGATTAACTGTTTGTTTTATTTCAGTTGCAAGATGTATTAGATACTCCTGAGTTAAAGGAATGAGTTTGGTTTTAACCAATAATTGACATTGTAATTCAGTATCATTATTTAATAGTTCTTTTAGACGCCTGTTTTCATTCTCTGTAACACTGACATTTTTAAATGCTCTTTGAGCTTGCTCCTGAACTCTGTTTTCAAGTACGACATTCTCTACTGAAAGGTTTGAAATATTGGCTCTAAGAACTTCATTTTCTCTTTGTATAGTGGAATTATCTCGTAATAGTGAGCTTTGTACAGAATGCAACTCGATAACGCTCTCTTCCAGTGTTTTATTCTGATCCGCCAGATCTCGAAGTTGTGATTGAAGTTCTTCAATTTCTGAATTAAGTTGGTCTATTTTGATATTCGCCGGATTTACTGCCCCTAATCCAATAGCAAGCCCTTCAATTTGAGCATATAAATCATCATTATTTATGAATAATGGCTTAATGTCTTTATGAAGATCCAATCCTTCTTTTACAATGTATTGAGCAATTAATCGAATTAAATGATCTCTTTGCTCTTCAAGGTCATTTTCCCAATTGCTGTAATCCAGCTCAGCATTTAATGCTTTGAAATCAGGTAACCCTTTTCTGAATTGTTCCAGATGTTGATGCACTTTAATCGCTTCAGCCATCATATTTTCAACTTCATAGTTAATGCTGTCATCAAGGGCTTCATTCATAACCAGATTAACCCATTCAAGAGAGTTTTGAGTTGGGGCTGTCTCATGTTCTAATTCCATTCCACCAGCAAACTCCTTATATGAAAGAAGTTCTTGTTCAATAAACGATTTGAGAACTTGAGGGTTATGATTGTGTGAGCTCAATTCCTCTATTGCCTTCAGGGTCTGTTTTAACTTAATGTCGAGTTGATATTCATTAATATTTGTCCCTTCAGATTGTTCATTTAAATGGGTGCTAATCTCTTGAATTTTATTTTGTAGAACTGTAAAAAATGCATTCCCCTTCAATTTTACAGCAATACCTTTGTAATCTTCTTTTAATGATTTTTGTTTCATTGTCAACGTGGATTCAAGGCTTGTATTTAATACCTCATTGATCTTTTGCGCCAATTCGTTGCCAGGATCTTTTGCCAATTCTTTAAACGCTACAAATGCTTTTTGAACTGCATAATATAGAGCCTCTCTTTCGTTTGGATCGGTAAATTCATCCTGCAAATAAGGTCTTCTCACCTCTTCGATTAACATTCCTAATCCATCTAATAGAAGTCCAAATCCTTCTTTTGTATCAAGTGTGGCTACAAATTTATCCAATACAACAGACGCGGATATATTTTCGGGCGCAACAGGTTTATCTTTCAAATCACTCAGCGCCTTTTTGTGTCGACACAGAGTGATAAATCGATCTACGGATTGATTGATTGTTTCACTTAAAGGTAAATCGTCTTTTAGACCTAACTCCTGATTTAGATGAATGCGGGCATGTTCATAATTTAAAAAATGTCCACCGGGTACTGCTGGGACAATGGATTCAAGATAAGTATCATTATGAGCTTGGTAATGGACTATACGTTGATCCAGGACATTCCAGATGCGTTTGATAAACGCTTGTTCCTGTCCTAATGTGGGATAGGATGTTGTATTAAAATGACGGTATGCTTCTCTATTCTTAATGATGTCGTTATATAATCGGTAGTATAACAATTGAACTTGTTTATCAAAGTCAGGGGAATATTGTCCTTCTGGAAATAACTGTGCGATTAAGTGTGCAAAAGGATCATCTGGATTTTCGACTGGGCTAAGCGCGACATCGTGCCTTTTTAGAAAATCTATAATTTTGATTATTACCAGTTCCTGTACGTGATCAGTTGAACCATTCGGCTCTAGTTTCCTTTGTTGATCCGAAAGGTTTCCTGAACCAGTTCCATGATGGCCAGGCAAGCTATTGAGCGTAAATTTCGTTTCAGAAGAGGCGCACTTGGGGACAATAGGTTTAAAGCATCGTGTTCTTTCGTTTTCATAAGTATATTGTTCATATTCTGAAACAATCTTGGGAACTGTATAGAATCGTGGATCTCTCCAGGCAAGGCTTGATGCATGAGTGATAACCATAAAATTGCCACCGGGAACCGGATCGATATTTAATATGGATAATTTCGCTTTACCGATATGCTCAGCAACTTTATCAAGGTCGATTTCGGATAAAGCAGCACTGTGTTGCCCGTTCATTGCTGCTCTAGTGTATTTACATACACTGTTAGTTAATTGGGACTTGTCATAATCAGGATTTGATAGGAGAGTTTGAATACGTTCCAGTTCATGAGCTACAAGAATCGCTTCAACAGCGCCGCGGCTATGCGCTATAATGCTGATATTTTCTTCGCCACGACTCATTGCTTCAAGTATTGCTTGTACACCACGAGCAATTCTATCACCTACTTCTTGCCCCAATGTAGTTGGACCATTTATGACAGCAACATGTGTGTTCCTGAATTGTGTGACATCGTCTTGTTTTAGCTGAACACCATGAATCATAGTTGATACATAACTTAATGTTTCTGCTTTATCGTATGCATTGTCAACATGACTTGGTGAATAAGCTGTATCTGTTCCTAATAGTGTCAAAGTAAAAGTCATTGGATTCTCTGATTTTATCGTGTCCTTTTAGTATATTATATGATCATTAAGGGAGTGTTAAATGAGACAACAACAGTGTAAGAAAATTAATTAGTTCCAAAATTCGTGGTTTTTTGGACATGTGCTCTAGTATCGCTACTTATGGTTATTTATCGTGCGACAAGAAAAAGCTGTTGAACTTTATTAGGGTCTTTTGACAATTTATTTGTTCAATTACCCGCAAACGCCTACGTACCGCGGCTTGTCCTCGGTATCCAGAGATCTTATGGATGGCGCGGACAAGCCGCACCAAGTAGGCGTTATAAAGCAGTTGTCAACAGTCCCTAATTTCAACAACTTTTAGTTTGAAGAGTATAGAGAAGAGTACTATTTTATTTAACTGATATTGGCAAATAGTCTAACTTGTCTGCTACTTGATGTGAGTATTCATCGCCTTGTGATCGCGTAAAGAATAGAGGCGATTTACCCGTATAGCTGGAATACGCTGCGAGTGCAATCAGCCCGGGGATTATTCCTGTACAAATTATTCCAATACTTACCATACAATTCTTGAAAAACTGCATCCATTCTGAATCGCGATGCTGCTTTAACTGAGCATTATTATTTTTTAATGTCTGGGCGAATTGTGTAATACGGTCACTTGGTAAAGGAATAGCATCCTTATCTTCCAATTGGTTTAAAAGATTCTTAGAGATAGTGTATTTATTAGCTATCATTAGGTATTTTTGCTGGTCTGATTCATCACCAGAGAGATCGGGCAAAATATCATATGATGTTTTGGCATTAATCGATGGATTAAGTCTCTTTGCTTCATTAAGTAAGTGATCAAGATATCCTTTAGTTAAAGGTATTAACTTTGTTTCTATAAGTTGTGTGCAGGTCATTTCTTTAGGGGAAACTAATTGCTGTATTAATCGCTCCTGAGCTTTGATCTGTTTTTGATGTTCCTCTGAATTGTGTTGGATTCGCTGAGTTTGATTTTGCTGAATGTTTAAAAGCTCTTTTGCGAAACTTTGTTTAATCCGCTCTAATTCTGTAGCTAATTGACCTTGATTCACCCTGTCTTCAGAAATTTGCTGAATTAATTGAAGTTGTTCCTTTTTTAACTCCGCTACTTCACGCGCATTGGAATTTTTATTTTCCAATAACTGAGCATTAAGTTCTTCCAAAGCGGCTTTACTTTCAGTCAGTTGCTGGGTTAATTGGATTTGTGCCTCTTTTAACTGCTCTACTTCATGCGCATTGGCACTTTTATTTTCAGTCAACTCATCAGTCAAGCGTTGCAGAGCCGATTGGCTTTCGGACAGTTGTGTCGTTAACTGCTGTTGTTGCCGTTTTAGTTGTTCGGTTTCAGCACTGCGCTCTTCCTTGTTTTGGCTGTACTCTTCGTTCAGTCGTTCCAAAGCAGCTTTGCTGTCCTTCAGTTGTTGGGTTCTGTCCTTCAGTTGTTGGGTTAATTGCAGTTGTTCCGTCCTTAACTGTTCCACTTCAAGCGCATTGGAGCTTTTATTTTCAGATAATTGCTCCGTCAAGCGTTGCAGAGCCGATTGGCTTTCGGACAGTTGTATCGTTAACTGCTGTTGTTGCCGTTTTAGTTGTTCGGTTTCTATTCTATATGCTTCTTTAGTTTGATTTGATTCATTAGTCAAACGTTCCAGATGTGATTTATTTAGATTAGCTATCTCGTGTACTTGTTGATTTTGGCGATATAAGTCCTTTATATGCAGATTTTGGTCCTGTTGTGCTCTGGATAATTGCTCTATTCTCTCACTGTTTTCATTCAGATGTGATCTTAAAATTTTTATATCTTTAAATAAATCAGCAACTTCGGGATTTACACCTCCCAAAGCTATGGCTTGAGCCTTCACTTTTTGAAAAAAAACATCTTTGATGTTAGCTGGTTTATCATGCAGATCCCAATTCTTTTTGATTAAAATTTCAGCTGCAAGTTTGATTACCCTGTCTCTATGTGTGGACAAAAGTTCAATATTGATATCAATAGGCTGCGCTCCTGCTAAATGTTTGACATGATCAAAGCCATTAATTAACGTATCAATATTGTCATACAGCAGATCCAGCTCAGTCAGAGAAGAAGCATCATCTACAGTATCCAATTCAAAATAGCGGTCCAGATTGCATTCTTTTTTTAACGTGCACTCTAAAATTTGCGCTAAAGCCTTACGCTTTTCTAAATGGTCACCATCCTGTAATGCTTGAAGCTGTTCATTTAAAACAGTTTTGATGTTAATGACTGTTACGGGGGAAACTTCTTTTAATGCATTAATTACTGACCTGATTATATAAGAGCGTTCGTTTTCTTCTGTTGCTGCTAAACCTAGTTGTTCAAGGAATATGTTAAATGATTCCTTAAATTGTGTATTGGGTACTAAATAATTTTTTAGTCGAGCATTCAGTTCGTTAGATTGATCAATAAGTGAAACATAGTGTATTTGTGCTGTATTTTTTAAACTGGAGCGTAAGATTAAATCACACTCATCAATAATTTTATTGATCGGAGCATCCTGAGGTTGTCTTTTGAATTGTTGCAAGGTGGCAAAAACTTTATCAATTTCTGCTAATAAATTTGTTTTCACTTCTAAAGATAGATGATTGCGTAAATACTTCTGACTAATCGATTCTAAAAATACGGAGATTGCTTCGAAGGTTGCTTTACGATCTGCTTCAGAATCTAATAAAGCTTGCGAATGCATTGCTAAACTACTAGACATATCCGCTGCTTTGGGTTCTAGAGCTTGAACATATCCGGTGAATATACTATTAAGAACATTACCTAATTGAGTGATAAGTGCGTCGGGTTGATATTCATCACTATGCACCTTAAATTCCATGTGTTTGAGCAAATATAAAAATGCATGTTCTTTATTAATGAATTGACCACCTAAAGATGGAGATAACGAGTCTAAAGAAGTATAGTTGTGCCCATCGGCATGTATGTATCGAGCACCTGAACTGGATGCTTCACTACCCAGATACGCATATGATGTACCATTAAAATATCGGTATGCTTTATCATTAATCTGTATTTTTTTATAGATCTCCAATAACAGTTCGACTCGATCTTGTTTCCCTGCCGAAAAAAATTGATTTGCAACTTCATCCAATGCCGGATGTTCCAGAGCTACAGGAGAGGTCACTCTATCAAAGAGACCTGTACTGTTGTTGATGAAATTTAGTAATTTGACAATCGCTAATTTTTGGACCAAGGATGAATCTTTGTCATCTCCACTAACTGTAATATCATCAAACTGTTGGGTATAAAGATTTCCACTTGCGGTACCATGATGTCCTGGCAAAATTAATGGTGTCTGATCTTTGAATTTTATGGGGATAAAACAACGGGTACGTTCATCACGGAAAATTAATAATTCTGCATTGGAACATGGTGGTTTAACATAAAATCTCTCATCCCTCCAGGCGACAAATTTACCAATACCTCGCCAGCTTCCACCGGGAACAGGATCCATTAAAAACATATTGATTTTAGCAGATGATAGTCGATCAGCCAGTTTTGTCCTTACCTCAGGGGACTCCTTCACGTCAGCAAAGAGCTTCTTCACAGCCTTTGAAGTATAAGTACATGGTGAGTTAGCCATTATTTGATGAATGGTTTGAGAAGGTTTTGTGTTAAGTTCTGTTTTGATTCGTTCAATTTCATGAGCGATAAGTATAGATTCTACAGCTCCACGACTGTGAGCAGATATTTGAATGTTTTGTTTCCCTTCAGCAAGGGCTTTTAGTATGAGAAAAACCCCCTGGGCTATACGCTCGCCAACCTCGGAACCAAGAGTTGTTGGTCCATTCACAACATCTACCGATGGTGTGCTGAATGATAAGGGTTGATCTATATTAATTTCAGGATCGTTTTCTCCTAGCCTGTCAGCAACCACTCTCGCCATATAAGATAAGGATTCGCCATTGACATAGGCTCTCTGTTCTTTAGGAACTACTGTATCTTTTGTAAGTTGATGTGGGTATGTAGGTCTATGGGTATATACGGTATCTGTTCCCAGCATGAACAAGAAATAATCTCGATTTTGTGCTACTGGTTCATCTAACAAAACTTGCAGTAAGGCATGCAAATCATTATGTTTAGGCATGGTAAGCTCCACTTCTCAGGAGCCAACTCGAAAAAATTCCTTTATTAATCAGTTCTATATAGTATATGTTTAAATTAAAACACTGGAATATTCTGTACAATTTACTTATGATTTATTGTTGCAGATACTACCATTTTAACAATCCTTTTGATTTTCGAAGCGGCATTAAGTTTAAAAAAAGTACAATTGTATGCTTGTTTGCCTGAACTGTCAATAACTGGCAAGGTGTGTTGTATCGATGCATTTGCCTCCATTTAACCTACTTCATCAATAGAGTTCTCAAAACGTGTATCAGCTCTTATATGTATACTTGAATATCAATTTTAAATACTCAGCTCAATCAATTACAACCAATTTCAAGGAAGTGGTCATGTTGTATTGGGGTTGAAAAAAAATATTATGGTTGATTATGATGCAGTTTTGAAATGAGCTTATTTATCAATGAATTCACAACTCTATGCACAAGGTTATCCACAGAATTTGTGGATAACACAATTAAAATAGTAGATGTAAACTGAAGCTATAGCTCATATATAGCCTGAGTCTTCAAGAAACATAGAAATAATAAATGCAGAGTTTTATGAGAATATGCTGGATTTATCCACAGGATGTAAGAACGTGAATAAATTGAAATTGGGGATGTATAATAACAAATCTAATATTAAATTACATGCTAAATTTGAGATTTTTTAAAATTTTTATTTATTATACTATTAAAAACTGTATTTCATATTTTCAAAGAAACAAGCATTAGCTGTTAAGATTTTTTTTAAGAAGGATCGCATCTTCTACCCCGTTGTTATCTTTATAATAATCTTTTTTAATTTCAACGGTTTCAAAACCTAAAGATTCATATAGATGTATAGCAGTATAATTACTTGGCCTAACTTCCAGAACTACATGTTTCGTGTCTGTAAATTTTGACAAGGAATAAAGCACCGTTTGTAATAGTTTTCTCCCCAATCCTTTTGACTGAAGTGGTTTGGCAATACAAAAATTTAAAATATGGCAACTATTGTTACTTATTCGGGAAATAATATATCCGCCAAGAATTGGACTATCGCCATTGTTTATTTCAAGCACGCGGCAATCATAGCCAACCAAAACACAGTCTCTTAATATATCTTTACTCCATGGAGCAATATGAACATTAGTTTCAATAGAATACACATTGTCTATATCTGATTCTTTCATACGACGAATGTTAAGTATCATTCGATGCTCCCGGTATTTTGCAGCATTACATACAGATTATTTATGAGGAATAGATATATTTCAAATAAGTTAATAAAATAAAATTTCTACACATGCTAAATAACTTAATTAAAATGAGTATCAATTACCAATAATACCTCATTCATAATGTGCTGTTTTGGTGCTCTGTGTCATTACGTTACTTTTAAACTGCAAGGGTATTTTGAATCAACTCACATATATTCATTAGAGTACGTTCTTACTGGGAAAAACATTCAGTTAAGCTCTGTACGGTGTGTACAGAGCTTAACTGGATTGTTGATCTCCCTGCTTGATGAATGGACAAAATCTCGCACATTGGCCATTCATTCATCAGCTGGATTTTTTGGAGCTTTTAGTCCTTACTACACTTAACTGATAATCCCCCAATTACTTCTTTTTCTTTTTGGGTAAATAAAGATCGGTAATTGTTCCTTCAAAAGCCTCAGCTGATTGAGCAATAGTTTCAGACAACGTGGGATGAGGATGAATTGTCAATGCAATATCCTCAACATCGCAACACATTTCGATGGCTAATGCTGTTTCTGCAATGAGATCACCCGCATTGACACCTACTATGCCAGCACCTAGAATACGGTTTGTTTCAGGGCAGAACAATAGTTTGGTCATTCCTTCTTCACGTCCCATGCTTAATGCCCGGCCACTTGCAGCCCAGGGAAATGTAGCTTTTTCGTAGTTAGTACCTTTTTCTTTTGCTTCTTTTTCAGTTAAACCAACCCAGGCCAGTTCGGGATCAGTGTAAGCAACACTGGCAATGCATTTAGGTTCAAAATAATGTTTTTTACCGGCAATGACTTCAGCTGCTACTTTACCTTCTGGAATTGCTTTATGAGCCAACATCGGTTGACCAACAACATCACCAATGGCAAAAATATGAGGAACATTAGTTCTCAGTTGATTATCCACTTTAATAAATCCACGTTCATCAACGTGTACACCTGCTTTTTCAGCATTGATCGTACCACCATTAGGTTTTCGTCCAACGGAAACCAGAACTTGTTGGAAGCATAACGGTTTATCTGTTGCATGCTCCCCTTCCATAGAAACATAAATACCGTCCTTTTTGGCTTCAACAGCGGTAACTTTGGTTTTGAGCAGGAATTTTACTCCTTTTTTAATCATTCTCTTTTGTAATACATTAACCAAATCAGAATCAGCGCCAGGTATTAGCTGATCCATAAATTCAACAACGGTGACATCAACACCAAGTGAAGAATAAACAGTTGCCATTTCCAATCCAATAATACCGCCGCCTAAAACCAACAGGTTACCTTTGATATCAGCAAGCTCTAAAGCGCCGGTTGAACTGAATATACGTTTATCTTCTGGGATAAAGGGTAAATTAATTGATTCAGAACCGACTGCAATAATGGCATTTTCGAAATCAACCTCAACTGGACCATCTTGAGTCTCAACAGTAACTTGATGAGTTCCTGAGAATTTACCCACGCCGGTCAGTATTTCAACTTTACGTTGTTTGGAGAGGGCTTTTAAACCACCTGTTAATTTTGAAACAACAGAGTTTTTCCAGGCAACTAATTTTTTGTTATCCAGTTTGGGTTTTCCAAAATCAACGCCCTGCTCTGCCATTTCATGGGCTTCGTCGACTACTTTTGCAATATGTAGAAGTGCTTTTGAAGGGATACAACCCACATTGAGACACACACCGCCTAGTGAGTCAAATCGCTCAACCAGTACTACTTTTTTCCCCAGATCCGCTGCTCTAAAAGCGGCTGTATATCCGCCTGGTCCACTGCCTAAAACCACGACATCAGTTTTAATTTTGTTAGCCATCATTAATGCCTCATATTGTAAATTATAGTTAAATTATCTCATAAATTCAGAGGAGAACTCTTCTAATATCAGATAAATTATCACATATATAGCGAGTAAATCGTGCAGCTTCAGCACCATCAATTACTCTATGATCGTAAGATAAAGACAGAGGCAGCATTAATCTAGGCTTGAATTCTCCTTTATCATAAATCGGTTTAAATGAAGAACGCGATAATCCCAAAATCGCGACTTCCGGGCTATTTACTATGGGGGTAAATGAAGTACCACCAATACCTCCAAGGCTGGATATTGTAAAGCAGCCCCCAGACATATCAGCTGGCATCAGTCCTTTATCTCGCGCTTTGCTGCTTAATCGAGCCATTTCAAGAGCAATATCACTTACTGTCAGTTGATCTACATTTTTAATAACCGGTACTACTAAGCCATTAGTAGTCTCGACAGCAATTCCTATATTGCAATATTTTTTATAAATTAATTGTTCACCGGTAGCATCTAACGATGAATTAAATTGAGGGTACGCATGTAAGGCCCTGCTTACTACTTTGCAAACAAATGCTAATATGGTCAGCTTGTAACCTGGTTCTTTGATACGTTCTGATTCTGATTTTCTAAATTCTTCCAAATCAGTGATGTCTGCTTCATCAAACTGGGTAACATGCGGAATAGTTATCCAGGAACGGTGTACATTGGCACCAGTTAATCGTTTAATTTTATTCAGTGGCTTGGATTCTATGTCACCGAATTTGCTAAAGTCAATTATTGGGCTTGCTGGTACATTAAAAGTACTTGATGCCGGCTGTTCACTTAAGCGAGTCTTGATATAATTTTGTATGTCTTCTTTGGTAATGCGGGTTTTTCGTCCGCTACCTTTCACCAGGTGTAAATTAACTCCTAACTCCCTCGCCATACGTCGTACTGCAGGACCTGCTGATAGGATATCTGACAGTTCATTGGGTTCTGAAGCAGGTGTAATTTCTGGACGTGAATCTGCTGCTGGAGTCGATTGAACCTGCTGTTCTTTAGCTTGTTCAGGTGCTTTAACGGGCAGTTCTTGTTCTTCCATGGCTCCGGCCGTAGTAGACTCCATGACTAATATAGGTGTGCCCTGTGCTACTTTGTCACCTAAATTAATTTTGATTTCTTTAATTATCCCGGAATAAGGAGATGGTATATCCATAGTCGCCTTATCCCCTTCAAGCGTAATCAAAGCCTGATCTTTCTCAACTGTCATTCCTGGTTTTACCAGAATATCAATTACATCTACGTCGGTCGCACCACCTATGTCAGGAATGGTTACTTCGACGGTTCTATTAGTGTTACTGGTTATCGGTTTAGTTTCTTGAACCGTTTCATGGGATTTATTAATTTGAGGAGTCTCTGTTAACGTCTCATTTTTTGGGATGGCAGCAACCTGTTCGGTTGATGCCACAAGGATTACATCCCCTTCGGAAACTTTATCCCCAACTTTTAATGTGATCCGGCTGATAATTCCTGCTACAGGAGAAGGAATTTCCATGCTCGCTTTATCTGATTCAAGAGTAATCAGCGGAGTATCAACACTTATTTGATCTCCAACCTTAACCAAAATCTCGATAACATCAACCTGAGTTGCACCGCCAATATCAGGTATTTTAATTTCTATTTCATTTGCCATATCTATCCTCAGCATTCAGTTAAACTGTAGCAATACCTTTGTACTCAGTTAGTTTAACTAATGGGTAACTGGATCTAATTTATCTGGATTAATAGAGTAACGGTTTATCGCATCTACAACTTTAGATTTATCTATAGAACCTTCAGCAACCAAAGCATTTAATGCTGCCAGAACTATATATTTTGCATCTACTTCGAAGAAATGTCGTAAGCGTTCACGAGTATCACTTCTTCCATAACCGTCTGTTCCTAATGTAACGTACCGATTGGGTACATAAGGACGAATCTGATCAGCGTAAATGCGCATATAATCAGTTGCAGCAATTACTGGGCCTTTACGGTCTTTAAGCTGGGAAGCAACATACGACTCCTGTGCTTTAGCTTCTGGATGCATCGCATTATGCCGTTCTTTGGCTAAGCCATCACGACGAAGCTCATTAAAGCTTGTTACGCTCCAAATATCCGAAGTGATTGAGTAATCGTTTTCGAGCATTTCAGCTGCTTTAATCACTTCACGTAAAATGGTACCAGAACCCATCAATTGAACATGAGTTTTAGATTTCTTCTTGCTCTCTTTAAATACATACATTCCTCGAACTATGCCTTCTTCGACACCTTTGGGCATATCGGGTTGTAAATAGTTTTCGTTCATTACAGTGATGTAATAAAACACGTTATCACCCTTTTCATACATACGGTATAATCCGTTCTGGATGATAACGGCCAGTTCATAGGCAAATGTAGGATCATAGGAGACGCAATTAGGTATTGTCGAAGCATAAAGATGACTATGACCATCCTGATGTTGTAATCCTTCTCCAGCCAATGTAGTTCGTCCTGCTGTACCGCCAAGTAAGAAACCGCGTGCCTGGATGTCACCTGCCGCCCATGCTAAATCGCCGATACGTTGGAAACCAAACATGGAATAATAGATATAAAACGGAATCATCGTGAGTTTATTCGAGCTGTATGAAGTAGCGGCTGCAATCCATGAACAAAATGCTCCGGCTTCATTAATACCTTCTTCAAGAATCTGTCCATCGCGCGCTTCTTTGTAATACATCACCTGCTCACGATCAACTGGGGTATATAATTGACCAACAGGAGAATATATTCCTATTTGGCGGAATAAGCCTTCCATACCGAATGTTCGGCATTCATCAGGAACAATGGGCACAACTCTGGAACTTAAATCCTTATTTTTCAGTAGTATTGATAAAATACGTACAAAAGCCATTGTTGTTGATATTTCTCTGTCACCCATACCATGAGTAACCGAGGCAAATTCATCTAAAGGTGGAATTGGTAACGTTGGAACCTCTGTAGAACGGTGAGGTAGATATCCGCCTAAAGCTTCTCTTTGCTTTTTGATGTATTTGATTTCAGGGCTATCGTCATCAGGCCTGTAAAAAGGCACTTCTGCAATTTTATCGTCACTGATGGGTATACTAAAACGATCTCTAAAAGCCTTTAATTGTTCCAAAGTCATTTTCTTTTGTTGGTGAGTAATATTCAGACCTTCACCCGCAGCACCCATTCCATAGCCTTTAATGGTTTTAGCCAAAATAACTGTAGGAGTTCCTTTATGTTCAACCGCCTGTGCATAAGCAGCATAAACTTTTTGAGGATCATGGCCACCACGATTTAGACGCCAAATCTCATCATCACTCAGATTGTCAACCATTTTCTTTAATTCGGGATATTGATTAAAGAAATGTTGTCTGACATAAGAACCGTCATTTGCTTTATAAGATTGATAGTCTCCATCAAGGCATTCTTCCATCCTTTTTTGCATCCAGCCTTCCTTATCGCGGGCAAATAATGGATCCCAACGACCACCCCAGATAACCTTAATCACATTCCAGCCGGCACCTCTGAACAGTCCTTCAAGCTCCTGTATTATTTTTCCGTTACCTCGAACTGGACCATCAAGTCTTTGTAAATTACAATTTACTACAAATATAAGGTTGTCCAGCTTTTCTCTGGCAGCAATACTTAATGCGCCTACAGATTCTGGTTCATCCATTTCTCCATCGCCCAGGAATGCCCAGACTTTACGACCCTCTGCTTTAATTAATCCTCTATTTTCAAGATATTTTAAAAAGCGAGCCTGATAAATTGCTTGTAAGGGGCCAAGTCCCATTGATACAGTCGGAAATTGCCAAAAATCGTGCATAAGCCAAGGATGAGGATAAGAAGATAACCCATCAACTTCAACCTCCTGTCTGAATTTTTGAAGTTTTGACTCAGAAAGTCGTCCCTCAAGAAAAGCTCTCGCATAAATTCCTGGTGAAGAATGACCTTGAATATAGAGCAGATCGCCACCATTCTCTCCATTAGGGCCTTTAAAGAAATAGTTGAATCCTGTTTCATATAAAGTGGAAGAAGAAGCATAAGACGCAATATGCCCTCCTAGTTCAGGAGCGTATTTTCCAGCTCGTAAAACCATTGCAACAGCATTCCAGCGAAGCAATGCATTAATACGCTTACCAATACCTTCATCAGGAGGCATTTGTTTCTCTTCATGAGGTTTAATGGTATTTCTATAAGGAGTATTAATAGAACTGGTTAATTTAACTCCTTCTGCATTCGCTTTATTCAAGAGTTGTTGTAAAAGAAATGCAGCACGCTCACTACCATCATTGGCAAAAACAGATTGCAGGGCATCCAGCCATTCACGTGTTTCAATTGGATCCAAATCAAAATTAGTTTCATTTGCCATGAAAAAGTTCCCCGACTTTCAAAATTTTATGTACAGTATGGTACAGCTTGTAATCGTTTTTGTATTACACCAGTGCAACCTTGTTTGCAGGTTAAGTAGTCTGATGTACAGTTACACGTTACTTTGCGGCATTGTAGTGGATCACGGTAAGAATTCAACCCACGTGATACATATCCCCCTTCAACTTGTTTGTCATGCACATAGCTCAGGTAATCTATAGCCGTCTCATCTGATGCTATTAACGAGCATCTTGGGCAGTTATTGGAACACTGTTGCTTGCATGAATCGGAACGCTGCTCACATAATTGCATGCATTGGCTAAGTTCCTTGGACTTTCCAATGCCAGGTTGTTGTGTAGCACAACCCGAAAGTACTAGAAGTACTGTGCAAAAAAAGAAGCGTAAAAAGTAGTTCATAGTTTAGTCCTACAATAAGTTATGGTGAATTACCTCTTTAGAGCCATGCAACTAATGTAAATAACGCAATGAAAACCACCAATACGATAGCCGCATGTTCTACAAGGGCTTCAGCATTGGGGAACGGTATATCATCTGTTTCATTAATTCGAACGGCCTGTAAACCACATTCACTTAATAGCTGGTTATTGGAATCCGGGTTGTTAAGAACATATTGCATAAATGTTGCAAAACCCCGTTGAAAATTACCTACTAATAAAAAGAGTAACGCAGTAATACGTGCAGGTACCCACTCAAGGATTTCAGTGACCTGTTTTGCCTGCTGGCTTACTTCATCATAGTTTTTGCATAATGTGAATAATCTATAAATCAGAACAGCAATAGGTCCAGCTAGTATATACCAGAAAATTACAGCAAATAACTGACTGTTTACCAAGGCAAAATAATCACTGACAAATTCACTGTGGTCATTTTTTGAATCAGTTTCTGAAAGAGGATAAAAAGCATTCTGAGGACCAAGGCAATAGAAAAAAATCAGAGTACTTAAAAGTAATCCTGTAAAACCAAAAAAAAGGTTATGAAAAATCAGATAAATAATTGAAGTGATTAAAGTAATAGGCAGTATTAATGCAGCTAAATACATCCATGGGTTCTTATTATGAGACCGTTTCTCAACTGCATTGGTTATAACTAAAAAATAATCTCCAAACCATGAAAACCGTTGATAGGATAGCGAATGGATCAAAAAGCGTTCACTAAGCAAGCACAATACTACAACCAGTAATTTCATAATATTAATCCTTACGCATTTTCTCTGACAGGGCTATGGGTGTTGGGTATTTCAATACTACAAGGTACGATGAAACTATAAAAGTTAAAATAGTCGTTGCCTGTATTAAATTGGAAGCGACATCTGAAATGAGTTTAGTACTTAAAGCAATACTTGCAACAAGCAATGAAAACTCACTTCCCTGTCCAAGTCGGAAACCTACTTCTTTGGCAACTTGTTTTTTCTCGCCTGCTCTGAGCAGCAGGATATAAAATAATAATGGTTTAATAATGAGGATTAGTGCTGCAAGAATTACTGCCGGAATAACTACTTGCGCGGCATAACTGAAATTAAAGGTTGCACCAATTGTAAAGAAAAACATAACCAGGAAAAAATCCCTTAAAGGTTTCAAGCTTTCTGCAATAAATAGAGATATGGGACTTGCTGCTAAAGCTACACCGGCTACGAAAGCACCTATATCTTCTGAAAGCCCTAATTTTTGTGCCAGAACAGATAATCCGAGACACCAGCCTATCGACAGTAGAAAGACATATTCCTGTGTTCTATCGAAACGTGCGAGCAGTTTTATTAATATGTACCGTTCGAAAGCAAAAGCAAATAAACATAATGCCGGAAGTGCGATAAGGACCAGTACTAAATCATCTATCGATAACCCACCGCCCTGATGAGCCCCATTAATCAAGATTAATATGATGATCGCAATGACGTCCTGCATTAACAAGACACTTATCATTACTTCACCCGTGTGTTGATGATGCAAGATGGTTGTTGGCAGTAATTTTAAGCCAATAATAGTACTTGAGAACATCATTGATGCACCAAGAACCCATGATTCTGTAACTGTAAGTCCAAACCATCTACCTATGCCATAGGCCATACCGGCAAAGAGAACAGAGCTTACTATCGCTATCCAGGTCACTTTCTTTAACATGTGTACCAGATTTTGTGGTTGCAAATGAAGACCAAGTAAAAAAAGCAGGAACACAATTCCTATATCGCCAATTTGTTGTACGGTAGTTACATCGGATACCAGTCTTAAGCCCCAGGGACCAAAGACGGCACCTAATAATATATAAGCAACCAGTAAGGATTGCTTGGTGTACAAAACAAGAGTAGAAAAGAATGCAGCCCCAGCAAATATTAAAAATATTGTATAAAATACAGAGCCATCATGCATTGGTAGTGTGCCTCATAAGTAAATTGGATAATGATAATTAGATCTTCATGCAATTTTATCCATTAATCCATGAATTAGCTATTAATTATTCTGTTTCTGGACTTAAATTATTAATATTTAAAAAATATAGCTGCATTCAGTTTGTTTTCAAGATTCCAGTCAACAAATTAATTGTCGTGATTTAATGTTTAATATTCAATCTGAGAATTGCACCTACAGATTAATTGTTTCGGATCCGGATTGTACACCCGGATCACTGAATTACTATATTAATACCGAAAAGGAACCTGTGACCCCATTTTGGGCCAATTTTGCTTTGAGGTTATCCGACATGGCTTTATTACCAAAAGGACCTACGCGTACCACATAGTGTTGCTGATAATGCTCAATAAACACTGGTGATGGTGTAATATGAACCAATTTTTCTTTAAGTCTTTTTGCAAGTGCTTCAGATGAAAATGCGCCCGCTTGAAGATAATAATGTGCAACACCAGCAGGCCCTTTCAATGTTTCAATTTCAACATTCGCGGTGCCTTTGGGAAATACACCCAACTTCAGAGCTGCAGCATAAGACAGATCAATGACTCGATCTGCGTGAAAAGGACCTCTATCGTTTACTTTAACTACAGCAGAACGACCATTATCCAGATTTTTTACTTTGACATAAGTGGGTAATGGAAGCGTTTTATGAGCTGCAGTCATTACGTACATATTATATGGCTCTCCACTAGAGGTTCGTTGTTTGTGAAATTTGGTACCATACCACGATGCAACACCTCTTGTTTTATATCCACTCGAACTTTTCATTACCTTGTATGCCCTTCCATCAACATAATATTCGGAGGGATTTCCATATCGGCTTAAAGGTTCATTGGTAGGTACAGGTTCTTTAAAACTGAGTTTTTTTTGTTTGGAGGGAGCTCCATCCTGTTGAATGGTATATCGATTATTTTTATTTTTATATCGGTCATAAACTGAACCTTTCTGGTATTGGCGAGAATGATTTGAATTGTTCTTTCCAGAAGGTGTCGATGATGAATCGGGTGAGTTAGTAGTTTGACAACTTGAAAGTAAAACAGTTAAAACTATCAGTATTTTTCGCATGTTCTCTTAATTTATAATTATTATTTTTTTCTAATATACCTAAATTTACAGAGATTTCGTAGTTTTGTATTTAATTAATTTGGAATATTGGAAATTCACTGAAAATAATATCAATATTTTCATCATGCTATTTGGATGCCTGCAAAAGGCTGTGTTAAGATAACTGCATTTTGCAACTACATCAGGTAACAACATGACTAAAGCCACGTCTTTTTTATTGACGACCCTGTTTTTTATTACATTATTTGTTCAATCCAGCAATTCGGTTGCCGAGGACTCTTTACCCACAGATCTTGTGAAACCCTCGCCCACTATATCCAATAAACCACTAGTAACTCCTGCTGCCCCTGTTTTAAACGCGAAAGCATATATTCTAATTGATGTGAATAGTGGAAAAATTATTGCTGAAAAAAACAGTGATGAACGTTTACCTCCTGCAAGCCTGACTAAAATGATGACTTTGTATGTAGTTTCTAATGCGCTGCATCATGAACAAATTCATTTAAATGATAGTGTACGGGTGAGTCGTGATGCATGGAAAATTGGCGGTTCACGCATGTTTATTAAAGAAGGTCAACAGGTTTCAGTTGAAGAATTGTTAAAAGGTATTATTGTTGATTCAGGAAATGATGCCTGTGTCGCAATGGCCGAACACATTGGTGGTACTGAAGGTGCATTTACTGAAATAATGAATCAACAGGCTCAAAATCTGGGAATGAAGAACAGTCACTTTACTGACAGTACCGGGCTTCCTGACCCCAATTTATATACTACAGCAAAAGATTTAGCTATTTTGGGTCGAGCGCTGATCTCTGACTTTCCTCAATATTATGGATGGTATAAACAAAAATGGTTTACATATAATGGTATTCGTCAACCGAATAGAAATCGATTGTTATGGCGCGATAACCAGGTAGATGGAATAAAAACTGGTCATACTAATGAAGCTGGGTTTTGTCTTGTTTCATCAGCAAAACGTGACAACATGCGTTTACTGGCAGTTGTACTAGGTGAGCCAAACGATTCATCACGTGCTGATGATAGTGAAAAATTACTCAATTATGGATTTAGATTTTTTGAAACCCATCAACTCTATAAATCGGGTCAATCCATAACGGAGCTTCCTCTTTATAAAGGTTCAGTAGATAAAGTTACTGTTGGTTTGACTGACGATCAGTTTATTACGATACCTGCAGGTCAATACCAAAGACTTAATATTTCAACCAAAATACCTGCCTATTTGCAAGCTCCTGTTAAAAAAGGGGATAAAGTTGGGGATTTGGTAGTTCAATTTGATAATAACATCATTTCTACTCGACCTCTTTACGCACTTCAAACCATTGATACCGGCGGTTTTTACACACGTACTAAGGATTCAATTCGCTTGGCCTTCAAACGATGGTTTGGCTCTTAGGGTCATCGATATATGAATATCGCATATGTTAACGGAGAATACTGTAAATTGTCGGAAGCCAAAATTTCAATCTTTGATCGAGGTTTTCTTTTTGGGGATGCAGTCTATGAAGTATTACCCGTTTATCATGGCCAACCCTATTTTGTAGAGCGACATATAGAGCGTCTCAATTCTAATTTACAAAAAATTAAAATTGAGACGCCAGATATCGATTGGAATAAACTAATCCATAAGCTTATTTCTGCAAATGATGCTGGTGATTTACAGGTATACATTCAGGTTACTCGAGGTAATCAAGGCGCTCGTAAGCACGATATTCCATCTGAAATTAAACCTTCCGTTATTGCATTTACGCTACATACTTCCTACCCGACTCAACAGGAAAAAGAACGAGGACTAAATGCAAAATTGATAGAAGACATACGCTGGGATCGCTGTGATATTAAGACAACCTCGCTGCTCGCCAATATATTACTGAATGATGAAGCTGTATCTTCAGGTTTTAACACGTCAATTCTGGTACGGGATGGACTTGTTACTGAAGGAAGTACATCCAATGTATTTATTGTTACTAATGAGAATGTAATTAAAACTCCTAAATTAACTCATTTTTGTTTACCGGGAGTCACTCGACAAGTAGCTATTGAGTTAATAAATGACTTAAACTTGAATTTTATTGAAGATAATATTGAGGCTTCTGAATTATTTAATGCAAAAGAACTCTGGATCAGCAGTACTACCAAAGAAATTTTTCCAATCACTAGACTTAATGATTCGCTCATTAATCAAGGTCATGTTGGAGATTATTGGCGTATAATAAATGAATCATATCAACGATTAATAAATTAAATTATGACTAAAAAATCAATTATAGAATTTCCATGTGATTTCCCCATTAAAATTATCGGTGCTAATTCCGAGGTTTTTCTGGAAGAAATCAGAATGATAGTCAATCAGCACTTTCCTGATTTTAATCATGATAATTTGACTCATAAATTAAGTGAAAAGAGCAGCTATTTGGCAATCACTGTAACTGTATGTGCCCTAAACCAGGAAATGCTCGATTCATTTTATCAGGATCTTACCAAACATCCTGATGTGAAAATGGTTTTATGATGAATATTCACAGCTTAGGCATACAAGATTACGATGAAGTTTGGCATCGAATGAAAGAGTTCACTATTAACAGGGATGAACACAGTCCTGATGAACTCTGGTTGTTACAACATTTTCCTGTTTATACCCAAGGACAGGCCGGCAAACCAGAACATATTCTTAATTCCAATGCTATTAAAATTGTACAATCAGATCGTGGTGGACAGGTAACTTATCACGGTCCTGGGCAGTTAGTAGCTTATGTCATGATGGATATACGAAGACGGAACCTGGGAATAAGAACCCTGGTTTCTCAGCTGGAACAGGTTCTAATAACTACCTTGGCTCATTATTCAATATCAGGCACTACTCAATGTGGAGCGCCCGGTGTTTACGTTTCTGATAAAAAAATAGCTTCTATTGGTTTAAGAGTAAAAAACGGTTGCACATACCACGGAATTGCCTTAAACATTGATATGGACTTAACACCATTTTCAGGAATTAATCCCTGTGGTTATGCAAAAATGGAAATGACGCAAATGAGTTATTTTTATCCGGAAATTCAACTCGAAGAAGTAAGTCAGCGTTTTGAACAAAGTTTTATTAATCAATTTTGCCAATGAGATACTATGAATTTGTTTGCTGATTATGTTCATCCACTTACCAGCTGGTTGCAGGCAAATCCTCATTGGTCTTTATTTATAACGTTTATTATTGCCTTAACTGAATCATTAGCAATAATAGGAAGTATAGTCCCAGGTTCAGTTACCATGACTGCGATTGGCATACTTGCTGGTTCCGGGATTATGCGCATCGATCTTACTCTGATTGCCGCAACTTTAGGCGCAGTCTGTGGTGATAGTTTGAGTTACTTTTTAGGTTATTTTTACAGCGATCAACTTCTTGAAGTCTGGCCCTTTAAAAAATACCCTAATTTACTTAAATATGGTAAAGATTTCTTTTCAAAACATGGTGGCAAAAGTGTTTTGATTGGTCGTTTTGTTGGACCTTTGAGATCCATTATTCCTGTTATAGCTGGAATAATGCATATGAAACAATGGCGATTTTTGATTGCGAATGTATTATCCGCAATTGGATGGTCTTTTTTATATGTTATGCCAGGAGTTTTAATTGGCACAGCAGGACATGAACTATCTACTGAAGGGGCTACACGCTTATTTCTTCTAATTTTGGTTATCCTGGCTGGAGTTTGGTTCGCCAGTGTTTTTATAAAATCAGCCTTTCTCAAAATTAATTTATTTTTAAAAAAGAATTTACATGATTTTTGGCTCCATTCAAAAAATAATTCAAAATTATTCAGAGTATTTAATGCTATAACTCCTGAAGAAGAAAAAGATCATTATTCTACCGCAGGATTATTGTTGTTAACGGCGTTTTTTTTATTGTTTTTTTTAGTCTTACTCATATTAGGTATGACGACACAATGGCTCCAAGCCATTGATATTCCAATACATCTGTTCACTCAAAGTTTACATACATCCTTATTGGAGTCCGTATTTATTATTTGTGCGCAATTAACCAGTACACTCACTTTAACAGGATTATTTCTGGTTTGCTGTATATGGGCGTTCTGTCATCGCAATTATAAAATAATAGCCTATTTAAGCAGCGTCTTATTTTTTAGTGTGGTGATTATTGTTTTATTATCTTATGTCCATAACACCCCAAGACCACAGGGGTTGCTGATCACTATGTCAGGTTCTTCATTTCCGGTAACGAATCTCGTTCTCGCCACAGCATTGTATGGATTTATTTTATTTTACATCAACAACAACCATTCACTACTGACCAACACATTCAGAACCATTATATTAATATTTCTCGGATTAAGCGGTTTTGCGGTAATTTATTTAGGAGACTATTGGCTTACAGATGTAGTCGCAGCTTATCTGCTCGGTATTATCGTATGTTTAATTCATTGGATTATCTATCGAAAATCAAATTATATAGCCTCGAGAAAAGGAGAGTCTGTAGAAAAAATATTAACGGTACTGGTTACCATCATAGTTTTCACCGCCGTTTCAACCAACATGAATTATAAGATTCTCGTCCATAATCATGCTCCTTATCATAAAGAGTATACATTGACAGAGAGTGCATGGTGGAACCAATTAAATCCTGTTTTACCTTTATACAGATTAAACCGGATAGGTCACAGAATTAGTCTGTTAAATCTACAATATTACGGTAATCTGGATTTGTTGGTAGCCAGTTTGGAACAGCATGGATGGAAGTCTCATACTGAGTCCTTCTTTACAAAACTACTTTTAAGAATGAACAAATCAAATGAAACAATCAAGCTACCTTTACTAGCCCAGTTATTCGAAAACAAACGCCCGGCACTGCTGATGACTTATCAGGATAATAAATCAAAGTTGATTCTGGAGTTGACTTTATGGGAGTCAAATTACTTTATCAATAATTTTGAGCATCCTATATGGATAGGCACAGTTCATCAAAACATCCATATTAAGGAAAAGCAAAAGAACAATCACAATGCTTTAAATCAACTGATAAACCCCATTCCTTTTATACTTCCTGCATTAAATCAATTTACCCTGCGACGAATAGAAGTACCTCATGACATGATTAGACCCAGCTCCTATCCAACCACTCCCTACATACTGTTAATTAGAAATCCTAGCTCTTCGAATTGAATATGGCTTCTTGTGTAGAATTCGATTTATTCCATTTATTCTTCAGTTTTGTGAAAAAGGATAAATGATGGATGGGATTAGTTGTTTGTGCCTATTTAAATGAAGCAGAGCAGAATATGCTACTAGCTATGAAATTAAATTACTGATATAAATATAGAACTTTTATAAAATAACCATCGTATAACAAGGGAATGGATCAATGTACAACTTAGCTAAAGTTATTCACTCTCTTTTTCCATTAATGGCTTTAGTACTTTTAATTATTGGAATCAAAAGAAAAGCAATCTATTATGTTATTTCTGCATTATGGTTAAGTCTTATCGCATTAGTAATTCATTTCCAAAGTTCTGGCGGAGAAATTCTAGGCACTTATTTTAATTATGTGAATGCTGCAATCTATTCTGCCAATTTAATCATCCTTTTTGTTTCCTTAGTTAAGGTAATTGATCATTTAAGCAGCGATAGCTCCCTGTTCCGATACGTTAGTACGCTTATTCAATCAGTTATTGTTATTGGAAGCCTCCTGCTCATAACGAATCTTTGGATTAATGCTTATTTTATTGAAAATAGAATGACAGGTACTCCTGTCATGCAGGTTGCTTTGCTACAAAAGCCTGAGTATTGTTCCTATAGATACATATTTTATAAGGTTGCAGCTGATGGTTCAGTGCTTTATCTATGTCCTAATCATTATGGATTAGTACCTTCCATAGGACGTTTGGAAATAAGTCCTGATTTTATTACGACACAATTATCTGTACCGAGTAAAAAGCAAATGTTATTGTTACAAAAAAAAAGAGTAGAAACGAATTAGAGAATTAATTTTGCAAATTGTTCTTAAGATTATTATTTGATACTATGCCTATAATTTACGAATCCAGTACTTACATGAGACGTTTGATTTTTATAGTTTTTATATTCCTATCCCTAAGCGCCTATTCAATGGCGCCAAAGTTGAATTGGGATGAAGCTATAGATCATGCAATAAAACGTTATGGATTGAGAGCAGAACCCCAGTTGATTTCATTTTTTTCCAAAGCGGGAGTTAGCTATCCTCCACGCGAGATAGCATTGCTTGCATTCAAATCTGAACGTAAGGTAGAGCTGTGGGCAAAAAATCCAAATCAGGACTGGACACACATACATAACTATCCTTTAACTGGATTTAGTGGTCGTTTAGGTCCTAAATTGCGCGAAAATGATAAGCAAATTCCTGAAGGCGTTTATAAACTGGTTAATTTCAACCCATTCAGCAGCATGCATTTATCTATGATGATTAATTATCCTAATAGTTTTGATCGTGAAAAGGGATATTTGGATGGTCGCAGGGAATTAGGGAATAATATTTTTATCCATGGACGTAATTTATCCGTAGGCTGTCTGGCAATAGGTGATCTGGCTATTGATCAGTTGTTTATATTGGCCAGACGTGTTGGATTAAATAATATACAACTCATTATCGCTCCAAACGATTTGCGCCATCAAAAACCATCAACTTCTACATTTGCTCAACCAAGATGGTTGCCTGAACTCTATAAACAGATATCTGAATCGTTAAAGCCTTTTAACAAACCTAAATATACTGTTTGAGTTTAAAAATCACAATTTATTTGATTTAAGTATATACTTATTTAAAACAATAAATTATGGATACTATGACAACTCCACGAAGGCAATCATGGTCTCACGTTGATCTTGGCGACACTGCCGAAAACGATCCGCTTTTAGCATGCCTTGTTTTACTTACAAGGTATTATCAAAACCCATTCTCTCCACTCTCCCTTGTGGCACGTCTACCCTTGGTTGATAATAAACTAACCGTTGAGTTGTTTCCAAGATCTGCTGGACGAGCCTCACTTGATGCTGAATTAAAAACAATTAAACCTGACGATATTGATGACGAAGATGTTCCACTTGTATTGCTTAAAAATGATGGTGGTGCTGTTTTATTGATATTGGATGACGAAGGAAAGAAAACAGTTCTTGATCCAAAGACTCCAGATACTCGTGTTGAACTTAACGATGTTGCGCCGGAGCTAAGTGGGCAGGTTATTTTGGTGTCCCAACAATTTAAGCATTCACACCGATCTCAGGAAACATTAAAAAAAGAGTCTAAAAACTGGTTTTGGAGTGTAATGATTAAATCATGGCCACTTTATTCTGAAGTGTTGCTTGCTTCTTTGTTAGTTAACATTTTCGCTTTAGTTATTCCCTTATTCACCATGAATGTGTACGACCGGGTTGTACCTAATCATGCAATTGATACGATGTGGGTTTTAGCCAGTGGTGTTGCTGTTGTCTTTATTTTCGATATGCTACTAAAAACCTTACGATCTTATTTCATTGATGTAGCAAATAAACACAGTGATCTCGAGTTATCGGCTGTTATTTTTCAGCAGGTTCTTGGATTAAGTATGTCTAACAGGCCACGTTCTGTTGGTTCATTGGCAAACACGGTGCAATCGTTTGAGATGTTCCGAGATTTCATCACGTCAAGCACAATGACCATCTTGGTCGATCTTCCTTTCGTATGTATCTTTTTATTTGTTGTTTATTTGATTGGCGGCAGTCTATTTTGGATACCCTTTCTTGTAATACCCATAATTTTAATTATTGGCCTCCTTCTTCAATGGCCATTGATTCGGTTAACAAGAAAGGCTTATCAATATGCCTCTGAAAAACAAGCTACCTTATTTGAATCCTTATCAACAATAGAAACTGTTAAAACAACGGGTGCTGAATCCATTCTCCAATCCCGATGGGAGAGAATTGTTAATGAGGCTTCGAAAAATGCTATGCGTCTAAGACTTGTATCGAATACGAGTATCAGTATCACCAATCTTGCTACGCAAGTAGCTACTATAGCAATTGTTATTGCTGGTGTGTATATGATTTCAAATAATGAGTTAACCACAGGGGGCTTAATTGCTTGTACCATATTAACAGGTCGCGCCTTGGCGCCTATGGCGCAGGTTTCAACTCTATTCACACGCTATTTCCAATCAATGAACGCTTTGGAATCATTAAATAATATCATGCAGCTGGAGACTGATATTAGTGAGGATGCTCGTTTTCTTCACCGACCAGCACTAAAAGGCGACATCGAATTTAAACATGTTTCATTTCATTACAAAGATGACGATGTGAATGTCCTTGAAAACATTAATTTTAAAATAAAAACTGGAGAGCGCGTTGCAATAATAGGACGTGTTGGCTCTGGTAAATCAACATTAGGTAAATTATTGTTAAAATTATACACACCTACAGAAGGTACCATTCTTATGGATGGTACAGACTATAAACAAATTAATCCGGATGATTTGCGTCAACAAATTGGTTATGTGCCTCAGGATGTTATTTTATTTTACGGAAGCATTAGAGATAATATATGTGTTGGTGCGCCCTTTATACATGATAGCGCCCTTTTAAACGCAGCTGACATTGCCGGAGTTACCCAATTTACTAACAATCATCCGAAAGGCTTTGATCGACCTGTCGGTGAAAAAGGCTCCGAATTATCTGGAGGCCAAAGGCAATCCATTGCTGTTGCCCGGTCCTTAATTATGGGTCCAAATATTTTGCTTTTGGATGAGCCTACTTCTGCCATGGATGATAATAATGAACGGCAAATTAAAAAAAGGTTACATGAGTATCTCGATGATAATCATACTCTAATTTTAATTACCCATAAATTGTCCATGCTTGAGTTGGTCAATAGAATAATAGTCCTAGAAAATGGTAAAGTAATTGCTGATGGATCTAAAGAAGCAGTACTCAATGCCCTTAAAGCCGGCGTGACTATAAGGAAACAATAACATGAGTAAAACTCACAAGTCTCGAGCTTTTGCCCATATTATTTTATGGACATCAGCAGTATTCATTTTAGTTGCTATAATATGGGCTAATTACGCAATACTTGATGAGGTGACGACTGGTGAAGGCAAGGTCATACCATCCAGTGAGATACAGGTTATCCAAAATCTTGAAGGGGGTATCATACAGAAGATCTTTGTTAAAGAAGGGGAAATAGTTAAGAAAGATCAAATATTGATGCAAATTGACAATACTCGATTTATGTCAAGTTATGCAGAAGCAGAGAAAAAAATTGATGCTCTGAAATTGGAAATTATAAGGATTAATGCGGAAATAAGTCAGACTGAACCTGCCTTTCCGGAGGATCTTAAAAAGAGTTATCCTAGCCTTGTTAAAGACCAGCAATCACTCTACGAATCACGAATGAGAGAATTAGTGCAACTGATAAAGTCTCTTGAATTAGCACAAAAAGAATTAGATATGACTCGTCCTTTATTAAAAAATGGCTCTGTTTCTGAAGTTGAAGTAATCCGTCTGGATAGGACTGTAAACGAAATAAAAGGAAACATTGATAAATTTAAATCCGATGAGTTGGATAAATTAAATAAAGCCCGAGGCGACCTATCGGCCTTAATTGAAGCGAATAAAGCAGATAAGGATCGTTTAACTCGCACTACAGTAAGATCCCCGGTTTACGGGATTATAAAGCAAATTAAAACAACCACTATCGGCGGTGTGGTTCAACCCGGAAGTGATATTATTGAAGTCGTCCCCCTTGATGATACACTCCTGATAGAGGCTAAAATAAGACCAGCTGATATTGGGTTTATCCATCCAGGGCAAAAAGCAGTTGTAAAGATTACAGCTTATGATTTTTCAATCTATGGTGGACTAGAAGGTGAAGTAGAGCAAATTAGTGCTGATACTATTATTGATGAAAATGATAAAAAAAATGAAAGTTATTACGTAATACGGGTTCGTACTTATAAAAATCACTTGGGAACGGCTCAAAAACCATTGCCCATCATTCCAGGTATGCTCGCTACAGTTGATATACTCACGGGTAAGAAATCAGTTTTAGAGTACATACTTAAACCCATAATAAAAGCCAAACATTCCGCCCTGCGTGAACGTTAAGCCAGTTGATAACTCTGACGAAACAAGGGAAAGATATTGAGCAATTTATTCTCAATCAAGTCAATTAAATTGACTATTTGTTTCAGATCTACTTTTAATTAAATCATGATGCTACTGACTCTCGAGTATGCAATATCGTCCTGTGAAAGAGGTCTATTATTAAGCAAGTTGGAGCTGAACTTTTCCTGAAAACTGCACACTGTCGTACTTTTCTCGAATAGCGTTCATTCAATAGTTACCTAAAGAACGCAAATTTTTCGTGTTATCCGTCTTAAACTATCAGCACTCCTTTTAGGCCGATATGGGGTAAAACCCTTGCTTTTATAACCGAGGGATATTGCTTTCACTAGGAAAAGAAGTGGTTTCATGATTACCTGGAAAAGTCTCTCCGGAAAAAAACATAAAAGGTAAAAGTTTGTTTGCTTTCATTTTATGGATAAGACCAGTTGAAAATATTTTAGGCATTTCCTTTTCAACTTCATAGGGTATAGCGAAGGTGACATTTTTGGAAATCTTGTAAGTGAAACTTGGTCGATACATCGATACATTTTCAACCAGAAAACATAAACCAACTTGGAAATATAAGTTCGTATCTGGATTAACTTTATCCTTAATTAATTCATTATTTTGAACCTTGAATAATTGGCGGCGGATATTGGCGATAATTATTCCAATATTTTTATTTATGCTGTCAAGTGCAACTGTTATTTTTCTATTATTAATATCATCCGTGACATTATCCAGTTTAGTAGCCCCCGCCACGTCACCTTGATCTATAAGTAGAGTTTTTAGTTTATTTTCTACGATAATTAATTCTTCAACTAACTTGCCAAATTCATTTACTGGGAATCTTTGAGATTTAAACACGGGTTGCTTGCAAATCAGTTCAGCACGAGCTGCATTTAAAGCAAATAGAACATGGAAATACTTTAGGACAATAGTGGAGGTAAGAAGTTTATCCACTTCATTTTGACATTGCTTGCAACTTTCAAAAACCATATCAAGATTGATCGGGGTTTGATTTCTAATTGGAATGATTGCTTTTAGCAGATGATATATTGCTTTGCTCAAATACAACCAATCAATTACGTGTGAACGGTAGTTTGAAAGTAAATCATCTTTGATGGAAAACCATTCGTTCACTACTATTTCTACATAGGTGGCTTTAAGATCATCTATTTGCTTGTCATCTGCAAAAAGCAACTCTTTAGGCATGTTGTTGAGATAATTTGCAATGCTGGAAATTACACCATTAATAGAGGTCACCGTATTCCCTTCTGTCGAAGAATTTTGTAGCAGTGGCTCGACTAGTTTTTCTTGGATTGCTGCATCTAAAGCCATAACATCAGCACAAATATTATCATGACATTGTCGTACGTCGGATTTTAATTGTTCAAAAAATTCATCGGGGTTGGAAAGAATCGTATTTTCCTCTACACCCAGTGCTGGCAAAATTCGCTCCTTCAATTGATAATATTTAAGACGGGCGATAAATTCATCAGCTGAAAGTTGCATTAACTCGAGGAGGGAGTCTCCCACGAAGAGACCATCTTCTTTTAATTGAATGATTCTTTTAATGTGTTTATTGGCCACTCTTTTTGTTCCTCTTTCTATTCTTCGACTAGGGATTCAAAATGCAAACTTCAGAAATTTTTGTTTGTTCGGTTTCGATCCATTCCTCGGTTGGCCGATGTTTTTAGATTTTGGCAAAAAGAGCCTAATCCGGGTTTTCCATATATCCAGCCCAAACTGACAATGATTGAATAAATGTATTAACTATCAGTGCCTTACACTATATTTTAGCAAATTAAGTCCCCAATTTAAAACCAGTATCCTTCACAATCCCTTTCTATCTTTTAGTGTCACTAGATACCCAAACCCACACATGACATATTTCGATAATTAAACCCAATCCACTAATTTGATTCAAGGCATTTGCTACATGACCATAGCGAAACATCTTCTCTAAGAGCTTTTGGAATAAAGGGTTGAAGGCTTGGATGAGATGTGCTGCTAAATTACCGGATTGGAACAAATGCCACAAACTGCCTCAATATTCATTTCAAATTTTATAATATCCTCTTCCTTATTTAATTTGAAAAAACGATTTGGGTCTTTTTCACGGTCATTTACTAAACCGATGAAAAAATTAGCTATTAGTTTTGCAAGCTGTGAAAAATAATTATACCAGCTCGGCTCTTCTTTAAAGAGAGGCTGGATACTTTTGATTGCACCAGTAGCGAGATCTTTAAAAGCATTTCTATCGAGTTGGGCTGTTTTAAGTGTTTCTAAATGTGGCCTTAGTTGTTCCCTCAACCCAGATATCGCTGAAATCTGCTCAGCAGATCCTTCATTTTGGATTTCTTGTGATAATTTATCAAGCAATAATGAAACCTGATTAGCACAGACTGTGTTTTCTTTGATTATTTGAAGTTTTAATTTGTCTTTTTCTTCAATTTTTTCAAGCTCTAACTGGGCTGTTCCTTGTTGTAAATTTAAAGTTTGAAGAAATTTTTGCACATTTTTAGGTTGTTCTAATAGTGCCTCTAATAATTGCGATAAAGTGCGAGCTATCTGACTGTCCTGCGTAACAAGCCATTCATAAACTCTCTGGGTTTCTGGCAAACTACAAAGAAAGTCAGCTAGAGTATCCAGGTCTTGGGTAGTTAAATCACATATCCCCTGTTTCTTTAATGAATCCTTATAATCACCCAGATTTTTATGTTTTAAACCTGCATTCAAAGCAATACTTTGTAAACAGCTGTTAATTGCAATTTGAGCAATCATTTCTTGTAAACACGCAAAAACCATCCCTACTGTTTCATCAAGATTTAAGTTGAAGCTCTGCTGCCATAGGGTTTTATCTTTAATGCCCGGCCAGAGGGAACTTGCAAGGGTTTGTTCATGGTGGCTTAATTGTTTTAACCAATTCTTTGTTTGATAGTCTTCAAAGTCCGTGGCCCTTTGTGGACAAACCCGATTGAGCTTTTCCATCATGATTTTCATCATGATGAATGCGTCAAAAACGACATCATTATTCGTATTTAAAATGAGTGCCTCATTTAATAATGCCTTATCTATATTTATTGTTTCGTTTAAACCTAAAAAAGAACTAATTAAGAGATTTAAGTCTTCTCTATTAGTTTGTATTATTTGATTATAAAAACGTGGTTTAAGGATGAACCATGCCCCATTATTCCAAATTGATAAATCAGCTTCCAGATTTATTAGATGGACATTTTGAAAAGATGGATTATTGCGCCTGTAAATGATTGGAGTAATCTTCTGTTCATTAAAAGTAAGTTCATTATAATCATTCATCCCTCTTAAAAGGGTATTCTCTAGTGCACAATAACCTGCTGATTTTTTGAGTAATGCCATGAAAGTATCTCTATAGAGCCCTTAATTGAATTAAATTATACTGGTTTCGTATTAACATAATATTAAGGCAGATGTGATTTTGATGGCGCATCCTAATCCTTATCCTTACCTCCCCTTTTTCGGTAACCCGATTATTTTTAGTGTGTACATATCCATCAAACATTTATTAATAAATGCCTTATTGATAACTGGTAGATCGGAACCTGAGTGCAGTTTTACCAAGTTATAAAATTGTGAATTATCTAGTTTTATTTCCTGCTCAATCTCACCGGGTTTTTCCCATTTGTATATGATATGCAATGGTGAGTATTTTTTTTGTATTTTTGTTAATCGTTTTAAGCGTTTGGTAAATTCATGATACCATTCTTCATAATGTTCAATTTTATCTAATTTATAGCCTAATTGTTCTATCCAATTTATGATGACATCAAAGTTGACTGTACTATTTCCTGTTGGATTAGTAACAACGTAGGTAGCATGCCCCGTCGCTGCTATTAATGCATCATCTGCTATTGTGTCAGCTATAAAGTCGACTGGGAGGCCATCAAATGAGGGTTTGAAGCTGGTTTCATTGTCGACTCTATAAAATGATTTTGGCGCTATTCTTGTTTGTATTATTCCAGCAATTAATCGGGTAAAGAAATCCTCGGTATTTATTTCACCGGAATAGTTACTATGAGCGAGAATCATTCCACAACGAAATATATGTACAGGAAGATTAAATTCCTCACTGAAATTTTTTAGCAAAACCTCCCCTGCCCATTTGCTGGTTGCATAACCCTCTGCATAACCTTTGCCGTTATAACGAATTGGCCATTGTTCGCGAATATCTTCTGTTTCTAAAACAATAGAACGATGTTGTAATCCCCTCGAAACTGCTACAGTTGAAATAAAACTTATTGGTTTCAATTTATTTTTAAATGCAAAACGGATGACCTCCACAGTTCCCATTACATTAGTTTCAAATAATTGCTCATAGGAAAAAACATGATTTACAAGTGCTCCATTATGTAAAATCATATCAACCTCAGTTGCCAGTAAATTATAAATTTCATCGTTTAAACCAAAGTTAGGAGAGGTTAAATCTGCGGCATAGACAACAAGATGTTTTTGGGCTAGTTGAATAAAACGATCCTTAAGCGCTGATTCACTGTGTTGAAAACAATTTAACATTCGATTACGGGCCTGGGAGTTATTTTGTGCTCTAACGAAACATACTAATGTTCCATGATTAATCGATAATCTTTCTAATAAAGCCAATGCTAAAAATCTTCCCAGATAACCATTTGCTCCAGTTAATAATATTTTGGAACTTTTTTCCCCTTTTTTTACTTGAGCTAATGTTTTGGCATGTTCTATTTCATGGGTACTAAAAAATGTCGACAATTTTAAATCACTAGCAAACAGTTTAATTTCTTCTGGTGTGTTTGCTTTATATGGGTGTACATCTGTAAATGAAATAGCATGGGCTCTGATACGCTCTGTTTTGCCATGACGTTTATTGTTCACATCTTTGATTAAATTTCTTATGCTGTAAGTAGGATTTAAAATGAGACTAACGGGTATTGAAATCGAATAAATACTTTGAATCATATTCGTTAATCGTACGGCATCCAAAGAATCGCCACCTAAATCAACAAAACTGGAATTGCCAAACTCAACATTGGGTACTCCAAGAATGGCGCGGATTATATGCTCTGTACTTGGATCAGTATGTCCTAAGTTGGCGAGATCCCCGAGTTGTTTTTGTTCAATTTGTTCATACAGTTTTTCTAAGGATTGTTCATACTTCTTCTTTAAATTGTTTCGTGCTAATTTATTACTTTCAGTGACCAATTGATTTTCTTGTGAAAATGGCTCCATTTCAATGATAATGTCCAATGGAATTTCGTAAGATCGTAATTGTTCTGATTTTGCAATTGAATGAATCTCCTGAAGCAAGAGTTGTTTCACATGAATTGGATCTGTGGGCAAACCTTGTTCAGCTAGCTTCTCATTTATAAGGCTAATATTGGGAACTATGACAGATAAAAGATAGGAGCGCTGACTGCTTCCATAGAGGAAAATTTGTTTAATTAATCTGCTGCCACTTGAAAAAAGATGCTCTAACCGCAACAAAGTAACAAATTCGCCGCTTCCTAATTTAATAACATTCTTTACCCTATCAATCAAAAATAGTGTGTTTGGCGCGTGTTCCTCAACAATATCACCTGTTTTAATATATCCATCTGCATCAAATAAATCTGCAGTTGCACTCGGATCTTTATAGTAGCCAATAATTGCACGATTGGTTTTCATATATAATTCACCTCGGGGATAAGGTTTATCCGTAGTGAAATAATTGAGCTCAGGTATACTAACCAGCTTATAATCTATTACATTTTGTGGTGATGTTTGATTATTTAATAACAACACGCCGAGTTCCGTAGAACCATAGACATCAATCACGGGTATATTAAAACAACGTTTTAAAAAACTCATTACTTCAGGTGAGGTTGGTGCTGATGCTGTAATGGCATAAGAAAGTCGATCCCCTAAAGTTCTGTATTTCATTTCAGATATGATTTCATTTTCTATATCTGACCTTTTGGAATTTTTATTTGCTTGCAAACGATTCACTACAGCTATTTGAAAATTCTGGTAAATCAGTTCAGAAATTCGTGGGACGAGATATAAAACTGTAGGTCTTACAAGGAGAAAGTCTTCAAAAATAGTGGACAAATCTGATTCTAAAGCAAAGTAGGTAGTTCCACCCTGCATAAAAGAATTTATAACAATCATGCGTCCAAACATATGGCTTAACGGCATAAAGTTGAGTGTGATTAAAGGGGTATCCGGATCATGTTTATAATACCCGGGCTTACTCCATAATTCCCTCCATGCTTTTTCAGTGATCATAGCACCTTTGGGTAAACCGGTACTTCCTGAAGTGTAAACCAATGTTACAAGTTGATCAGATCCTTTTTGAGGAAGGATTTTTTCCAAAACTACATGTCGTTTTCCCAAACGCTCTAAATCCTCTAATGTCAGTAGGTCACAATTTATTTTTTTATGTCTAAACATCCCTCGCATGGTATTGAGCAGATCGGATTGTTCTTCATCTTCTAAATGACAGTCAATAACAATAATGCTTTTCACAGATGGGCAATGAGTCACTGCATTACAAATCAAATGTAATTGCTTTAAACTAGCAACTAAACATCTCATATTCGTATCTATAACAATTTTTGTCAGTTCTTGTTCTCTCATATTTGTTTGCAAGGGAACAGATATAGCACAGAGATAGAGGCAGGACAGTTCAACTAAAACAAACTCCGGACTGCCGAATCCGCAAATACCCACAAAATCATTTGGGCCCACAAAATTAGAATGATTCCATCCAGTAGCAATGGATGATATTCGTTGCCAGACTTGCTTATAATTTAGTGTTTCAAACTCAGGTAAATAGTGTATTTTATTTCTATGATTAAATTTTATGAGTTCTGTTTTACGAAAACCAAACGCAGGTTTTGATTCATAATTTATACAATATTGTTCAATAAGCTCAATACAACTTAGTGTAGTTTCCATTAGCCTACTCTATAAAAATTGGCTCTACGTGTCTTTGCGGTACATGCCTAAATTGAGTATAGTATCCTCGATTGAAAATTGAAAATGATACAAAAAACTACTCCTGAATTAATACTAGCATCCAATCCTGGGATCTTCTTGAGAGTCAGAATATCTTTTGGGTGACAATTTATTTACAATTTCATTCTTAATTGAACTCGATTCATTGATTAGATCAAAGGCCATCTGTGAGAAAAATGGAGCGAGTTTATTGCCATATCCTGCAAAGCCAGTGTACCAAAATAATCCTGCTTTGTTCGCATCAAAACCAATCAAGGGAAGTGAATCTTCAGTACTAGTTTTTATGCCGACCCAGGTCGATCTTAAGATAGGCATTGGAACTATGACTTGTTTCAGTACATCAAGCATGTGTTCGATAGCTTTATTATCAGGCACTGAAGAGGTGCTGAGATCGTTGATTGGCTTTTTTGTGATGTTGGAGGCCAAAATAAATTCATTGTTCTGGTGCAACTTGGGTTTTATGAAAAAACTCATCACATCGTCAGTGATGGCTGGGATAGTGTTGACTTCCTCAGGTAAAGCTTCAAAACCAATCAAAGCACAGTCTTCTCTTTGTAGATGAACATGCTGATTTTTAAACAATTGAGTGGTCCATGGTCCGGATGCATTGACCACTATGGGTGCTCTGTAGGTGGTTAATGCAGTTTTTATCTGCCAGAGATTGTGTTGCTTCTGAATGCTCAGGACGGTTTCAAATGGATGAAGTGCTATTTTTTTACAAGCCTGAAGAGCTGTTAAGAGTTCGTTTTTAATGCTCTCTATGTTCAGATCGAAATAGTTTTTTTCAAAATACAGGGTTTTGAATTGATTAAAATCAATTAAATGCTTTGTGGCTTCAATGGTTTCGGATGCAAAACCGTAGTTTGTTAGATCAGTAACTGAAGATAGAGTGATGAGGTCTTTGTAGCTAGGATCTTTCATGTGTCCGGCGGGTAACAAAGAGGAAATCAAGCGGCCACGTGCTTTGATGATGTTTGGATTTAAGTTAGTGTAGAAATTGATGCACTCTTGCAGATAGGGTGTAAAGAGTCCTGAAGAATAAGACGATGAAAACCCTGCTAGCGATTGCGAGGTTGTTCCGCTAAAAAAATCATTTTGTTCAATCAAAAGTACTTTGTGAGATTGCATGCATCGATAGGCTAATGAAAGCCCGGCTATACCCCCGCCAATGATAATGATATCGTGCATGGACTTCTCACCTATATAATCCATAAAAAATCAGTGTGAGCACCCTGTCGGGCATAGGTCCAACAAGTACCTAAGAGTTCATCCCAAAATCGGTTCGAAAGATCAGCGGCTTTAACCCTTGTTTGATCAAATAACTTTTAATATATTCAATTTTGTTTTGTAGCTCATGGTCTTGAAGGGATATATATACTCCAGCGCAAGAACCACTATGAGAACCAATTAATCCATAGACAATTTTGTCATCCATCAGTTGTTTTAATTGCTTCACATATCGATTTGGATTGCGTTTTTGATTCATTATGAAACTTGTGGTGGTGATAGAACCAAATAATTCCTCATCCCCATGCTCGCAGGAGTAGATAAAATCGTTCAATAAGTTGACATAGCGGTCTTGTTCACGTTTAGAATAATATACAGTCTTATTGTATTGAATTGTATCGACGATTTTGTCATCAAATACCCCCACAATCACCATGTCGGAAATAATGTTTTTAATAAAATAAATCGGTTCGGAAGTATAATGATTAAACACCAATAGTCCTTGGTATAATGTACTGTCAGAGGGTTCTATTTTCGATAAAATTTGTCCACATAGTTCATTCGAATACTGATTTCCAGCCATCAGATTTAAGGCACGAAATAAGGCAACCAGATCACAAGTAGAACTTCCGAGGCCAACACCGCGTGGTATTACACTTTCAAACATTATTTTATTGTCGATTGATGTGTGCGTCAGGTTATTAAATAACTCTAAAAATTGAGCTTTCTTGAATTCGAGATTTTGGTCTTGAACGAATATGTGTTTGAAAATACGACAAATACAGCGCACCGTGATTGGGCAAGACACTAAAAAGGGAGTATTGGAAGGCAACCAGCCTTGCACAAGCTCTCCGAAATGAGCGTAAGCTACACCTTCATAGTATTCGTCATTAGAGATCCTGTCCATGATATAATCCCCCAGTCAACATTGCGACACATCTATCGCCAGGTTGAATCCAGCCAGTGTTTTTTAATTTCTCATATGCAGCCACGGTAGCGGCAGAAGTATGACATGCATTGACGTATTTTTTTGCCAAAACATTAAAACTGTGCTCTATCTCGTCCTGGGTTACCATGCAAAAACACCCATTCGTTTCATCGACCACCTGTTTGACATAAGGATATGATTTTTTAGGATTGCTGCGTAAAATTGCTTTGGCAGAACCCACGGGATCTTCTGGAATATACGATTCAATGATCTCCGCCGCCCCTTCATTATAAGAGAGACACATAGGTTGGCAGGTATCTTGTTGCACACAGACAATTTTGGGGATTTTCTTTATAAAACCTTGTTTATAAAGCAATTTTACGAGACTGTGAAAGCCAATAATGCCCATACCACTCGATACCGCTTGAATAAACACATCCACATCCCAATCCATTCGTAATAAACTTTCAAGGTATGAGGTTTTTAAACCTTCACGTCTAAAGGGATTAAAGAACCCTCCTTCATAAAAGATATGTTCTTTTTTAGAAAATTCCATACAGGCTTCATCTGCAGCAGAGAGGCTATTTTCTGCTACATGGACTGTTGCATAGGGATTGGTAAAATAAAGTCTTTGTGCATGAAGCGTTGATGCAAAAATATGAACTCGTAAGGCCCCCTGAACTAGATTGGCCCAATACATGTAGCTTGAACCTGTGTTTCCCGAAGACACCAAAGCTACTTCTTTGCAACCCAGTGCAATTAAACTGGGAACAGACATAACACATTGCCTGTATTTGGTACTGATACTGGGCAATACTCCTTCGTTTTTCCCATACAAGATGCTCTCACCCTCTTCTAATGGAATCAAAGGAGTTTCTGTACAATCATAAAACGGATGAAATAAAATAGGTAAAATTTTATGAAAACGCCAGATCCCGGAATAGCGCATATCTATGGAAAATTCTGTGCCTGGATAGTCGCAGGCGATTAATCCACTGCACGCTTTACAATGAAAGTTGAGGCTTAAAGAATCCTCTTTGCCACATTTTAAACAAATAAATCGGCAGTCAGGGTTAAGTTGGACTTGTTTCATATCATTCATTGAACACCTCTTGATAAAAGGCACTAATCATGGATTTTTTGTACTAACACTGATCATTCAACACCTGTAATGTTTTGACTTATTTTTTTATTTCATTGATCCGTAATTCGTGTCATTTATTACTCTATAAGGAGCACCAAATTAGTCTCTCAAAGTGGATATTTGAATCCTCGAAAAACTATTAAACTACCCTAAGTGTTGACCATGTTGTGCTCTTTTTCAAGACACTAATCGACCTTAGATGCTCTTTTAATGATAATAAACAAATAAACTGATTATTTTTTTATCCAGTTTGGCCTGGCTTTAGGCCAACCCTATTTTTCGCCAATATTATCTCCCACTTCAATCCAGTAGTTGTCATTAAAGGGGGGCCATTTAATAACGCTATCTATTCAAGGTGTAAAATCAGCTGATCATCATTAAATAACTCTCCTCTGAGTTTTATCTATTATATCTATTTAAGCACTTCCTCATTGCTAGGCTCTGTATACAAACAATGCCCCCATTATTATCTTTTGTTTCTCTACTCAAACCTCGTGAGATTCTGTAGCTAACATGTTCGCTCAGACAGGAGTTAATATGATGTATGTGAGATTTTACAGACTATTGGTTTTGAGGTTTTTTATTAAGCAGGCGATTAAATGTATCCAGACAGACGGGTTTGTCATCTCTGGTTTGAAAATATCTGAGTGGTGTAAGTAGCGCTATATTCATATTTAAAGCCGGGCATAGTGTTACCCACTCTGCAAAACACTGTTCATTCATTTCATATTTACCATATCCAGTTTGTACATTACCCAGTTTGCAATAAGCAATAGATGCAATCGCATGTTCAAAGGTTGAGTTTTGATTGGCCCAAATATATTGTTTATCTACATGAAACAAAAATCGAGTACCACAATATAAAAGGGCCATCTTTAACCCATTTTGGTATCGTGAATTAAATTCAGCTTTGTAAATATCTTCTTGAGGAATACGTTCATCCTTTTGCGTTAATCGTCCTTGAGCAATATCCTGATAAAACCAAATCAAACGGCGAATGGCGATAGCAGTATTCAAAGTTACTCTGCCAGGAGTTGCATCACCATATTTCCCCTCTAGAAAATCCTTACTATGAGTCGCTCCATGAGCTAACTTGAAGGCAACAAACAACCGGTCTACTGACAGTTGAGTTAAGCCAAAGTTAGTTTGATAATTAAATCTAACTCCATTGTTCATTGTTATTTTTAACAAATTATACCAGCGTTGCAAATTAGTATCAGGTTTGCTTGTGGATATTGAGTGGCCATTCATGTCAGTGACATTGGTTGGATCACCGCTGCTTTCTTTCAGAATCATGGCTAGAATATGGGCATATTTTAAAGGCAAATTTTCATTGAAATAATGGTCTTGAGCATTGGCCATATGCTGATATATAACAAAGTTTTGAAAAACAAGCATCCTGAGGTTATAGTCTATCGCATTACATTTCTCGTCTTGCTCTTCTGCCATCACCTCAGCAACATGTTCGGTTAGGCGTTCAACCTGATCCTCATCAGGTAAACCAATAATATCTGGCAGCCAGCCATTTTCTTCAGGATCTATTACCTCTGGTAAAATGGATTGCTCCGCAGTCGTCTGTGGGACATCATCTCCATAAAGTGGAAAAGCCAACCCCATCAGTAAAGGCAAATAGACACCCAATGCTGTTCTATTGTACTGTTTTTTAAAGTTCATAAGCTGTACCCTTCTGTATTGAGTATAGCTCATAAGAGAATTGTGTCAGAAAAACATACCCTTGGCTTGATTCAGATCATATCGCATTATTGTTGAGTTAGTATGGGATGTGGTACTATTAGTTGAGCCATTAAGTTACCTAACTCATAATTTTTCGATTTTTTTATATAAACTTCCTTAATTGAAATCCCTGCGGTATCTCTTAAATAAAAAAAGCTCCTACACGCACTGAATGTACAAATAAACCTTTGATAATAATAGGTATAAGAAGCAAATATGATAACTAAACCATTAAAAAATACACGAATCCTGATTTCTGGCGCAAGCATTGCTGGGCCAGCACTTGCCTATTGGCTGCAACGCTATGGATTTACAGTTACTGTTATCGAACAGTCTCCGCAATTAAGAACGGGGGGATATAAAGTTGATACTCGAGGAACATGCATCGATGTTCTTAAATCGATGGGAATATATGAACAAGTCAAGAAATTTCATGTTCATACAAAATCCGCGATTTTCGTTGATGATGAAGGAAACACCGTTATGGAAATGCCCGCTACAGAATTAGGAATGAGAGAAAAAGAAGATATAGAACTTTTAAGAGGCGATTTATCAAATCTTCTTTATGAAGCATCTCGGGATAACTGTGACTATATTTTTGGCGACTCTATAAAATCCATAAGTCAAACTGGTGATGAAATTGAAGTTCAATTGGTACATGGACAACCCAGAACATTTGATCTGCTTGTCGGGGCTGATGGTATTCATTCAAATGTGCGCAGCCTAATTTTTGGTGATGAGCAGAATTTTTTATATGATCTCGGACACTATTATTATGGTATTTACAGTGTTGAAAATTATTTGAATTTCGCCAATGAAGAGGTTTTTTACTCGAAAAATAATAAGCAGATTAACCTGTCTTTTACTAATAAACATGATGCTTTTAAAGTAATTTATCTCTTTCAAGATACCCAATTAATGTTTAATTATCGAGATGTTGAACAGCACAAGGAAACGCTGATTAAACAGTACCAAAATGGTAAATGGGAGACTCCCGCTTTATTGAAAGCCATGGACAGCGCTTCTGATTTTTATTTTGACGCTGTGAGACAAGTGCGCATGCAGAGCTGGTCTAAAGGACGAGTCGTACTGGTCGGTGATGCAGCTTATAGCCCTGCTTTAACATCAGGCCAAGGAAGTAGTATTGCAATTGTAGGGGCCTATGTGTTGGCCGGAGAGTTGTTTGCAGCTGGTGGAAATTATGAAACCGCTTTTAGATCTTATGAACAACTCATGAGCAATTATGTGAAACTGAATCAGGCTTTAGGAGAAACCGTAATGCAGTTTATTCTTCCGAAAAACACTTCCCGAATTTCTGGATGGATAAATAAATTGAAATCCTGGGTATTGCCAAAAGATTATGCGATTAAAAAACTACGACAACAATTTCTTATGGCATCAAACGGAATTAAACTTAAAGACTATGTCATATAGGTTTTCCTTGAAAAAACTTAGTAAACAGTCAATTGTTTCAAATGAATTTTGGGGACGATTCTTTCGTCCCTATTGAATCAGCTGACTTTTCTAATCTGGATTGAAATTGCATAAGCCTGAATATACAGGACTTGATCGTATGCCTACCCAACACAAGTAGGGGTTCTTTGCAGGCAGGTACGAAATTTCCCAGAACACCCGGCCTTTGGGGAGCAATGGCTGTTATATCCTTTTCATCAGTGGAAAAACTAAAGTCCAAAGAGTTATGTAGATATCAAAACAACGCGCGATAGCGCGTGTTTTGATAGGAAGTTTCCCAGCTAAAAGCGTTTAATGCTAATTATCAAAATTTTTAGATGCAAGCAAGCCTTGCTCTAGCTCACTATCACCTAAGGTCACACTTGAAAATTCAGCTAAAGCTTTTGACTGCTTAGTTTGATGAAGCGTAAAAAAGGTATTTACAAATTTTTCACGATGCTCTGGTCTAACTAACCCTTGCCCCAACACAGAACCGAGAATCATACCAATGCCTGCAAACAAAACACCTATTGCTTTAATTAAAATTTCCACAGTACGATAAAGCCAGCCATGCCCCATAATTTTATCCGCAATTTTTACTTCATCGGCACACATTTTACGAAAATTATTTATTTCTCTTTCTATTTCATCTTTTTTAGAGGTTGGTTTTAAGTTTTTGAAAAATGTTTCTTGCTCCTTAGTTAACTGATCAAATAGCTTAACACCACGATCTTTAAGCTCCTCATCATTTTCATTAAGTGAATCAAGTGTAGTGTTCAAAGCATCTAAGGCTCTATTAAATTCATATTGAATCTTTTCTTTATTCTTATTAAATTCCAAAATACGAGAGTTGTCATGCTCAGACTCGCTACTCGATGAAATAGGAATTTTAGTTTCTATTGTTTCTTTGGGTAGTTCCATGAATTCTTTACGATCTTTGAATGCTTCAAAGATCATTGGTTTGGTGTAAATACCGTCAATAAATTGTTGTCGTAAACCATTGCATTGAAGAAGTTGTTCTGTATTGATTCTGCCGTAATAAAAGTCAAACAAGTTCTTTTCTATTTCGTTTAGAGCATCTTGAATAGTTGTCTTATTTACACAGGCATATTTAACAGCGGTTTTATCAACAAAACCCATTAATATTTCGCCATCTACTTCAAGTGATGAGGGCTTCGAGGGCGGTAGTGGTTGTGGCACCGATGCCACTGGCGCTGGCACCGGTGAAGATGGATTCTTCATAAAGTCAATAAGAATCTCATTAGTAGTAATATCAAGTTGGTCGGCAATTTGTTTATCTATGCCTAGATTGGATTTCGTGTCAAATGCTTTGATTATATTCTGAGTAACCATTCTTTTGACAGTAGTTCCTTGAGCATTACGAAATTGAAGAATTTCTTTCGTAGTAATACCAAGTTCTTTGGCAATTCTTGTATTGATGCTTACAAGATCCGCATCCTTTAAGTTGATTGCATCTACTATGTGCTGACAGAGTATAGTTCTTACGGAAAATCCTTGGCCATTCTCAATATCAATTGAAAGTTTATATTTTTTTAAAGTTCTAATACGCTGAAGAGTTCTATCCAAATTAATTTCTGGTGTGATCCCGTTAACGATATCATGTAGAATTGTTGTACGACCATTATGACCATTATAAAGAACATTCACATCAACAGCAGAGCCTTGAAAATTATAGGTTATAGCTCGATCAAATAGCGCTCCAGATAAAAACCCAATGGTTTTAGCAGGGTATGTACTGTATCTAGCATTTGCTCCAAACCCTCCAACTTTAATGTTAATTGGAAGCGTTTCTTTAAAAACAACCGGCTTGTGTTTTCCTACTTTTGCGAGCAGCCGATCTGCATGAGTAATTGTAGCTGTCGCATTAGCTTCCATTTCCTCAATTGTTTTAGAGCTAATAATGTGACTTGCGAGAACAGGAACATGTTCCTTCCTACTTCCTAATTGAACAATTAAGCCTTCTAAATGCTCTTTTCCTTTACCATAAGCATGATCTAAACAAATATCGAAGGCTTGAAGGACCATTTGTCCATTTGCTGATGTAATTCGAAGTGCATTTTTATATTGATTCACATCATTTAATGCTGCATAAGTACCTGCCAAAACTAAATTAGGATTACAAGATTGTCCGAGTTCATACAGTTTATCGCGGTCATATTGATCACCTGACAGTGGAATTAGAGATCCATTTCTAGCATATTGAAAATCTATATTTGAGGAGAGCACTTTAGACATATGGTGGACCAAGGGTTGTTCACCAATTTTTTTTGGCGCTTGGACATATAAACTACAATTTTGCATTACCTGATTCGGCCAGCAGACTGGAAAGGTAGCCAGTTGAAGATGCACATTTGGAGGTAATCTTCGCGCTAATTTATGTACTTCATTGATGAGATACTTATATTCATCGATAGTTAGTGGCGAATCTTGAGTATAAAAACTAAACTCATCTAATGAAATACGCGTAATTAATTCACTGTTATCGTGAAGTTTTTCATTTTCTTTTAAATTTGATATATGTTGTAATGCTGCGTTTTCCATCAAATTTGATATATACTGTAACATCCTGTTGGTCCGTTGAGGATCACTTATTCCCGCATAGACAATCACTGGACGTGTCTTAAAATTGCTCTTAGATGGGGAAAAATGAGTTTCTCCAGAATGTTCACTGGTAATGACAACTTCTTGGATTTTTAGCATATAAAAGCTACCTAAATACAAATGGCTTAAGGCATTTTAGCACAAAAATTGATCAATTCTCAACAATTAAACTAGATTTTGTAGGCTAATGAGGCTGAGCTATCTGCATCTCCTGAAGCTGGCTTGATGCCTGCTCCAGGAGATCATGATGAGTAATTTTCGAGATAATTGAGAAGTTACACGATGTGTAACGATTCTACACAATTAGCAGAACAGTACTTATTCGTGATCAGGATGCACAACAAAAATACCTGGGGCATTGCGTAGGTATTCATGGTAATCCATGCCATACCCAAAGATGTAATGATCTTCTACCTCAAGTCCTACAAAGTCAGCCTTTTGCAGACCGTTAGTCACTCTTTTGCGATATTTATCTACTAATACGGCACTGTAAACTTGTTTTGCACCCATGGACTTAATTTCATCAATAATTGCAGCCAGGGTAACTCCACCATCAAGTATGTCATCTACTATTAAAACAGTTCGACCTTCTAAATTAACAGACGGTTTAACCTTCCAATGAATTTCTCCTCCGGTGATATCTCCTCTATAGCGAGTTGCATGCACATAATCCACTTCTAAAGGAAAATCCAGACGATGCAGCAAGTTGCCTAAGGGAACCAATCCGCCAATCATGACACATAAAATGACCGGATTTTGATCCTGTAATTTTTCATGGATTTTAATGGCCATTCGATCAAGGGCTGCTTCTACTTCATTGGTAGTAAATAAACAGGTTGATTTTTCATAAACTTCCTTTATTTTATTAGGGATAGTCATTTAGTTTCCTTCGATATAGAGACTGATTTGTTATAGAACATGAATGGTGTAACTCAAAAATTAATTAATCTTTTATTTTGCCTGTTCCTGGAAATGGACTGACTTTGTTTCCATAACCCAGATTGTCCTTGACTTTAGCGGTACCTTGTTTTGTTACTTCATCAATTCGAAAGATTGAATGCATGGGTATATATGTACGCTTAACTCCATTAAATTCCATTTTCAGCTTTTCTTCAGAAGGATCTACAACTAAAGCGGTTTGTTCACCAAATACCAATTCCTCAACTTCAAGAAACCCAAACATTTCACTTTCTTTAATAGATCGTGCATATATCTCATAAATTGCTTCTTGATTAGCAAAAGTGATTTTAAACAATGTTTTTTTCGTCATGAATTTAACCTTTTCTTAAAGCAAACTGAAGTATACAAAAATATGAGTGCATTGTTCAAATAATTATACATTAATAATTAATTCGTTGCTGGTTGCAAGGGTGATTTATACTCTTTAACAAGAGGTTGCTCCACCGGTTGAGTTAATAAAGAGGGGCTTATGTATTCATATTTTTGGGCAATATAACAATAAAAGCCGGATGGGAATGGCCAAATCATCTTACCAACCTCATCAAAAAAGGTCAGTTTATTGAGAATGGATTTATTATTAATAGGAGGAATATAACCAAAATTGTTTAATGAGCATTGCCTATATCCTCTTTGCAAAAAAATTCTATTAAGATTAAAAGCAGTACGCATTTTAATTTTTCGATTATCATAACAATGTAATAATCCGCATTTCATAGCGGCACCCCATAAACTCCAGGGATTTATGTTTAATAATACGACAAGACCCATTGGTTTTAGAATTCGATCAATTTCATCGATTAGGGTATAACTGTTATCAAATGGTTCTAAAACCAAGGGCGCAATCACACAGTCAAGACTGTTTCTATTAAATGGTATTTGGCTAAATGAGCATTCCAGGCTGAATTTTTTATGAAGATCAAATGGAGAAGCTAACCATTTGTTGTTATAACGTAATGAATCCATCCAGGGATTATCACCACAATTACCCAGTTGTAACAGAGTATCCCCTTTCAAACAGTCTGTCAGAGGTTCTAATTGATTGGCAAACTCGTGCACAACAGACAAGCCAAGTGGTGATTGAAACCACAGGTTTAAGGCTTGATAATGTTTTAACTGCTGAGTAATCAACAAAATAGTACCTGTTTCTAATAGTTATATATTCATTGATCTACAATACAACGAGATTCAGATGCAAACAATTCATTTTGTAGATTTATATTAATCTCTATAAATTATTATTACAAAAGTTCATTAATGCATAATTTACTTCATGTTTAAGCCACTTCAATATCATTATTTCTCAATAAATACGGGTATTTCATCATTCGGAACTTAAGGAGCCGGCGTCACATGAGAGAACTGCACCATACGAATCTCTGTTTTGGATGACGTTTCCCAGGCTTTTGTGAACGATACCAATTATATAGGTTAACTATAGGATTAAATGTTAATTTGCGAGTAAAATTCGTGAAATTAAATGAGTTTTTAACTATAGTTAGAAATAATATACACTTTGAATATTAAATATGGTCCTAATAACGGATGAACAGAGACTGCAGGGAATCGGGCAACTTCTTGTCCTTGAAAAGCTATTAGAAAAATCTAAGGCAATTGAATATTATAAATCTGCGGCTTCTGAAAAAATTTCTTTAATCCAATATTTAGTAAAAAATAATATATTGAGTGCTGAACAAATTGCTTTAACTGCGGCACAAAATTTTGGTGTGCCAATGATTGATCTTAATTGTATTGATGTAGAGGCCATTCCAGCGAACTTAGTTAACGAAAAATTGATCCGACGCCATTCAATGATCCCTTTATTTACAAGGGGCAGTAATTTATACCTTGCAACGGATGACCCCAGTAAACAATCGTCACTTAAAGAAATACAGTTTCATACGGGATTGAATACTAATGCAATTGTTGTTGAAACCGATAAGTTGTCTGTATTGATTGAACGGTTACTGACAGCAAAAGAAAGTCAAGGTTTATCTGAATATGTTGATGACTCCAATGACCTGGAAGGCCTGGAAATCAGCGCTGATGATGAGGAACATGAAGGTGAAGTATCTACTTCGGTTACTGATGACGCCCCTATTGTAAAATTTGTTAATAAAATATTACTGGATGCCATTAAACAAGGTGCGTCTGATATCCATTTCGAACCCTATGAGCGCGAATATCGCATTCGTTACAGACAAGACGGTATTCTACATGAGGTAGCGACACCACCCGTTAGTTTGGCATCTCGCATCACGGCACGAATAAAGGTAATGTCCTGTCTTGATATTTCGGAACGAAGAATTCCACAAGATGGCGGCTTTAAAATGAAAATATCTAAAGCACGATCCATTGATTTCAGGGTCAGTACCTGCCCTACTTCGGGTGGAGAAAAGGTTGTCATGAGGATACTTGATCCTGGAACAGCCAAATTAGGGATTGAAGCTCTTGGCTTTAGCCCTATTCAACGATCACATTTCGTTAAAGCCATTGAGCGTCCTCAGGGCATGATTCTGGTAACAGGGCCTACTGGAAGTGGTAAGACAGTTACATTATATACGGCACTGAATATACTCAACACCATTGAAGTAAATATATCAACAGCTGAAGATCCCGTTGAAATTAAAGTTCCAGGGATTAATCAGGTTAATATTAATCCCAAAGCCGGTTTAACCTTCTCAGGAGCCCTACGCTCCTTTCTACGCCAAGATCCAGATATTATAATGGTTGGGGAGATTAGAGACTTTGAAACGGCTGAAATCGCAATTAAAGCCGCGCAAACAGGCCATTTAGTCCTATCAACCCTACATACAAATAGTGCTGCAGAAACCTTAAACCGATTAGTTAATATGGGCATCCCGACTTTTAATATTGCCAGTTCAGTGACGATTATAATAGCCCAACGTCTGGCAAGGAAATTATGTGAACATTGTAAAGTAGTTAGAGATGATTTCACCAATCAGGGTTTATTAGAGCTCGGTTTTAAAGAAAGTGATTTGTTGGATATTAAATTATATAAATCTGTGGGCTGCAATCAATGTACTAATGGTTATCGTGGACGTGTTGGACTGTTTGAAGTGCTTCCCATGACTAAAACAATAGGTCAACTCATTATGTCTGGAGGAAATTCTTTGGAAATTTTAAAAATAGCCCAATCAGAAGGTATGCTTACTATTTTTGAATCCGGTTTGGAAAAGGTGAGACAAGGAATTACCACCATAGAGGAGGTCAATCGGGTAACCGTTGATTAATTTCATGGATAAAAAAGCTAATCCGGTACTTACATTTCATTATGAAGGGATTAATAAATCGGGTCAAAAAATGATTGGCGAAATTGAGGCCAGAAGCTTGGCCATTGCTAAAGCTGACCTGAGAAAGCAAGGTATAGTCGCCAATAAGGTAGTAAAGAAAAGAAAACCATTTTTTGATAGAAAAAATAGAAAAATTAAACCCGGTGATATTACTGTATTCAGTCGTCAGTTAGCTACCATGATTGAGGCAGGAATTCCTCTGGTACAATCATTTGATATAGTAGCGAAGGGACAGTCCAATAAACGACTTAAGGATTTGATTGAAACGATAAAGCATGATGTTGAAACAGGTCTTACCTTATCTGAAGCTTTAGCCAAGCATCCTGCTTTTTTCAATGAATTATTTTGTAATCTTGTTGATGCGGGTGAAAAATCAGGTTCTTTGGATGTAATGTTGGATAAAGTAGCAACTTATAAAGAAAAAATTGAAACCATAAAAAAGAAAATTAAAAAAGCGCTCACCTATCCAATAGCTGTTATGGTTGTTGCCCTAATTGTAACAGCGGGATTATTGATCTTTGTTGTCCCACAATTTGAATCCTTATTTAAAGGTTTTGGGGCTGATTTACCTGCATTGACCGCCGCCGTAGTTAAAATGTCGAAATTTATGCAGGCTTATTGGTATTATGTATTCGGCACTTTGGGCGCTGTTATTTATGCTTTACTCTATGCAAAAAATCACTCGCCTAATTTCGCGCAAAATATGGATAGAATGTTATTAAAAGTTCCTGTAATCGGACCTATTCTTGAAAAAGCAGCTATAGCACGATTTACACGAACTTTATCCATTACTTTTGCTGCAGGACTACCACTGGTTGAAGCCTTAAAATCTGTTGCTGGAGCAACAGGTAATATCATATTTGCCAACGCCACGGAACAAATTCGCGAAGAAGTGTCTACCGGGCAACAAATGAATATCGCAATGGAAAATACTCATCTTTTTCCTAATATGGTCATTCAAATGGTTGCAATTGGTGAGGAATCGGGCGCATTAGAAAAGATGCTAGGGAAAGTAGCGGATTTTTATGAAGAAGATGTTGATAATGCAGTGGATGCTTTAAGTAGTTTATTGGAACCTATAATTATGTCAATATTGGGAATTCTGGTTGGCGGTCTAGTAGTTGCTATGTACCTGCCTATCTTTAAACTGGGATCCGCCGTCTAAACAAAAGAATGTTTCAGAACATAAAAGGACTTGAACTATAAATGATATACGAATTATTAAACTATAATCCTGCATTGATGTATCTGATCATCATCATTATTTCCCTGGCCATAGGAAGCTTGCTCAATGTAATCATCTACCGTCTGCCAATCATGTTACAGGCTGAATGGAGAGAACAATGCTGTGAGTTGTTGGATATTAAGGATAAAAAGAAACAGCCGACCCTCAATTTATTTTTGCCCAGATCTTTTTGTCCTGAATGTAAAACTCAGGTTAAGGCCTGGCAGAACATCCCTATTCTCAGTTATTTGTTATTAAGAGGCCGCTGTTTTTCCTGTAAGCATCCCATCTCTCTGCGTTATCCCTTCATAGAATTGCTAACGATGCTGTTGTCCTTATTTGCAAGTTGGCATTTTGGATTTACGTTACAATTGCTTTTTGTTTTATTAGGAATTTGGACGTTAATTTCATTAATCTTTATTGATCTGGATCATCAGTTATTACCAGACAGCCTGACGCTAGGTTTTTTATGGATTGGTCTTATCGCCAACACTCAGAATTTATTTGTACCGCTTCCCGTTGCTGTTTTGAGTTGTGCCGGGGCATATATCGGGCTTTGGCTGTTTATCCAGTTGTTCTATTTAATTACCGGTAAAATTGGGATGGGACATGGTGATTTTAAATTATTCGCAGCGTTTGGAGCCTGGTTCGGTTGGGTATATTTACCCTTAATTCTCTTGTTATCATCAATTAGTGGTGCAATTATTGGTATGATCTATTTGCATTTAAGTAAACAATCAAGAGATACAACGATACCTTTCGGCCCTTTTCTATGTGTCGCTGGCCTCGTTTCCATGTTTTGGGGACATGCAATTATTTCCTGGTATTTGCATTTTTGGCTTTAAGTCTATCAGCACCCTGCCGGTTTCAGGAGATCCCTCACTTCGTTCGGGATGACGTTCTTTTGAGAGTTTCGTCATCCTGAGTGCAGCGAAGGATCTCCTAATGCAGGCACAGTGCCACATTCAGGAGATCCCTCATTGCATTCGGGATGACGGTTGAGTTTCGTCATCCTGAACGCAGTGAAGGATCTCCCGATGCTAGCACTGTGCCGGATTTAAGGTATCGCTCACTCCGTTCGGGATGACGTTCTTTTGAGAGTTTCGTCATCCTGAGTGCAGCGAAGGATCTCCTAATGTAGGCACAGTGCCACATTCAGGCTTTTAATGAGATTCAATGTACTGATATGAATATTTTTTATAGTGTTTCGGTATCGGACTTACCATACATGGACCCTCCGCCTTCGCGGAGGGTGACGTAGATGGGATTCGGAGGGTGACGTAGATGGGATTCGGAGGGTGACGAGCATGGGATTCGGAGGGTTGACGGACACTCTTCGCTGTCTTCCGTCACCCTCCGCGAAGGCGGAGGGTCCATTCTTTATCATTGTGTTTGTGATTCACATAACCGCATTATTCGTGTGTACCCAGACCCTTTTAATGAGATTCAATGTACTGATATGAATATTTTTTATAGTGTTTCTGTATCGGACTTACCATACATGGACCCTCCGCCTTCGCGGAGGGTGACGTAGATGAGATGCAAAGGGTGGTGTAGATGGGACGCAGAGGGTGACGTAGATGGGATGCAAAGGGTGGCGTAGATGGGATGCAGAGGGTGGCGTAGATGGGATGCAGAGGGTGGAGGGGAATAGCGGAGGGTGATATATAAAAAATATAGATCGTCCAAGAACGTGTCGCGGGACGTCGAAATCGGAATGGTCAACACGCCCTACTTCCAGTACATTTTGATGGCATGATATAATGTGCCCATTTTGTGTACATGAGTAGATGCAAATCCAATGGGAATAAAAATCAATTCAGACCATCCGACTTTAGCGCTTAAAGCAAAAATAAACGAATTATGTGCTGACTTCCTAAAACGCAATGGACTTAATTATTTCCAATTTTTAAGATGTTATGATAACGGTTCTATAGGACTCTTAACCAATAATACCGGTCTTATTGAGCAGTTCCAGCATGTAGATAATGAACCAGTAGTTTTTTCTTCATTTGCAAATGAGCATCAATCCGCTTCATCATTTTGGTTTCTGTGGGATGAAGAGCTCCCTGAAATGCCCGTTCAATTCGCCAGAGAACAATTGAATATTCGCAATGGCATTACTCTGGTCAGAAGATCAAAAAACTATTACGACATGATCGCAGTAGCATCTCCTGTTGATCCTGAACATGCCGGGGCATTTTATCTCAACAAATTAAAACCCATTGAGCATTTTATAATTGACTTTGAAACAGCCAATAAAGAATTAATAGAGATAATGAATAAAAACCCTATCGCATTACCTGAACCATACAGAGATATTAATTATCAGAGTTTATGTCTCTCCCAAGGGACCCTATCTGTAATGGGTAAAACCGGACCCAGCCATATTACCGTCCAGGAATTAGCCTGTTTAAGATTATTGATTCAGGGTAAGTCGCACAAACAAATCGGACGCCTATTAGAGCTGTCTCCAAGAACTGTAGAAACCTATCTTCAACGAGTTAAACTGAGAACTGGGTTCGGTACCCTTCATGAAATGGAACACATGATTATGTTTTAAGTGGTTATTTGAAAGTCCAGTTTAATTCACTGTCCGTAACCAACCCGGACATACTTCTTAACTCAAATCGCTAAAATCTCCATAATATAATAACACTGGAGAAATCATGCACATCAAAAATCAGCCTCAATCAGCAACACACCTTTTAAAACAATTTTGTCTGGGCTATAACAAGCGCGACTTACCCCTGTTGTTGAATCTATTTACCGACAATGCAACGATGTGGGGTTCTGGAATGGATGAATATCGAGTTGGATTAACGGAAATACAACAACAACTAGAGCGTGACTGGAATCAATCGGAACAAGGCGAAATAGAAATTGTATCATTCATTCCCGGATCCAACGATTTACTATGGGCTGCCGCTCTGTGTAAAGCCCGTATAGTGATTGAAGGCACGCAACATGTATTCGAACAATTACGTGGTTCCATAGTGCTGTCAGAAGAAAATGGAACATGGAAAATCGCTCATATGCATGCCTCATTTCCAGATTACAGAAATGCCGAAAACAACTCCTTTCCAATAAAATGATTAAGTGTTTATGGAACTATAAAATAAAGTTGGCCAGGCTCTAAAATTCAGAAACAAAAACATGAGACCTCTTGCATTACCGGTGAATTTTGATTTAATGCAATGCAAAAAGTTTTGAAGAACGAAATTTACATCCGTAAATGAACACTCCAAAACCTTGCCTAAGGCGTTAATACAACAAAAGACGAACTCTTCAAGAGGTCTATTATCATTAAGGACTTGTACTATGATGCTACAGGATACACGTTCACGTTCTGAAGTTCTTGCCAATTTAAAACCCGATCTGCGTCAACATATTGCTGCGTTTCATCATGTTGAGCATCATTTTTTCTCTTTAATCAGTTGTAATCAGGTAAAATTGACGGATTTGACTCTTTTTGCCACTGGGGTTCAGGCCAGTGGTTTAAATCCGGCACTGGTGCAGCAAATCGATGCCTCTTTTTCAGCGAATCTGACTGATTGCCACTCATTTTACAAAGAACAGGAATTGCCCTGGGCATTAATTCTACCGGACTATTTTTATTCGGATCGCGTACAACTGTTTTTAGAACAGCATATGATGAGTTTATCTGATACGGGAGTTGCCATGGTTCGTTCAGCTAATGACATTCCTATCCCCACTCATCAATCATCATTAACAATACAAGAAATCAATGGAGATCTGGATACCTGGAGTATTCCTTTAATTCATGGCTTTGAGTCAACACCCGAAGTAACCGGTGTTTATACAGAACGCCATAAACTGGCAACCCAGCAAGGAGCAAAAATTCATCATTTATCCGGATTTATAGACAGTACAGTCGTCTGTTCTTTGACGATCTCAATATCAGCAGATTCAGCGCGAATTGATGATGTAGCGACCATGCCGGAATATCAAAATAGAGGTTATGCCACCCAAATTATCCATGCAGCCCTAAATTATTTGAAGCAATTAGATATTAATCACTGTTATCTGGAGGCTTCAAGTTCTGGCCTCTCCATATATCAACGTATCGGTTTTAAAGAGTTATTCAAGAATTATTACTATGAACCTCAATGAATGATAACCTCAGTAGCCTATATTAGGCGCAGCCGCACTACGGGACTTAGGGCTCTGAAATCCCCCGTATTACGGCTTCGCCTAATACGGGCTACGCAGTTTATTAGATCATCTATTATGCAAGTTGGGCTTTAAGAGGGATTATTTTCATGTATAGTTACTTTTGGCATGGATTTGGGTTTATATATCAATAAAACTGATTTAAATTTGAACTAATTCATGTTAACCTACCCTCTATTTTTTAAGCCTAAGCGACGCAATGAAATCAAACCAGTCCGTGAACCAAGATAACGCATTACCGCAATCATTCTCTCAATTACCTATACGAGAAGAATTGCTGAAAAGTATAGCGACCCTGAATTATGAAATCATGACCCCCATTCAGATGCACACTCTGCCCATCATGCTCAACAATGGAGACGTCATTGCACAGGCTAAGACCGGCAGTGGAAAGACAGCTGCTTTTGGATTGGCGCTGCTCAATAATTTAAAAATTGAATTTTTTGGCGCACAAGCACTTATTCTTTGTCCAACCCGTGAGCTGGCAGAGCAAGTAAGCCAGGCTTTAAGAAGAATTGCCTGTATGATGCCCAATGTAAAAATCATTAATCTATCCGGTGGAATCCCCATGAAACCCCAACTGGATTCCTTAAGGCATGGAGCTCATATTATTGTAGGTACACCCGGTCGAATTTTAAAACATTTAAACAAAGAATCGCTTAATCTATCAAAGATAAAAACATTGGTTTTAGACGAAGCCGATAGAATGCTTGATATGGGTTTCCTGGATGACATTAAAACCATCATTTCAGCCTGCCCAGGACATCGACAAACTCTGCTGTTCTCAGCAACATACCCTGAAGAAATCAAATTAATCTCAAAACAATTCATGCGAAATCCGCAAGAAGTACTGATTGAAACACCCCACGCTGAATTTGATATTGAGCAGCGATTTTATGAAGTAAGCAAACAAGCAAATAAATTCCCCTTATTAAAATCCATGCTGTTACATTACAAGCCAGGCTCTGCCTTGATTTTCTGTAATACCAAGCAACAAACCGCTGATGTAACCGATCAGCTCATTCAGGAAGGTTTTAGTGCTGTAGCCTTAAATGGTGATATGGAACAGGTAGATCGCGATCTGGCGGTCCTGCGCTTTGCGAATCAAAGTTGCTCCTTTTTAGTTGCTACAGATGTTGCTGCCCGTGGGCTTGATATAAAAGAATTACCGGCTGTAATAAATTTTGATCTGGCTTTTGATCATGATGTACATGTTCATCGTATAGGGCGAACTGGAAGAGCAGGAAATAAAGGTCTGGCGCTAAGTATTACCACTCCAGCAGATGCGCAACGTATTGGCGCTATAGAAGACCAATTAAACCATCCTTTAACCTGGGGCAACATCACTGAATTATTAAATAGTAAAGGAGCCATAATCGCTCCTGAAATGATCACCTTATGTATCGCTTCTGGAAAAAAAGATAAAATTCGGCCTGGGGATATTTTAGGAGCACTCACAAAAGATGCAGGGCTGGATGGCAGTACAGTAGGAAAAATTGATATTTCACTATTTAACTCGTACGTCGCAATTCATCGCAGTCAAGCAGATAAGGCGCTGGCATATTTAAAAAATGGTACATTAAAAGGACGCAGAATTTCTGCAAGAACCATCAAATAAAAAACCGGATTCTGTTTATTATTCAGGCCACTCTTTATCCCCAAACAAAGGACCAAAGACGGCAGGTTGATTCAAACTGAGACTCCAGAAGAAATTACCCATATCATAATGCCACCATTCATATTGATATGAGGTAAACCCCACCCCCTCCATTGCCAATCGAAGGATCCTTCGATTATCCCTGATTAATTTATCTTCAGGGGTTAACTCTTCCAACAGATCAAAATAGTCCCTGTGTGCTCTGTCAGAACATTCATCAAATGGGGTTCCCATGTCCAATGGCAGGCCGGTTTCCACATCAAATAAAGTCAGGTCTATTGCTCCCCCACTCAAATGAGGAGCACAATAATCATCACCCAGTGCAGACGGGAGAGCCACAAATTTGCGAGTTTCCGCAAAATTCTCTTCATCACTTAAGTGCGGCATTTTCTTCTTTATTTCTTCACGCATCCAATCAAAAAGTGCGGCCTGAGTGGCCCTTGACCTATAAACATCCCAGACAAGGATGCCATATCCTGAAGGCAAATGTTCAAGAACCTTAATGATGCTGCTGAGTACTATTGATCTGCCGTATATATAAGGTTGGGGACTAAATCCAGAGTTAAAATAGACTGGCTCCACTTTAAGACGAGGATGAAGTTGATTATGAAATTCAACCGATTCAAAATCATGTGTATCAAATTGATTCTTATTCATGTCGATTATTTAATTAAACAGTGTACTCAATATACATGATTATACGTCATAAACTGAGTGATTATCATTAAATACTTTAATGCAGGCATCTACTATTTCCTCAGAAAAAAGAATGCCTCGACCCTTTCGTAACTGTTCAAAAGCAACCTCAATCCCAAATGCAGGTCTATAGGGACGGTGAGATGTAACCGCCTCAACTACATCCGCTACAGCCAGAATTTTGGCCTCTAGAAGAATTTCATCTCCTTTTAACCCTCGAGGATAACCACTACCATCCAATCGCTCATGATGCTGTAAAATAATTTCTGCAATAGGCCAGGGGAAGTGTACATTTTTTAAAATCTCATACCCTACAGTACTGTGTGTTTTAACCAGTTCAAACTCAAGCTGAGTTAATTGACCAGGTTTATTAAGAATGGAAATCGGGATGCCCATTTTACCAATATCATGCATTTCTGCAGCAAGTCGAAGACCGTAGATCTGGTCTTCGGATAGACCTAATTCATGAGCTATCACAGCGGCCAGACAAGCAACCCGTCGTTGATGTTCTGCGGTATAAGGATCACTTTGTTTCATAGCAATGGTTAGAGCCACAGCCAATTCGCTGATACCTCGTAACATTTCTTGCGCATGATTTTTCCGCTCAATCTCAATTTTTTTGCGCTCAGTGATGTCTTCTCCAATAGATGCTGAACCAATAACGGCACCGGAGGGCGACATCAACAACGAATTATTCCAGTGAATTAATAAACGCTCGCCATTCCTGGTAAGAATTTCATTTTCATAATGAGATACAATTTCTTCATTTTTAATTAATTTATTAAATACTTCCAAAATAGACGTGGTTTGTTCTTTGGGAATGAACAAATCAAACCAGTTTTTGCCTATTATTTCGTCATACGACCATCCGGATAATTTTAATAAAAAATCATTACAATCCAAAATGGTAGCCTGACGATCCAATATTACTGAAATTAGCTCAACATTATGCAACATATGGGAAAATCGCCGCTCGCTTTCGCGCAATTGTTCCAATGCTTCATGCCTAATACTGATATCCTCTGCTACTCCAGAAGTACGAACCAACTGATTGGATTCATTAAAAATGGGAAACGTTCGCGCATGGATCCATTTTGTTTCACCATCCGGACGCACTATTCTAAAAACATCATCAAAATACCCTGTCTCTAACTGCTTGAAATACTTCAAGTAGATGCGTTCTTTATCCTCAGGATGCACTGATTTAATCCAGGCATCAGATGTGGTATACAGTTCAGATAAAGGTCGTCCCCAAATCTGTTCGTAAGCAGGACTAATATATAAATAATTCCCAGTGCTGTTTTCTATAAGAAAAAAGACATCATTAATAGATTCAGCCATCTGTCGAAAAAGAGCTTCGCTTTGACTCAATTTTTTTTGTGTTTTGTTTAATTCTCGAAGATCGGAGACCAAAGCCAAAATTGAATTGTTATCTGCAACCAAAAATTTTATATGTGCCTGAAAATACTTCCCATTTTTAGGTATTAAATGATATTCATAAATAATGTTATTATTTTTGGTGTATTTATGTTGATTTAGCTCTATCTGTTCTGCTTCTGAATCATGAAAGATATTTTTAATATTGAGTTTTTTTATCTCATCTTTCCTGTATTCAAGCATGCTGCATAAATTAGCATTAGCATACCTGACATTTCCCCTATCATCATAAATAAAGACACCATCAAACATTTGATCAAGCAGAAAGATGTAAGGATCGTTCATCCTGATTACTTCCTTTTAAAACAATTTACCTACCATTAACGCTAAAATTACGAATTTAATGCAAAAACCGAATATCATTATGTCCATATTTTGAACTATCTAATTATTATAGCTCATTTATAATTACAATTTGGAGTATTTCAGGGTGTGTTGATAATTCATCAATTTAGTCAAAACGTCCCGCGACTTTTTCTGAACGTTCTTCACTTTTTAAAATGCATAGTGATTCATCTGAATTGGCACTCCTTATCAAGTCGTCATCCTCGCGAATGCAGGGATCCATTCTCAAAATAAGCGCCATGCCACATTGTTGCAAGGATCCCCTCTTTCGCGAGGATGACGTTTAAAAAGTGAGGAGTATTCAGAGAAAAGTCTTAGAACATTGGCATCGGAATTGCCAACATCTCTGAAAACAGAACAATATATAGATACTCCTTAGTTTGAAAAGAAAGAATGCCTTTGAATCAGTTAGATGTTCTCCCTTTCAGTTCATGAACCAGAAATCCGCTAAAGGAGTATTTTTATAATGAGAGAGATAATGTGAAAAATAATGATGTGCTTTGTTCCTTTGTTTCGTATGCAGTAACGTCTGAAAATAAGTTTGCTTAAATAATTCTGCCTGAGCATCACTGCCTCCTAACTGCGAGGATTTGTCAATTACTGGCGTCAGAAGGAAATCAGCCTTATCATAGTCCTCTTCTGCAAAGGAATAAATACCCTGACATAGAGGTAAAATCACCTTGGCCCATAAAGCGTCATCAGTTGAATTAGCGTATTGCTCCATTTTTTTCAAAGAATCAATTGCTTTCATTTTTAGCCCGGATCGGACAAGACAATAAATAAAGCGCGCGTTGTTAAACCCGATATAATATTCTGTAGGATGGTTACCTAAATGTTCCGCGATTACATTTAATTTCCCATATTGAGGCAGACCTGCCATATCCATTTGCCATAACAAAGATACCGAATCAATTTGCTCAAGCACTGTATCAGGCATAGTACCTGATATACTCGGATACAGTTTGAGTATATCGCTCTCATTGCGATGAGCCAGATAAAATAAGGCCAAATGCCAGGTATTATGCCCCTTTAATAATGGATTAATAGTTTGCCAACTGTCTTGTAAACTGCTTAACCGCTTAATCCCACCATCAAAATCATGAGTCAACAATGCCACATGAGCCAAAGTATGATGTGCCCATGGAGTAATTAATTCCATATTGATTGCTGCTTCAGCCATTTCCCTGGCTCTTTCATAATGACCGCATAGCTCCAGAGCAAAAGAATGAATCGCCAAAAAATGTGACTCATCCTGATTCTCTGCAGCACACCTAGTGCATACACGTAAAAAATATTCAGCCTGATATGCTTGGCCCGTACAGTAAAAAAGCCACTCCATCAATTTCATGGCCAAGGTATCGCGAGGATAAAGTTGCATCACCTCTTCTAATATTCTGATCGCCTCATGGTGTTTTAAATTGGACCAGCGGAGCATTGCTTTATATAAGAGCTGTTCACGAGTATTTGCGCCTGATAAATACCGTTCTGCTGCCTGCAGGTAGGTTTTGGCAATCGCATTTGCCACATCCTCTTGCGCAAACAGATAATATGAAGCCGCATAAATTTGGATCAGCACATTCTCGGGATGTTTTTTTGCAGCATCAATGATTAAACCTGCATCAGTGCCTGCCCCCAGGATGTTTTGATGATAGGAGTTAATACAATCAATCACTTCACTGGACTGCGTTGTAACTGCCAACCCTCTGTGCGTATACATAACCGACCCGAAAATGTATAACCCCTTAGTCAAATGATAGCACAGGTAAGCCCAAGTAACCGGTAAGAGAACGAAGTGTGTCTTCGTTCTCTCTTACCTGAAAAAAACCAGCTAATTTAATTCAATCACCATTACTTTAATAGGATGATCACTCACATTTTCATCGTTGTGTAACTCACCGGGTACATCTTTGGTAAGGTAATAAGCCTTATTCTTTTTCAGTTTCAGATAGTGCACTGCGCCCTTATTATTCGTTATTTTTAGTACACCATCAGTCAGAGCTACAAGAACACGCTCATGATCGTGTCTGTGCATAGGGAGCACTTTGGCGGAGGTAGGATATATAATGGTTTGCCATACCTTAACTTTACTATTGGTGAATTGTTCGATTCTTTTTGTTGCTTGCACTTCTGCATACAGAACAGTGACCGGATTCATCAATAATCCGATCAAAACAGTCATAAAATATCTTTTCATTGGGATAGTTCCAGAAATTAAAGTATGGCCATTATAGCACCAGTTAAATTTGAATTTTACCTTTATTGATCCTGAAAAAAATTAAAAAGAAACATTGGGTTAATCAATAATATATTGGTAAAAGCACTATAATTAAAATAAGGAAGATGTTTAGGAGATTTATCATGACTACCCTGTTTTTGGCAACAGTGATTGGGTGGTATCTGGTCATCGTTAGCCTTTATTCTTTATTTCAATACGAACAGTTAAAAGCAAATGCTGCTGAAATTATGGGACAGCGTGGAGTGTTTTTCGTTCTAGCCATTATTACTTTAATTTTAGGTTTACTTATGGTTACAAGCCATAATATATGGGTCACGGGTTGGCCTGTAGTGATTACTGTCATTAGCTGGATGGTCTTAATCAGTGGTATAATTCGCATGTTCTGCCCTGATACAGCGAATAAAATGAGGCAATCCTTCATGGATAATCCAATAAAAATGAAAATTGCTGCTGTTGTATTCCTCTTGTTAGGCCTGTTCTTATTATTTCAAGTATATTACCCCCTAATTTAAGGACATTTGATTTAAGCCGTGATGATTCAAATCACGGCTTTATTCTATTCAAAATAGAACGGATCAAAATTAAAATGAATGACTTAATCCAGAGATAAGGTATTATAGCGTGTCGAAACAGGGGCGCTTTCAATAAATCAGGATCACTCATAATCGATTCAAAAGTTATGCATGGCCCGCTAATAACAAATATGGATTCAGGAATTCAGGATGTTCTTAACGAGTAATACACAAGATGACTTTGAATTCTCCAGTCTTCACCACCTCATGGACTGGTTTATCAAACTCGCTTTTCTAATCATCCTGCTTCTGGTCATCGTTCCTTTCTCCCCCAAAATGCCGGCACCTGGACTTGATGCATCCTGGGCCTTGGGACTAAACCAGGCTGTCGCCCAGGGACTTTCATTTGGTAAGGAAATTATTTTTACCTTAGGCCCTTATTCTTCGATATACACCAAATTTTATCACCCATCCACCGATCTGATGATGATGGGGGGAAGTATCTATCTGGCGCTGTCGTTCTGGCTCAGTATTATATTACTGATGCAAGGCATTAAATGGCGATGGTGTTTTGCTTTTGCTGTTCTTATTTTCGGGATGATCTATGCCAGAGATTCATTATTCTTCTCATATCCATTAATAATAAGTCTGGTTTGCTTCAAAAACCTGAGCTCTCGTACCATTAATTCTTATTCAGATAAAAACACATACGTTTTACTCAGCTTATTGTTTGCTCCACTAGGCTTATTAGCCTTAATCAAAGGCTCGCTGTTAATCATAAGCGGGGTTGTTTCAATTCTATGTTCCTTATTTTTTGCCCTGCATAAACAAAAAAACTTGTCTGTTATCTGCCTGCTTTCCCCACTGATTTCAGTTATTTTGTTCTGGACTATCGCAGGCCAATCGATTCTTCATCTCCCTTCCTACGTCCTTAATTCAATCCTTCTGGCCGCAGGTTTTACTGAAGCTATGGCTGTTGATGGAGATAATAAGGAAATAACGCTTTATTTGATTTCTTCCGTTCTCATTCTCTTCACTATTATTGGACAAAAACAAACATCTGCCCTTACCCGAATATTGTACTTCAGTATTTTTATTATTTTTCTTTTTCTATCATTTAAGGCCGGATTTACACGACATTTTGGTCACTCATTTATTACCGGTACATCTATTTTGATTGCAGCACTGCTTCTCCCCTTTTTATTTCATACAAAATGGGTTATTCCCGCACTTGTTTTCTCAATATATACAACCAGTTATATTGACGGTCAGCATACTAAAATTTCTCTGCTCAATAATTTTATCTCTACTTATTCGGCTTCATGGTATGGTCTGAAAAATCGGGTTAAAGATCCTCAATGGGTAAAAGAAAATTATCAAGTCAGCATGAGCTATCTGCATCATCAATTTCCTTTTCCTGCTTTAGAAGGCACTACAGACATTTATTCTTATGATCAAAGTTATTTATTTGCCTCAGAAACAAACTGGTCTCCGCGCCCTATATTTCAAAGCTATTCTGTTTTTACTCCACTCATGGCTGAAAAAAATAAAAATCACCTGTTAAATCAGCACAGTCCAGATAATATTATTTTTAAAATACAGGCAATAGACGAACGCATACCCTCCCTTGACGATGGCGCCAGTTGGCCTGAATTGTTGAACAATTATCATCCCGTTCAATTAATTAATGATTTTTTAATTCTAAAAAAGAATGGAACTAGTAGCATCACTGAACCACCCCAACTGGTGAACAAGGAGCAGCATGTTTTTGGAGATATTGTCCAGGTGCCTGAATCAAACCAACCCATATTTGCGGAGATAATTATAAGACCCACCCTGTGGGGAGTACTGGCGACCGCATTATTTAAACCACATCAACTTGAAGTCACTATTGAATTGAATAATGGCACTAAAAGACAATTCCGTATTATTGCCAATATGGCAAGATCCGGTTTCCTAATCTCACCGTTAATTGAGGAAACTGCTGAATTTGGATTGTTGTACAGCAGGAATCATTTTTTGGATAATAAAAAAGTTAAATCATTAACCCTGTCTTCCAGTCAAAAACATTCAAATCAATGGAATAACGAATATACTATCCTTTTTAAACGCCTTAATACCGTACCGCATCAGATTTAACTGTTCTAGCTTCTTAAGTACCTCTTCACAGAGGAACAGAGTACTTGTTAATTTTTTAATTTTCTTGCCATCACTTCATCAAATAATTTTTTCTTTTCTTCTGATAATTCCGAGCGCCGCAAGGTCATCATTTCCTGTACAGTGCCCTGCACACAATCAGGAGTCAATCGATCAATTATTAAAATTCCATTTAAATGATCGATTTCATGTTGCAAAACGCGAGCATAAAAATCGCTTTCAATCCGTTGGTGTTGTTGTCCCGTTTCATCAAAATAAGTCAGTTTAATGTGTTTATATCTCGGTACTTTTCCAGCTTTACTGGAAACTGAATAACACCCTTCAAAATCATAGATTACAGTGACGTCAGATGTGGGTTCATAAGAGGGGTTAATCATAATATGCATTGGATAAACCTGCACATTTTCACGTAAAAGGCCTGCTTCCTCAGGTATATAAAGGGCTATTATCTGCTTCGCATGATTCACTTGTGGCGCAGCTAAACCAACACCACCCAGAGCCTTTAATTTGATTTTCATGGCGTGGATCAACTTGGCGTCATCCTCACTTAACGGAAATTGAACCGTTGCTGCTTTAGATTTTAGTACCTGATAATGCTCTGCTTGCTCGATTGTAACAATGTCCATAGCCATAATTGATGTTAATCCCAACATAACTCCACATATGATGAATACTATACGAAAGATAAAATGAAACAACCGTTGCTGTCCTTATCTTAAAAAGATTGAATGATTCCAAATACTCATATTGATACTCCTTTATAAACTATTCAATACTCTTAAATTGATGCTATTTTTATAAAAAGACCACCTATTTGTTTAAAAATAGAAAAAAAAGATTTATTTAAGCAAATAATGTAGTAAAATAGAGCTTATGATTAATTCATTAACACAAGAATATTTTTTATGGCCAAAGATTTAAAACAGCAATCCAGGTTATCAGAAAAAATGCAGAGATTGAAAAATAATATTCTTGCTCTGCTTTTAGAAAGAAAATCACTTATGGAAAAGGTCTACGAAGGCAGCCGCTTTGCGACCATAATTACCACAGGGATCAGTAATGTATTTAATGTGATTGCTTCATTTCTAAGCTCGTTTCAATCGATACCTATTATTGGCGGTATATTTCAAGGCATCGCGGCAATTCCACAAGCAATTTCTTTCATTTCTGATCCAAAAATTACACTCGCTCAAAAAGCGATCAGTGGCTTACTACTTGCTGTGGTCGGCGGCATCGCCCTTACTGCGTTTCTTCTTGGGAGTGTAGCGACCCTGATATTTGGAACCGTGCTTTCCTCTGTCTTAACCCTTCTGGAGGGTTATTATTTTACCTACAGAGTCATTGATAAATTTCAAAAATCAAAACGTTATAATGAACGTAACGAATTCATGACTCTGATAGAAGAGCGCAGATATCCTGAAGATGATAAATACAATGATCAATTAGAAATTCGCGCTGTGGAGCTTAAACATGCTCTTGCGGGAAATGGATTGAGCAAGGATAAAAAAAGAAAAATAGAAGATGAACTAGGTTTCATCAATGGGGTTCTCAATAAAAAGGGAATAGTCATTGGAGAAAATCCAGAGAGTACAGCGTCTCAGCTTTCAGAATTGTATAAAATTCATAAGGAACAATTGCAAGAACTGACTGAAAAATTGTCATTAATTACTGAAGAAACCAAACTGGAAGGACACAACGAGATTCTTGACGAAATCCAGAAAATTCAAAAAGCGATTTTAACTACAGAAGAAGACATTGCTTATATTACTAAACCAATCAATGAACTTTTATTTGAAAATGAGATGGCAACCGACAAGCTTGGCTTATCCTTTAGCAACTTCGCATTATCAGCTGCCGCTGCTATTGTTTCTATTCTCGGGCTACTCGTGGGCGTAGGAGTCGTGGTAGCTCCTCCAACTCTGGTTCCAGTAATGCTTGGTATTGGCATAAGCCTGGCTGTTGTCGGTTTAGTGAAATGGATCGCTGAAAAAATAACGCAGCAGACAGAACGAAACTATCTAGCAAAAAAAGAAGAACATCAAAAAGTTACCATTCTGGAAGAATCCCTCTATGCCTATGAACACACTCGTTATAAGAATCATTCTGCTTCAATAGTAGATTCAAGTCACTCCAAGTACATGCAGGATTTACTGGAACAGAAAAATACCATCGAAACTGAAAAAGAACCGGCAGAAACGAGCTCCCTCAAACCAAATGAACAGCTTACGTTCTTTGGATCTAAAAAAGATGACTCCGCTAAGCATCCTGAAGACAGTCATCAGGTAGATGGTGTTCCCCTAGTTAATGAAAATATGACTCCATAGCGATCCTATACTGTATATGACAAAAAGTCGCTGTCCATTTATAATACATAAGATGTGTTTATCGAAAGAGAGTATCTATGAGCCTGAAACGATTTCATGAAGCCCAAAAAGGACAGCCAGGTTATAACCAAGCACATTCGGAAATTCAAAATGGAAGAAAAATCAACCATTGGATTTGGTATATTTTTCCACAACACCAATCTCTGGGATATAGCTCGCAAGCCAAACTTTATGGTATTACCGATTTTAAAGAAGCCTGTGATTATTTAAGAGATCCCGTACTTTTTAAACGTTACGATGAACTCGTTAAACTTGTTGAGAAGAAATTACAAACGATTCCCGTTGAAACACTTATGGGTGGCTCTGTTGATGCTCGTAAACTGGTCTCCAGCTTAACTCTGTTTCAAGCAGCAGCAGCTTTTCTGAGTACCGCAAACCACCGAACACAAAATGATTATGCGGTTCTTGAAAAAAGATGCGCCCAGATTTTTGATCTCATCTCAAACCAAGGTTATTTCCCATGCGAATCGACTCTTGCTGTTTTGAATAAACCTGGACAAAATATTAAATACAACAATACTCATGCATCTGTTGTACTGACACCGCATGAACCGAGTCGTCATGCAAAACCCAGGACATCTACCCTAAGTCATGAGTTGGCGGAATATAAAAATATCAGAAAAAATGAATGGGAATTTCATTATAATTTTTTAGGAATTATCTCTGTACTGTATTTTATCCAGGATAGTCTGTTTGGGACCGATCATTTCAATACCAAAAATCGGGAAATAAAAATAAGCGCGGCATCAAAACTGGAACAAATTCTTGATCCCGATCAACCTAAACCCGAACCATTAAATGCAGCTGAGATAAAAGCGCTGAAAGAAGGACGATTAGGGGATCTGGTCAGCCGTCATGGAAGTTTAGACTACATAATAACTCATGCTCCCATGAAACAGAATGATGATCCATCTTCAGAACATCGTTTACAACCGTAATGCATAGACCATCAATAGAAACTGATTGAGTGCGTCACTGTTCAATACCCCCTGAACGTTCATCATCCTGAACGCAAAGAAGCGTCTTCAAACAAAGTAAAGGTAGCCTGTATTAGACGAAGTCGTAATACAGGGTAGTTTGGACAAAGCCATGCTCCCCAATAATCAGCAATCGTTCTACGTGTAACCACGATATAGAGTACATTAACTGTACCAAACTTATATGATCTTGCGATTGTTGAAGAGGTTGATCCTGTATTACGACTTCGTCTAATACAGGCTACACCCACTGAGGCATGATGGTATTCCCTGGGAAGTTCATCATCCTTAACGCAAAGAAGCATCTCCAGACGCAGTCACAATGCTCGTATCAGGAGATCGTTTGAGCTTAAGACAATACTCTCTGTACCATATATTGAGGTACGGGCGTTTCGATTCCTGCGCGATCAAAGTGCTGTTTGATACGTTCCTGCAAAACATTCCGTGTTACTGATAATTCAGTCGTACTGACCCATACCATAAACTTGAGTTCTACAGCTGAATTGGCAAAGTTATTAATACTAACAACAGGTTCCGGATCTTTTAATACCTGTTCACAGTGTTGCGCTATATCCATTAACATTGATTTGACCAGACTAATATCGCAGTCATAAGCAACCGCTACGATAATATCAAGACGTCGAGTTGAGAAATAACTCAGATTGGTAATCTCGGATTTTATCATTGCTTCATTAGGTATTCTGACTAATTTATTATCCGATGTTTTCAGTTTCGTAGAAAGTAAATCTATTGAATCCACAACGCCTGTTATCCCCTTTACCTCAACGGTATCGCCCACTTTAAAAGGATGTTCAAATAATAAAAATATACCACTGATTAAATTCGAAGCTGCTGTTTGAGAAGCAAAACTGATAGCAACGGTAAAAACACCAGCGGCCCCCAGTAATACACTAAGCTTGAATCCAATATGTTGTAAACTCGTCACTGCAAAAATGGTGAAAACAGCATAAAAGACCACCCTTCTGATGAGCATGGTCTGATGACGGGAAAACCGCTTAATTAATGCTCGTTCAGCTAATATGCCTAATCGTTTTGCAAAAAAATAGCCAATAACAAATAAACATAATGCAAAGACAATATTGACCATCTTGTCTGGATGGACGAAATAGCTTAAATAACTTTTATGTATCCATTGTTCCACGAATAATCGACCTCATCCCATTTGTTGATTATAATTATGACAGGATTTTATTTTAAAACCATATCGTTACATTATAATTGTCTTAATTATATAGACATTGAAGTCACACGAAGTGCACTTTGATTTTTTTACGATTAATAAGGGCTCTATGAACAAAACAACCCCAATAAACCGTTGTGGCTGGGTAGGACTCAACAAACCTCATTATGAACACTATCATGATACCGAATGGGGTGTTCCAGTACATGATGATCAAAAGCATTTTGAAATGATTCTTCTTGAAGGAGCACAAGCTGGCCTGAACTGGGAAACCATATTAAAAAGACGTGAAGGTTATCGAGAAGCATTTAAACAATTCAATCCAGGCCATGTTGCTCAAATGACGGATGAAGAACTGGAGATTCAATTAACCAATCCCCAAATTATCCGCAACCGTCTTAAGATCTACTCAACGCGAAAAAATGCTCGTGTATTTTTAGCAATTCAACAAGAGTTCGGTTCCTTTGACGCTTATATATGGCGCTTCGTTGATGGCTCACCTAAAATCAATCGCCCAAAAAGTCTACAGGATATCCCAGCCAACACGGCTGAGTCTGATGCCTTATCCAAAGATCTCAAAAAAAGAGGAATGACCTTTGTAGGCTCAACTATTATGTACGCCTATATGCAGGCTGTTGGTCTGGTTAACGATCATACTGTTGATTGTTTTCGTGCCATGGATGCCTAAGCTAAATATAATGATCAAAGATACTGCTCAATCATTTCGATAAACGACAACCTGAGCGCAGTGAGAGATCTCCTGAAACAGGCATAGTACCTGCTTTCGAAGATCCTTCACAAGGTTCAGGATGACGAACTTTACGTAGTTATTGAGAAGGTACACCAATTCCTTATCTTCACAGCTATAGTGTGTTTGCCAAGCCTTGAACTCGTGCATTAATAAGATGAAGAGCCTAATGAATTCATATCACCATTGCAAAATAGGTAATTTTACTGACATGACAGATAAGTTCCTTTAGAGAATAATCGCCGCTCTCTTCAATGGTTTAATTATGGAACATCAGGATGTATTCTAAACAAATTCAACGAATGCAATTGCTGTCATACGTCAATGACAAGGCGGTTTTTCGCACCATTTTTGGATGGATCACCACGATCATCTGCACTCTTGTTATGCAGATACTAGTTCAAAATACTTTGTTAAATGCCACCTTCGCTCATTTTATAGTCATTTTTTCTGCAGCGTTGGGGATGTGGGTTTTTCGTCTTGTTCCCGAAAGTATCCCAGCTGTTTTTATTATTTTATCAACATTATTTTTTAATTTTAACCCGCAACATATTATTCTTTCTGGTTTTATGTCTGATAGTTTTTTTCTAACTCTAAGTTTATTCGGTATAAGCTGTGTGTTAATCAAATCTCAATTATTTTATAGATTTTCCTTATTTTTGCTGTACCGTCTGCCCCCCAGCCAATCTCTGTTACAAAAAACACTTTTTGCCATTGGAGCACTAATGACCCCTGTTATCAGTGTTCAAAGCGCTCGGGTTACTCTCATGGCGCCCTTACTCGATGATCTGGTGACCAGCAGCAAAATTAATCCGCGGAGTACTTCTGCGAATGCATTAGCTTGTGCCGGATTTAATGGGTGTATTTTATTATCAACAATTTTTCTTACTGGAAAATCAAGCAATTCAGTACTCTATGCCATGCTTTCCCAGCATCATATGAGGGACTTTAGTTGGTTTGATTGGTTTTTTGCTGCATCTTTTCCCGGAGCATTATTAACTGGATTATATTTTATCGTTCAATCCCGATTTTTTAAAATGAATCACTCAGTAAGTATCAATAAATTCAGACTCAAAAAAGAATTAATCTCTTTAGGTAAAATCACTATCGAAGAATGGGCGGCAATTATTGGAATATGCACCTTACTCATCGGACTCTTTTTAACATCATGGCATCACATTCCTGGCTTTTTGATCTGTAGTGCTGTTTTCTTTGTTCTTTTCCTTACTGGTGCTATAGAAATTCATGAGTTTAAAACAGGGATTAACTGGTCTTTTTTATTCTACCTCGGAGCGATCATTGGGATTATGCGCTACATTCAAAATATCGGTATTGATTTATGGCTCGGCAATAAATTGGGCTGGATCACGGATTTTGCTGATGGCAACATCGTTCTAATCATCGTCAGTATTTATTTGATAAGCTGGTTGTGCGGTTTAATACTGGGAACAATGACTGCTCCTGCCTTGTTGTTTACCGTGATCGTGCCAGTTACTCAAAAAGCAGGGATTAACAGTTGGCTTGTTGCCTTTATTATCCTGATGGCTACTGAAGCCTGGGTATTTCCCTATCAATCCAATTATTTTCTTTGCTTTGAAGAGTTACTCAACAAGAAAAAAAATTTCCAGCTTAAATCTCTTTTACGCTTTAATTCGTGTTTAGCACTTCTGAAACTAGGCATTTTGTTGTCGTCCATTCCTTTTTGGTATTGTTTTGAAATCATCTAATCCAGATATTAATCATGATACCTGGCACATTGTAATTGGATCATTGAACGCGGCACTGTGGATGCTCTGTCAATTCCAGCGATTCCAACTCGTCCCAACACTGAGCAAAATCCTCATTATCAGTAAAGCCATAACTTGCCAATTTAGCATAGACCAAATGAACGTTATCACTGCCTAGACGATAGCATACCGGTAATGCTTTATCAGAGGCTCCACCCGTCAGATAGCGATGATATTCTTGAGGAAGCTGAAAAAAAGGAGGCAGTGTTTTTGCGTTGACATCAGTACCTACTATCCGATGCTGGATTTTAATCCCCTTGGTTGCAAAAATACTGGTTACCAGATCTTCAGGTAAATGATTTTTAGGATAGAACGTCATACCCGGAGGAACATAACTCATTCCATAACCTGGAGGTATGGCTCTGAAAAATACAAAAACTTTTGCTTCAGGATTATTCTCAGCCAGACTTAGCGAAATTCTATGAAAATTCAGATCAGCAATACCAATTGGACTAAAGTTACAGGCCAGCTTTCCATGAAACAAAATTAAATCACCGAATTTGGGATGGGTAATGCGTTCCACATCAAAAGCAAAAAAATTCGTTATTGCATTGTCTTCTGACTTCCAAATATCCACATAGAACTGACGATCTGCATCCGTTTGTTGCGGCAATAACATGGCGCTGAAATAATCAGCCTGATTTCTGGCGTGTTCTCCGCCTAAAAACTTGAAAATATCCGGTTTTTTTATCAACTCAGCCAATTCTTCCTGAGTTAATAAATGAGCCGGCTTTATGAATGAACGATACTTTTGCCCTTCCAGGACAATCGGAGTTTCAATCACTGCACTATCAAATGAGAAAGTCGGTTTCGCGATAACTGTTTGCCCAACTCGCTTACGCTGCGCCCTGGCATCCAAACGCTTGTTATGGGCTGTGAATAAGGCTTCCATTTCCGATGTAACCACTGGATCAGTAGGCACTTCTGGAAATCGTTCTTTATCATAAGGACCATCAGGAACATGCCAGGTCCAATATTTTAAGAAGAACTCCAATATTCTCAAGTCATCGGGTTTGGCCCATTTGACGGCCAGATCAAAAGGTGTAAGACCTACTTTATTTTCTGGTAATGTTTTCAGATAAAACAAAATAATACGCACCATGGCAAAATCATTCATTCGTACTGCATCAGCCAAACGACTGTTCACCTCTTCTAGTGAGACACCTCGATAAAGGAGCATTTCCATTATTTCAGGAGTTTTAGCGTTATCAATAGGTCTGAAGTATAAGGAACCATTCCCATAATCATGGGAGTAGTTTTTCAAAGAAGCGCCCTGGCTTATTAAATACTCTGTAATGGCAACATGACCATTAGCCATAGCTAATAATAACGGAGTAAATCCAAAAGGATCTTTACTTTCTAGAAGAGTCGGATTTTTCTGCAACTCAGTCTGTACTAAATCCAAATTACCCTCAATACAGCTCCGATGCATTACTGTCCGAGGGTATTTCAGCGCCTGATCTACTTCGGTAAGATACTGTCCACGCAAGGCTTGAAAGTGAGCCATGGGATCATCAAGAACCTTCCTGGGGATACAAATAATCATGGAGTAACTGATCTGTCTTACTTGTTCTATCCACGGTAATTGTAAAATTCCATCACGCTCCGCAACATTTAAAATAAACTCATATTTTTTCTGTTGATTAAAATCCATCTTACCCGTCATCACGCCTTCATGTTGCCGAGCCTCAAAACAGAGTTTTTCAATACTTAATACACCAAGATGAGCTGCTAGTTCATGTGCTGCCATCCCTTTCGGATCTTTAAAATTCGCCAGATGGGGATCGTGCTCTAATAGACGACGTACTCGTACTTCATCAACGTTAAGAATTGCTTGATGTATTTCCGGAATGCAGTCAGGAACAACACGATCGTAACGATCGTCATACTGTTGAATTGCACCACCAAAAGCCAAAGCATTGAGCGATCCAAAATAAGGTCTGTCTTTGGTTTTATCACACTCAAGCTCATTTATTTTCTGCAGATTTTCTGGAGTTGGATGGAGCATTAATTCAAATAGAGACCGCTCCGATGCACTAAATGGAGCCAGACTATCAATAGTTTCTATAAATCGTCTTGCTTGCGCCTGTTCCTCAGGATGATTTAAATCTTTGGTAATTCCCAATCGCGGACTAGCATCAACACGCCGGTCAAAAAAAATAAAATGAGGTCCTTTACCTTTAAAATGGGTATATACCTGTCTTGAAACGAGCGGACGTGGATAAACTATAGAGGATAAATAACCTTCAGGATGATAAGCAAAGACCAATTCTTTTAATGGTGAGCGAAAAAGTAAATTATTAAAATGGATAATCCATGATGGTGTTCTTCTTAATTCCACTGCTTCATTATTTGGAAGTGCTATATTGTTTAAGTAATTTGTGGAATTTCTAAGTCGGCTATATTCCCAGATAGTGCGCTCACTTGCGGAACTACTACTGTAACGTACATTTTTAAACGAACTAATGAGTCCACGCAATAAACCACCAGGAACAGACATACTATTTGACTCCATTTCGAGGGCACTATAGAATCCCCCTAAAAAATGGACAAAATATTATCACTGATTCAATTTTCAATCAATTATCAACCTAACAACCTTTATTATAATGGATCTCAACTCGTTCTTAAAAAATCACCCTACCCTGATCTTTGCTGAAGACATGAGAACTATTTGCCAACCATTATTTAAATTAGGCATCGATTATTTCAGTCATGTTATGATTAATTCAAACAATGAAATGACAGCCAATGCAAGTAATCCCGAGTACTTTCGCTTTTATTTTGAACAAGGATTCCATCAATCCGATCTTCATACCGCAAAGTTTGACATACCGCAACGGTATGTCCTCTGGCATTTGGTCAAAAGAGAAGGAAAGGCTGAAGAACTCTACCAATCAGGGATAGAATATGGCCTGTTTTATATTTTCACCATAATTGAACGCTCCCTGACTGAACAGAATTATTATCATTTTGCCGCAAAATCACATAAAGATTATATGAATGATTTTTACTTCAGGCATATCGATTTATTAGAACAATTTATTGCCTACTACAAACACTCCATGCTCCTTAACGACGGGCTGAATCGGGCATATAAATTGCCTTATAAAATTAAGAACACTATCGGCTCACACATCATAAAGGTGGATTTTTCCAGTTCACTCACTCCAGTCACTATTAAAGACTACCTGGACAGTATTCAGATAAAGTCAAGTACAAATAAACCCGTTTCAGAATTATCACGACGTGAACTGCAATGTGCTTTATATTTACTTGAAGGCAAAACATCCATGGAGATAGCGCTTTTGCTGAACCTCTCACCCAGAACAGTGGAAGTCTATTTTAATCGACTGAAAAATCGATTTGGCAGCAAAAATAAAATTCAATTGGTTCGGCATTTAATAGAATCAGGTTTGCTCAGTCACACTACCGTTCCCATTGATTCATAACGTTTAATACATGTTCTCTCCAACCTGCCGGTACATCCTTATTCTGTGGAATCTCATGTTGAACTTAGGTGTTTTAGGCTAAGGGCTTCTTTATTTGCACCATAAGATCAAATAATGTACAATTGAGGGATTATTGACCTATGCTGAACCGATCAACACTATGCCAACCTTCTTTTCCGAATCATCAAAACTCTATGAAACCGAAGCCCTTTCAGCGATTAGAACCATTCGTGCATTGTTAAGCTGCGGCTCAAATCACATATCCGATCGGAATTACGTTGATTTCCAAAGAGGAAATGCAATACGTGCAGCAGTCCCAATAATTGCTTTGCAAAACGCGTTGTATGGAATTAACCCATCACATCACGTATTTTCCAGAATTTATTTACTCGCATTAAAAAAATACGGTTATGGGCATTGTGGCGAATTAGCTCAAGCTGTCTTTATCCACCTGATTGATAAGGGAATAGCTCCAGTTGATATGTGCTATACCACTGTCGGTCGTCATGCATTACTTGTTCTTGGTAGAAAATCTGACTCCGATCCAGCAGACATCTCCACCTGGGGCGATGAAGCTCTAATATGTGATCCCTGGGCGAACATGATCTACCCTGTTTCTCAATTCAGAGCAAAACAGACACTAAACCAATACAATCATTATAATCCTGAAATTTATAAAGAATTTGGCGAAGAGTTACCTCCTTTTTATCTTGCCGGTGACCTGTCGATTCGATATGGCGTAAAAAATCAATCTGAAGCGGAAGAGTTCAAAAACCGATCACAGATTGATCCTGAACTACTCCCCTTTTTCAAGATAAAAATCAATAACGATTCTGATTTATATGCGGATCTGAAGAGCATGAAAACCTTATTAGTTGCATTGATCAATTCACCACTAGGCAAGGATAAAGGGGCATTACCCGGTATTAAACAAGCCTGGGAATGTTTGACTGCCCTAAAGACAGGACTTGATAAACGATTGGTAGAATCCAATCAATTAGCCTCAGCTCCTGCGCTGTAACTAGAATACAGCTAAACACCGAAATATCAGAAGAACTCCAATGCAACATGACTTAGGAAAAACACTAATTAGTGCTTGATCATTTTTAAAGTTATAATCAATCAAGGGATGTCATAAACACTGATGAAGGAACCAGCTCACTCGTTCCTGGCATCAATTAGAATGAGATTAACCCATGGTATGATTAAGAAATGTAAACTATTCTCATGCATTTATTCACTACGACATGTTATTGCCATTGGAAGCATGTTATTGGGTATCTATTTTATCAAAAAGCTAACAATCCTATTATATCTAGGTTCTGTGAAGCAGCAATTCACTCTTTTATCCCTATGTCATTATCTGTGGCTCTCTAACGATATGTTTTTACGTTTTATCCTCATCATCAACTTTATTATTAAACCTCTTTTTATCTATTTTGGAATCATGTTGTGCTTCTTTTATTTAAATGAACAATTCAATCTGAAATCCAAAGCTTGATGTGTTTTGTTGTTACTCAAGAGGAAAAGGGTAAGAGAGTTAAATTTTTATCCAAATAAAATGATCTCCCCTCTCCACCTCGCACAGCGTGGGAGAGAGGGATCAAGGGTGAGGGGGTTATTTTTTATTCAAATAAAAATGATCACCCCTCTCCAACTCGCACAGCGTGGGGGAGAGGGATCAAGGGTGAGGGGGTTATTTTTTATTCAAATAAAAATGATAACCCCTCTCCACCGCGCGCAGCGTGGGGGAGAGGGGTGAACTTTGGGTTTTTATAAAATAAGTGGCGAATGGTTACTTTTCATTAAATTGATATGTTCCACAGCATCTGACAATCGCGGCTCTGTTCCTTGCATCTATTGAATTCTTTTAAATACACTCTCCGTGAACGAGTTTCATCCTTTTTCTTTTAACCAATAGAGGCTAAGATAAATTAACCCTATTATTCTTTGCAATCGGGATTACGCACCGGAGGAATTCCAGCAATGACTGCTAATTACTATGATCTTTATCAAAAAAATCCCGTTTTTTCGACTGAATTTTACAGCCAGTTTTTAAGAACCCTGGGGAAAACACATGCACAATGCGCAGATATTGGGGAATGTTTTGTTACTTTGCACCAGATAAAAAATAATGATTTTAACAGCTGGTACAAGGCATGGCATGATATGGCTGAAACAGTAGCTGATATGGGTAGTGAAAGTGAACACTCGGGGCATTTTTACAGTGCGGGCAAAGCCTTTCTCCGTGCCGCCGAATATCATCGTAACAGTGAGTTCTTTTTAAGAGCCAACCTGGAAGATCCTCGAATCATCGTTATCTATGATCAACTGCGATCATGTTATGAGCGTGCCCTACAATACCTACATCCCAACACGATAAAAGTAAAAGTCCCTTTTGAACAGCACAGTTTGGATGGCTATTACTTCACAACACCAATCGCACCTAAAGCCACTCTGATGATACCCGGAGGTTATGACAGTTCAGTTGAGGAACAATACCCCTTAGTCTATGCTGCCTTATCAAGGGGTTATGATGTTCTGACCTTTGACGGTCCTGGGCAAGGACAAGTCTTAAGAAGATATGGATTAACCATGCGCCCGGATTTTGAAAAAGCATGTTCCCCAATCCTGGACTGGATGGATAACAATGCCCGCAATCACCAATACATTGGTGTTGGACGCAGTTTTGGCGGTTATCTGGTACCTCGTGCTGCATGTAGCGACAGACGATTTTCTGGATTAATCTGCGATCCTGGTCAGATGAACCTGGGCGCCAATCTTCGAAAGATATTAAATCCTGAACTTCTTGAGTGGCTGAACGATGGCAATAAAGAGCGAATTGATCTCTTTTTTTCTGAACAATTCAGCAAAGATCCGATGAAATCATTCTACTTTTATTCACGAATGTCTGCTCATGGATTACATTCTGTCTTCGATTATCTGCACTGCCTTCACGAATATACTTTTGAGGATCGTATTGAAGGGATTCAATGCCCAACCCTTGTTTGCGATAATCCGCATGACAGCATTGCAAGTTCCAGTAAATCTTTTTATGAGGCTCTTTCCTGTGAAAAAACCTACGTTGTATTTTCAGCCAAAACAGGCGCAGGTTCTCATTGTGAGGTAGATGCCAGTGCTCAATTTGAACGAATTATTTTTGATTGGCTTGATGAGCATTGTGACATCTGAATCATAGTAGCAGGTATACATTAATTCCTACATTGTTTCGGTTTCTGATATCATTGAACTAAAGCCAATTGAATCGTTAAAGGATATAAACCCATTATGGAACTCATCAATGCATGATTTGATGTTAATTTTTTTAGCGTTCCTCCTGGTTCTGCTTAATGCGTTCTTTGTAGCTGCAGAATTTGGAATGGTAAAAATAAGAGCTACTAAAATACAGGCCATAAAAGATCGCTATGGGCTACGCGGACGCATTTTAGAACAAGTCCATAATCAATTAGATGCTTATTTATCTGCCTGTCAACTAGGGATAACCCTTGCCTCATTAGGGCTGGGTTGGATTGGGGAACCCGCGTTCGCTCAATTATTAGAACCTTTATTCCTGCTTGCAGGAATCACATCACCCAAAATCATTACCTTCACTTCATTCCTGGTTGCCTTTAGCATTATCTCTTTTCTGCATATTGTTGTTGGTGAATTAATGCCAAAATCACTTGCCATCAGACAATCAGTGATTATTTCAATCTGGACGGCAATTCCCTTATACGCATTTTACTGGATCATGTATCCAGCAATCTGGGCGTTAAACAGCTGTTCCAATTTATTTCTTTCAATTCTGGGATTGAACAGTTCGAGCCATCATGAAGGAATTTACTCGAGTGATGAGCTTAAATTAATCTTGAGCGGCAGTCACCTCCATGGCGAATTGGATAAAGATGAACGTGAAATCCTCGAACATACTCTGGATTTAGCGGAACTTAATGTAACAGAAGTCATGCGACCAGCCGATGAAATGATGGTGCTTAATCATGATGAGCCTTTTAAGATCATTTCCCAAAAAATTCTGAAAAACAGATTCAGCCGTTATCCTGTATATGACACGACAAAAAAGGAAATGGTCGGAGTAATCCATGTAAAAGATTTATTCGCAGATTTATTAATGCAAAAAGAAATAAACAATGTAACCCCTTATATACGACCCGTTTTAAAAGTATCACATAAACTGCCTGCCATGGATTTACTGCGTAAATTTCGAGCGGGTATGCCGCATTTTGCCCTGGTTTACAAAAATAAAACGACCTTACTCGGATTTGTAACTTTGGATAATCTGTTGCATGTAATGATTGGTCGTATTAAAGATGAGTTTCATAAAACACATGATGATTGGGTAAAAAATGCGGACGGCTCGATAAGCACCAAAGGAGATTGCTCGCTGTATTCGCTGGAAAGAGCCTTGGATTGCGATATCACCCTGTCTTCTGAAGAGGAGGAGCTGAATACCTTATATGGTCTTCTCATTACGCGTCATGGTAAATTGCCCAAAGAAGGAGAAATAATCCAGTTTCATGAATTCGACGCACTGGTTGAAAAAGTTCAGGATTCCTCAATAGTAAAAATTAAAATAATTCCCAAGTCGAAAGAATAAAAAAATACTGGACTAAAATAAACTATAGCGACATAACAGTTTTAAAGCACTTTGGTCATTATATTAAATCAAGAACAGAGATATCCACGCACTTATCAAAAATTACGAGATGATGAATCATGAACCAACATGAACAGGAGCAGAAACATCCAGAATCAGGTGGCCATACCTGCTGTCACCATAAGAATTCCAAAGTCCATTCACCTCCAATATCAGCTGGGGATCAGCAACCAGGGCAAATCTACACCTGCCCCATGCATCCAGAAATCCGCCAGACAAATCCAGGCAGTTGCCCCATTTGCGGTATGGCTCTAGAACCAGAAATGGTCTCCTTGGAACAAACCGAAAATCCTGAATATAAAGAAATGCGAAGACGATTCATTCTCGCATTAATTGCAACGGTGCCAGTATTTATTCTGGCCATGGGTTCTCATTATTTTTCTTCTATAATCTCATTAAAAGTATCGGCCTGGATTCAGGCTGTTCTGGCCACGCCAGTGGTCATTGGCTGTGGATGGCCCTTTTTTCAAAGAGCCTGGCAATCGCTCAAAACCCGTCGCTTGAATATGTTCACTTTGATTGCCATAGGCACTGGTGCTGCATGGGGATATAGTCTTTTTGGTCTTTTGTTTCCCTATGTATTTCCACCGCAACTTATTGAAGCATCGGGTTTACCTGGGCTTTACTTTGAGGCAGCCGCGGTAATCACTACATTGGTATTGCTCGGTCAAGTGTTGGAGCTTAAAGCACGTGAACAAACTGGAGGTGCTATCAGGGCATTATTAAATTTAAACCCCACTCGTGCTCATCGCCTGTTGGCTGATGGAGCTGAGGAAGAAATTTCTCTGGATAAGGTGCAACTGAATGATCTCTTGCGTGTTAAACCCGGTGAAAAAATCCCGGTAGATGGCACGATCACCAGCGGCCAAAGTTATGTTGATGAATCAATGATTACTGGCGAACCCATGCCTGTACATAAAGAACCCGGAAGTCAGGTCATCGGCGCTACAATAAACCAAACGGGCAGTTTTATAATGCAGGCTCATCATATAGGTCATGATACCCTATTAGCGCGCATCGTCCGTTCAGTAAGTGAAGCACAACGAAGCAGAGCCCCGATTCAACGCCTTGCAGATACCGTGTCGGGCTGGTTCGTTCCTTTGGTGATCCTTATCGCTATAATCTCATTTGTTTTCTGGTTGCTGGTTGGACCTGTCCCTGCATTTACCTACGGATTCGTTGCCGCGGTTTCAGTGCTGATTATAGCCTGCCCCTGCGCACTCGGTCTGGCTACCCCGGTTTCCATTACTGTTGGCATTGGCCAGGGAGCACGACACGGGGTACTTATTAAGAATGCAGAATCTCTTGAAATGATGGAACAAATAGATACTCTGGTTCTGGATAAAACCGGGACGTTAACAGAGGGTCATCCTGTGTTAACCAGAATTATAACCGCAAAAGGCTATAACGAAGAAGAACTATTGGCTCTGGCAGCGAGTATTGAAAGTAACAGTGAGCATCCTCTGGCTAAAGCCATCATGGCAGCAGCTAAGGGCGGAACAATAAAAATCGCTGCCGTCAAAGAATTTAAAGCCAGCATAGGACTGGGAGTAAGCGCCATCATTGGTTCACGTCATGTAGCGCTTGGGAATGCTCGTTTTTTAAAAGAATTAACCACAGATCATTCAGAACTGGCGGAAGAAGCTAATAATCAGCAAAATAAAGGTGCTACAGTTCTCTACATGGCTATAGACCGCAAATTGGCAGGTCTCTTAATCGTTGAAGATCCCATCAAAACAATGAGTCGATCTACTCTGGAAATTCTGGAAAAAAGGGGAATAAAAGTAGTGATGCTGACCGGCGACACAATAAAAACGGCTGAAGCAGTCGCAACACAATTGGGGATCACGAATTGTATTGCTGAAGTCCTCCCGGAAGATAAAAAACAAGTCATTATCGATTTGCAATCTCAAGGAGCAAAGGTGGCTATGGCCGGTGACGGGATTAATGACGCGATTGCATTAACTCAGGCGGATATTGGTATTGCGATGGGAACAGGCAGTGACGTTGCCATTGAAAGTGCGGGTATTACCCTGTTACGTGGGGATTTGAGTGGTATAATTACCGCATTGGATTTGTCAAAAGCCACTCTGAACAATATTCGCCAGAATTTATTTTTTGCTTTTATCTACAATGCCTTGGGTATCCCGATTGCCGCAGGTATTTTCTATCCATTTACCGGCCTGCTGCTTAACCCCATGATAGCAGCCGCGGCCATGTCGCTTAGTTCTGTCTCGGTCATCGTTAATGCACTAAGATTACGAATCAAGTAAAATGGACTCAGCTGTCCTTTACCTTTCGAGGCTGTGGGACAAATTAATTACAATAAAACAAATTAATTACAATAAAACAAATTAATTACAATAAAACAAATTAATTATAATAAAACACATTAATTGTAATAAAAAACTAATCGTTTCTAATTTTATCAAAATACCAAAGTTCTCCCCTCTCCCCCACGCGCAGCGTGGGGGAGAGGGATCAAGGGTGAGGGGGGTCAATTTATCGCGTAAGCGACTCCTTAAAATACAATTAAATATGTTTAATCTGGTCGGTACATTAAAATTGCGACAAAACTTGCATCGCTTTAAACGCAAGGTAATTCGTGGTGTAGAAAAATATTGAATTTTTCTTACAAATGATGGCCTATAATAGTTGCCCTGGGTAATGGAATGGAGTCGCTTACGCGACGAATTTAACCCCCTCACCCTTGATCCCTCTCCCCCACGCTGCGCGCGAGGGAGAGGGGAGAACGTTGGTATTTTGATAAAATTAG
>NZ_JADOBG010000006.1 GCF_016786215.1 Legionella bononiensis | reverse complement strand
AAAAGGTACTATGCTACGCATAGGCTTCCCGGATTTCGCTATGCTTCATCCGGGCTACTTCTGATAGTAGCCTGGATGAAGTGCGAAGCGCGTAATCCAGGAAGCCCCGCGAAGCGGGCACCGATTAAAAAGGTACTATGCTGCGCATAGGCTTCCCGGATTTCGCTATGCTTCATCCGGGCTACTTCTGATAGTAGCCTGGATGAAGTGCGAAGCGCGTAATCCAGGAAGCCCCGCGAAGCGGGCACCGATTAAAAAGGTACTATGCTACGCATAGGTTTCCCGGATTTCGCTGTGCTTCATCCAGGCTACTATTGATTTGCTCCTTAACCTGACGTCTATGGGTCTCAGACCCAACCTTGCTATTCATCATAGCTTCTTAACGATTATTTCAATAAACGAAAAATACAATAAAATATAAATTTAACGAAGTGTATCTAATAATTTATGATATTGGTTATCACTACTTTAATTGGTCTGAAATTAAAACAAATTAACGCATTATTTAAAGATGAATTTTTATTGCTGCATTGGGAGAAGCAGATTGATTGACCAAAATATAAAAAGTAACCAATCAACACGTACAGAAATTTTCTTGATTTTTCTAAAATTGGGGTGCATCAGTTTTGGTGGACCGATAGCTCATCTCGGTTATTTCCGTAATGAATGTGTCAACCGACTTAAATGGTTAAGTGATCAAGCTTACGCTGATTTAGTAGCTTTGTGTCAATTTTTACCTGGACCCGCAAGCAGTCAAGTTGGAATGGCCCTTGGTTTATCACGAGGGGGAATTAGTGGCGCGATTGCAGCATGGCTTGGTTTTACGCTACCTTCAGCCCTGATAATGATATTATTTGGACTTGTCCTTCTCAATGTGGGTATTCATGATAACCTGCCTTGGCTACATGGATTGAAAGTTGTTGCGGTAGCTGTCGTTGCGCAAGCGCTTTGGGGAATGAGCAGTACTTTATGTCCGGATAAAACACGAGCAAGCCTTGCGGTATTGGCTTGCATAGGCGCGAGTTTAATACCTAACGCAATCGGACAATTAGTAATGATACTACTTGGCGGCATATTTGGCCTATTTTTTCTTTCACCAACCAAAGATCTTCCTACCAATGAATTGACCTTTCAACTAGGTAAACGATCGGGCATTGTGGTTTTAGTTATATTTTTTATCGTGTTAACACTAGTACCTCTCCTATCACTTTGTGTTACAAATTACCCATTGCAGTTATTCGACGCGTTCTATCGTGTTGGTTCATTAGTTTTTGGTGGTGGTCATGTCGTTTTGCCTTTACTGCAGGCAAAAGTAGTTCCGACTGGATGGGTTGATAACTCTCTTTTTCTTGCAGGTTATGGAGCAGCACAAGCACTACCCGGTCCATTGTTTGCTTTCGCCGCTTTTCTTGGTGCAGTATCAACGAATACGCCGAATGGATGGCTTGGCGGTATCATTGCATTGTTTGCCATTTTTCTTCCTTCATTTTTATTAATTATTGGCGTATTACCCTTATGGGAAAATCTACGACAACATCTCTTAATGCAGAAAGTAATATTGGGAGTTAATGCATCGGTAGTTGGTTTATTATTGGCCGCATTTTACCAACCGGTTTGGACAAGCGCCATCTTCTCAATGAATGATTATTTGCTGGCTGTACTGGCATTTTTATTACTGCAATTTTGGCGTATTCAAGCATGGTTAGTTGTAATTTTGTGTGCATTTATTACAGGTTTGGGATGGCATTGAGATATATATGATCCTATCTGAAAACAATAATGAACTAACGAAGATAAAACCACTCCAGAATGTTAGATCAATTGAGGTGGTCGCTTTGCTCCGTAGTTGAGTTTCGCAAGCTCAACACCAACCAACTTTTGATTGTGCAGGCATTAGCTGCAAAAATTCAAATGAGCTGTGCCATTTAAATTAAACTTGCATAGTAATGGAAACACATGTTAAAGATGAGTGATTTTAATTTTAAAATACACATGGTTAAAGATGATTAGCATAGACCTTATCAAAAATCATCCAAACAGCATAACAAGATGCGCAGAAATCTGGTATGAAGTACTTGGAGCAAAATGGGTTCCTGATATTCCGGTTGAGCGCGTCATTCAAAGGTTCAGTGAACACTTGAATGACGACACGCTACCTCTCACCATTGTTGCGCTTGATGTAGGCAAACCCGTTGGAATGTGTTCTTTACGTGAAAATGATGGCATCAGACAAGACTTAAAACCATGGCTTGGGTCACTGGTGGTCGATCCCGCTTATCAGAAACAAGGTATAGGCACCATGCTCATTGAAGCAATTAAAAATAAAGCCAGAGACTTAGGCTTCAATAATTTGTACCTTTTTGCTTTTGATCCAACCATTCCTGATTATTACTCACGTCTTGGTTGGACTGTAATCGGTATGGATGAGTTTAAGGGATATCCAGTCACGGTGATGAAGATATTGATATAATGCCCATAGTATTGATGCTAGAAAATCAAACTGCGCAAAGGCTTAAACCCAAGATTTAAATGCGACTCTTAGCTCATAGGCTGACTTAAATGATTCGCAAAACCATTGACAAGAAAACCGCCATCAACGGTAATACATTGCCCAGTTATGTACGATGAGGCTGGCATACAAAGAAAGGCCACTAAACCAGAAACCTCTTCCGCTTTTCCAGCGCGCCCCATTGGTGTTCTGGATATAATTCGATTGAATACTTCCTGGTTTGATAAAGAGGATTGTGTTAACTCCGTTTCAATATACCAAGGTGCAATAGTATTCACTCTGATGTTATCAGATGCCCATTCAACTGCCAGGTGTTTACCAAGCTGAATCATTCCTGCTTTACTTATGCCATAGGGAGCACCCGAAGCATCATCAATTAACCCGGATATTGAAGCAATATTAATAATATTCCCTTGGGTGGAATTTTTTAGTAATGGATAAGCCAACTGGCATATATTAAATGTAGAAGTTAGATTGGTTTGCATGATTTTTTCATATTCTAATAAAGTATAATCTTCTGCAGGTTTTCTAATATTAATTCCTGCATTATTAACAAGAATATCCAATGTCCCCCACATTTTTTTTACTTTATCAATGATGGTAAGGCATGATTCTTCTCCATCGCTCAGGTCAGCTGCTATACCGTCTATTTTAAAACCCGCTGATTGCCAATGGAGTAACATATCATTAAGTAATGCAGAATTTCTGGCAACGATTAAAACATCCGCACCTAAATGTAACAACTCCTCGACAATGGCCTTACCGATACCTCTTGTGCCTCCAGTGATTAATGCTCTTTTTCCTTTTAAATCCCAACGATTAGAGCTCATGTTCTTAATATCCTCATTATTAATAGTCTAACGGGTAAAGGGCAATAATACTTAACTTTGTATGAATTGTGGATTGTTTGCATACAATAATCTGAGGTCAGATCCTCGGACTACCACTCTTTTGTATTTTCGGATCCTCTGGACTAGCTTTCTCAACTTCCTGCTCTGTTCTAGAGAAAAAGGTAGAGGTACTTTTACTTGCACCTAAGACAGGATTGATAATTCTCTGCGCCTGTTCAAATAACTTTTTAACCTGCATTTTTTCAACTGGATTAGCTTCTTTTATGTAGTCCTGAACAACGTCCTGCAGTTGAGCCAGGGAATCTGATTTCTCGTCATTCGTTTTACCGGGAGAATAGTAGTTATTTAAAAGGTCAAAGTATTTCTCGGCAAATGTTTTTAAAGCGGTATTATCTTTTAAATTTTTAAAGTCGGACATAGTCTGATTAAATAGAGCAACATGCTTACAAAATTGATCGTTTTCTAATCCTCTAAAGTACGACTCAAATGAATTAGTTAATTGCGCTAATGAAATTAAAGCATTAGCACGCTGCTCAGTCATTGGTACCATGGAATAAGATGTAAATGAAGAAATTTTCAGTATTACTGGATACTCTGTTGTTAAAAGAAAATTATAAAGCTCTTTACTTTTACACTCTTGATCGACAAGATTATTGAATAAATTAGATAGCCTGTCATCATCATTATCAAGCAATCTAATTAATTTATCTGGTGTTATATCTACACCGATATTATTAAACCAGGAAAATAATTTCTGACTATCATTAGTCAGGTTATCTAACCTATTTTTAATGAGAACTACTTGTTCTGGGTTGTTAACTAAAGAAGTAAAAAAATGTTCATCTAAAGTTAGCGATGCGCCATCAAGTTTATGAAGTAAATGATGATCTTCTTTGCTTTTTAATAATCTACTTGATGTTTCCTTAGTTACCTGCCATTTGTTTAATAGGGTTTCGCTTAACTCTTCTAAACGGCTAAATTCTGCTTTTACATTTTTTAATTCTTGGATAACTTTTGTATAGACATCCCGACCCTTTAACGAAACGCATTGTGATAAAGCTCTGTTAATGGTCGGAAAATCTTCCTTAGTTATTTCTTTATGGTGGTTAAAAATTAAATTAGCGGCGGCGGCTAAAATAATTAGTTCTTTTTCAATCGGCAGTGAGCTTTGCTGACTAAGTTCCTGTAATAACGCATTATATATATGTTTATTTGAAGCACTTACTTTATGAGCCAAATAAATCTGAGTACTTTGAATCAAACTATCTAAAGCATCAGAGGCGCCAGGACTTAAACGCACTATCGTGCCATAGCCACTTGATATACTCGTCACAGAAGAATGATAATGACCAAAACTATCCCGATCTTCTACTAGTTTGCCGTTAAATGGCAGCGCATCATCCATACCCATCGGTTGCCATACTAAAAAATAAGGCAATGATTTAAGTTCCAGTTCCGATTTTTGATGGTTTACTACTTCCCACAACAAATCGGCAGCTAGAATATCATGGAATATTGTACCGTTATCAAATTGCCGCTCTTTTATCTTCTCTATCAAATCAGCACAGTAACTATGCAGATAGGCAGCAATCCTCATATCAACATGCTGTTTAAAATCTTCTCGGGTATTTTGCTCCCAAAGCGCTAAATCGTCACTTAAGAAATGTTTTTTCGAGCAATACGCTACCATCCTGCCTGCCTGGGCTTGATCGGTATGAAGCAAACCAAATTTTTGCAGGCTTTCAAACACAATGATTGATAACTGTCCTTCACTTATCAGCTTCTTAACGTGATCGTTTAATGCTAAATCTTTATAAAGTGCCGAAGTGGTATCTAGTATCAACACGACAGGGTCTTTTCTATCAGGTTTAATAATATACTCTTCCACAAATTTGTTAGGATCAGTCCCTAAAGTAAGACCCGTATTTTGCATAACAGCACCGGGAGTAATAATAAAAATATTGGCATCAGCTGCGCTTTCAGCATTGGTTATAATGGCTTGCGTTTCATAATATAAATCGACAGGATAATAAAGTTGCTTGTCTGTATACGATTGCATTTTTTCTGCTAGTGTTTGCGCCAGATAATAAGCATTACATCCTGAGAGTGCTGAAGAATGAACAATCTGCACAGCTTCTAACTCGTTCTCCCCAAGAGTTAGTGCGTCCGACATCGTATTAGTAGTAGATTGTGTAAATAGCTCAAAACTTTGTTCCATTTCTGCTGAAGTTTGATTTAATGAAAACTCCAGTGAGATTTCATGCACTATCATGTAAACAAAAAATGCATAACGAGGATAATTATAGCGGTAAAATGTATTCACTAAATCAAGCATTAAAGCAATTCGCCTTATTGATTGCGCATTTAAATTATCTGGCAAATTCTTAATAAGATTTTGTAGGGATTGAGCTAATAATTGGGTTGGATATTTAGATTTATCAGCGGTTCCTGATAGCTTCAAAAAAACACGGCTTCGCAATAAATCACTTTTAGTGGTTGGTAGATCTGCTGGTAAATTTGTACTGCTTATTTGCTCAGGCTTAGGTATTTCACCTTTAATAAATTCGGCTATTTCCCAAGGCGAGGCAATTAAACCAGCGGAGGCGATAAACTGTTTTAATGATTCGGCGTCTTCATCTTTACGAATAATTAAAACGCCAAGATTACCCTCTTCAACCATTTTTAATTCTATATCGCTATCGGGAAATTTATCTAGAATTGAATCAATAGCTAGATTTCTTGAGAGTGCGATAGGTAAATAAATATTATAATCCTTCATTTCTTCGCTAAATCGCTCACAAAAAAGTTTCATTACCTCGCCTTCATGCGTATCGGAACGATGATAAAGACCAGTAGCTGGAATAAAAGGATTTGGAATGTACTCGTTAGATTGTTTTCTAATTTCTGCTACATGGCGGCCAAACATTAGCGCCGATAGCATTAGTTTTTCTTCGTCATTGGGGTCAATTAAAGACAGGTACGCTGTATATGGATTACTGACAATAGTTTCTTTTACTTTATGCCCACGCCAAGCACGTTGAATGACTCGAGCCGCACTATTTTTGGCAATAATGTCTAGTTTCTTATTTCTTTCAGAAGTAACGTCTTCCGCTTCTTTTTGATTTTTAGAGGATGCTTCGTGCGCCGTAAAAGATGTAGAAACGGGTAAACTATTACTTAAGGTAGAGGTTTTTTCACTGAGAATAGCTGCTAATTCGTCGATTAATTCGACAGCTTGATTGTATTCATTGGTTAAAAGAAGTTCATTTTCATCTGAGTTAGTTAATGTATTGGTCATAATGTCTACTTAGGCTTACTCATTTTCAGAGTATAGTTAATTTACAAAAAATGATCAAAAATCATACAAAAATTAACTCGAGTTATTTTGCTAACTAAAGGTATGCGTTCGGCTAAATACACCTACCGCCGAATAAAAAACTGCATAAACTGAGCTTCTCAAAAAGAGGAGATTAAAATGAAAATAAAAGAAGAATAGTGGGATCACCTATTTAAGGGATATGAGCGAAGTGGATTATCGCAAGAAGATTTCTGCAGAGAACATGGCATTCCTATTACAAAATTTAAGTATCAATAGCGTAAGGTCTATTCAATACCCACAGTGAAGAAAAAGGTAAAGAACTTGCTGAGAACATTAGTACCCTTGCTTCCACCATTGACCAAATAAAACAGTATTAATCCAATCACACCTACTATGCGAAACAGCCAAATATTTAAATAATTGATAGATGTGGGCGTCCCAACTATCATGTCCAAAGTTTGCTGAGTTAATCCAAAGTAATCGAACAGCATGAGAAGATAAAAATAGATAAAGAGTTCTGTTTGAGAGAAACGGACGGTTTGGATTTTTTCTTTGCCTGCCTAGGTGCTAAAAAAGCTTAATATCTTTGAATGCATGCTTGGATTCCTTATTTTTAATCAATTTTGCAAACGGTACATTGTTGCTTTATGAACATTAAAAGTTTTAGCAATTTCACTGAATGATTTATCTTCTTGTAACAGGCGCTCATCAATATTTTTGTCATCATCTAACCTTCAATGTTCCTCTAAATTATCAATCAATCGCTGCAGATAAGATTGTATATGGGTTTGCTCTTCTGTTGATAAGGATTGTAATAAAGATTGGTTAAGAACACTTGCGGCAGCCTTCACCATCGGTTCACAATCCCGGCCCTTATCCGTTAAATAAATATGAAACGCCCGTCTATCAGTAGGGCTTGGTTTGCGTTCAATGAGTCCATCACGCTCCATTCTATCTAATGTTCTCACAACCGTAGGCTGTTCAACACCAATCGCTCGTTGTAATGCCGTTTGCGTCAATCCATCTTGTTCAAAAAGCTCCATTAAAAAATACGTATAACCATGCGTGATTTGGTAAGGCTTCAATAATTGGTTCGCTTTTTTTTCTAATAATCGAGCGGCTTTTTTAATTAATGTTGATGTGTACATAAGTCTTCCTATAAATATAGCTTGCTATATATTAGCATAATACTGTATAGTTGCATAATTCATAGTGAGGATTATACAATGAAACAACTGACTTTATACCAAATTGATGCGTTCGCAACCTCTGTTTTTACCGGCAATCCGGCAGGAGTATGTCCATTGGACGCTTGGCGAACTGACAAACAAATGCAGGCCATCGCTGAAGAAAATAATCTTTCTGAAACCGCATTTATTGTGCCGGAAAATGACCATTACCGCATTCGATGGTTTACGCCCAATACAGAGGTTGATCTGTGTGGTCATGCAACACTCGCCAGTGCTTTTGTTTTGTTTAATCAATTAAAGCATCCAGGGTCGACTATTCTTTTTCAAAGCAACAGTGGCGAACTGCGCGTTTCCAAGAAAAATAACCAATTGCAAATGGATTTTCCAGCGCTGCCCTATCAAAAATTAACACCCACCGATGAGGTGTTAAATGCTCTGTCCATTAAACCTAAAGAAATCTATCAAAGTACATTCGACTTACTTTGTATCTTTGATAATGAATCAGACGTCAGAACTATCCAACTTGATTTAATCGCCATTAGCCAACTGAAATTTCGCGGAATCATATTATCAGCACCCTCATCAAATAGTGATGTTTATTCACGCTGCTTTTATCCAGCCTGCAATGTGCCGGAAGATCCTGTAACCGGATCCGCGCATTGTGTTATTGCGCCCTATTGGTGCAATCGATTGAATAAAAACCATATTCATGCGATTCAAGGCTTAAAGCGACAAGGGGCTCTCGAATGCGAGATCAAAGATGACCGCGTACTACTGACAGGAACCTGTCATATGTACATGCAAGGCACTATTTTTATACCAAACGAGTGAGAAACATCATGCAAAAAATTGCAAATTATCAAATACAAGAATGGTTGTTCTCCACGGCAAATGGCCATTTTGATATTGATTTAGCGGAAAGTGGTATTCATCCGCATCACATTGATGACATCCAATTCAGCAAAAATTATGATTTGAATTACAGCATCGATGTGGGACAAAAAGAGTTGCGCCAGCTTATCGCTGAAATGTACCAAGTTGATGAACAAAGAATCGTCATTACGAACGGCAGCCAAGAAGCGCTCTATTTATTTTATCGATCTTTTTTATCGGCTCACGATCATGTGATAACGTTTGTTCCTGGCTGGCAACAATCATGGGAGGTGCCTGCCCATATGGGTTGTGATGTGACAAAAATACATTTAAACCGCGATGATAATTATCAAATCGATATGAATACCATCGTTGATAATTTAAAATCTAATACAAAACTTATCATTTTAACCAGTCCAAATAATCCCTTAGGAACTATGGTCGAACAAGAGGATCTGAAAGAACTTGCCCGCTTATGTCATGAAAGAGGGATATTTTTATTAAATGATGAAGAGTATCTGACACATTACGCAAATAGTATCGTACATTTAGAAGGACAGACCGCAGCAGTCAGCAGTTTATCTAAAATTTATGGTTATCCTGGGCTTCGGGTAGGCTGGTTTATCGGTGAAGCATCCTTAGTCAATGACATGGTCAATTATAAACGCTACACGACGGTCACCAATTCTTCGTTGTGTGAGTATTTAGCCATTGAAGTGCTTAAGGCCTATCAAGCTCATATTGATAGTTATCATGCATTGATTAAACAGGGTGAAAATATAGTAAGACAATTCTTGAGCCAATGGCCACAACTGCATTTAATTAATCCACAAAACACGCCGTTTGCGTACATTGATGTACCAAAAACATGGGACTCTGCCGACTTTTGTCGTCAATTACTCGATGAATATAAAGTCCTACTGATGCCGGCTGAAGTATTTGGAAGCTCGAATGCTTTTCGAATTTCATTTGGGCGTCCCGAGCCTATTTTAAAAGACGGTCTAAACCGAATAGCGAATTTATTAAAAGATTGGGAGGCACGATGAGCATCAAATTCCTATCAGCAACCGACGTAAAACAATGCATCACCATGGGGGATGCTATCGATGCCATGGAACATGCTTTTTTGCAGTTGGCAAATCAACAGGTGATCATGCCCTTACGAACGACTGTTGCAATAAAAAAAGAACGTGCTACAACCCATATCATGCCTGCTTTCTTTAAACAAGAAAAACAGCTTGGTATGAAGGTGGTCTCGCTCTTCCCAAATAATGCTACTCTCAATTTACCTGCCATTAATGGGGTTATTTTATTATTAGATGCTACAACGGGTGAACCAAAAGCGCTGATGGATGCAAGCTATTTAACGGCATTACGCACTGGCGCAGTTTCAGGCTTAGCAACTCGACTTCTAGCACGAGAGGATGCAAGTCACGTTGCCATTATTGGATCGGGTGTACAAGCGTTAACTCAGCTGGAGGCCGTAGCACATGTGCGCCCTATTCAACAAGTTTCAGTTTGGTCTCGGACCCATGAACATGCGTTAGCGTTCGCAAGTCAAATAGAGCATCGTTTTGACACACAAGTATGTCGTAATATTCATCAAACAACGTGTAACGCTGATGTCATTTGTACCGCGACCAATAGTACAGAGCCTCTTATTCACCTTGAAAACATAAAAAAAGACGCACACATCAATGCGATTGGTTCACACTCCAGAACCATGCATGAAATTGCTCCTGAGATTTTTAAACACGCCACGACTGTTGTCGACCAACATGAAGCAGCTTTTGCAGAAGCTGGTGAAATTATTGCGGCCATTGAAGCGGGCCTTCTAAATACTGCTTCAATCCTAGAGTTAGGCTCGCTATTAAAGACAAAAGAGTCTAAATTAAAACAACAACTCACGGTTTTTAAATCCGTTGGTCTTGCGATTCAAGACATCAGTATTGCAGAAAAAGTGTATGAAAATGCGCAGAAATGCCAACTGGGACAATGTTTTGATTTATCATGAAGAGAAACCATGCAGCCACTCCACATTAAAACGCCATTAATACAGTCTCAAACGCTTAAAAACACCTATGGGCAGGACGACTCTTTCAAACTTGAGTCGTTACGTCAATTTATTATTTTAAAATGAACATTTCTGAATTATTTTAATATCAAGGCAAACGGACTTGACCTAAGTTATTATCCTCATCTTTATCTGGGCTTAAACTACTTTTTTGCTTATCAAAAAAGCGGTGTTTTACTTGCGACGAATCAACCGGATCAATAGTTGATTTTTTTAAGATTGAAACAATAGCTTTTCTTACTTTAAGGAGCTCTTCTTCATTGTCGGATGACTGGTTTAACGTTGCTAAATACTGATTCAGCTCTTGGTCCAGATTTTTGAATTCAGCAACTGCCACCAAGTTGACATACCTAGTTACAACATGTTCTAAGCTTTTAAGTACCGATAATTCGGAAATCATCACAGCATTCCGCCAATCTTTACACAAAAATACTATTAGCATGGCAATTCGATTATAATTTGATCTTTGTTGCCTATTAGTGCAACTGCAATGAATCGACGCGAGAAATTGACTGGACTCTAAAGGCTGCGCATTTCATTCAGTTTCATATTTAAGGCGAGGGGAATTTATCAATTGAGATATCCTTGTCTGGCTCTTTTTCTGATGAACCTTCTTTCTTTTTCTCTCCAAAAAAAGTTAAATTATATTTTTGTGATTCTAGTGGCTCGATCTTGAGTTGTTTTAAAATAAAATGTACTGCTTTTCGAGCCTGATGAATTTGTTTTGCATCATTAGACGAACTGGTAATTGCTTCAACATAGGTTTTAAGATGCTCTTCCAGTCCTTGCTTTAGTTCTTCTTTATCGTTTTTTCATCAGCATCTGTAGGTAAATTTTTTAGTAATTCAACAAGCGACTTTGCAAGTAAATGCGTTGGGTATTTCTCATTGCTGGATACTCTAAGCAACTGGTTAAAAATTTTGCTGTTTAAGAACAGCTCTTTACTACCTGGCAAATCAGGCATAGTAGGAATAGTGGCATTGCTGATAGCGGGTCGTTCTGCCATGTCCCCTACTGTTTCTGCAAGCTGCCATGGACTAGCTATAAATCCACTGCTTTCCATAAACGTTTTTATTTTTTCACTTTCAACGTGCTGAAATGGATTTAACACAAGAACGCCTATTTGTTGATTTGGGTGAACAATAAACTCATGGTCCAAGTGTTCCAATTGAAACCCATTGAGCTCTTGTTGAATAAATTGAATTGCACTATCCATTAACTGATCCTTTGTGCAATTTTCTAACAAGCTAATCGGAATGTATAATTTATATGGGTCTATGTTTTCAATACCTACCTTTTGACACAGCAATTCCATGATTCTGCCAACTTTATTATCATTACGATGGTATTTGGCTCCTGCAGGAATAAAGGGATTATTCATATAGTATTCAGACTGACTGTCAATCTCTGCTACGTGCCTGCCATACATCAGTGCTGAAAGCATAAGCCTCTTTTCGTCTTGAGGATCAAGCATTGATAGGTATGAAAAATAAGGACTAGAAGTAATAGATTGCGTTATTTTATTGCCGCGCCACGCTCTTAAGATAACCTTCGCCGCTGCTTTCCGCTGCTCTTTGTCTTCGCTATATAGACTCTCTTTAGGCTTATCCTCAGCAGGTTTATCCTCCAGATGCATTGGCAGGCTCTTGGTATAAGAAGCAAGAACATCAACTAATACATCAATTTTCTTGTTTTCATCAAAGATCACTTGGTCTGATAAAAAATTCTCAGTAGTCATATAGAACGGCTATTAAGTACTAATTTTAATGAGTATAGCAAATAACATACTAAATGATTAATAAATAGACAGGACTGGAACTTATGCCCCCCTTCATTAGATGAGAAGGGCAAAGAAATTTAAGAAATTTTTCTATGAAAGGTTGTCGAAAAATTTATTTACAATTGAGTCATGATGATACGTCATCGATGTACAAAAAAATTGTATAAAGCGTTTGTACAAGCCAATAGTAAGAAACACTGGGGTTTAGCCTTATCAGAAGTAAGCTCTGTATCGATATCTTGACTCAATTTAAAGTTAATTCACACATGGATAGACTATGAATACTGATAGTGAGCCTTACGCATATGTTTACCTTCATCTTTCTTCTCTTTTTGTAACACAGGCTTAAAAAACTGTCCAAGAACTATTTGAGATGGTTTATAAATAAAATCAGGAGGATTGTCTGCATCCAGCTGAAAAGAACTTCTCGCCCAAAATGCATCTGCATTTTGCGAGGTTGTTCGAATGGACAGATTTTTTTTATCAGCGAAACTCTGCATTTCCCGGACTAAGAATGCTCCGGCTCCTTTAGCTTGCACATCAAAGACATTAGAAAGAAGATAACGAATAATTAAACCCTTTTTACTGTCATCACCAATTAACACCGCACACAGTTGTTCATCACGTTTAGCTATCCATAAATAACCATGTCGTTCATTTAATGATTCAACTATCTGATTAAAAATAGAGATTGCATTATTCTCAATCTTGTTCATCTTTCTTTTTTTTGAAAACACTGAGTTCCATTTTTGAAGCTGTTCTAACAGGGTATCTGCATTTATTTTTTCTAGTACAAAAGTCATAATTAACAAAACATATAGATATTATTTTGGCATTTTAGCACAAAATAAGATCACATAAAACAATAAAAGTGAACATTTTACTCAGGTGCATCTCAATTACCTTATTAAGATAATCTTAAGGAAAGTTCAGTTATACTGTCATTCATTATTTTTATTCAAATTCAAATGATGTATTCGCATTTTCAACGAATGAATGACTCTGAAAGAAAGAAAAGTTTCGTTAAAGTCTTTGAACATTCTATCTTCATACCGGTCACTACGATTAACGCCAAAGAATTCACAACAAGAAAGAGTTCTGATCCCTATCATCCCGTTGATATTGCAGAACAAATTGCAGCCAAAATAACAGATTACTTCAATGCTCATACCTCTCTAAAGATTCCTAAAGGTTTTGATAATTGGTTAGGGGAACTGGTTGAAAACTCCTATGATGCATTTGCAAAAAGAGGATTAACTATTGGTCACTCCTTACTCTTTAAAATAGTAATAAAAAAATCTGATAGCAATTTAATTGTTAGCATCAAAGACAATGCAGGAGGTTTTTGTGATAAAGTTCCTGGTCAGCATTTTGGCATAGAGGATATTCAATCCGAAGGAAAAGAGGAACACTATTTCATCGGCGGAGTTGGTATAGGTCTTACTAATTTGAATACTTATTTATTAAAACATAACATCCAATTATTCTTTAAAAATAGAGGAAAAGAGAATGGAACAACAGTTTCAATGTTTTTTAATCCAACTTCTTTAACTCCCTCCTGAAAAAACAGGTTCTCATAAATAGTGTTTCCGGTTGGCAAGAGGTTAAGCCTTGTCCATGCAGTTAAGACTCAGATACAGGCCAATCATCAAGGGTCTTTTGAAAAAGTTCCTGCACTGCCGCAATATGGTGGTCAAGATCTTCAAGATTCCAGTGCGTCACATCGATAGGCGGCAAAACACATACCTGCACTGTTCCAGGTCGAAATAGCAACGATTTTCGCACCATGACCTCATAATCATTGCGAATAACCACTGGCACAATAGGTACACCGGCTTGCATTGCGATATGAAAAGCTCCTTTTTTAAATCGACCCAACTTCGGAGTGAGACTTCGTGTACCCTCCGGAGCTATCGCGATGCTTAGCCCAGCCCGTAGTCTATCGACGGCCGGCTGCATTGCTTCTATCGCGCTGCAGGTATTACTGCGATCAATGAATGCAAAGTCCAGACCACGCAATAGCCTTCCTATAAGCGGAGTATTAATGATTTCTTGTTTGGCAACACCGGTAATACCTTGTCGTAGAAGACTAAAAAGAACGTAACCATCAACAAAGCTTTGATGATTAAACACGAACACTGACGGACGATGCTCCCTCAGGTGACGCTCACCCAGAACTTCAATGTGAATACCCGTGATAGCCAACATGGCATCGCTGCTGGTCGTACAGATCCATTCTGCAGCCTTACGTTTTTTCCCTGTCGTCACGCCGTACAGGAAACCAATCATCGACGTGAGCATCAGTGCGGAATATGCTCCCAAACTGCGTACACGCGTCACTACCGATGCCTTACGTCGCGTTGCAAAGCGCAACACTTGCCAGTGTTCATTTTGAGCAACCTCAAGCAGTGATCGCTTCGGATTTACAACTGTCGCATGTCCTACGGTCTTCAGGAAAGCAATATCTTCCTTGCCGTTTGCATAACCATAGCTGCGCGCAAGATCTAAGCGGTGTTCTTTTGCAAAATCTCGCACCGCATCTGCCTTACCTACACCCCAAAACGGCGCCCCCTCAATACCACCCGTCAGAGTACCATCACGCACCATCACACGTGTACACAATAGATGCTTAACCCCTAACGCTTCAGCAAGTGGCGAAATCTGGTAGCGCGTAGCCGAAGATGCGATCACCACTGTATGCCCCATTTTTTGATGTGTTTTCACAAGGAGCCAAGCTTCAGGAAAAAGCAGCCCTGCGATCTTACTCTTGAATAAACGAGACCAGAGTTCGGCCATCTCCTGTTCTGGATGACCAGCCCATTCAGCGATGCTCTTGCCAATAAAAGTAGCAAATTCGTTTTCATCGATGTTGCTGCGCCAGGCCATCCTGATAATGTCCGCTGCCTCGCCCAGCCTCATTTGACGGCGCTTAATCCTGTCTGAATAATAAGGTACCGCGGAATAACCATCAATTAACGTACCATCGAAATCAAAGAAAGCGCCAATTTCGGGTCCTTTCGGACCTGCTTCAACTGCGGCGATGGCTTTGCTTATAGACATCAGAGTAACTCCTCTCCATGATGATGTAACCGATAATCAAGTTCACCAATCGCCGCTACAGAAGCCACGGCAGTTGCAGTTTCTTCAGCAAACTGACGCCGCTTATCCCCAAGATCCTCGACTCCCATCAGCAACAAACTGCGATTAGCTGCTAAAGCAAGAGCATTTCGAAAGAGTTCAAGACTGACACACTCAGGGTTGCGCAAGCGCTTCTGCAAAACATATTGCTTGCCGACCGCAATGCAACGCGCAAGAAAGAGTTCTTCATCGACAGGCACTTCCGATGGGTGCGCAGCCAATTGATCCGCAACAATGAAATAAGCCTCGAGAAATGCTGGCAACACACGATGCGCAATCAAAAACGGAGCCCTCTCGAGAACCGATGAACTGACGGCCTTACCGGGAACCAGATGACGCAAATCAGGATCGATCAACTTCGCTTCATTCTTGATTTCCTCTTCAAAAACAGATTTCTCACTGAAAATGAATTCAAATTTCAACAAGTCGCGCATAGCGAAGGCCTGCTCAAGTCCACATTCAATGGCATCACCTGTTCCTTCGCGCGAAGCGGCCATCACGCCAAGTTCGACAATAGCACGATTGACAAACCAGTGAATTGCGCTGTTACGGTAAAACGCGGCAACCGAATGCTTGCCTGGCTCAATATAGAATACTGATACCAAACCACCGTCATACCGACCAATTACCCCCGATTGAACAAGAGTATTTAACACGTCCTCTACTCCATGCGCGCTGCGTAAATGACCAAGAGCAGTAAGCGGCAAGTCGCGCTGAGCAACATACTCTAATAAAGGCTCAATCACGTCCTGAACCTCCTTTAAAGTGAGTGCATGATCGTGAACGCTGAGCAGTGCAATAGTAACAAGCGCTTGCGCCGTCACAGGCGTAACTTGATTAATACGCTGGAACATTTCAAAAGCAATCTTGTCAATTGTCCATCGAAGGGATTGATTGTCTTCGCTTAGAATAGCCTCGCGTAGGGAAAATGGCTGACCGAAGCGCACATAGACTTTGCCATATTTTCTTTTTTGTGCCTTTACATAGTTAGCGAACCAACGGAAATTCTCCTTTTCCTTGGCGACGCCCATTTCCTCAGCTGCCAACTTTCCCACTTCCTGTAACTGGTCATATGTTGTTGACACAGGAACAAGCAAAATGTCTTCGACAGCATCATTGTTTAACGCTCTGACGAGGTAACTGAGAAGTCCATATCTTGGAGGTCTCAGCTTACCCGTTCGGGACCGGCCGCCTTCCATATACCACTCCAGATTGGCTCTGGAGTTTACAAGGTATCGCATGTACTCACGCACCGCCAGCTTATAGATTTCGTCGTCTTTGAAACTGCGCCGAATGAACACGCCCCCCGCTCGACGACCAATGGTGCCAATAGGGAAGAAACGAAGATTTTCACCGCCTAAAACGTAATTACGCGGCATCCCAATTGATCGCAGAACTTTCGCCAGAATGAAATTGTCGGCATACGAACGATGCGTAGGAAGAAAAACCAGGGATTTGTTAGCGTTCTCTTGCTGCAGACACTTCAGCGCCTCCCAATCAACATCTAGAGACCACGCCCGTGTGTATAGCGCCCCTAATACTCGATCCATCAGGAAGCCAAAATATGGACTCTGGATGCTCACCAAGGATCGAAGTGCGCGATAAGCTTCCCTGCGTGCTTCATTCAGTGGTGTACCTGTTTTCATGGCAACAATGACAAGCTCAGCCTCAAATCGCTTGCTGTTCAACACGTCATATGCGACTGCCTTACGTGTCAGAAACGCCATATTGTGCCCCTTCACCTGACGTGCTGCCGGGTATACAATCTTCCATCACCTCGCACGGCACCATCTCAAAAAAACAGGATAAAGTACCGTAGCTTCTACTTGTTAACCCAGTTCAAAAAGATTGCACACATGATATTGTCTTTCATAGTATCAATTCATCATAAATTCAGTATATAACTGATTAAGTTTATATTCCAATCAGGTATGATGAATCAGAAGTACTGGAGCATGTTGCAGACGAGGCTTCAGTTAAATAAATGTTTCTACAGGATTTTGGCGGTAAAACAGAACTAACAAATCATATATTGCTGGATAATAATCTTTGATAATTATCGGTTTTTCAAAGAATAACTCGGTGAATACTGCAAAAAACTCCCCTGCTGATTCAATAGCATAATGATCAATAGGAATAGGATTGTGCTGTTGAATACGAAGTCCAAAATCAAAATAAGCTTTATTGAATTCTTCTGCCCATTGTTGAGCAGACATACCTTTATGGAGTGGCGGAAAACCGTTTGCCCGACCATTACGCATATCCAGCTTATGCGCAAACTCATGAATCACCACATTGTGGCCATCAATTTCGCCATGGTGTACTGCATCATTCCAGGACAAAATGACTGGGCCACGCTGCCAGGATTCACCACTCAGATTGGTTCTGCCCAGATGTTCTATACCAAACTCGTCCACCTCTCTGCTTTGTCTTGAGAAGGCACCAGGATAGATCACCACTGAGACCCATCCATCATACCAATGCAATCCAAGGTTTAAAATGAGTAAACAAGCCTGCAAAGCAACAGTTAACTGCATGGCGGTAGTGATTTTCAGATCACCAACGCCTTCCAAAGTTTTGTAATAAAGAAATAAAATAGCTAAGCGTTTTAATCGGGCTTTTTCCTGATCGCTCAAGCGATGGAGTAATGGCAAATTTTGAAACGCAACATTCCATTCATCATTAGTTATGAGTGAACGTCGCACAATGCGTTCCTGCCACCATTCTTGTAACCATTGAAACATTAGATAGCCTTTTGAAATTGTGAATGTAAAAATCCATTAATCAATTTCAGAATATCTGATCTGAGCGAGTGTTGAAACGTCAATAGATGAAATTAGATTATCGAAAGCAGTTTGGCTTAACAAGCAATGAATCTAATGAGATTAACGCCACAACTAGAGTATTCAAAACAACACCAGATACTCGTTCAATTAACAATTCATGAACTATTGGCATATCTGGTGAAATTCAAGCGGCACATCTTATCTGAATCTTAGTCACAAATAAGGAATCTTGGGGAAAAGTCCGCCATCCTATACCGCCATTCCGAATGTGTTACCTTGCTTAATCTGCTGGTGCCTGGCTACTTCTTCACAGCATTCTTTGACGCCCTCATCGAAACTTTTAAGATCCGCGGCAGTTTTGTTCTTATGGTTCACAAGAGTACTGTCAACCCGTTCATCCTGCAGTAATCGCTTAACACAACTTAAATGCCCTCGTTCCACAGCATCATGTAGGGCAGTATATCCAACATTATCCCGCTGGTTAGGATCCAGTTTGGGATCAGCAAGGAACAAATCAAGTACTGCGGCATCATTAATGGATGTAGCCATGAACAGGATCGGTTCTGAGCTTGCCATGCATGCATTAATGTCAATACCTGGAGTTTTCATAAGCAATTGGACTATTTCAAATGCTTCATCATAGTCTTTCCCTTTTAACTGAGCCAGATTTTGTATGGCTGCTGCCAACGGAGTAGTGCAATAGAGTTTGCTATTATTGACCACTTTAATATCCGGGTATGCGAGTAAACATCCTCGTATAGCACGGACGTCTTTAAAATGAATGGCTAAAAGAAGATAATCAATATCCTCTTCAACGACACCTGGATTGCTGTTTTTAAAGGTCTCAAAATGCTTCAGATCCGCCTTCTTTTCCTTTTTCTTTAGTTTAATTGTCCGCTGCAGATCGTCGTCTTTGGCCATCTTAACAACAGAATCACCACGATGCGGTGACTTGAATAACGTACCTGGATATTGAAGCAATAAACGAGCGGTATCATTGTGTCCATTTTTAAGGGCTAATTGAATCGGTGTAACCCCATTCACATCACTCGCAGCAGGATTTGCCCCGCCGTAATAAACCAGGGTACGAAGATTTTCATTATGACCACTACGTGCTGCAGCATGAATAGCACTGCTGTGATTGTGAGTAGGTTTTGTAATAGTAGCGGGATAATATTCCATTAAAGACTGTAAAATCTTTGGATCCTTGGTGGCGGCATAATAAGCACTGTATTCACTGGGTTGAGCACCATTTTTAAGTAAAGCACTGACCAAATCGACTCTGTTCGCCTTAATCGCGTAGTCTAATGCATTATCGTCCTCAGTCCTGGATGTACTGGCTCCTGCCTTGATTAATAGATCAATCATTTCAACCGATTGAACCAGGCACAAAGGCTCTTGATCGAACCAGTTTGTTTGATTAACTGCTGAGGGAAACATCTGAATCAACTGAGTAACAAGCGCTGTATTGTTATTCATTATGGCAAAGTGCAATAAATGATACCCCTGGAAGGTTTGCTGATCTGCAGGCCATGATCTCAATTCATCCAAATCATCACCAGTCACTTCATCATTCAAAAAACGCTCCAACAGTTGCAGGCGTCTATTCATGTCAGGTTTGAGCTCCACACCCAGAGTGTGTAGCTGCGTATCAAACCGACCTGTAGACCCGCTATTAAAACGCAGCTTCCATCGATGAATCATGAATTCAACCTGCATAATCTCCTGATTCGCTTGAGAGATAAAATGATCTTTTAATAAGGTACCTGCTAACTCAAGCTGTCCCTCTGGTATTAACTTCTGAATGATTAACCGCATTAATAGATGAGGTAGTGTTGAATTATTGGAATACTGAGACAGGTATTCTGCCAAATAAAACTGTTCGAAAAATCTCACCGTGTCGGTGAATAATTCGTCGGCTATGTGTTCAGGAAAAAACAACCGATATTTTATTTTCAAAGCGATAATCAGGCTTTCAAGACTACAATTACCAACAGTCTGAAATGTTCCGGCAATCATCCCCTCAAATATCAAGCCGAGAATGGCATGCAAATCACGTTGAATGTAGGTTTTATTTGATTCTTGATGACTCTTGCCATAGAGCTCTTCAATCACTGCCGGGGTTAAATTCTCTGGTTTGGAGATTTTGTAATGTTCCGTCGTGGCATCAGTACTGCATCCACCGCCATTATTGCGATATAAGTTATCCTGTTTGACGATGAGGTTAACTGCATGCCCTGTCCAACCAGTGATCAATTCGACACCAGTGTTTTTGCTGTCCTCTATCATAGATGACACAACCCTGTCCCTGGAATTTTTCATTGAAGGATAATAATTTGGCCATGATTTAGACAGAAAATAAAAACGCACTGCTTTTACTGTCATGTTTCGTACTTGCCGAATACCCTCCAGATGTTCACTATGAGCTCCACTTGTCTCGCAATGTGATACGTAGGCATTCATTAAATGCATCAGAAATGGAGCGGTATCCGAGGAAAAACCGCCAGTAAGTTTGAGTGGATGATTATTAACAGGAATTGACCCGCTTAATGAAAAGAGATGTCCCAACATTTTGGAGTCTCTATCAATCCCGGATTTTGATTTGTTTCGCAGATAGTCTGTTTCCAAGGCAAGTATTTCCCCATCGAAACAATCCAGTTGAAGACCTAACTCTGTAACAAAATGTAATCCCTCCGCTCGATCTTCGCTGTTTTCTTTAGTTAACCGCTTCACATGGCTAATAATTGTGTTTAGATTAACTTCCGGGGCGAGCTTTGTAAGACTATTATAGAGTTCCTCTTTTTGGTAAAAAGAAGGATGAATAACAATATGAGCGAGGCAATATTCTAAGTCTATAGTAATATCGGCCTCAATGATTGCTTTGCTTAACGAGATGATTGATGCTTCAGATATTCGTTTGTTCCTAAAATCATCAAAACAATCCGATATTATATTTTTAAGTAACTCAGTACTGTTTTTTTGTTTTTTGCATAATTCAAGAAGAGTACTAAATTCTGAAGTGATGGTATAATCCTGGCTTCTAAATAATTCTCTCAAAATCATCAGGCCACTTGAATTTTTTTCAAAGAGTGATGATGGGTGAAGCTTGAGCATATCCAGGAATAATTTTTTATTTGCATAATCCGATCTGCCCGCTTTATTTTCACTAATTAAATCAAATACTGTTTTTCCCTCATTATTTTTATGCGTAACATCAATACCCTTATTGATCAGTAGTGTTGCAATCTCCTCGCTCTGATATCTGCAATGAATACTCACAAGTTGCAAATAGTTATTACCCTCTTGATCTAAAGCATTAATATCACATTGCTCATGGTCAATTAACGGGGAAATCAAACTCATATTCTTGTATTGAATATCTGACAGAAGCAAGGCCAAAGCGGTTTGTCCATTTTTATTTTTAATATTGGGATTCGTCTTAGCATGTGCTGCCATACCATACATTTGCTGTCTATGTTGATACACAGGCTCAGAGATCATATGCAACAACACGGAATTATGTTTAGAGGTTTTCTGATTAGGGTCGAACTTTTTATGTTCTATTAATTTTCGAAACAGTTCTCTTTGATGATATTCAGTTAAATTATAGAGAAATTCAAACAATGATTGGCCATTTTCAGGTGTTTGATTGATATTAAACTCGTTACTGTCCAATAATAGATCGAAGATTCTGTGCACATCGCATAACCTTGCATTCTTTAAAAAGTCGTTTAAAAAACCGTTACCTTGTTTGTCGACAGCATTGGGATCAGCTCCGGCAGCCATCAATACTGTAAGATATTCTGAAAAACCACTGTTTTTAGCCAGATTTGCCCTAGCCAGTACGTGCAGTATTGAATCGCCTTCCTCCGTAAATTCGGTGACTGCAAAATTCGCTTCGTCAAGTCGAATTAAAAGTTCATCCGGTTGCTTTACTTCATTGAGAATTTCCAGCAGCTTTACACTTTTCATCTATTGTACTCAACCTGTTTTTTTGCGCGTATTATGACAGGCAAATATTAATACAATATTAAGATTCGATGACTCAGTTCTATAAACTCCTAATGCTCTAAATCGCTCAATCCCGACTTCCTCACGAAATTATGGACAATCCTGTAAAACCGCCAATAAAAAAATTCAAAGGCACGAAGTACAAGACTGGCTCCTGATCTGTTGTTTTCCCTATCTGATGCTATTTCTACATCAATCCAACCCTGAAGCCAATGAATTTACTGTTTAATAAAACGCCAAACGGACTAAAATTGGTCTAATATTTTAAGTATGTATTAATCGAATGAGATACATCATGACTGATTTAGCTGCAGCGTCAACTCTCAGCGCTATCCAGATAATAACAGTTCCCAGATCGACCAATCCTATTGATTGGATTAAGGAAAAACGTACCTTTAGTGGCCATACTGCCATAAATGTTGTTAATAATGGGGAAAATATAATAACAGAAGGCTTCTCTCCAAATAATGATCTGGATATGGTTCTTCCAGTTGCCAGTTATTGGCTGGAAAACATACTTCATCATTCAATTGCTCAAAAGCTTAAAGGATCCAAGGAAGCATCATGGCAAGATGATAGTCCTATGTTAATGCACCCAAAGCTGGACTCGCTCAGCTTTGAGATGTCTTCAGACATGGTACATAAATTCCTGAACTATTTTGAAGAAGTTAAAGCTGACAGTAAAAAAAAATATACTCTAATGCCTGGACTGCGTGATGCAGCTAATGATTTAACAGAAAAGAACTGTGTTTTTTCTGCCATTAATGTTTTAAGTGATTTTCTATACGATCATCAAAGCGAATTTTCAGCAGATGAATGGGGCCAGATTGAACCGAAATTAAACGCTCTTATAGAAGATACCTCTAAAAATCTGAATACTCGACAAGGCCATCTCAATAGAAACATTGCAAAATGGAAAGAAGGAAACATTAAGATACGTAAAATGATAGCGAAAGCAGAAAATATGATTCTGGAACACAGCGTAACCCTACATAATGCTACCGAAATGAAATTAAACGAAAAATTCATCGATTTTATACGTGGAATGTCCGTTCTTTTTGATGAAAAGCAACCCGTGTCAGCACAAGCTATTGATATGACAGAGCTGTTTATCAACATTCTGGACGACACAGAAGAAACAAGGGCCATTAAAATGGAATGGGCTGAAATTAAAGGTAAATACGGACTGTCTGCAAGTCATTTAACGCAAATTATCGAGAAAAATAAAAGTGAATTTGGTCCTATTTTAAGTACTAAAGTTCAAGATTTAATCGAAAAATCAGGTGAGATTTTATTTACCAAAAGAGATTCACTGGATAAAAACAGCGAGGAATATAAAGAATATGAACAGCTCTACGGTTTGAGTGAAGGGATAGCTATTTTACTTAATAGCACGCATCACTCAACACCTGCATTCATTGATTTAACAGAACTTTATATAAACAGTTTGGATGATAGTCCAGAAATGACAGAGATTAAAGAAGAATGGAATGAATATAAGAATAAATTTGGCATATCCCCAAGACCGGAGGATCCAACTGATCTGGATTTAATGTCGAAACAAGCAACCAACTCGGATAAAAAGTACACTGCAGAGTTATGTTCCATCTTGCAAAGCGGTCAATTTGTCGAGCCTGGAGTGTCTATGAAAGCGCAGCTGTATCCTAATTTAGTTAATTTAATCAAAGCATTACAAGCCAATGATGATTTTGCAGTGATTAAAGCAATTGCTGAGAAAGGCATCGAAAAGAATACTCAAATACAAGAACAAAATCCCACCAGGAATACAGCGCATATAGATAAACGCTTAACTGTATTTAAAGCCATTGCACAAGCCAATAGACTTGAAGAGGCTCTTGATACCATAAAACACCAGTTGCCTGAATTTAATAAAGAACATGATGCTGGGTTACAACTCTAATGAAGGCTTTGATATCCTGAAGCATCAAAGCTCATACCCTCACTGCTCAGTAAGTGGGACATAAGCTCATCTAATATCTCAAGAATAAAACAATTAAAAGAACTGTTCTCCAGACTCATCAGGTGTATCGTTGCCAACAGGTGAACTATTGGGATCAACGGGGTCTCCAGGAATTTTTCGAGTTTCGTTGGCCCACTCGCCCAAATCAATCAGTTTACATCGTTCAGAGCAAAAAGGTCTGAAGTTATTTTCAGAATGCCAGGTATTTTGTTTGCCACAGATTGGGCAGGAGATTTTCTGTAGTTTATTCATTAGGTTCTTTGTGTATTGATGTCAGGAATGCAGTATGCAATACAGAATAGTGGTTTTTCAACCCAGGAAATGAAGCGTTCTCATAAATAATTAATTAAACCACACTAAAATCCGATATTCTGGATTAAAAATCCCAAAACATCGCACTTTATTGAGGGATGTTCACTACTCACCCACTTTACGCACGCCAAGATCGTGTACGAAGCGCAGCATGTAACCATCCGGATCTAAAACTATAAATTGGCGATTTCCAATCTCTACGTTATCTGCTCGATACCACTTATCTTCAATAGGTAAAAAAATAGTAGCTCCTGATTCTTCGCAGCGTTGATATAACTGTTCAACCTGGTTGGTTTTAATCTCCAGATTAATCCCTCTGCCAAAGGGTGTTTCCATAGGCGCTGAAAGCCATACTCGTTTACTACCCGTAACAGAATTCCCTCTTATTTCATCCAGCATAATACGTGAACCTTGCCGTTCAATCATTGCAAACCCTTCATATTCCCGCTGATATTGAATTTTAAATCCAAGCAACTCAACGTAAAAAGAAAGACTGGATTTAATATTGGAACAACAAAGCTCTGGTGTCAGCGATGTGGTCAGATAATTGCCTGTCATAGTGCCTCAGTAATTTTTTATTAGTTGCCCGATGATATCCATTATTACCTTAACTGAGCAACTCACCACTTCCCCTTGATAATTAATGAACCGCCCAATATGTAGGGTTTGGCATCAAGAAAAACACTTCCGATTTCTCAATAATTATACGTGAATCAAATAGAATGTTTAATGAACATGAGTTCCATAGTATTCTGTCATGAATTCAATAGATAAAAGGCTGATGTTCATGTCTATTTTCAAGAAATTTAAAAAATTTTATCGCTCATCCGCAGAAAATCGCACCCAGATACATCTATTTCTTGGTTTTGTAATTATTCCAGTTATAGGAATGTCTCTATTGTACCTTTGGGTACGATTATTCTGGTTGTAAAACGGGTTTAGAGTAAATCCACACCGATGATTATTCATGTTCCATAATTAAAATTCCTCTAATTTCCAAACTTCATATGAAGGCGTTTCATAGGGATGACTGCTTTTTAAGGCGTCAATAACCTCCTTGATGCATGAGCTCTCACAAACAGTCTCTACTTTATATTCCGCTACTTTTTCTAACTGATTTATTGCACCGATAAATGCATTACTACCAGCTAACGGCATAAACTGGCCTTCCCCTAATATTTGCCATGAACATTTGCAGTAATTACCAATAGCTCCTGCTCCAGCTGCGAAAATGGCATTTTTCACTAGTTCAAGATGTGTTTCAGGAACATTGAAACAAAGTTTATACATAAGATTAAACTCCTGTAGTCGAGGATCAAATTCAATGTGCTTGATCATAATACAAAACACCTCCATATCACGAATACAGTCGAAGGTTTTTTAATTACGTCTATCAATGCGGATTGTTTTGTAGCAAAACGTTTTGGAGGAGACTTGATACATCCCAATTCTTAGAAGTTATGCATACAATTTACGAGACGACACAGATTATGAAGGATGCGCTATCTCCTCAAATAGTGCGGGAGATTGCTGAACTAATACGTTCATCCTTGCGTTCGCTATGCAGAATATAAAGGGCCATAACGATACCCAAAGCCATGAAACCCGCAGCCATGCTTGACAAAGTAACTCCCAGAGCAAAGAGACCAAAAAATCCTAATGGCACTCCTATCATTCCACAAGCCAAACCCACACCAAAGCCGACATTAAGAGCGTACAGCGCATTTTCTTTTCTTAAAGTATGCTCTGATTTCTTATGTCCTTCATTTGAAACCTGCTTTTGCTTTGTTTGTCCCGTAGGTAATGAGGGGGTAAAAAATGCGGCTTGTTGTTGCATTATCCTACTTGTATTTTTTAAATCATGATCCTGATATTCCGCAGAATCAACAGACTGGATATTCGCACTGGAATCAGTTTCCTGCGGTACTAAGGGTGTTTGATTAGACCAGTTGAATTCTTTAATTAATTGTTCCAGTTTATCATTAGCCTCATTACTGAATTCACTACTCTGTAAACTGGTTTGACAGAGATTTATCGCTGATTCTTGCCCGGCACTCACGGGATGCTCCGATCTTACTGTGCGTACCTCATCCATCAAATCAGGACTCCTCTTTAGCAACGGATAGAGATTATATTGAGTGATCACAATAACGGCAATCAGACTTGAGATGACGAAGAGATTTTCATATTCTAATGTCTCTATGGGTGAATTTTAAAAAAGCACATAAAATCATAAGGATACATCTTTTTTCTTCTAAATTCTTGTGGCATAAGTCTGGTTATATAAAATATAAATAACCACTATTCTATTTTCGAATACTGGTTATGAGCGCCTTAGTTTGTCCAAGCCACGAATCCGTTGTCAATCCGTCGTTAAATTTCGATTGAATGTACTTGAATAGGGACCAATTTGCCCAACTCATTTCGGAGAATTTTATTCCGATTACTGCGCGGAATACTGGTCACAAAATACAATTGATTGGGAATTTTATAATCAGTCAAATGCTCTTTAAGTAAATGAATAATGCTTTCAACGACTTCAGCTTGCAATGCGTTGACGACTACATAAGCAATAATTTGATTGCTCCCGGCATTGGGTTCTAAACGCGCGCCACAAGCGGAATCGATTACTTGTGGGTGTAGATTAAGTACATGTTCAATTTCTAATGGTGAAACTCGAAAGCCACTGTTCACTTTTATGATCAAATCAGCCCGTCCTAAATATTCGATATACCCCTCCTTATCCATGCTGACAATATCCTGGGTCAAGAACCAGTCACCACGGTAATGACGTTCAGGATCCGTATCATGCAAGTAGCCAATCATTAACCCTAACTCATCACGATGAATTGCCAACATACCCGGTGTATCTGCGGGAACAGGTTGCTCTCTGCACTCTATCGGCACTACAGCAACTTTTCTGCCCGGTTGAATGATACCAAGTTTATTTTTACGATAAGGAACATTGGGTCCCGTACTGATAAATGTTGAAATTTCTGACATACCTAATGCAATATAGATGGGGAAATGGAACTGATTTATCCACAAATCCTGAGTTTTCTCCATCATCATAGACCCTGCTGCGCCCACCTGTCTTAATTTCAAATTTGGATAATTGGAAAGCAAATTGGAAGCAGCTATAGATTGCAGGATATCTGGAGTGGACGTAAGAATACTGACCTGATAAAAATCAATTATTCTTAACCATTGTTCGGGAGTAATCTGACTTTCCGCAAGAGAAGTATTATTTGAGGCCTTAATTATTACGGCTGTAGCCCCTACCATAAGTGGATCCAGTAGACCTGTATACATGGAATAGGTCCAACACAGATTATCTGTCTGCATTACCCGATCCTCAGCCGTTAATGTCAACCAGCTTCTTATATTAAGCTCTCTTGCCAGAATGGCGTGTTGCGCATGTAATACTCCTTTTGGATGTCCTGAGCTGCCTGAGGTATAAAAAAGAAAAGCCGGGTCGTTAAAATGTGTTTGTGGTACAAAAGGTTCGACTGGAGCTGCTTTTAACTCTTGAAACTCTTTTTGCCCTACCGTTCGTGTTGCAGCAGGATTAGTTATCGGATTTGTTTCAGTTTTTAAGCAAAAAAATAGTGCAGCTTGAGTGTCCTGTAAGATGTAATCGGTTTCATCTTCACTCAAATGATTCAACAATAAACAGGGAATCCATCCCAATCCATTGCAGGCAAAAAACAACAAAATCAAATCGTAAACATCATCTGCCTGTATACAAACGATACTTTTATCCAAAACGCCTAAACGCTTCAATCCGGCAATTAAACAGCATACATCGTGATATAATTGAGAATAACTGATCGATTGATAAAGGCCTACATCATCCACAAGCAACAACGCTGGATGGTTCTGTCGCTGTTGATGATGGCGTAAAACATATTCTGTCACATTGAGTTTCATCTCTGCCCAACCTTTTGACTAAAAAGATAATGTAACCGAATACTCATCTCAGCTTAATGAACAGAACCAACATGATTATTCAGATTGCTACCTAACCTCGAACAATAAAAGTATAGTCGGTAATGGCCTTAAAGTTTTGTATAGTCCTCAGCGTTACCCTGACTATCCCATATTATTAGTGTTTAACTTGCACTCAAATTAGGAATACAGGCACAGAACAGTTCCCTTCTCCCTTTAATAGGAGAGAAAGGAGAAAAGCTAGGCCTGTATTCATTATCTGTGTTCAAATTACGAATACAGGCACAGAACAGTTCCCTTCTCCCTTTAATAGGGGAGAAAGGAGCAAAGCTAGGCCTGTATTCATTATCTGTGTTCAAATTACGAATACAGGCACAGAACAGTTCCCTTCTCCCTTATTAAAGGGAGAAGGGTTAGGGATGAGGGTTCTTGTTCGGTTACAACAAAGCAGGGTTGAATTGACCTTAAATTCAAAAGGATAATGGAAGAAAAATAGCATTTGGCGATCAGGTAGCAATAATGAATTTATTAAAGAGCACCAGGGCGTCTTGAAGCAAGTATTCACTTTACCCGAGAATGTGTTCCCTGATCGGAAACCCTCATCCCCAGCCCTTCTCCCTTAAAAAAGGGAGAAGGGAGCAAAGCTAAGCCTGTATTCATTATCTGTGTTCAAATTACGAATACAGGCACAGAACAGTTCCCTTCTCCCTTATTAAAGGGAGAAGGGAGCAAATCTAAGCCTGTATTCATAATTTGCGTTCAAGTTACGAATTCATGCACAGAACAATTCACTTCTCCCTTATTAAAGGGAGAAGGGAGCAAAGCTAAGCCTGTATTCATTATCTGTGTTCAAATTACGAATACAGGCACAGAACAGTTCCCTTCTCCCTTATTAAAGGGAGAAGGGGAGCAAAGCTAGGCCTGTATTCATTATCTGTATCCAAATTACGAGTACAGGCACAGAACAGTTCCCTTCTCCCTTATTAAAGGGAGAAGGGTTAGGGATGAGGGTTCTTGTTCGGTTACAACAAAGCAGGGTTGAATTGACCTTAAATTCAATAGGATAATGGAAGAAAAATAGCATTTGGCGATCAGGTAGCAATAATGAATTTATTAAAGAGCACCAAGGCGTCTTGGAGCAAGTGTTCACTTTACCCGAGAATGTGTTCCCTGAGCGAAAACCCTCATCCCCAGCCCTTCTCCCTTTTTTAAAGGGAGAAGGGTTAGGGATGAGGGTTCTTGTTCGGTTACAACGAAGCAGGGTTGAATTGACTTTAAATTCAAGCAGAGTCATGCCTATTGTGTGGTACCTGACTAACTTAATTGCTTAAATTCCAGTACACAAACAAATTGAAACACAGCTTGCCAAATCAACTCCAAATTGTAGCCTGTATTAGGCGAAGCCGTAATACAGGAACTATGAAGCTTTGAACCTCCCGTATTACGGCTGCGCCTAATACGGGCTACGTCATTGAAGCAGAGTCATGCCTATTGTGTGGTACCTGACTAACTTAATTGCTTAAATTCCAGTACACAAACAAATTGAAACACAGCCTGCCAAATCAACTCCAGATTGTAGCCTGTATTAGGCGAAGCCGTAATACAGGATCTATGAAGCTTTAAACTTCCCGTATTACGGCTTCGCCTAATACGGGCTACGTCATTGAAGCAGAGTCATGCCTATTGTGTGGTACCTGACTAACTTAATTGCTTAAATTCCAGTACACAAACAAATTGAAACACAGCTTGCCAAATCAACTCCAGATTGTAGCCTGTATTAGGCGAAGCCGTAATACAGGATCTATGAGGCGACTATATACTCCTATTTTGTGATCCCGATACAGAATCAACAAAATCCAGCTCAACTAACTCTCAATAATTAGACGTTATAATTTACGACAAATTTAAAATTTAATAATCAACATGAATAATTGAATACCGATCATCAGATTTTTTTTAATCTACAGGGTTGTTTAACATTTTTAAATTTGTTTTAATCCGCGAGGTGTGTTTAAACACCACTATGGAAAAAAAGTAAGCTTGGTTAGTTCAATAAACAAATCAAGCTGGATGACTGCAAGTTAGAAACTATGGAAAACGGAAGATGTCTAACGATCTGGCAATTTATTTAAGCAAACAATTACTATGGCATAGCCTGCTCATTGCAGCACCAATAATTCTCATTGCCCTGATTAGCGGTTTAGTCGTCTCAATTCTTCAAGTAGTAACTCAAATACAAGACTCCACATTAAGTTTTATACCCAAAATATTAGCAGTAGTGCTGATGCTCATGCTTTGCGGGGAGTGGATGCTGCATACCCTGATTGAGTTTGCTCAGGGAATATTTGTTAGTATTCCAGGAATAATTAAATCATGACGCTCTCCATTACCTGGTTAATCCATTTATTTTTTATCGCGATTCGCCTCGGTACAGTCTTATTGTTTACCCCTGTTCAGGCAATACATCAACTCCCCATCATGATCAGATTAATGTTGGTATTTGCTTTAAGTTGTCTACTGACTTTTAACGTATCGCAACAGGTGCAGCTCGATAACACAGGAATTCTATTAGGTGGTCTGGCAGAGTTTGCCAACGGATTGATACTTGCTACCGGTTTATTTGCCGCTTTTGCAGTATTTCAAATCGCAGGACAGTTAATTGATAATGAAACAGGATTAAACTCGTTAGCGATATTTAACCCTGCCGAACACAACCAGGAATCGATATCCAGTCGATTATTAACTATGTTAGCGGTTTTATTCTTCTTTGGTATGGACGGTCATCTTTGGTTGTTTAAAGGTTTATCTTATTCCTTTATCATCATTCCACCAGGAACCCTTGCACTCTTTGCAGGATTCACCCCCATTATCAAACAGTTTGGTTTTATGTTTACAGTTGGCTTCATGATAGCCAGCCCAATCATCCTGGCATTATTAGCTGTAGATTTATTCGGTGGACTTATCACCCGCAACATTCCCCAAATAAATACCTATTTCCTGATCCTGCCTCTTAAAATTTGTCTCGGTTTATTTTTATTGGCCATGATGCTGGGCTTCATTTACCCAATATCGAATAGGGTGTTTGAACGATGTTTTCAAACTTGGCAGGAACTCATGTCATGAGTGAAAAAACTGAACAGCCCACGCCATACAAATTGCAAAAGGCCAAAGAAAAAGGACAGGTCAGTAAAAGTATTGAATTAACTACATGTACTACTCTGCTTGTAATGGCTGGAATGATCACCGCTTTATGGCCTAAACAATTACTCGAAATTAAATCAATGCTTCGACATATACTCCATTATGCGGCACATCTTCAATTCAATAGTGACAATGTCATGCATCTTCACCAATTCATTTTGTCCCAATTGATCAACTTGTGGCTGCCATTTGCTCTGGCTAGCGGATTGACAATAATACTGTGTACCCTGGCTCAGACAGGAATAATCTGGTCCACAGTACCATTAATCCCGGATTTTAAACGTCTTAACGTGATACAAGGATTCAAACGACTGTTCTCAGTCAAAACATGCGTTGAAGCAATAAAAAGTACCTTTAAATTAGGATTAACCTTCCTTCTATTATTTTTTATCATCAAGGTTCAATTATCCAATATTCTCCACTTAATAATAACCAGCCCCTCTCAGGATCCCGAGTTAATGATGGGATTTCTTTTAAAACTCATGGTTCAATTAGTTATTCTGCTTTTAATCATTGCTTTATTTGACAAACTATTCACCCGCTGGAAGTTCAACAAAGACAATCGTATGAGCAAGCAGGAGGTCAAGGATGAATACAAGCAAAGGGAAGGCGATCCTAAAATCAAAAATAAAATAAGACAGTTACAACATCAACTCCGTCAGAAAACCGCTTCTTTAAATGAAGTAAAAAAAGCGGATGTGGTGGTAACCAATCCCACCCATATCGCTATCGCGCTTCAATATGAACGCGGTTCCATGCCCGCGCCAAAGGTAGTCTGTAAGGCAAAAGGTGAAATGGTCAAAGAAGTAAAAAAATTAGCTAGACAGTTCAACGTACCCATAATAGAAAACAAAGCGTTAGCTCGGATGTTGTACCAAACGATAGAACTGAATCAATGGATCTCAAGAGATTTATATCCTGCCATGGCCAGTATCTTTAGAGAACTCTACGAGCAAGGAAAAACGCATGATCAGTAAATCAAATTTTTTGAATAACAGCAGTGAACTGATCATGATAGCATTCGCTACCGGAATTCTATTTATCCTGTTCATCCCTATTCCGTCAGGTTTGCTGGATCTTCTTCTCATAGTCAATTTCAGCTGGGCATTAACCATTTTACTGCTCACCTTCTACACAGATAAACCATTAAGCTTTTCTACATTTCCTGCTCTGTTACTCATCTCCACTCTGTTTCGGTTAGCGCTCAATATCTCGGCCACCCGTCTGATTTTATCTGATGGTGATGCAGGAAAAGTAATTCAGGCAATGGGACATTATGTCATTCATGGCAATTATGTAATGGGTTTGGTCGTTTTCCTAATCCTCATTATTGTGCAATTTATTGTCGTCACCAATGGAGCCCAGCGTGTAGCGGAAGTAGCTGCGCGATTTACCCTGGATAGTATGCCCGGAAAACAAATGAGTATTGATGCCGATTTGAATATGGGCAGTATTTCTCAAAGTGATGCCAAAGCCAGAAGATCACAAATTGAAAAAGAAGCGAACTTTTATGGTGCTATGGATGGAGCCAGTAAATTTGTAAAAGGTGATGCAATAGCCGGGATCCTGATTATTCTCGTGGACATCATTGGAGGATTTGCAATAGGCCTTATCCAGAAAGGCTTAAGTTTGTCCGAATCAATTCAAACGTACACTCTTCTTACGGTCGGTGATGGATTGGTTACTCAAATTCCGGCTTTAATTATTTCAACAGCTACTGGAATTATAGTCACACGTGCCGCTACCGATGCGCAATTAGGCAGTGAAGTCGCAAAACAAATAAGCTCCTATCCTAAAAGTTTAATTATGGTTTGTTGTAGTTTAGCTGGCTTATTATTTGTAAAAGGTATCCCTGCTGTTCCTGTACTATTCATTTTGAGCCTTTTTGCTGGCAGTACCTGGTTTGCCATTAAAACAAAAAAGAAAGAGGGCATAGTAGAGACAGAAGAGAATCTCTATGAAAAAATTCGCATCCATCCTGTTGAAATAAATCTTAATAAAGAACTTTATAGTCAATTAATTCACTATGAAAAACACTTGCTTGAATCCATTCAAATAATTAGAGAACGAATTGCTTTTGATTTAGGTTTTGTTTTACCTGAAGTTAAAATCAAAACAGATAAAAAACTGGGTTTTCCCTTGTATTCCATTGGCATCCAGGGCAATAACACCGGAACGAATCCCCTGCATTTGGATAAAGCGCTGGCAATAGTTTCAACACGCAGCAAGAATACTCTTTTACCAGCCGGAATTGAAGTACGTGATCCCAGTTATGGACTTCCAGCCATCTGGATTGATCATCAAAATAAACAAGATGCTCTTGATAACGGATTCACCGTCTGTGAACCACTCATGGTACTAACGACGCATCTCAATGAAACCATACAAACACATATTGCTGAATTATTGACTCGAGAAGAAACAGAACAATTATTAGTACAACCAGGAGTTAAAGCATTAAGTGATGAATTAATTCCTTCTCTTTTGCCCTTAGGCCATGTTCAACGCATACTGCAAAACTTACTTAAAGAAAAAGTCTCCATCCGTTATTTAACTCAAATATTGGAACTTTTATTAGAGCACGCAAAAAAAATACCCGACCCCATACAACTGACGGAATTGGTACGGTCTGGTTTAGCCGTTCCAATTTGTCAAAAACTGCTCGTCAATCAAGAAAGTTTGCATGTACTGACACTCGAAGCCACCTTAGAACAAAAACTCAATCAAAACATCCTCAATAAAGAGTTTTTTTCATTGGAGCCCGGCTTAACTGAACGTCTGATTACCTCATTGGCTAATCAGGTAGAGCAAATGCTGGGCGAACGTAAACGCCCTATCCTGCTTTGCTCATCGCAATTAAGACGACATTTAAAACAATTAACCCAAAGAGTGATCCCTCATTTAACAGTGCTGGCAATGAATGAAATTCCGGTCAATGTTCAAGTGGAATCCTTTGGGGTTGTACAATAAGGAAATAAGATGTTCGATGCTATAACGGCAACACAATTCGCTATGGAATTTGATCAATTAAAACTGCAATCGATCAGTCAAAATGTGGCGAATATGAATACGCCAGGATTTAAAAGACAGCTGGTAGAAAGTGCAGGTTTTGATGAACAGTTAGAACCCCAAATCAATAATTCAATTCAGCAAGTACAAAGAGCGCAAATAAACATCCAGGGTACTTTAACTCAAACCCATAACCTGAATGATTTAGCTTTGACTGGAGACAGCTATTTTCAGGTTCAAAGCGATCAAGGTATTTTCTACACGCGACGCGGTGATTTTCAAATCAATAAGCAAGGCGAATTATGTACTGCTACAGGTGAAACGGTACTGGGAAAAGGAGGTACCATAAAAGTAGAAGACAGCTCCTTTACTGTGGATACTCAGGGCGCTCTTTATATTGATCATCATAAAGTAGATCAACTTAATATTGTTCGATTTGAACAACCTCAGTTACTTGACTATGTTGGCAATGGTCTCTATCAAACCAATGAGTCGCCCAATCCATCCGATGGTACTACACGTGTATTACAGGGATTCATTGAACAATCAAACGTTAAATCCATTGACGAAATGATGGACATGATAAAAACCTCACGTCACTTTGAAGCCAGTCAACGAGTCATGCGAACAGCGGATAACCTGCTTTCAACCGCAATTAATCAGTTAGGAGAAGGAAATGTCTGACGCGCTTTCAATTGCCGCAAGTGGTCTAAAATCCGAAGAGTTTTATATAGATAAAATTGCCAATGATTTGGCTAATCTAAATACTGCCAATTACAAAGCCACTAAAATAACATTCGAGGACGTACTCTATCAGAATATCAATGGAGAACAATCACTGTTCAACAACCAAAGCTCTATAAAACTTGGGCTAGGCACTGCTGTTTATAAATCAGGAAAAGATTTTACTACGGGGCCGTTAAAATCCACAAATAACTGGAATGATGTAGCGATCAACGGGGTGGGTTTTTTTCAAATCCTTAATACCGACGGTACTATTGCTTATACACGAAACTCTACGTTAAGTATTGATTCAGAACGCTATCTTACCACCCAGGATGGGTTAAGATTAGCAGATAACATTCAAGTTCCTGATGATTTTACCAAGATAACCATACAACCCAATGGTGATGTCGAAGTCACACTGAGTGACGAAACCGAACCCCAATTACTGGGCACAATTCAACTTGCCAAATTTATCAATCCTGAAACATTGAACCCAATCGGCGCTGGAATTTACCTGCCAACCGATGAGTCAGGTGAACCGCTGACTGACAATCCCGGCAGTAGTGGACTTGGATCTTTAGCACAAAACCAAATCGAAGGATCTAATGTCGACATGGTTAATTCTCTAATGCAGTTAACTATGGCGCAACGTGTGTACCAATTAAATGCAAAAGCAGTACAAATTGCTGATGAACTGGAAAAATTGACTAATGAAATTCGTGATTAATCTGATGATTCCTTTTGTATTTTTTGTACAGGCCCATGCAGAGGCAGTGATGCGTTTTCAAAAGCACATTACACCTCATGCGCAGTACCTGGGTGATCTGGTTGATATCAGTAGTGACAGGAGTGATTTAATGAAATTGCCATTGGACAGTCATCCGAAACCCGGTGAAATCATGAGTAAAAAACAAATTATCGATTGGGTAACGAAAAAAACAGGCTCATTAGATTATCAATGGAAAGGGAAAAGTACTGCCCTGGTTCAAAGGCTGATCCAGACTACAGGTAATGAATTACGTCATAAGGCACAAATTGCTTTAGAACATCAATTTAAAAGCAGGTATGATTCCATGACACTAAGTCCCAAGGGAACAATTAAAGACAGTGAATTTCCATTATCAGAGTTTCATATTGAAATACCGGAAGCATACCCACCAGCTAAACAGATCTGTGTTCGTCTGTCACATGGTAAACATACTATTCCCATCTGGTTCAAGATTAGCGCATTTCAATCCGTACTGGTGGCCAAATACCCGATCAGCAACCGAACCCAGTTGCATAAAACTGATTTTATTCTAAAAAAACGAAATATCGCTGGATTAAGGGATAAACCGCTTACCAAACTGCCACAGGCGATTTGGCTAAAAAAATCCATTACTAAGAACCATATTCTAATAGAAAGTGATGTAGCGCCCACACCACAAATTATCAAAGGACAATGGGTTCAGGTCACCGTAATGAATCGAAGCATTTCGTTACTATCCAGAGCTATAGCAGAACATGATGGATATACCGGTCAGTTAATTCGCATGAAGAATCCCCTGTCCAATAAATATTTTGTAGCGAGAGTTACCGCGCCACATCAAGCAGAGGTTTCATCATGAACCAATTAATCATTCTTTTTCTCATCGTTTATTTTTCGCCGCAAATGAGCTGGGCTGTCAATTTATTCAATGAAGAAGTCTATCGCCCCTTAATTGCCGATCGTGTTGCGTCATTACCTGGGGATATACTTACGGTTATTGTTCTGGAAACATCCAATGCTCAGACCAGTGCCGACCTTTCATCAGGAAAAGAGATAAAATCAGCTCTGGAAGTTGGGTATAACAAGAATAATCATGAAGTAGAATTTGGTCTGAAGGGAAAAGGAAAAACAGCAGCCAAAACAGGACGCAATGGTAAAATTAAAGCCTCGTTAACTGTGCAGATTAAACAAATATTTCCTAATAATACGTATCTTGTAGAAGGCATGCAGACCATTACCATTAATGGTGAACAGCAACACATCCTGTTAAGCGGCATAGTTAGACCCGAAGATATCAGTCCTCAAAATACACTCTTATCTACCCGTCTGGCAGACGCTCATATCACCTATGCAGGAAATGGTTCCGTTTCAGACTCTCAGACACGGAATTATTTCTATAAAATTCTCTCGTTTGTAGGGCTAGTCTGATGAATAAATTGATAACCCTGCTGATGCTCTTCATCTCTATAACTGTACATCAGGATGTATATTCCGCTGTCCACCTGAAATCCCTGGCTCGTCTTTCGGGTTTACAGGAGAACCCGATAAGTGGTTATGGTCTCGTCATAGGATTAGCTGGCTCTGGAGACTCCAGACGGAATAAAGATACAACACAGGCGATTTCCAATTTATTACAGACTTTTGGTGTCAATATCAATCCAAACGAGATTAACAGCAGAAATACCGCCACCGTAATAATTACCGCCAATCTTCCCTCCTTTGCTCATCAAGGCGATAAAATTGACATCAATGTCGCATCGCTGGGCGATGCGAAAAGCCTACTGGGTGGCACCTTATTGGTGGCTCCTCTTAAAGGAGCTGATAATCGGGTTTATGCACTGGCTCAAGGTCCAATTTCCATAGGTGGATTTAAATACGACCTCTATGGCAATGTGATTCAAAAAAATCATCCAACTACCGGCTTAATCCCCGGTGGGGCGGTTGTTGAAAAAACACTTTATAATGATGTAGTCGATAAAACAGGAGACCTTCATCTCATTTTAAATCATCCTGACTTTACTACCGCAGATCATATAGAAACGGCCATTAACAAAAAATTTGGCAAAAATACAGCACTGGCACGTTCTGCCCAGGATATTGAGATACATCCTCCCCTGCCCTACAGAAAGCGCTTTATTCGTTTTGTGAGTCAACTGGAACACATCGAAATTATTCCGGATCATCTACCCACAGTCGTAGTCAATGAACGAACAGGTGTCGTTGTAGCAGGAGCCGATGTCAAAATTGATGCGGTCACTATATCTCATGGCAATCTGCAAATAGCGATTGCCACTGAATTTAATGTATCTCAACCCACTCTAATCCAAAACATGGGAAGACAGGTCCATACAGCTGTAACTCCTTCAACGAATATCCATGTTAAAGAAGCATCGGCAAATACAGTAAACCTGGACCAGGGAGCAACAGTTGCGGACTTAATTACTGCCTTAACCAAGGTACAGACTTCAACCAGAGACATCATTGCAATTTTAGAAAGTCTGCAAAGGGCTGGAGCATTACATGCTGAACTGGTTATTCAATAAGGAACTTAATATGAACTCAGACTCGACTATAGAATTGGTAAGCATGGCACTGGATGCATCTCTGATGCGCCAGACTGCCATAGCCAATAATATTGCCAATAGCAACAGCGCTAATTACCAGACTATGGAAGTGAATTTTGAACAACAATTAAACGAGACTCACTTCATTAGCGGAACGGACGAACTGTCCACTATCAAGCCTTTTTATCAATTGAGCGATCACCAATCATCTATCGATGAGCAAATGGCATTAAACGTTCAGAACATGACTCATTATCGTGCCTTGATCAAAGGCTTAAATCAAAAACTGGCAATCATGAAACTGGCATTACAAGGAACAAATCAATAATGAATTACGATCAAATTTATGCGATTGCAACCCAGGGAATGAATGCAGAAAAACTTCGTGTTGATGTAGTAGCCAATAACATTGCCAACCAACACTCTTTAAAAACTACGGATGGCTCATTGTTTCAGGCCAGTCAGGTTGTAACCACTGCAAAACCCTTCTCTGCCTTATTGGAAGGCGATGAAACAGGGATTGATTCTATTGAAATAGTTTCAAAAGAAGTACCACCCAATAAGGTATATCAACCCTCTCACCCAGCTGCAGACAAACAAGGTTACGTCACCTACCCTGGCATAAGCACCATTGATGAAATGACTACTCTATTACGCGCTTCACGTGCTTACGAAGCGAACATCAAGATCATCAATACAGCTCACAGTCTGTATTTACAAGCATTAAGTATTGGAGAAGAACGATGAACATTACTCCAGTGAATAACTTGCTTTTGACCACAACAACACCGTCGATTGAACGCCTTGAACAACCAAAGGCGACTTTTACCAGTTGGATGGAGGAGAAAATTTCTGAAACCAATAACCAACTCAATGCAGCAGATGAGGCTTTAACCCAATTAGCGAGTGGTCATGCAGAGAATCTGCATCAGACGATGATTACCCTTGAGCAAGCCAAATTATCGTTTCAGTATTTAGAACAAATACGAAACCGCTTGATGTCGGCCTATCAAGAATTATTAAGAGAGCAAATCTAAAGTGAATTATCTACAACTGACTCAACACTGGTTCAATGATTTAACGATACAGCGAAAATTAAGTTTTTCGTGTTCACTGATCCTAATCCTCATTGTTACCTCCCTTTCAGGATGGTGGTTGTTATCACCAACCTATGAAGTACTTTTTAATCATTTGGAAGAAGAGGACGCCAATAAAATTGTAAGTCATCTGGAACAAAACAATATCAATTACCAATTAAAAAACGGTGGCAAAGACATCATGATTGATAAAAATCTGATTGCCAAAACCCGTCTTAAAATTATGGGCAGCGGTGTGCAATTGGCAGGCAGTGTTGGCTTTGAACTCTTTGATAAAAGTGATTTCGGAATGACTGATTTCTCGCAAAAAATCAATTATCAACGTGCTTTACAAGGTGAGCTGGAACGAACCATATCCAGTTTAGAAGAGGTTAGACAAGCCAGAGTTCATCTAGTAATTCCTGAAAATCATCTTTTTGATAAAACAGACAATCAACCAAAAGCCGCAGTGACCCTTCATTTAAAACAGAATCTAAGCAACAGACAAATTCAGAGTATTCAGCAATTGATCTCGGCCAGCATTGCCCATTTGACAGCTCAAAACGTTGTAGTAGTCGATCAAAACGGCAATACACTGTCCCAGGGTGAGACAGATGATTCCTCCAATCACTTCAAAACCAAGAAAACTATAGAACATTATCTCAATGATAAAGTAACGCAAATGCTTCATAAAATATTCGCCAACAAACAGGTTATGGTGAAAATTGACGCAGCCATCAACTACGATGAGTTACAAAGAGAATTAATCAAACCCCAAACTCAAGGATTAATCACTCATGAAAAAGAAATAACCCATTCTTCTTCCGGAAAAACAGATAAAGACAAACGCAATCAAGATGTCACTCTTGAGAAATCGTACCAATTAGGCAGTGAAAAAGAATTATTCAAAAAAGCCAGCGGGACAATTGAGCGCCTTACCATCAGCGTTATTGTGCCGCAAAATACACCAATACAGACTATGGATCAGATACGCAGACTTGTAAAAAGCACCGTAGGCTTCAATGAGCAACGTGGGGATGTAATTAACGTTGAAGCGTTGATTGAACCAATGGATACCCCAAATCTGGAGCCATCCATCATCCCACCTGCTCCAATGGAACAATCCCCAGCACAGTTGCCTCTGTTTTTTTGGATTTTTTGTCTTGCGATAAGTACTACAACAGTTTTGTTGATAAAAAAAGCCCGGCATAAAAAACGCCAACGCTTATTAATCGAATTAACTCACTGGCTGTCTCACCATGAATAAAGAACTTAAAAAATTATTATTAAAAATAGCTGCTTTGCCAAAGTCCGATCAAAAATGGATCCTGAATCAACTAACGGCTAATCAACAAAAACAGTTTGAGCTATTGGAAGGAAATAAATTACTCGCCAAAGCACGACGATTTCGGACTTTAGCCTATGAGGACTCTGTCACAGTCAATCCAGATTTAAAGTTACCCGCACTCTGTCATGATCTGAAGCATCAGGATTCGTTATACATCGCCATCATCCTCGATCAGGGCCAATTTCCATGGAGAGAGCAATTTATTCAATCCCTAAATAATGGTAATGAAATTCAACAAATAATGAATGACCAGGTCAAAACACTGAAACCCGATACCAAGTCCAGTGTATTCAGGCAATGGCAAAACCAACTTAATTTTGATGATCAACTGGTGATGAATTATGGCTAAATTAATTCATCAGGCATTGATCAGTCATGAAACGGTCACTATAGGTACAAAACCTGTAATGACTTCTGATGATATTGACCAGAAACCTGAACTGACACTCCAAACTAATGAAGCCGACTTGGAAGAGCTTCGAGCTCAGGCCTTTCAACAAGGTTTCATAGAGGGACAAAAAGATGGACTGCTCCTTGCAGAACAACAATTGGCTCAATCAAAGCAAGAACTGCAGATTCTGTTGTCAGCAATTCCTCAAGCTGTAGAGCAAAATCGACTGGAATTACACGATGAAATTGCCGATATCATTTTATTAATTACTCAGGAATATTTCATAGAGCAGCAAAAAAAACCCGAAGCGCTCCACCAGCAAATCAATCAAATATTAAGCCAATTAAATAACAAACAAAGCATCGAGTTACACTTGCATCCTGATGAAATCAAAACATTACACCATTCCAATATCAAACTGGAAACTGCTCATCTCAATGGATTACTGATCAAAACGGATCTCAGTCTTGCTCCTGGTGGTTGTGTCATAAAAACGGAACATGGTGTGTTTGATGCCAGCCTGGAAACACGTCTTGAACGATTAAAAGAAATGCTCGTTCAAATGAAACATGGGAGACAACATGCACTCCTGGATTAACCGATTACAATCTGTAGAACGATTAGGGGAAATTGAACAAAGTGTTGGTTTAAAACTGGTAGCCAATGGACCACCACATGCTTTTATTGGTGAAGTTTGTGAACTATTGGATCAAAACCATAAAATAATTACTAAAGCAGAAGTGGTTGGCTTTGAAGAAGGTAAAGTATACCTGATGCCCTATGATACTGTCCCAATTCGTATGGGTTATCGAGTTCGAGCGACTGGTTATCCAGTAACAATTAATGCGTCCCCTTCGCTGCTTGGGCATGTAGTCGACGCTTTTGCGGCCCCCATCGATCACCCCATTCCATGCACCTTTACAAAAAACATAACAACTCAAAACAAAAAAATAAATCCATTCATCCGCGAACCAATTACAGAACGCCTTAATACAGGAATTCATGCTATAGACAGTTTGCTTCCCATGGGAAAAGGACAGCGAATTGGTGTGTTTTCCGGGAGCGGCGTGGGAAAAACGACCTTATTGGCAACTATTGCACAACAGAGTACTAGTGACATCAACATTATTGCTTTAATTGGTGAACGCGGAAGAGAAGTTAATGAGTTTATTCATCATCATTTAAATAAGGACAACCTTAAAAAATCAATTCTGGTTGTCGCATGCAGTGATGAGCCAGCCCTAATGCGGCGTCAGGCAGCTTATACAGCCACAACTCTTGCAGAGTATTTTTGCCAGCAAAGTAAAAACGTTCTGTTATTTATGGATTCCATTACCCGTTTTGCCATGGCGCAAAGAGAAATCGGTTTGAGTTTGGGCGAACCTCCTACAGCTCGAGGATATACCCCAAGTGTATTTTCGCTGTTGCCAGGATTAATAGAGCGAACAGGGAATTTCCAAAATCAAGGAAGTATCAGTGCCATATACACAGTGCTGGTCGAGGGTGATGATTTTAACGAACCACTAGCAGATCATATGCGCGCGTTGTTAGATGGTCATATCGTTCTCAAAAGGGAATTAGCACAACGGGGCCACTACCCTGCTATCTCGGTGCTGCACAGCATTTCGCGTCTGGCCAATCAACTCCTTTCAGACGAGGAGAATAAAATAGTAAAGCAAGTAATTTCTACTCTGAGTATTTATCAACAAAACAAGGATCTGATCGAGCTGGGCGCTTACAAACCTGGTAACAATAAGTTATTAGATCATGCAGTCAGTCGTATTGATTCCATAAATCAGATATTAACCCAGGATGAACAACACAGTTTATCGTTCAGTGCTCTCATCCAAAGCTTTAAGGAGATTCTGCAATGAATCAATCTCTAACGGCTCTCATGACCCGATTAACCTGGCAAAATAATGAGCTTAGTATTCATCTACAGGCTGCAGAAACTGAGTCCCAGACCGTGATGCAACAAATTCAGGACTTGGAACAAAAAATAAATGAATCCTGTATTACGTCAATCAGCATCAATCCAGAACTAGAAATCAATAAATTGAATTTTCTTACTCAGCAACAAGAAAAAAAAGAAGAGCTATTGATGATTTTAAAAAATCACCAGGCATTGGAAACCAAATTAAAGGACAAATTACTCCGCATCAAAACGGAACTCAAAATGTTGGAGCAATACATGGAACGAGAAGAGCATGCAGCCAGGCAACATCAAATGAAATCGCAGGAAAACTCTCTTGAAGAATGGGTGCTCCAAAAAAGGAAGTCAGTATGAAAATAAGCGATCACTCTGTACCTTCACTGAATCAAAACGTCCAGAATAATCAAAAGACGCAACCTGATTTTGAGGATTGGTTAAAGTCGCCAACCAAACAAAACAGCGGAGATGAGTTTTATTGGCAACATCAAGATCAATTGCAGCAATCCAGTTTGCAATTTAATCATCATCCTGAGCATAATCAGCACGGTGAGACTGTATTAGAAATAAGCACAAAGCAGCCTCAGAGCACTAGTTTGGATCCCAAAGCAGTCATTGAAACGGAGCACATACAGCAAACAACGGATTTCTCTAAAACGACTCCCAATAATCGTCTAATCCTGCATTCAACAGAATTAATGAGAGCTCTCACTGAACTGGAACAGAATAATTCACAACCACCTGTTCCAGAATCCAATTCCGCATCAAAAATACAGGCATCGGATGCACTTCAATTCGAAAATACAAGTTCGGTTGAATTCAAAGATCTTTGTAAGGGTCCGCTCAAAAACCACCACCTGTTTATCCAAAACGATGAAGTCGAAATATCCCTTTATGCTGAAGATCTGAATAAAGAAGAACAAATTGAACTGAAACACATGATAAAACTCAATTTAAAAAATAAAGGTCTTTCTTTAAAACAGTTACTAATTAATGGAGTACAACATGACTGAACCCGTGAGTGCCTCCGGTGTTAATCAAGCAGATTATCTAAAACTATTCATGCAGGAATTAACTTATCAGGATCCTTTAAAGCCAGTTGATAACCGTGAATTTATGGCTCAAATGGCTCAATTCTCCGCACTTCAGGAAGCAAGGACTACGAATGAACATTTGACTCAATTACTGGGAATGACCAGTGGAACCCAAAGTCTTGGTTTATTAGGCAAAAAAGTACGGGTAAAGGATATTGAGGGTGAAGGACAAGTCACCAAAATCGAGTTTCATGATGACTCACCTCCACTAGTGACTGTTGCCATGAGTAATGGGGAAGTTCCCAAAGTTGAGCTGGGACAAATAACTGAAGTCCGGGAGAGATAATGAGTAACACTTACTATACAAGCCTGTCAGGAATGCTTGCCGCCAGCTATGGCTTGCAAAATACATCTAACAACGTGGCGAACATGCAAAGTCCTGGATTTAAACGTAATGACGTTTTTTATTCTTCATTAGGTAATGGCAGTGGCGAAGAAGGACTGGGTTCAGGAGTTTGTATCGGTGGCAATGCAACCAATTTTAGTGACGGAAATTATCTCGAAACCAGTAACCCGTCTGATTTAGCTATAGTTGGGCAAGGCTTTTTTGTACTCAGGCTTAAAAGTGGTGAGCTACGCTATACTCGTGATGGGGAATTTGAATTCAATAATGAAGGCATCTTAATCGATAGACGCAGTGGAGGTGAAGTTCAGGGGTATAATAATGCCGGTAACCTGGTGCCCATTCATGGAAAAGGGCCTAAAAGTTCTCAAGGCAAAGCCAGCCATGAGATTTTTTTAAAAGGTCAATTTATCCTTTTGGAAAAATCAGGCTCCGAGTTAGAGCAGCCTGGTCCATTTAAAAACAAATATAAAAACATTAAATTTTCCGTTGCAAAAATTTATGATAAACAAGGCAAAGCACATGAGGTACAACTGGAGTTCGAATCCACTCCTGTACTGGTTAATGGAGGTAATACAACAATAGATGAAGGAAAACCTCCAATAAATGATAATGGAACAAGTTGGGATTTAATCGGAGTGACTTGTGATGATGCAGATATTTCTGCTGTTTTAAGAGATCAGAAAATCATTTTTAATGCCACATCCCAAGGAGCCAATCTGGAGAATTGCTCCATTCACTTTACAATGAATGGCGATCAAGAAATAAAACTGCAATTTGGTACTTTTAAGGATGGATCTGACAGTTCGGTTCAACTCAAAGAATCAAAACAAAATCCCGAAGGCACCCAAATTGAAACCTATCAAAATGATGGATATGGTGAAGGGAAACAAATCGGTTTTTCTTTTGATGAAAACGGGCAGATTTCTTATAACTACGATAATGGCCAAACCATACAAGGCATTTGTATAAGTATGGCTCGCTTCGATGAGTTGGAGCACACCCTGGTCCAAACTCATGACAGTTTATTTCGGGCAAAAAATGATCGAGGAATCCATATTGGTCGTGCTAATAAAGACGGATTTGGCAGCATAAAAGCAAAACAACTCGAATCATCCAATGTTGATTCCACCACCGAATTTGCCAATATCGTCATTTTGCAAAGAATGTTTCAGGCCTGTTCTCAAATAATGGATATAGATAAACAACTATTAGAGGATCTGGAAGCAAGATGATCAAACCCTATAGATTAATTAATGCATTTGAGCTTCAGGAACTTTCTCGACAATGTCTCAGAGCACTAGAGAGTTGGAACAGTTTATACACGCTACATCCTGTAACTATGGATCTTCATGTACCTCCAAAAGAGTACTCACCGGGTGAAGGTTATTCAATTAAGGAGAATGAGAGTACTTTGGCATGTATTGAGACACATTATCTAACTGTTTTAAATCAGGCTTTATTTGGTAAAGACACCCCCTGTTTTAATTCCGTAAGTCAGGAGCTGTTTACAGTTTTTATTCATCAACTCCTGAAAGTAAATGAATGTGCGATTGATTCTGAGACATGCTCGACCCACGGCTGGTTTTACCGTGGTTCAACAAGCCTGCTGCTCAGGATATCTTGTTGTACAACCGAGTTCACCATTATTCTGCACCCCAATTGGGTGTATCAAAACCTGCCTCAACCGAACAACAAAGGCACACAAACGGTTTCTTTGGATGAAGCATTGGCAGACCAAAGGTTAGCCTTAAATCTGGAGCTCTATCCCCTCACCCTGCCTTTGCACCAACTCATTACTTTATCAGTTGGAGATGTAATCGCTACGGATCACCCAATAAGCGCTTCGATGTCATTAACACAAAATCACCAATTGGTTGCCCGTGCCGATTTGGGGCAATCCGATCACTTCAAATCAATCATTTTAAAAGGATCATCATGAATACAACAGTAAAAAAAGTAGTACTGGCTGAACACCATTCCCAACCAGAGGCTCAAACAGTCAATCAAAATTATTTAGGTCTGGTAGGAGGCATTGAAGTTCAATGCAACATACGCATTGGCACTCTAACGGTAACCATCGCTCAGTTAAGGGAACTTAAATCCGGACAAGTCATGCATTTAGAACAAAAAACCAATGAACCTGTCGAAGTACTTCTTAATGATAAGGTAATCGCTAAAGGAGAATTGATGAGTTATGAAGACAAGTTTGCCGTCCAGATTACAGAGGTCATGTGTTGATGGAGCGTTTTTTAATAGTTATTTTAATGTCCTGGATAAATCCGTTATCAGCAAACCAACCCGTGGTGTTTAAAAAGGAACTTGTAACGAATACGCATTGGTCTCCCTATGTGCTGGTACTGTTTGTTTTGCTCGGGGTTTTATTCATTCTTGCCCAATACTCAAAAAATTCAAAGAGTACGAGTCCCAAATGCAAGGTCATTGAACAGGTATCAGTGCATAACAAAACCAAAATCTTTGTTATTGATTATCAAGGGCAACAGTTTTTATTAGCAGATAATCAAAATGCCTTAACCCTACTTCCATTGCAGGACATTGAATCACATCATGAATAATCACTATCTATCCAGTATTGAAGGTTTGTCCCCCGAATCAACAAGCCAAGTTAATGCTCACACTGTATCGCACTCCCCCCTTTCTGCTGCACCAAGCATTCACTCAGAGCAAAGACCCGAGCATCGTTTGCCCAGAAGCATTAGTCACTTTCTTTATTTTCTTTTATTATTCCTCCCTATCAGTAATGCTTTGGCTGGAACCCAATTCGGACCCGTACAATTTGATCAAGATAATGTATCACCAGCCCTGCAGGCTTTCGCGCTTCTGACCGTTTTAAGCCTCGCGCCCAGTATTTTAATTATGCTGTCTTCCTTTACCCGCATTGTTGTTGTTTTATCCATGCTACGAAACGCTCTTGGATTACAGCAAACACCACCCAACACCGTACTGATTAGCCTATCCCTGTTTTTAACCCTGTTTACCATGATGCCTGTTGCCAAAGCGATTTATACAGAGGCCTATCAGCCCTATGAGAATAAGCAGATTAACACCAGCACTGCGCTTAACAGAGCGGCCATACCATTAAAACAATTTATGATTAAGCAAACCAGAGAAAAAGACATGCAGGTTATTCTAGAACTGGCAAAAGAACCGTTACCGGCTTCTGCAGATGAAATCAAACTGTATCAACTCATACCGGCTTTCATATTAAGTGAATTACAAACCGCTTTTCAGATAGGGTTTATGATTTTTTTACCTTTTTTACTGGTTGATCTGATTGTATCCGGAATTCTGATGACCATGGGCATGATGATGATGCCGCCTATGAGCATCTCTTTGCCAGTAAAAATTTTACTCTTCATTCTCATCGATGGCTGGGACTTGGTAGTTCAGGCTCTAGTAGGAAGTTTTAACTGATTTGCTCTCAATAACTTCAAGAATTTCGTCATTAAGAACGCAGTGAAAGAACTCCCCAAAAAGGCGTTTTGCAGGTTTTAGAAGAGATTCCCGTTCGTTCAAAATGACGACTATGCGACCAATTATCGACCACAAAAATTATTCCTGGATTTAAATTAAGTGATCATTGTGATACCATGCCGTTTTATTTTTTATCATTAATTGGGAAAATAATTAATAAAAGATAAGCCAGGACTTTAAAATTCCAACCTCAATTAAATGGGTATATCCAATCTGTATTTACCCCTAATAGATGAAGTTTAATCAGGATTTTACTAAGGAAAAACACGATGAATCAAGAAAGAATACAGGCATTAATTAGTTCTGATAAAGATGACAAGGAAATAGCAAAAAAATTAATAAAATGGTTTATAGCCCAACCGGATTTAATTGATTCACGCTATATATTGGATAGAACTGTCTTTCATCTTTTAGTAATTAAAAAGAAACATCTGGTTCTCGAAGCACTATTAGAAGATACTACCTGGAAAATACTGCAGGATAAGTCCTGGCTTGAAATAGCTGCTTCAGCTGATAGAAATGGATGGACTCTCTTCCACTACGCAGCACGAGGTGAAGAAAATACTAGTGCAACAATGGATGTTTTGTTCAAATATTTTCCCAATAAAATGGATACACAAAATAATTATGGTAACACTCCATTACATGAAGCGATTGTAGCGCAACGACTTTGGGCTGTTAAAAAACTGGTAAGTAAGAAGTGCGATAGATCAATAAAGAATAATGATGACAAAACTGCTCTTGAACTGGCTGAACTCAATAGTGAATTAAGGTTGGCCTTATTGGCTATCGATCTGAGTACAATAAACTCTCTCGATCTAAGATATCGGGCACCGGCTCCAAGCAATAGGGAAGAAAGTCCGACAAGTCTGAACAGCGTACGTGAATCATGCCCACTACTTTCAACTGGACGTTCTTCAGATCCTTCGATATCAAGTTCGAGCAGCCTTGACTCGTTACATTCTTCCTTAAGATATCCAAATTCAGGTGCTTCAGAAGCCAGTTCATCCGATTTAAGTGTAGAGCAGGAAGCAGATGTGGATAAACAGCAAGTTATTGCGAATAAAATGGCTCTTCAACTTTTAAAAAATCTGGTTAAAGCATATCAAACCAATAAACGGTCTGTAATCTCGGTGTCTTTACACAATGAATTCAATGAGTTGTGCATGAAGAGTTTATTAGCTGATGACTTTGATTTAAGTAATGAACCATTATTTAAATTTCCAGAAAACCGGCAAATAATCCATGATACAATCAGTACTTTATATCCTCGTGTTGATGAACTGTATTCACGCATTCAAAATACAACCTATACATCAATTAACAATTTTCTTTACATTCTTGCTTCTCATATTTCGATTGCGGACTCCAACCCCCTGATTCCACCAGTATTTAATACAGGTAAAAAACTAAAAGATCAGGTTCAAGAAACCTTATGGTTGCTCACCGCATGTCAGGTATCTCACGAATCTAAAAGAACATTTGATTTTGCTGCGATAACCCATCGGGCACTGGGAATCCTGAGTTCACTATCACTATTTGAACTATTAGTTAATTTGAGAGCGTTATATCCCTATTTTGATAAGGACCAGAAAATAATAGCCAATGTCGTAGTTTTGCAATTACTTTATTACAACGCAATTGATAGAGTGAACCCCAAATCAAAACTCACGATGCAGATAAGGTTTTTAACTAAATTAAATATTGATGTGGAGAAGGGATTAGGGAAACTTGGAGAAGACATTAATCAACATTTATTAAAAATCCATGACTTATGCTCCTCATACACCAAACGACCTTTGTTACGAAATTATTACATTTTAAACCAGGGGATAAGTCAACCTGATGTACTCAAATTGCATAAATCATTTGATACGATAGTCGATCAGGCGCTTACCAAAAACAGAGCCAAAAGGACTGAAGAAGTAGGAATCATAGCCCATGAACTTAGGATGCTCACTATTTCTTTTTATCAACACGCATCGATTTCAGAATTTCATAATAAAAACTGGGAAAAAACGGATGTTTGTCCTGAAGCTGAAGAAGATGGACATGCATGTGACACTAATTGCGTCAAAGCAGGTAAAAGTACACTGGCACCGCATATTGTTGAATTTACCGAACACTTTAATAAGTTAAGCAATTACTTCGTTGTAAAAATATTATCTCAACCTCGCAAAAATATAAAGAACGCACTACAGCTTCTGATTGAAATAGCCCAGGTCTTATGTCCTCTAAACGATGAACACTACCCAGATATAAATCATTTAATGGTGATCAGCAGTGTCCTAAATAATGTGGATATATCACGACTCATCAATTATGCAACAGACTTATCTGCTGAGGACAATGCTTATCGCATGGAGATTGATACAATAACTTCCAGAAATAAAAACTTTCAGTTGATGCGCAATGTGTACCTTCAGTTCAGAACAACACTTCCCTTTTTAGGATTATTACTTAGAGATATGACCTTTGCACAGGATGGAAATAGCAATTCAGAAAAAATTGTTCGCGCTGAGGCATGTGGTGAAATATTAAAGAAACTGTTAGAAATAAAATTATTAATCAATTTTGAAAAAATCCATTTCCATACTAATTTCCCTGTATTTTTAAGAGAATACAATTGCCTTGATGAAGACCACGTTCAAAGAGCTTCTTCAAGAATAAAACCCAGAAAAAGTCATGAAATCCATTGGGAATATTCCTCTGAATTCTTCAGCTCAAATTTAAACACGTTAATCAAGGATTATTTACCAATTGATATTATTCCATCCATTATCACTCCTAAAAGAACCATCAAACCCAAAAATCTTCCTGTTTTTTTAATCGATTCAATCACTTCAATAATTAAAACGTTCAAAAAAGAATATGAAAAAAATCCATCGAAAAAGCAAGCTATACAGAATAAAGAATTACACGTGTTGTTGAGCATTTTAGGCAAATTAACTATAGCAATTCCCGAGATAGTCAGAATAAATCAGCTGTATTACCATGCGGAACAATACACTGGAACGAAAAGCATGGAATCACTCTTGGCTAAACTTGAGGAATTAAAAAAATCGATACAACCATCAATGCCTTTACTGGAATTGGAAGATAAAATAGATCCAGCAGAGAGAAGAGCTCAGATAGACAACGGATCGTTCAAAAGAAGAAGTGCTCATTTCTTACAAGGGCACAGTATATTTAAATCAGGTAAAGTAAGCAGTGATGTTTCGGTCGCCGCATGCAGTACGGATGTATCCACGTTACCCGAACAAGGATTCATCTAATAGTTCATCTTTACAGATCGAGCTTTCCTGATAATCCTCCAATAGTGTCTTTGCGAATGAAGCATAACTCATCTTCGCTAACATTCGCAAAGTCATATTCCTGGACGTCTTAACATGCAGAAATTATGTATCTTACTGAAATCAAATAATTTATCCTTGCCAGTTACTTGACGATACACAATGAAATGATAAGCTTCTACCAATTTTAAGTTTGAATAAAAAACGTCACATAATTAATAAGGACAACATATGAAATCGAACTACTGTGGTTTATTAATAATGATTTTATCCTCAGCACTACATGCTCATGCACCTATAGATAATGTAGCTTTGGCCAAAAAAACACACGCACTTTCTAATGAAATCTTAGAAACCAGGCTCCAGGAAAGTCACGAGATATGTCGTTCAGCACTCATGGAATCTGCCAATGCCACTAAAAAATCCAGTAGTCTCATAAGAGAAACACAATATTTATTAGCATCCTTTAGTCTAGGTGATGCTCGACGCGCATTGCGTAAAGGAAGTGACTGTTTACAACAAACCAAAATTCAAAACTTTACGAATGAGCTTAACTACATCAGTGATCAAATTGCAGGATTGGATTAATCCTATCAAGCAGGATAACACAACTAATTTCCAGGAATACCACCAACAAGGCAGATTTAATCTGCCTTCTCTCCTTCCTCAATACTCATGTGTTGGTGAATACTGAATGGTATATATAATTATGACTTCCCCGGATAGATCACTGAATTATCATGACTCCCATACCATATTTCTTCTTCACTTAAAGTTGTCTCGATAAACTCGATAGGTGCACCCTGTTCAGCTATCATAGCCACTTTAAAACCAGAAAAAGGTTCATAAGGTTCCAGAATCACTTCCTTACCTTTAATTGCCATCTCCAGATTATCCACTTTAAAGGCAATATGAGGCTTCGCTTGAATCAAGGGATGTAATGGACAGTCCTCTTCAAATCGGTGATATTGAACCCTGAACTCACTTTCCTGGCCACCACTGGTATAGACTTTAAAAGTAGAACTGTATTTTTCACCCTCTCTAATCTCAGTAGTCGGTATCCCGGTATGATGATACTCATATTTAATTGTACGTACGGTCATAATGCGCTCCTGTGTTAACTCAATATAGAAATTGTATTATTTAACACCTGAGGTTGTAAATTGACATAAATTCCATATACTATGAACTTATAGTTCATAATTAGAAATGCCATGCACTTTTATAATCGAGGTCAAATCCTTTGCTTTCTTAAAGTAACGGAACTGGCCAGCTTTTCATCAGCCGCACATGCCATGCATTTAACTCCAACCGCGGTAAGCAAACAGATTAAAAATCTGGAGCAAGTTATTGGTGAACAACTTTTTCTCAGAACCACCCGCTCGGTACAACTTACCGAATTTGGTGCTCTGTTTTATAATCGATGCAAGTCCATTGAACAAGAGATCGCCTCTGTAAACCGTTTTATCGAATCCAATCGAGAAGTACCACAGGGAGAGCTAAAAATACTGGTATCGACCATCACTTCCAAAGAATGGGTATTAGAGCATTTGGCTGATTTTATGAAAACCTATCCATTGCTCGAACTGGAATTGATCTTTTCAGAAGAAGATGATGCATTAGCTCAACCCGACATTGATATTATGGTAGGGTTCCCTGTTATTCCCCCCTCTACGGAAACGTTAAAATACAGAACAATGTATCGGGTCAATAACATCCTCTGTGCTTCAAAAGACTTTGTATCTCAATATGGCAAACCGGAAACTGCCGAGGACTTACCCAATTTTAAAATAATATCCCATACCTTACGTAAACCCGCTCATTTTTTACCCCTGGCCAATGGTGGACAATTGCATTGTGCCAAGCCCATTTTATACATGAATACTTTTGAGGCGTTAAATAAGGCCTGTCTTGCAGGCATAGGAATGTTCCTGACTGGTGATAGCCTGGTTAAATCATGGTTGGATAATGGGGAGTTAATTCAACTGCTGCCACAATACACCTTCAGACACTATGATATTTATATGTTTTATCGTGCCTACGATTTCGAATTACCCAAGATTCGTGCTTTTTTGGATTTTTTTAATAAATAAACTAATTGATTAAGAACTGTTTCCAATTCACGAATAGTCAACACTGTTTTAAAGTTCTTTCAAAGGGTACAGGTTTTATAAACATCGGATTTATCAGCCATTTCCCATCAGAATTTTGAACCGCATCGCAAAGTAGCTCAGGATTGTTTTTATTAATAACCAACCTTCCACCGAGTGCGTCGCGCAAAAAAACACGATCCCCAGCTGAGTCCCCTGCTGCAAAAATAATCGGTGTTGGCTTGTATAGTTGTTCTTCAGCCCTCAGTTTGAATACCACTTTATTAAGCCAACACCGTTTACCGATACGATTGCTGATAATTTCTTTATTACCATCGGGAAAAGTGCCACACCCTTGAAAGCGGTCAGTCAATTGTCCTTGTTCATTCAACACGTGACGGACTCCAATGACATGGTCTTTGCGAATTCCCACACGTTTGGCGACGACTTCAACGCTGGGTTGTATCGAGGCAGAAATAATCCAGACATCAAAACCGTTTTGTTGTAACACGGATACCAGATGGTTCATTGGCTTATAAATACGGACATAGGCAGGATAATCCTTACTCCCTACCTTCTGTGTCGCGCCAATATTGTTAGCCAAATTGAAGTCCAGGGCACGTTTGGTGAACTCGGTTATCTCATCTGGAGTATATCCTGCAAAAAGTTGTGCATAAAAAAAATAAGTCGGTACAATGCGTTCAGGATCAGGTGAATCATGCCATGCGGTGGCCCCATTCTCCAATGACTGATTATGATAGATATTCATTAAGGTATCAGCACAGGCAGGATTTTGACGAGTAGGCAAGTATTCCGATTTGCCCCCGCAGTTTTTTTCCAGCTCGTTTAACGCGTCAGAGGTTAACCAGGGATTCATCTGTTTGAAATCAGAATTACGCTTCAGTGTTCCATGCGATACCATCCATAATAACGTTGCGTCACCTATATCATTTTTCATCATGGTATTATCCCAGTCAAAAGCTGCGACGGGTTTACGATGTACCTGATAACCTGGACTGTTAATTCCGTATTGCTTGATGATAGCATTCAATTTCATGGAGTTAGTTCCAAACCACTCGTTTTCCGGAATTAATTGAGTTATTGAATTGCTAGAAAAGACGGCAAAAGAAAATGAACTTAATACCGTGAATAACAAATAAATCGTTTTTGTTCTACTCATGAGCATTTAAGTTCCTTTAGGAATAAATACCTTCAAGAATCAAATATTAAACCAATACCCCGCGAATAAATAGAGTTTGCTTATATGAGTCATGTCTTGCATGGAATTTAATCGCGCGCGATTTAGAAAGACAAGCCATTAAATATCCCTATGATAACCATGAATTTTTACACAATTTGTTAATAATCAGTTAATGTAAATGAGTTATATGGAAGACCATTTTGGTACTTCCTGTACGCTGTTATAGTCAGATTTATAATTATTATCAGGCATTGATACCCGTATTACGGCTTTGCCTAATACGGGCTACGTTTGATTTTCTCCTTAACCTGATGGCTATGAGGCGAGACCCAACTTACGCTCACTGATCAGTAACCCTCATCCCCAACCCTTCTCCCTTAAAAAGGGAGAAGGGAGCGGTTGGGTATAAACCGGGTAAGCTGGTAACACTGAAATAGTTACTACTCCTGCTTATCAAATAACCTTAATCTTTTTGACGCAATGATCCATGTTAAATGTTCAATTTCAGACGTTATTGAGATCTTGCCAGAATGGCCTTCTCCCTCAGGGAGAAGGTGCCGACAGGCGGATGAGGGGATCTTAGAACGATTAAGATTATAATTAAAATACTTAACCCAACGAACAATAGATAAAATGCATGGAGGTACTTGATAAAGCAAAAAGCAAGTAGCTTGGATCGCGACTCATAACCGTCAGGCTAAGGATTTTTTGTATCTACATCATTGGTAGACCTGCGCAGCTGTAATACGGGACTACTGAACAATAATCTAAACGTTATCCAGCAAACATATCACGAGGTGTCTCTTTAATAGAGACTACTCCAAAGTTAAGAAATTCCAAGCTACGCCCCCCTTAGCTTAACCCTATTTTTCTTTCCTACTCTGATTTATAGCAGACATCGCAGATACAACAATACCTTCAGTCGATCATTGTGATCCGCTTTGTACTCATTTCTTGTTACCGGTACAGCCCCTCAGAATGAGGATGAAAGCACTATAAAACCCATTAATCGCACAAAATCATACTATAATGATTAATATATGATCACTAATTATGTTGTCATATTTTTTTCAAAAAATTAAAGATGGGGCAACTATGAGTTTTGAAAAAATAGATGTCAGCTTAGAACAGATAACACAATTGGTATCCAATAGCACAGATCCAATTAATGATGAACTCTCATCACAAATTATTAATGGATGTATTGCTGTTTTTGATCAGCTTTTTGCAGATGGTCTGGAAAATAATTCTATAGAGGCCAGGATCGAAAATCTAATAAACGAAAAAACTTCAGAAACTGAATTAGAAGCCCAGGAATTAACTTTTGAATACATAAAACGAATAATAACGTTAAAAGATCATCTGGACAGCTTACCAGATAATTTCCCATCAAAAGAAAAATTAAATGCGCGCTTACTTGGACATTGTTCTTCAGACTGGATGCGTACATTTAGAGCGGGTACAGCTGCTAATGCCGCAGAGAACTTCAGTTTGTTCAGGAAGGAATATTTTAAAGATTTTAATGAAAGTACTGTAGAGGTCCGTACCTGGGGAACTAAAGAAGAACTCGGAAATGGCTTAAATAATGTGTTGCGGCAAAAATTGCAAGGCGACAATGTTGGTCATGTAGCCATAATGATGAGATTTCCTGTAAATCAACACAATAAAGCACTGATTGAAAACTATTGTTATCATGAAAATGGAAAACAGAAGATCCCGGTGTCAATTGAGCGTAGTGGTACTGGGTTAGTTTATAAAGTCTATTGGAGTTATTGGCCAGGAAGATTAAGCACTCCCAATAAGGACATTAAAGAGGAGCGCACTGGATTCGAATTTAAAACTCAATCTGATGTACTAAGCAGAATGCCTCCAGAGTTAAAGGAACGCCATATATTTCAAAAACAAAAAAAGGATTTTTTCGAAAGGCAACAGACTATTAATTTAGCTCCAGTGGCTACTACTGTTATATCTGAGCAAAAATACAGCACAATGCAGCAGGAATATCTCAGTTTAAAACTTAAAAAATACAAAATTGATGAAGAAATTCAAACACTGGCAACACTCATGAAAAATTATCTCAATGAAGGTAAAGAGTTTAGTGCCAAAGGTGATTGGACAGAAAAATCAATTAAACCCTCATCGAATCTTCTGTCCATTTTAGCTCGATTTAAAAACGAAATTGGTGATCGAAAATTATGTGCAAATATTTTAAAAAACAAGAAAATTACCAAGGAACAAGCAGAACTTATCACCAGGAAGGTTGATAAACTATTGGACGACAAATTCAAAGAAGTAGTAACACTCAACACACAAATAAAAGAGGTGATGCAAGAGATCTATGCTCCGGCAGTTGAAATTAAAAACATCAAAAAAGAGATCAAAGAAATACATCAGGAACTGAAGCGTCACACTAAATATAATGATTTATATAAAGAAATTGAGGCATATAAGCAGCAAGAAGGAACAAAACGCCCTCCTATGACGATACTTCGTGACTGGTGTGACGCTATTGATACTCCCACAGAAAACCGACTTAAATTGTTTAACGGCCCATTCACTCACGAAAAAATTGATGAGTTACTGGCTGAAATAAAAAAGAAACAAAATGTTCCTCCAACCCAAGAAGTATTGCTGGAGAAATTGCACAAGGCAAATCAAAGTTTAAATGCGTTATTAATATCTCCTAAAAAAGAAACTATTAGAATTCATGAAGAAAAACTTAAAAAGAAAACAGAGCAAATCAAAACTATTGAAGAAAAAATTGTAGAACTACAAACACAAATCAAAAAAATTGAATTAAATCAAACTAATGCAATTCTCCTTGGCAACGCTAAAATTGCTGAGCTTGAACAGATGCATTTAAAATTTGAAAAAGATAAAACCGTTTCTCTTGAGCCAATTAACAAAAAAATTAGCACACTAAAAACCTTATCTTTAAAAATAGAAGCAGATCAAGCTCAAGCTATTGCTAACACAGACCATAAACTGGAAAAATTGGAACGATTATTAGCACATTTCGACACTATTTCAGATAATCACAATGTCTCAACTAAAGGGATTAAATTTAATTATAAAAATAATCGTGAACGATCAGAATCAGAGAAAGAATTATTTGGGAATAGCCCCAATTATTGGAGAGTAAAAAACAAGGAAGCTGTTGTTGCTCTTATTAATATAGTAAAGGAAGATAGGAACAATCTACAACTGGGCAAACTACCAAAGCCCATAAACTTTGTTTATACCAGGGATAAAACAGAAGAAGAAATTGAACGGTTTGGAAACAACTGGTATCCCAAAACTGGTGAAGATATTTGGAAACTATCAAATAAAGAAGATGTCGACACACTCCTTAAGATACTCGATGATGATCGAGCAAAGGCTGCAAAGGAATTCAAATTTCAACCCGTTGATTTTTCTTATGGAAGTACCAGAGATCGACCCAAAACACCTGAGGAACAAAGTGCTTATGGCGCTCTGGTTTATGATTCCAGTGGTACGCATCACTGGGCAATTAAAAGCCAGGAAGATCTTGATAAATTAATAGAAATAATCAAAGCGGATCAAGCCAAATTACGTGATAACCCCATATCAAAACCAATTAATTTTAAATACGGAACCCCGGAACTTCACAAAAGAACTGAAGAAGAAAAAAATGCATTTGGATCAAATCGATATAAAACAGGTGAATTTAATTGGGCAATCAAAGACATTGCACATGCGCAGCGAATGATTGAAATCATGCAAAGTGATATAGGACGATTACAGGAGGAGTCACGTATCATAGCTAAAAAGATCGAAAACATTCGATTACAATCAAGAGTTCATCAGGTTAGCAAAGATCAAATTATTCGAGGTATTCCAACAAGAAATGCTGTATTGCATGATTTTAACATTGAGGAAATGCTTAAAACAGCCAGTCAACTGGCGTCGACTACATCGGCTTTCGACTTAATAGAGGAGAACTGTTCTACTACTTCTATGAAATTATTAAGAGCCGGTGCTCCTCCAGACATGAGTCATATGTTTACATGGACGCAGAATACTGCCGATAATCCTGCTTCCAATGCGTTTCTCACCAATCCTCAGGCAGTGTATTCAGCAGCAACTTTAGTAGCAAAATCCCAAGGTGGGGATAAAGACGCCATTGATCGTGTCAAAGCTGAGGCATTGATTAAGCCAAACACGAACTACTATCTTAAAATCAACAGACTACTTGCCTTCAAAGACAATAAAACTCAACTACTCAACACATTGAAATCCAATGTGTTCAGTTATCTCAGAATTGTACCGCAACTGATTAGTGATTTATGGGTTACTACTGATACAAAACATGCTCCCAAGGATGAACAGGAAATTGATAAATATCTTAATAAAATTAATGATGCGGTCAGAGCACAAGGACATTCAACTATTAAGCATGAACATCCTTTATTAGCAATTCAAAGCATGAAGGAAAAACTACAAGAAGCACCGGATAATATTCCTTTTTTTGATGAAAAAACATTGAAAACGGTTAGAGAGTATTTTTTGAATTTGGAATCTAAAGAACCTCAAACTGAAGAAGAAATCCAGTTACTAAAAGATTATTCCGATATCATCAACGAACGAGATGAACGCTTGTCTTGTGTTGAGCTGGCGGTAATGAGAACTAATGATCCGGCTGCACATTTACTAAGCCGTACGGATAAATCTAAGGATTTAAAATGGGCGCAAGCCCCCTCTCAACAAGCTGAGATCATGCTGGCCAAATTTATTGAAGAATATAGCAGTATCCAATCTTCAAAATACTTCCAGTTTATGCGTAGTAATTTCATTGGCACACTGCCTTCAGCGGCAACTGCAGAGGAGCGATTACAAATAATTCAAAAACATATTCTTGAAACCCCTTCATCAACATCAGCACGGGCTTGGGATAACTGTAAGTTCACTAAAGAAACCTTGGATTTAGTGGGTATTAAGAGTGATGTTACAGCGCCAGAAAGCTCTAATTCGGTATTAATTAAGCCTAATGATCCAGCAGCTACTGCAGCAAGTCTTAGAGATCGTTATAGACTTATGAAAGAAGAGAGTGTCAGTCCTGTCACGGAACACAAAATTCAACCATGAAAAGCGTCTGCATCTTATCCATTGTTAGTTGGCCTAAGGATTATAATTATAAATTTAATGTTTTAAGATCCCCTCATCCGCCTGTCGGCACCTTCTCCCTGAGGGAGAAGGCCATTCTGGCAAGATCTCAATAACGTTTGAACTAGTCGACACCTTCTCCCTGAGGGAGAAGGCCATTCTGGCAAGATCTCAATAACGTTAAAACCAACCGTCATCCCGAGTGAAACGAAGGATCTTCTGAATGTGGCAGAAAGTCGTGTTCAGTGCCCGTATATGGAGATCCCTCACTGTGTTCGGGATGACGATAAAACCAACCGTCATCCTGAGTGAAACGAAGGATCTCCTGAATGTGGCAGAAAGTCTTGATTAGTTCCAGTTTGAAGAGAGTTCATATGAGGTTAGCGAATACCTTGTTCTGTTCAACTAAGCAGTTATCTGGTTATTTAATGGTAAAAGTGAGTGCCTTCGTCTGATGTTTTATCACAACGAAGGCTGGATTTAGCTCTATCGGCCATTACTGGTTGCAGGGTTCACTTCAGTAGACTCTATTGGGTGGTGATGACGTGAACGATGTTTTTTCTTCTCTGCATGAAGTCCCAGATTTTTTATGTGATGCGCATGCTTGCTGGGTTTTTCTTCAGTCTGCCCATTATTCGGTTTTACAGAGACTGTCTTAGATGATTTGTTAGCCGGTATTTCTTGTTCCAATCGTTGTATTTCATTCCCTTGTCTCTTTAACAGGGCTTGATACTCTTCTTGGAGGCCATTAAATTTATTCTGAACAATGAGAAGTTCTTCATTACGTTTCTCTATTCGCTTAGCCACTTCTTCAAAGCTTTTTTCTCTGTTTGTTACAAACTCTGTTAACCTGGATTGAAATATCGTTCTATCTTGTTCATTTTTAATTATTTGATCCGCATAAGTTTCTACTACTTTTTGTAGGGATTGAGCCACTCCATTAAGGTTATTCAATTGTTGACCCATATCACGTTGAACTCGATTTAATTCTAAAGTTTTTTGAGACAATTCCCGCTGATTTTTTTCAAAGGCTAGAGTCACCTTATTTATCTCTGTTTTGATTTGTTCATACAACTTGGTTTTTTCCTCCAGAGTGAGTTTTAACTCCTGATCTGTTTGTTCCAAACTCTGTTGAATGGATCGTAATTCCTGTTCAGTTTTTTGGAGTTCCACGGCTTCATTCGTAAGTTTAGACACTTGCTCAGATAAATCACTGATCGCGTCAGTCAGTCGCTCATTCTCCTGTTGAAATTGTTCAATTTCACCTGCTAATTGAACACTCAGGTGTTCCATTGTGTGGATGAGATTGACCAACGATTGAGCCAATCCTTCCATACTTTCTTTCAAACGATCAGTAATTTGTTCATCGTGGTTGTAATGATTATCCAGAACAACACTGCTTGGTATATAAGCAATCAGAGTCAAGGCACTGATGGCAATAAGCATGTATATCTGTAGTGCAATACCTAAAATCAGCGTAGGGGCTATCAATACAGTACCCAAACCAATTTTTTGCCAGAGCGGCACTTTTCCCCAGAGCAGTGCCGCTCGGGTCAGCATGCTTTGATTTTTGGCCATATTATCGATTATTGAATTGATGAGTGTTTTAATCTCAGAAACACCCTTTTGAGTTTCTTCTACTTCTTTCAGGGATTTATTCACTTTTTCGACATCTATGATCGTGGATGACTGATCAAAGATCGCTTTTATCTTGGCGGAATGTTCTTGCGAGTCTTTTAATGCGTCCTGAGATAAAAGAGTGTTATCGACTTCTATGTTAGAAGAGGGTGTATCAATGGTAGCATCCAATTCTGTTCCATTGATTTTATCATTACTAACCGGAGTGTCTGTCATATTCGCTATCCTTATATTTTATGGTGACTTCATGCAACCGAACTCAATTCCTGGACAGGTTATTCCTATTGATTCTATCGGATAAATTTAAGTCAGTCATTGTTTTATTTAACCGACTTACTCTATTTTATTACCCATTGATTTCATTGATTTTTTTTCATATATCAAGACGTCAATCGAAATCAAGGCTCGGATTTACTCAGATGAGGATACTGTCATTTTCGAGTGATCTAACAAACGATTGGTGTATGCAATAGCCAAAGCGGATATTATTAATGTAACATGAATTATTACTTGCCACATTACCGTAAAGTTGCTTAATTTTGAAGGATCGATAAAGGTCCGTAATAAATGTATTGACGATATACCAACTAGAGACAGAGCTAATTTAATCTTCATAGCGCCTGCATCGAGATGATCCAGCCATTCCGGTTGATCCGGGTGCGCATCAAGTTGCAGATGCGACACAAACGTTTCATAACCTCCCATAACCACCATAATGAGGAGGTTTGCTATCATGACCACATCGATCAGATCTAAAACTCCCAACATGATGTGCGTGTCATCAAAACCATTGAGATGGATAATTAATTCAAATAATTCACCGATAAAACGATAAACATAGGCTGCTAAAATGAGGATAAGCCCCAAATACAAGGGAAGTTGTAACCATCTTCCCATGAAAATTAAACTACTGATACCACGTTTAATGTTATTCATTACTTACCTGATAAGACCATACTGATGAATATTTTAATGAATAGTAATCGTTCCTGTTACTTTTGTTAATACTTTTATTGTATTAATTAAAGGCAATTGAAGATCATGTGAGGAATTTTTTTCTCAGGTGAGTTAAGTCAAGGAAAAATCAATCAAAATCGAATGGTTCTTACTGTAAATATTTCGTAAAGAACTCTCTCTTTAAGTTTCCCTTAATGTTTGATGACTAAATTTAAATAAAGATGAATATTATTTTCTCGCTGTGAAAAACATCGAGCCAGGAGGGGGTATGACTAAGATCGTTTTTTGTTTTGCTGGAACAGGTGATCCGGGTGAGGACTATGCAAATAGTTTAGAGAAAACAAATAGCTTTAAGCCTGATGTAATCCGGGTTTATATGAGAGGATGCCAGCATGATAAAGTGGGCGGAGGTCTTCTTTTTCCTGATTTGGAAATTGTATCGAATTCTATACGCAACGCATTTAATAAAGACGATCAAACAATAGATCTTGATAAACTGCAGGAACTGATGGGGGATGGAATTTGCCGTATTGAAGGGCCAAAATACTTGAGTAATCACAAAATAACGGATATTGGTTTACAAGGATTTAGCAGAGGCGCTGTTACTACCTTTGCAGTAGCAAAAAAACTCGATGATCTCAATATACCTATGGATATTATCGCCAATCAACCTGTTCCAGGTCAAATTGCTGAAAACTCACCTGGGTCTTTATTTTCAAAATATCATGATCTGTCAAAATGCCAAAATATCCGATCAGCTACAACATTTTTAGCGTCACATAATTTGGAAAATGGTGTTATTCATAATTCTTTTTTTCAACAAATGGCAGCTAAATTTTCTTCAACTACGCAATCGAATACCTATATCATGCCACATCAAGCACATTTGGAATGGTTCCGGCATTGGATAATTCCTGTTCATATAAACAGACAGTTTACCCAAGCTGGTTTTTCAGAGGCGAAATGGGCAGATTCTGCGTCTGTCTTGAAGGATCAGTATCGGCAAAAAGACTTGTATTTTACACCCAAGGAGTTTTCCCAAAAGGTATTTGGTATTGATTTGGCTACTGTTTCCAAAGATCCAGTTTATCTGGAAATGATTCAAGAAAAAGCAAAAGGGTTATTACAAAACACTGCTGTTCAATTAAGCGATGAACAGGCAAGTGCTGTTGTAGCTATTTCGGAAGTGAATGACCTTAGTCAAGAGCAAAAAAAGCAACAAATGAATCTAGTGGCGCAGGATAATGAGGCAGGAAAAACATTTACCCAAATTATTAATAAAACTCATGATGTTGTTAGGTATTTGTCTCATGTCACAAGGGACGATCCGAAAAATAAATCAGTAAAATCAAAATTAATAGATGCGCACTCCGACGCGTATAAAAAAGAAATATATTCAAAGAGTTTTGATTATTTAAGTAAACCAGCGCCTACCGATGAGGATAAAAAATCGTTTTTGGTGGGTATTAATAAAGCAGATAAGGAATTTGAAGGTAAAGCGCTTAATGTTGATAGAGGTGTTATGCGTAAAGCAATGAAAATCATTGCTAACACCATATTGCACGTAACCGGTTTATTTTTGATTGCGAATACCATCAATTTGGCAGTAACAGGTGATTGGTTTTTCTTTAATAAAACTCGTTCAGCAAACGTTGTTAACGCGGCTTCCAATGAGATAAAAACTCTGGCGAGTTCAACACAAGACACTATAATGAAAAATCAGGATATAAAAGCACAATATCAGGATACGAAAAACGAGGATGCGCAATTAGATGGTACTCAAGAGCAGAAAGTAAAAATCTGATAAAAATTCTACATGAACGTTGAGTACTGGCGTGTATGGTGCTTTGAGCAGTACAAATTAACTCTTTGAGGGTTATTGAGTCTTTTTTGCCCTCATACTTACTAATAGATAACCTATTACAACTACAGCAATAATTAATCCAATGGATACTAGTGGCCTGGTAGCAAACCAGGCTATAGCAGTTGTGACTAACCACACGCTCAATCCACAGATAAAGGCGATGAAGCCAGTACCAAAACCAACAATACTGCCCAGGAATGGCAGAACATCTGCCAGGACAACCAGTGGATTAAGTATTAAGGAAAAGCCACCGATTAACATGATTAAACTGACCAGACGTAAAATCCAGGCTATCATTTTGTTTTGTGATTGTGCATCTTCAATCATTTGATCCGATGAGTGCTGCCCAGTAGAGAGTAGAAATACTGGTTCACCTGCCGGAGCAAGAAATGCCTGGAGGGTAGTTCCTGTTTGTTGCGCGATAATGCTGACCGTTTGTGGATACGCGGCAGTCAGATTGATGCGGATATCACCGGGTTGTGGGGTCTCAGGATTTTGCCCCAAATACAATTCGTTATTAATTAAATGAACTGGTTTGTCATATTGTGATTTTAATGTCTCTTTATTAACCTTGGACAAATCAACAGGTTGACTGACATTAATTTGTTTCACTAATTCGTATGGGAGTGTGAAATCTCCTAAAGTCACTGATTGAGCGTATTGTTGCACTGATTGGATGGGCATCGATTCTGGATTTTGATGTCCTTGAGGGTTTTTAAATTGTGCGCTGTTTATCAAACTACTTGACCATATTTTATTATATGAATAGGTTTTCGTCTGTTTTTCCGAGCCACCCATTTGTGATTCTGTTTTCGTTTCCGTTTTTTCTTCCCACTGATACATTTCTACTTGACGGTTGAGGTTAATCGCATTTACCGACACATCCAATAGAGAATCCTTCAATTGATCTTTAGTCGTTGCCAAACCATTCAAATAAACAACCTTCAGATTATTTTGACTGTTGATCGGTGATGACGGCACTGAAATGAGGATCTTATGGGCTTGTTCCAGGGATTGGGCAGTGTGTAAACTATGCTGTTCATTCCAGAAGATAAGCACGATAGCGCCAATTATTAATCCTATTCCGATCAATATACCTACAAAAGCGTCTTTTATACGACTCCACCAGGAGCGAGTTGTAATTTCTTCAGTCATACTGGCTAACTCCATTTAGCAAATCTTCCTTTAATTACTTTTAATAATAGTGCTAATTTCGATAAATGGTTGTTGTTTCTGTTAATTTTCTTTTTGATTTTTAGTTTGTTTCAAATGGAGTGAGTTATACTTAAAATACATGTTTCAAGTAAAGGAGCTTATGTGACTGTTTCATTACATCAATATTCGTCCTTGCCTGAATTGATTGAATTGGGTGAAGAGGGGCTCAAAGGAGTTTTTGAAGAAATTACTTATGGAATTACGGTTACAAATGAGCATTCCCAAATCATTTATGTCAATCGCGCCTTTACATCCATTACGGGTTATGAAGCTCACGAAGTTATCGGCGATAATCCTGGTATGTTCCATTCCGGTCGTCATGATAAGCAGTACTATCAGAATATGTGGGATACTTTAAATCAATGCGGGCGTTGGCAGGGAGAGATATGGAATAGGCGTAAATCGGGTACTGTTGTTCCGGAACTTTTAACGATTACTAAAATAGTTAATTCAAAACAACATGTATTTTATATCGGTATATTTTCTGATATTTCATTCCTTGTTCAGGAAAATGAAATGAAATTGAATCTTGCGTTGCACGATCCACTGACGGGATTATGTAACCGCACTCTGTTAGAAGATCGATTTCAAGTTGTCCAAAATGAGTATAAACGCCATAGTGCTGAAGTGAGGTTTAAAAATAAGCAGGTGGCATTACTCTTTATTGATTTGAACCGTTTTAAACAGATCAATGACACCTATGGTCATTTGGTTGGCGATTCTGTTTTAATTTTTGTTGCTCAAACTCTAAAAAAATGCGCACGAAGTATGGATACCGTTGCGCGGATTGGAGGTGATGAGTTCGCTGTTATTTTATCAGATATCACTAAAAATGAGCATGTAGAAGGATATTGCATGAGGGTTCATCAGGAGCTTAGCATTGGAACTCATATTAATAATGTGCTTTTAATTCCTGAGCTGAGTATTGGTGTCAGTTTGTTTCCAACTGAAGCAATAGATTTTGATAAACTTATTGATTATGCAGATAAAGCGATGTATCACTCTAAAAAACTGCGTAGTTATTTAACCTTTTATTCTGATCTGTCCAAAAAAACTGGTTGCGTTTGAAGCGGTGTGGTGTGCTACAATACATCCTTTATAATAAATGTAACTTGTGATTTTATTCGATATAATATGGCGACCCTTAATACAATATTACAAACCTGTTCCGACAATGATGAAAAACTCGAGTTTATGTTTAAGTTTTTTGAACGGATTAAAATCAAAGTTGATGAAGTACTTACATTTGGTGCATACAATAGTGCGGCAGCCATAAGAACCCGCAATAAATATGTTAAACAAATGGAACTGGCAGGGCGAGATAGATTTTTTAAGGCACATTTTGACGTGGTGGATTTACACGCTATTCCCGCAATTTTGGCTGGTAATAAGATATTTGAAATTGAGCCTAAATCCATGACAAACTCCCCAGAGCAAAATTATGAGGAATTTTTGAAGATTGGTTATCTGTATGGAACAGGAACATGTGAGATTTTTGCTATCATGGGCGCTTATTTTATGGCTTTGGAATTTGATTTGGAGTTGTCCATTGAAACACTTTATTCAGATAGCAGTCATACATACATCAGAGTCCATACTAATCCTGAGTACATTATAGACTTCTGGGGGCCAATGCTTTGCGTCTATGAAGATACCGTATCCTGGAACGAGTTTTTTGGTCAGGCTCTGATGCGTGATGGAAAAGCTACAGTTAAAACAGAGGTGAAATTTAACAGTGAGCGACTCATTGAGTTGGGACATAGGATTTTTACCCAAGACAATTCGGAACAAAGGTTTATAATACATAATGAAATTAATGAACAAGTTCATTATGCAAGTTCTTCAATGTCGAATTGCTGAATAATTTTTGATTCTTTGTTCATCTAACAGTATAAGTACCCAACTTGATGAATGAACACCTGATTTTAAAAATCAGTACAAATCAAAAAACACATAAATTCTAAAAATCTCTTGACAGTTTTGAGGTAGCTCTTTAAACTGCGAGACTTATTTTGGGGCTATAGCTCAGCTGGGAGAGCGCTTGCATGGCATGCAAGAGGTCGGCGGTTCGATCCCGCCTAGCTCCACCATCAACATCCTGGTATGTTGATGGCAAAATAGTTCAGGGTCCCCATCGTCTAGAGGCCTAGGACACTGCCCTTTCACGGCGGTAACAGGGGTTCGAATCCCCTTGGGGACGCCATTATTTGGTGTTGTTAGTAGTAAAGTGGTAAAGTAGTAAATTAAGTTCCAGGTCCCCATCGTCTAGAGGCCTAGGACACTGCCCTTTCACGGCGGTAACAGGGGTTCGAATCCCCTTGGGGACGCCATTTTAGTCAAGAGCTTTCTTGATTGGAATGACTGCAAATA
>NZ_JADOBG010000005.1 GCF_016786215.1 Legionella bononiensis | reverse complement strand
GTAGTAAAGTGGTAAAGTAGTAAATTAAGTTCCAGGTCCCCATCGTCTAGAGGCCTAGGACACTGCCCTTTCACGGCGGTAACAGGGGTTCGAATCCCCTTGGGGACGCCATTTTAGTCAAGAGCTTTCTTGATTGGAATGACTGCAAATACGTCAAGCAAATTCAAACCAATAATCAGTATCCAATATTCACACAGTTCAACTGAACCAACGGGTTTCACTCAGTTATGTTGGGTGCAATTTGTATTGAACTCACTCATAAATGTACCCAGTTCTTTTACAGTCAATGTAGTTTTATTTTTCGCAATATAGTGTAAGACAAGCTGATTAAAGCAGGCTTGGTATCCCGTACTATCGTTGGACTTCAGTTCGGATAAGGTGTCCGGATCGTTGGCAAACTGAATGGATGTTAATGTTGCTTGAGTACTGTCTTGTTGTAAATCAGTCTTGTATAAGGCTGTTGCAACACAGCAAGCCGCACAAGCATCCAGATCATCATAGGCTTGTAATTTTTTAGGATTATTGTTGCTAATGGAAAGAAAATCTCCGGGTGTAATATTGGAAGAAAAGGATAAGATATTTTTATTTTGCGTTACCTCATCCAAACCACCATTACAACGATCTCCACCAAAAGGTAAGGTTTTAATATGCAATTGGTCATGATCACGCTTAACTAGATATATAGATGAAAAGTGACCGCTTCCTCCTGTGTTGCTAATGGACAAAATGGTATAGAAGTGATTAAAGTATCCTATTACTTTATAATAACTGTAACTGGACGTAGTGTCTGAGTCATCCTTTAGTTTGTATTCAAAACCAACATATCCTTTATTGAGTAACTCTTTAGACTGCCCAACTACTTCTATTGGTGCAAGATCACAGTTATTAGTTAATGACAGGGTTTTATTTGAACTTTCTTCCTGATCAAAGCATAAAGGATTAATGGGTTTATTGTTATACATTAAATCAGCGGGTATCTTAGGGGCGGCGGATGCGTTAATGATTGAGCTGATGCTGAATTCAAAAATGAAAATGGGTAACAGTAAGGTCGTAGTTAATTTATTCATCGGAATCATCTCTAGGGTCGATTTATTTTAATAGTGTAGTCCAGCAATTCGCTCTTAACTATTTTAATGGGTTACTTTTTAATTCAGTCTCGATATGCGCTCATCGTCTTGGTTATAACCCTCAATTTACAGGATGCCATTTATATTCTTCAATTATGGGGCAGGGGTCTGATGCTAAGTCTTTGTAGCCTGTATTAGCGCAGCGTAATACAGGATTGAAGTGGCAATACATGCCACCGCATCCCCGTATTACGCTGCGCTAATACGGGCTACAAAACAACCAATCTATTATAAATAATTCTTAATTTAATGGCAGTGGGCTTATGCTTTAAAGTGTGTATATCGTCTGAGGAGGATATATCGATCTTCATCAGGTAGGTATTTATATTTGAACTGTCAGGCTATACTCAGAATTAACCTGATGAAATTATCTCATGTCATGATGCTTCGTAAATATAATAACAAGGGAGAATATACTCCTTTTCCTGGCCTTACAGTTGTGGCATCCGTCCAATCTGCTGATAAGTGTCTTTGGTCAGAGGTCAACAGATTAATTACTGAATGCACTCTTCTCGATTCCTGTTATGCTCCTCTTTCTTACACCAGTTATCATATGACTGCCCTCAATCTTTTTACAGAGCAGGCCATAGGAAGTGAGAAATGGAAGGATTTTATTATCTCGAATACACCACTTTTTAAAGCGATTCGAACTGCTTTAGAAAGCAATACGTTTTGTCCTGAAGTCACAATTGACTCGCTTAAAGTGAGCCGGACCATTAAATTGGTTGTCCGTTTACCGTCAGTACAAAAGAAGACTATTGATGACATTGCGCAACAGTTTGAGTTGACAAAAAAAATTCCTCATCCTTTTCATATAACCTTGGCCTATCGTTTTAAAATGATTGATAAAAAAACAGAACATGATATTGAACTTCAATTAAACCAGAGTTTGGAACACTTATTGATTGGTCGTACTGTTGTACTGAATCCACCTGAATTGTGCTTCTTTAACGATATGAAGTCTTTTATACCTTGGGATGTATCGAATGTTCCTTTTAATTCTTATAGGTAATAAACAATTTAGGAACTACTGTTAAACATTAAATTGCATTCTGATTGAAGACAATCGTTCAGAGACTATAAATTATATTTATTAAACATCGATTACGTCATGTTACATAAGTTCAAATCGTTATCTTCTGGCACATCATTAATAGTTTTAGATTCTCGGATTTTATTATCTATTAATACTTGTTGCATTTTAGTCAGTTGAGCAAGAGTACCCCGATTTGTACTTGTCATAAACCATCCACGTTGAACAGAAAAAAATTGGTTTAATGAGCTGTTAGAAGTTAAACATTCTCTTAAAATGGGTTCCTGGGAGTCTACGTCCAAACTCTTAATGTATTTGATGACCATCTCTTTAGCTTGCGGAAATCTGGCAAGCAGTGATATGTGTTGTTTGCTAATTTTATCTTGTTGCAGATCAGTTACCAGCTGCCTTACCCCCTCTTTATTAATTACGTAGTCTATTAAATCAGGTGTAAACAATTTTCTTTCCATGAGGGATAATTTACTTAAAGCGACTAATTCACTGCTCCGTTCAGGTTTATCCATTTTCAAAATGATATCAAGTAAGGAGGTATCATTTCGATCTACAGAATCTGGATCAGCGCCATTTCGCACCATTACTATATAATTGTCTGCGGTAAAAGGTTGAGTATGCCTTAGATTCATCATGAGCTGTATTGGTGTGCCTTCATTACTCTTATAATGGATACTTTCTGGATGAATTTTAATGAGTTCCAGCGCGTAGTTGAATTTTGATCGTACAAACAAATGTATTGGCGCTGTTCCAGATTTGGTTCTTACATTCGGGTTTGCGCCCAGCTTGATCATACTCATCAGGGAATCAACGCTGTAATTATCATTCAACATATAATGCAAAGGAGTAAATCCATACTTATCCTTTATATTGATATTGGCATTATAGTGTTCAACCAGTTGAATGGCTTCAGTCATGCGATTATTAAAAATCAACAGATGGAGTAAACTGTAACCGCTCGCATTAAGAATATCCGGGTCTGCTCCTAATTCCACTAATGAAAAAGCGTCTTTGGTATAAATTGATTTATTGAGTAAATCCAGTAGTTTTGTATTTAAATCCATTTAAATGCTCGTAAGAAAAGCAGGCTATACAATAATCAAATTTTGGTTATTAATCTATAAACTTATGAATTTATTTATAATTATCTAATTTAGGGTTAGCACTACTTCTACTATCTATCTAACAAGAACATTATCTACAGACTACAGAAGATCTAAAGCCGTTCAAATATGGTTCTGGTATTAAATCCAAACAACCGTTCATGCATTCGGTATGCATATTCATCCGTCATATTCGCCAGATAATCACAAACAACACGGTAGGCTTGTGTTTCATCTTGGGCCTGTTTAAATAACTCCCGATTTTTATTGTCCAACAGACTTGCCGGATTAGAGCTGATGGCATCAAACAATCGGAGCACTACAGTTTGGCCCCCATATTCAAAGGTACGTGCCTCCTGAGAATCAATTACATTGTGATAAATACACTGCATTAAATACTTTAACAGCGCGGCTGCTTCAGGGATCAGCGCAATATTGTATTTTAGTACATTATTTTCAAACTGTTCATTCATAGTCACAATTTGGGTTGATGTAATAAAATAATTAACCATTTCCCCAATGGTTTGTTTTCTTAAACATAACTCATTCGAAAATAATGAATTGATTAAGCGATCCTGATGTTTTGCCAGAGAGGTATTGCTCAGTAATTCTCTGAATTCTGGTGTATCCAGATGGGACGGATTAATGAGTCTTAAATGAATGGCATCCTCCAGATCATGAACACCATAAGCTATATCATCTGCGGTATCCATTATAGAGCAATCAAAACTATGGAAGGCTGATTTACCGCACTGAGTATCCTGTGGTTGTTTGGATAGCGATTGAAATAGAGTTCTATCACTTTCAGAGAATGGGGATAAGAGCCAATCGATTTCAGGTTGCTCACAATCAAAATAGGCTTTGGGTGGTAGCCAATCGTTAATTTTTATGGTTTTATGGATGGACTCATGGATAGGGGGGAGCTTTTTTGCAACCACATCGGATCGTTTGACGGGATATTTTAATATGCCCAATAATGCTCGTCGGGTTAAATCTAGACCGTAGCCCCCGTAACTGTTCTCAACCTTGGTTAGCAGCCTTAGAGTCTGTCCATTTCCTTCAAACCCACCATATTCGCGCATCATGTAATTTAACGCGACTTCACCACCATGTCCAAAAGGAGGGTGTCCTATATCGTGGAGCAGGCAGATAACGCTAATCAAATCATCATTGGGTAACAGGCTGGATAAAAACATAGGGTGATTTTGATTAGTAATCAGATTACGAACTATGCTTCTGCCAATAGAATCTACTTCCAGCGAATGAGTCAAACGAGTACGATGAAAGTCGCCTTCGTCGGTTCCTAAAATCTGAGTTTTTCTTTGCAATCGTCTAAAAGCAGGACAGTGAATTACCCTGGTTCTATCTCGTTCATAAGGATCTCGATGATCCTGAGAACCTCGTTGATTGGTTTGACCAGAACGTCGATGTGTCCACATATAATTCATCACAGAGAAACAAAAAAGATACTTTATGCCATAGTCTGTCTGGAAACAACCGGATTTCTAAAGTTTTCTTCAAATCGGTAGATAACATGCAATAAGAACAGAAGTAAAAAATATAAATCAGGGGGGTATGATGAATTATAAAATAAAATTCCTGTTTTTGGGGGTATGCATCGGTAATTTATCCTCATGTATGGTTTATGAAGAATATAATACAGCCAGTTATCAGACTTATACTTATAATGATGCTCAATTATACCCACAAGCCGACTATCGAATGTACAATTATGGCTATCAGAATGGACCGAGCCAGAACATGGTCAGTGTTCCAGATTCTTATCATGTTGGTGAATATCATTCTCCAGTATCTTTTAAGGACAGAGACAGAAACTGGGTTAACGGTCAAAATCCTCAAGGTTATACAATTCAGGTCGCAGATGATGAGAAGGCATCAAAAGTAGCACAGAAATTATACAAGGCTCCTAAAAATGATCGGATGGCCCAGATAAAATACCAGCGTAATGGTAAGGCCTATTACAAGGGTTTATATGGTACTTATGACAGTCAGGAAGCAGCTCAAAAAGCATTGGATGAACTTCCTCCTGAAATTAAGCAGGGTGCAGGCATAACCAACTGGGGTAATGTACAAAATAATTTGGATGAATAGGTCAGTAATTCAGGTTGCTGCAGTAATAATAATCATCAATTTGGTAACCCCTGGGGTATTGGTATGTTCAACATCAAATTGCTTAATGGTTATGGTGTATTTATCATTTATTTTTGCAAGCCATTGCATGAATAACTTAAACGGGACCGTATCAAAGGTGAGCTGGATGTCTCCTGAACCGGTTTGTTGCAATTGATAGGGAAATTTCAGGGTTTCATTATTTTTCAATTGCGTCGCGAGCAGGGTGAGTAATTGGCTGTTATCAACAGATTGTTTTTTTGTAGTTGAATGTGCTTTTTGCCGAACCTGGTTCATCCAGGCCAAGGTTTCAGTTTTTTCAATGAGTTGAGACGATTTTAAAGCCACACTATTGCTTAATGGGGTATAAAGAAATTGATAATAAAAGTAAATAACCAGGCTTAAAACAGCGGCTATTACCATCCATTTTTCTCGTTCATTAAGCGAATTCAAATAGGATTTCACATAAGCTCCAGGGTAGCAACTACTTGTTGATCTCGAGTTGATGCTTGGGTTTGTTTTACTTTTAATTGCATCGTTTTTAATTTATTTTCCAATTGTTCCAAATTGGCAAAATCTGCACTGACCAGGGTAACTGATAATGTTTTATTTTGATACCGCAGATCTTCTATCGTGTTATGATTTTCATTCATGGCTTTGGCAAATTGATTTAATAAAAACCAAAAACGCGTTTGGCTGTTTGAGTTATTATCCCCCAGAAGCTGGCTGATGCGAAATTTAGGACTTATTACCTGTTTGGCATCAGGAAAAAACTCATGGTAAATGGTTGCAATCTGGTCATCCAGTTGTTTGTTCTGTTTATTTAATGAATATAAGGATATGGCATTTACCAATAACAATGAGACTAGCCAAACACAGCAGAGTATCCCTGCAAGTTGGTACCCTTTTTTAATCCAGTCTGAAGTATTTCCATGCTGCATTTCACCCTGACACAGGTTTAATGGTTTGGAGTTTAATAATTTTTGAGCGATCCAGGTGTAGGAAAAATCACTGTTTTTTGTAATTGATGCTTCAGTGTTTAATTGACTGTCTTGAAATAAGAGAACTTGATCCAGCGGATGCTTTTTTAAATAATTCTGAGCAAGCTCTCCTGAGAGCGCTCCTTTAAAATCATCTTGATAAACCAACAAAGTAGATTCCGTACTAATTAATTCCTGAGAAGACAGGGCGAACCAATCAAGGGTAATTCCTTCATAGTCTATTGCGTTTTCATCCAGGAGGTTCATGATGAATTGGATTCTTGTTTTACTTATTACGGTAATAATGTATTGGTTGTTTTGATACCTGAGTTTATCAAACGCAAAATGAAGTTCCTCTACAGGCTGAGCCAGTTTTTCTTCAAGAGCAAAGGGAATGGCTACTCGCGCTTTACGTTCTGGAAGCCAGGGAAGCTCAAGTTCAAGGATGCTTGCACTGGCGCTTGTTTCAACTACTAGCGTCGTACATTCATTTTGTAAGGATTTAATTTCGGCAAAATTTCGTTGTGCTGGTGGAGCACTTAATACTCCATCAGACGAGATTTTCAAACAAAAGCAACCATTATCATCAAGATGCTGAGTAAACAAGAAACATTTATCCATGAGTTAAACTCTATATTAGTTATCGATGTTAATGGTGCGTTTGAGTTCAGTATATCTTATTAAAAACAAATTAGAATCATACATAAGCCCTATGCTTTTTTGTATTGTGTATCGCCCATTGTTGTTTTAATTGCTGCGATAACAGATAAACAACCAGCGCATACTGAGGACTGGAGTTATAACGGGTGATTACAAAGAAATTGGGATAAGCCAACCAATATTCATTACCCTCATCAGTAATGAGTTCAATGACACCCGCTCGTCCTGGATGATGGAGCGATGCGGTAACAGGTTTGATTCCCGCAGATTCCAGTTGAGCAAAGTTATAATTGGCAGTTTTAGGATTCATTTGAATGCGTTTATAGTTCCATCCAGAAATTTTAGCCGGTTGCGCAATTCCGCCATTTAATTTCCATCCATGCTTATGCAAATAGTTGGCTATGCTTCCTATCGCGTCTGCATTGTCCGCAATCAAATCACGACGACCTTTATTATTAAAGTCCACGGCATAGTATCGATAACTGCTTGGCATGAACTGAGGTTTACCCATCGCGCCAGCATAAGAGCCTTTGTAGTAAGTTGCCGGTACCTTATGTTCACGACACAGCAGCAAATATTCTTTTAGCTCTTTAGTAAAATAGGGGGAGCGTTTAGGGTAGTTGAAAGCTAGAGTTGCGAGTGCATCCAGGACACGGTTATCTCCCTGGCGTTCCCCATAAAGTGTTTCCACACCTAAAATGGCGATGATGATTTCAGGAGGCACGCCATAACGTTTTTGTGCTCGTTCCAGAGCGTGTTTATTTGCCGCCCAAAAATCCAATCCGCCTTTTAATCTTTGGGGCGTTAGGAATAAATCTTTATATACATCCCAGTTTTTCTTTTCAAATGGCTTATCCATCGATTCAATAATCTGTGGTTGAAGGACCACTTGATTCATGACTTCAGTTAATTGTTTTTTGTTGAAATGATGTTGCTTTACCATGCTGTTTATAAAATTCTGTACGTCTTTGCGTTGGGTAAAGGCTGTGTCTGAATAGCTTGAGAAGGTTATAAGAAAAAGTAGGGAATAACCTAACCAGATGATTCGTCGCATTGTGCATCCTATTAGTGAAGCGAAAGGAAGAATTTTAGTAAAATTGAGGGGCATTAGCAAATTTACTTTACAAAATGAACCAATTAGTCCACAAAAATAACAGAAATAGCTTCGCCTACTTTCTGCACGGCCACATTTAAGATAGACTTATGCAATTTGCAAAAAGGGTTACTTCAGTTGAGCGATTTAAAGCGGATTCGTAATTTTTCAATTATTGCCCATATCGATCATGGTAAATCAACTTTGGCTGATCGATTTATCCAAATATGTGGCGGGTTAACTGAGCGTGAAATGAGCTCTCAGGTTCTTGATTCCATGGACATTGAACGAGAACGAGGCATTACCATCAAGGCACAATGCGTCTCATTAAATTATACTGCCAAGGACGGTAAGACCTACCTCCTCAATTTTATTGATACCCCGGGTCATGTCGATTTCAGCTATGAAGTGTCTCGCTCTCTTGCTGCCTGTGAAGGAGCCATTTTAGTTGTTGACGCCGCACAGGGGGTTGAAGCCCAGACTGTTGCTGTATGTTATACCGCGATTGATCAATCCCTGTCAGTTCTGCCGGTATTAAATAAAATTGACTTACCCCAGGCTGAGCCAGAACGGGTAATAGAAGAAATTGAAGACATTATTGGTCTGGACGCGCATGATGCCATAAGAGTCAGTGCGAAAAGTGGCATCGGAGTAGATGACGTCCTCGAAGCTCTTGTTGCTAACATACCGCCGCCTGAGGGTACTCTGGATGCTCCTTTGCAGGCACTTATAATCGATTCATGGTTTGATAGTTATCTGGGAGTTGTATCGCTGGTTCGTATTGTTAATGGTTCCATACGTAAAGGCGATAAAATGCGAGTGATGTCTACTGGCAGATCCTATGAAGTGGATCAGGTTGGTATTTTTACACCTAAAAGAACCAAGCTGGATGCATTAAATGCTGGGGAAGTAGGGTATGTTGTCGCCGGCATTAAAGAAATTCAAGGAGCTCCAGTTGGGGATACACTGACACTTGATAGAAATCCTGCCACACAGGTATTGCCTGGTTTTCAACGAGTTAAACCACAGGTCTATGCCGGATTATTTCCAATTAGCTCTGATGATTTTGAAGCATTTAGAGAAGCACTGGCTAAATTGAGTTTAAATGATGCCTCACTATTTTATGAACCAGAGTCTTCCGAAGCATTAGGATTTGGTTTTCGTTGTGGATTCCTCGGTATGTTGCATATGGAGATAGTACAGGAGCGTTTGGAGAGAGAATATAATCTTGATTTGATTTCAACGGCGCCAACCGTAGTTTATAAAATAGTGACTCAAAAGGGTGAAACGCTGCTAATTGACAATCCATCCCATCTGCCGCCCTCACCACAAATAAAAGAAATGTATGAACCTATAGTCAGAGCGAACATACTGGTTCCGCAGGACTATCTCGGACCCATTATTAATTTGTGTGTTGAGCGTCGTGGAGTGCAGGTGAATATGACCTACAGTGGGCGTCAAGTCTCTGTAGCTTATGATATTCCGATGAGTGAAGTGGTTTCAGATTTTTTTGATCGACTTAAATCGGTCAGTCGTGGTTATGCTTCACTTGATTATAATTTCCTGCGATTTGATGAGGCTGATTTAGTGAAAATGGATGTATTAATTAATAGCGAAAAGGTAGATGCCTTATCTGTTATTGTGCATAGAAGTTCCGCCAACAGTCGTGGTAAGTTAATTGCTGAAAAAATGCAGGAACTTATTCCCAGACAAATGTTTGATGTTGCGATACAGGCCGCTCTTGGTAGCCATATTATTGCCAGACAGACCGTAAAAGCGTTACGAAAAAATGTTACTGCGAAGTGTTATGGCGGTGATGTGTCGCGTAAACGAAAATTGTTAGACAAACAGAAAGCTGGTAAAAAACGCATGAAACAGGTTGGACATGTTGAAATACCTCAGGAAGCATTTATGGCAGTTTTTCAAACTGATAGAAAGAAATAGTTTGGTTGTACACGGTATATGGATTTTTAGATTTGGTTAATTTTAGGAAATTAATTTATGAACTTTGCTTTAATTTTAGTGGTTCTGTCCGCAATCAGTGGATTTATCTATCTTTTGGATGTGGCTTTTTGGGCTAAAAAAAGGGGTTCGGATCAAAAACCAGGCCGCATTATTGAATATTCTCGTTCTTTTTTTCCGGTGTTTTTTATCGTCCTTTTATTGCGTTCGTTTTTAATAGAGCCATTTCGAATTCCTTCCGGCTCATTGGAACCTACTTTATTAGTGGGTGATTTTGTTGCAGTAAATAAATTTGCCTATGGTTTAAGACTTCCTGTCTGGGAAAAAAAGGTAGTATCCATATCAAATCCTAAAACGGGTGATATCGCGGTATTTCGCTGGCCACCCGCACCTTCATACGATTATATCAAGCGTGTCATCGGAGTTCCTGGAGATCGTGTGGTCTATCATGACAAAAAATTAACGGTGAATGGCAAGGAAGCAAAGCAAACCTTTGTTGAGTACACTATAGATGAAAGTTCAGGTAAAGCGGTTGCCAAATATAAAGAAGATTTGAATGGTGTAGTGCATGATATTTTCGTCCGAGCAGATGTTCCAGCTGTAGATTTTGATATAGTGGTTCCTGAAGGGAATTATTTTATGATGGGTGATAATCGGGATGACAGCGCAGACAGTCGTTTCTGGGGTTTTGTCCCAGACAACTATTTAAGAGGGAAGGCCTTTTTGGTCTGGATGAGCTGGAATGGTAAGACAGATAATTTACGCTGGTCAAAAATTGGAAGATTAATTAAATAAAGGATTATATGATGCGAAAACAGCAGGGAATGACTTTAATTGGAATGTTGTTTACTGTAATTGTTGTTGTTATGGCCGCAATTGTGGTAATGAGGGTGGTTCCTGTGTATTTACAACACTATACTATAGTTCAGTCTATAAAAGGTTTAAATTCAACTCCAGCCTCTACTTTAACCGGAGATTCTTATACAGATATTGATACGCTCAGAAAAAGTCTGACCAAGCGTTTTGATATTAATGGTGTAGACGACCTGAAGAATGATCAGTTAGTTATTTCACCGGATGGTCCTAATAAATTCAAGGTACAATTAAAATACCAGGTTGTTAAACCTTTGGTATATAATATGAGCTTATTGGTCGATTTTGACGATACATATGAGGTGGTAGCTGGTAGTGAAAATTGATTTAGACAGACTGTGCAGACGCTTAAACTATACATTTCAAAAACCTGCTTATTTGAAGCAGGCTCTGACTCATTGTAGTGTAGGCAGTGATAATTATGAACGGTTTGAATTTCTTGGTGACTCCATTTTAAGCTTTGTTATAGCCCATGAATTGTTTCATCGGTTTCCTTTACAAAGTGAAGGCCAATTAAGTCGTCTTCGATCATTTTTGGTGAAAGGCGAAATGCTGGCTGAAATTGCCAAGGAATTATCTCTTGGTGATTTTCTTTATCTGGGACAGGGGGAATTGAAGAGTGGTGGTTTTCGACGCGCCTCCATTTTAGCTGATGCGTTGGAAGCTCTGTTTGCGGCTATTTTCCTGGACGGAGGTATCACTGCCGCAAAAGATGTTATCTTAAATTTATATCGTTCTCGACTCGATAGTCCTAATTTAAATGATTGCTTGAAAGATGCCAAAACACAATTACAGGAATATTTACAAGCTGAAAAATATGCTCTTCCAGAATATACTTTAACTAAAGTAGAAGGCGATGAGCATGACCAGATCTTTTATGTTACCTGTTCAGTAGAAGGAATTAAGCAGGTTTCCTATGGTCAGGGCGCTAATAGAAGAAAGGCTGAGCAACTAGCCGCCAAATCTTTGTTAGAGCAACTACGAGTAACAATTCACACCAGCTGAATCTGATTGGTATAAATAAATTTCAGGTATATGTTTTTTATTCAATGTCTGTTGATCGTTGCGTGATCTTCAGACACTGACATGTGCATAAAATCAGGTGTTAGTGGTGATTTATAGGTTTAAACTCTAAGGTACAATTACTTCCATCACTTGAAACGACCAGCTCGTCTCCATCATCCGTAACAGTTATGGGCTTTGAGTAATATTGATTCATTCCTGAAATAAATTGTTTCTTCTCTTCATCTGTTGTGGATATTGATGGCAATAAATGAGTGAGAAACAGGTTTTTAACACTCGAAGAATCTGCCATTTTAGCCAGTTCAATAGTATCTGAATGATAGGATTCTATTGCAGCAAGTTGATTTTTGCTGTCATTGGTTGTCGGTTTCTTACTTGCTGTATACATTGTGGTATTAAGCGCCTCATTTATCAAAACATCTGCATTTTTTGAATTGTCAGCAAGTGATGCGACTACTCTGGTGTCACCGCTAATAACTATTTTGCATCCTTTATAATGAATCGTATAACCTAATGCAGGGTATACAGGCGCATGATCGACGGTAAAAGCTGATACGGTAACACCATTATTGTTATAAACCATTTGTTCTTTTGAATGGGGATTAACGACATGAGTTATTGCAAATGCCGCATTGGGATCAAATTTTTGATTGATAGACCTAAATAAAACATCCTGACGATATGCTTTGATTATTCCGTTAACGACGTCTTTAACACCATAGGGGCCATAAATATCTATCGGTTTGGAGCGACCAGCGTACCATGATACATTCATAACTTGGCCTAATCCTGCAAAATGATCAGAATGCCAATGGGTAAAGAATATTTTAGAAATCGTTGAAATAGGTAGCTTTAAAGAAGCTAATGTGATTATTGCAGCCTCACCTGCATCGAATAGCATCAAATCATTATTTACCATCACTGCTAAGCACGATGCTTTTCGTACGCTTTGTGTGATTGGATTAGGTACTCCTGTACCGCAAAAGTAAATATGTAAATTATCATCCTTGAGTAATGATTGGTTTGAATTCAGTTGTGTTGTTGGCGTATTTTGACTGTAGATGTTTTGCGAACAGGAAATAATAAGCAATAAGGGCAGTACATAAATTTTGTTCATAGGTCGCTCTCCATAGAAATCTTTGCATGTCCATAAGTTAAACTTCATTCAGAATGGTGTGAAGGATGTTCTGAGTGTGGCGCTGTGTCTGCTTTAAGACTCCCTCATTACATACGGGATGACACTATTAAGCTTACTTATTAATAAGTTCTACTTTAATATTATAAAATGCTGAATCTACTATAAATCTGATTTGGGAGAGATGTCCACCATCTCTTGAAATAAAATTATGCAAGTTGTTCCAGCATAGTGTAGCAGTCCATCCACTCCTCTTCTGATTTATGTAAAGAAGAAAGAGCATTATCTCTTTTAGTTAATAACTGTTCTAATTTTTGCTGTTGATTGCTGTTTTCATAAAGTAACGGGTCTGCCAGTTGACTATCCAATTTTTGAATGTCATTTTGGAATTGATCAATAAGTTGTTCCAGTTTTTTTAATCGATTTTGAATTACTTTTTTCTCTTTATAGTCATTTGTTGCTTGAGCTGAGGTTGCTGGTTTTATGTCTTTAGATTGCAGCCATGAATAATAGTCATCCAGATCACCATCAAATGCCTGTACTTTTTGATTATGCACTAAATAAAAATTATCCACGCTCGTTTTAAGCATATGCCTGTCATGCGAAATAAGAATTAAAGCACCTTCATAACTTTGGAGGGCAAGTTCAATGGCTGAACGCATGCCCAAATCCAGATGGTTTGTGGGTTCGTCAAGCAAGAGCAGATTAGGTTTGAGCCAGACCAGCTTTGCAAGAGCAAGACGCGCTTTTTCACCACCTGAAAAATGTTGAATGGGCTGGACTGCCATATCGCCTATAAAATTAAAACCACCCAGATAATCACGGATGGTTTGTTCTCTGACTTCAGGAGACAGGATTTGAATGGTTTCAACGGGACTTAATTTACAATCCAGTTGCTCCAATTGATGCTGTGCGTAGTAGCCTATTTTTAAATGGGCTGAGCGATGAATCGTACCGTTTAATGTAGGCAGGACTCCGGTTAACGTTTTAATCAAGGTCGATTTACCTTCACCATTGGGTCCTAATAAAGCAATTCTGTCACCTGGATTCAGAGAGAGATTGATTTTTTTTAAAATTGGGTTTTGGTACCCTGCATCCACCAGATTACATTGAATCAATGGATTTCCAGCACGAGGGCAGGGGAAGAAATCGAAAGAAAAAGGAGAGTCGGCCTGCGCGGCGGCAATAATCTCCATTTTTTCAATGGCTTTGACTCGACTTTGTGCCTGTTTGGCTTTGGTTGCTTTTGCTTTAAATCGGTTTACGAAGGACATCATGTGAGATATTTTAGCTTGTTGTCTTTCGTGCATTATCTGTTGCAATGCTAATTGTTGCGCATGAGTTTTTTCAAAACAACTGTAATCGCCGGTATATAAATTCAGCTGTTGATGGTCGATATGCAAGATATGCGTTACAAAGGCATCAAGGAACTCTCTGTCATGCGAAATTAAAATAATAGTACTCGGACTTTGTTTTAGAAAACGCTCCAGCCAGAATATGGCTTCCATATCCAGGTGATTTGTTGGCTCGTCAAGTAACAGCAGTGCGGCTGGTTTCATTAAACAGCGCGCGAGACTCAGGCGCATACGCCAGCCTCCAGAGAAACTATTAACTGACGCCTGTTGTTGATCACCCCTGAATCCCAAACCGGACATAATTGTCGCTGCCTGAGCCGGTTTGCTATAACCGCCACTATGGCTTAACTCGTCATGACAGGCCAATACTTCAGTGTCATTACCGGATTGTTCTGCTTGTTCCAGACGTTGTAAGAGTTTAATGTATTCCTCATCACCTGCGAGAACGAAATCCAGGGCCTTTTCATCACTGTCAGGCAATTGCTGTGATAAATGACTGATACTTAACTGTGGATTGATTAAATACTCACCCGTATCTGCTATCAGTTTGCCGAGCAAGAAGTCAAACAAAGTGGATTTACCACAGCCGTTATGGCCAATAAGGCCAATTTTCTGCTTTTCATAAAGACTGACATCTGCTTTATCCAGCAAAATTTTATTGCCACGCGAGAGTGTGATTTGACGAAGGGTAAGCATCATGGACCATAGAACTGATATTAATGATTTATTTTATCATATTAAACGTGATGATATAAATTTAAATACAGGCAGTATTAATGTTTAAAATTTTTTTAAACCAGCAACACAGACTATGTTAATCGCTGGGTTCAATTGTTTTCTTTCGTGCTGATTGATAACGCGCCTGTTTTTCAATGTCAATATAACGATCCGTTGTCGCACTGGAACTATGTCCAGCATCATCTCGAACATGTTCTCTTGGCCGAATTTTGACATCTTCAGAAATTCCTGTATGCCTCAGCCAATGTACTGTAGCGGCAGATAAATTGTCGGCTTCTTCTGTAAGTCCTTTTTGACGCAGGCGTTCACCTGCCAAATCAAAACAACGTTGAATAATTCTGCGAATTGGAGCGGTATCACTCATTGGTCCATTTCCACGAATTTTCGGGATTAGAGGTGAATTATCAGCAGGTGAGGGGAGGGCCGTTAATCCTAAAAACAAGCGCCAGCGAGTCAGGCTTTCCAGCATTGCTTCGCTTACAGCAATCTGTCGTTCCTTATTTCCTTTACCTACAGTAGTAAACCACCAGTGACCATTACTGTCTTTGGCAAAATCATTCATACTGGGAATCCATCGATCACTGGCCGCGAGTTCTGATATTCGTAAATACATTCCAAAGAGCAAACTGAGCATAAATCGGGTGCGTTCATGTTTCTCTGGAGAGTCTTCTGCCATGGATTCCGCAGCATTCAATACTTCAGTCCATTGTACAAGACTTAATCGTCGGATCGGTGCATTGTGTTGTCTTTTACGTATAAATTTACTTTTTTGACGGATAAGCGCAACGGGATTGGAAATGGCATATTCTTCAGCAATTAAAAAATTAAACAGAGTACTTAAAATAGCAAATATTTCCTGCGTTGCACCTTGTGATAAACTAAATTGTTCAATTGACGCATTCTGACCATTCTTAATGGATGTTTTACTGATCGTAACAACAAAAGGACGCCATTCGTCATTGGGTATTCTTTTACCGTCCTTTTCTATGAATCGAGGAACTTTTTTTAAGCTGATCCAGGATTTGGGCGGATTTTGACAAAAATGGATGTACTCTTCAATGTCATCGCGTTTTAATTCATCTAGAGTTTTATTTTTTACATGCCAGGTCCATTGAAGCAAGCGTTCTGCTTCCCTGCGATAACTATTAAAGGTTCCTTGACTTCCAGTGTAGCTTTTAAGAAAGCTCAGCGTGTAGTTAAAGTCATTTTGAAATCGAGTATCGGGTAATATCACGTGTTCATGATTTTTATGTAGATGGGTAAGATTATCAAAAATAGGAAGTAGTATAGTTTTCATAATTCAGAATTAAGTCCATGATTGTTAATGCTAGCTGAAAATCACTGATTTAGATAGAAGGACAAATATATTCTAAAATGATACCTTTCAAACCAAAAGGATTAATTATTAAATTAAATTGAACTTTTAATAAAAAATTAGTGAATTAAGTTATTGACCTTGAAGTTATGAGCTAGTATTATCTGCGCTCTGTCCTTGGACGGGTAACGGGGTGTAGCGCAGTCTGGTAGCGCGCCTGCTTTGGGAGCAGGATGTCGGGGGTTCGAATCCCTCCTCCCCGACCAAATTAGCGCCCGTAGCTCATCTGGATAGAGCATCGGCCTTCTAAGCCGAGGGTAGCAGGTTCGAATCCTGCCGGGCGCGCCAGCCGTCATGTTGTATTAAGTTTACGCTGGAAAAAATTTTATGGTGAGCGTAGCTCAGTTGGTAGAGCCCCGGGTTGTGATCCCGGTTGTCGTGGGTTCGAGTCCCATCGTTCACCCCATTTGTAGAAAAAATAATAGTCTACCGCTAAAGATTCCATCTGAGTCTTTACAAGACTGAATTACTGATTGATAATCCAACCTGATTGCGAAAGTGGCGGAATTGGTAGACGCACTGGATTTAGGTTCCAGCGGGGCAACCCGTGAGAGTTCGAGTCTCTCCTTTCGCACCATTTCATGATAATTTCCAAGAGGTGAATTAATGCAAGTTTCTGTTGAGACCTTAAAAGGTTTGGAGCGTAAGGTAACAGTTTCTGTACCTACAGAGAAAGTTGAGGAAGAAGTGAGCTTACGTCTCAGAAATCTTGCTCGCAAAGTAAAAGTTGATGGTTTTCGTCCAGGTAAAGTGCCTATGAATGTGGTTAAAAGCCGCTATTCTGACAGTGTCCGGGAAGAAGTCGCTCGAGAAATGGTGCAATCTACTTTATTCGAAGCATTACAAAAAAATGAACTGGTTCCTGCCGGTTATCCTTATGTTGAACCTGAACAGGTAGAGCAGGGTAAAGATTTCAGATATACCGCAGTATTTGAAGTAATGCCCGTATTTGAAGTTGCAGAACTGAATCAAGCCACAGTTGAGTTAACTCGTTCAGAAGTTACTGATAAAGACGTTAACGATATGATGGATAAATTGCTTGAGCAAAATAAAGAATGGCATGAAGTGTCTCATGCTGTTAAAAAAGGCGATAAAGTGGTTATTGATTTCCAGGGATTTCTGGATGATAAACCTTTTGAAGGCGGTAGCGCTGAAGGACATGAATTGATCATAGGTTCTGGCGCAATGATTCCTGGATTTGAAGATGGAATTATTGGCGGGAAAATAGGTAAGCCTTTTGATATTAAAGTGAATTTTCCAGAAGATTATGGACATAAAGATTTAGCAGGTAAAGAAGCAACCTTCAAGATTACAGTCCATAAGGTAATGGAAGGTAAATTGCCTGAATTAAATGATGCCTTCGCAGAGAAATTCAATATCAAGGAAGGTGGAATTGAGGCACTCAAAAAAGATATTAAAGAAAATATGGCTCGTGAGCTGGAACGCCGTGTTAGTATGATGAACAGAGAAAAACTGTTTGATAAACTGATGGAAGTAAACACAATTGATTTGCCAGTAGCTTTAATTGATAAAGAAATCGAACATCTAAAACACGATATGTATCATCGCTTGTTTGGGCATGAACATAAAGAAAATGAACAAATTCCCGATTTCCCACGTGAATTGTTTGAAGAACAGGCTAAACGTCGTGTTCATCTTGGCTTACTCTTTTCCGAATACGTTAAAAAACATGAAATAGTTGCAGACAAGGATAGAGTTAATGCTATGATTGATAAATTCGCCAGTGCTTATGAAAGTCCTGATGAATTGCGTGCATGGTATCAAACCAGCAAAGAACATATGGCTGAAATTGAAGCGCTAGTGATGGAAGATATGGTTGCTGATAAAATCGCCGAAGATGCAAAGCTTAAATATAAAAACAAGGATTATGATTCAGTGATGAATCCCAAAAAGGGCACTGAGAACAAAGGAGAGTAAGTATGCCGGGCTATTCAGATAACTTAATTCGAAGTGCTAGTGGATTAGTTCCAATGGTGATTGAGCAAACATCACGTGGTGAGCGCTCATATGACATTTACTCAAGATTGTTGAAAGAAAGAATTATTTTTCTTTTGGGTGAAGTCGAAGATCACATGGCTAATTTAGTAGTTGCCCAATTATTGTTTCTTGAATCTGAGAATCCTGAGAAAGATATTTCTCTGTATATCAATTCTCCTGGTGGTGTTGTTACTGCAGGTCTTGCAATTTACGACACAATGCAATTTATTAAACCTGATGTAAGCACACTGTGTATCGGGCAAGCGGCCAGTGCTGCTGCCCTGTTACTCTGTGCTGGTGCGGATGGTAAGCGTTTTTGTCTTCCTAATTCACGAGTTATGATTCACCAGCCTCTGGGTGGTTATAGAGGTCAGGCTACAGATATTGAAATTCATGCACGTGAAACTTTGGCAGTTAGAGAGCGTTTAAATAGCATTATGGCCAAACACACCAAAAAAACACCTGATCAAATTATGCGGGATACTGAGCGAGATAATTTCATGAGCGCTTCTCAAGCAGTTGATTATGGACTGATTGACAAAGTTCTCTATGATAGAGAGCTGGTATCGAGTACTTCTGAGTAACTAAGCAAATAGATTGTAATGCCAATCCCGCGTTTTTTTTGCGGAATTGGCATTAATTAATTGGCGTATCTTTTTCTGATTGACTAAAATTTTACATGTATATTACTAAATTATCTGGTAGTAGCTGTAAGAAGGGGTTAGGTTATGAGTAAATCCGGTAACGGAAGTGGAGATAAAGTTCTATATTGTTCTTTTTGTGGCAAGAGTCAGCATGAAGTTAAAAAACTAATCGCAGGACCCTCTGTATTCGTGTGTGATGAATGTGTTGAGTTATGTAATGATATAATTCGTGAAGAAACACATGAAGTTCAGGAAGAAACAGAAGCCCATTTACCTTCACCTAAAGAAATATCAAATTTTCTAGATGAATATGTTATAGGTCAGCCACATGCAAAAAAAGTATTGTCTGTAGCTGTTTATAACCATTACAAACGTTTACAACATAAAAGTGAAGACGGTGTAGAACTGGGTAAAAGTAACATTTTACTTATTGGTCCTACTGGAAGTGGTAAGACACTGCTGGCTCAGACTCTGGCGCGAATTTTGAATGTTCCTTTTGCTATGGCTGATGCTACGACTTTAACTGAAGCAGGTTATGTTGGAGAAGATGTAGAGAACATCATTCAAAAACTGTTGCAGAAATGCGATTACGATGTTGATAAAGCCCAGCAAGGAATAGTCTATATTGATGAAATTGATAAGATATCAAGGAAATCAGATAATCCTTCTATTACCAGAGATGTTTCTGGTGAAGGTGTGCAACAGGCTTTATTGAAACTGATTGAAGGAACAATTGCTTCTGTACCTCCTCAAGGTGGTCGTAAGCATCCTCAACAGGAATTTCTCCAGGTAGATACTTCAAATATATTATTTATTTGTGGTGGCGCATTCGCTGGATTGGAAAAAGTCATTCGAGAGCGAAGTGATAAGTCAGGCATTGGTTTCTCTGCGCAACTAAAAAATAAAAAAGACAGCAGTGAAGAAGTTTCTAAAGTATTAGGTCAATTGGAATCTGATGATTTGGTAAAATATGGATTGATTCCTGAATTTGTTGGCCGATTACCTGTTGTTACGACCTTGCAGGAACTGGATGAAGCGGCATTGATTGATATTTTGACTCGTCCTAAAAACGCTTTAACCAAGCAATTCCAGTCGCTGTTTAAAATGGAAGAGGTCGATTTGGAGTTTAGAGAAGAAGCTTTAACTGCAATCGCCAAAAAGGCATTGGAGCGAAAAATGGGTGCTCGCGGTTTGAGAGCTATACTTGAAAATATTCTTTTAGACACCATGTATGAACTACCTTCATTAGAAGGGGTGAATAAGGTTGTTATTGATGAGAGTGTAGTAAATAATTCATCCAACCCTATTCTCATTTATGAACATGAAGAGATGAAAAGCGCAGCAGGTAGTACCGAATAAATAATGTCATCTGAATTCCATAGTGAGAACCAGTCACTATGGGATTCACGTCTTCATCCCTCATGGTTATAAATACAGGCGAACTTTTGTATATGTGCTGACATTGTTCTATGTTAACAAGTTAAAAGCATATTTGAATTTGTTATCAGAAAATCAATAATTTATCACTCATTTAACGAATTGTTCACCGGCTCTAATATCTGTATACTCATAAAAAACGTAGCAAAATGCTAATTAAGGCTTTTCGTTTGAATAAGGGTTCATTATGTCTAGTGAAAATGAAATGATATCGAATGAGACTGTAAATATGTCTAACGTACCTGTTTTACCATTAAGAGATGTAGTGGTTTACCCTCATATGGTTATACCTCTATTTGTCGGACGTGGAAAATCAATTAAAGCTCTGGAAGCGGCAATGATTGATAATAAACAGATCTTTTTGGTCGCTCAACGCAAGTCTGCTAATGATGATCCAACTCCCGATGATATATATCAGGTAGGAACTTTATCCAGCGTTTTGCAATTACTAAAACTTCCTGATGGAACTGTAAAAGTACTTGTTGAGGGGGAGAAACGAGCTCGGGTTAAAGAATACAATCAGGAAAAAGGATATCTTGAGGCTTCACTGGATCCTATTGAAGAAGTGAATAACGAATTAAAAGAACCTGAAATAGGTATTTTGATGCGTTCTTTAATGTCTCAATTTGAACAATACATTAAGCTGAATAAAAAAATCCCGCCCGAAGTATTGTCTCCATTAGCCAGTATCGAAGAACCAGGTCGATTGGCTGATACTATATCTGCCCATTTAACTCTTAAAGTAGATGATAAGCAGGAGTTGCTGGAAACTTTGGATGTTGGAACTCGTCTGGAACGTTTAATGGCCGCGATTGAAAATGAAATCGATCTGTTGCATGTTGAAAAACGTGTCAGAGGCCGTGTTAAAAGGCAAATGGAAAAAAGTCAGCGTGAGTATTACCTGAACGAACAAATTAAAGCCATCCAAAAAGAACTAGGAGAAATGGGCGAAGAGGGCAATGAAATTGAACAACTGGAACATTCAATTAATAAAGCCGGAATGCCTAAAGAAGCGAAAGAAAAGTCTCTGGCAGAACTTCATAAATTAAAAATGATGTCACCCATGTCAGCTGAAGCAACGGTCATTCGTAATTATCTTGACTGGATGCTGATGGTTCCTTGGAAGAAAAAAAATAAAATTCAATTTGACTTGCTCAAAGCAGAAAAATTACTTGATAAAGAACATCATGGTTTAGAACGAGTTAAAGAACGAATTATTGAATATCTGGCAGTTCAACAACGTGTCAAACGATTGAAAGGTCCAATTTTATGTCTGGTTGGTCCTCCTGGAGTTGGTAAAACATCCTTAGGACAATCTATTGCAAATGCTACTGGCCGTACTTTTATTCGTATCGCTCTAGGTGGTGTACGAGATGAAGCCGAGATTCGTGGCCATAGACGAACTTATATTGGTTCCATGCCAGGAAAAATTATTCAGAAATTATGTAAGGCTGGAGTTAAGAATCCTCTGATTATGCTTGATGAAGTCGATAAGATGGCTATGGATTTCCGTGGCGATCCTGCTTCGGCATTACTTGAAGTTCTGGATCCTGAGCAAAATCACACGTTCAGCGATCATTATTTAGAAGTAGATTATGATCTAAGTGATGTGATGTTTATTGCAACCGCGAATTCGCTTGAAATTCCCGCTCCATTGCTTGATCGAATGGAAGTGATTCGTCTGGCAGGATATACCGAAGATGAAAAAGTAAGTATAGCGGAACAGTATTTAGTGCCTAAACAAATTGTATTGAATGGGTTGAGCAATAGTGAAATACATATCAGTGAAGGCGCAATCAGAGAAATTATCCGCCATTATACGCGTGAAGCGGGTGTTCGTAATCTCGAACGAGATATAGCGAGTGTCTGCAGAAAGGTAGTTAAAGAAATTCTTTCCAACAAAAAAGTGAAAAAACTCACTGTAACGGTGAGTAATATCGAAAAATATCTGGGTGTTAAAAAATTCAGGTATGGTTTGGCTGAAGAGTTTGATCAGGTCGGACAAGTTACCGGACTGGCCTGGACCAGTGTTGGAGGGGAGCTATTAACCCTGGAGGCTTCAATGATGCCGGGTAAAGGAAAGGTTACGCACACTGGCCAGTTAGGTGAAGTGATGCAGGAATCCATCCATGCGGCAATGACAGTGGTTAGAAGTCGTGCCAAAAAACTGGGTCTTGCAGATGACTTTTTTGAAAAAAGCGATTTTCATGTGCATGTACCTGAAGGTGCTACTCCTAAAGACGGTCCAAGTGCGGGGATAGGGATGGCTACGGTACTTGTATCCGTGGTGACTCAAATTCCAGTTAAAGCGGATGTAGCAATGACTGGTGAAATTACCTTGCGTGGACAGGTTTTACCCATTGGTGGTTTAAAAGAAAAATTATTGGCTGCTCATCGAGGTGGAATAAAACACGTACTTATTCCGGAAGACAATGTAAAAGACCTTGAAGAAATACCTGATAACGTTTTAAGAAAGCTTACAATTCATCCGGTTAAGACCATTGAACAGGTTCTTGAGCTCGCTTTACAACGCAGTCCTTGGTTAGATCAGCCAACAAATGTACAACCTGAGGTAATTGTGAGTAAGAGATCAAAAAAAATTAAAAATAATGATTTACATGCTCATTAATAACGGGTATATTTCTCTACACAGCCCGCCACTGGCGGGCACTGCAAGGATGTACGAACTTGACTGGAGTAGCAAAATTTGTTTTAATGCGCTCCGGAATATGGATGATTAACTGTAAAGGGGAAAAGATGAATAAGAGTGAATTAGTTGATGCTATCGCAAGCGGATCAGGTTTGACAAAAGCTGACGCAAGCAGAGTTCTTGAAACTTTTATGACTACTGTAACTGATGCCTTAAAAAGTGGCGATCAAGTTGTAATACCTGGATTTGGTTCTTTTTCAACAGGTAATCGTTCAGCACGTACTGGTAGAAACCCTCAAACTGGAAAAACTATTCAGATCAAAGCATCTAGAGTAGCCAAGTTCAAAGCGGGTAAAAACCTGAAAGAAGCTGTACAACAAGCTTAAGTTTTCTGGGTGCTTAGCTCAGCTGGGAGAGCATCGCCCTTACAAGGCGAGGGTCGTAGGTTCGATCCCTACAGCACCCACCATGAATTGGAGTGGTAGTTCAGTTGGTTAGAATACCGGCCTGTCACGCCGGGGGTCGCGGGTTCGAGCCCCGTCCACTCCGCCAGATTAACGCGCCGAAAGGCGCGTTTTTTTTATCAGCTTATGGTACAATCTGTCTTCATCAAGCTTATTAAATATCAATAATGGATCTCGGGACATGTTGCAGAAGTTAAATGAACGCATACAAGGTGTTGTAGCTTGGTTAGTCATTATATTAATCGCTATTACATTCACTCTTTTTGGTGTTGATTATTATCTACAATCACATCAAACATCTAATGCCAAGGTTGTGGTAAATGATCAACCAATAACCAATCAGTCATTTGAAACCAACTACAGGCGCACTCGAGCTCAGCAAGATTTAGCACAGATGACCGCTTCAGATGAAAAAAAGCTGCAAAATCAAGTTCTTAATCAAATGATTACCAATGAGGTTACGATCCAGGCTGCTCGTAAATACGGTTTTGAAGTGACCCCGGATCAGGCGAATGCAGCTATACTAAATATTCCTCAGTTTCAAGTAGACGGGCACTTTTCGAGTGAACGTTACCAGCAGGCTTTGAACGGCGCATTATTTACTCCGGAAACGTTTCAAAATGAAGTAAGACAGGGAATGCTGCTTAATCAGCAACGTTTTGCTTTTATGGGAAATTCGTTCGCATTGCCCGATGAAATAAAACGTTTTGTCAGATTGTACATGCAAACACGTGATTACGATTACTTAACCGTTGCATCTTCACATTTTGTTAATCAGATTAAAGTAACCGATGAAGATATCAATGCTTATTATAAAGCACATCAGAATGAGTTTATGACTCCAGAACAAGTCACGATAGATTATATTACGTTATCAATGCATGACATTAAAGCGCATTTAAAAGTTTCCGACGATGATGTTAAACGTTACTATGAAGAAAATAAAAGTAATTATTTAACTCCTGCTCAATGGAAGGTAGCACATATTCTATTTGCGATACCTGAAGGTGCTTCGCAAGAAGAACAAGACGAAATACAAAAGAAAGCTGATGCAGCTTACGCACAATTAGAAGAAAATCCAAAGCAGTTTGAACAGATGGTTTCCACAAGTTCCGATGATAAATTATCAGTAGCTGATAAGGGAGTATTGCCCTGGATTACAGCTGGTCAAACGGAATACGCTAAAGTGCTATCCAACTTAACTGAACCAGGTCAAATTTCTGCTCCAGTAAAAACAAAACATGGTTTGGAAATTTTTAAATTGGTAGCTTATAAACCAGTAACTACAAAATCACTGGATCAGGTCGCTTCTACTATTAAAGATCAGCTTTTAACGGATACAGCGCAAGCCCAGTATGCACAGGCTTTGGAACAGCTTTCAGATTTAAGTTATCAGACACCTGATACCTTAACACCAGTCTCAGATGCATTGAAAATGAAAGTTCAAACTTCAGAACCATTCTCGCGTTTAGGTGGAAAGGATTTAATTACCAAAAACAAACAAGTTATTAATGCCGCATTCAGTCATGATGTGCTTGAATTAAGTAATAACAGCGATCCTATACAGCTTGATAATGATTCTGTGGTTGTCATTCGAGTCAATCAGCATATTCCTTCCAAGAAACAAACTGTAACAGCGGTTCATGATCAAATTGAAAAAGCAATTGCAAAATCTCGAGCTGATCAGAAAGCAAAAGAAGTTGGAATGAATTTATTAAACCCAGTTGAAGACGAACAGCAGAAGGCTCTTATGACTTCAAATCAATTGGAATGGAATTCTGTAGTTCAGTCCTCTCGGGATAGCGATAAAGCAGATACCGTAATCAATGATCTCGCCTTTAATCTTTTAAGACCTGAAAGTAGAGATGGCGTCATTCTCGAAAATGGTGATTATGTAGTCGTTAGACTGAAGCGCATTAATGACGGAAAATTAAGTTCTCTGGACAAGGAACAACGTGATAGCTTGATTCAACAAATTGAAGCAAGTTATGGTATGATGGATTATGATTTGTATGTTAATACCTTGTTAAAACAGGCGAAAATTGAGCGGCATTAGATTTCAAGCTATTGATTCGCTGGGATAATGATGGGCATTTTACTGATACTTATTTGAAGAATCTGTTGTAGTATTTTGAAATATCATTATCCTCGCTCCAAAAATCCTTGGTTTATGACGTAATCAAGCAAATTTGTACATATCAACTAAACCACTTCTTTATATAGACTCTAATAGTAATTTTTTAAATTGATTTGATCTTTTAGCATTCAAAGACGAATGTAATTTTTGATTATTAACTAATACAGTAATGTAATTCAAAATATCCTTTATTCATCATTCCCCGTTTGATAATTACGGCAATGCACTCTCTCGTCCTTCCAACGACTAAAATTAATGGTCATACATAAAAGGTCTCAAGTTTAAAGAGTGCATCGAGCTTTTAATAATTGGATTGATGACTAACTATCCTATTAACGTCCTTTATTACCTTCAAGGGTTTTAATCATTTATTACCTGTACCTGATGATATTAATGAACTGAAGAAAAAATTAAAAAATAGTTCTCATGAAGATCATTTTAATGTGGTTAATTGAGAACTGGCGTAGAACTGTTTGAATCCATTTAGGTAATTCCAGGATTAATGCTAGTGTTTTATAATTTTTAAGATTCATTTTCTTTTAAACGTTGCGGTTTACACCTCATTTTAGATTTTTTGTAGGGTAGATCAATCAGAAGATTAGGACAGCGTCAGTTCCACTAATAGTTGTATTCGAGTTTCTTATGCCATTCTGGACTCATTTTTTTCACAGATCATGTCAAATTGCATTTAGTGTTTTTAGCCCAAATTTACGCTTGGTATTAATGTAATCTGATTACCATTACGATCAATAATCATTTTATGAATAATATATATACAATATGTATATATTATTAACGCCTGTATAAGACAATATGGTCATAATTGAATCATAACTAATGAGGAGATTTTATTATGCCATACAATCTAAGAGAACTTGCTCAGGAACAAGTCGCCTTTAGTGTACAAAATCCATTGATCCCAGGAGCAATGTCAATAATGAAACAGGGCAATCCAAGTGGCGAAGAGATTTTAAATCGAATGCACAATATGCCTGGATCTTACCCTTATGTTGCTGTAAATATGCCACCGATTCAACCAGTGATGGTACATGCCCCAACTCCAGCTGGAAAGCAAGTAATGTATCATGTTTATAAATCTACAGTTGATTATATTACTGATTATGTTAGGACAGTTAGTGATTTACTACGTTCGGTAACAGAAACCAAGTCAGAGTCTGATATTAATGCCAACGAGGAAGTAGCTTTAAAATCTGTCGCAAATACTTTAACACCGACAGATATCAATGCTGCTGTGAAAGCAACTTCAAAAATTGTGGCCGAACAGGTGATAAAGGGAAAAGCAGCTTTAACATCTAATGTAGGAGGATATGCATTTAAAGGACTTCTAGGGGATACTATAAACCAGGGAAATTCTTTGCTTGTAGATGCATTTATTGATGGTATTAATAAGGGCATCGTTGAATCAATTGCTAAGTTACAATCGGGATCCCTCGATTTTAAACAAATATTGAGCAAATCCTCATTCAGTATATATGGTTTGCTGAGTGGTAAAGCGGCTTCTGCTATCGCAAAATCTATAGAACAAAGTCCTAATGGGCAGAGGCTACTTGAGGAAAACCCGATGGTAATGAAAGGCACGGTAGCACTCGCTACATGTTTGTTGACAGTGGCCATAATACGGTCTCCACAAGAAGGACTGAGAAGCTTGTTGCAAAACCAACAATTTATAAATTCAAATGTTGGAAGGTTGATGAATTCGAGTCCTAAACTGATGAAATTTATCCATAATTCCGCTGATAAAGATATTAAATTAGATTCGTTCGTTACTGGAGTCTATGTTGCACTTGCAACATCATTTGCTTTTAAAGGTACTAAACCTTCTGCTGAAGAATTTCAACAATTGGCTACACAAGTTGAAATGCCGGTGGAGGAATTCAAAGAAGTTTATTTTAGTGGCATGGAACTGGTTGAGAAGCTTGAAGATCCGGATCTGTTGTCATTGGAACAATTCTCAGAAGAATTGCAGCAATTTACAGTGATGCAATCCAATGTAAGCCTAACGCAATGTATGAGAAATGTAATGAACCAAATGAAATTAGATGATGCCAAAGCTATAAAAGAACAAGAGCAAGAAATGGAACAAGATGAAAGTAGAAGTTTTTCATATGGATCCTAAATTGTAACGTTTCTAACATTCCCAGTGGTTGTTTTCTAATGTTCTAAAGTCTATGTTCCGCGCTTTATGCGCGGAATCATGTTATAAATCAGATCATCAATAGAGTATTTAAGGAACCTTGTATGGTCCCTTAAATAAATGAGTCACCTCTTTTAACTGGTTATAATTTTGCTCTTAAAAGGAATTGCGCCTGACTTACTGTAAAAATCGTGTTAACTCTGCTTCAAAATTTAATGTGCCAGGCCAATTACAATGAGCAGTTAGCCTAACTCGCTCATAGTCGAAACAGCATGATAACCTGCGTCCACATGAACTACTTCACCAGTTATTCCAGATGCTAAGTCAGAACAAAGAAATGCTGCTGTATTTCCTACTTCATCTGCAGTTACGTTTCGTTGCAGTGGAGTAATGTTTGCATAAGCTGCCTGAATTTTACGAAAATCTTTGATGCCCGCCGCGGCAAGTGTCTTAATTGGTCCTGCAGATATGGCGTTTATTCTTAATCCTCTTGGACCCAGACTTGCTGCCAGATAACGTACTGCTGCTTCCAGGCTTGCTTTTGCTATACCCATGACATTATAGTTGGGTACCGCTTTTTCAGCTCCGTAATAACTTAAAGTTAATATCGAACCTTGTGTTTCTTCCATCATGGGTAAGGCTGCCTGAGCTAATCCTACCAAGCTGTATGCACTGATGTCGTGGGCTATTCTAAATCCTTCTCTATTAGAGCATTCAATAAAATCACCACTGATTTGATCTGCAGGAGCATAGGCTACAGAATGAATCAGTATATCGAGTTTATCCCAATGTGTTCTCAGATTGCTAAACAGGGCGTTGATGTCTTCATCACGGGCTACGTCACATGGGAATGTTAAAGTAGAATTAAATTCTGCTGCCATGTTTTCAACACGAGACTGTAATTTTTCATTTTGATAGGTAAAGGCCAGTTCAGCACCTTGGGCATGAAATGCTTTAGCAATTCCGTATGCAATGGAGCGATTACTTGCCAAACCGATAATTAATGCTTTTTTCCCAGATAAAAATCCCACAGTATTCTCCTTCCTCTTACTCTTTTTTAGTAGTATGTGATGCGAGTAATTCACGCATTTTTGCTTGAATCATCTCTATTGCAATTCGATTTTCACCACCACGAGGTACAATGATATCTGCATAACGGCTCGATGGCTCTATAAATTGCAGGTACATTGGTCGAACGGTTGTTTCATACTGATGAAGTACTGACTCAAAAGATCGATGGCGCTCAACAACATCTCTTTTCAAGCGGCGAGTGAGGCAGACATCAAGGGGTGTGGACATAAAGATGCGAATGTCCATGATTTCTCTAAGGGCTTTATCGCTGAACAGCAAAATGCCCTCTAAAACAATGATCGCATGCTGACCAACCGCTCTGGTTTCAGATAAACGCAGATGTTTCGAATGGGAATAGATCGGAATATCGACGGATTTACCATTCCTTAACTGACGTAGATGGTCGCAAAGTAGAGCATGATCGAATGAATCGGGGTGATCATAATTTATTTTTTCACGCTCAGCAAAAGGCATATGGCCATTATCTTTATAATAGGCGTCTTCAGAAATAACGACTACTTGCTCTGAACCGAGTTCACTCACAATAGTATTTGCTAAAAGACTTTTACCTGAGGCTGATGGGCCGGAAATTCCAATAATTATAGCTTGCTTAGTCATAATGATATCGTTAGAAATTTTGAGCAAATAGTAAAGCTATTTTGCGTTAAATTCAATTGAATATAGGTGTTTTCATGCGTATCAACTCATATTTATCTGGGTTTCATCTGATATGAGCTAGAAAATGTGATATTCATAAAATTTAAATACTGATTAACTGTACTTCATACCAGTCCTTTTTCTGGCCACTTCTCAATGAACACGGGAATTTCGCCATCCTGAACGCAGTGAAGGTTCTCTAAATGCAAGCACCGCACCATGTTAAGGAGATCCCTCATTTCAATCGGGATGACATATGCTTGTTTCGTCATCCTGAACGCAGTGAAGGATCTCCAAATACAGGCACAGAGCCACATTCAGGAGATCCCTCATTACATTCGGGATGACGTGCTCTGGGGCAATTGAGATGTTACTCTTGTAATCAAAATACGTTAATCTTTAAGCTATTATAGTCTGATTTAAATGCTGTATTAAAAAACCTCTAATACTTCATTTAGCGGGACACCAACAGATCCGGAAGGTGGTTTAATAAGTAATAAAGCCGATAAAGTAGGGGCTATGTCTGTTGTGTACACTGGTCGTGAAATCAGTTTAGGTTTAAAGTTTGGATTAACGAACAATAAAGGTACATAACTATCGTATTGCCATGGCGTGCCATGGGATACTTTATCTTCTTTTTTATCAAGATGTGATTGATAAGGCGGTTGAATCAAGTATACATCCCCAGATCGATAGGGATAGGCCATACGATCAACCTTCGCACTGAGCCAATCTTTTTCAATATCGGTAATGGGTAATGGATATGCTTTATATATGCCGGGTTTCTGGATTAATGCATTGGCTATAAACCTGCTGACGGCAGACACACTGAGTTTGTGTTCAGTGATGATTTGATGATCGAGATATACATAGGGTGGGGTGATTGACATTAATGCCTGCTCAGGAAGCTGGTATTCTTTGAGTAATGTCTGCCTTATGAACTGCTCTAATGCCTCAATATCTACAGGGACAGCTTGTGGGATATCATGTGCTTTAAGATAAGAAGGACTGTCACTTACTCCATGATCTGCAGTTAGTATAATCAGAATATTCTCAAGTCCTACCTGCCTATCAAGTTCGGATAATAAGTGACTCATCGTCTTGTCCAGTTGCAATAAATTATCTTCTGCTTCAAGACTGTTGGGACCGAATTGATGGCCTATGCCATCCACTGCTGAAAAACTGATTGCAAGATAATCCGTTTGATTGTTTGATTTTCCTAATTGTTCATTTACCAACAGTTGTTCTGCAAAGTCAGCGGTTAATTGATCTGCTTTAGGTGTTCTGGATAAGCCTTTGAAATAGGATTCGGATGGTGGATTCGTGACATGATGCGGGAATGTTTGGTTGAAGTCGCCATAATTTTGTTTAAATGGTTGTGTAGTCCTGTTTTGATATTGAGCTATGGGTTGGCTGAGAGTCCAGTCGAATGATTCAGGTTTATAGTTTTTATTCCATTGTTGAACCCATTGTGGATAACTGGAATAATAGTAACTGCTGGAAACAAATCCACCATTGATCTTGTCAAACCAAAAAGCTTTACCAGAATGCCCCGCCATCGTTATCGCTGAGCGATCTTTTAATGAGACAGCAAACACTTTTCCTTTTTTAGCGAGACTCATTTCATCGCCCAAAGTCGTACCTTGCAACTGTTTAGGCGATCGTCCCGGTATTGGTGTTTTGGTATGTACAGTAGGTAATATCGTGGTATTCAAATCTTCCATGCAATAGATAATACCCTTGGATTTTCTGTCAAACCATTCATTATCAACGACTCCATGTATTGAAGGATAACTACCGGTCGCAATAGTTGCATGACCCGCACAGGTTGTAGTGTTGGCGTGAGGATGATGTGCGTTTTGAAAGTCAATTCCATGGCTTAGCAGGTAATTAAAACCATCGGGGCCAAATTGATGCTGGTGATAATGTAATAAATCACCGCGTAATTGGTCAACTACAATTTGTACAATTAGTTTGGGTTGAGTGTTATGAGCATATCCAATAAATGTACATAAAATCAACAGAAAACTGCAGAGGATTTTTATCATTTTAATGACTGCTAAAAATTAAATTCCTGGTTAAATTACCGTAAAAATGCGTCATAATGCAATATATAAATGAAATATAGAACTTTTTTTATTATAAAAATCAAACGGTTGAAATTTAAGTAGTTAGTAAAAAGAAAACACATGACGAAAATAATTAATTAGTTTAAACTGATTTTCGGTGAAAGTGATTCACTAATCCTGTTAATGGAGTTTAAGGAGAAATTAAGATGTCTTTTGAATTAGTAGCATTTGAAATATTAAAAACCAGCATTAGAGAAAGCATAGGATCATTAATTCGAGATCATGATAAAAACTATAAAATTGATCCTGATAAATTATGGGAAGCAACACAAATCCTTCCTGAAGAAAGAAGAGTTCAATCCCAACTGTTATTAAAAACTATAGAACTCCTTGAAAAGCATGAGGATAAAGTTGAAGCAGCTCGAGTGTTGAATACATTAGCATTTTATATTTATGAAAAAATAGTCGGAACTTACGGTGGAATATATTCTTTTGTATTAAGTTCTGATAATAGTTCAATGAAACGATATTTAGGAGTATCTCTAAATTTAACAAAAACAAATACTCCAGGCGAGATTGATTTAGTTGATATGTATCAAAGTCTAGTGAAATTTTTATCTGATAATATTTATGTTGCTGGAGATTGCAGAAGAGGCTATCTGCCGTATCAACCTTTTGAAATTAAAGGATATAAAGTTGAGGATGATTTAAAGGATTTAATATCAAAAGAAACGAACCTGCGCCTAAGTCTAATAGATGCTGCAGCAAGTAAAAAAGAACAAACTGCAAGCCCCGCCAAATCCAGTGCCACTATGTTTGGAGGAAGTAGTTCAAAAGCTTCTAAAGAAAGAGCAGATAAAGCACATGCTAAAGATACAACTCATTCCGCTGAAACATCGTCTACATCGAATGGGCTAAGTTAGTATCTTGGAGTGATGGGCTGTTGATTATTGTTCATTACCTCTTAAGTGACGCGGCTTGAACCTTAGTGATCCACACCTTTAATGCGTCATCCTTGCTTTCGAGAGGATGACGATCTAATAAATCATGCAAATTATGATAAATCAATGTGCATCTTTAAAAGGTGAGCAGAACGCAGATATTGTTTGTCCCCTGGACAACCTGATTGAATTACCTGAGCAAACTGGAGTACTCAATACTTTTGAATGTATATACTCAATGAACTGCCACTGAGGCTTCGCTTCGGGTCTAGGTTAGAGCTGATACAGCGTTTTTATCACTGTTCAATTGGATAACCAAACATTGCCCACTCCATGATGCCACCATCTACTGAATAAACCTCTTGATAACCTATATCCATTAGGCATTGAGCTGCATATAAAGAGCGGACACCGCCTCGGCAATGTAAATATATGGGTTTAGATTTATCCGCCATGGAATCTTTAATTTTGATAGTAATTTCATCTTTGGGTATATGCAGCGCACCAGGGATACGAATATCCTGCCACTCATCAATCTCTCGGACATCAATTAAACATAAGTCCGATTGAGCATCTATTCTATTTTTTAGCTCATGAACATCTATAGTTTTAATATCATGCTTTGTCATAACGAATTTCTCTCATTGACGGTCGGGTTAATGTTGAATGGTGAAGAAACCAATAAATTGTAGCGGTTAGGACTCCACCTATTAGAGTTGCAAATGCCCAGGTCGGTGCAGATACTAAAACCGGCTTTTGACCAAGTCTGTGTAAATTACCAGCATCTCGTGCTACGGCGCCTGCAAAGATAAAGTGTAAAATTCCATTAATTAGGGCAATTAAATAAAAAAAGGTTTCTAATTGTGTACTGAATTGTTTTGCCAGTTCACCAATCATGAATCAGGATCCTTTTATGTGTATTGATTGACGCCATGATAACAGAAAAATTGCGGAAATTACTAAAACAACAGCCAGGCTTTGTATTGGTGTAGGTGTTTCATCGAACATCAGATACCCCCAGAATAATCCCGTTAAGGCAACTACACCTCCGGTTAAACTATAAAATACAGGGCCTGCTATACGGATGAGAGTGAAAAAAAGTAAATAACCCAGGCTGGATAATATAATTTCCAAAACGATAATCTGTTTAACAAAGGTAAATGGGCCTGAAAGAGAGTAAAAAGCATCTTGGGAAACAACAAGGGGAATCAGCAGGAGTGAGGCTGCTAGAAGCATGCCGCTTGCGGCTTGAAGCGAGTTTATTCCTTTAGGTTGTTTTATTCCTATGTATATGGAGCAAAGAGCAAATCCTAATGGACTTAACAGTGCTAATAAAGTCCAACCAGAATATAAACCTGTGGTATTAATTCCAATGATAAAAAGAATTCCTGTCATGCCAAATAATAATGCAACAAATCGCCAACCATCCAATTTCTCTTGACCCGTCAACAGGGCTAATGGATATACTAGGAGGGGAACAGTATTAACGAGTACTGCGAGTAATCCCGCAGGAATATGACTGGCAATGAAATACATATTGGTGTTTGGAATGGCGATTCCTATTAACCCACAAATAAAAAAATAGGCGTAATAGGATCGGTTAAACAATGAGAATTTTCCTGTGGCAATACAAATACAGGATAACAGTATAGCCGGACCTAAGGATTGCCAGAATGCATAACCGAGTGGGGATACTCCATTGGTCATGGCAAATTTAGCTAATGAGTAACCTGACCCCCAAATAAAACCTAAAACGATGAGAAGCATGAGTGCTTTTAAGGAGTTCAATTTATCCATAAAATGGTATGCGCATTAATAAGATAGAATAAGAATTATGACATTCAAGTACTCAATTAATCAATGTGCATTTTTATAAAGTGAGGGACTTTCACGGATAAAGTTCACAGTATCTGGGTGTTTGCGGGTGTTTGAAAAAGGGGATTCTCAGCAGACCCTAAATTAATTTATTTATCTATAATTAGATGATTGCGTCAAGAATTCGGGTGATGAAAGCATGACTTTATCTTTCATTTTATCATTAACATAGGGTAACATCAGGCCATTCCCAAATTTAGAGAACAAGCATGAACGCTAATGAAATACCGGTGCCACATCTGACTACGGCTCATTCGGGTCCTTTATATCATGTAGAAAAAATACTATTAAATCATGTTGCTCCAATCGAAGCCTGGTTCAGGCAAAAATGGAAAGAGACTCCGGCACCATTAACCTCATCGGTAGATTTACGACATGCAGGATTTAAACTGGCTCCGGTAGATACTAATTTATTCCCTGCTGGATTTAATAATCTTAATCCTGATTTTCTTCCTTTATGTGTGCAGGCTGCGCAATCGGTATTGATTGAGTATATTCCAGACTGTACTAAAATTTTGATTTTACCTGAAAGCCACACTCGGAATAAATTTTATCTACAGAGTTTAAATGTCTTACGTACTATCTTTATTAAAGCAGGATTTATAGTCCGTATTGGAAGTTTGGATCCTGAAATAAAAAATCCAACAGAAGTATTGCTTGAACACGGTGAAAGTTTATTAATTGAACCTTTGCGAAGACAAGGTGATCGAGTAGGGCTGGATGATTTTAATCCCTGTTTTTTATTGTTAAATAATGATTTGTCATCAGGCGTGCCCGAACTCTTGGAGGGATTGGAGCAACGCATTCGACCTACTGCTAAATTAGGTTGGGCATCTCGCTTGAAATCAAGCCATTTTCAATTTTTTGATGAAGTAGCCAGAGAATTTGCTGAACTGGTTGATATTGATTCCTGGCTGATCAACCCTTATTTCAGTGCCATTGATGGAGTCGATTTTATGGCCCAGGAAGGAGTTGAACAACTAGCACTGGAGGTCGATAAAATTCTTGGTTTGGTTGCCGATAAATATGCTGTTTATGGAATCAAAGAAAAACCATTTGCTGTAGTTAAGGCAGATAATGGTACGTACGGTATGAGCGTGATGATGGTTCATGATGCTAATGAGATCAGACAATTAAATAGAAAGCAGCGTACCCGGATGTCCAGCAGTAAAGGAAGTCGAAAGGTCGATAGAGTAATTATCCAGGAAGGGGTCTATACCTTTGAAACCATGCCGAATGGAGCAGTAGCTGAACCTGTGGTTTACATGATTGGGCAGTTTGTTGTTGGAGGGTTTTACAGAGTTCATCAGGGACGTGGAATTGATGAAAATCTGAATGCTCCAGGAATGCATTTTGAACCGCTTGCTTTTGCTCAAGCCTGTAATATGCCATGTGACGAATTGGAAGTAGTTGATTGTCCCAATCGTTTCTATGTGTATGGGGTGATTGCTCGTTTGGCAGCTCTTGCTGCCGCAAGAGAAATTAGAGCCATTGGAGGTGAATAATGAGACTTGCTGTATTAATGGATCCCTTGCATCGATTGAAACCTTATAAAGATACAACTATTGCGATGATATCCAGCGCTAAGGCTATGGGCTGGTCCTGTGTTTATTTTACCCAGGAAGATTTGTTTTGCAGTGCAGGGCATGCTTATGCTCATGTTCATGAGATCAGCATAGGAGATGTACACAGTTCTGAATGGGCAGAAATAAAGGATTTAGGTGAAAAACCGTTAAGCGATTTTGATATACTACTTATGCGCAAAGACCCTCCTTTTGATTTGGAATACATTTATACCACATACGCATTGGAACTTGCAGAACGTGAGGGCGTTTTGGTTGCTAATAAACCTCAAAGTTTGCGTGATGCCAATGAGAAGTTTTTTACTTTGAATTTTCCTCAGTGTTGTCCTGTTACCTTGGTGTCCAGAGACATCAAACGATTAAAAGCATTTTGGCAAAAACATAAAAACGTTATTTTTAAACCATTGGAAGGAATGGGGGGAAGCTCCGTATTTCATGTGGATGAGCAAGGAAGAAATTTATCGGTTATTCTGGAAGTATTAACTCACGGGCAAAGCAATTGCATCATGGCACAATGTTATATTCCTGAAATAGTGACTACTGGAGATAAGCGGATTCTTGTGATTAATGGTGAACCCGTTCCCTATGCTTTAGCGCGAATTCCGGCTCAAGGTGAGTTAAGAGGTAATTTGGCGGCTGGAGCCCGAGGAGAAGTTGTTCCTATCACAGCACGAGATCGCTGGATATGTGAGCAGATTGGCCCTGTGCTCAAGGCTAAAGGTTTGTACTTTGTTGGTATCGATGTGATTGGCGATTATCTGACCGAAATTAATGTAACTAGTCCTACTTGTTTGAGAGAAATTTCAGCAGAAACTGGATTGGATATTGCGGGAGATTTTCTTCGCAGCCTTGAGAAGCTACATCAGCAATAATTGCTGTATATGGGATGGGATATAGAACGCAAGTAGGTTAGATCTAGACCCATACTGGTCAAAAGTAGCGCGGATGAAGTGCGCAGCGCGTAATCCGGGAAATCCCGCGAAGCGGGTACCGATTAAAATGTACTTTGCTTCGCATAGGCTTCCCGGATTTCGCTATGCTTCATCCGGGCTACTTTTTATTTGTAGCGCGAATGAAGTGCGCAGCGCGTAATCCGGGAAGTCCCGCGAAGCGGGCACCGATTAAAAGGTACTATGCTTCGCATAGGCGTCCCGGATTTCGCTATGCTTCATCCGGGCTACTTTTGATTTGACGGCTATGATCTGACCGAAATTAATGTAACTAGTCCCATTTGTTTGAGAGAAATTTCAGTAGTTTCCGAGCATCCATCAAAAAAATCTGCACCATGCAAAATTGTGGCATGGTGCTGATTTTCAGGATTTATTCATCTACATAATCGTTGGCCGCAGCTGATTCATCTGGCTGAACATCCTGGGCATAGAGAGAACCATTGTCTTGTGCCGCTCCACTAATGAGATAACTTCTATGCTGTAAATAGGCATCACGAATAAATGAATATTGATCTAATGCTTCATTCATTAAACGTTCTGTTTCAAAAAGTTGTGAACGCAAGTCAACATATCTTAACCCGATCAATCCAAAGGCAAGAGCATCATTGTTCATATAAACGTAAGGACTCCAGAGAGCGAATTGGAACAGCCATCCCGAGCCATCTCTGATTGTACTGGGACCTATGAAGGGTATGACAATATAGGGTGATTTTTTATCTCCCCACTTGGCAAATGTAAGCCCTAAATCATTATAATGAGGGGGTAGTCCGAATTTATTGGCCACATCAAATATCCCAACCACACCAAGGGTCGAGTTAAGGACAAAACGCCAAGAGTCCCTGATTGCCCATTTTCCTTTAGCTTGCAAGATATCGTTTGCAACAGTCGGTATCATATCGAGATTATTAAATGCATTATTAACCCCTTTACGAACTACTGCAGGTACCACAGCAACATAAAGTTTTGTTGGGGGTTTTAACATGGTCGCATCAAAAGCCATATTAAAGTTATGAACTTTGCGATTAAATGGCTCATATGGGTCTATGGGATTAGTCCCTTTATGAGCACATCCTGTTAACAATAAAGAACTGACCATAGTTGCAAATGTTACAATTAAGCGCATAATTTTTTTCTAATTATTAGATACTTAAATCGATGTTACACCAGTTTATGATTCTTGCAAACAGCTCTTGCGATAAGAAGTTCATCAGTCCAATAAGATTAAACCTGGATGGTCTAATCGTGTTTGATGTCTGAATTATCTTGATAGGATTTAAAACTTCATTAAAAAGGTAACCGGCCCATCGTTACACAAATGAACCTGCATGTTGGCTCCAAAAGATCCACATTCTGTCTTGGGATAGGCCTGATGAGCCATGTTCAATAATTGATCAAAAAGTTGTCGTCCCAGTTCAGGCGGTGCAGCATTTGAAAAGCTTGGTCGGAGGCCTTTTTGAGTATCTGCCATTAAAGTAAATTGCGGTACTAATAAAAGCCCTCCATTGACTTCTTTCAGACTTAAATTCATTTTGCCCTGACCATCATCAAAAATACGGTAGTTGATGCACTTATCGATCATACGTTTTAACTGACTCTCAGTATCATCAGGTTCGAATCCGCAAAGGATCATCAATCCGTGATCTATTTTACCTACCGTAGTTTTGTCAACTTCAACTCGCGCCTCAGTAACACGTTGGATTACCGTTAACATGCATCCAATCCCTGTTTCGAAATCTCTTTAGTTGCATAAATCAGAGCATCAATTATTCCAGACTCTCTGTCAGAATGACCTGCATCGCGAACAATTCTAAGATTTGATGCGGGAATTGCCTGATGAAGCTCCCAGGCACTGGCTAATGGGCTCACCAGATCAAATCGTCCATGGACAATATAAGTGGGAATGTGTCTGATTTTATTCACTTGAGCCATAACCTGATTTTCTTCGATAAAATAATGATTATTGATGAAATGTGATTCCAGTGTAGCAAGGGCAAGGGCAAAATGAGGATCGCTGTATTGGTCAATGACGTAGAGATGCGGTTGTAAACTGCTGCATCGAGCTTGCCATAGTGCCCAGTTCTTTGCTGCACTCATTCGAATGAGATCATTGGAACCTTGCAGGCAATCTGCATAAAATTGAGGAACGTTATGAAGCATGTTTTCTGGAACCAGACTAATAAATTCCTGCCAGTAATCAGGGTAAACCAGGCTGGCGCCCTGTTTATAAAACCAATCAATATCCTGTTGTCTGCCTAAAAAGATTTGATGCAGCAGCAATGCTTTAATTTGTTGGGGGTATTTTTGGGCATAAAGTAATGCTAATAATGAGCCCCAGCCACCACCGCAAAGGACAAACTCGGATAGTCCCAGGAAATCTCTGATTGCATCAATATCATCCAGGAGTAAAGGCGTAGTATTTTCTTTAATTTCAAGATGGGGAGTAGAACGTCCACAACCTCGTTGGTCAAACAAGATGATTCGATAACGTTGGGGATCAAAAAAACGTCTTAGATGTGGGTCTGCTTCCGCCCCAGGTCCTGGATGAAGAACGATCACAGGAATTCCTTCCGGATTACCTGTTTCTTCAAGATAGAGTACATGGGGTTTGCTTACCATTATCTCATGTTGGGCATAAGGTTTAATTGCTGGATAGAGGGAATGCATATTAGTCCTTTAGAATTTTTTATATATTATACTTTAATTAACTGCAATACAGAAATCACATTATTCTGCGCTCTGTATAGCTTTAAAGCAATACCAGTGTCTGCTGAAATTTATATCAGAGACCTTAATAATACCTTTGTCTTTATGAGTTAAATTGAAGATAATGCGCTCTCTATGTTCGATTGGAATTAATTTATGATCATGACAGCACTCCTTAAAGGCTTGAATGAAAGACAATGTGAAGCTGTTACCGCACCTTTAAACAATATGCTGGTTTTGGCTGGCGCCGGGAGTGGTAAAACTCGTGTTTTGGTAAGTCGTATTGCCTGGTTAATTGAAAAAGAACATCTCTCACCACATGGAATTCTGGCAGTAACTTTTACTAATAAGGCCGCTGGTGAAATGCGTACACGATTAAGCAGTATGTTGACTACGCCAATAATGGGGCTCTGGGTTGGAACATTCCATGGCTTATGTCACCGTTTGTTGCGTCGTCATTATCAGGAAGCTCGTTTACCAGAACAGTTTCATATTCTTGATTCTGAAGATCAGGCTCGAGTGATAAAAAGAGTTATTGCTTCGTTAAATCTGGATTCTGATCAATGGCCAGTAAAACAAGCACAGTCTTTTATTAATGGCAGGAAAGATGAAGGTATAAGACCTCAACATGTTAATGCTTTATCTTATGGACCAACAAAAACCTTAGTCGCAATCTATAGTGCTTACGAGCAGGCCTGTCAAACAGCCGGTGTTATTGATTTTGCGGAACTGTTATTGAGGACCCACGAATTATTGAGGGATAATCCGGAGATTCTGGCGCATTACCGGCAACGATTCCAGGCTATTCTGGTTGATGAATTTCAGGATACCAATACGATCCAATACGCCTGGATACGTTTGCTTGCCGGGGATAATACTCCAGTATTGGCGGTAGGGGATGATGATCAATCCATTTATGGCTGGCGTGGTGCAAAGGTAGAGAACATTCAAAAATTTTCTACAGACTTTAAAGATACTCATATCATCAGATTGGAGCAAAATTATCGGTCGACTGCTACCATTCTTGAAGCAGCTAATGCATTAATTACCAATAACAATTCACGTATGGGTAAAGACTTATGGACTGCTGGAAGCACTGGTGACAAAATTGTTGTATACAGTGCATTTAATGAGTTGGAAGAAGCCCGCTTTGTCGCCGAGCGGATTATGATGGAAATTAACCAGGGAAGTAGCGCCGATGAAATTGCCATTTTGTATCGTTCAAACGCGCAATCACGAGTTTTAGAAGAAGCATTATTGCGTTCCGGAATTGCATACCGAATTTACGGTGGCGTACGATTTTTTGATAGGGCAGAGGTCAAAGATACTTTGGCATATCTGCGTTTGTTGGTGAATACCAATGATGACACTGCATTTGAGCGGGTTGTTAATTTCCCTACTCGCGGAATCGGTGAAAAAACACTGGAAGATTTACGGTATCATGCTAAAACAGAACAATGCTCATTATGGAGTGCCGCGAAAAACCTGTTGCAATCAGGGGAAATGGCACAGCGATCCGGCTCATCTTTATCGCGGTTTATTGAACTGATAGAACGATTACAGATTAAAACGGTCTCTATGGAATTGGATGAACAATTATCAGAGGTCATTCAATTAAGTGGACTGTATGCACACTTTAGTAAAATTAAAGGGGATAAGTCGGAGTCACGACTGGATAACCTGCAGGAATTAATTAATGCGGCCAAACAATTCCGATACGAGCAGGATGAAGAAGACGAACTACCACTGGTCAATGCATTTTTAGCTCATGCATCACTTGAAGCCGGTGAGATGCAGGCAGAGGAACACGAACGCTACGTACATTTAATGACCTTACATGCAGCCAAAGGACTTGAATTTCCCATAGTATTTCTGGTCGGAATGGAAGAGGGGGTATTTCCTGGTAAGCAATCCCTTGAGGAGCCTGGGCGTTTGGAAGAGGAACGCCGGCTGTGTTATGTCGGAATGACTCGGGCTATGCGCAAACTGATCCTTTCCTATGCTGAAGTACGGCGACAATATGGACGAGAGGAATATCATAGACCATCACGTTTTTTACGTGAATTACCCGAACAACTGCTTGATGAAGTGCGTGTCAAGGCACGATTTAAGCCCGGGACGAGTTCACGGAGTCAAATTCCTTCAGCAGCGGAATCTTCTGGAATACCGATGGGACAAAATGTCGTTCATGCAAAATTTGGGCAAGGTGTTGTTCTGGCGGTTGAAGGAAGTGGCGCACATACACGAGTTCAGGTTAAATTTAGTGAACATGGGGTAAAATGGCTCGTTTTGGCCTATGCTAATTTAACAGTTGTTGGTGAATGCTCTCATTTTTAAAGAGAATGGATAGGTGAGTTGCCAATTCCGAATTCGACGAACTGCGATTTACATTTTAGTGCTCCTCACATTTTATACGTCATGCGAGGATGACAAGCTTATTAAAAATGCAAATTAGGGCTAATTACTATGCATTTTTAATAGTGAGGATCTCTCTGGTCTTGTTCGCGGGGTGTTGGATTTATTTTGACGAATTGTAAACACCCTCAACTTTGAGTTGAAAAAAGAGTATAAGATTTCGGTAGTGACCGTTAATTAAATAGGGTCTATTGAATTTTTCTTTAGTCGATGCTAGGGTGCGACTGGCTAAAGAAACTGGATTCAATTAAAATTCAGTGCGGTAGTGAATCTATTTTGAGTAAACTGCCGATATTAACTTAAATTATTAGTTAACCATTAATAAGGGGAATTGTGTGAAATTTTCAAAATTTTTAACCGCAGGAGCACTGGCAACTTCTTTAGTATCACCCATGACTATGGCCGCTGATGCTACAACCACCCCTATGTCTGATGCTCAAAAAAAAGAAATTGAAAAAATAGTTCATGATTATCTGGTCAGTAATCCGGAAGTACTGTTGGAAGCTTCTCAAGCATTACAACAAAAGCAACAACAAAATATGCAACAGCAGGCACAGTCCGCAATTTTGGAAAACGCAGATCAACTATTCCAAAGTAAACTGACAACAGTGGGTAATGCAAAGGGTTCTGTCACCATAGTAGAGTTTTTCGATTATCAATGCATTCACTGTAAAAAAATGTCTCCAATAATTGATAGTTTAGTTAAAAAAGATTCTGGTTTAAGAGTAATTTATAAAGAATTCCCAATTTTTGGCAAAAGCTCTGAAATGGCTTCAAGAGCCGCGCTTGCTGCAGGCATGCAAGGTAAATATCAGCCTATGCATGAGGCCTTATTGAAAATCGAAAAGCGTCTTGATGATCAATTAGTCATGGATGCTGCCAAATCATTAGGCTTGAATATGGATAAGCTGAAAAAAGATATGGACAGTAAAGACGTTACGGATATTCTGGAAGCGAATCGTCAATTGGCTGAAAAATTACACCTGATGGGAACACCTGCATTCATCGTTGCATCTACTCCTGATGGCAAATTTAAAACTGGAACAGAGCCTTCATTTATTCCAGGAGCAGCAAGTGAAGAGTCATTGCAGGAGCTTATAAAGAAAGCTGCTGGAAACTAGAGTAATTCAGTAACCCATCTATGTGATGCGGGATCTAAAACCGTTGTCCCGAACGAAATGAATTACCAGAAATACTGATTTATTGAGACTATGTTGTGCGTAGTCTCAATAAATTTAATTCGGGTTGATGATATCTGTCATCATGCAATAAGATCATTCGGGGTGGTACGCTAAACCTCGTAATTGTTAATTTTGAGACTTTCATGACAAAACCAACTACATTTCAAGAAATCATATTAACGCTGCAGCAATATTGGGCTGCTCAAGGTTGTGTTCTGTTACAACCTCTGGATATGGAAGTTGGGGCAGGTACTTTTCATCCTGCAACTTTTCTAAGGGCTATTGGTCCCGAGCCGTGGTCTGCGGCGTACGTGCAACCTTCCAGAAGACCTACTGATGGACGCTATGGTGAAAACCCCAATAGAGTTCAGCATTACTATCAATTTCAGGTAGTACTCAAACCTTCTCCTTTGGACATTCAGGAAAAATATCTGGATTCATTGCGCGCTTTGGGTGTTGATCCTCTGGTGGATGACATTCGTTTTGTTGAGGATAACTGGGAGTCCCCTACATTAGGCGCATGGGGATTAGGTTGGGAAGTCTGGCAAAATGGTATGGAGGTTTCTCAGTTTACCTATTTCCAACAGGTAGGTGGTTTGGCGTGTAAACCCGTCACAGGCGAATTAACTTATGGACTTGAGCGAATATCCATGTTTGTCTTGGGTGTTGATAATTTGTTTGAATTACCCTGGTGTAAAAATTCACAGGGTATTGTGACCTATGGTGATGTATTTCATCAAAATGAAGTGGAAATGTCGGCATATAATTTTGAGCATGCCAATGTTGAAGAATTATTTAAACAATTTGATTACTACGAAAGTGAGGCACAAAAACTGATTTCTTTGCAGCTGCCCCTTCCTGCCTATGAAATGGTTATGAAAGCATCACATTCATTCAATTTACTTGATGCACGTAAAGCAATATCCGTTACTGAAAGGCAACGTTTTATTCTTCGTGTAAGACAGCTTTCCAGAGCAGTGGCTCAGGCTTATTATCAAGCTCGAGAGGCTTTGGGCTTCCCTATGCAAAAGGTGTGTGATGGTCAATGATTTTATTTTTGAGTTAGGGTGCGAAGAGTTACCCTCAGCTGCAGTCTGGCCTTTGGCTGATGAATTTGCTAATCAATTACTCGCTGCATTAGATAAAGCGCAATTAAGTTATGGAGAAGTGAAACGTTTTGCTACTCCAAGACGATTGGCTGTTGTAATTCGAGATTTACAGTCAGAGCAGGAAAGTCAGACCGTGACTCGTAAAGGACCAGCTGCGATTGCAGCGTATGATAAGGAAGGAAATCCTACCCCTGCATTAACAGGTTTTGCCAAATCCTGCGGTGTTTCTGTGGAAGCACTGACCCGTATTCAGACGGATAAAGGTGATTGGATGGTCTGTGAGATTCAAAACTCAGGTTCACAAACTAAGACCTTATTACCTGCATTGGTAGCTCAATCCATAGCTTCTCTTTCTATTGCTAAACCCATGCGATGGGGTGATGGTGATGAAGAGTTTGCCAGACCTGTTCATTGGGCTGTAATGCTCTATGGCGATGAAGTTCTTGAACATGAAATTCTTGGGGTTAAGTCTGGACGTGAAAGTCGAGGACATCGATTTCACCATCCACAAAAAATAAGAATAACCAATGCTCGAAGTTATGAAGAGCAACTGCGTGAATCATTTGTTGTCGCTGATTTTGCAACGCGTCGGAGTATGATTCAGGAGCAAGTGCATCAATTGGCTGAATCGCTACATGCTAGTGCAATTATGCCTGAAGATTTGGTGAATGAGGTCACCTCTATAGTGGAATGGCCTCAGGCATTAGTAGCTAATTTTGAAAAAGAGTTTCTGGATGTCCCGGCTGAAGCTTTAATTGCTTCGATGCAATCGCATCAAAAATGTTTTGCCTTGAAGGATAAGCACGGCACATTGTTACCGCATTTTATTACGGTAGCGAATATAGCCAGTTCCAATCCTCAGCAGGTAGTAGCAGGTAATGAAAAAGTAATGCGTGCGCGATTAAGTGATGCTGCATTCTTTTTCAGACAGGATAAAAAACATCCTTTAAGTGAACATATACCCTCAACAGAGCAGGTAGTGTTTCAGGTAAAACTTGGAAGTTTACAGGATAAGGCGTTACGGGTAAAAGCGTTGATGCATCATTTAAGTCAGGCGCTTGATTTATCAATCCAGCAAGCAGAACGCGCCGCGATATTAAGTAAATGCGATCTGATGACCGGCATGGTTGGTGAGTTTCCTGAGTTACAGGGATTAATGGGTTATTATTATGCATTAAATGACGGAGAAGACCACTCAGTGGCACAAGCTCTGAACGAGCAATATATGCCTCGATTTGCTGCTGATATGCTTCCTGAATCAAATTTAGGTCTGGCACTCTCGTTAGCGGATAGGGTCGATACATTAGTTGGTATTTTTGCTATTGGCCAAAAACCTTCCGGAGTGAAAGATCCATTCAAATTGCGACGACATGCTTTAGCTGTAGTCCGATTATTAATAGCCACACCTTCACCGCTTAATTTAACCACCTTGATAAATGAAGCGATAACAAACTATGGCGATACGGTCAGCATGGATAAGACCGGTGCTCTTGAGTTAAAGGTTTTTATTCTTGAGAGACTGCAATCCTATTATCAAGGCCTGGGTGTGAGTGCTGATCTGGTACAAGCAGTACGTGCTCGACAAGACGATTGGCTCTATGATCTGAATTTGCGGCTGAATGCCTTGAAACTCTTTATTACCTTGCCCGAAGCTGCATCTCTTTCTGCAGCGTGTAAACGGGTTAATAATCTATTGGCTCATGCAGACAAACGAGATTTGGAAGCGGAGATTAACGTCAATATTATCGAGGAAGGGGCTGAAAAAGCACTTTATACTCATATAAAAACGGTTACAGAATCTACTGACTCTTTATATCGAGATGCTAACTACGGTTCATTGCTTAAACAGTTAGCCAGCCTTAAAGAGCCCGTAGATGCATTTTTTGATAATGTAATGGTTATGGTAGAAGATACAGCAGTAAAAAAGAATCGTCTGGCGTTGTTGTCAAAATTAAATAATTTACTGCAGGGCGTTGCAGATATTTCAATGCTACAGTTGTTATGACTCAATTAATCTTACTGGATCGTGACGGTATAATAAATCAGGACTCACTACACTATATTAAGTGTGTAGATGAGTTCATCCTGATTCCTGATAGTGTAGAGGCTATTGCTCAACTGAGTAAGGCAGGCTACACCATTGGTGTGGCTACCAATCAGTCAGGTGTTTCCAGAGGACTTTATACGGAAGATGAGCTGGCAGCAATTCATTTGAAAATGATCCGGGCAGTCCAATCTGCTGGGGGCAAGATTGATGCGATTGAATATTGCATTCATCTTCCATCAGAGCAGTGTTTTTGTCGTAAACCCAATCCTGGGATGTTGTTGTCCTTAGCTAAAAGGTTTCATTGCTCTCTTGAGAATGTGCCTTTTATTGGTGATCGAGTATCAGATATTGAGGCTGCATTTGCAGCTGGGGCAAGTCCGATTATGGTGTTGTCTTCTATGACTGATCTCATTGGACTAAATGACTATCCTGAAGTACCTGTCTTTAATTCCCTGGCAGAGTATGTCAATCAGCTTTTGTCTCAATCATGAGTGCTATAACAACTGTAGGATATGAAAGCGAGGAATTGAGAGAGGAAGCAGATCTCCTGGCAAAGCAACTTGATTTTACCCTGGATAAAGAAGCAGCTACCTGTTTGTATGTAACATCCCATAAGTTGGCTTTGAAAATACCCAACTTCTCACTTCTATCAGCAGATTTTAGTGCATCGACCTGGAATAAAAGACGATCGGAAGGGAAAAAGCAAGGCTTGATTCGTGCTTGTAAACCTGCACAAGCTGTTAAAATCCTGGATGCTACTGCAGGGTGGGGAAGGGATGCTGCGATTTTAGCAAGTTTTGGCGCACAGGTTGTGATGTTGGAGCGTAATCCCATAATGGCTGCATTGTTATCTGATGCAATTAGCCATCAGAATGATTTGGACAAACAAAAATTAAAGGTATCACTTTATGCTGCTGATGCCCGGTTGTATTTAAATAATCTTGCCGATAACGATTTTCCGGACGTTATCTATATTGATCCCATGCATCCACAACGTAATAAATCGGCTCTGGTTAAAAAAGACATGCAGGTGTTACAGCAGATGATAGGTACTGATGAAGATGCTTTGGACTTAATGCAAGTGGCCATATCTCATGCAAAGCAAAGAGTTGTTGTAAAATGGCCACAAAAGGTAAAAGCTTTGTTAGAGCCTGATACCAGCATTGAAGGAAAGACTGTTCGATTTGATGTCTATATTAATAAAAAAAGCTAGCTCTCTTAAGTTTTTTACGTCATAAGTACTCTAGAGTTCATTCAACTGTACCGCTTCCTTACGGTCGCGGCTCGGTTATTTTGCTGATGATTAAATCACTTGAACGCTATATCCTATTCAGTATATTTAACCAAACTCTTCAAGTTCTTCTCTTAGTCGCTTTTCTTCAAATAAATCTTCTATTTTTCTACGTCGTTCCAATTTTGTAGAAGGACTTGGTTCTGGTATAACTGGTGCTGCTTCACTTACATCTTCAATATCTGTATCAAAGTCATCAAAACCACGAGTACTCATAGCCATCTCCCTAGCCAACCCGTTGAATTCCATTTCTGTAAAAGGAGTTGCAACATTAATTATTGATAATAGTTATCTTAAAAAATATTCATATATTATAATAAGATACAAAAATTATTGTATCAACTTTGCCGTTGATTTCCTATAAAAAATATCAGATTTTAGCTGTTAGGAACAGTGGGATTTTTTGTACAGAATTGGGTGTGAGTATAACCACAGCTCTCTCGCATTGAGTCCGAGAAAACTGTGATTGATGACCTTTGAAATAAACAGTTAATCAGGGCAGGTTAAACTGTAAATCCATTAGTTAGGAGCGGGTCCAGTTCTTTCTTCTTCCACTTCCTGCTCTTCTTCTTTTTCCTCTGGAGGTGGATTTACTTTATATTGTTCCTTAATGTCTTTTATTACAGCCTTTACTTTATCATTTTTTGCTGATTTGACTTCAGGTGGGGTCATACCTGAAAGTTCCTGTTTTATTTCAGCCGCTCTTTGACTTATCCTTTTGTATGATTCCGGATCGTCTTTAAATATTTCTTCAATCTTTAGTTCTCTACCTGACTTGTCGCGAATCTCTATTTTACCTAGTTCAAAACCGGCCCTTACAGATCCTTCAACAGCCTGTTTTGCTCTTTCCATCAAAGTATCTTTATTTTCAATTTCAATAGTCCAAGTAATCTTATCATTACCTTGTGCTTTAATCAGTTGCGACACTAATAGAAAATCGGTAAGCGGTTTTTGCGCCAGGCTCTGATAATATCTGGGACTTAACATACTAAAGTGAAATTTAAATACACCTGGTTGAGTCTGTTCAATTTCCATTCCTGTCATCGATTTAAATGGTTTATTTATATCTTCTAATTTTACGTAAGCCAGTTTCGCTTTAATGTCAGTTTCAGTATAACTGCCAATACCATTTCTTGATGCGTTAGCAGGAACTGGATGTTTGGCTCTATTTGCTTCTGCTATTTTTTCAAGCATAGCAACGTTGTCTGCATTGGCCCTGCGTAGTGTTTCTATCAATCCCATTTGCTTGTATTCTTCAGCGGAAGCTTGATGAAGCTTATTGATTGCTTCAGCAGTGGATTTATCAAATTCACCTAATTGCTTTTTGTGTGATGCAGAAAGCTCCTTGAGCATGCTGGTTTTCAGATCGTCTATTCGTTGATTCGCATCCGGATCAGTTGCAGCAATGTTGTATGCCTTCATTACATGGTCTTTAAAATCTTTGTCATCAAATTGAGCCGATAACATTTGTTTATCAAGATCCTGTTGCGCGACAATAGCTGTTCTTGATTTATCAATATAGTATTTAAAGGTACCTATTACATCTTCTGCGCCAAAATTTCCACCGGGGATTTGTTTTATCAAGTCTTTAAACGTTGCTGAATTCTCATTAAATTTTTTCATCGCTTTATCATAATCTTTGGTGGGTACCAGAACTTCAGCGATTTTGTTTTTTACCTCTTTAGCTGCATTGGCCGCATCCGGATTTGATTTATCATTCATTTTATCAAGAATTGACGCTCCGTATGGCCCTTTGGCTTTAACGGGTACCTCATCATTATCCGAAGTTCTTTGTTCATTCAGTTTTTTAAATGCGCCACTTGCAAACGTGGGATTATTTCCTAAACCGATTACATTTCGGTAGGTTTGGCCAAGATTTTGAAGGGCAGTAGGCGTTAGTTTATTGACATATTCATTGGAAAAAAGATGTTTACCGATTAGTGGTATTCTTGATAGTAGTGGGCCTGGCATAGTGTTCACCTAATCACTGGATGAGTTATTTGAAGTATAACATGGTTTAATTAAGAAAAAATTAAGTTAATTTCAGGATATACCCCTCAAATTTGAGGGGGGTATATTGTCCTGAAATTGTGCAGATACATGTATATTAAGACCGGTCTGCACTGATTAAAAATGTAATGAATTACCAGGCAGGTATTGCTGCATCACCGAACAATTTTTTGGCTTTGGCTTTGACTTCATCTGAATTCAGGGCTTTGACAAATAATTCCAGTTGAGCTCTCTTTTGGGTATCCTTGCGTATCACAATGATATTGGCGTAAGGAGAGTCTTTACCCTCTGTATACAATGCATCCTTGCTAGGATTTAAACCTGCAGGCAGAGCAAAGGTGGTGTTGATGACTGCGGCAGCAACATCAGGCAGTAATCGTGGCAATTGAGCTGCATCCATTTCTTTAAATTGCAGTTTCTTTGGATTGCTTTCTAAGCTTGGTATACCCGCATTGGTCGCATCTTTTAATGTAATTAAATGAGAGTCTTCCAATAATAAAAAGGCACGCATTTCATTACTGGGATCATTAGGAACCGCAATAATACTGTTCTCGGGAATTTCTTCTAGCGATTTGTATTTTTTGGAATAAATACCCATAGGATAGACAAAGGTTCTGCCTATAGCCTGCAGATTATAACCATGCGCCAGAATTGCGGCTTTCAGATAAGGTAAATGCTGGTATACGTTGGCATCCAGGCTACCATCCTGCAGGGCTTCATTAGGCAGATTGTAATCATTAAACTCAACAATTTTTATGGTTAATCCATAGTCTTTTTCAGCTACTTTTTTGGCTGTTTCAATGAGTTCGGTTTCAGGACCTGCTATGGTTCCTATAACCAGTGTATTTGGAGAGGGTTTGTTGCTACAGGCAACCAGACTTAATATTAAAACCAGATAACTTAAAATTCGCATTATGGATCTCTCAATTAGTGATGTAAAAACCGTTTTGCCAAATAGTCTCCACCCATTTGCATGAGTTGAACTAAAATTATTAAAACAACAACTGTTGATAACATGATACCGGCGTTAAAGCGTTGATATCCATAGTTTATTGCTAAAGTACCTAATCCGCCAGCTCCAACCGTTCCTGCCATGGCAGAATAATTTACGAGAGTAATTGCGGTGACAGTAATTGCATGGATTAGGCCAGGTTTTGCTTCAGGCAATAAGATATGATAGATAATTTGACCTGTACTGGCTCCCATCGAATACCCCGTTTCGATCAGGCCAGAAGGTAAACTCTGGTATACATTATCTACCAAGCGTGCAAAAAATGGGGTAGCTCCGAGAGTTAAAGGTACTATTGCTGCATTCATCCCGATAGAGGTACCCACTATGAGACGAGTTAATGGAATTATAGCTACTAACAAAATAATAAAAGGGATAGAACGAAATACATTAATTAGTGCGGAAAGTATTTTATGCATCTTAGGATTAGGTTTGATGCGTTTGCTTGAATAAAGCAAAGTGCCTAAAGGCAATCCCAGAAGTACTGCAAAAAAAGTGCTGGTGATCACCATATACAGTGTTTCACCGGTTGCATTAAGTAAATCATATACCATCGGGTAGGACATAACCTAAGATCTCCACAGTTAAATCGACTTGTTTACAGCGCTCCAAGAATGCGTCGAGCAATAATGGGTTTGCGGTTAATTCAACGACCAGGACCCCGCAGGTGACCGAATCGAAACGATCGATATTTGCCAGTAAAATATTGATGTCGATATTTAACTCACGACTGGTTTGGCTTATAAAAGGAACGGTTGCTTCTTCGCCTTGAAAAAATAATCGGAGCAAAGGTTTTTCAGTTGCATAGCCAGCTAGTCTGCTGGTCAGGCATGCGGGCAGTTCCGGGCTGAGTTGGGCATAAAGCATTGTGCGTGCCAGGCTGTCCGGGTTGTTAAATACATTGGATAAGGCGGTAGTCTCTACTATGGAGCCATTGACCATAACGGAGAGTCTGCTGCATATTCGTTTCACTACATCCATTTCATGGGTAATTACAACGATGGTAATTCCGTATAACGTGTTAATTTTTTTTAATAAGCTTAGAATTGAATCTGTTGTTTCAGGATCAAGAGCGGAGGTTGCTTCATCACAAAGTAGTATTTTAGGGGAACAGCTTAAAGCGCGTGCAATAGCTACTCGTTGTTTTTGGCCGCCGCTGAGTTGTGATGGATAGGCGTTTCTTTTATCTGATAATTCGACAATAGGCAACAGCTCATTAATTTTTGCACTAATGGATTCTTCATCCATCCCTTGAATACGCATCGGCAAAGCAATATTGTCATAAACATTTTTAGAGTTTAATAAGTTAAAATGTTGGAAAATCATGGCGATTTTATGACGAGCCAATGCTAAATCCTTTCTGGACATAGTCATCAGGTTTTGTCCATCAATGAGGACATCGCCATGGTCAGGCCGTTCCAGTAAATTAATACAGCGTAATAAAGTAGATTTACCAGCTCCACTTTTACCAATAATACCGAATATTTCACCTTCCTGAATAAATAAATTAATATCTTGAAGGGCTGGTTTGCCTGAAAAGGATTTAGTTACTCCACACAATTCAATCATAACAATAACCTGGAATATGCTGCGGAAGACTTAGAGGGATGTAATAGACTGCCCGCTTTAGCCGTATTTTCAAAAAAGTTTACTCTTTTGAGCGTCCGCAAGCTGAGTTTTCAAATCGACGCTGGTTGATATTATACACAATCTGACTATGTATACAAAGTATTATCCTAAATTTAGCAGTTAAATAGGTTATGTTGACCATTCATCAATTTATTCCCAACGTCCCGCGACTTCGAAATCCGAATTGTCAACACACTTAAGGGTATAGACCGAAATAATGTCCTTTTATAGTATCACGCTAATCGCTAGATTAACCCAAGCGCGGGACGTTAATTCGGTTTCGATCCTAAATGCAGTTAAACAATCATTAACTCTTCAACTCATTGCGATTTTTAAAATATTCCAAGGCATGAGGATTAGCCAGGGATTGTAAATTCTGTACGGGTTGGTCATGAACAACCTGTCTAACCGCTACTTCAACGATTTTTCCACTGATCGTACGCGGAATATCAGTAACCTGGAGGATCTTGGCGGGGACATGCCTTGGTGAGGCATTTTCACGGATGGTGTGTTTAATGGATTGAATCAACTCGTCATCCAGAATTGTCCCTTCTCGTAATTTAACAAATAGAACAATACGCACATCATCCTGCCAATCCTGTCCGATAACTATACTGTCTATAACGGCGTCTACCTTTTCAACTTGTCTATAAATTTCAGCAGTTCCTATTCTAACTCCACCAGGATTTAACACTGCATCAGAGCGTCCATAAATGATCAGGCCATGGTGTTCTGTAATCTCGGCAAAATCACCATGAGCCCATACACCTGGAAAACGGGCAAAATAGGCATTGGTGTATGCTACTTTATCTTTATCATTCCAAAATCCTACAGGCATGGATGGAAAAGGTTTCGTGCAGACTAATTCACCTCGAGTTTGATGTACTGAATGTTCTTCTTCATCAAATACATCTACGGCCATCCCTAAGCCAATACACTGTAACTCTCCTCGATATACAGGAAGTATCGGGTTACCCAAGGCAAAACAGGAGATAATGTCAGTACCACCTGAAATGGAACTGAGCTGGACGTCATTTTTAATATGTTCGTAAACAAAATCATAATTTTTGTGAAGTAATGGTGATCCTGTAGAGAGAATGCATCTCAGTTGAGATAGGTTGCATTCTTCTTTTGGCTTGACGCCCGCTTTTTCAATGGACGAAATGAATTTTGCACTGGTGCCAAACACGGTAATGCCTTCTTCATCAATTAATTTGAATAAACGATTGGTCTCAGGATAAGTGGGTGACCCTTCATATAAAGTGAGAGTTACACCAAGTGCCAGAGCGGAAACAGTCCAATTCCACATCATCCAGCCACAGGTTGTATAAAAACATAAATTATCGGTATCGCGTAGATCCGTGTGCAATCCCAGTTCTTTAATATGTTGTATTAGCGTTCCGCCAGCACCATGAATAATACATTTAGGTTTTCCAGTAGTACCTGATGAAAAAAGAATGTACACCGGATGATCAAAAGGAAGAGATTCAAATTCGCATTTGGTGGCGGGTTTGAGAAAGTCCTTCCAGTATAAGGCATTGGTTATGCCTGACAGATTAATGTCTTCATGAATGTTAGGACATACCACAATTTGTACTAATGAGGAAATAGCCTCTTTTAATTGAATAATTTTTTCAGCGCCGCTGTGGATTTTTCCTTGATATTGATGTCCATCACAAATAAACAGTACCTTGGGTTCGATTTGTCCCAATCGGTCAATTGCTGCTTGAGCTCCAAAATCAGGTGAGCATGATGACCAGACAGCACCAATCGAGGTGGTTGCCAACATAGCAATAATCGTGAAGGGAATATTAGGCATCAGAGCAGCAACTCTGTCGCCGGCAACAACACCAATTGCTTTAAGTCCAGCAGCGCATTGGGCAACCTGAGCATATAATTGTTCATAGCTGATTATTTGTTTTTCATTGTCCTCGTTAACGCTGACTATTGCCGGGTGAGCATCTTTGCGTGATAGCAGCTTTTGGGCAAAATTAAATCGAGCGCCGCTAAACCAACGAGCATCCAGCATGGTTTCATAGTAATTCAGTATCTGATGGGGTGGGGTATCGAAAGTCAGCTTAAAAAAATCGCATAAAGTTTGCCAGAATGATTCGGGATGTTTGATAGACCAAGAGTGGAGATCCTGGTAGTTTTCGAAAATTTGGCAATGCTGTTGTGCTGCGAACAGCATAAATTGTCCCATTCGTGTATTTTGTGGGTGTTTAGGAGTCCATACTAGTTCATTCATGAATTGTTCTCTCTTGCTTCGTACTTCCCTGATTTGTCCTTGAGGCGGCAATCAGGCCGGGGTGAATCGTGTTAATTAATTACAGGGGTTCGCCAGTAATGCATTTGCGACTTTGGATTGATTTTTACGTCCCAAAATCTTACAAATCATATCTCCGGCTGCTACGATTTTAAATATATCTACCCCGGTATTAATTCCTAAGCCGTGCATCAAATAAAGCACGTCTTCAGTAGCAACGTTACCACTTGCTCCTCGGGCATAGGGACAGCCACCAAGACCGGCTACGGAGCTGTCGAAACGGTACACACCGTGGTGCAGGGATGCGTATATATTGGCGATTGCCTGACCGTAGGTATCATGAAAGTGCATGGCTAACTGGTTTAACGGGATGAGTCGTAGAACTTTATCCAATACTAATTGGGTTTGTCTGGGAGTTCCTACTCCTATAGTATCGCCGAGTGAAATTTCGTCCACGCCCAGATCAAGCAATTTTTGAGTGACCTCAGCAACCATTTCTGGTTGTACTTCACCCTGATAAGGGCAACCCAGCACACAGGAAATATAACCTCTGACTTTGATTTCGTTGGCTTTAGCCAGTTCAAGGACGGGTTTGAATCGTTCAATACTTTCCTGAATGGTACAATTGATATTTCTTTGGTTAAATAATTCACTTGCCGCTGTGAATACTGCAATTTCGCGAACTCCAGCTTCCAGCGCTTTAATCATTCCACGTTCATTAGGAACGAGTGCTGAATAAGACACGGATGGCTCTTTCGTAATCGATCGATACACCAGCTCTCCATCTGCTAATTGCGGTATTGCTTTGGAAGATACGAAGCTTGTTGCTTCAATATGTTTTAGACCTGTTTGACTGAGTTTATTGATGAGATCAATTTTGTGTTCAGTGGATACAAAAGAAGACTCATTTTGCAGGCCATCACGAGGTCCTACTTCTATAATTGTCACGTGTTGTGGATAGTCCATAATAATCTCAGTAGTTTATGACTCAGATTCACTGAGTGAAAGCAATTCCGCTCCTTCACTTACCTGTGCACCCACTGTATAGAATATATCTAAAAGCACACCATCAACAGGAGCATGTATCGTGTGCTCCATTTTCATTGCTTCCAGAACAATTAAACGTTCACCTGCTTTAACCAGTTCACCTGCTTTTTTCAGGATAGCAACAACTGTTGCTGGCATGGGGGCTGTTAATTGGCCTTTATGTAATGTTGCATGCGCGTCCAGTTTATTCCAACGAAAGCGTTCAATACTTATCTGGCCTCGTTCAGAATATAAGGTTAAACACGAATCTTTATTATCAACAGTGACCTGATATTGGTGTCGGTCTGTTTCGATTTTTAGATGGTTGTTATTAAGCTGGGCGGTTATAAGCTGTTCATTATCATATAATTTGAGTTTGAAACTCTTCCTGTCAATCGGTGTAATAAACGCTTCAGTAACGGTTCCATCATGCTGATAACGCCATATCCAGTGTCCCTGAGTATGCATTTGCCATGCAAAAGTGTCTTTTAGCAGAGGATCTTTGATGTTATTTATTGTATTCACATAATCATAAGCAATTGCCATTTTTAACGCTGATTGCCGATCTGGAGTTGATAAGTGAATCTGTTCATTACTTAAAAAATCGGTACTTAGCTCTGCTTTTTTAAATTTGGGGTGCTTGCAGATAGCCTGCAAAAAGGGGATGTTGGTTTTTACTCCCCCAATGAAATAATGTGAGAGTGCCTGATTCAAACGGTGCAGTGCTTCTTCTCTATTGTGTCCCCATGCGATCAGTTTGGCGATCATGGGATCATAATACATGGTGATTTGAGAATTAAGCCTGACCCCAGTATCAATACGAAGACCATCCCCAAAGGGCTCTTGTAGAAAATTCAATTGTCCAATAGATGGGATAAAACCATTAAAGGGATCTTCGGCATAGATACGACATTCGATTGCATGTCCTTTGGCTTTGATGTCACCCTGAGCCAGGGGAAGATGCTCATTAGCCGCTATTTTAAGTTGCCAGGCAACCAGATCAATCCCGGTAATCATTTCTGTTACTGGATGCTCGACCTGGAGCCGGGTATTCATTTCCATAAAATAGAACCGATCTGTGCCATCTACAAGAAACTCAACTGTACCTGCTCCTCTATAATTAATAGAGCGTGCTACTTCGCAGGCTGCATCAGCCAATCTTTGCCGCATGGAATCAGTTAAATTGGGAGCAGGGGCTTCTTCAATGATCTTTTGATGCCTTCGTTGAATCGAGCAATCTCGTTCAAACAGATGAACAACAGCTCCGTGGTTGTCTGCGAAGATCTGTAATTCAACGTGCCGAGGATTGAGTACCAGCTTTTCAATGATCATCGTGTCATCAGCAAAACTGGCTAGAGATTCTCTTTTAGCTCCTGCCAGACTATCGCTGAATTCGGCTTCACTATAAACTGCTCTCATTCCTTTACCACCACCGCCATTGGCTGCTTTTATCAGTACAGGAAAACCAATGGCTCTTGCTTCAGCCAGTAGTTTGTCTTCTGATTGCTCCAGACCATGGTAACCAGGGGTTAACGGTACATTGGTTTTTTCAAGCAGCTGTTTTGCTAACTGTTTTGAAGCCATAGCATCCATTGCTTCAATTGACGGCCCTATAAAGATAATTCCAGCATCTTCACAAGCTTTCGCAAATCCGGGATTTTCTGATAAAAACCCATAGCCAGGGTGAATTGCTTCAGCACCGCTCTCTTTTGCGGCTTGAATAATATGTTCTATATTCAAATAGCTGTCTTTTGCAGCGGCTTCACCAACGTAACAGGCGCTATCAGCCAATTGTACATGGAGACTGTTTTGATCTGCGGATGAATAAATTGCTACGGTATGAATACCCATGGATCGCGCTGTTTTAATGATTCTGCAGGCTATCTCACCTCTATTGGCAATTAGAATTTTATTAAACATGCAAGTTCCTAGTTCCAGTTAGGTGTTTCTTTATTTAAAAATGCATGAAGACCTTTTTGTCCTTCAGCGGAAATTCTTTTTTGAGCGATGAGTGTGGCAGTGTAGTAAACCAGCTCTTCATCAATGTGTTTATCAGCGACATATCGAACCAGTTTTTTGGACATTGTAACTGCCTGAGGAGCATTATTACTTATTTGTTTGGCATAATTGAGTGTAAAGTCCAATAAACTATCCTCCGGAACAAGATGCTGCACTAGATTCAGGGATAAAGCTCGTGCCGCATCAAAAATTTCTGCGGACATAAACAACATTTGAGCGGCTCGCTCCCCAATAGCTTTTACAACATAGGGGCTTATAACCGCAGGAATCAATCCTAATTTTGCTTCTGAGAAACAAAAGCGGGCTGAATGTGCTGCTATAGCAATGTCACAGGCAGCTGCAAGTCCTGCTCCTCCTCCAAATGCAGATCCATGAATCATAGTAATTGTCGGTTTGCTGCTTTGATTCAGAGAATACATTAAGTTAGCCAGTATCATCGTGTCTTTTACGTTTTGTTCTTCGTCGTACTCAATCATGCTTTGCATCCAGGCTAAATCGGCGCCGGCACAAAAGTGTTTCCCATTCGCTTTAAGCACAATAACCCGAACTTTGTCATTGTTGATTGCTGAGTCAAGCTGAACTTGCATCTCCGTAAGGAGATGATTATCAAAGGCATTATGTTTGTTTACTCGATTTATGGTTAATAAACATATCTGATCCTGAATTTCATTAAGAAGGTCGCTCATGAGTTTAATCCCTGTTACATACGAAAAACGCCAAAATGCGTGGATTCAATTGGGGCATTTAAGGCTGCCGATAAACCAAGTCCCAGAATCATTCGTGTATCCTGAGGAGCTATGACTCCATCATCCCAAAGTCTTGCACTGGCATAATAGGGGTTGCCTTGAGTTTCATACTGAGATCTCAGTTGATTTTTAAATTGTTCTTCCTCTTCGGCTGGCCAGACCTTACCTTGTTTTGCATATTTTTCGCTGTTGACCTGAGCGAGTACATTTGCTGCCTGTTCTCCTCCCATGACAGAAATACGTGAATTAGGCCAGGTCCAGATAAAGCGTGCATTATAGGCGCGTCCACACATGGCATAATTGCCGGCACCAAAGCTTCCGCCTACAATCACAGTAAATTTAGGTACATTGGCATTAGCAACAGCGGTAACCATTTTAGCACCGTGTTTGGCTATTCCGGATGCTTCATATTTGGAACCTACCATAAAGCCCGTTATGTTCTGCAAAAAGATTAAAGGAATTTTACGTTGACAACAAAGCTCGATGAAGTGACTTCCTTTTAAGGCGCTTTCACTGAATAAAATGCCATTATTAGCAATGATTCCTACCGGATACCCGTATAAATGGGCAAAACCACAGACCAGTGTCGTACCAAACAGGGCTTTAAATTCATCGAAATCTGAACCATCAACCAAGCGAGCAATGATCTCCCTTATGTCAAAAGGTTTTCTTGGATCAGCAGGCACAATACCATTGAGCTCTTTAGTATCATAAAGAGGTTCAATGGTTTCAATACGTGTAATCGATTCAATTTTTTTACGATTTAAATTGCTTACCGCAATTCGAGCCAAATGCAAGGCGTGCGCATCGTTTTCTGCGTAATGATCAGCAACTCCGGAATGTCTGCAATGAACTTCTGCGCCACCCAATTCTTCAGCGCTGATTACTTCCCCCGTGGCCGCTTTCACCAATGGGGGACCACCAAGAAAAATTGTTGCCTGATTTTTCACCATAATGGATTCATCTGCCATCGCTGGAACATAGGCTCCACCAGCAGTGCACGATCCCATGACAACAGCAATTTGAGGTATATTTCGCGCTGACATTTGAGCTTGATTATAAAAAATACGACCAAAATGATCGCGATCTGGAAAAACCTCATCTTGAAGAGGCAAAAAAGCACCACCAGAATCTACGAGGTAAATACAGGGTAAATGATTGATTAGAGCGATTTCCTGTGCTCTTAAATGTTTTTTGACGGTGAGAGGATAATAGGTTCCACCCTTTACTGTTGCATCATTGACTACAATAACGCACTCTGTACCGGATACACGCCCTATGCCTGCAATGATCCCCGCGGCAGGTAGGGTATCATCATATACCTGATAGGCTGCCAGTTGGGATAGTTCAAGAAACGGACTGCCAGGGTCTAATAATTGTTGCAGCCTTTCTCGAGGCAGTAATTTGCCATGTTGCAAATGGCGGGCACGGGCTTTCTCGTCTCCTCCCAGAGAGATTTCATTGATTCGTGAACGTAGTTCATCAACCAATGCCTGCATTGTTGCTTGATTGTCTTTAAAATCCTGACTTCCAGTGTTGATTTGACTGATTAGTTGTGCCATGCCTGAGTCCTTAATGAATCAAAATTACGCTCAAAACGATGATAGTCCAGATTACCCAGACAATAGCAATAAAATGAGGCATTTCACGACCTTTGATTACTCTATAAAGAAGAGCAGGTATCCCCGTAATGATGATTGGCATTAACATTAACACCAAAACTTTTCTTATAATTAATCCCCAGCCGGTCTGACTGAATATTGGGGTTAATTTTAAGTTTATATAAGTGAAAAACAAATCTATATAAACAATAAGAAGGTGTGCGTATCTGGAGAAGATTACTATCAGAACACTGAGTAGTAGATAAATAAGACTTTGTCGTAGCATGTACATCCTTTATTTTTATTAGTAACTAATCACCACAATTCAAGTAAAAAGTCCCATGTGATGCATTATGGGCGATTCTCGTTAAAAAAAGCAGCTACAGTCCGTAATGCTGCTTTTATTGAACGGTAATCGCCCAAATCTGCACTCAAATCTGACAATTCACCATGATTCTGAATGTGTGGTGAATGGTTGTGCTTTTATAACAGTTCAATAGCCATTGCTGTAGCTTCACCACCACCGATGCATAAGGAAGCAACACCACGTTTTTTACCTTGTTGTTTCAATGCATGCATCAAAGTAACCAGTATGCGTGCACCAGATGCTCCTATTGGGTGACCCAAAGCACATGCGCCGCCGTGAATATTAACCTGTTCTGGATTTAATTCAAGTTGAGTTATTGCTGCCATGGTAACTACTGCAAACGCTTCATTTATTTCATAAAGATCGACATCATTCTGATTCCAGGATGCTTTGTTCATTACTTTACGGATAGCGTCTACAGGTGCAGTGGTAAACCATTGTGGTGCCTGAGCATGGCTGGCATGGGCAACTATTCTTGCTAAAGGTTTGACACCGCGTTTTTCTGCATTAGCTGCGCTCATCAATATCAGGCTCGCCGCACCATCCGAAATCGAACTGGAATTTGCTGCTGTAACGGTGCCGTCTGATTGGAATGCTGGTTTTAATTGTGGAATTTTTGCCAATTTTGCTGCATCAGGACCTTCATCTACGCTTACGGTGATGTCTCCTTTACGAGTAGTTAAGGTGACAGCGGCAATTTCTTCGACAAATGCACCACTTTCAATAGCTTTCAGTGCGTTTGACATAGAACGGATTGCAAATTCATCCTGTTGTTCTCTGCTGAAATTGAAATGTTTGGCCGTTGCTTCCGCAAAACATCCCATTAATTGTCCTTTCTCGTATGCATCTTCAAGTCCGTCAAGGAACATATGATCTTTTAATTCACCATGACCCAAGCGATAACCTGAGCGCGCTTTTGCCAATAAATAAGGCGCATTACTCATACTTTCCATTCCGCTTGCCAGGATGACCTGAGCTGAACCTGCCTTGATTAAATCATGTGCCAGCATCGCGGCTTTCATTCCAGAACCGCACATTTTATTGATCGTAGTTGCGCCAGCTGAATTGGGTATACCTGCTTTGATTGCGGCTTGTCTCGCGGGTGCCTGACCTATACCTGCCTGCAGGACACAACCACTAATGACTTCATCTATTTCAGCAGGAGCAATTCCTGACTGTGCCAGAGCTGCCATATGTGCTACAGCCCCAAGTTCTGGTGCTGAAAGAGCGGACAGAGCACCTAACATGCCGCCCATAGGAGTTCTTTTTGCTGCAACGATTACTACATCATTCTGTTCCATGTCACTATTCCTTATGCTGTTTCTTTAAAAAGTTCACGACCTATCAACATTCTTCTGATTTCAGAAGTGCCGGCTCCAATTTCATAGAGTTTAGCGTCACGTAACAATCGTCCTGTTGGGTATTCATTAATGTACCCATTACCACCCAGAGTTTGAATTGCCTGAAGTGCCATTTGTGTCGCTTTTTCTGCAGTATATAAGATAACACCTGCTGCGTCTTTACGACTTACCATACCGTTATCGCAGGCTTTTGCTACCGCATATAAATAAGCTCGAGACGCGCTAAGCTCCGTATACATATCAGCTAATTTACCCTGGATAAACTGAAATTCCCCAATGGCCTGATTAAACTGCTTGCGTTCATGAACATAGGGTAGAACAACATCCATACACGCCTGCATGATACCAACTGGACCTGCAGCCAGTATTGTCCGCTCGTAGTCAAGACCACTCATTAAAACCCGGACACCCTGGTTTAGTTCGCCGAGTACATTTTCAACAGGAACTTCACACTGTTCGAAAACCAGCTCACAGGTATTGGAACCTCTCATCCCTAGCTTGTCTAATTTTTGTGCTGTTTTGAATCCGGGCATTCCCTTTTCAATAAGAAAAGCAGTAATACCCTTACTGGCAGCCTGTTTGTCAGTTTTAGCGTACACCACCAAAACGTCTGCATCCGGTCCATTGGTAATCCACATTTTGGTGCCGTCAAGGATGTATTTATCACCGTATGAACGAGCTTGAAGTTGCATACTGACTACATCAGAGCCTGAGTTCGATTCACTCATGGCCAGGGCACCGATGTATTGGCCGCTTATTAGTTTAGGCAGATATTTTTCTTTTTGCGAATTGTTTCCATTTAAATAGATTTGATTGACACATAAATTAGAGTGAGCCCCATAACTTAATCCCACAGAGGCTGATGCTCTGGAAATTTCTTCCATTGCAATCGCGTGAGCGAGGTAGCCCATATTGGCTCCACCGTACTCTTCGCTGACCGTTATACCTAATAAACCTAAATCGCCCAATTTTTGCCATAAATGATTTGGAAAGGTATTCGTTTCATCAATTTGAGCAGCAAGGGGAGCGATTTCTGTACGGGCAAACTGATGGACGGTGTCTCTTAACATGTCATAGGTTTCACCCAGTTGATACTTTAGTCCGTTGTGCATGGAGTATATCCTGTTGATTGTACAAATACACAAGACTATACCCAATCGATTCGGCCTTGTCTATTCACTGACAGTTTCTAACACAGTGTATTTTAAAAAGACTCTTTACCCAGGTTAAAAAATAACCTAATCTTAAGCCGGAGCGAAACTTAATTGATTGCTATAAGTTTTTCCTGAATTCAGAGCAGGTTAATCTGCAATTAAATTGAGCACAGAATTCGGGTTTATATAGGAGAGTTGCTCATGCGTAAACTGGTTTTATGGGGTCACGGCGTTGATGAATATCGAGAAATGTTTGATTTGTCAGACAGTGAGATTAATTCAAAAATTCTAGAATATGGATGTGGACCCAGTGCGGTGAATTCTCAGCTAACTCAGATGAATAATCAGGTGGTCAGTTGTGATCCCTTGTTTGTTCTGGATAAGGATACTTTATATTCAAAGTCAGTGATGATTTTTTCTCAAATGGCGGATGAAATCAAATCCGAAGAGGAACATTTTGATTTCAGTCGAAGCGGTAGTTTTGATAAGTTGCTTGCAGAAAGAAAAGTGGGGTTTGAACAGTTTTTTGCTGATTATAGAAAAGGCAAGACTGAGGGCAGGTACCTTGGAGTTACTGATTATCATTTGCCTTTTGCAGATTTTACATTTGATTTTGCTTTATGTTCGCATTATTTATTTGCTGATCTGGACGATCAAACTGTTGATTTTCATTTGAATGTGATCCGTGAACTGGCTCGAGTTGCAAAGGAAGTCAGGATATTTCCATTAATAGATAATGATGGACAAACTTCTTCATTTCTGGGACCCGTATTATTAGGTCTTCAACAGGACAATTATGGGATCGAAGTTCGCGAAGTCGCTTTTCACTTACAAAAGTCTGGAAATGCCATGTTAAGAGTCTGGGCCCAGCAATGCATCGTATAACGTAAGTAGGGAATCGAATGAAGCAAAATCCCTTTTCCGGAGTATTTATATGTATTCGATGATACGTCCCTTGCTGTTTAAACTGGACGCTGAGACAGCTCATCAACTCGTTCTGTCCACCCTGGATCATCTGCCAGGATGGTGCTTTAATAAAATCGAAGGAAAGTCAGTTCATGCTATGGGACTCCATTTTCCACATCAAGTTGGATTGGCTGCAGGTCTGGATAAAAATGGAGACCATCTGGATGCTTTGGCTAAACTTGGATTTTCTTTTATTGAGGTTGGAACAGTCACTCCAAGACCACAGATTGGTAATCCAAAACCGCGATTGTTTCGATTACCTGAAGCGCAGGCCATTATTAACAGAATGGGCTTTAACAACCAGGGAGTAGAGGCTTTAGTTGCTCATGTAAAAAAAGCTGAATACAAGGGGATTTTAGGGATTAATATTGGTAAGAATAAAGAGACCTCCTTGGCTGATGCGGCGAAGGATTATTGTTATTGTTTACAAAAAGTTTATGAGCATGCATCGTATGTAACCATCAATATTTCTTCTCCTAATACTCCTGATTTACGTCAGTTACAGAAGGGGGATTATCTTACTCAATTGTTATCTCAATTGCATAATGAACAAATCAAGTTAGAAGATCATTATCAGCGCCATGTTCCTTTGGTTGTAAAAGTATCTCCCGATGAAGATGATGAAACATTAAAACTAATGACTGAAGTGATCTTGAATCATGGCATTGAGGGGATTATTGCTACGAATACGACCTGCACACGAGATTTGGTCAAGAATTTGCCTTATGGAGAGGAACAAGGTGGATTGAGTGGAAGACCGGTAGAAGAATTATCTATTCGTTGTCTGAATTTATTAAAAAAATATGCTGGTGAGGCCATCACTTTAATAGGAGCAGGCGGTATCGATAGTCCTGCCAGTGCCCAAAGAAAAATTGCAGCTGGAGCATCATTGGTACAGCTTTATACTGGATTAATATATCAAGGTCCTGGCTTGGTGAACCGGGTCATTGCAGGGTTGAGTGAAGCATGATGTATGTTACTAAAGATTTGACCGCACGTATGGAAGCGTGCATTAAACAAACCCATATAGAAGTTACCCGACAATATCCTCAAGGAACACTATTGGATGTTAATGGAGGTACGGCCTGTTTTTCAGGGTTTGATTCATTTTTATCCCAGGTAGTTGGATGGGGGTTTCATACGAAATCCAGATACTTTAAGAAGGAAATTGAAATCATAGAACATTTTTATAAATCGCTTGCGCATTCGCGCGTTGATATTGAGTTATGTCCTTATGTTGGAAATGATTTAATGATCTTCCTGAGTGAACGAGGCTATGGAGTAAGCGAAATAAATAATGTTTCGGTATTGGATTTGTCCTCCTTTAAACCAGAGGAGCAATTAGATAGCCCCTATACTATCAGGATGGTGAAGTCCAGTGAGGTGGATGAATGGGCCAGAAGAGTCGCTATGGGTTTTGGTTATCCCGAAGCTCAAGAACAGTTTTCTCATTATGCCAGAGCCAAAGGGATTAGTGCATTTGCTGTTTATGATGGGGATCAGATTATTGCTGGAGCTACCATAGCCATGCATGAAGATGTCTGTGATTTGGGAGTTACCAGTACTTTACCTGCATATCGAGGTAAAGGTTTGCAAAAAAAATTGCTGTTGACCCGATTAAATTATGCAAAACAACAAGGATTAGTTATGGCAACAGTAACAACTGAACCAGGAACGATTTCTGACTTGAATGTGCAAAAGTCTGGATTTCGATGTGCTTATACCCGTATTAAAATGACAAGAAGTAATCTGTCTTAATGAATTGTGCTTCATGCTCGGAGGTGTTAACAATTTACATTTAGACGTCTCGTGGTCTATTAGTGTCTCTTGTTCGCTTATTCATCTACGCCGGATCGAGAACAGAATCACTTGATAAGTTGTCAGCACACCTAAATTGTTATAATTTTTAAATACTGTTGTTTCCGTGTTCCATTCTTCCGAAGATATTCTGATCAAATTAAACTATAATAGTATTATATGTAATCAAAATAGTTTAATTATAATCTTCAGGGGCTTATATGGATATACAAGCATTCCAATACATTCTAGGACAAGGATGGAGTTTAAATGAATTTCCTGATCTGGATTCAGAACAAACATTAGTGCTGGTTTTCGCATCTCCCGAGTTTATAAATCATGTTAAACCGATTATTGAACTTGCAAATTTTTACTCCAAGTCCAGTTTGATTGGATGTTCAAGTGCTGGTGAGATTTTTGGCTCCAAAATATTTGATCAAAGCTTGTCAGTCGTTGTTGTACGATTTAACACAACCTTATTGAAAATTGCCAAGGCAAAAGTAGAACATGTCACGGACTCAAACAGGGCGGGTATTTCTATCGCACAACAGTTAAAGGGCCCTGATTTGAAGAGCATATTCGTATTGTCTGATGGGTTGAGCGTAAATGGTTCTGAATTGGTCAAAGGACTGAATACTGTAGCAGAGGACAAAGGTTTGGTTATAACCGGTGGTTTAGCTGGAGACGGCAGTAATTTTAAACAAACATGGACCGTTGTTGGCGGAGAAATTCTTACCAATTATGTCGTTGCTGTGGGCTTTTATGGTTCTCATATTCATGTTGGACATGCCTCAAAAGGTGGTTGGGATAAATTCGGTCCGGTCAGACGTGTGACTCGTTCCGAATCCAATATTCTGTATGAGCTGGATTATCAACCTGCTTTACAATTGTATAAAGAATATTTGGGTGAAAAAGCATCTGAATTGCCTTCTTCGGGATTACTTTATCCTTTGGCTATCAGCGAGATTGATGGTAACGAAAGCATTCAATTAGTACGAACTATATTAGCTGTCGATGAGAAAGAACAATCACTGATCTTTGCTGGAGATATCCCTACCGGATGCTATGCTCAATTAATGAGAGCTAATTTTGATCGCCTTATAGATAGTGCTAATGAAGCTGGGCAATTAGCCAATCAACGAATGATGAATGACCATTTGGACACTATTGGCCCATTGTTGGCTATTGATATTAGTTGTGTAGGAAGACGATTGCTCTTGGGGGAGCGAACAGAAGAAGAGATTGAATCAGCACTGATTTCTTTACCTAAGGGTTCAACCCAGGTTGGATTTTATTCATATGGTGAATTGTCACCCTTTGCGGTTGGTAAATGTGAATTGCACAATCAGACCATGACAATTACAACTTTTTATGAATATTAGAAGTTAACACCAGTGTGGAGGGGCTTCTACTTGTCGTCCAGAATATCTTTTTATCCAGTGAACCAGTTGAGGAACGTTGGGTTTTTTTTGATAAATTGTGAATAGAACATCAGGAACATGATGTGTTGAACAGTCTCTACAAATATGGGTGCATATGGAATTTCATAAATTATTATTAAGACAACTTGAAAAAGTCAATATTTCAGTTGATAAAAAACCCGAAACGGATGAGCAATGGCTTGCCTTCCTTAAACGGATTAATAACTCCTACAATGAAGCAGATCAGGAACGGTATATGCATGAGCGCTCAATGGAAATTTCATCACGAGAGATGATGAACTTGAATATGAAACTTGAAAATGCTCAAAACATAGCGAAGCTGGGTTATTGGACCTATGATGGCATCGCGGATCATGTGATTTGGTCAAAAGAGTTGTTTTTTTTATTTAAACTCAACCCTTTGGATAAAGCGCCGACTTATAAAGAATTTATTGAGTTGGTGCATAAAAAAGATCGTTACGAGCTGGTTAACAAGATCGAAACAGCATTAAGCGATCGAATTGATTATGAATGTGACGTTAGAGTACAAAATCCTGATGGTGAATATCGATGGTATAAGATCGCCGGCCGTTGTTGTGAGGGTGAAAAACAGCTTGAAGGCATTGTTATGGATATTCATAACGATAAGATTGCCGAAGAAAAAATTCAGGAGTTGAATAACCAGATTTCATCAACTGCCCGCAGAGCCGGTATGGCCGAAGTGGCGGCAATTATTCTGCATAATATTGGAAATATATTAAACAGCTCCAATGTTTCCATCACTTTATTAAAAAACCAATTGAATAAACAATACAAACAAAAGTTATTAAAAGTATTGGAAATGCTTCTTCAACATGAGGATGATTTGGTTGACTATTTGTCAAATGATGACAAAGGTAAGTTAATTCCTAAATACCTTGTATCACTTTCCAAATTTATTTTAGATGATTATAAAATAAAACAATCAGAAGTGGACAATCTTATTAATGATCTTAGACATATCTCTCAGATTGTTGACATGCAAAAATCCGTAAGCGGTACTTCCAGTTTAATAGAGAAGGTTTATTTACCAGAGGTCATTGATATGGCATTAAATATGTCGATGAACACTCCAATGACTGAATCAATAGAGATTGTAAAAGAATTCGAGGAGTGTCCTTTAATTGATACCGATAAGTCCAAATTATTACAAATATTGGTGAATATTATCCAAAATGCACGCGATGCGGTACTGCATAGCACATCAACCCATGTTAAAGAAATTGTCATTGCGATTAAAAAAATCGATGATCACGTTGTTCAGTTATCAATAAAGGATAACGGAGTAGGTATCAATTCCGAAAATTTAAATCGTATTTTTTCTTTTGGCTTTACCACTAAAATCAATGGACATGGTTTTGGATTGCATAGCGCCGCACTATCCGCTAAAGAAATGGGTGGAACGCTACTGGCGGAAAGTCCAGGAGAAGGTGAGGGCGCTCAATTTATTTTATCGTTACCTACAATGAGCTGTCGTGGGCTTTCAGGAGGTTCTAATGACTGATGTAGAACTTCATATTATGATTATTGATGATAATCCAGCTATTCATCAGGATTTTATTAAAGTCTTAACGTCTACAACTCTTGTCGAAGAAGTTAGTGATTTGGATAAACAGTTATTCGACGATGACTTACCTGACTTAAGCGACCCCAAATTATTTAATTCGTTGCCTAAGTTTATTTTTGAAACGGCCTACCAAGGAAAAGAGGGCGTAGAAAAAATAAGAAAATCGCTACTGGAAGGCCTTCATTATTCATTAGCATTTGTTGACGTTCAGATGCCTCCGGGCTGGGATGGTATTGAAACCATCAAACACATGTGGAAAGTTGATCCCGATATTCAGGTAGTCATATGTACTGCTTATTCTGATTATACCTGGGAAGAAACAGTTAAAGAGCTGGGAATTGGTGATAACTATTTAATTTTAAAAAAACCTTTTGATTTGGTGTCAGTGCGACAGCTTGCCTGCGCCTTAACCAGGAAATGGACGCTGGCACAAGCTGCTAAAAGAACCACTGAACTGTTGCAAAACACTATAGAACAACGAACTGAATCGTTGCAGCAATCATTGTCTTTGTTACGTTCAACCATTGAATCGTCTGCAGATGGAATTCTTGTAGTCGATTTAAATCGCAAAATCATTGATTATAATTCTAAATTTCAACAGATTTGGAACATCCCTCAATCCATGCTGGACAGTAAAGACGGTGAGCTGGTCAGTGAGTATATGCTAAATCAAGTTCTGAAAGCCAATAATTATCTGGCCCAAATTAATCATCTAGAGAAGGCGATTGATGAGGTGAGTAGAAATATAGTGTATTTGAAAAATGACAAAATCATGGAGTGCTATTCACAACCCCATCGATTGAATAATATTACTATTGGTCGGGTCTGGAGTTTTCGAGACATTACTGAGCGGGCAAATCTGGAGAAAAAACTGGAATATCAAGCGTCCCATGATATGTTAACTGGATTACCTAATCGCTCATTATTAACCGATAGGATTCAACATTTAATTGAGTACTCTCAACGTAATTCAAAGCGTTTTGCAGTCCTGTTTTTTGATTTGGATCGCTTTAAATTAATCAACGATAGTCTATCGCATGAGGCTGGCGATAATTTGTTAAAGATGGTAGCTAAGCGATGGGAACACCTTCTGCGGAAAGAAGATACCATCGCGCGCATTGGTGGTGATGAGTTTGTCATGATAGTCCGTGATTGTTCAACTGATCAGAGTGTCATAACTGTTGTTGATAAAATCATTCAATCACTCAATGAGCCTTTTAAGCTTGGGAAACGTGATGTGACGATATCCACTACAATAGGTATCAGCATTTATCCCAAAGACGGTACAAGCGTAAATACCTTAATAAAGAGTGCTGATTTGGCAATGTATCTTGCAAAAGAGCGAGGTGGAAATCAATTCCAATTCTACAATGAAGAATTGAATGATCACGCGGATAAAACCCTCAAACTTGAAATTGAATTACGTCAGGCATTGGTTAAAAACGAGTTCAAAGTATATTATCAGCCACAATTTGATATGGAGAATCGATGTTTATTGTCCGCAGAGGCTTTAATCCGTTGGCAGCATCCACAAAAAGGAATGTTGCTTCCTATTGACTTTATTCCAGCGGCAGAAATCAGCGGATTAATAGTACCTATAGGTGAATGGGTAATCGATCAGGTCTGTCAACAAATTAAAAAATGGCATGAAAAAGGTCTGCCATGGACTCGAATCGCGGTGAATGTCGCCACCCAACAATTAAAACAAGTCAATTTCCATACGGTTGTTAAAGAAATATTAGATAAATATCAGATAGATCCCCAATATCTCGAATTAGAGATTACAGAAAATGTAGTCATCACGAATGTGAATATAATTCGTATGATTAATCAATTAAAAGATATAGGTGTTAAAATTGTCCTTGATGATTTTGGAACTGGAAATTCGAGTTTAAACTACCTTAAACATTTAAATATAGACCGATTAAAAATCGATCAGTCCTACATTAAAAACATTACATCTTCGCGAAGTGATGAAGTGATTATTGAAGCCATTATTGCCATGGCACGCAGTTTTAATTTTAAAGTAGTTGCGGAAGGCGTGGAAACTACTTCCCAATTGAATTATTTAAAAATGCAAAATTGTGATGAAGTACAAGGCTTTTTATTCAGCAAACCAATAACGGCAAAGGCTCTGGAAAAATTTTTAAAGTAGAAGCGTCTGGATAATGACCTTATCAAGGCACTTTATTATTTGAGGATACTCAGGGCCTGATGTGCATACCAATATGTTCTCAGTTTAAGATTGTTGGCACTAAATCAGAATACGGGGTACAATTTAATCCATTTGCCAACCTTTGACTCTCTAATCAATGAAAAATAATACTCCAGTTAAAACCAGCCTTTTATACAAGCGTCTGTTATCTTACGTTAAACCTTTTTGGCCGGTACTGCTTCTGGGGATTTTTGCCAATATTCTTTATTCAGGTATTGATGCCACCTTTACCTACATGACCAAACCTTTTTTGGATAAAGGATTTATCAGTATCGACATGACTTTTGTTAAAAAGATCCCGCTTATTGTTTTAATTGGTATTACTTTGAGAGGAATAGTCAGCTCACTGGGCAGTTATTGTATGACCTGGGTTGCCCGTTCTGTCGTTAAGGTATTAAGACAAAAAGTATTTTCTCATATATTACATCTACCTGCTGATTTTTATGATGAGGCTACTTCGGGTCAAATGCTTTCCAAAATTCTTTATGATGTAGAGCAGGTCGCTCAAGTCAGTGCGGATGCTTTAACTGATTTTGTCCAAAACAGCTGTTTGGTTATAGGACTACTTACGGTCATGATGGTTATTTGCTGGCAACTGTCATTGATGTTTTTATTAACCATTCCTTTTGTCGGATTTATCGTAAGTTATACCAATAAACGGGTTAGACGGATTAGCCATCGAGTCCAACAAACGATGGGAGAAGTTACTGAAATTGCGAGTGAGGCTATTGAAGGATATCGAGTCGTCCGTATTTTCGGGGGTGAAGGTTATGAAGCAGGAAAATTTAATGACGCGACGGAACATTCGCGATTAAATGATATGAAAGTTGCTGTAAGCAAGGCTGTTAACGTCTCTGGAGTACAATTTGTTATTGCAGTAGGGATAGCCATGATCATTTTCGCTGCCATTCAATTATCAACTGTGATTACCGTCAGCGCCGGTTCTTTCTTAGCAATTATTGCCGCTATGTTGCAATTGATTAAACCAATGAAAACCTTAACCACCCTGAATGCTACCATTCAAAGAGGATTGGCCGGGGCGGAGAGTGTATTTAATCTGCTTGATATGCCTGTAGAGTCAACTCAGGGAATTGAACTGGCTCATAAAGCATATGGAGAAATTCAGTTTAAACAGGTTTCTTATGCCTATAGGGATGGACAAAGAGTATTGCATGATGTGAGTTTTACTGTTGAGGCAGGAAATTGCGTCGCGCTTGTTGGTCATTCCGGTAGTGGTAAATCTACGATTGCCAGTTTGTTACCACGTTTTTATGAAGTATCCGAAGGCATCATTACACTTGATGGCATCCCAATTAACCAGCTCAGTCTAAAAAGTCTGAGAGAACAGATGGCTTTGGTCAGCCAACACGTCACTCTGTTTAATGATAGTTTAGCGAATAACATAGCGTACGGTCGCAGTGATGTAAGCCGTCAACAAATTATCAACGCTGCAAAATTAGCCTATGCTGACGAATTTATTTCAAAATTACCTCAGGGGTATGATACTCGAGTTGGTGAAAATGGGGTGTTATTGTCTGGCGGTCAACGGCAAAGAATAGCGATAGCCCGAGCTATTTTAAAAGATGCGCCAATTTTGATTCTAGATGAGGCCACTTCTGCTTTAGATAGTGAATCTGAACAGTACATACAAGCCGCGTTGGAACAGGTCATGCAAAATCGAACAACGTTGGTCATTGCACATCGTTTATCGACCATTAAACATGCTGACAAGATTATTGTTATGCAGCATGGGCACCTGGTAGAACAAGGCTCTCATCATGAGTTACTTCATTTGAATGGACATTACGCTCAGCTGTATAAAGTGCAACAATTAGGGATGGTTCAAGAGGAAGCGCTTAGTTGATGACTTTTTTTATCGAAAGGCTGTGGTATGGGAATCATCCCTTAAGATGGCCTTTACTCCCTTTGTCCTGGTGTTACCGTCTGATTACAATGATCAGACGCAAGTATCTGGAGTCCTTTTGTCAAAAACACGCTTCAGTTCCAATTATTGTCGTGGGTAATCTGTCCGTAGGTGGGGTAGGAAAAACCCCACTGGTTATTGCTCTGGCTAGAAAAATGGGCGAAAAAGGGATCCATGTAGGGATAGTCAGTCGTGGGTATGGCTCGAAAATCACACATGTACCTTATGAAGTACAGTTGGACGATTCTGCCGAGCTGGTCGGTGATGAACCATTAATGATTGCACGCAAGACACTTTGTCCTGTCGTTATAGCACCGAATCGGATGGATGCTGTTCAATATCTTTTGGATAAATGCAAGGTGCAGTTGATTATTAGCGATGATGGATTACAGCATTATCGGATGGGGCGAGCCATAGAGATTGCGGTAATTGATGGAGCTCGTGGCTTGGGAAATGGATTATTGTTGCCAGCGGGTCCTTTACGGGAATCAGCGGCTCGATTAAGAGAAGTGGATTTTATTATTGTGAATGACGGTATTTGGGAAAATGCCTACACAATGCAGTTAACTCCTGGAAAAATAATCAAGTTGGCTACAGAGGAAGCAATTGATTATGAAGTTTTTAAAAAGAGGGATGTAGCCGCGGTTGCTGCGATTGGAAATCCACAACGTTTTTATTCCACTTTAACTGATTTAGGGATAGAATTTACAACTTATTCTTATCCGGATCATTATCGATTTGAGCCCCATGATTTTAATCATCCAGAATCTCTTATTATTATGACGGAAAAGGATGCCGTGAAATGTCGTTTCTTTATTTCTGACAAGATGTACTATTTACCAGTTGAAGCAACATTGAATGAGGCCTTTTGGGACGCATTATGGACGCACAAACTATTAAAAGGTTATTGTTAATATGATACCAGTACGAATTTGGATTGTTTTATTTTCCTTGATTATGTTGATCAGCAATACAGTAATTGCAGCTGATATTGAAGCAGAAGAAGTAAGCGAAATTCTGCAACCAGTAGAACCTTTGGTCGGTAGCTGGACTTTTTCAGGTATGGTGACCAATGAAAGCGGTGATCGCTATGGTTATTTTTTTCAGGTTCAAAGACAAGGTACTGATTTTCATACAAAAACAGCATTAATTGACGGCCAGACCAATAAATTAGTCCTTTTTTATGAAGGCAATGAGAAAATAGAAAACTCAACCCAACTGAATTGGCAGGTTGGTCGTTCTTTTATTCGCTATAATCCAATTAATGACAGCTGGATATTTGGTGTGAAGGGTGATGAAGATAAAGGATTTAATTTTAAAGTAGATATGTTAAAACAGGCTAATGAAGCCAAAGAAACATTGATTTTAAGGCCTGGTGTGGAGCTACAGGCATTACAGACCAGTCGATTGAACGGGCATATACAAACAGGAACTGAAACTAAAGAGCAGTTTGTTACAGGTAATAATGCCTGGTTTGGCAAGGTATGGTTTAGTAAGGATCAAACTTCTTCTCATGACATCAGCACAACCTTTTGTAGATTGAGTGATGATAATGGATTTTATTCAGCCAATCTCAAGGAAGCAGATGCTACCGGTGCTGCAGTTGCTGGATGGCGTGACCCGGCAGGTAATAAAGTTAAAATGTCCCAATTTATTTCCATTAAATCAATCGATCCAAATCAATGTTTGCTGAGTTTAGGGTTTCCTAAAATCAGTTTAAGAGTATTGAATACATTAAATACTGAACAAAATGCAGTATTGAAGCCCTCTTTATCGGTAGCCGGTTTTTCTAAAGATAATCCCAAAGGATTTTGTTTTATTAACGAGCAATCTTTTACTCAGCTTAAGGAAGCAGCTGTAACTGCAGTATCCTCTACTGCCTAGTACAACGTTACACTGATTCTGTCCCGTGTCATCTCATCTTACATTCATCTTTGAGTGATTGCAGCTTCGAAAAATGCTCGAATTAGCAGTGCTAGTGCTGCGGTTTTTCAAAGCTGCAATCACTCAAAGATGAACGCGATCTGAGCGCCACAGGACAGAATCAGTGAAACGTTGTACTGGATTTTTCTGGCAGATAGTGAGCCAGTACGCTTGCAAGGATTAATGCAGCTGGAATGATCAATAAGGCCTGTTGGTAATCGCCGAGAGTATAGATACCTCGCTTGTTACTGAACGCGTCCAGTAAATACCCTATAAGCGGTTGTAAAAGAGGGGCTGAGAGCATGGCCAGAGTATTCGTAAATCCAGTACAGGTTGACAGCGATTCTGCTGGAGCTAGCTCGTTAGCAATTGAATAGGCAAGCATGTACGCTCCACAACAGAGACCTATGCTAAACAGCAGGACTCCTATTAATATGATGCTGTGAGTTGGCAGGAACAGCGTCAGTAAAAGCAGCGTTGCGGTAGATAAACAAGACGCATGGATGAGTGGCTTGCGTTTAACAAAATATACGGATAGCTGACCAAAAACAGGGCAACTTAATCCTGCTCCTAAAAGTATCATCGATGTGAGTATGCTGGCAGTCTTGATGCTGCAATCCAGTTTTAACTGTAAGAAGGGCACTGCCCATAATGCCCCGAACACAGTGATTACAGAGAATTCAAGGCATACAAAAATACCGTTAATCCAGGCCAGTTTATTCTTTAAAATAAGAAAAAACTGGTTTTTATAATCATGATTTATCTGAGCTTCAGGTTTATGGCTGGGAATGAATTTGTAACATAACGCGGTAATGACAAGGCCTAAAATACCAGCTCCTGTGATGAAGTATCTCCAGCCAAAATTGCTTATAAAAGCCCCCATTCCTATCATTCCAAAGACTGTTACAGTAAAGCCCAGGGTTTCAGATAAACCGATCATAAAAGCATACTGCCGTAGGGGGTAGTGTTGACGTAATAAATGTGAGAGACCAACAAAGGCAAAAGAAGAACCCGCTCCAATAATCAAACGTCCTAAAAATAAATAGGGAAGTGTATGTCCCGCTGCAAAAATAAAACATCCTAAAGCGCATAATGCTGCATTCAGGGTTAACAATGTTCTGGTGTTATAGCGGTCAAACAGTAATCCAACTGGTATTTGAAATGAGGTATAAACATAATAAAACGCACTGCTCAATAAACCTGCTGTAAGTGCTGAAAGATTTTGTTCATGCATAATCGCACCTACAATTATTCCAGAGGATAATTGCAGAAAAAATTGAAACAGTAAAAAAAATACACCTACTAGCCAAATGATGGTTCTAGGTGCTTGATGTTGAGTCGAATTAATCAAAAGTAACCAGTAGTATTAATAAAAAAGCGAATATATAGGATAAGCTGGGTACTGTAAATTTTTTTTAAACGTTGGTCGGATTGACTCTGTGTTTTTATATAAATAAAGATAACCGATGCTCAATTAATGCGTTCCTCGAGGAATAATCGTAGCCTGTATTAGACGAAGTCGTAATACAGGATGGTTTCTGTACCACGATAAGAGCATGGAATTGATGAAGCGGTTGATCCTGTATTACGACTTCGTCTAATACAGGCTACGGTCGTTACGGTCGCTATCCTCAGTAAAGTTATTTTAAATTGTACTTAGCATGATTAGGTATCGATTTTTGCGAATTTTATGAAAACCAGTGGTGAAACAATGATCCCATCATGTTGGTTGGAAACGTCCTTTATTGAATGTTGAGCACTGTATCTGTCAAGCAATAATCAATAGATAACAATTAATGTTGTTACTATAATAATAGATATTATTTATCGTAAAGGTTGATTATGAATTTAAGAGATTTGCATTATTTTGTTGTTCTAGCAGAAGTGAAGCATTTTGGTGATGCAGCAAAAAAATGCTTCGTCAGTCAACCTACGTTAAGTATGCAAATAAAAAAATTGGAGGAAACTCTTGGTGTAACGTTGTTTGAGCGTACCAACAAGCAGGTATTATTAACGGATCAGGGCGATGCATTGTTGTCCAGGGTAAAAAAGATACTTATGCTGATTGATGAGATGAAAGATGTCGCTCGGCATTCGCATGATCCTTTTTCTGGTAATTTACGCCTGGGGGTGATACCTACAGTTGCACCTTATCTATTACCTCTGGTCATGCCGGCTATCAATGTTCAATTTCCTGATTTAAAAATATGGTTGATAGAAGATCAGACACGGCGGTTAATTGATAAATTAGAACATGGAGAAATCGATGTTGCAATAATGGCGCAACCCATTGCCGGGAATTTTACCAGTTACACTTTATTTGAAGAAGCATTTTATTTCGTATGTGATGAGTCTAATGAGTTGGCTCAGTCAAGTTCCCTGTCAATAAATCAATTAGTCAATCAACCCATTATGTTACTTGAAGAGGGCCATTGTTTGCGTGATCAGGCTATGGTTGTTTGCCAAATGGCCAAGACTCATGAAATAGCGGATTTTACTGCTACAAGTCTTGAGACCCTTCGATTAATGGTGCAGTCAGGAATTGGCGTGACTTTGTTACCAGCACTGGCTGTAACTGTAGATCCCTCACAGCGATTGAAGTACATTCCTTTTGTATCACCAGCACCATCTCGAACTTTGGCCTTATTTTGGAGGAACGGTACTCCAAAAATCAAATGTCTTCAGGCAATTGGAGAACAGATTTCTCACCTGATCACATCATATTTGAGGTTAGCTTAAGTTAATTTATGAATTTTAATCAACATTCCAACCTGTGGATGATCCAGATAATATACTTCACTGCCTTTTAAACGTTGTTTCTGAGCAATGGTAAAGGAAGATTGTGGATTATTGGATGGCGCGAGATGTAAATCGGTATCTAATAAATAATAATTACTTTGTCTTACTCTTAACGTTCCCTGTACTATCCAGCCGTTATGATTTAACTCGGGCAATGCAACAGTGCTTTGATTATTTGCCGGTTGTCTCCATGAGTAGTGTCCCAATACCTGATATCGGGATTTATGGCTTAGCAAATAATATTCATTTTTTAATCCGGATTGAGAGGGGGGCAATAGACTATATGAGTTAATGGTTTTACCCGTACTTCGTTTTAGGGTGATCGCTTTTTGATTCACTGGAATTAAAGGTGAGTTTAAATCAAGCTCGTTGTTTTTGGATGCATTTTGTGGATGTGTAAACAGGATAAGATCGATTTGATAACTTGATTGAGCTAAAGTGAAACTGGAATATAAGATATTGATTGTTATTATTAAAAATCTGAGCATGGCCGTGTCGCTTGTTGTTTTTGATTATTATACCTATCTAAAGAGAATAATACATCGTTGCAGCTGGAGTATTCATTAATTTTCCTTAACTTCATGAAATACTCCTTGGCGAGTACTATTCAACAACAATATTCGGAAATTTGTCCGCGTAATTTATTGGTTTTTTAGACAGTTCAATGGCGCTGATTAACGCAGTTTTTATAAAGGCATCTGTTAATTCACTTCGTGGTTGAGTGGCAGTTGGTACGCCTTCATCACATTGCTTTCTGATGTTACTGTCCAGAGGAAGTTGACCCAGCAATGTGCTGTGGTTGGTTTCACATATGGTTTTTGCTCCTCCCTCACCAAATATTGCTTCCTGATGTCCACATTGGCTGCAAATATGAGTTGCCATATTTTCGATAACGCCCAATACATCAATTCCTGTTTTAGCAAACATGGTTATTGCTTTTTGTGCATCCAGGGTCGCTACATTTTGCGGTGTTGTCACTACTATGGCCGCTGTTAACGGGATTTTTTGTACCAAGGTTAACTGAATGTCGCCAGTTCCTGGGGGTAAATCGATAAATAAATAATCCAATTCATCCCATAGAGTGATATCCAACATCTGGATTAACGATTTGGCAAGCATGGGACCGCGCCAAATCAGTGTCTGATCCATATCCGTGATATAGCCAATGGACATCGCTTGTACTCCATGTGTCTGAATGGGTAAATAACGATCTCCACTGATTTGAACTGGCTTGGTCGGTCCCAGCATCAATGGCATGCTTGGTCCATATATATCAGCATCCAAAATACCCACTCTGGCACCTGCGCGAGCTAAGGCAGTGGCAAGATTCACGGTAACAGTTGATTTGCCTACGCCACCTTTACCTGAAGCAATGGCAATAGTATTTTTTACTCCTCGTAAACCTTTACCGGGCATTTGGGTTTTATGAGCTCGGATGAACTGAGTTATTTGCAAGGTTATTTGGTGATGAGGAAATTGTGTCTTCAAAGCTGACAAAGCCAGTTCTTTAAATGTATCTTCCAAAATCTTACAGGGAAAACCTGTTTTGACAGTAAGCATGATTGAATCTGAAGTAGTCTCCAGATTGTACTGTAAATTCATTTCCTTGCCATTAAGACCAAGTAACGGGTCTTTTAGATTATCCAGCACGTTTATTACCGTATTTTCAACTGTCATATGTTTAACTCTGATTAATACAAAAACAGGATGATAACGCAGGAGTAACTGAATCACTAGTACTCTGTTCAGGAGATCCACCATTGCATTCGGGATGATGTTTCCTGAAGTTTTATTGCGAAGTTACCTCGAGCTCATATTGCCAATGGAACCAATGATTATTGGATAAATAATAAAGTCCACAATGAATGGGAAGAGCGTACTGACTTGATAAATAATAGCCATATTCATTCAGTTGTTTTTGATGTTGAGCCAATGTAGACTCTTCCTCTTTACCCGTTTTAAAATCAATAATCCACAGCTTGGATTGATCGATAAATATTCGGTCTATAATTCGGGTCACCAGACGGTTTTGATGCTCTACTATTAATTCATATTCATTCTGTTCTTTTTCATGTTTGGCGATTATCCATAAACCGCTTTTATCCTGAAACAATTGAGTAATCTGGGTTCGAATTATTGATAATGCTGATAACTGCGCCTCTTCATCAAATCCCAATTTTTTAAATTCAAGTTGCGCCAGATTCCAGGGTATCTGATCTGCGTTTTGAGGGTGATTGTCACAAATCCATTGCAATAATTGGTGAGCTGCGATTCCTATCAGTCTGGGTACACCAGTTACTAACTCATTAGGTGGGGGATTCATGGGATTACTGAACACAGGATTCGATTCCTGATACCAGTTTAAAGAAAGTTTACTTAATTCCGGTAGAGGATATTCTGATTGTTCGGAACCTTCTTCTTCCTGACATTTACTAAACTCCTGATTTTTAAGCAGACCACGAAATGAAGATTTTGATACTCTTGATGAACTATCAAATAAATACAATCTGGATTTAGCTCGAGTTACCGCAACGTAAAGTACTCTTTGCGCCTCATAATGATTCTTTTCTTCATCCAGCTGGTTTAAATAGTCGTATAACGGACATTGTTCCTGATGCGCCGCCTTGATGGGAGAGACCAGTAAGAGATCATTCTGATTTTGTGTTGGCAGTTTAAGCCATCGCAACATGGGTTGATCTGCTCGTTTAAGTTGAGTACCCAAGCCCGGTAAAATTACAGTATCAAACTCCAACCCTTTGGATTTATGGATGGTCATTACCTGTAATTGTGAGGGGGTGGTCTGTTGCGAATAGAGTTTATTGAATTCCAGAAAAAACTCATTCATATCAGGTAACCGGCCATTTTGTTCATACCTATCAATTAAAATCCAGAATTGTTCCAGGTCATTTAATTGATTTTGATTCAGAATTTTATCAACAAAAAGTTGGGTTAATGTTTTTGCCACCCACTCTGAAAGTTTGTACTGATATCGTTGAGCGAGAGATTGGTGCATAACCTGAGCAAAATATTGAGCGCGAGTTGTACCTTCTTCACTTAGACCATCTATTTTATCTAATTGTAATAAGGCGCTATAAATTGATTTCTTAGTATTAAATTGCGCGATTAGATGAAGATCGTTCAGTGATAAACCACAATAGGGGCTGTGAAGCATTGACAGCCATGCCAGTCTATCTCCTGGATTTAATAAGGATTGAGTTAAAGACCAGACGTCACGCAAATGAACCAGTTTAGCCAACAAATCTATATCTGTTCCCTGATAGGGTATTCTGTGACGACGAAGCAGATTCATAATATCAGTTAATTGCGATCGTGAGCGTACTAAAATGGCGACACTCTGTTCAGGATGTGCTTTTAATTCATTTTCAATTACCTCAATCAGCAGAGTAGCTTCGTGCCTTCGACTGTTGCATTGCATGGCATGAATTGCACTGGGTACATCATTTTCTATGACATTTACTGAAGGATGAAAAGAAACAGCTCCCGATTCGATATCAATGTGCTGAGGAAAAATTTTTGAGAAATGAACATTAACCCAGTTGACTATAGACGCGCTGGAGCGGAAATTACAGCTTAGTTCCAAAGGCTCTAGCGACACTGATCCAATTCCTCGTTCTTTGGCACGGAAAAATAATCCGACCTCAGCCTGACGAAACCGATAAATCGATTGCATGGGATCACCTACGAGAAATAAAGTTTTACCATCATCCGGCAACCAGCCCTGAACTAATCGGGTAATCAGTTCAAATTGTGATATGGATGTATCCTGGAACTCGTCAATCAGTAAATGATGAATGGCATTATCCAGATATAAAGCCAAATCTGTTGGATTATCCAGTTCGCCTAATGCGGCTAAAGCTTGATGTGAAATCGTCGTAAAATCGACTTCATTTTGTTCACTAAACATAACCTGAAGGTAACTGGCCAGTAAAGGTAACAAGACAAACAAAGCCTGAAGAACCTCCCACTGCTCTGGATCATATTCGGGTTTTGGTAACGTACTGACTTGTAACAGCGCATCCAGGAAATCTGGGTACTCTTTTAACTCAGCAAGAAGCTCAACGCTTTCTGCTTTTAGTCGCTTGTATTCCTCAGCACTATAATCTGGCTTCAAAAAACCAACATTATGATCAAAGCTGTTGCGAATCGAAAGGCTGCTATCAAGTATCAGTTTGCATAAAGCAGCGCAAGTATCCTGATTAGATTGTCTAAAATCATACCAGTCTCTTAGAATAAAACGTGGCGATTCAGGATTATTTTCAGTTACAGCCACTGTGCGTGCCAGAAGAGTTAACCTGTCTGCCAGAGTGAATGGAAGACTTTCTTTAAAGCGACATAATTCATGATGTTCAATAAAGCGTAAAGCATCTTCAAAAGTAGATTTATCTTGAGCGCGGGCCTGAAACAATGGGGTGAGCCATTGGTCTCTTTGTCCTAATAGTGATTTAAATAAATCAATCAGTCGTTCTTGTCGGTTATCTACATGAATAAGTAACGTTTTGATCGCATGCTGATACTCAGGAGTCTCCATGGCAAATTGTATGCAGTTACGTGCAGCCTTTAGATAATACCGTTCCGGAGTATCTGTTATCTGAGCGTACGCAATTTGTTGTTCCAATAGGGGGATGGCTTGATTAATACTCTGGCACAAGGAGTCAATAGTAATGATTTTTAAGCGAGTGGGTTGTTCCAGTAACTCCCAATTTAATTGGGCGCTACGAATTAGAGCTTCCTGGGCGTAACTTAAGGTGAGCTGTTGGTGTGGACTTGTGGCCTGTTTGTTTAATGCCGCTTGCTGCAGCGCCAGGATTATTCGTTCACGCATTTCAGTAGCTGCTTTACGGGTAAATGTTAACGCAACGATTTGTTCTGGTGAGCTGACAGTGCTTAATAATCTCAGATAGCGCTGGGTCAGTATTTCTGTTTTACCAGACCCAGCAGGAGCTTGTACTATAAATGAGGAACGAGGATCCGTGGCCTTGCTCCTTTGGTCGCTATCAATAAGCGTCATGCTTCTATTCCAATACTATTTCCTGAGCGGGTGGTCTTAAATTATAATGAGAACTCATACAGTGACCATAGGCACCTGTATTGGCAATCAATAAAACATCACCTTCTTTGGTTACTGGTAATAGACGGTCATAACCCAGAGTATCCCCAGACTCGCAAATGGGGCCTACGATATGTGAAAAACCGGCTTTTTCTTCATAGAGACGGGTTAAATTAACGATTTCATGATAGGCGCCATATAATGAAGGTCTTATCAATGAGTTCATACCTGTTTCTATGCCAATAAATTTAACTTTTCCTTTCTCTTTGCATTGGGTGACTTTGGCAAGAATGACACCGCTTTCTGCGACAAAGAAACGTCCTGGCTCTAACCAAATTTGTAGCTGAGGATAGCGCGATTTTACAGCCATTAAAGAGGCATCTAGTGACGCAAAATCAATGGGATGTTGTCCCGGTTTTTCAACAATGCCCAAGCCACCACCTAAATTGATGGAGCGGACATGAGGAAATTGATCAGCCAGGGAAGCCAGCATCAATGCAGTTTGTTGCCACAAATCCGGGGTGAGAATTCCGCTTCCGGAATGGGCGTGAAGACCTATGACTTTTATATTATGTTTTTTAGTCAATGAAATGATTTGTCCCACATCATTTTGGGTAATACCAAATTTTGATTCATTGCCTCCAGTCGAAACATGTTTGTGGTGACCCGCCCCAGTACCTGGATCTATTCGAACAACTACCTCCCGATTTTTAAATAACTCGGGCCAATATTCCAAAGGATATAAACTGTCAATGGTCACATAGCAACCAACTGAAAGAGCAAACTCATATTCAACCTTGGGTGCAAAATTGGGAGTAAATAATATTCTGTCTTTGTTTATATTGGGAAATAAATTCAGTACTAGTTCAAGCTCTTGAATGGAGACACATTCAAAACCGATCCCTTCTTGTTCAAGCGTTTTCAAAATAGAAGGGTAGGGATTCGCTTTTATGGCGTAAAATAATTTATCAACTGACTGCAACTCCAATAACAGTTTTGCGCGATTAGCCTGGGTAGGGCTATGGTAAACATAGCAGGGGGAATATACCGTGCTAGCTGTTAACAACCGGTCGCGCTCTGATTCCCACCATGGAGTCGGTCGTACATTGGGTTTGCCAAATTCTTCGTGCCAGCTTTTGGAGTAATAAAATATTTGCGGATTGCTTTCAATCAATAGATGATGCAATTTTTGGCAGAGCTTATCTGCTTGCGATTCGTCCACAACAAAAGTCAGGTTTAAATCATTGGAAGCCAGTGACATTAGATAGACTTGTTTGGCATCAAACACTTCCAGGGCTGGGCCCAGATGGGGTAACACGGTTCGTATATGATGGCCTACAAGACTTACTGCACTGCAGGGTTCAATCAATTTGGCGCGGCCAAACTCATTTAAATCAGACAGTAGGGCATTAATAGCAGGCCTATCATACAATTTTGCATTAGTATCAAGAGATAAAGTGACGTTAAATTCGGAAGAGGACAATAAATCAACCGAAAAACCATGCTTTTTAAAGGTTGCAAAGACGTCCGCCAGGAATCCTACCTGCTGCCACATATTCAGTGTATCAATAGAAATTAACAGAATACTGTGTTTTACCTGAATCGATTTAATTAATGGAGCTGATTCATCAATATCCTTTGTTATTAAAGTACCTGAATGCTCGGGTAGCTGAGTGAATTTAACAACCATGGGTATATTGGCTCGTCGTACTGGTGGTATGCAATTGGGATGAAGTACCTTTGCTCCCATAGACGCAATTTCCTGTGCCTCGTCATAATTTAACTGTTTCAGCAAACGGGCATGGGGTAATTGATGGGGATTAGCTGTATAGATACCAGGAACATCAGTCCATATTTCGCATGATGAAGCTTGCAATTTTCCAGCAAGAAGTGCTGCGGACGTATCTGAGCCTCCTCGACCTAATAACACTGTTTCACCTTGAGAATTGGAAGCAAAAAATCCTTGGGTAATTATTGCCTCGGCTCCACTACTCAGGAATTTTTCTATTAAATCAGGATCGTACTCACTGTCGCAGCGAGCGGACAGATAATTCACCGTTTCTCCACCATGAACTGGAGTGCTGATCAGCAATTTTCTGGCATCGTACCATTTGTTATTAATTCCCTGATTTTGCAAAAAGACATGGCCAAGACGAGTCATCATCAGTTCACCAAGACTTAAAATCTGAGCATGCGTTTTAGCTGGAGCCTGTTTGAGTAAAGCAATTCCGGTTAACCATTGTTGTAATTGGTGTAATTCATCGGCAACCAGATCCGGACTCACTTCCAGCTCTTCGGCGAGTTTGAAGTGACTGTTCTGTATATCAGCAAATAGGCTGTGATGTTCGTCCAGTAAAGCGGCTTCAATGGCCTTTTCCAGTTTGTTTGATATCTGGGTGAGAGCAGAACAGACAATAACCGGTTGCACACCAGCCTTTAAGTGTTTTTTGGTAATTGCTGCAATATTATTCCAAGTAGCTCGTGATGAAACACTTGTTCCACCAAATTTAGTGACGATGTGTTGCATGATAGTAATCCGCACAAAATTAAAACACATTAGCATGGAGTACAGGAGTTACACAAGTAGTTATATCAATTTGCCTGACACATGCTTGGGATTAATTAATCATCATGGGCATATTGCATTCACTGTGGGTTTTTTTTTATTACTTATTGAATATAAAGATAAAAATTTTAACTGAAACGTTTGAATTATGAGTAAATTCATTTATTATCGAATTTGATTTAAATTTTGGAAGCATTTCAAATTAACGAGTGTGGAGTGAAAAACATGCACAAACCCCTAAGAACGCTAGTAAGTACTTCAATACTTGGAGTTCTGGCGACAAGCACCGTCCATGCAGGTGGATTTTCTTTATATACCGAAAGCAGCGCAGCTGCCATAGGGAACTATGGTGCCGGTATAGCTGCCGAAGCCGCAGACGCATCTATTGGATGGTATAACCCTGCTGGTTTAGTATTAATTCGTAATCAACAAGCAGTATTTGGTGGGGTTGGAGTTTTTCCAATCGCTAAATTGAATGGTACTTCTACGTTCCATACAAATGGATTGCCAGATTACGTTCAAACATTTAATAATTTAAACGGTGCGGAGAATGGTTTTGTTCCTTCTTTCCATTACGCTCATCCTTTAGGTGAAAATGCAACGTTTGGTATCAGTATGGTTTCTCCTTTTGGATTAGCTACCAGTTGGGATCCTTTATCCCCCGTTCGTTATGAAGCAACATTCACCGAATTGATTACTACCAATATTTCACCTGAAATTGGTGGTCGATTGACAGAGAATTTCTCAATAGGTGGTGGTATCGATTTGCAATACGCGCGAGTTAAATTCAATCGTATGCTTGGTATACCTACTGCATATCAGAATATTGCTGTTCCAGGACTTACACCTTATATACTTGACTCTCAAAGTTATAACAAAGCTCAATCATTTGGTGTTGGATTCCATGCAGGTGCGATGGCAATGTTTAATGACAACCATACACGCCTAGGTGTGAACTATCAATCCAAAGTAAGACATCATTTCCATGGTTTCAGTATCCTTGGTGGAAAACTTGCTGATCCTAGATTGACACTTATCAATCCTTTTGCGGCAAATGTTAACTCCATGTACAGATCGAATGATTTGAACAGTAACATAATCGATTTACCTGATATTGTTACTTTAAGTGGTTACCACGATATTAATGACACGATTGCATTATTGGCTTCTGTTGTATACACGAACTGGAGTACTCTTCGTACAATCGAACTAAATAATGTTGCTGCTCCAAATACATCTGTTAATCCTGTCAGACAAACAAAATTGAACAGTATTTCAGCACAAAATTATTCAGATACCTGGCGTGCAACTATAGGTGCGAATTACCACGTTAATCCAAATTTAATGTTGCGTGTTGGTGGTGGATATGATGCTACGCCTACTAACGATATAGATAGAGACATACGTTTACCAGATACTGATCGTTGGGCTCTTTCTGTTGGTGCTCATTATCAAGCCCGGCCTAATATTGGGGTAGACGTAGGTTATACTCATCTATTTGCTGCTAATGATCCTAAAATTAATCGTACAGATTTGATCGGTACAACATCGTATTATAATGTTAATGCTGGTGGAAAAGCTGGTGCGAATCTTGTTGGTGCACAATTGGTATGGACAATTGATCCAGCAATTCCAGTTCCAACAAAATAACATGAGTTCATGTTTAGAAAAGCCATGCGTTGCATGGCTTTTTTTTTCCCTAAATAAACCTAATGGTTTAGGCAAGGATGCGAGCCTTGGAATTAAGTCATCCTGAGCACAGCGAAGGATCTCCCGATGCTGGTGCAGTGCCACATTCAGGAGATCCCTCATTTCATTCGGGATGACGTTTTCTTTTGAAATTATTTCATCCTGAGCATAGCGAAGGATCTCCCAATGCAGGCACAGTGCCACATTCAGGAGATCCCTCATTTCATTCGGGATGACGTTTTCTTTTGAAATTACGTCATCCTGAGCATAGCGAAGGATCTCCCAATGCAGGCACAGTGCCACATTCAGGAGATCCCTCATTTCATTCGGGATGACGTATCTTTTGAGAAGTACGTCATCCTGAGCACAG
>NZ_JADOBG010000004.1 GCF_016786215.1 Legionella bononiensis | reverse complement strand
TTACGTCATCCTGAGCATAGCGAAGGATCTCCCAATGCAGGCACAGTGCCACATTCAGGAGATCCCTCATTTCATTCGGGATGACGTATCTTTTGAGAAGTACGTCATCCTGAGCACAGCGAAGGATCTCCCAATGCAGGCACAGTGCCACATTCAGAAGATCTCTCATTTCATTCGGGATGACGTTTTCTTTTGAAATTACGTCATCCTGAGCACAGCGAAGGATCTCCCAATGCAGGCGCAGTGCCACATTCAGGAGATCCCTCATTTCATTCGGAGTGACGTTTTCTTTTGAAATTACGTCATCCTGATCACAGCGAAGGATCTCCAAATGCAGGCACAGTGCCACATTCAGGAGATCCCTCATTTCATTCGGGATGACGTATCTTTTGAGAAGTACGTCATCCTGAGCACAGCGAAGGAACTCCCAATGCAGGCACAGTGCTACATTCAGGGGTTCCCTCATTTCATTCGGGATGACGTTTTCTTTTGCTTGTGGCTTGTGTTGGCTAATGATTTATCTGGAACAGTGGTTGCCCGCTAGAGCGAGCGGGCTTTGAAGATAATTTGTTATGTAGAAGTTAAAACAAAAAACTGGTTTTACGAAGCCTGATTAATCTTTAGTGATTGTTGCTTCACCAGGACCATTAACGGTCAGAGTAAATCCTTTAGCTGAAAGTACTTTAGGAGTGATATCACCAGTTTCCAGTTCCATAGAAACATAACCGATATCAATAGGGTTTGATGTATTTGTTGCCATTTTTATAAGAGCAGAACATCTTCCATTTGTGGAATGTCCATAGCAAGCCATTTTCACCATATTCCAATATATTTGGCGAGTGGAGTTCGCTGGAGTAGGGTAAGGTGATGGAATTGTGCCAGCAACATAGGCATTAGATTCAAGAGATGTGTTGTTGTGTGTTGTTAAATAAACTGGAACTGCTAAAGCGGCTGCGGCACTTAGACTTAAAGCTATTGCCGATATACTTTTAAGCATTAAATTCATTAATATCTCCATTAAAGATTATAAGTGATTGGTACAAACCAATCCGTTTAACTATATGGGATTGTATTCTCTGAGGCAAGCTTTAACCTCTGCAATCTGATTTTATAGTTCTTGTTTTGATTCATTTGGTGCATTTTAGAGATAAACTTATTTTAATATTTTGGCGATATCCTTGGCAAAATAAGAGATTATGAAATTAGCTCCGGCTCTTTTTATTGCCGTTAAGCTCTCAATGATAGCTTGCTCTTCATTTATAAGATTGTTTTGAGCCGCTATTTTTATCATGGAGTATTCACCACTGACTTGATACGCACATAGTGGTACCTCGGTAAAATGCTGTTTGAGTTTATAGATAATATCAAGATAAAAACCAGCGGGTTTGACCATAATCATATCGGCCCCTTCTTCAAGATCCAAAGCTGTTTCTCTAAGCGCTTCATCGCTATTGGCGGGATCCATTTGATACGCTTTTCGGTCACCAAATTGTGGCGCGCCTTGAGCTGCCTCTCTAAAAGGTCCATAAAGACAGGAACAATATTTGGCGCTGTAGCTCAGAATTGGAACGTGTTGATATCCAGCGGCATCTAATGCCATTCTAATGGCGCTGACCATGCCATCAGTCATACCACTGGGAGCAACCCAATCAGCTCCTGCTTCGGCATGACTTACGGCTTGTTTTCCTAATAAATGTAATGTGTTGGCATTATCAATTTTCTTATCTTTTAAAACTCCGCAATGCCCATGGTCTGTGTATTCACAAAAGCAGAGATCGGTAATGATTAATAGTTCAGAGTTGACCGAACGAATTTTTTTGATCGCTTTTTGAATGATACCGTCTTTGTTAAATGATTCGCTTCCGCATGCATCTTTTATTTTGGGAATACCAAAAAGTAAAACCGCAGGAATACCTAAAGCACTTAACTGCTCAATCTCTTTTGGCAAAGAATCAATATCGAGTTGAAATTGACCCGGCATGGCTGCTATTTCTCTAGGTGTATTTAACTCCTCACTGATGAACAGGGGGGCAATAAAATGCTGCGGATGCAGGCGAGTTTCTTTAACCAAAGCACGTGACATTGCACTGCTTCGAAGGCGACTTAATCGCAAAGGAATAGTATAATCATTCATGAAAAAATCCTTACTAAAATATCTTTAATTTAGATTAGAATGTATTGACCATTCATCAAATTGTTCTCAACGTCCCGCGACGTCAAAATCGGAATAGTCAACACGCCCTGATATTTATTTATTCGAGGTATATAAAATATCAATGCCACTACCCGCATCACTGCTGCTCACTTGAATACTTAAAAATTTATTAAGCAAATATTTAAGCGTTAGCACATTAGGATCCGCTTGTGATAAACCAACGTTATAACTTAAATACATGCGTTTGGATAGTGATTTTCCAACGACCAGGGCAGTGTTATCACTTACCTGATTAGTGACCAGATTAAAATTGCTGTTGGTTTGTACATTCAGATCAAAGCCCAAATTTTGTTTTAATTGATCCAGAAGTTGTGCTCCATTGGTTCCTGTTCCCAGATTCATTGACGATATGGCAGCTAATAATAACTGTCCACCTGCTTTATTGGCTTGACTGGCCGGACGGCCTAAAACCAGCATAGACAGTATATCCGCTTGAGACAAGATTGAAGGAGTAGAAAATAGCTGGATTTTGGGAGTACTTAAACGTCCAGTTACTTCAACTCCGACACGGATGTTACCGCGTAAGTTCGCGTTTTGCAGATTATTGTTATTAAAATCAAAAAGCTGATTTGAACTGGTGAGCGATGTCGAAGTTGTATCGATTTTTTTTGATGCTCTAATATTAATGCCCGGATTATCCAGACGGCCACCAGTGAAAATAAGTTCTCCCTGCTCAATTGCCAAATCCTGGCCATAAGCTTTATATTCACCTTGTACTACATTCAGTTCGCCAGTCGCGCTCATCGGTCCCTGTGGTTGTTGTTTTAAATTAACTGCTCCTGCTAATGTAGCATGCAGTCCTTTAACGGTGAGTTCGACTTTTTCCCCCATTTCTACTTTAACGTCTACATTGGTATTCAATGGAGAAGGAGGCTTTTCTTCCTGTTTGGTATTAAAGATCACGTCATCAGAAACAGTCAGGCTATTGGAAAATGATTGCGGTTTTATCTGCGCATAGGGTATGACAACGGTTCCGGCTATAGTTAAGTTAGAAGGTGAGATGGACAGTTTGAGCTGTGGTGAGATATTTATTTGATATTCTTTGGTGTTTACGATAGGAAAATCAGATCCTTGTAGCGTCAGTTCACCAACCCGAGATGTGCCAAGGCTTCCTTGTCCTTTGACCAATAGCTTTTTGTTGGCCGCGTTTATTGTTCCATTGGCTTCCCATTTTTTCTTTTTAGCCAGGACAGTGATATCTATAGCGTTCAGATTAAGGCCTAGTTTGGGAATGGAGAAACTGGCTTTAGCTAATTTTAATTTGCTTTCTAAAAGCAGTTTATTCAGAGTTCCTTTGGCCATTAGCGAGGCAGTCAATTGTCCCTGGGGATTACTGATATCAGGACTCAATGATTTGACAAAATCAAAGGACTTAACTAACAAAGTCAGTTCAGCAGAGATGGGCTGCAAACCGGAAAACCCATTGCTCAGTTTAAAGTCAGGGAGGTTAAAATTCAGATTCATTTGTGTGTTTGAATCTATTTTTAAAGAGCCTTTCCCCGACAATGCTCTAGGAGTCAATGAAGCTTTTACTGAACCTCCGGAAAATTGAAGGATGGGCAGGCTGCTGTCTTTTGCCATTTGATAATGGCCAGGAGCTAAAGTCAAGATTACAGAGCCTTTATTGAGATCCTGAAATTCTCCTGTAACATTCAGACTTGAATAAATACCTTCCGTTGTGGATTCAGGAGACTGTGTATTAGAGACTGTTGCATTAAAGTTCCATTTTTTAGGAAGCGTACCATGAATACTCGCGTTTATTTGCACATTGTCTTTGTGATTTTGGTTCACTTTGGTCTTAAGCTCAATATTCAGTTCGGGGAAAGTTCCTGATATCTTTAATCGTCCTTCCGGACTGTAAAGCCGATTCTGTTCCGATAGCGCCCATGAGCCATCACGCCATTTAATGATTTGCTCTAAGTCGGACAGATTGTTCAGGCTTCCATTTACAGACACTACCGCAGGACCTTGAACATCTCCAGTCCATCGCAATTGCGTCATATCGCCACCAAAATCAAGTGTTCCTTTCAGTAGTGATTGAGTTGAATTTTTAGGATTTAGCGTGATTGATCCTGTAAGCGCATGTGGCAGCTGAAGATCAACCTGCATACGACCGTAAATGGCATCCTTTAAATAATTAAATCGAACTGAGTCTACTTTTAAATTATTTCGAGTTATTGAACCTGTGAACGTGAGCATCTGTATGGCAACGCTATCATTCAGTTCTACAGACTTTGCTTTTAGCTCCTTAAATTGCAATTGTGGATGCATCAAAGAGTTCAGACTCCATTTTACCTGCAACCGGTCTATTTTTACGTGCGTTGAATTGTGATGATAATCCAGTGTATCAATTGAGAATTCATCCAATAATCGACCCTGAATATGATGTACTTTAATAGTACCTGGAATAGATATCGAACTTAACCGGATCAAGGTGTATAAGCCTGGTGTTGTCGTCAGGAAAAAAGAGAGTAAAGCAATCAAACAAATGAGCAGAACAAGACTGAAATAAAATAACCTCTTTAGAAGTTTCATCATAAGTCTGGTCCCATATTAATGACTAAACGAGGATTGGTACCCACTCTTTGCAATTGGCTGTTTACCGATTGGGCTAATCCAACTTTGATCGGGCCTATTGGAGAAACCCACATTAAACCGACACCCACATCGTATAACATCCTTCTGGCTGCAGGATTATATACATCTCCCGCATCATAAAAACCAAGCAGATACCAGTTTTTATAAGTTTCTTTTTGGATTTCAAAACCGCCATAACTTATGATTCTTCCGGGCCCTATAGAGTTAAAACTATAGGCTTTTAAATTGTCAGTTCCCCCCAGGAGTAACGCCAGCGATAAAGGCAGTTGATTAATATTACTGGTCGCAGTGATTCCCTGAATCGTATGTCCATAAAGCCGTAAGCGCATCGAGTCTATCATAAGCGCTACTTTAGCATCGACCGACAGTTGCCCAAAATCAAGATTGGAGAAGGTGAATTTATTGGCCCCCAGAGCATTGACACTGATGTTATAGCCAGACGGAGAGAATAATAGATTTTTCGTTTTGGTGAAGGTGAAGGTCGCTTTGGGGTATAAAAGGAACTGATTTGTAGTTGGTTGATAGGCATAATGAAAACTCTCATAAAGACTGTTTAATGATAATGACCTCTGGAAGTTGTCTCCATTATGCAGTTGACCTAGGGACAATAGAACGGCATTACTGTACCCGGTATTGTAATTGAGATTGGAAAAATTACCGGTAAGACTGTATTGATCTGCCACTGGATTTTTTCCCGGAACTACATATTGGGCTTGCAGAGCATTCTGGGTAAATGAACCTTGAGCCAGTGCATTAAACTTATGGCCTTTACGATTAACAGGAATCACATGCAGTGCTGCCCGACCTCGAACCCCCGTATCTGTTCCATAACCCGCCCCAATTGAATACGAATATTTTGATACAGGTTGTAAATGAACCTGTACGGGTACCGTCTGACTCTCGCCAATCTGTGGTTTCACCAGTACGGAATTGAAGTATCCACTATTTGAAAGATTATCGTTTAATTTAAGGATTTCATCGGTTGAATAAGCTTGCCCCGGATGAAAGGGAACAAAACGATGAAGTAATTCGGGACTGATATAGGTTGGATCAAATTGTACCTGACCGAAATAATATAAGGATCCGGTATCAAATATAAGGGTAATTCGTGCCGTGTTAGTCTGTTCATCAATCAAAACTTCTGATTTTTGGAAGATTCCATGCAGATAACCCAGATTTTCTGCCGTATTGATTAGACTTTGTTTTGCCTGATTATAGCGTTCGCTGAAAAAAGGGTCGCCAGCTTTTATAGGCGACTCTTTTATAATTTTGAGAAGCAACGGGTTTTGGCGACCTTCACCAAGAAGTTCAATATGGATAGAGGAAACATGGACCTGAGGGCCGGTATGAATGTTGATCGTTATATTCTGATTGTTTATAGCCACCAGATAAACTTCAGCTTTGAAAAAACCATAAGGTTCTATGGCTTTAATGATTTGTATTCGTAACTCATCCTGACTGAGTTCGGTTAGTGGTTTGATTTCTTGCAGCTCTTTTAAACGTTGCTCCACATTGGCAAGTACTTTACCCGTAATCCCATTTATCTTCAACGCAGGTGCTTTGATGCTCTCGGCCAACAGGGGGAAACAAATAAAAATAAGGATTAGATAGATTAGGGTGAGTTTACAATTCTTCAAAATATACCCAACCTCCCGTGACCTGTTCGCGGGATCCACAGACCCAGAATTATTAACGAACATAATGTCTTCATCACGATCGGACTGCATCCCGCGAGCACGTCGCGGGACGTTGAAATCGGAATTGTCAACACACCCTGATTTTTTCATGCGGCAGCTGTACTAATGTGTAGCATCCACTGCCCCCATTTCTTTCAATTTATAAATCAGCTCCAGCGCTTCTCTCGCTGTTAATCTGTCCGGATCTATGCTTGCCAGTTTGTCTAAAACAGGTGAGCGTGCCGGGACGAGGATTGGCGATTCAGTGAGTGGATGTTGTTTCTTATCCTGTATATGGCTTAAATAGTGATTTGCCAGGGAGAGTACCTCAGAGGGGATGCCCGCAAGGGCGGCCACTTCCAAACCGTAACTGCGATCTGTAGAGCCTTCTTCGACACGATAGAGAAATATAATTCGTCCAGTATCCAGAGAGGCTTTCAAATGGACATTGCGTATGCAGGGTAGTTCTTCCGGCAAACGCGTTAATTCGAAATAATGAGTTGAAAATAAGGTATATGCTTTCAGTGTTGTTGCAAGGTACGCGCAGCTTGCATAAGCCAGAGCCATACCATCATAGGTACTGGTTCCGCGCCCAATTTCATCAATGAGAACCAGACTTTCAGGAGTTGCCTGTCTTAAGATATGAGCTGTTTCAGTCATTTCTACCATGAAGGTTGAGCGACCGGAAGCCAGGTCATCGCTTGAACCGATACGTGTAAAAATGCGATCAATAGGCCCCAATACTGCTTTATCAGCTGGTACAAAACTTCCAGTGTGCGCTAACAAAACTATCAGAGCAGTCTGACGCATGTAGGTTGATTTACCTCCCATATTAGGGCCGGTAATCAGTAACATATTGTGTTCGGGATTCAGCGTGAGGCTATTAGAAATAAACTGTTCCTGAACGAGCTGTTCTATAACGGGATGACGTCCTGAATGAATGGTAATCCCTGATTTCTCTACCATTTCTGGACAATTCCAATTTAAACTTTGCGCCCGTTCAGCAAGAGTGACCAGAACATCCAGTTCAGCAAGTGCCTGAGCAAGACCGGTTAATTCGTTAATATAATGCTGTATTTCAACCAATAAATTGTCATACAGCCATTTTTCCCGGGCTAAGGCCTTCACCTGCGCTGAAAGTACCTTTTCTTCAAACACTTTGAGTTCAGGGGTAATATAACGCTCTACATTTTTTAAAGTTTGTTTTCTCAGGTACTCCGGTGGGGCTTTTTCTGCTTGTGTTTTGGATAGTTCAATATAGTAACCCTGTACATTATTGAATCCGAATTTCAGAGTAGAAAGACCTGTACGTTGTTTTTCTGCGTGTTCCAGATGAACCAGTTTTTCGTTTGCATGGGTACTTAAGGATTGTAATTCATCAAGTTCCTCATCAAAACCAGGAGCAATTACGCCTCCATCCCGGATTAACACGGGGGGATTATCTATTATCGCTGCGACCAATAATTGCTGGAGTATCGGTATAGGGCTGATCTGTACCTTTAATTGACTGATTAATGGTGTTTGATTGTTGTTTAGTGCTTCCTGTAGATCAGGAAGTACTAACAACGTGTTGCGTAAGGCTACTAAATCACGGGGACGCGCAGATTTTAACGCGATGCGGGATACAATTCGTTCTACATCACAACAGTGTTTAAGAATTTGATGAATTGTTGCATCCTGTTGAGCATTTATAATTTCTTTAATGCTCTGTTGGCGAGCTTGAATCAGGCTGTGCTGTTTTAATGGTCTGCCTAACCATCTTTTTAATAAGCGGCTTCCCATGGCGCATGCAGTATTATCCAGAATGGATAACAAGGTATGATTGCTGCCGCCATGAACATTTTCAATGAGCTCCAAATGTTTTTGTGTGGCTGCGTCAAGTTGCAGATAGTCCTGGGAATTTTCAAGGATCATTGAGGTAAGATGGGGTAACGCCTGTTTTTGAGTCGTTTGTAAATAAGCGAGTAAAGCTCCGGCGGCTATTAAAGCGGTAGGATGTTCCTGTTCGCCAAACGCGGACAGATCAGTTACTGAAAATTGTTCTCGTACCTGTTTGAGTGCGCTGTCAGGACTAAATTCCCAACCTGGACGGCTTTTAACAGTAGATTCGCTGCAATAATCGTATAATTTCGATGATTCCTGTACGAGAATTTCAGCGGGTTGTAAACGATTTAGTTCCGCTTTAAGGTGGTGTTCTTCATCTAATTCAAGCAAATGAAAACGACCACTGCTTAAGTCTACCCATGCCATGCCTGTTTTATGTCTGTGTTGATGCAAGGCTAACAGCAAATTATCTTTTTTGGCATCCAGAAGCGCTTCATCGGTTACCGTACCGGGTGTAATGATTCGCGTTACTTGCCTCTCTACAGGCCCTTTACTGGTTGCCGGGTCGCCGATTTGTTCGCAAATGGCCACTGATTCACCTTTTTTTAACAGTCTGGCCAGATAGTTTTCGACTGCATGATAAGGAAGTCCGGCCATAGGAATGGGTTTATCTGCAGACTGACCTCGGTGAGTCAGAGTTAAATCCAATAATTGAGCAGCTCGTTTGGCATCATCAAAAAATAATTCATAAAAATCACCCATGCGGTAAAACAGCAACATGTCTGGATAGTCTGATTTGATGCGTAAATACTGTTGCATCATTGGCGTGTGTGATGTGGTCATGAAATCGTTTCAAAATAAGCATGTCGCGATTTTAACAAAACTGTGGTTGTAAGTCAGTAAAGAGATTTTCTGTATCTAAAAGGTACATTATGTGCCTGGATTAAAATTTTATTTTTTATAGATTGATGATAAGTCCTTCACTTAATGTGAATATTTGCTAGAATTAAGGTGATTTTATATAAAATCTAAATTTAATAGGGAGAATGGTTATGAATCGTTTAGCTATGATAGCTGCAACTGGATTTTTAGCAGTACTGTTAACCGCTTGCGGTGATAATGGTGCTTCTAAACCAACTGATGGTAAAACAGATACTACTGTTGACCAAACACAGACTAAAGGTGATGATGCAGGAAAAACTGATACTGGTACTGCACAACCTTCTACCGATGGTCAAAGTCACTAAGAGTTTTTAACTTTTATTGATGCCTTAAGAAGCCCCATAAACATATGTTATGGGGTTTTTTCTTTAGCAGGATCTAAACGTGAATCACCTTAATGTATTAATTAAAGAAATAGCTTCTCAATTAAAGGCTTCAGGGCAACAGCTGGTTACCGCTGAATCCTGTACGGGTGGTTTAATTGCTGCTTATCTGACCGAGATCCCCGGCAGTTCAATATGGTTTGAACGAGGCTTTGTTACCTACAGCAATTTGGCCAAACATGACATGTTAGCGGTTCCTGGTGAACTATTGGCTCAGTTTGGCGCTGTCAGTGAGGAAGTCGCTTCAGCTATGGCTGTTGGCGCACTGCGATATAGTGCTGGTCATATTGCTGTATCGGTCACGGGCATTGCTGGACCGGATGGGGGAAGTATTGATAAACCCGTTGGAACCGTATGCTTTGGCTGGGTTACACGTAATTCGGCTCCATTAACCCTGAAAATGCAGTTTGCTGGTACGCGGCATGAAATTCGTGAGGCTGCTTGTCGACAGGCTTTGGAAGGCGTTCTTTCTCTGATGAAACCTTAAACCTTAAATATTATCAAATGGCTTATACCTGCCTTTCGCTATGATTCAATTAGCGAATTTAGGTTAATTTCTTCCTTTGATAATTACTCTGTTGGAAATAGCAGTGCGGACATGATGAATCAGTTTGCCGGCCGCACATATCTGTGTGATAATTTTGTCCTTGCACACTACTACTTGGAATTAATTATGGAAGAAAATAAACAAAAAGCATTATCAGCAGCCTTGTTGCAAATTGAACGGCAATTTGGCAAAGGTTCTGTAATGCGTATGGGAGATAGTACGGTATCTCGAGACATTGAAGCCATTTCCACAGGTTCACTGGGATTGGATATTGCGCTGGGAATAGGTGGTTTGCCTAAAGGGCGTATCGTTGAAATTTACGGTCCGGAATCATCAGGTAAAACAACATTAACTCTTCAGGTGATTGCTGAGTGTCAGAAAATGGGTGGTACTGCCGCGTTTATTGATGCTGAACATGCATTAGATCCTGGTTATGCTCAAAAATTGGGTGTTAATGTTGATGATTTAATCGTCTCTCAACCGGATACAGGGGAGCAGGCTTTAGAAATTACCGATATGCTGGTTCGTTCTGCTGCGGTTGATGTGGTCATTATTGACTCGGTTGCCGCCTTGACACCGAAAGCTGAAATTGAAGGTGAAATGGGGGATACTCATGTTGGTTTACAGGCACGATTGATGTCACAGGCTTTACGTAAACTTACAGCAAACATTAAACGCTCCAACACACTGGTCATTTTTATTAACCAGATTCGTATGAAAATTGGCGTTATGTTCGGCAGTCCTGAAACAACAACTGGCGGTAATGCATTAAAGTTCTATGCTTCAGTTCGTCTGGATATACGAAGAATAGGTTCAATTAAAAAGGGCGAAGAAATATTAGGTAGTGAAACACGGGTTAAAGTAGTTAAAAATAAAGTTGCGCCACCTTTTAAAATGACCGAGTTTGATATTCTATACAATGAAGGTATATCACGTGAAAGTGAAATTATTAATCTGGGGGTTCAATTAAATCTGATTGAAAAATCTGGAGCCTGGTACAGCTATAAGCAAGAAAAAATTGGTCAGGGCAAAGAGAATGTCCGCATGTATTTGAAGGAAAATCCTCAGATAGCTGCCGTTCTGGAACAACAAATTCGTACTGAATTGCTAGAGAAAAAGCTGCCTATGTTAGCACCAGTGACTGAAGACAGTTTTGAGAGTATTGATGACTAAAGCATTTGATAGCGCCATACGCCTGTTAAGCAGGCGTGAACATGGCGCTATAGAACTCTCCAAAAAGTTAGAACGCAAAGGTTTTGATTCGACTGAAATTAAAGATGCCCTGGATGCCTGCCAACGCCTTGATTTGCAAAATGATCGTCGTTTTGTCGAGCAATTTAGTCGGGCACGGATTCGTCAGGGATATGGTCCATTAAAAATCATTCAGGAATTAAAGAGCAAGGGAGTGGATCAAGAGCTCATTCTCTCTGAACTCTCCAAAGAGCGAGATAATTGGGTCGCTTATGCTTTGGATGTCTGGGAGAAAAAATGCAAGGGACGCACGGATTTGAATTTTACTGAACTACAGAAACAACAGCGCTTTTTGCTTTATCGTGGGTTTAGTATGGATATTATTGACGCGGTGGTAAAGGAGTTGAAGTGATTTTTGACGCATCCTTTTTCGACAGAAGGTGTCTGCATGTGTCAGATGAAAGTGAATCAATAGAGATAATTCAATTAACTTAAATGGTAAGTCGTAGAAAATGAAAAGTTCTGAAATTAGAAAGGCATTCTTTGATTATTTTGCACAACATGGTCATCAATTAGTTGAGTCAAGCTCATTAATACCCGCTAACGATCCTACTTTGTTATTTACCAATGCGGGAATGGTGCAATTTAAAGATTTATTTTTAGGGCTTGAAACCCGACCTTATCATCGAGCGGTGAGCGCTCAGCGTTGTGTGCGGGCTGGCGGCAAACATAATGATTTGGAGAATGTAGGTTATACTGCCCGGCATCATACTTTTTTTGAAATGTTAGGAAACTTCAGTTTCGGCGATTATTTTAAAAGAGAAGCCATTAAGTTTGCCTGGGATTTTTTAACGCAAGTATTGCGGTTACCAACAGAACGTTTATGGATTACTGTCTATAAAGATGATCAGGAAGCGGAAGACATCTGGTTAAAGGAAATGGGCGTTTCAGCCGAGCGATTTTCTCGTTGCGGAGAAAAAGATAATTTTTGGTCTATGGGGGATACTGGACCTTGTGGCCCATGTACCGAAATATTTTATGATCATGGTCCTGAAATTGCTGGTGGACCACCGGGAAGTCCCGAAGAAGATGGCGACAGATATATAGAGATATGGAATCTGGTTTTCATGCAGTTTAACCGGGATAAAGACGGGATCCTGCATCCATTGCCTAAACCCTCAGTAGACACAGGTATGGGATTGGAGCGGCTGGCAGCCGTAGTGCAGGGTGTTCACAGTAATTATGAAATTGATAGTTTTCAATATCTGATTCATGCTATTGCCAAACTGGGTAATGATATCGATATCAATCATACTTCATTAAAAGTCATTGCAGATCATATAAGATCGTGTTCTTTCTTAATTGCCGATGGCGTGGTTCCCGGTAATGAAGGGCGCGGTTATGTGTTAAGAAGGATCATCCGCAGAGCCGTTCGACACGGTAATAAACTGGGTTTGCCTTCCCCCTTTTTCTCTCAATTGGTACAACCATTAATTGATGTGATGGGTGATGCATATCCAGAATTAATTAGGTCAAAAGTACACATAGAAAAAATATTGCTTCAGGAAGAAAATCAGTTTGCACGAACTCTGGAGCAAGGTTTAAGGTTATTGCAGGAGCAAATGCAAACAATTAAGGGCAAGCAGTTATCAGGTCAGGTAGCATTCAAATTATACGATACCTATGGGTTCCCTATAGATCTTACGGCGGATATTGCACGTGAACAGGGTTTGGAAGTTGATATGGATGGCTTCAATGACTTGATGCAGCAACAACGAGAACAATCTCAGGCCGCGAGTCAATTTTCCGTAGATTATCATGCAAGCACTCAACTGGAGCATCAGTCAGAATTTCATGGGTACGAACAGGAACGCATGAAGGGAACCATTATTGCCTTGCTTCAGGACGGATCAGAAGTGAGCAGCCTGGGCAAGGGAGCCAAAGGGGCTGTTGTTCTTGATAGAACCCCTTTTTATGCTGAAAGCGGCGGTCAAGTAGGTGATAAAGGGTATCTAAGCGGAAAAGAATTTACTTTTCGGGTGGATGATACGCAAAAAGTGGGGCAGGCTTTAGTTCACTATGGCGAAGTGGAAGAGGGTAGTTTAGCCTTGAATCAATTAGCAGATGCTCGAATTGATGTCCAACGACGCGACGCAATACGTCTGAATCATACGGCAACACATTTATTGCATGCCGCTTTAAAAGCGGTTGTTGGCCAACATGTACAGCAGAAAGGATCATTAGTTGATGCCGAAAGAGCTCGTTTTGACTTCTCACATTTTGAAGCGTTGACCCCCTTGCAAATTCAACAGATTGAATTATTGGTTAATGATCAAATTCGCGCGAATAGTGAAGTAGTGACTCAGGTTATGGATATAGAAACCGCCAAACGAAGCGGTGCTGTTGCGCTGTTCGGAGAAAAATATGCCGAAGCAGTGCGCGTTTTAACTATGGGGGAGTTTTCCAAAGAATTATGCGGTGGAACACACGCGCGCCGAACAGGTGACATAGGATTGTTCAAGATTATAGCTGAATATGGGATCGCGAGCGGTGTCAGACGTATTGATCTGGTTACAGGTCGTTATGCTTTGGCCTGGGTCAATGAACAACAGGCCCTTATAAATGATCTGGCGTCACAATTAAAAACCACTTCAAGCAGTTTACCTGAGAAATTGTCGCAATTAATTCAGGACAGTAAAAAGCAAGAAAAGGAAATTGCAAAACTGCTCAGCGAGAAAGCACAAAAATCAGGTGCGGATCTGCTGGGTGAAGTGGAGCAGATTAATGGAATTAATCTATTGATCAAACGATTGGATGGTATGGACAGTCAAACCATGCGCAGCACTCTGGATCAACTTAAATCCTCAATGGAATCTGCAGTAATCGTATTATTTGCCGTAGATCAAGGCAAAATGAACGTAATCGCCGGAGTAAGCAAGAATATTATAGGAAAAGCGCCATCTGCCGCTATGTTAGTAAGACATCTTTGTGGCAAAGGAGGCGGTCGTGATGATATGGCTCAAGGCGGGGGAGTTGTTCCCGATGATCTGGATGCGAAAATAAAGGAAATCAGGACAATGGTTGCTGGCTCATAACTTTAGAAAAACGTCATCTCGAATGTAAAGGGGATCTTCTGCATGTGCTACGGTTCCAGCATTTGGCGATCCTTCACTGCGTTCAGGATGACTTAATTCGTAGAGTTGGAAACGTTATCCCGAATGTAATGAGGGAGCACCTTAGTGTGGTACGGTGCCAGCATTAGGAGATCCTTCACTGCGTTCAGGATGACGTCATAACCCAGTGAAACGTCATCCCGAATGTAATGAGGAAGCTCCTTAGTGTGGTATGGTGCCAGCATTAGGAG
>NZ_JADOBG010000003.1 GCF_016786215.1 Legionella bononiensis | reverse complement strand
GAGCACCTTAGTGTGGTACGGTGCCAGCATTAGGAGATCCTTCACTGCGTTCAGGATGACGTCATAACCCAGTGAAACGTCATCCCGAATGTAATGAGGAAGCTCCTTAGTGTGGTATGGTGCCAGCATTAGGAGATCCTTCACTGCGTTCAGGATGACGTCATAACCCAGTGAAACGTTATCCCGAATGTAATGAGGGAGCTCTTTAGTGTGGTACGGTGCCAGCATTAGGAGATCCTTCACTGCGTTCAGGATGACGTCATAACCCAGTGAAACGTCATCCCGAATGTAATGAGGAAGCTTCTTAGTGTGGTACGGTGCCAGCATTAGGAGATCCTTCACTGCGTTCAGGATGACAACATAACCCAGTGAAACGTCATCCCGAATGTAATGAGGGATCTCCTGAGCGTGGTACGGTGCCAGCATTTGGAGCGCTTTCAGCGCGTTCAGGATGACGAGCGTTCCAAAGGAAACGTCATCCCGAATGCAATGAGGGATCTCCTGAAGGTGGTACAGTACCCCAGATTGTCTTCAGGATGTTGTAATTCTCAGTAGTGTTGAGTAGTTGTACTGATAAGAGGGAATTGGTAAAAGGATTATTTAAGATCAGATGTTGTCTGGGAGGAGAATGGCATGAGAATACTAAAGGAATTTAAAGAATTTGCCATGCGTGGCAATGTAGTTGATTTAGCAGTTGCGGTTGTTATTGGTGCTGCTTTTGGCAAAATTATAACATCCCTGGTTGATGGAATTATCATGCCATTGATTGGCTTGATCATTGGTGGTGTCAATATTGCGGGCAAATCCCTGACTGTTGGGGACGCTGTAGTTAAATGGGGTGCGTTTCTACAAACCATCATAGATTTTACCCTCATCGCATTGTCTATTTTCGTTGTTATTAAATTTATTAATTTATTAAGGAAAAAAGAAGAAGAACAAGAGCCAAAGTTGACCCCGGTTGAGGTATTGCTGACTGAAATCAGGGATTTAATGAGCGAAAGAAAATTGGATGAGTGAACTGATCAGGTTATTGGATTGACCTCCTGAATTCGCAATTGATCAAAATTTAATCGGCCTCATTTTTTTGTGCTATAATTTTGTTAGTTATTTAAATAATAAGGATATTTATGAACGATCTCATGAATTTAATCGCACTCATTATTGTTTTTGGTGTCGGTCTCTGGCTAATTAATGCGTTTATTCCAATGCCAGGAGCTATAAAAAGTCTTCTGAACGTCCTGGTTTTAATTATTCTGATCATTTATATTCTTCAGTTTTTTGGAATAATAAAAACAATATTACCGATGATTAGAATATTAAAATAGCTGCGTTTTAATGGCTGTTTAGGTGACGTGTTGAACTTTCCTGCGAACAGATAACTTCTAGATAGCGTGCAAGTATGTTATGCCGAATTTAATGAGGGATCTCCTGAGTGCAGTATCTGCATTTGGGGATCCTTCATTGCATTTGCGATAATAAAATACCTGTAATTATATCGATTCATTTAATTACTCAATTTCTAGCCAACAATGGATGAACATTTTTTCTCTTGACTTGGGCGGCTTGATTTGATGTGCTTGGATTAGCTCTCTGTGTTGTATTGGATCTTTTTTGAGAGTGATTTAAATAGGATGTTATTTATACCAATGTATTAATATAAAGGGAGTTGTATTATGCCAAAGGTACAAAATGTTGATAAAAATGCATTTGAGGTAGTGTGTAAAAAATTGGAAGGCATCAAGGATGAACTGAAACATTCACACAGTCTTGATATATTGAAATCCATTATTACCCGCTATGATGAAGTTAATTTAAAATCAGAGTCCATAATTCGTCATACCCAAGCGGATCAAAAGGCTAATAAAAAGTTTAACAGACTTACCTGCCGTATTGATGAATTAATTTTTAATTCCATGTGTAAAGCACTGGAAGGTATGAAACATGAACTGAAACACTGTAACAGTTCGGATAATTTAAATACCTTGATTCAGCACCGTTCCCAAATTAATACCAATACCGATGCAGTATTAAGACACATTACAAAGAATCCAGCCGCACAAGATAAAATTATCAAATTAGAGATAGGGATTGCCGAACATCTGAAAAGAAAAAAACAGGAAATTACTTTATCAGAACAAAAAAATAATGAGAAGACAGATGAGAACAGCATCACTGAACGCGTCAATTATTCGGAGAAGAGTGGATTACACACGGAGCATCAATTGGAGTTATCGACCACAGATAAAACTCAATCTGATAAAAAGGCCTCAGAAACCAATGACTCCGCCATGAAGCACATTGTATCCAAAATATTAACCAGGAATAAACAAAGTAAAACTCCAAAAGTAACGTTTAATACGGAATCTATCATAATCAATGAAAGCGACTCATCGGATCACATGAACAGTACAGAGCATAGAGATCAAACACATTCTGAGGATAACTCAGTTAATGAACCGGGTTTAAATTTCCAACAAATGAAGGCTAGGGAATTGCAATTGTCTCAGTTTGATAAATTGGTAAAACAATTAATGATCAAGCGAGATGAGTTTCATAAACGATATCCTCTGGAACTTGATGATGATGTGAAAAAGCCATATGGAGCAGCGTGTCAGTTAGTTCATAAGCTAACGAGTTATTCTCAATCGTATAAAGATGGAATGATCGATCTTAAGGGATTTAAAGATCAGGCAACCAAAGAACTTCGTGAGCAACGTAAAGGCGTTTTAAGTGAACACAGGGGGTGTAAAGAGTTAATGGCTAATATATTATTAGCTCTAGGTACGCTTGGAGTAGGTTATGTTTTAGCTGCTTTATTTACACAAAGTTTCACGCCGATCAAGCTAAATACCAGTACGGTAAATCAATTGGATGAGACCCTAAAAGCAGTTGAACAATCCGAGCGAACTTTTGAAGCCAGGATCCGCTGATAATGTACTTGTACAGATGCACTCAAACGCCTACGTACCGCGGCCTGTCCGCGGTATCCAACGTTTTTATGGATGAAGCAAACAAACTCTGATAACGAAACACTACAAAACCACCAGTCAGTTGGAGCTTTAATGCAGGAATTAACACTTAGAAATTATAAATTTGATAATGCGAAGTTTGTTCTGATATTCTTTGTGGTGTTACTGCATTTTATCTCACCTCATCGAAGTGGCATATTGACGCAACGATTTGTTTTTACTTCTAATGTGTATGTTTGTCTGCAGTTGTTGGCTATGCCTTGTTTTACAGTTATTTCGGGAGTGTTCAGCCAAGGTAAGTTAACAGACAGTTCCATGGCTAAAATTCTCAGTAAATTAATTGCGCCCTATATTATCTTTGAATTGATTTATTCCTATGTTGCTCGTGATTACAATACCAAGTTATTGATAATAGAACCATTTTATATACTCTGGTATTTATTATCCCTGGCAATTTGGAGAACAGTACTTCCTTTTTTCCTACAGATAAAATTCCCGTTAACTACTGCAATTATTGTAGCATTGCTCATTGGCTTTTGTGGCAAAATGGGTGATGTATTTGCTTTGGGAACCACTTTTTTATATTTCCCATTTTTTATTTTGGGATTTAAGTTAAATCAATATAGAGAGCGAGACTGGAATATAATCTACAAAGGAAGTGCTTTTATTGTGCTCTGTTTTATTGTGTACCTGGTATTCCAGATATCACCTAATAATGTAAAACAGTTTGAACCTATTTATCCTTATTATTTTATTTATCATTCCGCCTGGAGCAAAGCGCTATTTTTACGTTGTTTTTGGATGATGATTTCGGTATTTTTTAGTTTGGGTTTTCTTATCCTGATGCCATCGCAGCGCACGTTTTGGTCAGATTGGGGACGCCGAAGTATTTATCCCTATTTGTTGCATGTGTTTGTATTACTGGGCCTAATTGATTCAGGTTTGTATCAGCAAGAGAGTTGGTATTATGTGTGGTTTTTAATTGCTATTGCATTGCTGACCACTATAGCGTGTTCCATGAAATGGGTTACCCAATTAACTCATTTATTGATAGAGCCTGATTTAAAATGGCTTTTAAAGTTAAAAAGAGAATAAAAATCCAGCGTTAAACAGAACCCATTCGTTTATAAATAAAAAACGGTATACGAGTAATGACTGCCATGATTGCGCGCCAGAAATTGGGGAAATAAATCAATCGTTTATTTTTGTTTACCGCAATCCAACATGCTTTGGCACAATCCTTGGGTTGAGCTGCATGGAAAATGCCTGGTAGACCGAAGGTTTGTCTGGTATCAATAAAACCCAGACGCGCAATAGAAATGTGTTGGCTTTTTGTTGCAGATTGCTGTAAACCTTGAAGATATACTTCGATTGCAGCTTTGCTGCCGCCATATAAACTGTTTTTAGCTCGACCTCTACAAGCCGCGACAGAACTTAAAAAGAGTAGGTGATGCATTGATTGACACCTATCTAAATAGGCTTGAATGAGTAAGGTTGTTGCCAGAATATTGACCTGTACCAGTTGTGTAATGGATTCAACTGTGAGGTGATTATTTCCAGTAAAATCACTGTGCGCTATAAATAAATCCAATTCCTGCTTGTCTGGTTTTAAAACAGTCAATAAAGTACTGGCCGGTTGTGTCATATCCATTATCGCAATATCACAAGGTACTTGATATCTGAGCTCTATATCTCTGGCGATAAGATTCAGTTGTTCCTGATCACGCCCAACCAAGCGTAGTGCGTTCCCTTCCTTGGCGGCGCAATGAGCGAACTCTTCGGCGATAATTGATGTTGCACCTATGATAACCCAGGTTCGTACAGTCATTCAGTTATCCTTAGTCTTTTGGCAAGATCCGAACGCATAGGAGATTGATACTGTTTGAGAATCTCCGATAGTTGAGCATGATGTTCATACTGGCTGCGAAACTGCTCTGGTGTAAGTAATAAATCCTTGGCCAGGTAAATACGGCCGTTCAGTTCAGTAATGAGTTGATTCATTGCCATGATGGCTTTTTGAGCTTGCGGATTATTAATAAAATCAATGGCGAGTGTAAAACCAGGTTTGCAGAATGATAGCAACCCTTCACCTGGTTGAATAAATAATTTCAGTACAGCAAGGGTAGGAATAGCCTTATGGCTTCTAATAATCTGAATTAACTGTTCTATAGTGTGGTGTGCGTTTTCCTGATTGAATACTGCCTGAAACTGAATGAGTCCTTTAGGTCCATAAAGTCTGTTCCAGTGCTTTATTTTATCCAGCGGATTATTAAATTCCAGCAGCGATAATTGTTCTACAGGTTTTTTACTGTTGAAATAGAATTTATTGAATAATTTCATATTCCATTGTTTGATTAAACCAAAGGGGAATTTACTGACGCTGTGCGATTTCTCCTCTTTGTAAGGAATGGGTTCACAGTGATTTGCCACCGAAAGAAGCGAGCGTGGCTCTGAGTTTAATAGATCCAGCCATGCTACTTGATACTGGTACTTAAGACCGTAAGTCGACATGGTTTCAGTGAGTGATTTTATCGATTCTATTTGCTTATGCTCTACTTGCACACAACGAGTGGCTTTTTTTAGTTTGATTCCAATACGGGTGATAACGCCTGTTAAACCTGCGCCACCAATGGTCGCTATAAATAAATCTTTATGTTCTTCGCGGCTGCAGTGATATTTTTTATTTCTTAAAATTAAATCAAACCAGAGTATGTGGTGTCCGAAGCTGCCTTCGTAAGGGTTATTTTTGCCATGAACATCATGGGCAATTCCCCCTGCAAGTGTAGCGTGTACTGTTCCAGGTATTACGTAGGGAATGTATTCTGGATGGAGTAAAAATAAATCTTTAATAGACACGCCACTTTGGCACACCGCATTACCGGTATTGGCATCAAAACTGATTAGATGGTTCAGTCTTGAACTGTCAATTATAAAGCCATTCTGGTTGAAGCAACTGTCGCTATAACTTAATCCAGCACCTCTGACCAGCATGGGGAGAGCCTGTTCATTGGAACAATATTCTTCAAGTTGTTTCTCATTATCTGGCCGTAAAGAGAGCGACTCGCTGTATTTTGCCCGGCTAAAGTTAGTCAATATCGTTTTTTTGCTGCGCATTGAGAGTTCATCAGATAATCATTTTGATTCCTGAGTTTCTCATGATTTATTTATTAATGAAACCCGATCAATGGATAATTTTTTGGCTATAATTTATTTAGAAACCTACAGTTAAGGATAAATTATGAATGATTTAAGCTCCTGGTTGATTGCAGTATTTCTTGTTCTTTTTTCATTAATGGTGAGTGCTGCAGATATCCCATCTGAAGTGGAAGGAACTCAGGATCTGGATCAACTGAGCTGTGTTGATGAGGCCACCCAAAATTGCATTGATAATGCGTGCTTAACTTCTGACGATATCAATTGTGAAGATAATTGTGGAAAATTGGCACAACAGAAATGTCAGGACGCAAACAATGAGTAAATATAACGACTTGGCTCAAAAAACGTCTTTGCAAAATATCAGTAAATTATCCTGAAATATTCTATCATTTGCTACGTTCTTTGGTAGTATTGGATGCATATTATTCTTTTATAATCAAGAACCGGTCTTACGAACAACGCTGAATATTCGTTAAAAATTCCTTTCGTGAGTTTTGTAATGTCTAAAAATATTAAATTGTTTAAGTAAAATAAAAAGAGGTGATTTCGATGTCAACAGATAAACCAGTTTTTAATAAATCCAATTTAAATAAAAAGAAAATTTTTCCCTCTGAACAGAATGAACCCAGAAAAAGAAAATCAATGGATCTTGATGCTGAAGGTACCTCCAATGATAAAAATAACGAAGATCCTATGATGGTTCTTATGGGCAAATTGCAGCAAAGTGTTGAGCGTATTGACCATTCAATCGAACAGCTTAGTGGTATCAATGCAGTCAAAAAGATGAGCGAGCGTCTTGCTGAACAGGCTGTTTCCGCTCTTGGATCCATCGTCTTCGATAAGCAAAATGATCCCGGTTTAACCTCGGAGCCAGTGAAACAAAACCTTAAAGAATCAAGACCTTTTAATTTATCACCCATGGCAGATTCTTTTAATGAGGACTCCTTTTTAAAGAGCCTGGATATAAATCATCAGGTTAAATCTTCCGGTACTGCTGATAGTGCATCACCTGAACTGGAATCCTCAATAGAACTCACTTTGAAGTGACGTGTTTTGAACAGCTTCAGGATGCTGTGAGTGGGGCTGATATTATCTGCACTGCTACGTCAAGTACTGAGCCATTACTCACATGGTCTCATTTAAAGAAACAGGTTCATATTAATGCCGTTGGTTCACATACACCTGCAATACGTGAAATTGTCAATGATGTGCTCGCTAATTCCATCGTAATTGTCGATCAACTGGACGCAGCGCTTAAAGAGGCTGGCGAAGTGGTTTCTGCATTACAGGAAGAATGGATACAACGGAACGATATAGTGGAACTGGGATCTTTAGTGAGCAGCAAAGAACATCAAGTGAATTCTCGTACAACGGTATTTAAATCTGTAGGACTTGCGATACAGGATGTCAGTATCGCGCACGCCGTTTATGTTAACGCATTGGCGAAGGGATTAGGAACTCACGTTAATTTAATGTAATTGTTTTTATATGCTGGGGATGGTGCGGTGGTCTCCATTGGAATTCAGCGTTATTGCAATTGAATTGAGCAATGATTTGACGATTATCAGGCTCCGTATCCCCAGACCACACTCTAATCCATTTTAAATTTACGTCAATTCATTGACAGAGTAGATTTTGTTATGCCAAATTAGATGTTCATTACGTAACTCCTTAATAATACTAGAAAATGTCATCCTGAGTGAATCGAGGCATTTCCTGACAGTGGCGCGGTACCAGCAGTTGGGGAACGTTCACTGCGTTCAGGATGATGACATTTCGGGGTTATTGTCAAAGTACTTCTTAATTATGTAGGATATTGATTTTAAATCATAATTTAGGATGGCATGTACTTTGCATAGATAAAGTTTGAACTACTTAAATCGTACTTGAGTTAAAAGTACTGATACTACTGTCGAATTCGAATGGATTGATTATGGCTGAGAAAGATGTTTTATCACAGGAAGAGATAGATGCTCTGCTTGAGTCAGTTGATGACAGCGCTGAAGAAGCATCTCAGGAGCCTGAAGCTGAAAATTCGGCGGTAAAACCCTCATCCAAAAAAACATCTGGTAATACCGATGAACACTCTGTTCAATCAGAAGAGCTTAAAGAAACTCCAAATGACGAAGGAGTGAAAACATTAAATTTTACTGGACAGGAGCGTATAGCTAAGGGCCAATTACCTGTATTGGATAAAATTTATGACAGAGCGGTACGTATGTTTGCTACAGATATATATCAACTGACCGCTAAGGATTTTGAAATAAAACAGGAGCCACTCTTAATCGTAAAACATCGGGAATTCATGGGAGGATTACCCAATCCCAGTTTAATGAGCATCTATAAATTTAAACCCTTGCGCGGTAAGGGGATTATCTTGTTTGACAGTACCTTTGTGTACGATTTGGTGGATTATTATTTTGGTGGCAGCTCCCAATTCTACGCACAAAAAGACAAAACCGATTTTACTGCTACGGAATTGCGGGTTATGGAAGTGGTTACTAAAAAGTTGATTTCAAATTTGGTTCATGCCTGGGAACCCATAATTCAACTGGATATTATGAAGTTTAATGATGAAACCAACCCACAGTTGGTTAATATAGCCGAACCTGATGAAATGCTGCTGGTTGCGCGGTTTATTTTAAATTTCGGTAAGGAAACCGGTACATTCTATTTTATTTTACCTTATTCAATGGTTGAGCCTATTAAACAGCAATTGGAGTTGGGGGCTTCTCGGCCTGATGATGAAATCGATCCTGATTGGATTAAATCGTTAAGAGAAGAATTGATGGATGTTGAGTTAACAGTCAGTGCTGCAATGGCTGAGACCGTTAGTACTCTGGGTAAGGTTATGTCATGGCAAGTCGGTGATTTTGTCCCTTTGGAGATGAACGAAATTGTTACTCTGGACATAGAAGGTACACCAAGTTTCACTGCGACATTAGGAAGCACTAATGACAAACGCGCATTAAAAATAATAAAAAATATTAGTTATTAGGGGATACGAATGACTCAAGCTAAAGTAACAGCAAATGATCAAGCACAACAAGCTACTAATGTGTCTCAGGATGCAGATAATGAAAAAATGGAGTTGATACTGGATATACCGGTATCGGTGACTGTTGAAATTGGTCGGACTAAAATGACTATTCGTAATTTACTCCAGTTAAACCAGGGGGGTATTGTTGCTCTCGATCGACTGGCAGGTGATCCACTGGATGTATTAGTGAATGGAACTTTAGTCGCTCATGGTGAAGTGGTCGTAGTCAATGATAAGTTTGGGGTTAGATTAACTGACATAGTCAGCAAGGCAGAACGGATTAAACGTCTCAAATGATAAAAAAAGCATACTCTCTTTTAATTGTAACGTTCTGTCTGATTTCTTCTATGGCTTATGCAGTTCCGACAGAGACTTCCAATATGATTTCGCAAAGCGAATTGACGCGAGTGATATCAGGATTATTGCTGGTATTATTAGTGATAGTCCTGCTTTCCTGGATGGTAAGGCGTTTGCAAGGAGCGAATTTCTCTTCTTCAAAAGGTTTTCAATCTGTGGCGAGTCTGACTCTTGGGCCAAAAGAGCGAGTGATATTACTTAAGGTTGGAGTACGGTATCTATTAATGGGGGTGGGCTCCAGCTCGGTAACTCTGTTATATGATTTTGGGGAGCAGTTACCTTCAGGATTTGATCCGGATAATAAAACAACATTTGCCGATCTTCTTAAATCAGCTGTCGGAAAATCAAAATGAAAAAACACTACTCTATTTTTATTGCCTTGTTTTTTTGTCTGGTTCCGATGGTCGTCTGCGCTGATCCTCTTTCATTACCTGCTGTAACAGTAAATTCGGGGGTGAATGGGGCGCAATCGTACAGTGTGAATCTGCAAATTCTTATTTTTATGACGGTACTGAGTGTCTTGCCAGGACTCTTAATGGCAATGACCGCTTTTACACGAATTATCATTGTTTTGTCTATTTTAAGGCAAGCTATCGGTATGGCGCAGACGCCAACCAATCAAATATTGATAGGCATTGCTTTATTTATGACGTATTTTGTTATGTCTCCAGTATTTAATACAATTAATGAACAGGCAATACAGCCTTATATGGCTGAAAAAATGTCATTTCCTGACGCTTTGGCTAATGGTCAAAAACCTCTTCGCGAATTCATGCTCAATCAAACAAGAAAAAATGATTTGTCATTATTCGAAAAATTTGCGGGTAACAATCCTGCTACCCTTGAGGAAATACCGATGAGCGTTGTCATTCCCGCCTTTATCACCAGTGAGCTGAAAACTGCTTTTCAAATCGGTTTTATCTTGTTTTTACCTTTTTTAATCATCGATTTGGTTGTTTCGAGTTTATTAATGGCTATGGGTATGATGATGCTATCCCCTTTAATCATTTCATTACCGTTTAAAATCATGTTGTTTGTGATGGTGGATGGCTGGACTTTGGTATTGGGCTCACTTGCTTCAAGTTTTGCCATGACCTAGGAGATGGTATGACACCGGAAACTGTTGTTTCGCTTATGAGCGATAGCGTTTATGTCATTTTGTTATTGTTAAGTGTTCTGGTATTGCCCGGGTTAGCTGTTGGATTGGTGGTGGCTATGTTTCAGGCGGCAACCCAAATCAATGAATCCAGTTTAAGTTTTATTCCGAAATTATTTGTTACGTTCCTGGTATTGGTGTTTGCTGGACCCTGGTTATTAAAGACATTAGTGAATTATACAGATTCTTTAATTACAAATATTCCTTTTTTAATTGGATAAAACTGTTCTGCGCAAATGCAGGGTTAGGTATGCGGCGCAGACGATTACACTATAGAGTTTAAGGGATTAGAAATGAATCTGGATTATCAATCAATGATTCGCCTGTTTAGCCAGGTCATTTGGCCAATGGGGCGTATTGGCGGTTTGATGCTTACTGTTCCCGTATTTTCCTCAGGATTATTGCCTCCGAGAATTAAAATATTTTTACTTTGTGCATTGTGTTGGACTTGTACTGCCTTCGTTCCCGAACAATTATCCTTTCTTCATTTTAATGGCCTTTATTTGGTTTATATCCTGCAAGAGTTATTTTTAGGAATGTTAATGGGATTTGTTCTTCAGCTCGTTTTTCAGGTGTTTGTGCTGGGAGGTCAAATTATTTCGATGCAGGCTGGATTGGGGTTCGCAATAATGGTCGATCCAGCGAGTAAAGCGAGCGTACCATTAATCAGTCAATTTTATCTCATGATGATGACCTTGATATTTTTGTCTTTAAATGGTCATCTGGCGTTACTCGATGCACTGTTGGAAAGTTTCAGAATGATTCCAATAGGGCAGGTTCCCCAGGATAACGCTATGGTATGGAATGTTATCTTGTTTTCTGGTTGGATGTTTAAAGAAGCTGTATTAATTTCGATTCCCGCTATTTTGTCTTTATTAATAGTCAGTTTGTCCTTCGGGATAATGACTCGGGTTGCGCCACAGCTTAATATTTTTTCATTAGGATTTCCCATAACGCTGTTAATGGGCTTTGTGGTGATTAAGATTGGATTATCCACGGTTGGTACGCAAATGAGTGAGAGCATTCAACATGGAATGCACTTTATAACAGGGATGCTGCGCTGATGGCAGAAGAAGAACAGGCTCAGGAAAAAACAGAACAGCCCTCGGCAAAACGCCTGAAAGAATCGAGGGAAAAAGGGCAGGTAGCCCGTTCCAAGGATTTTAATGCAACGGTAATTCTCTTATGTACCGGAGTAGGTTTTCTTATTTTTGGAAAACAATTGTCGTATCAACTGATTGATATGATGCGACAAGCCTTTGAATTTGATGTTCAGATCCTTCTTACTCCGGCAAGTGCATTTGAACGACTCTATGTATTGGCAAAATCCGGACTTTGGTCATTAGTTCCTATTTTAGTTGTTATTTTTCTATTGTCCTTAGGAGCTCCCTTACTAATGGGGGGATGGGTTTTTAGTGCTCAAGCCTTACAACCTAAATTTTCTCGATTAAATGGATTAAAAGGTCTTAAGCGAATGGTTTCACTTAAGGGCTTTGTTGAGATGCTTAAGTCCTTGTTTAAGTTTATTTTAGTAGCCTCATTTGCAATACTGGTGTTAAAAACCCAGATTCCTGCACTTCTGGCCTTAGGCAATGCATCCATTGAGACGGCAATTGGAACCGGGGCTTATATTATTATAAAGTCATTTGTACTGATCTCGGCAAGTTTAATTTTAATTGCTGTTGTAGATGTGCCTTTTCAATTGTATGAACACAGTAAAGCAATGAAAATGACTAAGCAGGAATTAAAGGATGAATATAAGGAAACCGAAGGTAAACCGGAAATAAAGAGCGCAATTAGAAGGGCACAACAGGAAATAGCCAGACGCAGAATGATGAATGAAGTTCCCAAGGCTGATGTGATTTTAACGAACCCAACACATTACGCTGTGGCAATATCGTATAAAAAAAAGGGAAACAAAGCACCCGTTGTTGTTGCTAAAGGAAAGGATTTGATTGCCTTTCAGATTAGCAAGGTAGCTAAGACTCATCGAGTTCCAATAATCGCAGTCCCATCATTGGCAAGAGCCATTTATTTTTCGACCAAATTAAATTCAGAAATTCCACGCGGATTATATGTTGCTGTAGCACAGGTTCTTGCTTATGTGTTTCAGTTAAAAGACAGACAACATTATGATTATAAACCTGAAATCTTGCAAAACGTGCCAATCCCACCTGAGTTGGTGCGTGAAGCAGAGGAGGATATTTAATGAATAAAGCGCTTCATTTCCTGCATTACTGGATGCGTCAAGGACTAGGTACGCCCTTAATGCTCATCATTATGCTCAGCATGATGATGTTACCCTTGCCACCCTTTATATTGGATATCTTTTTTACTTTCAATATTGCTTTATCGCTCGTTGTTTTGTTAGCCGTAATTTACAGCGAACGTCCACTTGATTTCGCGGTTTTTCCTACGGTCATTTTACTGGCTACATTATTAAGGTTGGCATTGAATGTGGCTTCAACGCGGGTGGTATTGCTTAATGGTCATAATGGTACCGATGCTGCAGGTCAGGTGATTCAATCGTTTGGAGAAGTCGTTATAGGGGGAAATTATACAGTTGGTCTGGTGGTTTTCATTATATTGGTCGTAATTAATTTTGTTGTTGTAACGAAAGGCGCGGGAAGAGTGTCTGAAGTCAGCGCTCGTTTTACTTTGGATTCTTTGCCAGGAAAACAGATGGCAATAGATGCGGATCTTAATGCCGGATTAATTAATCAGGAACAGGCTATCAAGCGTAGAACTGATGTTGCTCAGGAAGCCGATTTTTATGGTTCAATGGATGGTGCCAGTAAATTCGTACGCGGTGATGCGGTAGCAGGGATATTGGTTCTGGTTATTAATATAGTGGGTGGTTTGATTATTGGAATAGTTCAACATGGGATGAGTTTTACTGACGCTTTACATAATTATATTTTATTGACTATTGGTGATGGATTGGTCGCTCAGGTCCCTTCTTTGGTTTTATCTACAGCTGCCGCAATCATTGTTACACGAGTATCCAGCGCTCAGAATATGGGACAAGCCGTCCTTTCTCAAGTTTTTGCTAATCCACGCTCGCTTATAATTGCTTCTTCGATTATTGGTTTGATTGGAATTATTCCCGGCATGCCCCATATTGCATTTCTCATTTTAGCGGCAGGATTGGCTGGTATTGCTTATTTATTTATAAATCAGGCCAAAGAACAGAGCAAAGCTCAGGCAGACAGTCAGGTTGATCTGAATCAGGTTAAAGAGGTCGGTATGAACGAGTTATCATGGGATGATGTAAATCCGGTTGATGTCATCAGTCTTGAAGTGGGTTATCGGTTAATTCCTTTGGTAGATAGTGCTCAAGGAGGCGTGTTGCTTTCTCGAATCAAAGGAGTTCGTAAGAAGATTTCGCAAGAGCTAGGCTTCTTAATACCCTCTGTTCATATTCGCGATAATCTTGATTTGAAACCGAATCATTATCGCCTTAGTCTGGCCGGTGTTGTGATGGGAGAGGCTGCCATTCATCCCGATCGATGGATGGCTATAAATCCTGGTCAGGTTTTTGGTGAACTAGAAGGAATACAAGGGCGGGATCCCGCCTTTGGCATGGAAGCAGTATGGATTAATGAAAGTCAAAAAGAGCATGCTCATACCCTGGGTTATACCGTTGTCGATGCTTCTACTGTCGTAGCAACACATTTGAGCCATATCCTGGATTTGAACAGCCAGCAATTACTTGGTTATGAAGAAACCCAGCAACTTTTGGATAAACTGGCAGTAAGTTCCCCTAAACTGGTTAAAGAATTGGTACCTGACGGTCTTTCTTTAGGAATGGTCAGCAAAGTACTTCAAGGTCTCTTATTGGAGCATATTCCATTAACTGATATTCGAACTATAGTCGAAACTTTGGCGGAAAATGCGCCAAAATCAAAAGATACCGAATATTTAATCAGTCAGGTTCGAATAGCGCTTTCCAGATTAATCACTCAGAAAATCAGTGGGTTAAACGAAGAACTGCCGATTATTACCTTAAAACCAGAGTTGGAACAATTATTGCAGAATACAATACAAAATAGTGGAGCTGGTGGAGTGAGTTTTGAGCCTGGAATGGCGGACAGAATACAACAATCCTTGTCTCAGTTTGCGTTACAACAACAAGCGAAACAAGAAAGTTCAGTATTAGTGGTTCAGCCCGGCATCAGGAGTGTGTTGGCACGATTTGTGCGTAACATATCCAATGACTTCCATGTATTATCCTATCAGGAAATTCCTGATAACAAACAAATAAGAATTATAGGTACAGTAGGTTAGACATAGTTAATGTAAGTAGGTTTCAAAAGCAGGAGGCTTTATGAAATTAAAACGCTTTGTCGCAGCGGACACGCGCACTGCGATGCAACAAATCAAGGCAACTTTTGGTCCTGATGCTGTTATTTTGTCCAGTCATCATGTTGAAGGTGGTGTCGAGGTCGTTGCAGCCATGGATTATGATGAATCCATATTAACTCCTAATGCAGCAGTTGCTGCCGCTGAACCTGCGAGTCAAATTGATCGATATGGAGTACACACCCCTCTTGATGACATGAAACAGGAAATTCAAACCTTGAGAGGCATGCTTGAAGCGCAACTGAGAGGTAATGTGGGAGGAGGGGAACCCCTTCACACTGTACTGCTGCAGAAGCTCTTGTATCTGGGGGTGAGTCATACGACTGCGGCTTTGTGGGCGCGATCTGTACGATCTGACCTTAATGAACAACGTGCCTGGCAATCTATATTGGCCCAGGTTACGGAACAAATTCCGATACGTGATACGAACAGAATAGAAGAAGGCGGCGTTTATGCATTTGTTGGACCAACTGGTGTCGGTAAAACAACGACCCTTGCCAAAATTGCGGCACGGTTTAGTTTGCGATTTGGCGCTGATAAACTGGGTCTGGTTACTATGGATACTTATAGAATTGCCGCTCAGGAACAACTGGTCCTTTATGGAAAGATTCTTGGCGTTAAAGTATGCGTCGCACAGGATGAAGTGTCTTTAACCCGAGTATTGCGTCAATTAAGTGATAAAAAATTGATTTTGATCGATACGGCAGGAATGAATCCCGCTGATGAACGAGTTGCACGGCAAATGCATGTCTTGAGTACCTATCTTCAATCCATTTCTAAAGTTCTGGTGCTTCCTGCTACAAGCCATTATCAGGTACTGATAGATGCTATAAAACGTTATCAGGCAAATAAGGTCGATCAATGTATTCTAACAAAATTAGATGAGTCTCTTGCTGTAGGTGGTGCGTTAAGTGCCGTCATAGAGTCGAGGTTAGGTGTAAGCTATTTGACACATGGACAACGCGTTCCAGAAGACATAAAAATGGCTACACGACATCAACTTGTTGAGTTATTTGCTCAACAGGAAATTCAACTGTTCCAGAGCGATAAAGGTTTTAGAGAGGAACGGTCGCGTGTTGGGAGAGAGCATTATGACGAAGCATAGCAAAAGCATCAAGGATCAAGCTTCTGGTCTGAGAAATTTATCTCGAACCAAGCCTGTAACTGTAATTGCGGTCAGTGCTGGAAAAGGTGGTGTCGGTAAAAGTAATGTTTCGGTTAATTTGGCAGTAGCTTTGGCTCAATTGAACAAAAATGTAATGCTGCTTGATGCCGATCTTGGATTGGCCAATGTTGATATCATGCTGGGTTTACATACAAAATATAATTTATCACATGTCATTCAAGGCGTATGTCACCTCAGTGATATTATTCTGCAAGGTCCCAATGGAATCAGTGTCATTCCTTCCGCATCAGGAACCGAATTTATGACACAGCTTACCCAGGCAGAACATGCTGGAATAATCGATTCATTTAATGAATTAACAGATGATCTGGATTATATGATTATTGATACTGCTGCGGGAATATCCGACACAGTATTAAGTTTTACCCGGTCGTCACAAGAACTAATCGTTGTCGTTTGTGATGAACCTACATCCTTAACGGATGCTTATGCTTTAATTAAAGTGATGAGCAAACGTTATGAGTGGACGCATTTTCATATTTTGGCAAATATGGTGAGAAATATGAAAGATGGTCGTGAATTATTTAATAAATTATTTAGAGTTTCCGAGCAATTCCTTGATGTTCATCTAGACTATTTAGGAGCGATACCTTTTGATGAACATATACACAAGGCTGTAAAAATGCAAAAACCGGTTCTCACTGCTTATCCTGATTCAGAAGCTTCTGAAGCATTAAGAGAGTTAGCTGATGCGGTAAGCAATTGGCCGATTAAGCCTGCATTGGGAGGAAATACGAGTTTCTTTTTAGAACGATTGGTAGCAGGTGATTTTTAAATTATTCACTATACTTAAGTTAGTGTTAGTGGTTTTGTTTTAGATTGTCATCGTTTCAATTACCTTGTGCTGTTATTGTAAGGAGAGTGTCGTGGATGCTTTAGCTGCATACAGCAAAGTAAATCAACAAACCCAGGAAACACTGGTAAAAAGTCATGCGATATTGGTGAAACGAATAGCTCATCATTTGCTTGGACGATTACCACATAGTGTGCAACTAGATGATTTAATCCAGGCCGGGATGCTTGGCTTACTTGAGGCTGCAAGACATTATGATTCAACTAAAGGCGCTTCATTCGAAACCTATGCCGGAATTCGAATCAGAGGGCATATGCTTGATGAAGTACGAAGAAATGACTGGGTACCTCGTTCTGTATACCGTAATTCAAGAATGATATCCGAAGCAGTACGAAATCTTGAACACCGGCATGGGCGTGAGGCCAAGGATTCAGAGATAGCAGAAGAATTGGGATTACCCATGAATGAATACCATGACATGTTGCAGGATTCTGCGAGTAGTCATTTATATGGATTTGATGATTTAGGTGTGACGGATGACATTTTGCATAGTGAAGGCGCTGGGGAGTCTACTGAGCCGCATATTAATGTTATGCATAAAGATTTAATGAGTCGTCTGACTCAAGTGATCGATGGACTCCCGCATAAAGAACGGATGGTACTGTCATTGTATTATGAACAGGATCTGAATTTGAAAGAAATTGGAGAAGTTTTAGATGTCAGTGAGTCTCGAGTTTCACAAATTCTAAGTCAGGCAACCCTGCGCATCAAATCGCGGATAACGGAATAAAGAATAACAATGGATGCATTAACTTTAATAGGTTTACTTACTGGTTTTCTGGCGATTATCATCGGGCAAATTCATGAAGGCGGAGACATTCACTCCTTACTTAATTTGTCCGCTTTGTTAATTGTCTTGGGAGGGACTCTTGGTGCTGTCATGGTGCAGACTCCAATGGTTACGTTTAAGAGGGCATTCAGGGTCTTTCCCTGGATATTCAAGCCCCCTAAACTTGATTTTGAAGAATGCAGAGCCTTATTGATTGATATGGCAAGGAAAGCGCGTCAGCTTGGATTGTTATCTCTGGAGGATCATCTTGACGTTGAAACAAATCCCTTGATCAGTAAAGGTCTTGAATTATTGGTTATAGGTGTTGATAAGCAAACGATAAGACAGGTTTTGGAAACTGAGATTGATCGCAACGAACATCAGGATTTACGTGCTGCACATGTATTTGAAAGTATGGGTGGTTATAGTCCTACCATCGGAATACTTGGGGCAGTAATTGGTTTGATCCAGGTCATGAGGAATCTGGCAGATCCTAGTGAGCTCGGTATGGGAATCGCTGTTGCTTTCGTTGCTACAATTTACGGAGTCGGGCTTGCCAATCTTATATTTCTTCCCGTGGCTAATAAATTAAAAAGTTGTATTTCTCATAAAGTGCATTTTGATGAGATGATTTTGGAAGGTTTGGTGGCAATAGCGAGTGGGGAAAGTCCTAATATGTTGGAGTTGAAACTAAACAATTTCGGGCGGCACAAGCAACATGAAATCAAGACGAAATAAAACAGAAGAGCATGTAGATAACCACAGATGGGTGGTTTCTTATGCTGATTTTATTACTTTATTGTTTGCCTTTTTTGTGGTGATGTACGCCATTTCTTCAGTGAATATTTCAAAATATAAATCTTTGTCTGATGGGATGAAATCCGCATTTGATAAAAAAGATAAGAATAAGGCTACTCAATCGACAGATACAATAAATGATGGACCTGAAGAAAAAAAAACAAAAGGCACATATAATGATGGACTTGATGAGCTAAGTAAGTCATTGTCTTTGTTGGAAGACGGAAATTATAAAATTAACAGGCAGGATGGATGGATAGAACTACAGATTAAAGCCGGTTCTTTATTTGACTCCGGTGAAGCAGACTTAAAACCGGAAGCATTAATTAAATTGATGCAATTAGCTGAAAAAATTAAGACTTATCCATATCCTGTTGTGATTGAAGGGTATACTGATAACGTACCGATCGAAACGCCGCAATATCCTTCCAATTGGGAGCTTTCTGCGACCAGAGCAGCTACAGTAGGAAGAATTTTAAATGGTTATGGGATTGATACAGGACGAATCCTGGTTACTGGATATGGAGATCAATACCCTGTAAGTGATAATTTAACTGAAGTGGGTAGGAGTTTAAATCGAAGAGTTAATATAATAATCGCTGCAAATCGAAAAATCGACAGGTTGATAAATCCTGAAATGGGACAAACGCATAATGTCAGTTTTGGAACTCCAATACTGACTGCGCCACTGAAGCAGCAAGATACGGATAAAAAGGAATTGAAATGATCACAGCTATTTTATGTATAAATGTTCTGCTTCTGCTGTTTATTGGGCATTATTTATTGAACCAACGAAAACAACTCGTATCTCTTAAGGAAAAAATTGGAATTTTGGAAAAAACTTCAGAACAGATATCACGAGATCATCCCGTATTGATTAATGCTGATTTATTGTTCTCAAAACAATTAAAAGAGATTAATGAACAGCTGATTAGTATGGATAATCAATTGCAAAATCTGGAAAACATCAGGGATAATGATGGAGGTTATCAGCATGCTTTACGTATATTGGAAATGGGTGGGAACCAGGAAGAAATTGTGAACAGCTGTCATTTATCCAATGCAGAGGCTGAGTTATTAATGAATTTACAGGCTTATCGTGCTGCTATAAGGGCAACCTGATGTTCAATAGTTCCGCGATTCATTTACTTATACATCATTCTTTAAGATAACTTTAAGCTGTTTTGATCATTTATCAAATTATCCCCAATGTGTAGAGACTAAGTCCTGATGGGCAACCCACTTTTTAAAAATGCGTATTGATTCACCTTAATTTGCACTTTCTAAAAGGTTGTCATCCCCGCTTTCGCGAGGATGACGTATCCAATTTTACAAGTCGCGCGACATTGAACTGGAGTTGTCAATAAATCCCACATTTATTCGTTAAATGTATGGTTGTTTCATTATATTTTCGTGCTTGTTTGTACTTGTTTCTATCGCGTAGAGAATCTTATTTTTTTGATTGCTAAAACTGGCTTTAATCCATTATAAACCGTGCTTTTCATGTTGTAATATTTTAAACATTATGTTATTTTGCGATCTCTATGATTAAATAAAACCCAATTGGCACTCGGAATTATCAATGAAAGAAAAAGCAAAAAAATTAGCTAAAGAAGCAGAAAAATTAATAAATATAAAACGTTATAACCAAGCTGACGCTAAACTTAAAGAAGCATTTATACTTTTTCCTGATAGCGATATTGCCTGGTATACCAAGGGTCTTCTTCATTTGGCTAAAAAAGAATATGCGGAAGCAGTGTGTATTTTTGAGAAGGTAGCTGACCAATTTCCTTTATACAAAGCCAGGGCAATGATGAAAATTAGCTCGATTCGCAAAGAAGCACGGAACTTTAGTCCCGAGGAGCTGGAGGCTTTAAAAACGCCTTCTGTTCAAGTGCTCAGGGATGTATATTGTACAGCAGAATATCAAAATGATTTCAATGAGTTACAGAGAACTCATAAAAAAATGAAAGACTTTGATTACAATCAAAAAATTGAATGGATTCTTTCGTTAATGAAATTCAGCTTCAAATATTATACTGTGGATAAAAAACCATTTCCATTTGCAAACGCGACGCTACTTGGAACAACACCTGAGGCAATACAAAAGCGATTAAAATATGTAGGGAACAATGCTGCAAAATTTGTGATAAATACATTCAATCCTCAAAATATATCAGCAGAGATTGCCGATTATGCGTTGGTAGTATTGGACAATCTTGAAGATGATGTGTTTTTGGATGAATCACAAATTATATTTCGTATGATTTTTGAAACCATTCATCAACTACCCAGAGAGAAACGGGGAGCCCTATTGGATTTCTTACCTTGGGGTACTAATTCATGGTATTTCCTGGAGTTTTGCAGTACTTTTTTTCGCGATAGCGAACACGACAGTCCAATACCTTTTATGTATCCGTATCTGAAAGGGGAGAGCGAAGCTTCAATAAAGTTATACAATGAGTTTCAAAAATCACTTCTGATTGATAATTGTCTGGTTAAGGTTGTTATTCCTGATTTGCTTAAAGAAGATTTGCCTCGTCTTTATCGCTTTTTTAGTACTGTTCAAAAGAACTTGATTGACCCACAAAACAGTATCAAACCTTTGGAAGATTTACCTAATTTGAGACCGATACTCTGGTACTTTAAACATACGTATCAATTTGCTCGTTTAACTGCATTACTTCCATCCCCAATGGATCAAAAAACTTATGTACATCATCTCCAGGGTGAGCATCCTTGTGAGATATCCCCATTAGTGCATTTGCTATTGCTCACACCTACAGAAGACAGTTTGGTTGGTAATTTAAAAAGTAAACTGGCCTTGATTCGCCGGATACAAATGATTGGTGAGGTCTTTACTCGAAGAGGTTGGGGGAATCAGTTAGATACTATAGATTTTGTTGATACTGAATTGCTTAATGAAATCAGAAATGGATTATCTCATCTTGAAGATCTGCATTCATTTGATCATATATATGAACTGGAACATAATAACGCGACAATTATTTCTCTTTATAAGGAATTGAACCATTTAAGAGATATAATTTATCAGGTGATAAAGAACAGACAAATGCAGTTTAATACCTTACCTGATGTGACGACTCCATTTAAAGTATGGAAAGACCCCATGACAACATACTGGAATAGAGTAAAACATTATTATAAGCAACCGGTACCTTATAATCCCCAAACCTTCGTTCCGTCTGTTCCATTGCTCGAAGAACAACCTCTTACCAAATTTTTGGACTCGATTAATAAGAACTCGCAATATTATAAAAAAGTATGCAGTATGCTCCGAGGAGAAATACCAATGGAGCAATTGTCATTTGATGAAACAAAAGATCTTTCTACTCCTGCTTTAAGACAGTCAGGAATTAAAAAGGTATTGAAAACGGCCTCTAAAAAATACAACGAACTTAAAAATAAGTTCATAAAACAAAAGTCCGACGAAAGAAAAAAAGAAGAACAGACATTACTTAATACCAAAAAAGCGGTGATGCAAAATGATTATCCCCATCTCCGAGCTTTGGGGTTTACATCCTATGATCAATTACATAAACCGGAAAAGATGTCCGTACGATCGTTGTTGAATAGCCTTCAGTCGAGGTTTGAATTGCTGAGAAAAATTTTGACCGATTCGGGCGCGAATTTTGATGACACTTCTTCTGTCGAGGTGGTTAAGTCACTCATAACATCGGATGTCGAAGTATTATTAAGTTGCTCCTATTTAATTACTCAGATAGTCAGTATCATGAATAAACTTGATGGTCTTGAAGCATTGGAAGTGATTCATCCTCAATTACCAGTACGTTTACCGTGTTTTATCGCTTTAAGAAATGCGCTAGAGCATAATGATCCAGTAATTGATAGCAAAGACAACAGTTTTATACAGATGCAAAGCAATGCTAATATTCTGATGGCTCAAATTGCTTATGAATTAATTGATCAATTTTTTGTGTCAATTATGAAAGCAGATCCGATATTAATGGCTGATCATCCAGATGACTTCATTACCGAACAGGAAACTCCAAGAAGTAAACAGGCTGCAGCGATTGACTGTACGGCATTAGAATATCCTGAGTTACCTGTCAGGATAATACCTGCTTATGGTGTTAGAGCAAGAGACTTGTTTTTTAATCGAGTTACATTTAACTCGGATTCGCCTCTTCCTGAGGTACAAAAAAATACAGTAGATATTTGAATATAGAAATAATATAGTGTGTACAATATGGGCTAAATTGTTCCAAAGCCAGATGAAATGAGTCAGAACTTTTTTCTATTAAAACGTGAACTTGTTGCTTATTTTTTAATTTGATATAGTGCTTCTGTCTCAATTAAATGGATTTGATAATGAAATTAATTCACAGTTTATTGCTATTGATTGCAGTAATGCCGGTGTTTGCCCAGAGCGCCAGTCCAGCCTTGGATGAGCAAGTTGCTGTTGTGCAGGGAAAAAATGGAATAACCAGGCATTACACCAGTTCAGAACAGTTATTATCTGGTGACAGAATAATAAACTACCCTACCCAAATAGTACGGATTGCTGGCACTATTAATACTCTAAATACTACTTGTGACGAAGTATTCAGAGCAATCGATCAACTGTATCTTGATTACCTGTCACATTCCGGGATGTATTATATAAACAGTTACAGCTACTGTGGTTATGATCCTAAAACTGAAATGGCCAATCAATTAATTATTTCCAGTTATTTTGATCCGGTTAGCGATAAAGCCGTCAGTGAGTTAACGGAATGGTTGGAGAGCATGAAAGGCGCTGAAATTTATGGACTCCCATTTACGGTTGAAAGCGCAAAGGAATTGATAGTTTCGTTAAAAATTTCTTCAGGATATAAAGAAGGTCGTGATGATCCTAATTTACTGGTTTACAGAACCGATACAACCAATCTCCTTTTTGCCAGTAATTATCAGATGAAAAAAGAATTGGTAGATGATATCAGACAGCGATTTTACAGTTACGAACCCAAAGTGATTTTACCCTTCCTGGAACAGTGGTTTTTCCCAGGATCGGCCGGCGTGTATCAGCAGGTTTTAGCTTCGTCAAATTATGTTCTGTTGGAGCCTCATCGTATGTTCATTATGGATAATGAACCGCAACTGTTCACCCCCATGTTAAATGTTGATTTTGCACATCAATGTTTTGAATCAAAAACCAAATTCTGTTTATAGTCTGTTTTTTCCTGATTATTGTTTCAGAACAGGGAAAGTCATGATGTTGCATTGTGCAACATCATGATGTTTATATCAGGTTCTGATTTACATCATTTTTAATGAACCCGATTCATCAATATCAATTCTTTATTATACTTACACGTCACTTCCTATAGCGAGAAACTGACTTTCACGGTAAAATCACCTCTTTATTTTTGAGAGACACTTATGTTGGAAGTGAATCAAATCAGCCTTAGTTTGACCGATCTCGATAAGCGTATTGAATCGCTTAGGGGGTACCTTTGACTTTGAAGCTAAAAACGAACGTTTGGAAGAGGTAATACGGGAATTAGAATCTCCAACTGTTTGGAATAATCCGGAACAAGCGCAAGCATTAGGGCGAGAAAAAACACAATTGGAAGCCGTTGTACTTTCATTATCTGAATTGGGTCAATCTGTTATTGATTTAACCGAGTTATTTGAACTTGCCAAAGCAGAGAACGACGAACAAACCATTAATGAAATTGGTGAGGAAGTTAAAGGGATAGAGCAACAGGTTGCCGGTTTAGAGTTCAGAAGAATGTTTTCCGGAAAAATGGATAATTCCAATGCCTATCTTGATATTCAATCCGGTTCTGGAGGAACAGAAGCTCAGGATTGGGCTGAAATGTTATTGAGAATGTTTTTGCGCTGGGGAGAACAACACGGTTTTGTTACCGAGCTGATCGAATGTTCTCCTGGTGAAGTTGCCGGGATAAAAAGTGCTACAATCTATTTTAAGGGTGATTATGCTTTTGGTTGGTTAAGAACGGAAACCGGCGTACACAGACTAGTTCGTAAATCTCCTTTTGATTCTGGAAACAGACGACACACTTCTTTTGCCGCGGTATTTGTTTCTCCAGAAGTTGATGACGATATTGAGATTGAAATCAACCCAGCTGATTTACGTATCGATACTTATCGTGCGTCCGGGGCTGGTGGACAGCACGTCAACCGTACCGATTCCGCGGTTCGTATTACCCATATGCCCTCAGGAATTGTAGTACAATGTCAGAATGACAGAAGTCAGCATAAGAACAAAGATCAAGCATTCAAGCAGTTGCGCGCCAAATTGTATGAGCTGGAAATGCAGAAGAAAAATGCGGAGCAACAGGCTTTGGAAGCGACGAAATCGGATATTGGATGGGGCTCCCAGATTCGCTCCTATGTATTGGATCAATCGCGGGTAAAAGATTTACGTACTGGTGTTGAAACAAGTAATACGCAGGCCGTATTAGATGGCGCACTGGATCAATTTATTGAAGCAAGTTTAAAAGCAGGAGTAGGGTAGCATGACTGATGAGCATTTAGATGAGAGTGAAGTTTATCATATTCGTAAACAAAAATTAGCTGAGTTAAGAACAAGTGGTTTTAATTTTCCAAATCAATTTCGCAGAGAGAATCTCGCCGAGGAATTGAATAGGGAATTTAGTGAGTACGATAAAGAAACTTTGGCTCAAAAACAAATTAAAGCAGTCGTTGCCGGACGAATTGTACTTAGACGTATTATGGGGAAAGCAAGCTTCTTTCATATTCAGGATGTATCTGGTCGTATTCAGATTTACCTCCGAGCTAATGATCTTCCTGAAGTCTATGAGCAATTTAAACATTGGGATCTTGGAGACATAGTTGGTGTCAAGGGCGAGTTATTTATAACCAATACTGGTGAACTCACTTTGAATGCAGAACATGTGGAACTGCTAACTAAATCGTTACGCCCTTTACCTGATAAATTCCATGGTTTAGCGGATCAGGAAGTTAAATATCGTAAACGTTATGTCGATTTAATTGCTAATGAAGACAGTAGAAAGACCTTTTTAATTCGTTCACGATTAATTCAGGCGTTCAGACAATTTATGGATAATAATCAGTATCTGGAAGTTGAAACGCCTATGATGCATCCAATCCCTGGGGGTGCTGTGGCTCGTCCTTTCGTTACACACCATAACAGTCTGGATATGACCATGTATTTGAGAATCGCTCCTGAGTTGTACTTAAAGCGATTGGTTGTTGGTGGTTTCGAACGAGTATATGAGATAAATCGCAATTTTCGTAATGAAGGAATATCAACCCGCCATAATCCTGAATTTACTATGATTGAATTTTATCAGGCTTATGCTGATTATCAGGATCTGATGAATTTTACTGAAGAGTTATTGCATTATTTATGTGATAAGGTATTAGGTACACGTCAGGTTGAGTATCAAGGTCATGTTATTGATTTTAACCAGCCATTTGCTCGTATGTCAGTAAAAGAAGCCATCCTTAAACATCATCCTGATATTAAAGCCGAGCAATTGGAGAGTATTGAGGGGTGCAGAGCAATTCTGGATCGTCTGAGCTTGCCTTATAAGGATGCTGATGGCTTGGGTAAATTGCAAATGATCGTGTTTGAAGAAACCATAGAGCATCAGTTATTTCAGCCTACATTCATTACCGCTTATCCAACTGAAATTTCTCCATTGGCCAGACGTAGTAACGATGATCCTGAAGTCACCGATCGATTTGAATTTTTTATTGCTGGTCGAGAAATTGCCAATGGCTTCTCCGAGTTAAATGATGCAGAAGATCAGGCAGAGCGGTTTAGAAAACAGGTTGAAGAAAAAGATGCCGGCGATCTGGAAGCAATGCATTTTGATAGCGATTATATTGAGGCATTGGAATACGGTTTGCCGCCTACAGCAGGAGAGGGTATAGGGATAGATCGTTTGGTTATGTTGTTTACCAACTCTCAATCCATTCGGGATGTTATTTTATTCCCGCATTTAAGACAGTAATTTTTGGTTGATTTATGATTTTAGGTATCATTCAGAAAGCAATAGCCTACACAAAAGAAGTACAAGAAGTAGGCTTGTTTGGTGTTATGGCTGATTCACGCTTGTTCGCGGCATTTAGTGGGTCTCCTTTTTATTATGTAATGCTTCCATTTATAGGTATTTTGTTGACTCTATCCGCTGCAATTAGCGGATATCAATTAGCAATCGCCGAGAATAAAAATTTCGATAAATGGTTTGGATTCATTGTATCTGGACTTTGTGCGGTTCTTGCCAGTGTTTCTCTTTATGGGGCTGTGATCGCCTCAGCCATGAAGGTTACTTTTGCCGCAGGGCCCTGGTTCTTTTTGAGCAGTGTAGTTTTAGCCGGATTGCATCAGGCAATTATGCTGGGTATTAATGCATACCGGGCATATGAGTCTTTATCTGGATCTGCCCAACGCATGCATTTCATTCAGGCTGCTTTGAATAATGCATTTATTCTGGGATTATTAACTGCAATTTCAGGGGCGATTACTTTTGTCATGCTGACTCCTGTTGCTCCGTTTCTGGGTACTGCCTGTGCTCTAACTGCAGTTCTTCTAACCGGGGTAAATTTAGTTTGGCGAATGATTCCCTATAATTGGAAGCTGTCCATAAAAGAGCTGTTTCATTTAAATAAACCCATTGTAATCAATATTGATCAGCTGGATCTGTCTGCACTTAAAATAGATATTCCTGATCTCAGTGCTACCATCAGCATTTCAAGCCAGCGTTTATTTAGTCAAATTGAGTACAGTAGTGTATTGAAAACAATGGAGTTATCACAAGCTCATGTGTATATAAAGGATATTATTAACAGGAAAATTGAATTACTTAATTCCAGTTCGACACCTAAAAATGACAAGAATATTCAAAAATTAAATTTATTAACACAACTTTCGACTCAACTGAATGACAAACAATTAATATCCAAAGCTGATTTATTAAGCACTTATCCTTTGGCGTTTCAGAGTTTCTGGTCAGAAAAAGGCGACGTTGAACAGATATTCGATGCCGTATTGAGCTTGCAGGATAAGCATGAACCTGGATTGAACGATAAAGAGGAACATCAAACTGAGTTTTTGCAGCCTTGTATTTAATTCATTCGATAGAATAAATATTGTTTTCATAAATCACATGTTAAAGAGCACTTATCTGAGCCTACAGTCGTGTAGCCCGTATTAGCGAAGCGTAATACGGGGAAATAATGGAATGTGTTGCCATTATTTCCCCGTATTACGCTTCGCTAATACGGGCTACAACGACATAACTTAATGGCATTGTTTCTTCTTTTAGAATATGACGTGGAAATCGGAATTATTGATAATTCCAATACTTTTGTTCGAACGAAATTTGTGAAGAGTATCGACTCGGCGTAACGATCTTATTAATTCATTGTTCCGATTTTTTGAATCGTATGCTGTTCTGATTGTTTTATGGGAATAAAACAAGGTTCAAAAAACTTAGTATCCTTGATGTTCTTGTAAAGAACCGGGTAAATGTTGCTCTTTTACCCGGTTCTAAAATAGTTGGATAGTACAGAGTATTAACGATGTCCGTGTACATGTCCGCCAGTAGGACCGTGTCCACCATCATGTCCATGATGATTAGATCCTGAATGATTGCCATGATGTACTGGTCCACCACTGAATATCCCGCCACCATCAAATACGCTGCCACCACCAAATCCACCACCGTGTCTATGATGGTGATGATGGTGCCCATTATCTGTAATAATTAATGGAGGTGTAAAAATTGAACTACCAAAGAATCCACTATTTCTATACCCAGGAGAACCTCCTACAACATAGGTACTTCTGCTTGAAAATAGGAAAGGTAAAACACAAATCGAAGCAATAATCAGGACTGCTATTCCAACAATAGGAATAATTGGTGCAACACTAAAGGCAGTCGCTGTTGCGCCAACTGCCATACCCGCAGCAGCAGTCTTGGCAGATGCAGACAGTGCGATAGCAGTGATAACTCCTGCAGCAATTAACGCTGCGCCTACTCCAGCCATACACTTTAGAAGAAAGCTGTAATTGTTGTCATCGTCAGTTTTATTTTTTATTTTCGGTATAGTATTCATTTTTACCTCAAGTTTTGTATCAAGTTAGTAAAGTCATTGAATGCATGTATTTTTCTATTTTTTTTTCATGTTATTAATGTGCCGAGGGGATTGTACCGGATCAGCGCTAAAAGTCATCACTATTTTATCAAATTTGTGATTTATAGTTTTAATATTGTTCATATTGATGGTCATTAAAATAGAGACTTTATAAGGTTTGTCGAAGACCAATTTGTTTCTACGATAGGCTAATGTTAGAAAAGTGTAAATTTCTGTTAAAAGAACCTGCTATAATAGAGATGTATGGTATCTTCAAAAATATATAAAATATTCAGATTGAACAATTTATTGAGTCAAATAAACAGATATAGGTGCGAATATGTCAAGCAATGAAGATAAGATTAAGAAAAATCTACAGGCTGAGCGACTTAAGCAAGAAGCTTTAGGTCGAGAAATAGAACAAATTCGTCTTGAAGAAGAAAAGCGAAAAAATGCAGCATTGTTAGATGAAGAGTCTTCAAAATCGCAACCTGTTGAAGAAATGACTCGATTCAACCTTCAACCTACAGGAGTAGAAGCTGATGATTGGAAGAAAATCGTTGAAGATTTTAAGAAAAAATATCCGAACGTCCCAATTGAAAATAATGTATTAGTTTTTCCGACTAAAGATGATGCTATTGCATTTTTTACAACTCAAGCTACCCAGGAACCACCTCGTAAATTTCTTGCTTCTGAATTGGATAGTAATGGGAAGCCTACTGGTTTTTATGCCTTTTCATGTGGTAATGGTACACTTTATCAAGGCACTTTGAATGAAATTGAAGAACAATTAAAGTCGGAACAAGAAAACAATCCTGATGACCCCAATTTAAAACAAGGTCTGGCGACTATTTCTCGGCTGTTAAATCCTGCTAAAGGTTATCGAGAAACGTTGATACAGGCTAAAGATCCCGAAAGTACCACGTTAAACGATGGGCATCATGAAGGCAGCACCCCTATATCACCACAAAGATCGAAATCGTGATTTAATGTTAGGGAACAGTGAGTAGTACATTCTATGTTCAGATAGATGAAGAAGTTGAAGATTGATCATCTGTATCCAAGTAAACAATGGTCTATCAAAGCTAAGAGCGCATTAAATTCAAAATCGCTGTACATCGTACAAACTGTGTTTGATTAATCAGAGCATAATATCCTATATGTTTCTCCATTTTATCCCATAATAATGTAACCATAATGATAGAACTACCCTAGAATGTCGTTTTATGGAATTTTTGACATCGTAAAAGAGTATTAATCGTAACAATAACAACCAACCAATAATGTTAATTTGAAGCACGTTGACTATTGTGCTACCATTTGGGGCCTTAATTTACCACGTTCGGTAATTTTGTTTACGAATACAGGAGAATCAACCTCATCATGTCCAAATCGTTACTGACTAAAGCTAAAAAAATCGTCGATATTCTTGAGCGGGAAAGAAACCATTCTTTTGATCCTGAGAAACGCATCAAATTCGATGAAATACCCACGTATCATTACTTTATGGGAAAAAATAAAAAGGATAAGGATGTTTATATCCCTGATGAGGATGAATTAAGAAGTGAACATGAGTTACAAGAACTTTTGGGGTCAGTGCTTTTTGCAGATGAGGATCGTATTGTACAAGGAGATACTTTTGTTTCCAGTGATTATTTTAAAGAAAAACTAACTCAAGCCCATCATTATGTTTCAACAAAATATGCCTCTCAAACTCAAGAATTTCGTAAGCATAAATTGGACGCCATTGAATTTTTGTTGTGCCAAATCATTAGCCTACGAGTATTAAAGGAAATTCGTTACCAAAATCTGCCTTTTCCATATGAGCCCATTACTGAAGAAATGGCTGATAAAGAGTTTAAAGACCTGATTGATAAAGTAGCAAACCACCCATCAACTATGGCATTTACTACGAATATTCCCAAGACTTATCTTGGCTGGTCAGTGTCTGATCGTGTAATGCAATATCAGCGTTATGAAGTAACCAATAGTACTTTTAAAAATAAAGACGGAAGCTATCGTACCCCTGTTTCATCATGGTATGCCGACACGTTGTCATCGGTTATCAATGGCTTTCTGCGCCAAATAGCAATGACCAACCGAAATAGGGAGTATGATTATCATTTTGAGAATAGAAATATGGCCTTAACCGGACATGTCGTGCGAACAAAATTAACACGAAAATTTGGTGCCCAACAACACAAACCTTTTCATATACCCTGTTTGATCAATTTTTTACAGACCAGCTATAAAGACAGTTTCGCCATTGAAAGTTATCTTGATCTCTGTGCAGGTTGGGGAGATCGCTTGGTTGGTGCATTAGCCTCTTCCTCTTTAGGATTAAAGCGCTATGTGGCTACTGACCCCAATACAACCATTCATGCGGGCTATCAAGAAATAACTACCCGTTATAAACCTGCTGGATTTGAAGTCATCATTCATCAGAAACCGATGGAGGAATGCGATAGTACAGAATTATGCCCGGATGGAAAACCCAATCAACTCATGTATACCTCACCACCTTATTTTGGTCTGGAAAAATACCAGGGAGCCAATCAATCCTATCTGCGTTATAATACTTATAATGTCTGGAAAGAACAATTTCTCTATGTATTAGTGCAACAAGCAATCAAAGGACTTATTCCTGGCGGCTATCTGGCAATCGAAATGGGGCGAGATAAGGACATTAATATTCCGGAAGATTTATACTCATATCTTTGTAAATGTAAATTTATAACGGTCTTACATAAATTTCATCCAAAAAATCATGATAATTCCTGTACTTATTTGGCTCGATTTACTGGCGATAACTCATTAGAGAAAACAGTTCTTAGCGTGGATGGACCAAAAGCAGACGATAATGTGAATTCTGCTGTTAATCAAAATAGTGAACCGGTAGAGCAGAATAAGGTTGTTGTTGCCAGTAACTCATATCTGCCATTTAAAAAACGAAAAGGAAATTTATTATTTTTTAACCAAGAGGCGAAACAACACGTCTCTCCATCAGTGAAAAAACCTGTATTAGAAAATAGTTCTGGCGCTGATGCAAACCATTCCTTTTTTGCAATGCAATAGAGAAAATTATCGGCAGAACAAGATTGGCGAATCCATAGTAATGGGTTATAGGATTTATTCTCAAAAATTCGACCCAGTGTTCCTTTCTTATTTTTGAGTTCGGGACATTGAGTGCCATCACCTTTGCTCCCCACCATCTACGTGCCTCAGCTTGACCGCGTCAGCTCTAACATCTCAGATACCGCGGACAAGCCGCGGTACTTGGATGTTTAGGGGGAAATTGACAAGTGGAATATTAATAGAGCCTGGAATCGAATTGGATCTTAATCATCTTCCCAGCTTAAAGTACCTCCAGCTTGATATTCGATGACACGAGTTTCAAAGAAATTTTTCTCTTTTTTCAAGTCCATCATTTCACTCATCCATGGGAAAGGATTTTCAGCCCCAGGGTATTGATCTGCCAAACCAATCTGGTTTAAGCGGCGGTTTGCTATGAAATGCAGGTATTCTTCAAACATCTCGGCATTCATTCCCAGTATGCCATGAGGCATTGTATCTTTAGCATACTGATACTCCATCTCTACGGCTTCTCTGACGAGCTTGATAATTTCATCTTTAAATTCAGGCGTCCATAAATGAGGATTTTCAATTTTAATTTGGTTAATCACATCAATACCAAAATTCATGTGCATGGATTCATCACGTAAAATATATTGGAATTGTTCTGACGTACCCACCATTTTATTACGACGACCCATCGATAAAATCTGAGTAAAACCAACGTAGAAGAATATACCCTCAAAGATAACGTAAAAAGCAATCAGGTCACGTAATAGACGTTGATCATTTTCAAGAGTCCCTGTATGGAAGGACTCATCGCCTAAACTTTGAGTGAAAGGTAAGGCCCAGGCTGCTTTTGTAGCAACTGATGGTATTTCCCGATACATATTAAATACTTCAGCTTCGTCAAGTCCCAGACTTTCAATTACATATTGATAAGCATGTGTATGTAGTGCCTCTTCAAACGCCTGACGTAATAAATATTGACGGCATTCTGGATTGGTAATGTGTTTATAAACAGCAAGAACCAGGTTATTCGCAACTAAAGAATCTGCTGTTGAGAAAAATCCTAAATTACGTTTGATTATTAAACGTTCATCTTCAGTAAGACCATTAGGATCCTTCCAAAGCGCCACATCGGCGCTCATACTGATTTCATTAGGCATCCAATGATTGGCACAGGCAGTAAGGTATTTATCCCAGGCCCATCGGTATTTAAAAGGTACCAATTGATTGAGATCAGCACGGCAATTGATTATTTGTTTATCATCAACATGAATACGTGCGGCGCCCATTTCTAAAGCTTCAAGTCCTGTCGCACCCAGAATCTGAGTTGCGACGCGCTCCTGATTATTATTATATTGCATTAAATTTCTCCTGATTATTGGCACGCTTCACAGTCTGGATCAAGAATAGAACACACTTTCGGTTCTTCATCGATCAGCTTCACTGCGTTAAGCGCACCATCGGTAACTGTTGATTTTTCAGCGTTACTTGCACCTAAACTGCGTAAGTAATAAGTGGTTTTTAAGCCACGTATCCATGCGTGCATATAGAGTTGATCCAGTTTCTTGCCAGATGGCTGAGCCATATAGATATTAAGAGATTGAGCCTGATCTATCCATTTTTGGCGACGGGACGCAGCTTCAACCAACCACATTGGATCAATTTCAAAAGAAGTAGCGTAACGTTTTTTCAATTCTTCAGGGATCCGGCTAATGGGCTGGACGCTGCCATTAAAATACTTCAGATCATTAACCATCACTTCATCCCAAAGATTCAGCGCTTTTAAATCAGCAACCAGATAGGGATTCACTACAGTAAACTCACCTGAAAGATTGGATTTAACATACAGGTTCTGGTATGTAGGTTCAATCGATTGTGATACGCCACAGATGTTGGAAATAGTTGCTGTGGGGGCAATCGCCATCACATTGGAGTTACGCATTCCTTGAGTACGGACTTTAACTCTTAGTGTCTCCCAATCCAATCTTTGTGAGCGATCCTGCTCCAGATACTTGTTGCGTGCCTGTTGTAACAGATTAATTGAATCTATTGGTAAGATCCCTTTGCTCCACAACGATCCCTCATAAGTAGAATAATTGCCGCGTTCCTTGGCCAGATCACATGATGCTTCAATGGCATAGTAACTGATTAATTCCATAGACGAGTCAGCAAACTCGATTGCTTCTTTGGAGGTATAATCAATTTTCAGTTCATATAATGCATCCTGGAAGCCCATGATACCTAGACCAATTGGTCTATGCTTCAAATTGGAATTACGTGCCTGCGGTACTGAATAATAGTTAATATCAATGACGTTATCCAACATACGGATCGCGGTAGTGATGGTTTTTTTCAATTTCTCTTTATTCAGCTTTCCATTTTTAATGTGCGCAGGAATATTAACGCTGCCCAGATTACAAACCGCTATTTCTTCTTCAGAAGTATTTAATGTAATCTCTGTACACAAGTTGGAACTATGAATCACTCCGGCATGTTGTTGTGGCGAGCGAAGATTACATGGGTCTTTGAATGTCATCCATGGATGGCCTGTTTCAAACAGCATGGAAAGCATTTTTCTCCATAATTTCACAGCCGATAGCGTTTTAGCATTTCTAATGATGCCCTGACGCGCTTTTTCTTCACTTTCAATATACAGAGTTTCAAAGGCTTTGCCGTATTGATCGTGTAAATCAGGTACTTCATCTGGAGAAAACAAAGTCCAGTCGCCTTCTTCACGAACTCGTTTCATAAACAGATCAGGAATCCATAAGGCAGTATTCATATCGTGAGTACGGCGTCGGTCATCACCTGTATTTTTTCTTAATTCAAGAAACTCTTCAACGTCTCTATGCCAGCATTCCAGATAAGCACAAACAGCGCCTTTACGTTTACCACCCTGATTTACAGCAACAGCTGTAGCATCAGCAACGTTCAGAAAAGGAACTACGCCTTGTGATTTACCATTGGTTCCTTTGATGTGTGAGCCCATAGCGCGAACTGGCGTCCAGTCATTGCCCAGTCCACCAGCAAATTTTGAAAGCAGGGCATTATCTTTTATTGCACTATAAATACCATCCAGGTGATCGGGAACAGTTGTTAAATAGCAACTGGATAATTGAGGTCTGACTGTACCTGAATTAAATAGAGTAGGGGTAGATGACATGTAGTCAAATGAAGAAAGCAATTGATAGAATTCAATGGCTTTGGCTTCCTTATCTTTTTCACGCATAGCAAGACCCATGGCTACTCTCATGAAAAATGCCTGAGGTAATTCATAACGAACACCACGATCATGGATAAAATAGCGATCATACAGGGTTTGCAGACTTAAGTAGGTAAACTGCATGTCACGTTCAGGCAGTAAGGCTTTACTGAGTTTATCCAAATCATAATCTGCCATTTTGGCATCAAGCATACCTTGGGCAATACCGTGCGCTATATAAGCTTTGAAGTACTCGGGATAGAGCTTGCTCATCTCATCAAACGTTGCGTCAGATTTGATGTTTAATTTGGTCAACGCTTCCATACGCAAACTATCCAACAACAGACGAGCACTGACGAAGGTATAGTTAGGTTCTTTTTCAACAAGAGTGCGCGCAGACATAATCAGAGATTTATGAACATCTTCAAATTTTGCCTGATTGTATAGGTTACGCAGCGCGTCTTTAATTACAGGCTCAGCTGTTACATGTTCCAGATCGCGAATTGATTCATTAACAATAGTATTTACCCTGTTCATATCCAATGGCTTTAGCTCTCCATTGGGCATGGTGATCATTAATTGTTTGCTATCACTGGGTTGTTGTTTTATTTCGCTTTGACGTGCCTTGCGATGTTCTTCACGGTAAAGAACATAAGAGCGAGCCACTTTATAATGACCGCTACGCATGAGAGCCAGTTCAACCTGATCCTGAATGTCTTCAATATGAATTGCGCCACCACTAGGAAGACGACGTTTGAATACTTGAGATATTTGCCGGGTCAGCTCTTCAATCTGTTGATGAATTCTATCAGATGTAGGCGCGCTTCCGCCCTCGTCTGCAATAAATGCCTTGGTAATGGCAATTTTAATTTTAGTGTCATCATAGTTCACTACTTTGCCATTACGTTTAATTGTTTTAAGTAAACCTGGGGCATTAGCAGTCAATTCCAGTTGACTCGTTTGCGGCACATCTTTTACCGGATCAATAATTTCGGACATTTTTCCTCCACGAAACATGTATTTGTCAACAGTTGATAAGGCTTAATTTACTGTTAGTTTAATTATAGCAGAAAACCCAACATATAGGGGGTTTTTGGGGTACTGATAACAAGATAGTGTGTTTTTATCTGATGGTCAAGAGAATAATTTGGGTATATTTTGTGGATAACTTGTGGGTTAATTTTTATAAACTGAGGGAATAAGCGAATATGCGTTTATTTTCATGAAGTTTTCATTTTATAGATTTTTATATTTTTTTTACAATAATTGCATCACTTACATTAGAAAATCCATGGACATTTAGTTGGAATGAGTCAATATGCGCATACAATTGACTTGAGCTCCCTCCGTCAAGATTGATGGCATCAATACAGGAAAGGGGCGGAGCTTTTAATAACTGCGCCAGCTCAAATGTAGACATGGCTGCATTTGTTGAAACCAGAATGATTACCTTGCCATCCGTTGTGATTCCCAATGCGGATCGGTCTGCAACACCGGGTTTGAGGCTCGGGATTTTGCCTTTAATTAATAGCCTCGGACCACTTTGAATCGCGAAATCAATATGTTCATCATGATTGAAGTTACTGATATTGGTTATATGAGGTTTGTTGTTTTTCACATAAAAAATGCCCCACCAACTAATTCGTTTTAGAGGGTTTTCCAATTTTTTATTATTTATTCTAAGACCAAGAGGTTTAAATTCATGATCAAAAAATCCACCATTAATACTTAACAGAGCTTTACTGTGCTCGGCAAATTGATCGGTAGAGGCATTTTTGAGGGAAAGCGATTTGGCATTGACTAGCGCCAATTGATTTTTATTTAAATCGATGCGAAAAACATGAACATGCGACCATGGAGTTAATAGTCCGCCCTCAAGATCCTGGTATTCTATTCCCGGTGATAATTCCTGCCATCGATCCGCTGAACAGGAATTGAATGGAAGTGTTAAACAAATAAACAAAAAAAGAATACGTAATAAATAAGTTATGTTTGCAGGATAAACATTGGTTTGCGAAGACATGTTATTGTATCCTTATGTACATCATTCAACACCACGGAATCTCATATGCAAATTAAAACGCAACATAACAATAGTGAAGTATATAAGTCAACTATTGAATTAACTCAATTGATGAATCAAGTATTGGAAATCGCCAAACAAAAGGGTGCTACTGATGCGGCTGTTGCCGTCAATAATGACCGAGGGTTTTCTGTAGATGTCCGTATGGGGGAGGTTGAAACAGTTGCATTCAGTGAAGATAAAGGTGTTGGATTAACTGTATATATAGGTCAAAGAAAAGGTGGAGCAAGCAGTACGGATACATCACCCGCGGCGCTTGAGTCATTGGTACAGGCCGCATGCGATATTGCCAGGGTTAGTGCGGCAGATCCTTGTTTTGGTTTGGCAGACCGGGAGTTGATGACCAAAAACCATCCAGATCTGGATTTATTTCATCCTTGGGATGTGACACCACAGCAGGCAATCGAAATTGCCTTAAAATGTGAACAGTATGCTTTATCTCTTGATAAACGTATCGTCAATTCCGATGGAGTTAGCGTGTCTTCTTATGAGTCGCATCATGCTTATGCAAACACTAATGGTGGGGAAGGTTATATTCATAGTACTCGACACAGCATCAGTTGCTCTGTGATTGCAAAAGAAGGTGAGGAAATGCAAAGAGATTATGATTATACAACGGTGCGAAATGCAGCGGATCTGGTCGATACTGATTTGATTGCGCGAAATGCCGTAGAACGTGCATTGAGTCGCTTGGGATCCAGACAGATTGACACTCAAACGACACCCGTTATCTTTTCATCCAGAGTGTCAAGCGGATTGATTTCCAGTTTTGTTAGCGCTATTAGCGGATCCAATTTGTATCGAAAAAATTCATTTTTGCTTGACTCCATAGGCCAACAAATATTTCCCGAGTACATTCGTATTTATGAACAACCTCATTTACCCGGCGCTTTAGGAAGCTCTCCATTTGATGGGGAAGGGGTTCCAACTCGACCTAATATCCTGGTTGATAAGGGGCGTATAGTACAATACGTTCTTGGAAGTTATTCTGCTCGGAGAATGGGTTTAAAAACAACGGCCAATAGTGACGGCGTGCATAATTTGACTGTAGATCCGACAGCTGGTGGATTGCCTGAATTATTAAAGACAATGAATAGGGGCTTATTGGTAACTGAATTAATGGGGCAGGGTGTTAACGGTATAACCGGTGATTATTCACGAGGCGCAAGCGGATATTGGGTGGAGAATGGTGAAATTCAGTTTCCAGTTGATGAAGTGACCATCGCCGGAAATTTAAAAGAAATGTTTCATATGATACGTGCTGTTGGTAATGATATAAATCCGAATATTCCAACTCGATGCGGCTCAATATTGATAGAAAAAATGATGGTTGCTGGGAAATAAGGAGAGTTTGAGCTTAAGCCTATGAGCCTCCTGAGATAGGGCTTAGTGCTCTCCTTCATAATGGCACACTGTATTCATGATCCAGCCACATTCTGGAGATCCCTCGTTTCACTCGGGATGACGGGTTTTTGTTCGACATCCTGAATTCATACGTCATCCTGAACGCAGTGAAGGATCTTCCTCAAAGTGGCAGTACACTTGATTCACAGCCAGATCAAGGAGATCCCTCGTTTCACTCGGGATGACGGGTTTTTGTTCGACATTCTGAATTGATATGTGATCCTGTATTGATACGTCATCCTGAACGCAGTGAAGGATCTCCCTCATAGTGGCACCGCACTCGATTCACCGCATCATTCAGGAAAGCCTTCGTTTCATTCGGGACGACCGTGTAGTTTATTTGATTGATGTTTGTTGGTTTGTGATCCAGGTGGTATGAAGTTTTAAGATAAAATTGACTCAGTTACACTGATATCGCTAAAGCGTTTCATGTCGCGAACATAGAATAACCTGATGTATTGCCTTTACCTGTAGCGCAGGCTCTACCTACGCCAGATGACTGCAAATCAAGAGATGAATTTCAGATATATGAAATACGATTGACGAATTAAATTAATTTTTATCGCGGAATATAATACGGCCTTTGGATAGATCGTAAGGAGTTAATTCTACCTTAACTTTATCTCCTGTAAGTATTCTAATGTAATTTTTACGCATACGACCTGAAATGTGGGCGGTTACAACGTGGCCATTTTCTAATTCTACACGAAACATAGTGTTGGGTAAGGTATCGATAACGGTGCCAGCCATTTCAATATGATCTTCTTTTGCCATAAGTCTCTCAATGATGTTACAAGTTCATAAAGGTGAAATAGTGCACTAATTTCAGAAAAATGGCAATCCAAGCGTGTGATTCATTTAAATTATTAGCGTTTTTTTCTGGTTTTTAAATGGACTTATACCTCAAAATATACTTTTATGAAAAAAAGACGCGATATTTCTATTCCAGTATGGATTAGGTATTTAATTTTTTTATGACCTAATGCACTATACAATTTAACTGGTGCTAACAGGTCACAGTTTATTCTTATGATGGCACAGTAGTCCTGAAATAGAGTGGGCATAAGTTTAAAATGGTGTCATATTGTGTTATCATATGCCAATCTTGATGGTTATGTGAATAGTCTTTAAATAACAATGCATAAACATTGAAATAGAAATTAATTAAGAAGATATTATGATTGTTAAATTACCGCAAAAATTAAACCTGTTTGTCTTTTTAATGGTGTTGTGTACCAATTTATCAGTGTTTTTGATTCCTTTATTAACCAATAACTATGTCATTATTTGTGGAGTATTGTTCTTTGATCTTGTATTACTGAGATTAACTAATATGCACTGGCATATTATCCACGAAGGGATACACAATATTTTACATTCGAATTTAAAGATAAATGATCTCATGGGACGAATATTAGCAGTATTCTTATTTACTTCATTTAATATGGTTCGTTTTGGCCATCTGTTCCACCATCGAGTCAATCGTCAAACCGACGAAATCGATGTGTGCCTTGATGAACAATCAAAAACATGGAAAGGTACTTTAAATTATTTCTTTACTATTCTTGGTGGGCATTATCTTATATACATTTTTGCAATGACCTTTATGTTTTTTCTGCCCCGTAAAAAAATCATCCAGATAGGAAATAAAACCTTTGGTAATCAATTTAATCATAACGATAAATTACAGCATTTTTCCAATAATCATCTTAAGAAGCATATAGAAGGTTCGAATCTGGTGAAATTACGCATGGATTTTATACTATCGCTCTGCATACTTGTCTCGATGTTTTTCATTTATCACCAGTTTATGATTTTGTTTATATCCTATCTGTTGATAAGAGCCTTATTGTTTTCATACTTTGATAATATGCCTCATTATGCTACCGAACTTCATGGCGATATTAATGCTGCTCGTAACTCTTATTTACCAAAGCCCCTGGCGTTGTTATTTATGAATTTTAATTATCATAAGTTGCATCATGAGTTACCCGTGCTGTCCTGGTACTATTTGCCAAAAGAGTTTAGGAAAGCGAACCATGATTATGATGATCATTTAATCCGTGATTTTTTTGATCAGTTTAAGGGGAGGGTAATGCGTGATCAATTACTTCCCCTGAATAGCTCGGCTATCTCTGATTTGACTAACAGTTAATATACCTGGGTGAAGTTAATCAGTGTAGTTTAATGGCATTTGAGCATGGTTTATTTTTGGATGGGATAACCCGCATCCATCCAACTGCGCAACCCACCATTAAGTGAAAAGATTTGGGTGTATCCCATTTTTTGTAATGAATCAGCGACTAGAGCACAACGAAATCCACCACTGCAATACACCACTATGGGGGTATGAAGATCAGGGATCTGTTGTTCAATATCACGTTCAATAATTCCTTTACTTAAATGAATTGATGTGGGAATGTATCCATCAGATAATTCATGATCTTCCCGGATGTCTATTACTATGATGTGTTCTTTGTTATCAATCATTCGTTTTAGATTTTGAGGGCTTATTTCATTAATTCGTTTTTTTGCATCGTCTACTAAATTAAGAAATCCAGGGGAATGATTCTTCATAAACAATACTCCTCAAATTATTTTTGTTAAGCTTACCTTATTTTATTTAAAGTTGATAACTGAACCATTTTAAATTACTAATCAATAGTCTTAATCTGTATAAGAGGTAGCTAGTGTAATTTTATATTATAGGTCTGAAAATCAAGTTGGAGAGAATCATGCTAAAAATTACAACTCATGTTTTTATACCTATAGAGGAAATTGAGTTAACTCCAATACGAGCTCAGGGAGCTGGTGGGCAACATGTAAACAAAAATTCAACCGCCATCCATTTACGTTTTGATATTCACAAGTCTACTCTGCCTGAGGAATATAAATCGCGTCTTATGCTTTTAAATGATTATCGAATCACTGCTGAAGGTTTGATTATTATTAAGGCTCAGCGGTATAAAAGTCAGGAACAAAACAAGTCAGACGCTTTACAGCGATTAATTGGAATAATTAAAAAAGCCAGTTACGCACCCAAGAAACGTAGAGAAACGAAACCGTCAAAATCTTCAATAACTAAAAGACTGGATAGGAAAACGTTGAGAGGAACAATCAAAAAATTACGGCAACCTCCCTTATAAAAAGTACTCGTTAAGTTGGCTTTATTTGTATATTTTATTGAATAATGATGTACTGTAACGTACCGATTCAGGATTGATGGAGGTATCTCAGTGTTATGGATATCGGCACCCCATTTATGGGTTGCATTAGCGGCTACGCTTTTTTTAGTGATATTCCACTATTTAAGTCCATGGTTTGCAAATCATTTACCTGGCAATGGAAGTGCTTTTGTCTCTTTTGCAGGTGGCGTGGCTGTAGCCTATGTTTTTTTGCATATGCTGCCTAATCTGGTTGAGTACAATAAACCCATTGGTCGCTTTCTTATGACTAATCAATGGCTCACTCCCTTTACTGAGTTGTTAATTTATATAGTCGCACTACTAGGATTTCTTATCTATTACGGTTTTGATCTGGTTGCAGAACGGTATCGTGATGAAGGGGACTATGACGGCATGGTTTATGGATTGCATCTCACCATGTTCTGTCTCTATAACTTTTTGATTACCTATACCATGTCGTTACGGGCTTTAACCAGTATCTCTGCTACCGTTTTGTTTACTTTTGCTATGGCCTTACATTTTGTTTTGACGGATCGTAAATTCTGTCGATTTTATAGCACGCAATTTAATCATTTAGGGCGTTTTATATTGATAAGTGCTTTGTTAGTTGGCTGGATTTGTTCAGTACTTTTTGACCCTGTTAACGTATTAATTGCTGCTTTCATGCTGGCATTTCTTGCAGGCTCTGTGTTATTAAATGTGTTTAGAGAAGAAATACCTGTATCAGGTCTGGCCAGTTATTATTGGTTTTCTTTTGGTGCCTTGCTCATTATGTTTTTGTTATTATTACAAACATGGATACTGGTGTGGTATCCCGTTTCGATTAAACCAGAACTTGCCATGCTGACTTCTTCGTTGCATTAAAAGCAACTTCCTAAGGAATTGTCAACTTTCTCTGTTGAGTACAATTATTTAATCACTGGCTAAATAATGTACTATAATAATGGGAGAAATCCTAAGCTACATGGAGGTCTTATGGGCTATGTTATAGCAGTCAGCCAATCAAAGGGTGGAAGTACTAAAACAACTACAGCCATTAATTTGTGTGGTGCTTTATTAGAGAAAGGCTATAAAGCAATAGTTGCGGATATGGATAAAGATAAACCTGATGCTATAAATTGGGCTAAACAAGGGAATCACATCAATTTTGTAATCGAACTTTTTGAAGAAAAACCCATGGATACAATGGAGTCATTAAGGAGGACTTATGATTTTATTGTTTTGGATACTCCTCCCAACTACATGCCTGCCGCATTTAAAGCAATAATGCTTTCAGACTTAATTATTTTACCTTGTTCTCCAAGTTTTTTGGATCAAAGTAATCTCACGGATGCTATATCCATACCTAGAATGGCGCAAAAACCTTTTAAAATTTTGGGCTGCAAAATCAATAAACGACATAAATTATCAGAAAAATTATTGTCTGAACTCATTAAATCTGGACAAGCATTTGAAACGTCCATATCCACTAAAGCAGCAGTATTGGAAAGTCCATTTCAGGGGAAATGGCTAGGAAATTATCGTCCAGGATGTGATAGTCATAAAGAGTTTTTGTCTTTAGCAGATGAGGTCATTAAAATTGCTAATATATGGGCGAAACCATATCCTCCTCTCCATTCACAAAATACAGATACAGTGGCACAAAGGGTAAGTCCTGTATAGGAAAATGAAGGAGTACAAAATGCAGAATTTTTGTCTATCTGATGCGATCCTTGAACGATTTAAATCCGTTGAGCAGGAACTGGGATATTCTGAACATATTGTAAAGTTAGATTGTAACACAATTGATACATGGGAGTATCGCGAACGAAGCTCATTTGAATTAGGGTGTATTGATTCTTTAGCTTTAAGTATTAAACAAGCGGGGCAGTGTCAGCCTATCATTGTGGTCAGAGTATCTGAGACTTTCAAGCCTAAAGATAATCCATCCGCACAATATGTTGTCATTGCAGGGTATAGGAGATGGATGGCGTGCAAGACTCATCACCTTGAAGTTCAGGCAGTTATTAGAAATTTAAGTTTTGAGCAGGCAATAACCGTGCTTATAGCCGATTATGAGAAAGAAACTGTTTCTGATTATTCGAAAGGAATGCTCTATCATACTTTATTAACTACAGCGAAAATCACTCCTGATCAATTATGCCACAGATTAAATATAAGTCGACAACAACTTGAGAGTTACCTTGCGTTCGCTCAGGTACCAGCAGAACTCTGGCGAGCAGTTGGAGATATGTCCAAAGTATCTGCCAGGACTGCAGTTACAATCAAGACCCTATCTGATAAGGGAACCGTTTATCTTGATGCCTTATTCAGTATTGCAAAAAAAATTGCTCAGGGCTTTGGTGAAAAGCGAATAATCAGGGCAGTTGAGACTAAGATTAATCTTCAGCTGAAACGCAGACCACCCGAAAACCTCAGCGATCACCAAATTGAATTTAATGGAAAAATTTTGATGAACCTGCATCAAGGAAGAATCAAATTGGATAAATCGTTGGTCAATCATGGTAATTTTAAAGAGCTGGTCGGTACACTGGAGAAAAATATAACGGATTTTGCCAATAATTATTTTAAGGATAACTTCAAGGGATGATCCCATTGGCCCAGTTTATTGGGATTTTTTAGTGTTAACTCCAATAAATGTAGAAATTCTTTTCTACTGATGACGGTGGCACCCAACCGAAGTAAATGATTGGTTGGCATTTGGCAATCGATGAAATCAAACTCCCAATCTTTAAGTGTCTGGCACAGATAGTATAAAGCAATTTTTGATGCGTCAGTCACTTTATGGAACATGGACTCACCGAAGAAACCTTTTCCCAGGCTGATGCCGTATAATCCACCAACAAGCTTTTCATCCTGCCATACTTCAAATGAATGGGCATAGCCCATTGCGTGAAGAGTAGTGTAGGCGGTAATCATTTCATGGGTAATCCAGGTATTATTGAAACGCCCTGAACAGGTGGCGCATGAAGTAATGACCTGTTGAAATGCGGTATCTATGGATAATTTGAAGGGTTTTTTTAACGATTTTCCAAGACTCCTTGATACGTTCATTTGGTCAGGAAGCAGAATCAATCTGGGATTGGGCGACCACCATAGAATAGGACATCCTGGTTCAAACCAAGGGAAAATACCTTGAGTATAGGCTTGAATTATACGCTGTGGACATAAATCACCGCCTATAGCAAGCAGTCCTTGTTTGTCGCTGGTTTCAGGGTCCGGAAAAATATAGCCAGTATCAACCAATGTAGTCCTTAATCCTTAAGGTCATTTTATAAAGAATACAGCCAACACTCTCTGTTGGCTCTATTATCCTAAATTTGGCAGTTGGATCTTCTACGAAGCCCGACTGCACTATTTTATAATGAATCCAGATATTTCTCTGCATCCAGCGCTGCCATGCAGCCAAATCCTGCTGAAGTAATGGCTTGTCTGTATACATGATCAGCAACATCACCACAGGCAAATACACCGGGTATCGATGTACTGGTCGCCATCCCATCCAAACCAGACTTGATTGTCAGATAGCCGTCTTTCATTTTTAATTGGTTAGTGAACAATCCCGTATTGGGGGTGTGGCCAATAGCGATAAAAACCCCATCTAAGGCTAATTCTGTTTTTTCATCTGTAAGCACATTGCGAATGGTTGCCCCAGTTACTTTTTTTCCATCACCCAGAACTTCATCCAGAGTTGAGTTCCATATCAATTTAATGTTGCCAGTACGCGCCTTCTCAAACAACTTATCTTGGAGAATTTTTTCAGAACGTAAACTGTCTCTTCGGTGAATCAACGTAACCGATGCAGCAATATTAGATAAATAAAGTGCTTCTTCAACCGCTGTATTTCCACCTCCAATGACGCAGACTGCTTTGTTACGATAGAAAAATCCATCACAGGTTGCGCACGCTGAAACACCTTTCCCCTGATATGCTGATTCTGATTCCAGACCCAGATATCGGGCAGAAGCACCTGTAGCAATGATTAATGCGTCACAGGTATAAGTCGTGCTGTCTCCTTGTAATGTAAATGGAGCTTGTGCTAAATCAGCTTTGACAATATGATCAAATATGATTTGAGTATCAAAGCGCTCAGCATGCTTTTGCATCCGTTCCATTAGAGCAGGACCTTGCAGACCTTCAACGTCGCCAGGCCAGTTATCTACCTCGGTGGTAGTGGTTAATTGACCGCCCGGTTCCATACCAGTGATTAATACTGGATTTAAATTGGCTCTTGCGGCATAGACTGCGGCGGTGTAACCTGCTGGACCAGAACCAAGTATGATTAAGCGGTGGTGATTGCTTGTGCTCATCGTCTCTGCCTTCCTTATATTTTGTGTTAAGATGGCAAATATTATGACAAAAACGAAAATAATAAAATACCTATGGCAAAACAAGACTCGGGAAAACAGGCTGGAACCCCTAAAAAATCCATGCCGAATTATGTTACAAAGCGCTTGAGTGAAGGCGGCTTCATACTCATTTTATCAATTGCACTTTTCGTGCTTTTGTCCTTATTTACTTATAAGGTAAGTGATCCAGGTTGGTCTCATGCTACTCGGCCCGGAGTCGATATTGCCAATGCTGGTGGGCAAGTTGGTGCTTATCTGGCGGATGCATTGTATTTTGCTTTTGGTTATTTTGCATTTTTGCTACCAATAGCTTTTGTATACGTTGCCTGGTCGATATTAAAGGATTTTCAAACTTTAAAATTCATTGACAGAACCGTTCTGATGCTTCGTTCAGCTGGATTTCTTTTGATGGTACTTGGTGGATGTGGCCTGTTAACTCTTGAACCGGAGATTAAAGCAGTCGACTCTATTCATAGTGCAGGGGGAATTATAGGTCAGGCAGTAAGTAATGGATGGTACCACATGTTGAATTTCCAGGGCGCGACTCTTGTTTTATTAGCCATGTTTTTAGTGGGGACTACCTTGTTAACTGGCTTGTCCTGGCTTAACGCGATTGAATTAATTGGCAAGTATACACTTGTAGGGATTAATGCGACGTATATGGCTCTGAAAAAAGTCATTAATTTAGGTAAAGCCAGAGCGGCATCTATTAAATCCAGTGAAATAGCTTCGGAACCTGCAGAAGTATCCACTAAAGAAAAATCAGTACCGCAATTATTCAGACCGAAAAAGGAAAAAGAACGAGGAAGAGAGCGTGAAAAATCACCTCCTGTTCTCATCGCTCCTGAGGAAGTTAAACCGGAAGTGATAAAAAACGTACGAGAGTCCAGAGAAATTCGTCCTCCTAAATTAACTACATCAGGTACCTTACCGGGATTGAATTTATTGGATAAAGGTCAGCCGGGTAAACCTATGGGTGGTTATACACATCAGGAATTAGAAAATGTATCGCGCGATGTAGAGCAACATTTATTGGACTTTGGTATACAGGCCGACGTAGTGGCTGTGCATCCGGGACCTGTCGTTACTCGATTTGAATTGCAGCTTGCTGCCGGTGTTAAAGTAAGCAAATTAACGGCATTAGCCAAAGATTTAGCTCGTTCATTATCTGTGATTTCTGTTCGTGTGGTAGAAGTTATTCCAGGCAAGACGGTGGTTGGCCTTGAATTGCCAAATCATTCGCGTGAGGTGGTTCGATTATCCGATGTTTTATCTGCCGATGTATATCAGCAGGCTCATTCACCACTTACCTTGGCTTTGGGAGTGGATATTGCAGGGCATCCCATGATCGTGGATTTAGCTAAAATGCCTCATTTGTTGGTGGCTGGTACGACTGGTTCAGGAAAATCAGTGGGTATCAACGCCATGATATTAAGCATCTTGTTTAAAGCAACACCTGAGCAAGTTCGTTTGATTATGGTGGATCCCAAGATGCTTGAATTATCTGTATATGACGGTATTCCGCATTTATTAACGCCCGTTGTAACCGATATGAAAGAAGCAGCCAGTGCATTGCGTTGGTGTGTTGAGGAAATGGAACGAAGATATAAACTAATGGCTGCTCTGGGAGTACGTAATTTAGCAGGCTATAACACTAAAATCTCAGAAGGAATTGCTAATGGTGCGCCATTGGTTAATCCTTTATGGAAACCTGTAGATTCTATGGATGATACAGCGCCTCAATTACAAGCACTGCCTTATGTTGTGGTGGTCATTGATGAGCTTGCTGACATGATGATGGTGGTTGGCAAAAAGGTTGAGCAATTGATTGCACGTATCGCTCAAAAAGCTCGAGCAGCAGGGATTCATATGATTCTTGCTACGCAAAGACCCTCTGTTGACGTATTGACCGGACTGATTAAATCCAACATTCCAACGCGTATATCATTTCAAGTATCATCAAAAATTGATTCTCGTACTATACTTGACCAACAGGGCGCAGAACAGTTATTGGGTCATGGCGATATGTTGTATCTGGCTCCTGGAAGTGGCGCACCTTTGCGTGTCCATGGCGCATTTGTGGACGATAAGGAAGTCCATCGTATCGCTGATGATTGGCGCGCCAGAGGTGAGCCTGATTATATTGAAGACATTTTAAAGATGACCAATGATGGTGGTGAAGGAGGATTTGACGAAGAAGGGCAATCAACAGAAGATGATGATCCTTTATACGATCAGGCCGTAGAGTTTGTTATTCAAACCCGGAAAGCTAGCATTTCTGCAGTGCAAAGAAGATTAAAAATTGGATATAACCGTGCAGCACGAATGGTTGAGGAGATGGAGCGAACTGGAATAGTTGGCCCACTTGATGGTGGATACCGGGATGTTCTGGTTTCATCAGTAACTGAGGAATGAGAATGAAAAAATTAATTTTAATGATCCTGTTTTGTTTTTCCAGTAGTTTGTTCAGCCAGACTTCGGGTGAGTTATTACAAGAGAAACTTAATGCGATCAGAACTATGACTGCAAATTTTAATCAAATAGTAAAAGCTAAAAAGAAGGAAGTCTCTCGTTCTTCAGGAACAATGGCTCTACAGAGACCAGGACGTTTTCGTTGGCAAACGATCGATCCAATGGAGCAGCTTGTTGTTGCTGATGGAACGAAAATGTGGGTTTATGATGTGGATTTAGAGCAAGTCACAGTTAAAAAGCAGGAAAAAGGGTTAGGTGGAACTGCCGCGTTATTTTTGAGTGGTTATGATGATACAGTCACCAGAGATTTTGAAGTAACCCAGAAAACTGATGGGCAGGTAACTACTTTTGATTTGAAATCGAAATCTCCAAAAGAAAATTTTCAGCAAATTAAATTGATTTTCACAGAGGATAAATTAACGGGTCTGGAGTTGCATGATCAATTAGGGCAAGTAACTACTGTTAAATTAGTGCAAATAAAATCCAATCCTAAGTTACCAGCTAAACTGTTTCAATTTAAGCCGCCCAAAGGGGTCGATTTAGTCCAGCAATAAATAACTGACCGTTTTGAGCTGTTTTAGCGTTCAAATCGGTCAGCTTAGCTATTATAGATCATGGCATAATTCATAATGGTATGTACGAATGAGCTTGTTTAATACGGAACCTGTCCCTCCTTTAGCTGAATTTTTAAGGCCCAAGCATCTTGATGAAGTGATTGGACAAAGTCATTTGCTTGGTGAAGGTAAACCCTTACGATTGAGTTTTACCGGTCGGAAACTTCATTCCATGATACTTTGGGGGCCACCCGGGGTAGGTAAAACTACGATTGCGCGGTTAACAGCTCAGGCCTTTGACTGTGAGTGGATAGCCTTGTCTGCCGTTTTTTCAGGTGTTAAAGAAATTCGCGCAGCCATGGAGCAAGCGCAGGAACATTTAATACATGATAAACAGACTATTTTATTCATTGATGAAATTCATCGTTTCAATAAAGCACAACAAGATGCATTGCTGCCTTATACTGAATCAGGACTCGTAACATTTATTGGAGCGACCACCGAAAATCCTTCATTTGAAGTAAATTCAGCGCTGCTGTCCCGCGCACAGGTTTATGTTTTAAAATCTTTATCGGATGATGAATTAAAGGAGTTATTTCAACGAGCCCATACAGCTGTTTTACCCCATCTGCAATTTGATGATCAGGCTTTGGATGTCATTATCGCCTGTTCTGATGGTGACGCAAGAAGGCTCCTTAATCTGCTTGAGCAAATTAATACAGCTTGTACAGCAATGAATGTTACTGCAGTAACTAATGAATTGGTAACGAATGCATTGGCTCCAAATTCCAGACGTTTTGATAAAGGCGGCGACAATTTTTATGATCAAATTTCTGCATTGCATAAATCGGTACGTGGTTCTGATCCCGATGCAGCACTATATTGGTTATGTCGTATGCTTGATGGTGGAGTAGATCCGCATTATCTCGCCAGACGCATCGTTCGAATGGCCTGGGAAGATATTGGATTGGCTGATCCCAAGGGTATGCAAATAGCTAATGATGCAGCCACTACTTATGAGCGATTGGGTTCTCCCGAAGGGGAGTTAGCTTTGGCCCAGGCAGTAATTTACCTTGCGGTTGCCGCAAAAAGTAACGCCGGTTATGTTGCGTTCAATCAGGCCATGTCTTTTGTAAAAAAAGATAAGTCCAGAGAGGTTCCTGTCCATTTACGTAATGCTCCTACCAAGTTATTGAAAGAGTTGGGACATGGACGGGAATATCGTTATGCTCATGATGAGCCACTGGGTTATGCTGCTGGTGAACATTATTTTCCAGATGGCATTAAAGATCCTCAATGGTATAAACCGGTGCCAAGAGGATTGGAAATCAAAATCGCTGAAAAACTCGCATTTTTAAAAAAATTGGATGAAGATTCAGAAAGTTAGACTGTTACGTGTAACTTCCCAACAAATCCAGGAATTTCACCACCCAAAGCATAGTGAAGGATCTCTCAATGCAGGTACAGCACCACATTCAGGAGATCCCTCGTTTCACTCGGGATGACGGGTGTTTTTAATTCGTCATCCTGAGCTTAGTGGGGGATCTCCAATTGCAGGTATAGCACCACATCCAGGAGATCCCTCGTTTCACTCGGGATGACGGGTTTTTTAATTCGTCATTCGGAACTTAGTGAGGGATCTCCAATTGCAGGTACAGTACCACATTCAGGAGATCTCTCGTTTCACTCGGGATGACGGGTGTTCTATTTCGTCATCCTGAGCGTAGCGAAGGATCTCCAAATGCAGGAACAGCACCACATTCAGGAGAGCCCTCGTTTCACTCGTGATGCCGGGTGTTTTATTTCGTCATCCTGAGCGTAGCGAAGGATCTCCCCATACAGGCATTGTGCCGGCTTGAGGTGATGCTTACTGTATTCGAGAGGAGGGGGAGCGAGCTATTGAACACGTTAAATTTCAGTAGTTGCATTAAATTTTATCCAATCCACTGATTCTTTATTGATTTATATCACAAATTTCAGGTATAAATATCAATCTTAACAAATAAAGGGATTTATGTTCATGAAAAAATGTTACAAACTAGCTCCAGCTTGTCTTGCATTAAGTATTTCTTCAATAGCCGTTGCTGGAACTATGGGACCCGCTGTACAGCCAGAATCCTGGTATCTAGTTGGTGGAGCAGGTTCTTCCTGGTCAAACGATGCCGATATCACTGTTGACCCCGCAATCTGGGATTTTTCCAATCAAGGTTATTCAAATGATTTAGATTCAGCGGCACTGTTATTTTTTGGAGTGGGACGTTACATCACCGACTATCTGCGTTTGGACGCTCGATTTGAACACCGAGGTGATTACGACTATTCGAAGTATCAAACCGGATCAAACAATGGCGTTCCTGGATTTACCGGTGATGTACGAACCCGAAAATTTAAAATGGACAGTAACAGTGTCATGGTTAATGGTTGGGTTGATCTGGGCACTCTCACTTCAAAGTTATTATGGCAGGTTGGCACTTTTTCACTTCAACCCTATGTCGGTGGTGGAATTGGGGTAGATTATTTAAATGTTAAAGATTTTAGAACAATATCAGCACCTTTTGGAGCTGGTCGAACAGAAATCGCCTCGGTCAATCAAACAAGCACTGATAGTGAATTTGCCTGGCGGGTTGGTGCTGGTATCTCTGCTCAATTAACGCAACGAACTTCACTCGCAGTTGGTTATGATTACTTTGATGGGGGAAAGATACCATTTCCTAACTACATTCTGTCATCTTTATCAGCGCCTAGTGGTAGAACCGGTGTGAGTGTTACTCCCTGGAACGGTTCCTTTACGGCAAATGAGGTGTATGCAGAGTTACGCGTACTGATTTGATGCACAGATGTTGAATTATATCATTTATATCCAGGTGCCTGTTGCTGATTCATAGAAGCATGCACCGAATCGATTTCATGAGATTGCTCTGAACAATGTCATGAAATCGATGCTGTTTGAACTCATGCACGTCCAGTGTCAAAGTTATGACTAATATTTTCACTAATTCCTAAAAATACTGTGTTTTTTAATGATCTTTCAATTTTGAATGCATCATCCAGAGAGCTAATGGATAGCTCTGAAAAGCGCTGCTGAATAGGACTTTTGACTATTCAGTACTTCATGACATGTCAAAAAAATCTGGAATAAAGAGATTATCTTGTGCAAAAATTAAAAAACATTCACTTCAAAGTAATTAATTAATTGATTTTAAAGACATTTTCATTTTGGCGTGAAATTTGCTAAAGTCATAATTATTTATCTTATTAATTATTGATTTTATGCAATATTGTAATTACGAGACATGTGCGGTAAAACCACAGATTGAATTTTCTGAATGGGATATCTTATCCAGTTTACCTATTGCGCTTGTAATATTGAATGCACAAGGGCGTGTGGTATGGTTAAATCCTTCCGCTGAAGCGATGCTAGGCTATGGATTAATCGGATCCTTATGGTTGGATGTCATTCAACGGGCATTTGTTCCACGTGCTGATGATGGTCATGAGGTGTCTTTGGCTGATGGACGACGGGTACATGTTGCTATTTCATCTCTTGATAGTTTACCTGGTATCTTAATTACTCTATCGGATATTACTGCGACACGGGATTATGAGAAAGCGAGAGAAAATGAGAAACGATTGGTATCTATAGGAACGATGACTGCCCAGCTGGCTCATCAAATCAGAACTCCCTTGTCTTCAGCAATTTTATATACGGAGCATTTAAATAACTTACCTGAACTTGATCCCCGCATAAAAAACTGGATACGGCGATTACAGGAGTGTCATGGGAGTATTGAACAACAAATTCATGATTTACTCTTGTTTGCCCGAGGTACATCAATTAAACCGACATTTATAGATATGACTTACTGGTGCTCTCAATTAATGCAAAGAGCACAGCCTTATATAGAGTCATCTTCTGCATTATTTAAAGTAAACAATCAGTTGATAACTCGTGAATCATCCATTCACGGAGAGTCATTAATTGGTGCAGTTTTGAATCTTGTAATCAATGCTTTGCAATCAGAAGCGACAGAAATATATTTAACTCTTGCATCTATGGATGATTCAGGTATACAAATATCAGTAGAGGATAATGGAAAGGGGATGAGTGACGAGGTAAAAGCACAAGCCTTTTCACCATTCTTTACTACTAAAGCACAAGGCACTGGTTTAGGATTAGCGGTTGTTTTTGCAGTTGTGAAAGCTCATGGAGGTAAAGTGACCTTAGAATCTGTTGAAGGCGAAGGTACACAGGTAAATTTGTATATACCAGGTATGAACAGAATCGAATGAAACTAGAATAAAGGATATTTATGAGCCATGTTTTAATTGTTGAAGACGATCCGGTATTAAGAGAAGCTCTAGCTGAAACTATGACTATTTCCGGTCATACTTATATTACAGCCAAAGACGGCAAAGAAGCATTAACTTTGCTTGAGTTACATAATCCTGCAGTGGTATTAACTGATATCAGAATGGATAAACTGGATGGCAATCAATTATTAACGGAAATCCAAAAAAAACGTCCTGGATTACCTGTTATATTAATGACTGCTTTCGGATCTGTAGAGGATGCGGTTACTGCCATACGTCATGGTGCCGTTGATTATTTACAAAAACCGTTCAGTGCTCAGGTATTAACTGAAAAAATCAACCAATTCATTAAAATTGAAGTGGATGATAGTGGTGAACCTATAGCCCAGGATCCCAAAAGTCAGGCTTTACTCACTATGGCATTAAAGGTCGCGCAATCAGATGTTGGTGTCATGATTAGTGGGGAAAGTGGAACTGGAAAAGAAGTATTGGCTCACTTTATTCATGATCATTCTCCACGTAAAAAAAATCCGTTCATTGCAATTAACTGTGCAGCAATTCCAGAACAGATGCTTGAAGCAACTTTATTTGGTTATGAGAAAGGTTCATTCACCGGGGCTTATAAATCGACTCCTGGAAAATTTGAGCAAGCTCAGGGCGGCACCTTGCTTCTCGATGAAGTGAGTGAAATGTCTTTAAGTTTACAAGCTAAATTACTGAGAGTATTGCAGGAAAAAGAAGTAGAGCGAATCGGCTCGAATAAAATGATCAGCCTGGATGTTCGTATTCTCGCAACTACAAACAGACAATTGAAAGATGAGGTGCAGGCCGGTCGATTTCGTGAAGATTTGTTTTATCGATTAAATATATTTCCTTTGCAATGGCATCCTTTGAGAGAAAGGAAAAATGATATTATTCCATTGGCTAATTATTTAATCAGAAAACATTGTCAACACAAACAGCCTGTTGTTCCGGTAATTAGTCCGACGGCACAAAAACTGATGTTGTCTTATCCTTGGCCAGGTAATGCAAGAGAGCTGGATAATGTGATACAACGAGCTCTGGTGTTGCAAACTCAAGGGATAATTGAAGGGGAACATTTACAGTTATCACTAACCTCAACGATGACGCCTGAAACAACTGCAGCTGCAAGCAGTAAAAATTTACAAATACATGAATTTGAATTGATTGAGAAAACTTTATTGGAGCATGAAGGAAACAGACAACAGGTAGCAGCATTATTAGGCGTAAGTGAACGAACTTTAAGATATAAGCTGGCTAAAATGCGTGAAGAAGGATATGTCGTTTAACCTTAAGCAAATTCGATACAGTATGCTTTGATGGTTGAGTTGATTTCAATGGATAGGATAAGGGGCAGGGAAGTGAGTGAAATAAATACAGTAAATTTAATGAATCAAATACGAACAATGGCTGCTCAGGCAGAAGGGACAGTAAATGAGACGGATGTAAAACAAACGCCCTTTAATCTTGTTTTTCAAAAGGCCTTGAGTCAAGTCAATGATATGAATCAAACGGCAGATGCCTTGAAAACACGTTTCGAGCTCGGTGATCCCAATGTAAGTCTTGGTGAGGTAATGATCGCCAGTCAAAAATCCAATTTGGGTTTTGAAGCAACTTTACGGGTTAGAAATAAAGTGGTTCAGGCTTATCAGGACATAATGAATATGCCTGTGTAATACGGGTATTTGAATGGATCAGGACGTACGAAACACCCCAAGATAGAGGCAAACGGAATTTTTAACGAAGAGATTGGGTGTTATTCGTAAGTCCTGTGGAATCCTTGGGCTAATTCCTTGGGTACAGGACAAAACTACAGGAGTTTATAATGGCACTGGCTGATAATGCTTCTACTGCGGCGGCAAAATTTGCAAGCTTATCTATCCCTCGCCAAATTGGTTTGCTGGTAGGCTTGGCCGCAAGCGTCGCAATAGGTCTGGCCGTTGTTTTATGGTCACGCGATCCCAGTTATATTCCTCTCTACAGTCAATTGAACCCTCGAGATACATCGGACGTGCTGGCTGTTCTGGAGCGGAGTGGAATTGAGTATAAAATTGATCAAAATCATGGTACGTTGTTAGTACCTGCTGATGAATTACAAAGTGCGCGATTGAAACTGGCTGCAGAAGGATTGCCTCGTGATTCCAGCGGTACAGAAGGAATGTTTGCAGGAAATGGAACATTTAACAGCAGTCAATTTATGGAAAATGCCCGCTACAAACAGGCTCTTGAAACAGAGTTAGCACGTACCATCAGTAAATTTAATGACATTAAATCAGCACGGGTTCATTTGGCCATTCCAAGAGAGTCAGCATTTGTCAGAGACAGTCAGCAACCTAGTGCCTCAGTATTTATCGACGTGTATTCAGGCCTGGAGCTTAAAAAACACACGATTGCGGCTATAGTCAATCTGGTCGCTTCAAGCATCCCAAGTCTGAGTGCAAGCAGAGTCACTGTAGTGGATCAGGATGGCCAGTTACTGAATGAGGGGGCAGGGCAGACATTATTTTCAGATACAGAGCGTTTTCTTGATTATCGCCAAACTTTGGAACAACAATATTCACAAAAAATTCAGGAAATTTTAACCCCGATTCTGGGCTACGGCAGAGTACGAGCGAAAGTTTCAGCGGATATTGATTTTACCAGTTATGAACAGACACAGGAATTGTTTAATCCTGAACTGTCATCGCTTCGAAGTGAGCAGACCATGCAGGAACAACGAAGTGCAACCAATGACGCCAGTGGTGTTGCTGGTTCTCTTTCAAATACACCACAACCGAATGCTGCGATTGGTCAGAAAAATATTCCACCTAAAAATGCGGCTAATGGAGCAGCGCCCCAACAAACAACAACAGATCAAAGTAAAGCGAATGATATTCGCACCCAAAGTACAAAAAACTTTGAATTGGACAAGACAGTCAGTCATACAAAAAATCAACCAGGTACCATCAAACGATTATCTGTTGCTGTATTAGTTGATAATCGTGCCGTGATGAATGATAAAACTAAAAAAATGGAGAAAAAGCCTTTAACTCCACAGGAAATCGAGCAAATAAAACTGCTTGTATCCGATGCTATAGGTTTGAATGTTAAACGTGGCGATAGCTTGAATGTTATTAACAGTAATTTTGTGAAACCGGACCCCATTGAACGGTTACCCGATGAACATTTTTGGCAGAAGGACAGTTTTTGGTCAATCATAAAACAAATTTCAGGTGCATTATTTCTACTTGCCCTGATTTTTGGTGTGTTACGTCCCATGCTTAAAACTTTGGCCAATAATAAGGATGTAGAGCAGACTAATTCGAAAGTAGCTGGAGAATTAGGCTTGGATGGCCAAATGTCTTTAAGCGATGCAAGTGATTATGAATCTCAATTAAGTTTATTACGTCAGGTAGTAGATAAAGAGCCCAAGCGGGTAGCACAGGTTGTTAAATCATGGGTTGACAGAGGATAACGATGGACGGAATAGAGCGCGCAGCAATTTTGTTACTCAGCATGGGTGAGAAAAATGCTTCAGAAGTATTAAAACATCTTGAACCCAGACAGGTTCAAAAAGTTGGCATGGCCATGTCTACATTAAGTTCAGTTAGCAAGGCTAAAATGCAGACCGTTTTAATTGATTTTATCAGTGCCATCGAGGATCAAACCAGTTTGACTGTAGATACAGAGCATTATCTACGAACTGTACTCATTGAAGCATTGGGCGAAGAAAAGGCCACTCCTTTTATAGACAGGATTTTAGTCTCTGATAAAGACAGCGGTTTGAATCGATTAAAGTGGCTCGATGGACGATTAATTGCAGATGTCATCCGTAATGAACATCCACAGATTATAGCCACTATATTAATTCATCTTGACAGTGAACAATCAGCAGAAGTAGTCAGCTATTTCAGTGCAGAAAAGCGTGCTGAGGTTTTGTTACGTATGTGCAATATTGATACGGTAAAACCAGAAGCCATTTCTGAATTAGGAAAAGTTATTGAAAAACAATTGAGTGGCCAAACAGTAGGAAAATCAGCATCCGTAGGGGGGATTAAAACGGTTGCTGACGTAATTAACTTTCTGGATGGTGCCATGGAAGAAGAGGTTCTTGACAAGATTAAGGATTGGGATGAAGAGCTGAGTGATAAGATTCGCGATAAAATGTTTGTTTTTGAAAATATAGTCGATATGGACGATCGAAGCGTACAGACCTTATTGCGGGATATTACTTCCGAACAATTGAAGTTGGCATTGAAAGGTACTACTGAAACAACGAGAGATAAAATCTTTTCAAATATGTCTAAACGTGCTGCTGATTTGTTGCGTGATGATATTGAAGTACAAGGCCCAGTTAAGGTAAGTGACGTTGAGCGTGCGCAAAGAGATATTCTTGCTGTTGCCAGAAATCTTGCTGAAGACGGAAAGATCTCACTTGGTTCGAAGGGTGGCGACGAAATGATTTAATCGTGCCAGAAACGGTTGTATTGCGTCTATTCAGCACGTTATATACATGTATTCATGCCATGGTAGTTGGTGTGTTATTTGGTGAGTTCAGTCGTTCTCGCCAGATGGATGTCATTACTCAATAACAAAAGGAATTACGCCACTTACCGAGCAGTTACAGATAGAGTAATTAACGGTGTATTCCTATTTAACTTAATTTAAGGTATTTCATCCTATGTCTAATGAATTTGAACCTTTTCACCTGGAACGCAAAAACACCGAGTTTAATGCCTGGGATTATCAGGGGACTAAAGGTGATGAAACGCCAGAAATTAATCTGGAAGAACAGTTGGTTGATGAAATAGCGCTTTTAAAGCAAGAAGCAATTGAACAAGGTTTTGCTGAAGGAATGCGACAGGCGCAGGTCGCGATTGATGAAAAAAAGGCGGAACTGGTCCAATGGATGGATTTATTTAAAAATCCCGTCCAGCTTCTTGATGAACAGTTAACTCAGGAGTTGATTCAAACGGTTATTTGGTTAAGCCAACATTGTATTGGGGTTGAACTTACTGTGCATCCCGATAAATTTAAATCACTGTTCAATGAAATTAAGAATGAATTACCCTCATTGAGTGGATCCAATATTCTGGGTCTGAACCCCTCGGATGTTGAGTGGGTTAAAACTGAAATCGGAGATAAAGAAGTTCCGGGAATTACTAATGCTTTATTTGCCGATCCTGCTTTGAATAGAGGTGATTTTTATTTAAAGGGAGAGCATAGTGAATTGGACGGCAGACTACATACCCGATTGATGACTTTATTTGCTCAATATATTAATAAAGACAACCTTAACGATTCTATTGAGCACCAGGACTAAATAATGACTCTTTATAAGTCAAAATTACATCAGATCATTTCAGATATCACACAGAAAAAAAACTCTGGTTTATTGCATTGTGGCAGGATAAGTCGTGCTATAGGATTGACTCTTGAGGCTAAAGGATTTAATCAACCTGTTGGTGCACGTTGTCTTGTTACTATAGATGATTCACGTTCAGTTGAAGCTGAGGTAGTAGGGTTCAGTAATGAGAGTGTGTATTTAATGTCTATTGGAGCGATACAAGGTCTTGCTCCAGGAATGATTATCAGTCCAACTGGGCGAACTGCTCAGGTAGGAGTTGGCCCTCAATTATTAGGACGTATATTAAATGGTTCAGGGGCATTGATTGATGAAGGACCTTCGCTGGAGTTGGTCCATTCCTATCCGCTTATTGGTCCGATTATTAATCCGTTAAAAAGAGCCCCAGTGGACACTCCGCTGGATGTTGGAGTTCGTTCTATCAATGGCTTATTAACTATAGGCCGGGGGCAACGAATCGGGTTATTTGCAGGAAGCGGGGTAGGAAAATCCGTTTTGTTAGGGATGATGACCCGTTATACGAATGCCGATGTGGTCGTTGTCGGTTTAATAGGCGAGCGCGGTAGAGAAGTAAAGGAGTTTATAGAGTTTAATCTGGGAGAAGAAGGCCTTAAAAGGGCTGTTGTCGTTGCAGCACCCGCAGATGAAAGTCCTTTAATGCGATTGCATGGCGCAAAGGTCGCCACCAGCATTGCCGAATATTTTCGTGATCAGGGAAAGCATGTGCTGCTGCTCATGGATTCACTGACTCGATTTGCTCAGGCACAAAGAGAAATCGCTTTATCAATTGGAGAAGCACCAGCAACTAAAGGGTATCCTCCATCCGTATTTGCCAAACTACCCAAATTAGTTGAGCGAGCAGGAAATGGCATGCCAGGAAAAGGTTCAATAACGGCATTTTATACAGTATTAACTGAGGGAGACGATTTGCAAGATCCGATCGCTGATGCCGCACGAGCCATCCTGGATGGTCATATTGTTTTAAGCAGAACGCTTGCTGAAGAAGGACAGTATCCCGCTATCGATACGGAAGCGTCAATCAGTCGAGTGATGCAGTCTATAGTTACTAAAGAGCATATGAAAGACGCACTATCATTTAAAAAACTGGTTTCCGTCTATGAAAAAAATAAAGATTTGATATTGCTTGGAGCCTATGCAAAGGGAAGTGATCCTTTGCTGGATAAAGCCATATTGGTTATAGACCGATTTAAAGAGTATATAGCCCAGGGCATCAATGAGCAGGTAAATTATAAAGAAAGTGTCTTAAATCTTTCACAATTGATTTCAACCTCTATTGGAGGTAATTAATGAGTCAGCGATTGGAACGTTTAATTCAGTTACTTCAGTTAAAAAGAGAAATAACAAATCAATCTTTAATGGAATTAATAAAATCCAAAGAACAATTTAATCAAAATAAATCACGTCATGATCAGCTTGTAATGTATCGACAGGATTATTTGCATGAATTGGAGCAAATAGGCAATGAGGGCAGCACAGTAGGGCGTTTAAGAAATCGTATTGATTTTATTAGTCATTTAGATACAGCTCTAATACAATTGAATTCTCATTTGGCTCATCTTGCTAAAGCAAGAAGTAAGCTGGAGTTGAACTACAAACATGCAAAAGCGGCTGAAGAAGGTGTAGCCAAACTTATTGAACGGGTTAAAAAAACGGAACAAATCAAATTAGAGCGTCAAGATCAAAAAGAAAGTGATGAGTATGCTCAAAAGCAATGGTATAGTAAAAAACCTTATGATCAATCGAATCCTTTCGGTGAATAATATAATAAAGAAAATCTGGATAGCACTGGCTATCCTAATTATATTAGCGGCTGTTTTTTCAAGCATATTCCGCTCTTTAACCCCATGGGCGAAACAATATAAAGGTGAAGTAGAACACCATTTAACTCTTCTTTTAGGTCAACCAGTTACTATTCAAACGATGGAAACAGGATGGTATTGGTTTCAACCGGTACTCAAGCTAAAGCATCTGAGTATTCAGGATGGTAAAGAAAAAGCATTACATTTGGAGCAGCTGCTGGTAGGGATTAACTTATTCAAATCACTTTGGTACTGGCGTATTCAGCCGGGAGTTCTTTATATAGATGATATCCATCTTATGTTCCGTGAGAAAGACGGTCATTGGAAAATTGATGGTATTTCTCCCGCTTCAATTAAAGATAATGAATTTACTCCAGAACGGACACAGCAAATTCTAGGTTGGCTTTCCCAACAAGAACGGTTAATAATCAAACACGTTTCAGCCCATTTTTATTTTAGCGATGGTGGAATTATTCCGGTTAGCGGCCTTAATGTCTCCATTGTTAATCGAAGTGGTCGGTACAAGATTAGAGGTGAAGCACGGCTTGAGCAAACAGACAGTACTGATTTTCAACTCTTGGGTGATTTGCGGTTTGATCCCAATCATATTGATCATACTCAAGGGCAAATCTATTTCGCTGCAAAACATATAGTCCCCGCTCAATGGCAAACTGTTTTTCCAAAAACCACTGAGCAATTGGAAGGGGGGAAAGGTGACATAGCTGTGTGGCTGGATCTGGATAAAGGAACTGTTACTTCAGCTCAGGCTCAGGTGAAATTTAAACGATTAGCCTGGCGTTTAACCAATAGGAAAACGAGTGAGTTAATCCAATCTTTCTATGCAAATCTAGCATGGAAACCTAAAGTTACAGGATGGGAGCTTCAGGCCAATCATATTAAATTGCGTGCTGCCGGAATCAGTTGGCCAGAGAATCAATTGTTGATTAACTACAACAAATCGGAACATCGTTATCAGATCTTTGTCAAATCAATAATTATTGAATCGTTGTTAACAGACGCAATAAACTGGCCTTCTTCGCTACTTCCTTTATTACAGGCAAAGCCACATGGTGTATTGACTGATACTCAGGTCTTCATAAAGGATAAAGAAGTAAATTATATCCTTACCCGATTTGATCATCTGGGTTGGAACCCAATAAATTCTATTCCAGCGGTGGAAAACCTCTCAGGTGCAATAAACTGGCAGCCAGAGGAAGGTCGACTTGAGCTGGATTCAGAGAATACTACTGTTAAAATAAAAAACTATCCCGAACAGCAATTGGATCTTTTTAATGGAGCATTTGAGTGGAAGGAATTAAGCAATGGTTTAAGGGTAAGTATTGAACGATTCATTTTAAGCAAACCTGATTTGACGATTAGCGCACAGGGTGTGCTTGATCAGGTAACCCAGCAATCTGTTGGACATGTCCGTCTTGATGTTGATTTTTCTGGCAAAAATTTGCAACAATGGGCTGCGTACCTACCAAAAGAATATTTGAAACCTAAATTGTATCTATGGTTAACCACTGACATCAAAAAAATAGCCAATGCAACTGGAACAATACGATTGAATGGTATGGCTAGTGATTTCCCATTTGATAATAATAATGGGGAATTTACTATAGTAAGTCATGCCAGCGGAGGGGAATTATTCATTACTTCCAAATGGCAGCTAATTAAAGATCTGGAAGGTTATATTCGGTTAAAAAATCGCAATCTTGAAATTGATCTGGTGCATGGTGATTTTCAAGGTGTTCCAGTGAATCAAATGAATTTTCGTATTGATGATATTGGCAAGGATAAAGAAACGCTGTTAATTCATGGAATTATCCATGGACAGGCACAAAAAATGATGAATTTTGTGATGTCATCCCCATTAAAACAAAAACTTGCTGCATTAAAAAGGCTGGCAGTTGATGGTTTGATCTTATTAAATTTACGTGTGGAACTGCCTTTATATCCTGAAAATGATGATAACCTCGTTAGAGGAGATCTGTCTTTTGAAAATAACACAGTTTCAGTGAAACATCAGGTAGGATCAGTTAAAGTTGAGGATGTACGCGGTGACTTATCTTTTGATGAAGACGGTGTGACCCATAGTGCTTTGGTAGCCAATGCATTTGGCTTTCCTTTAAATATCAAAATTCAATCCGTTAAAAAACCAGAACCCGAAACGTCCGTACTCGTTGAGGGTGAGTGTACAGTGGATTCATTAAAAAAACAGTTTAATATTCCCTTATTATCGGTTCTTAAAGGGATGTTTTCAGTCAATGCGACAATTAAAATGACTGATGATCCTAATGATATGGACAGTATTATACTAAAATCCAACTTGCAGGGATTAGCTATTAATCTTCCCTCCCCAATGGGAAAACCGTTTAATACTCAGGTGCCATTGGAAGTTAAACTGGATTTTAATCCTCAAAAAGCAATACGATTACGATCAAATTATAACGGTCGCTTAAGTTCAGATGTATTGTTACAGGAACATAACGGAGCATTTGAATTTAAGTCTGGGCAAATCAGATTAGGGAGTTCAGAAGCCATCTATCAAGATAAACCGGGTTTGTCCGTAGTCGGTACTTTAGCCGGTTTTGATTTATATGAATGGAAAAAAGTATATGATACTTTTGCTACCGAGCAGACAGGAACTTCTTTATTAGACCAACTACGAATAATTAATGTCAAATTGGGCAAGTTAAGTTTTCTCAATCAACATTTTGATAATATGACTGTGAAAGCTAAAGTCCTTCCTGGAAGAGATTGGTCATTTAATCTGAATCAGAACAACATATCAGGTGATTTGACTTATCGTTCTGCATCACATTCACTGAGTGGATTTATTAAGTACTTACATTTGGCTTCATTTGAAAAAACGGGAAATTATTCTGAGGGCTCAGATAAATCGAGTCCTGATCACATTCCTAACCTCAATTTACGTATCGATAATTTCTCGATAGGGACAAAGCGGATCGGTAATATGACCTTGAAGAGTCAATCCTCTCCAGAACGGTGGTTTATTGATTACTGTAGAATTGATTCATCATTTTATCAGGTTAATATTAATGGCGAATGGACACAGAAAGGAAAGGTCAATCAATCGAAATTGCAGGTTAAATTGCATTTAAAAGATTTGGCTAAAAGCCTGGAGCTCTGGCAGATTACACCCGCGGTTGATGCCAGCAAAGGCGATATGGAATTTAATGGAGGCTGGAATGGTACTTTGTATGATTTTTCTTTAGCTTCATTAAATGGAACCATGTACCTGCAGCTTAAAAATGGCCGAATAACTCATTTGAGCCCTGAAACCGAGGAAAAACTCGGTTTAGGAAAGCTATTAAGTATTTTGAGTCTACAAACCATTCCAAGACGTTTGAAACTCGACTTTAGTGATCTCTCTCATCAAGGCTACAGTTTTGATGTATTTAAGGGTAATTTTACCGTTAAAAAGGGCATTATGAATACACAGGACAGTTATATTGATGGACCTGTTGCATACGCCAGTATGAAAGGGGATCTTGATTTGGTTCGTCGATTGTATGATTTGAATTTGAGTATTTCGCCCCACATCACTGCCAGTTTGCCAATAGTTGCTACCATAGCGGGTGGTCCTATTGCTGGTCTTGCTGCCTGGGTAGCAAATAAGATTATTAATCAAAGTATGCAGAAAATTACTGGATATAGTTATAAGGTTTCGGGTCCATGGAATCAACCTATAGTTCAGCAGTTGAGCATTGAAAAGAAAATTATCAAGAAATGATTTAATTATGCTGGCATCACTATTTTTAGTCTATTGGAAGCTTATCAGGTTTCAGGAAACTCCTGACAATACCCCCTATTCGCATTTTTTATTGGGTATCAGTATTCTATTCTTAACTTTGGTAATGACCCTTCAATGGAGATTTTCAGAATTTGAGTTCTCTGATGATTTGTTACTTACCACTTTGATTGCAGTAAGTTTGGTTTTTTCTTTTGTATTGTATACTTATGCCATTCTTTATTTTAGAGGTCTTGGTTCGCGATGGGTGCAGACAGTGACTTGTTTATGCACCTCGCATGCCATTATTCATCTATTGGCCAGTCCCTTATTTTTAGTTGATCCCTACCTGGAACATACCAGTTTAAAAAATCCACTCGTTTTATTTATTGCTGTGATATATTTATTCGTAACTCTGGGTTTGTCTGTATGGCAATTTGTAATAACTGCCTATATCTATAAATCTGCAATGGACAGTACCAATGTTCAATCTGTTTTGGCTGCTTTTGGTTTAATTGCAGTTAATGTATTAACGGTTTCTTTTTGGCGATGAAATTATGACACATTTACATGTATTAGGTTTAAGTGGAACGTTCATGAGTGCTTTAGCTTTGCTTGCGAGGGATGCTGGATTTAAAGTTACCGGAAGTGATGCTAACTGTTATCCGCCTGTAAGTGATTTGCTTGCAGCCAAAGGTATCACCTGGACAGAAGGATATGAAGACAGCACACAGGCTTTGCAAGCAGATTTGGTGGTCGTTGGCAATGCCATCAAACGTGGAATGCCCGTTTTGGAGGCCGTTATTGAAGCTGGCAAAAATTATACTTCGGGTCCACAATGGCTTGCAGAGAATATTTTACCTCGATATCAGGTTATAGCCGTAGCGGGTACTCATGGAAAAACAACAACTACGTCTATGATTGCCTGGATACTCGATCAGGCAGGATTAAATCCTGGTTTTTTGATTGGTGGCGTCGCAACAGATTTTAATACCAGTGCCTGTCTGGGCAAAGGATCATGGTTTGTTATCGAAGCGGATGAATATGACTCTGCTTTTTTTGATAAACGCCCCAAATTTATGCATTACCGACCAAGAGTCGCAGTTTTAAATAATCTTGAATTTGATCATGCGGATATTTATCCCGATTTAGCGGCCATTCAACAGCAATTCCATTTTTTATTAAGAACAATCCCAGCCAGTGGTGTTGCTATAAAGCCAGGTGATGACAAAGCGTTGAATGAGGTTTTAGCTCGTGGTAAGTATTCTCGAGTAGAAGAGTTATCCCTGACGGGTGAGGCAGACTGGGCTGCTGAACTGCTGGATGAGAGTGGCTCAGCATTTAAAGTACGTCATTCAGGTAAGGTAGTAGCGGAGATCCATTGGAATTTGATTGGACGGTTTAATGTGGAGAATGCTTTGGCTGCTATTGCTGCCAGTGCCAATGCCGGCGTGAGCCCTGAGGTTGCCGCAAGGGCCCTGGAGCGTTTTACACCGGTTAAAAGACGTTTGGAGGTAAAATCGAATCGTCATGGCATCACGGTATATGATGATTTTGCACATCATCCTACGGCCATTACCAAAACGATTGATGCATTAACCCGTAGCAAAAGGCATCAGCGCATTTTTGCGGTCATGGAATTTGCTTCTTATACTATGCGTACTGGTGTTCATGCTGGCGAAATGGCGCATGCTTTGGCACCTGTCGATGGCGCATATGTACTGGAGCCACAGGATTTTAATTTGAATGAAACAGTGTCTGCATGGACTTGTCCTTATAAGATTTGTAAAAACAACGATGAGATTGTGAAGGAAATTACTGGAATAGTAAGGGAAGGAGACGCTGTTTTAGTAATGAGTAACAGAGGATTCAACGGTATTCATCAACAATTGGTACACTCGATAGATCAGCGTTATTTATAATCTCTATCTCTTTCGTCATCCTAAACATGTTCGTCATCCTGAACGTAGTGAAGGATCTCCTCAACGTGGCACAAGAATCATTTTCTTGCCGCATTCAGGAGATCCCTCGTTTTACTCGGGATGACGGTTTATTATTCGTCATTCCGAATAAGTTCGTCATCCTGAACATGTTCGTCATCCTGAACGTAGTGAAGGATCTCCACGAAGTGGCACAAGAATCATTTCCCTGCCACATTCAGGAGATCCCTCGTTTTACTCGGGATGACGGTTGATTATTCGTCACTCTCAACATGTTCGTCATCCTGAATGTAGTAAAGGATGACGACATTGAGCAGTTACTTCCCTGCGTTAATTTAACGATTTGAAATATTTGTTGTCAAATAGATAAATTAATAGTTGCAATATTTTTTATAGGTTGATATAAAAAATGAAGGTGTCTTGATTATTAGGGACAAATTACTCGCTGCTGTTTTTGCGGGTGAACACAAGCGGGAGGACAGCCATGCTCGAGTTTGCCGTATTTAAGCAAAACGCAATGCTACTTACCAGAAAGTTAACGCGAAGCAATTCTCAATATCTGGGCTGCATGGGCTTCTTTTCTGCATTAATACCTGACACTGGTTCTTTGGATGACTCAATAACTATTGGCATGATAGCCAATAATTTCAATACGGATCTTGATGCCAGTTTACTTTTATACGTAAGATCATTTTTTTGTCATTCAGTAGTTAAACCTGAAGAGTTTATAGATTTTAAAAACAAGGTGCTTATAGGAATATACATAGTGATGCTATCGCGTTATAGTTCAACTGTTTGTTCTTATGTAAATAAAAATTTTATCGATCTATTGCAACACGATTTAGGTATCAGCTCATTGTCGGATCTCAATAATGATGTGTTTAATCAAAGTTTGACAGCACTGAGCCAATATTGTTCTTATGTTTATGAACATAAAACTGATGATAAAATTTATACTGATTTAAATAATCGTTTGGGCATAAAGATACAAGGGGAAATTGAAGAAGTTCGAAATTCCAGAGTGCTTCCAGATGATTCATGGTATGGTGCTTATTGTGGTATGTTTTGTTCAATATGGATGACTAATAAGTCTTAAAGGAGGTTGTATGCCATTTACTCCACCCTCATTTCCAAGTTTAAGAGCAGATACTCTTAATTTGGATGAAAAGCTTTCAATTACCCTCGGCAGGTATAAAATTGTCCCCGTTGCTCAACCTTCAGCATCTTCATCGTCAATACAGGAGCAAGTTATACCAAGCGCCCTGGAAATTCTCCTGGCCAGAACTGATGGTGTTATTAATTGTAAAAGCGATCGACTCACTGTCAAGGAGGCTCTAAATCTGTTAAGTATCGAGTTGCGGGAAATATTGAAAGAAGGCAAAGAAGATAAATGCAAACAGGCTACGCAGTTTTTGCTGGGGGCTTTGTTGCATCGATATTTTAGATTATTAAAAGAATACGATAAATCTAATTCATATGTCTCTTATTTTTATAAGCCTTTTGATGAACGAAATTGCCAGCTCTTTGTTGCAGTAAGAAAAGCCCTGGGGCTTCCCGATGACATGCCCAAAGACTACAGAAAGCGTGATTTGGAAAAACTTGATGTAACCACCGTAGTCACTGCTTTAACTGCATTTCGTGAGAATATGAAGTTAAATGATCGATTTCTCAAATACCCTCACTATGCTGATGATCCAAATTTTCAACCTTATCTGGAAGAGATTATCAAAGAACATCTAAGTCGTGGACAAGCGGTTTTACAGCAATTTAAAGCCATTAGATTTATTCAATCTTTAGTTAGACAGGTCGATGCCGATCAGAAGCAAACAGAAGAGACTATAGTACAATGGTGTAAGCAGTTAGCTAAAGATCACCGGGATTTTAAATTATTAAAAATTGCTGATATAGAGCAACATTTGATTAAGAATGTAGAGTCAGAATCAATTAGAGATAAGATTGCTGATCTGTTATATACCCCTATGATTGAGGACAATCTTGTAACTATGGATCATTCCGTGTTTGTCTCTTCTATGACGAAGGCTAATCTACATACAGCAACCTATACGATAGTGGGTGGTTATTCTTTATTATTGTTATCAGGTAGGATACAGCGAGAGTTGTCTTTTGAGCTTCATAATGCTTTGGGTATTTCGATGTCACCAGACGATTTAACTTTTAAAGACATGTTAAATGGCGCTTATTTTTTTCAACAATATATGAAATATAATCCGTCAGTCGTTTTAGATTATGAGTACTTTAATGATCGCTCCGGCTTGGATACTTATCTTAGCAATTGCATTATTAAATTAACGGAGAAATGTAAAGTACAGGAAGTAGAGAGTCCTGAAGAGAAGAAATTTGTAGTGATGTAGTCTTTCTATTTAAGATGCATGTTTCACTTGATGTATCGTCATTCCAATGACGTATTCCAGACCAGTGGACGTAATAGCAGATGTTTTCTTCATCTTAGCTTCACTACCATTATGGAAATTGACTATTGTTCGTAGCCTGTATTAGCGGAGCGTAATACAGGATCGAAGCGGCAACAAACACAATTGTTTCCCCGTATTACGCTTCGCTAATTAATACAGGCTACAAATGCTTAATTTAATAGCAATAACGTTAATCCTCTCCCCCCACGCTGTGGTGGGAGAGTGGGGAAAGAGCGCGGGAGATCTGCAATAACGTCGGACAAGTCGCGGAACGTCAGTCTTTATTCATCCCGATTTCCCGCATCTACAATTCTGAATATAAAAATCATCATCTTAATGCGCAGTAAACTGCAGTTGCCCCTCCTTATAAGTGACCTTTATAGTTTCTCCTGAGCGGAATGTTCCAGTTAATAAAGATTGAGCAAGAGGATTTTCCAGTTTTTGCTGAATCGTTCTTTTTAAAGGTCTGGCTCCATATACCGGATCAAAGCCTGCTTCAGCCAGATAGGCCAGCGCCTCAGGTGTAACCTCCAGATTGATATCCTGCTGTTTTAACCGGTGATGCAAATAAGAGATTTGAATTTCCGCGATTTTGGCGATCTGTTCCTTAAGCAGGGAATGGAACACCACTGTTTCATCAATACGGTTAATAAATTCAGGGCGAAAATGCTGTCCAACCATCTCCATGACTGCAGATTTTATTTGGTTGTAATCAAATTTGTCTCCCATCTCTTGAATCAGTTGAGATCCTAAATTAGATGTCATCACTATAACGGTATTGCGAAAATCCACAGTACGTCCCTGACCATCAGTGAGCCGACCATCGTCCATTACCTGTAATAGAATATTAAATACATCGGAATGAGCTTTTTCCACTTCGTCTAGAAGAATTACGGAGTACGGTCTGCGTCTTACTGCTTCTGTTAAATATCCTCCTTCTTCATATCCTACATATCCTGGAGGAGCGCCAATTAATCGGGCTACAGAATGTTTCTCCATGAATTCAGACATGTCGATACGTACCATGGCTTCTTCAGTATCAAAAAGGAATGAGGCCAGAGCTTTACATAATTCTGTTTTTCCTACACCGGTAGGACCCAGAAAGAGGAACGAACCAATGGGACGATTTGGGTCAGATAAACCGGCACGTGATCGTCTGATTGCATTGGAAACAGCATCGACAGCTTCATTCTGTCCAATCAGTCTGTTATGGAGTGCTTCTTCCATTTTAAGTAGTTTTTCTTTTTCGCCTTCCATCATTTTTGAAACGGGAATACCTGTCCATTTCGAAACCACTTCGGCAACCTCATCTTCAGTTACTTTATTGCGTACTAATTTGGTTTCTACACTATCCAGAGCGGCGACCTGACTCAGCCTTTTTTCCAGTTCAGGGATTCGGCCGTACTGTAATTCCGACATTCGGCTCAAATCACCGGCTCTTCTGGCTGTTTCCATTTCAAGTTTGGCCTGTTCCAGTGCTTCTTTAATTTGAGTGGAACCTTGCATGGTTGCTTTTTCAGCCTTCCAGATTTCCTCAAGATCAGAGTAGTTTTTTTCCAGTTCATCAATGCTGTGTTGTAAATCTACCAAACGTTTTTTGGACGCTTCATCATTTTCTTTTTTCAAAGCCTCTCTTTCGATTTTTAACTGGATTAACCGTCTGTCCAGCTTATCCATGCTTTCGGGCTTGGAATCAATTTCCATACGGATTAAACTTCCTGCTTCATCAATCAAATCAATCGCTTTGTCGGGTAACTGACGGTCACTGATGTATCGATGAGACAGTGTTGCTGCTGCTACTATCGCTGGATCAGTGATTTCTATTCCATGATGTACTTCATATCGTTCTTTTAATCCTCTAAGGATCGCTATAGTATCCTCAACACTGGGCTCATCAACGAGCACTTTCTGGAATCGACGTTCCAGCGCTGCATCTTTTTCAATGTATTGCCGGTATTCATCAAGAGTTGTAGCTCCAATACAATGAAGCTCACCACGAGCCAGAGCTGGTTTAAGCATATTTCCGGCGTCCATGGCACCTTCAGCTTTTCCTGCGCCCACCATGGTATGAATTTCATCGATAAATAGAATAATCTGGCCTTCCTGTTTCGACAGATCATTGAGTACTGCTTTCAGCCGTTCTTCAAATTCTCCACGGAATTTTGCTCCAGCGATCAACGCGCCCATATCCAGAGAAAGCAATCGTTTATCTTTCAACCCCTCTGGAACCTCTCCATTGATTATCCGTTGAGCTAAACCCTCGACTATAGCCGTTTTACCAACGCCTGGCTCGCCGATGAGAACGGGGTTATTTTTGGTTCTTCTTTGCAGAACCTGAATGGTACGACGTATTTCATCATCACGACCGATGACCGGATCCAGTTTCCCTTGTTCAGCCCGTTCGGTCAGATCAAGAGTATATTTTTCAAGAGCCTGGCGCTGTTCTTCTGCATTCGCGTCATTTACTGTTTCGCCGCCTCTTAAATCATCAATGGCTTTTTCAATGGCTTTTACGTCGCCACCAGCCTGTTTTAACATTTTAGCGAGCGAACTGTCCTCAGTAATTGCTGCCAGAACAAATAATTCACTGGATATAAAATTATCTTTTCGTTGTTGGGATAGTTTATCCGTTAGATTAAGCAGTCGATTGAGGGCATTTGATATATGGATATCTCCACCAGTTCCAGACACTTTAGGTAATTTTTCCAAAGCTTGATCTAAAAGTGTTCTTAAGAGTGCGATATTGACGCCTGCTTTTGTGAGCAGGGGTCTGCAGCTACCTCCCTGTTGATCCAATAAAGCTTTCATTAAGTGTTCGGGTTCTATAAATCCATTATCTCTACCTAGCGCCAATGACTGGGCATCGGCCAAAGCCATTTGAAATTTAGAAGTTAGTTTGTCCATTCGCATAGCTTCACCTTTTATAGTTATATTAGGGTATTATTTCATCTCTTACTGCCGTAAAATGGGGACAGTTTTAATTTTTTCAAGAGCTTAAAATGAATAATGAATTACCTAATTCTAATGTAGATTCGCAATCTTTGCTTAATCAAATTGTTCTTGATTATATGAAAGAAAAAAAGAGGAAGCGTAGATGGCGATGGATTTCACGAACTCTGTATGTTCTTATTATAGCGTTTATAGGCTATAAAATTTTCTCATACAGTAGTGATGGCACGGGCACGAATACAAAAGCCCATGTTGGTTTAATCGATTTGAATGGAGAGATTTTTGATTCAAAGAACGCAAGTTCGGATAATTTTGCCAAAGGAATGCAAAGCGCTTATAAAAATAAAGGATTGAATGCTTTAATTCTCAGGATTAACAGTCCGGGTGGCAGCCCTGTTCAAGCTGAGTATATGTATAATACCATCAAGTATTATCAAGCACGGTATCCTAACATCAAAATCTATTCTGTCTGTGTGGATATGTGTACTTCAGCCGCATATTATATTGCTGTAGCTGCTGACAGTATTTATGCCAGTCCGTCAAGTCTGGTGGGATCTATAGGCGTATTATACAATGGATTTGGTTTCGTTGATGGCATGGAGAAAATCGGAGTAACCCGCCGATTGGTTACTTCGGGTACTAATAAAGGATTTTTGGATCCGTTTTCACCGATTACTGATGCTCAGAAACAAAAACTGCAAACCATGCTCGACATAATTCATCAACAATTTATCAATCGGGTGAAAGAAGGAAGAGGCAGCCGTTTGCATATCGATGAAGATACGTTTTCTGGCTTATTCTGGACGGGTGAGCAGGCACTGGCAAATGGTTTGATTGATGGGTATGGCAGTAGTGGTCAGGTGGCACGTGAAATAATCAAGATAGATAATATTATTGACTACACCCAAAAACAAAACTTCTTTGAACGGGTAACTCAAAATATTGGTACTGCTATGGCTGATGAATTACCTTTAAGTTTTGGAGTGAAACCAGGCTTGAAGTAGGAGTTGTCGGCAATTTCTATATTGCTGTTTTGCGATGTGCTTCTAAATGATCCGTCTTCCTCGCGAAGGCGGGAATCCATGCATCACATTAGAACCTGAGTGTGTTTGCTTAATGGATTCCCGCTTTCGCGAGGATGACTGCCTGAGAGTGTGTTGATCATTCCAACATCGACGTCGTGAAACGTTGGAAATGAATTGATGACTTGTTACATCCCCTGACTTAACCGTATTATTTCAATGCTGGAGCAATCGTCTGTAGCAGTGATTTGAATACTTTAGGTGTACCCGCAACCACATCACCGTTTTGCAGAAAATCTTCTCCGCCATGAATATCACTAATCAAACCTCCTGCTTCTCTAATTAATAGAGAGCCTGCTGCGATATCCCAGGGACGTAAACCCAATTCCCAGAATCCATCAAGACGACCACTGGCAACATAAGCTAAATCAAGAGCAGCGGAACCCGTTCTTCTAACCCCAGCGCATTTACCCATTAATGCTTCGAAAGTCGGTAAATATCTTTGAGCCAGACTGAGGTTACGAAAGGGCACACCGGTACCAAGAAGTGATGCGCTTAATAGCGTTTGTTTGGATACTCTGATTCGTCTATCGTTTAATCGAGCGCCGCGACCTCTGCTGGCAGCATAACATTCATGACGTAGTGGATCATAAATAACACCATGTTCAATTCTGTTTTTAATTTTCAAAGCAATGGAAACGGAGAAAAATGGAAATCCATGTAAGTAATTGGAAGTGCCATCCAGGGGATCAATAATCCAGACTGATTCACCATCACCTTCCTGAAAGCCACTTTCTTCTGCAAGAATACCGTGTTTTGGATAAGCCTTATGGATTGCATTAATAATGGTTTGCTCTGCCTTTATATCCACTTCGCTAAAATACTCCTGACTGTTTTTAGCTGTAATCTTTAAGCGGTCCACTTGTTCCATGTGTCGGATAATGATTTCGCCGGCTTGACGTGCTGCACTGACTGCTATATTTAAAAGTGGTTCCATGGATATACTCTTTATCTACAAAATCAGCAATTCTACCACAAATTTTTTGTACATAGAGAAGTCCAATCAATAAATGCTGTGATATAGTTAGAGAAAGTATTAAATATAAGTTTTTTTTATGAAGTTAAGTTCAATCCGTATAGTATTAGTTGCAACCTCACATCCAGGAAATATAGGTTCAACAGCTCGTGCCATGAAAACTATGGGTTTAAATTCCCTCTATCTGGTCACACCCAAGTCATTTCCAGATTATAAAGCCAAGGAAATGGCAGCTGGGGCAGATGATGTATTAGAAACAGCCGTAGTTACCAATACTCTAGAGGAAGCGCTGAGTGGATGTCAGCTAATTCTGGCAACCAGCGCGAGACCGAGAGGTCTTTCTTTGCCAGGGTTACTTCCTGTTTCGAGCGCGGAGCTGATTGGACGACAATCCGATAACACTCAGGTAGCTATTGTATTTGGCAGAGAACATGCAGGACTTACAAATGAAGAGTTATTGAAATGTCATTATCATATCAATATTCCAAGTAATCCTGAATACAGTTCACTTAATTTGGCACAGGCAGTTCAGATTATGGCATATGAAATACGAATGAATCTGTTATCGCCAAAAGCTGAAGTTTCATCACGGACTGATGAATATGCGACTGCGGATGAAATCGAGCAGTTTTATGATCATTTAAAAGATGTATTTATTGAAATTCAATTTTTGAAAGCCGCTAATCCCCGACGATTAATGCAACGAGTTCGGAGATTATTTAATCGAGTTATTTTGGAAAAAATGGAAGTCAGCATTTTACGTGGGATACTGAGTCAGGTTCAAAAATCTCTGGAATGGGCTGGCAAAAAAAACAGGAGTGACATTGATGTCTAATTTGCCAATATATTTGGATTATATGGCTACTACACCCGTTGATCCCCGAGTTATAGAACACATGATCCGTTACTTAGGTCCAGATGGCCATTTTGGTAACCCGGCTTCGTCTACGCATATTTATGGCAAAACAGCTGCCCTTGCAGTTGAGAGGGCTCGTTTACACATTGCGGATGCAGTAAACGCATCAGCCCAGGATATAGTTTTTACCTCTGGTGCCACAGAGTCTGATAATTTGGCGATTCTAGGTGCAGCGCGATTTTATAAAAATAAGGGAATGCATCTCATTACCATGAGTACTGAACATAAAGCAGTACTGGACAGCTTTCATCAATTAGAAAAAGAAGGTTTTCAGATTACCTACCTCCAACCTGAATCGGATGGTTTGCTTGATTTAAAAAAACTTGAAAACGCACTGAGAGAAGACACCATTTTAGTATCTATTATGCATGTTAATAATGAAATCGGTGTGATTCAGGATATTGCGGCAATTGGTGAATTATTGAAAAACAAAGGCATCATTTTTCACGTTGACGCAGCGCAAAGCGCAGGAAAGTTAGCCATAGATTTAGGAACGCTTCCAGTAGATTTAATGTCCTTTTCAGCACATAAAATGTACGGTCCCAAGGGGATAGGGGCTTTATACGTTCGACATAAACCTCGTATCAGATTACAGCCTCAAACTTTTGGCGGTGGCCATGAAGGTGGTTTGCGTTCTGGTACACTGGCTACTCACCAGATAGTCGGTTTTGGAGAAGCATTTGCGTTGGCGGAACAGGAACGGGAAGAAGAGCAGAGCCGTCTACTGGCTTATCGACAGCAATTATGGGCTGGCGTCAGACATTTAGCAGGAATTCAATTAAATGGTAATGAGGATATGCGTATTGCCGGGAACCTGAATATGTCCTTTTCGGGTTTGGATGGGGACGCTTTATTATTAGCATTGAGGGAATTGGCTATTTCTACTACTTCAGCCTGTACCTCGGCAAGTATACAGCCCTCGTATGTCCTCAGAGCTATTGGTCTGACCGATGATATGGCGCAAAGCTCCATCAGATTATCGATAGGACGATTTACTACAAAAGAACAAATTGATAAGGCTATATCAGTAATTTGCCATCAGGTGAATCGATTGCGTGAAATGTTACCAATATGATGTATAATAAAATAGTGCAGGATTGTTTTTTTCAACCCAGACATGTTGGAATTCTTGATTTAACAGAACCGTTGGTTAGTTACTATAGAATTGAACAGCAAAAACCGACAGTGATTATTGATTTATACATTCAATGTTCACGTATCGGATTGATCACTAAGGCGTGTTTCAAGGCGAATGGAAATCCTTTTGTTATTGCCGCTATGGAATGGTTGTGTCGAAGGGTTGAAGGCACTGATGTATTGAAACCAGAGTCCGTTAATTATCAGTTGTTAATTAATGAGTTGGAAATTCCGATAAGCCAATATCCTGTTGCTTTACTCATAGAAGATGTTTATAAAGAGAGCTTGATATTGATGAAGAAGAAACTAGAGGGGTATGAATCATGAGCGTGGTAATGCAACACGTCAGCAATGTTGATCCGGGGATTACTTTAACTGAATCCGCAATTAAGCACCTGGTTTCCTATTTGGATAAAAACCCTGATAATCATGGTGTACGATTGTCTGTTAAAAAAACAGGTTGTTCAGGTCTGTCTTATGTAGTGGATTATGTAAAATCGCCATTGGAAGGGGATGTTGTGATGACTCTGTCTGGTGACTATTTAATCTGTATTGATAAGTCCAGTGTCCCATTTCTTAAAAACATGCATGTTGATTATGTCAAGCAGGGGTTAAATTATAAGTTTATTTTTAATAATCCTAATCAAACTGGCCAGTGTGGTTGTGGAGAGAGTTTTACGGTTGCTTAAATGGAGTATCTATCCGTTAAAATTCTCAATGCGAATATGATTATTATTGAAAATAGGTCTCAACCTCCTAACGAATTCCATATAACCATCTAATCTCTTGACGATCGATAAATATATCCATAATAGTAGTAAGTACAATTGTTCTATCTCTCCAGTAGATAGAATTACGCTGATAAATCGAACTTGTACTGCCTTTTAGTATCTAATTCAATGAAATCAATATGAAGATCCCTGAACTGGTAATTGGCACATCATGTTCTGCTTGGTACGCATTATCAGATGGGAATGCATCTATCTTAAAACTAAATTGAATTATTCATATTCTGTATACCCAATGTTACATATGAACACTTTGACTCATTATTTGTTAAGCCCCTTTCTTTAAAATTTGAATTGAGACCAGAACAAATTATGGTCAAAATTGAGTAATTTCATCATTATTGATTTGAAGAATATTACGACTAAATCCAACTGAAAGGAGTTAAATTATGTCAAAAGAAAACACAACTATTATATCCCTACCTGACCAGGATAATCCGGTGGTATCGGGTGAAAATGCAGAATATGGTTTTGGCTATTGCGAAAATCAAGGCAACAGATCAGAGCAAGAAGACACTTTAGTCTGGCATTTGCTGTCTGAAGCAGATTTAACGGCAAAAGGGACATTGACCTCATTAAGCCCTGAACAAATTGGTCACCGCTTATGGACAAGTTATCTGATTATTGACGAACAACGGGATGAATCAGGCGCGACAGCATCAACAACCATCTACGATGGTAAAGGTAATTTAATTACGGCGACCCTTGCTGATACAGTTTCATTTGCTGCGGTTTATGGCAAGGATGGCAAGGTGATTAATGTTATCCGTTTAAATAGTGTTACACATAATCCAACTTTACCAGGAGAAACAGCCCGAGTTGAAGCTGCTGGTGGTCGTATTGTCAAAAATAGAGTAGCTTTTATACCACAAAAACCTTCTATTGGTAGCATTGCAGTTTCACGTGCAATTGGGGACGATTACTATAAAGAGAAAGGATGGCTTATTGCTGAGTCCACTATAGATATTACAAATTTTGATAAAATTGCTGCTGATTGTAACATTGATAAAGAGAACATTGATAAAATACAAATCATCAGTACCTGTGATGGTTATACGGAACCAGCAGGGGAAAAAAAGCAAACTAAAGAAGATCATGAAGCCTTTTTATTAAGTAACTTAAAGGAAATTGAGGAAGCAAAAGGGACGCAATTATCCCCACGTGAACTGGCAGAAGCACTCTCAGCCAGTGCATTGGCGAAGGGCTCCAATGATAATGTGTCCGTTGCTGTTCAATCATTAACCCTTGATTCAAAAAATCCTGTGTTTTTAGGTGTTTATGATGGTCATGGAGGTTCTGTTACATCAATACTCACTGCCCAGAATATTGTTCGAGTATTTAAAGAGCAATGTGCATTAAGCCTCTCAGCCTATGCAGCCCAAGAGTTAAGTGTCCATAGAAAACAAGCAGCCTTTGAGAGAGACAACCAGCCATTAAGTGCTGAAGTGATGCATCTCGCTGAAGAGAGGCCCATAATTAAAGTTGTTGAATCTGTTAATGAGGTTGAGGTTACTGACGTACGTGGTGTTCAAGAGTTAGTTAACCCTGTGTCTGCAGCTGTTAGTAGCAGTCTAGCGTCAAAATCGAGCGCAAAATGTGATATTTCGGAGCTTGATTTAAGTAATGTAGCGACCTTTGAAGACTTCGAAAGGCTATATCCGGATTTTGAGCCTCGTTTTGACTTTAAAAATTTTGTTGCAATGTCAAGGGCTTATCCGTTTATAGGTAATGAAGGGAGACAGTATGAACGTCCTGTAAAAAAAATCAGTGAGTTGGAGCGGATGGTAAGTCCTAGTGCCTCTTATAAAAAAGTAGGTGATCAATATGTCGCTGCATGGACTCACATGTATAATATTTCAGATTTACAAGCAATAAGTCCTGATGAATTAGACATCAGGTTATATGAAGATGAAGATTTCGTCATTTTACCTAAGCACGCATCACGTCATGATCTTGGGATAGCCAAGATTGGCAAATTATTGATTGAATATGCTGGCAATGGAGGAGATACTTATACGATACGTATACAAGAAATTGATAAAAATGATAAAAAGCTCATCCCGTTTTTATCTTTAAAAGCTACATCCTATCCAGAAGTTCAATTTGAATGTTTGTTGCCATTTTCTTTGATTACCGTCAATTCATCAAACACCATGACTAGCTCATTAAATAGTAATCACTCTTTTGAATCATTAAGTTATGCGTATGAGGTAAAAACCATTTTAACCAAATGCATGTTCAATCAAGATATCAGTTTGGAAGAAAGAGAGAGTGTTGTAGCGAATTGTAAAAAAATAAAGAAACTTGAGGTGTTTGATCCAAATTTTGATCCTCATAGAGCAGAATCCAGACCAGTACAAAATCCTATCAATGAGGTTGTTGACATTAAAACTGAAGTGGACTTAGCATCTCATGAACAAGATGTTAAATCAGATTTTGAAAACGTAACAATTCCAGCTGGTCATGCAGAGACACTCGATGTGGTTGGAACCTTAGAGGCAGATCAACCTGTTAATGGTTCGCATCAAGAAATTCCACAAAAACTTCAGGTTCAATTGGATTTAATTCTCCAAAAAAGCATTAATATGCATTATTATGCTGTTGAATTACGGAAGCAAAATAACTTTAGAAAAGCGTCACAGGTTCAAGAAGCATCCAATTCAGCCTATAAACTGCATGAGGCGATTACTGCTGCAGCTGTAGACCATTATGTGAACAAGAACAGTACTCTGAAAGAATTTGGAGACGCATGCACTGAGGTCATAGCGGAAGTTCGCCCTGTTCTGGAAACTCATCGTGGATGGAAGGAAATCCTGGGTAACCTGGCTCTATTTATCGCAGGTCTTGGAGTAGGGTTTGTAGTTGCAGGACTTATCAATAAGGCTGTTACAGGTAATTTCTTGTTCTTTAAAACAGACTCAGAAGAAAAACTTGATGCTCTGGAACATACTGTTAAGGAACTAGCAGCTCCTTCAGGAAGGAACTAATCTCTTCTCTTGTAACTATTTGCCCCCACTAAAATGGGGGCGTTTATTGATAATTGGAAAAAGAACTACGTTTCTTGTTCTATCTTGTCCTATTCAGTTTTTTACTTGTTGGCTTTGTACTGTCCATTGAAGACATTGTCACTTTTTTTTGCTCATGTTAGCATGAGCACATTACCTGATGAATATCTTAATCTGATACCTGTCTTTTTGGTAAAACTTATCATTGCGAACTGTTGCAACTGGCTCAAATAGGGAGAGAAGCCTCCATGTACGAAACTGGATTTTATAAAAGAAGGCCTTTGGAAAAACCATCTTTAGATCTTTGTTTTGAACATCCTGATAAAAATAAATTAGTGATGATAACGGAACTTAAATCCAGTTGTATCAGAGGTGTAGTCATTAATCGACAAAGTGAGCATACCATAACACTGACGGCGGTTCCTCTTATAACGTGCAGTGCGTATATTTTTTCTTTCACTAATTATGATGGTGTTGAAAAAGCAATAATCTATCATGCGACCAGTCCTGGTCCGAGATATGCAGGATGGATTGCTTCGCAAATCAAATCTGAAACCGATTTGTCAACTGTATCTATTATTATTGCCACTCCTGGAAATCCTTCCAGGCATCCCGATTTAAATGAAATTGGTGATATCCATTCCGAGTATTTGCACAGCGTGGGATTCACGAGCAAAATTCAAATTCTGTTTGATTGTGATCGTTATATGATTAACAACAAAGGCAAACACGGGGTTGAGAAATTTGAGCACGATTTGGTTTTTCATAAAGTGCCACATCTTGAAGAGTGTACTGAGTATCCAGTGAAGGAACACATTCTTGATGAAAACACCTGTTCTTGCTTGCTCCTGTAAATTTTTAACCAGTATTAAACCAATAGATCTGCATTTATAACATAACATGAAGCGCTCGTAGTAAGATATTTCTTATTTCACCGATGTAACATAGTTTAATCTAAAACATTAAGTTACATGCATATTGTGTAAGAATCTCTTAGGACAAATCATAAAGACTTGTTAATCAATTAATAATCTTTCAATAAACAAAAAAATATTTAAATTTTTTACATGGCTTTAAATGACTTTTATTTTTAAATAAATCATACAATTATTTTAACAATCCTTTCGAAAATGATACAATAAATCTTCTTAATATTTCCTTAAGAAATGAATATCATTGAAACAATGTTTACACTCTTTGAGATATTTGCTATTATATCGGTCATGGTGTTCGGTGCGTGGATCTGCCGAACATAATATATTATTCATTATTTTGTACTAGGAGATTAAAATGAATGCAGTTATGCAAGAAGTGGTTCAAGGTAACGAAGCACTGTCGCATCAAGTTATTAGTGCAGTAAAAGGTTATTTAACCAGTGTTGGTAATAAGGATGCGAATTTAAATTTATATCAATTAATCGTTGAAGAAGTAGAAGCTCCATTATTTCGCACTGTTATGGAACTTACTCGTTACAACCAATCAAAAGCAGCTCGAGTTCTTGGTGTTAGCCGTGGTACTTTACGCACCAAACTGAAACGTTATTTTGATGATGAATTTATTGGAACTCGTGATTTCTAATTTGGATATTTATTATCTGGATACAGCACTTTCTTCAGTAGTTTTCAGTATTTATTCATCGGTATATGTGGTCTTTAGGTAAGCACTCTGCTACTATTGATAACAGAGTCGGTCAGGCAATCGCTCTTTGTTTCGACAAAGGGAGGAAAGTCCGGGCTCCAAAGGGCAGGGTGCCAGGTAACTCCTGGGAGGTGTGAACCTACGGAAAGTGCCACAGAAAATATACCGCCCGCTTGTTCTTCATTTTGAGGCTCGTTCTTAAATTGATTAGAGCAAGCGGGTAAGGGTGAAATGGTGCGGTAAGAGCGCACCGCACGATTGGCAACAGTCGTGGCAGGGAAAACCCCACCCGGAGCAAGACCAAATAGGAATCCATTTGACTGCAAAGTCATATCGTGCGGCCCGCACGGGATTCGGGTAGGTCGCTTGAGGCATACGGTGACGTGTGTCCCAGATGAATGATTGTCCGCGACAGAACCCGGCTTATCGACCGACTCCTTTTTATTCTTCATTATGTTGTCACTACCTGTGACATAAACTTCACGTTTTGATGTTTGAGTTTGCGGTATTTGATCTAACATAAAAACCTTTTAAACGACAGTTTGCAATTATCTTATTACTATTTATTGATGACTGATTCGAGTGACTATTTGATTACCTCTTAAGTCACTATAAATAATCATTCAGTCTCTTTTAAATAATTAATGGGATGTTAACGTCGGAGTCAATCCATCTGCCGAAGGGGCGTCATCCTCTGATTCATCCCACTCATTTAGCTCATCATTTTGCACCACTGATTCATATCTCCTGGTATTTAAATTCCATGGTGTTTTATCATAGTAAACGTTTTCGATTTCGATATCTGAATTGAGATTAAAGTAATTCATTAAAAATAAAATAATTTTTTGAACTATATTCACCTGGTTTGACTCCAGATAAGCAAACGCGTTTTTAGCTTCTGGGCTATCAGAAATTTGAGTAATGATGCATTTATCGAGAGCAACTCGATTTGGAGTAATATCAACCTCCGTTCTGGCAGTTAACTCAGGTTCTGTGGTGGTTTTGGTAATATCTCGCCAACCGGCTGAATAGATAAGTTTCACTCGTTGATTATTTTTTACTTCAATACTGAGATTGTAATCAGCCGTTAAATAAAATTGGTGTTGACTGTCAGTAAATAAAGCATTGAAGGCAGAACCCAGGCCAAATTGTATCCCGGCTTTACTTTGTAATATTAGAGACAATATTTTGTTTTGAAAGGTACGATCAGAAATACCACGGCGTGCTAAACTAGTTCTGAAGTCATCAAGTGTAATTTGGTGTTGTTGTTTCACCTGCTGCACTAGTTCCGGAAAAACGGCATAGGAATCGGATCTTCCTATTTCCGTTTCATCATCGCTACTAAAATCATTAATTATGTCCTCTTTTTTAAATTTCAGAACGATATTATTCATCAGTTTTATTTTACTAAAAAAATTAGAGGGTTTGTTCGTTTTGGAAGAGTAAATTAAATTTAAAGACCTGTTACTCATTATTATTACCTCCAGATACTGCTTTAGAGATGATTATATCGAACTCACATTAACTCAATATTAAGTTGTCAATATCACTAAATATCACATGCGGCAATAAGTTGATTAAGCAGGGGTAGTAAAGCCTGATAAGCTGGATTTATGTCAGGCTTTGTTAAAATAATGCAGAACTATTAGCTGGAAATAAGATGTTTTTTAACTAAGGCATTGATTTGCTCCGGATTTGCCTGTCCTTTGGTCTGTTTCATAATTTGACCGACAAAAAATCCGAGCAGTTTTTCTTTGCCTGCTTTATATTCTGCTGCCTGATCTGGATATTGGTGAATGATTTTTACTATCATTTCTTCGAGAGCGGCACTATTATCCATTTGTTGATAGCCTTCGCGTTGTATTATGGCGTCAACATCATCCTCACCATCCCAGAGTTTGGTGAAAATAATTTTCGCGATATTCGAAGAAATTGTATTATCTTGAATTTTATCCAATAACTTAGCCATAGTTTGCGCTGAAATGGGTGGTGTCTCAAAAGACAAATTATGTTCATTGAGGGAAGCAGCATACTGTCCTTTTAACCAGTTAATAATCAATTTATCCGTACTGTTGGTGTAGGTTTTTACAGTTTTATAAAATTGATATGCTTCTGGGGATGATAATATAAAATTCATATCCTCATCATTTAAAGAGGGAATTGCTTTTAATTCCCGAGCAATTTGTTCGGGTAAATCAGGTAGGTTATTTTTTATTTCTGCGATTTGAAAGCGAGTTACTTGAATGGGTAATAAATCAGGATCAGGAAAATATCGATAATCGTTTTCATTCTCTTTATCTCTCATCGCATGCGTTGAATTCGTATCAGGATTATAAAGACGTGTTTCCTGAATTATTTGTTTCCCACTTTCTAGTACATCCTGATGTCTTGAACGTTCAAATGCGATAGCTTTTTCAATAAATCTGAATGAGTTCAAATTTTTGAGTTCCGTTCGGGTACCCAGAACTGTAGAACCTTTAGGTTTAATGGACAGATTGACGTCGCATCTGAAAGAGCCCTCTTGCATATTACCATCGCAAATACCCAGAAATCTTACGAGTTGATGAAGTGTTTTTAAGTATTTAATGGCCTCTTCTGCAGAATACAGGCAGGGAGCAGTAACAATTTCAAGTAATGGTGTGCCCGCGCGATTTAAATCAATCCCCGTATAATCATTGTGAGCTTCGTGCAAGGATTTTCCCGCATCCTCCTCCAGATGTGCTCGAACAATGTCTACTATTTTAAGACTGCCATCATCCAGTTGGATTTTCAGTTGCCCATTACTGACTATAGGTTTTTGGAATTGACTGATTTGATAGCCTTTTGGCAGGTCAGGGTAAAAATAATTTTTTCTTTCGAATATGGATAAATCATTAATATCCGCATTGATTGCCAATCCTAATTGAATAGCCATAATCACTGCTTGCTGGTTTAATACAGGTAATACTCCAGGTAATCCAGAGTCAATAAAACAGGTATGTGAGTTAGGTACTGCGCCAAAGGCAGTCGATGCCCCTGAAAATAATTTGGATTTTGTTTTTAATTGAGCATGTACTTCAAGCCCAATTACGGTATCCCATTCCATAAATCACCCTATGTTGTTTGGGCTGGACAAATGCCAGCTGGTCTGTTGTTGGTATTGATGGGCTATGTTAAGCAGGCGACCTTCACTAAAGTGTTTACCCATTAACTGCAACCCTATGGGTAATCCATTATCAAACCCAGTTGGTATTGAAAGAGCAGGCAATCCAGCCAGGTTAGCCGCTACAGTAAATACATCGGCAAGATAATTTTGAATCGGGTCAGCAATTTTTTCTCCCAGTTTAAACGCGCAGGTTGGCGTGGTGGGGCCAAGAATAACGTCTACTGAATTCAACGTTGTCGTTAATTCTTCCTGAATTAACCGTCTGATTTTCTGTGCTTGCACATAATATGCGTCAAAATACCCGGCAGAAAGCACATGGGTACCGGTAAGGATTCTGCGCTTCACTTCTGCGCCAAAGCCTTCACTGCGTGAATGAGTGATTAATTCCATGAGGCTGTTTGATTTGTTACTTCGGTGACCAAAACGTATCCCATCATAACGAGACAGATTGGATGATGCCTCGGCGCATGCGATAACATAATAACAAGGAACCCATAATGGTTGCAGTTTCAAGTCCATTTCAACGATTTGTGCTCCAAGGCTTTTAAATACTTCGACTGCTTCCAAAATGGCTTGTTGAATTCCTGTATCAACTTCTGGCTGAAAGAAGCAGGATGGTAGACCAATGCGTACTGTATTCAATGGGTTATTAATTTCAGCAACATAATCCGGGAGCGGATGATCAACCGACGTAGAATCTCTATGATCGAAACCCGCCATTGCCTGTAAAATCAACGCGAGATCTTCTGCACTTTTCGCTAAAGGTCCTGCTTGATCCAGGCTTGATGCGTAGGCAACCATACCGTAACGCGACACTAACCCATAAGTTGGTTTAATACCGCTGATGCCGCAAAAAGCGGCTGGTTGTCGTATGGAGCCTCCAGTATCAGAACCAATGGCGTAGGGCACAATACCTGCTGCGACAGCCGCAGCTGAACCACCTGATGAACCGCCCGGTACACGCTCATTATCCCAGGGGTTTTTTACTGCCCCGAAATAACTGTTTTCATTGGCGGATCCCATGGCAAACTCATCCATATTGGTTTTGCCTATCAGTATCGCCCCATGTCCTTTTAACTTTGTTGCTATGGTCGCTTCATACGGAGCCTTGAAATCTGCCAACATTCTGGAGCCGCAGGTCGTCGTCATCGTTTTGGTACAAAAGAGATCTTTAAGCGCCATAGGAATTCCTGTCAGCACCGTGCCTTGGCCTTTTTTCAATAACTGATCTGCTTGTTGCGCATCAATGAGCGCCTGATCTGCATCAAAACTGATAAATGCATTAAGATGTTTATTAGTCTGGATTTTATTAATGCAATTCTGTGTCATTTCGACACTGCTTAATTCGCCGTTACGGAGCGCCCTGGAGAGTTGGTTCAGAGAAAATTGTTCCATAATTATTTACCGGATTCTATAACTTTAGGGACTAAATACAGATTGTCTTCAAACATGGGGGCAATTGCCTCAAGTTCAGCGATACAATCCGCTTCCGTAACTTCATCAGCTCTTAAGCGTTGATGCAGTGCAAAAGGATGAAAAAGTGGGGCTATATCAGTGGTATCAACTGCCCGTAGTTGATCCACAAAATCCATTATTGAACTAATTTCCTGAGTTAATTGAGCTGAATGTTCCGCATCAATTTCCAAATAAGCCAAACGCGCAATTTTTTCTAAATCTTGGGTCGAGATAGTCATAATGGCATCCAAATCGAAAGTTCCCCATTATAGCGAGATTGTAATGAAAATGAAGTCTTGGAGCAGTTGGATAACGAATTATATAGATTAGGATTCACTGTGTGCCAATTCAGTTCTTTGATTAGGTCCTGTGGACAGTTGTTTTAAAATTCCTAAATGAGGAAGATACGCCCTGAACGAACCGCACTTGTTATATGTCATCCTCGCGAAAGCTGGCATCCATTCAACAATGTGGCATGGTGCTAAATTTGTGGATGGATGCAGCTTTCGCGAGGATGACGGATAAAAGTAATGAATTCCAGGTGGCAAACCTGGTATTAGGTACTTAGGAATAATTGAAAAGTACAGTGTCAATAGACCATTGTGTTTCATAACAGGAATTTTATGGATTATTAGGATTGTTCCGAGATTAAATAAATCACTTTCTTGCAGAAGGATTTAATTACAGTAGAATGAATAGCAGTTCATTATTATAGAGTGTTACAACCATGTTACAGCATTATAAAACCCAAGGTGGTGTTCATGTCGAGTTTTCTCAACATTCTCTGGATTATAATCAGGGAATTGAGTCATTGCTTGAACGCATCGATTCTCATCGAGGCGCATTGTTTGCCTCAAGTTTTGAGTTCCCTGGGCGTTATACCTGTTGGGATATTGGATTTTATAACCCTCCACTGGCGATAGTATGTAAACAGAATTTAATTAAAATAGAAGCTTTAAATCAACGAGGGGAAGTATTATTGGCTTTTCTTTATCCTTTATTAACAACGCAGGATAATCTGGAAATAAGCATTAATACGAATGTTTTATGTCAACTCAAAATTAAATCGTCTGATAGGGTGTTCAGCGAAGAGGAACGAAGTCATCAACCTTCAGTATTCAGTGTTATCCGATTAATTCTGGCGTTTTTTAAATCGGAAGAGGAACACTATCTGGGATTATATGGTGCATTTGGTTTTGATTTAATCCACCAATTTGAACAATTAACCCAGCATAAAAAAAGAGAAGATGCTCAAAGAGAAATGGTGATTTATTTACCGGATGAAATTTATATTGTAAATCACCGTAAAGAAGAGGCCTTTTTAAGACGTTATGATTTTCAATATCAAGGTAAATCTACAGAGTCTTTAGCTCGAGACGGGATTTACTCACCCTATCAGTCACCGAATAAACCCCAAAAAGAATGTGATCATGCTCCTGGGGAATATGCTCAGGTTGTTGAGAAAGCGAAGGAACGTTTTGCATGCGGGGATTTATTTGAAGTAGTTCCCAGTCAGACTTTTTACACTCATTTTGCTGATCAACCCTCTTCATTATTTAGTAAAATGCGTCGGACCAATCCTTCTCCTTATGGTTTTTTCATTAATTTGGGTGAAGGAGAGTATCTGGTTGGAGCATCACCTGAAATGTATGTACGAGTACAAGGGAGGCGCGTAGAAACCTGTCCTATCTCCGGGACAGTTAAACGAGGCGCTGATGCTATTGAAGACGCACAGAACATTCAGTTTTTATTGGATTCTGAAAAGGAAGAATCTGAATTGACGATGTGTACTGACGTGGATCGCAATGATAAATCACGGATATGTGAAGCTGGGAGTGTCAAGGTTATTGGACGACGTCAAATTGAAATGTATTCACGGCTTATCCATACCGTAGATCATGTTGAAGGCATTTTAAGGGACGAGTTTGATTCTGTGGATGCTTTTTTAACGCATATGTGGGTGGTTACTGTAACAGGCGCTCCCAAAATTTGGGCGATGAACTTTATAGAACAGCATGAAAAATCACCGCGTAAATGGTATGCAGGTGCGGTAGGCTGGTTTGGGTTTGATGGTAATTTAAATACAGGCCTGGTATTGCGTACAGTGCGAATCGAAGAAGGTATTGCTGAAGTCAGGGTAGGGGCTACTTTACTTTATGATTCAGTTCCTGAGTCAGAAGAACAGGAAACTCGTTTGAAAGCATCCGCTTTTCTGGATCTTCTGAGAAATACGGAACCTCAACATAATAAAAGTGTCCTATCCTTGCCCCAGACAGGCAAGAATAAAAAAGTTTTGCTTATTGATCACCAGGATTCTTTTGTTCACACTTTGGCCAATTACCTCCGTCAGACAGGAGCTACCGTAAGTACTATTCGTTATGATAATGCTCTAAGCTATTTAAAAAATAATAAGTACGATTTGGTGGTTTTATCACCTGGGCCAGGAAGACCTGCAGATTTTAATTTATCGGCAACCATCCAGGACATCATCAATCGAGGAATACCGTTATTTGGTGTATGTCTCGGTCTGCAAGGCATTGTGGAACATTTCGGCGGTACTTTGGATGTGCTCGATTATCCCATGCATGGAAAATCATCACAGATCACTATTTTAAAATCAGATGATTTATTTAAGGGGATGGGACAATCCATTAAAGCAGGAAGATATCATTCTCTTTATGCTCGATTAGCAGCAATGCCAAAAGAATTGTTGGTTACCGCAATGAGTGATGACGGGGTAGTTATGGCTATTAGCCATCAACATCTGCCGGTGCACGCTGTTCAGTTTCATCCAGAAACCATTCTGTCTTTAACCCATCAGACTGGTCTTAGAATTATTACTAATTTAATGGATATGGTGAAATGACATGGGCAAAAAAATACTGATTCTTTATGCTGTATCTATCGTTTTAGGGGTACTAACCGGTACTATAGCATCATTATTTCAGTTAGCTATCGCCGGCCTGGTGTCCTTAATGAATTCATTTTATAGTCTGGTCAGTGCTCATGGTTGGCCTGAAGGGTTAATTTCTGCGCTGGTGACTATGGTGATGGTTCTGCTGGCTTTTCTCTTGGTTAAATATGTTGCTCCCGAGGCTTCGGGTAGCGGGGTACCTGAAATAGAAGGTACTTTGCTTCATATCCGTCCTATTTTTTGGAAGCGTTTAATTCCGGTAAAGTTTTTTGGTGGAATTTTATCCATATCTGCAAATATGGTTATGGGACGTGAAGGTCCTACCATTCAGATGGGCGGTAATCTGGGAGACATGTTGGGTGATTTACTTCGACTCTCGCCTGAGAGACGAGATACTTTAATTGCTGCGGGATCTGCCGCCGGTCTTGCTGCAGCATTTAATGCACCACTTGCTGGTGTATTATTCGTAATGGAAGAAATGCGTAATCAATTTAATTATTCATTCACCAATTTTAAAATGGTCATTATTTGTTGTGTCATGGCAACGATTACCTTACATGGGATTATTGGGCCAGATCCAGCAATTAAAATGCAATTATTTGAATTACCCAGTTTGAGTGCTTTGTGGTGGTTTTGCTTGTTTGGTATTGTTGTGGGATTCGTGGGTGTCGCGTTTAATTTAGTTTTAATGGGAACACTTCGCATACTGGATAAACTTCATCCCAGAAATAAGATGATCTATGTGATGATCGTTGGATTTTTGGTGGGATATCTGGCTTATATTCATCCTCAAATGGTAGGTGGTGGTTATGACATTATAAATCAGGCGCTGACCATGTCTCCTGCATTCGGTATTTTGTGTTTATTAATAGTTATCAGATTTTTTACAACGATGATGTCCTATTCTACAAGCATCCCCGGAGGAATTTTTGCCCCGATGCTTGCTTTGGGAACATTGCTGGGTTTGGCTGCTTACCATATATTTGGATATTTTAGTATTGATACGTCAATACATCCGGGGATGTTTGCTGTAGCAGGGATGGGAGCACTGTTCGCTGCCTCAGTACGTTCGCCAATAACAGGCGTCGTTTTGGTTGTAGAAATGACCCAAAATTATTCATTAATACTGCCTTTGATGATTACTTGCATTACTTCAACAACAATAGTGCAATTAATGGGTAATGAACCCATTTATACGCAATTGTTGGAACGTACTTTAAAACTTGGTTCAAAGGCTGAAGAAAAGAAAGCTGGAATTTCTAAATAATTGAGTACGTAGTAGGGATTGATGACAATTCAACTTTCGACTTCCTGCGACTTGTTCCTGAGCTAACTCACCTTGTATCAGGTTGTCATCCTCGCGAATGCGGGGATCCATCCTCAAAAAGAGTACAATGCCACATTTTTGCATGGATCTCCGCTTTCGCGAGGATGACGTATAAAAAGTGCGGATAGTTCAGGAATACATGGCAGGAGGTTGAGAACTAATTGATGGCGTGTCTACACAGCCTGCTTACTTTTTGAATCAATAACACTTTAATCAATAAGAACCACAATTTTTCCAAAGTGTTTTCCTTCTTGCATTCGTGCATGTGCCTGTTCCATTTGATTGAAATGGAATTCCGAATCGATTATGGGTTTGAGTGAACGATTTTGGAGATGTTCAAACCATTTTTGATGGGCTAATCGCCATAGTCTGGCTTTTTCTTTAACACTTTGTGCTCTCAATACGAATCCAATAATCTGCAACCTTTTACGCATGATCAGAGCCAGGTTGCATTCAACGCTGCTTCCTTTCAGGCAGGCGATTTGTACCAGTTTTCCTTTGGGCTTTAATAAATGAAGATGCTTGTTAAAATAATCTCCACCTATAAAATCGATAATTAAACTAATGCTGTGATCTTCAATTAAATTTTCAAAATCATTTTCTTTATAATTGATTACCAGATCAGCCCCCAATTCAAGTGCCTTTTGTCGTTTGCTTTCGTCTCCAACAGTAGTAATTACCTTTGCCTGGCTGAGTTTGGCCATTTGAATTGCCAAAGAAGCAATGCCACTTCCTGCTCCATGAATCAATAAAGTGTGTCCTTTTTTTAAAGATCCCAGATCGAAAAGAGTCGCATACACAGTGGTTAAAGCCTCAGGAATAGCCGCTGCCATAGAATAGTTCCACTGTGCCGGGATACGATGAGCTAATGAAGACTCAACAGCACAATAGCTGGCATAGCCTCCACTACCAACCAGTCCATAAACTTTATCGCCAGGTTTAAACTGTTTTACATTGGCTCCAATAGCAATCACTTCTCCTGCCACTTCAAGACCTGGAATGTTTGATTCACCCGAAGGAGGAGGATATTTTCCAAACCGTTGCATTAAATCGGCTCTGTTTAATGCCGTAGCATGGACTTTAATGAGTATTTGATTTGGAGAGAATACAGGTTTGGCTCCCTCAGTCATTATTAATTGGCTGTGTGAACCTGGATTTTCTATATGAATGTATCGCAAAATATCTCCCTTTGTGAACGTAACATCTTAATAACCCTGAAAAACGTTATTCCGAATGCAACCAAGAATCTCTCGAACATGGTGCTGTTCGTGCATTTGTAGATTCTTCATTGCGCTCAGGGGTACGAAATTCCCGCATGAATAGAGAAGTTACTTATGAACGCTCTAACTCAATGATACTAATATTAATAATTTATACTATATTATCGCTATTAGCGCTCGCAAATTGATTCAAATTAGCTATATAATCTTTATTTAGAGAGTTGTAATTATTATTACATCATTTACCGCTCCATGGTTGGCTAATGGCTAAATTTAATCACCAAAGTTTCTATGCTTGGCTATTTATAGTACCGCAACTTTTTATCACCGTAGTGTTTTTTATTTGGCCTGCTTGTGGCGCATTAGTTCAGTCATTTTATTATACTGATGCCTTCGGCTTGCATCAGCATTTTGCAGGTTTAAGCAATTTTTCAGATCTGTTTGATGATCCCAGTTATGTTAAGGCAGTTTGGGTTACCTTTATCATCGCAATCAGTGTTACGGCAATTACAATGAGTCTTGGCTTATTGATGGCTACCTTGGTTAATAACAGAGTTAGGAGTCAGGGTGTATATAAATCTTTGTTAATTTGGCCCTATGCTATAGCCCCGGCAGTTGCAGCCATACTCTGGCGCTTCCTGTGCCACCCGACTTTAGGTTGGATGACTCATTTTTTAAATGCAATCGGAATTCATTTTGATTATGTAAATAATGCGAATCAAGCATTGCTGGTTGTCATTTTAACGGCAAGCTGGCAACAATTCAGTTACAATTTTTTATTTTATTTTGCTGCTTTAAAAGCCATCCCTCAAACCTTAATTGATGCGGCGATAATGGATGGTGCGTCTTCCTGGCAACGATTTTGGCAGATTATAGTTCCTTTATTATCTCCAACCACCTTTTTCCTCTTAATTATGAATTTAATTTATGGGTTTTTTGATACCTTTGGGATTATTCAGGTCATGACTCATGGCGGACCAGGGAATAGCACAACCAATTTGATTTATAAAGTTTATGAGGATGGTTTTGAAGGAATGGATCTGGGAAGTTCATCAGCTCAATCGGTGTTATTGATGGTCATTGTAATTCTTGTTTCATTAGTTCAATTCAAATATCTTGAAAAAAAGGTACATTACGAATGAACCATTTTAATCGTTTCTTATCTCATGGCCTTTTGATAGTTTTTATTCTTTTTATGTTACTGCCTTTATACCTTGCAATAGTTGCCGCCAGTCATGAAGGTTCTGCCATGATGCAATCCCAGCTTCCTTTACTTCCAGGCACTTCCTTTTTTAAAAATCTGAAACTGGTTTTAACGGAAGGAATGGCGGTTACTGGAGGCGAGCCAATTACCGTGATGCTTTTGAATAGTCTGCTCATGGCGTTTGGTATTGCTTTTGGAAAAATTATATTGGCTTTAGGTTCTGCCTTTGCTCTGGTTTACTTTGATTTTCCTTTTAAAAAATCATGTTTTGCACTTATTTTTGCAACAATGATGTTACCTGTTGAAGTCAGGATAGTTCCTACTTTTCAGGTTGTGGCATCATTCGGATTATTGAATTCATTTACTGGATTATCTCTGCCATTATTGGCATCAGCGACAGGCACCTTCTTGTTCCGTCAATTTTTCAAGACCATTCCCAAGGAACTGGTGGATGCCGCCAAACTGGATGGTGCAGGGCCGGTACGATTTTTCTTTGATATTGTATTACCTTTATCCCGTACTCAAATTTCCGCTTTATTTGTCATATTATTTGTATATGGATGGAATCAATATCTCTGGCCTCTGGTAATTACTACAGAAACCAAAATGGCCACTATAGTTATGGGCATTCGTTATCTTGCCGGTGTCGCCGATCAAGTTCCGGAGTGGCATTATATTATGGCCGTTGCGCTTATCGCTTTAATTCCACCATGCATGGTCGTTATGTTCATGCAGCGCTGGTTTGAAAAAGGATTAAAATAAATATGGCTACAGTCGATTTAATTGAAGTCACTAAAAAGGTAGGAACAACATCCATTTTGGAACAACTGACGGTCAGTATCAAAAAGGGTGAGTTTATGGTGGTCGTTGGACCATCGGGTTGTGGAAAATCTACTTTATTACGGCTTATTGCGGGACTGGACAATTTAAGTTCTGGAACAATACGGATTAATAACCAATGTGTAAACGACATCCCGGCAGCCAAAAGAGACATGGCGATGGTATTTCAAAACTACGCCCTCTACCCTCACATGACGGTATTCGATAACATGGCTTATGGATTAAAAATGCGACGGCTGAGCAAATTTGATATTAATCAGCGAGTAAGGGATGTAGCCAAATTATTGCATCTGACACCGTATCTTGAGCGAAAACCTCAGGAACTTTCTGGTGGCCAAAAGCAAAGGGTGGCTATGGGTAGAGCCATAGTACGATCACCTGCCGTTTATTTATTTGATGAACCATTATCCAATCTGGATGCCAAGTTACGTACGGAAATGCGTCATGAAATAAAGAAACTGCATCAACAATTCAACACAACCAGTTTATATGTTACTCATGATCAAACTGAAGCTATGACTATGGCAGAACGCGTATTAGTATTGAATCAGGGAGTAGTGGAACAACTCGGTACACCGCAGGAATTGTATCAAAGTCCTGCAACTGAGTTTGTTGCTGGATTTACAGGTCACTATCCAATTAATTTCTTTACTGGTATTTTTAAAAAAGGATCGAAGACTATTCAAACTGGATTGGGAGTCGATTTTCCTGCCCCACAATGGACAGAAGCTGTAGAGGACAATACTGCGCTTACTTTGGCTGTCCGGCCGGAACATATCCAGCATTCCAGCGAAAACAATAAACATTCCATAGAATTAAAGATTGAATTTATAGATGATATGGGCGCGGACAAATTGATACAGGCAAAAAGTATTCATAATGGAGAGCGTATTAATTTACGCTTACCCGCTGATTATTCATTTCCTGATGGACAAATCTTTGTAGAGTTACCTAAAATGAAAGTACATGTTTTTCATCAAAAATCAGGTAAGCGTATTGGAGAATGGTGTGGCGAAAATTAAAGATAAAAATAAATTAAAACCATTTGATGCCCCAGTCTATAGCTACTGGTCAGCACTTTATATGTCCTTTTATTCAAAAAGATTATATATCGATGTAGGGAAACGCTGGCGTGGAATCGGGCTACTCTATCTTTTATTAGCTATCGCGATTGGCGCTATTCCTTACTCTTTAAAAATGAGCGGTGAATTTAATTCTGAGTTTCATAATCAATTGATAGCACCGATACTCTCGTTACCTACAATTTATATCCAAAACGGAGCGCTTAATTTTGATAAACCAATGCCTTATCTTATTAAAAATGATAAAGGTCTTGTATCCGTTATTATCGATTCAACCGGAACCATATCTGAGTTTACAAAGGAATACCCTTATCTAACCTTGCTTATCAATAAAAATACTATGTCGATAAAAATTCCTTCGCCTTCAATAATGGCTGTTGGTACTGATCAAACAATCAGAGGGCCTGTAATAGTTCAGCCTTTTGATAAAGGCATGAATATGATGTTTGACGGTAAAAGCATCATTAACAGCAGCTCCATATATGGTTTAAAATATGCGGCACAATTAATGATTTATCCCGTAGTTGTTGCTATCTTTTATTCGTTGTTGGTGGTTTTTTTCCTTGTTCTGGCTTTTCTGGGACAGGTTTTTTCAAGAATTTTTTTCTCATTTAAACTTAAATTTAGCCAATCCTGTCGTTTATTTATGGTATCGTCTACTCCAATGCTGCTTGTCATGATGATATTTATCACGTTGAATGCTATTTTCTATGGATTTGGATTCATTTTACTGGCTTTGATTGGTGTCTATTTTAGTTTTGCGGTCAGATCATTACGCTCTGATAGTAAGAAAATGGTGTCATGATGAAGGACTTAGTCCATTTTGCTCATGGCAATGGATTTCCTTCATTATGTTATAAGCAATTTTTAGATCAGTTGGCTGTCCGGTTTGATTTGTGTTACGTGGACAGGATTGGGCATAATCCAGATTATCCCGTGACAGAAAACTGGCATAATCTGGTTGATGAGGTAATTGCGAGTATTGAACAACAAGCGAATCAAAAGGTGATTGCAGTCGGTCATTCTTTAGGCGGTGTTTTAAGTTTGTTGGCGGCGATTGAGCGACCTGATTTATTTAAAGCAGTGGTATTATTGGATTCACCTTTGATTGGTCCCCTTAAATCGAGTATGGTTCGATTGGCTAAAGCTTTAGGTGTTATTGACAGGGTGACACCGGCATATAGAACAAAAGGCAGAAGGACTCATTGGCAAGATCATGATCAATTGCTTCGCTATTTGAAAACAAGAGATTTATTTAAAACGTTCACTGATGAATGTTTAAATGATTACATCACGTACGGTCTTGATTTAAAAGAAGACGGTTATCATTTGAAATTTGACAGGCATATTGAATATCAAATATATAGAACGATCCCGCACGTCATACCGAGTTTTGAAGGGAAGTTAACGGTTCCAGCAGCTTTATTGTATGGAGATAGAAGTACTGTTGTTGATCGTTTGGATGTACGTTATATGCGGAAAAATTTTCATATAAAAAGTTTTAAAACCAAGGGGACACATTTATTTCCAATGGAACACCCAAAGTCTGTTGCTAAGCAGGTTATAGAAGCTATTGATGCTATACTTCTAATATAACCACAAGTTACTTTTAATTGGCTGATAATAAGGAGAACTCTGTGTTACATGTACTATTAATACTTGCGACAATAGGTGCGGCAGGGATATTGATAACTCGTCAGGCCGCAATATCGGTATGGGCTATCAGCTTTACAATTTATATGAGTTTGATCCTTCATTTTGGCTCTCCAGGTTGGTTTGCGCAATCTTTGTTATGGACTATAGAACTTGTCTTAATCGCAGGAACAATAAAACCATTGCGAAGAGAGTTAATATCAAAACATCTGTTTAAGGTGATCAGCAAGGCAATGCCGGCAATGTCCAGCACTGAACGAGAAGCATTGGAAGCAGGGACAGTGAGTTGGGAAGGCGATATCTTCAGTGGTGCTCCTAATTTTACAGAGCTAAGAAGCGCTCCCGTCGTTCATTTGACTGAAGAAGAACAAGAGTTTCTTGATGGACCGGTAAATATTTTATGCTCCATGCTCGACGATTGGGATATTACTCATAATCGCACTGATTTACCTCCTGAAGTATGGCAATTTATCAAAGATAATCGTTTCTTGGGCATGATTATTCCTAAACGATATGGTGGGTTAGAATTTTCTGCAACAGCACAAATGTCTATTTTGGTGAAAATTTACGGTCGTTCAATAACTGCAGCAACAACAATCTCTGTGCCCAACTCTTTAGGTCCAGGCGAATTATTACTTAAATATGGAACTGAAGAGCAAAAGAATTATTATCTGCCACGATTGGCTGATGGACGTGAAGTACCCTGTTTTGCATTGACAGGACCAAATGCCGGTTCTGATGCTGCCTCTATTCCAGATCAGGGCATTGTTTGTCGTCAGGAGTTTAATGGAGAAGAAGTGGTTGGGGTTCGCTTGAATTGGGATAAGCGCTATATCACTCTATGTCCAGTTGCAACTGTAGTTGGATTGGCATTCAGAATGTTCGATCCGGAAAATATACTCGGTAAAGGCGAAGATATAGGTATAAGCTGTGCGTTAATACCGGCTACAACACCTGGTGTGATTAAGGGTAGAAGACATTTCCCGTTAAATACAGGGTTTTTAAATGGACCAACGCAGGGTAAAAATGTATTTATTCCTCTGGATTATTTAATTGGTGGTGCCGCTATGGCCGGTCAGGGTTGGCGCATGTTAATGGAATGTCTCAGTGCCGGACGGGCTATTTCATTGCCTTCAAGTGCAAGTGGTGGTGCTCAGGCCGTGGCTCTTGCTTCTGGAGCTTATGCACGTATTCGAAAACAATTTAATCAACCAATTGGTAAGTTTGAAGGTATTGAAGAGCCCTTGGCTCGAATTGCAGCCAATACCTATATTATCGATGCTTCATTAACCATGGCTGCAGCAGCTATTGATCATGGTGCCAAACCTTCAGTTGCTGGTGCAATTCTAAAATATCATACTACTGAACGTGCCAGAGCAATCGCTTTGGATGCTATGGACATTCATGGTGGAAAGGGCATTTGTCTCGGACCTAATAACTATTTAGGCAGAGGTTACCAAGGATCTCCAATTGGAATTACGGTAGAGGGTGCTAATATTTTAACGCGCAGCTTAATTATTTTTGGTCAAGGTGCCGTTCGTTGTCATCCTTATGTGTTTAAAGAATTGGAAAGTGTGCGTAATAATGATTTGGAGCAATTTGATAAAGCATTTTTTGCTCATGCAGGATTTACTATCGCGAACTTTACCAAGTCGCTCTTGTTTGCCTGGACTGATGCTCATATGTCGAAAGCTCCGGCCAGTTCAGTAAAACGATATTATCAATTAATACATAAATACAGCGCGAATCTTGCATTTCTTGCTGATTTTTCAATGGTCGTAATGGGTGGTGAATTAAAACGAAGGGAAAAACTCTCTGCTCGGTTGGGTGATATGTTAAGTTGCTTGTATATGGCATCCAGTGTCCTGAAACGGTTTTATGAAGACGGTGAACCCCCGGCTGATCTGCCTTTGGTACAATGGAGCTGTCAACAATTATTACATGAATGTGAAGATGCAATGCATGGTGTGATTATTAACTTCCCAGCACGTTGGGCTCGAATTGTCTTGCCATTAATCTTAAAACCATTCGGTAACCGAAGGCACATACCTAACGACCGATTAGGGCATAAATTAGCCAGAATGTTAATTGAACCTAATGAAACACGTTCTCGATTAACACGTCTGGTTTATAGTAAGCCTGGTGAAAATTGCCCATTAGGTCGAATGGAAGAAGCATTTCATAAAATTTGTGCTGTTGAAGATTTGGAGCGCAAGGTAATGAAAGCAGCCAAAGAGCATGTGTTGCAATCATTGACCTTTAAAGATCAAATTGAAGAAGCGTTAAATTGCGGGATCCTGACTTCTGCTGAAGCTAAAGAGTTGGAAGAGGCAGAGCTTGCAAGACAAGAAGTTATAAAAGTTGATGATTTTGCTGATGATGAACTTAGACGTGAGCCTTTATCTAGTGATCATAAGTCTGTTAAAAGAAAGATCATAAAGGACACTATAGAAAGTGAAATTGTATAAATAGATTTGAAGTTGGCCATCTTCGGGGCACTGCCATTTTGACTGGATTATTTCCTTGTTTAACGGTAGTGCCTTATTAATTGAATAAAAAATAGTCATCTCTTGATTTTAGTTATCCAATCAATTCAACCATTTATTGTTGTTGACATTCATTATTTAATTACGGCTGTTTGCTATTCTAGCAGAGACTTTTAGATATTATGATTAAACGAATATTCTTAATGTATAATAACCCTAAGTTTAAAATAACCACAAAATGTGATAAGTGAAGAAGTATTTTTCCTGTAAATATGCGTTAAAGTCATCAAGTTTAAAGTTATTATTACATATTGATGATATCAAGCATTGAATTGGCATATTCTATACTTTTAAGGTAGTGCTTTGTAAGCTCTTCTTCATTTATAGATAAAGAATTAAGACTGGTACAATTTGCCTGTTCATAGTCAATCGAAAATTTAAGGAATGAACCTAACTCTCCTTTCTTATAGAGTAGTGCGTCATTTAGTTTTTCACTCAAATGGATCTTTGATAAGAGCAAATCTAATGGCTTATTTAATATGCCATCTAAGGTAGATAAGATCCCTACAGTGTATGCTTGATGTGGTGTTGCATGCTTCATTGTTTTGGCCAGTGATTCACACATTTTAGCTCGGATTAAAGTGCGCTCAAGCAGGTCAGGTGCTATCTCATCAAAGCTCGCTAATAACAATAAATTTAACCAGTTACGAATTTGTATTAGCCCCAACTGGCCAATTGCATCAAGCAAGGATTCAAATTTTCTACTGGAATACATAGAAGGAGAATTCGCTAAGCGTTAAATTCGATAACTTAGTTTGGGAATTTGTAAAATAATTTCCTCGATGCGCTCAATACTTACATTATCATCATTCAGTTCAGTCAATAGACGTATGAGTTGCGCTTTATTTTCAGTGATCACTGTGCCTTCAACTGATTCTGGTTTATTTAGAAAAAATCCTTGAAAATATTGAAATCCAAGATCTTGACAGACTTTAAATTGCACTTTGTCTTCAATTTTTTCTGCTAAAAGAATACCCTTATATTTTTTCAAGGGAGCCAATTGATTCTCAATTTCTTGCTCATTTTGGTTCAGCACATCAATTTTTATGATGTCTGCAATTTCAATAAGCTCTTCAAGATTTTTATTGTACACAAAATCATCTAAAGCAATTTGATAACCTTTCTCTTTGAGTGTCCATAAATTGTCTACTATATCCTTGTCCGCTAATACTGTTTCAAGAACTTCAATAACAATTCTATCTTTAGGAAGTAACATTGGTATTTGTTGAATGATGTTGTTATAAGTAAAATTGATAAACGCCTTTTTTCTTCCAATAAGTGCTGTGAAGTCCAGATTTGTAAAAAGTTGAGTGAGTACAGAGGAGGTTGCTGTATCTCCTTCATGATGATTGTTATTATTCACTTCTGCTGAGAGTAAATTGCCATTACGGTACAATATTTCGTAAGCATATACGATACTGTCTTTATCATATATTCCTTGACGAGCGAGCAATATACATGGTTTGTGATCAGTCATTATAATATTATTCCTATTCTATAATTTTGTTGATTGTTCAACGGACTGATTTATTTTTAAATGGGCTATATTAATTTTGAAAAGACATAATCAATTAATCTAAAATGTTCTCTCGTAAAGTAACATTCATGTTTTGATTTAAATTATAGCTTAATTTCATCAGATATTTGATTTTATGTTCTTATTCAAATAGAAACATTACAAAATTATTTCTTTTGATAATAATCTAATTATGTACTGTGTTGAATTGAGGTAAGAATGCAATTTCAATAATTGTTACAGCTTGAGATTGCCTATAAATTTAGTAGAAATCAATGAAAAGCAGTTATCTATTGGTTCATTCTGATCAATGATTTAAACTTGTTCTGCAACATCTGGCATTGTAATATTTAATTCCAGAACTGCATTATCGCCCATACGTTCCAGATTAACACTTACCTGATCACGGGTAATATGTACGTATTTTGCTATAACCGCAAGAATTTCTTCTTGCAGTTTAGGTAAATAATCCGGAGTATTACGTTGAGAACGCTCATGAGAAATAATGATTTGCAGACGTTCTTTAGCAACCGAAGCGGTAGAGTTTCTTCTACGGAGGTAATTAAAAATACTCATATTGTCACTTCCTCCTTGTTCTTACCAAATAGGCGACGAAGTAATCCTTTACGCTCATTATTAATAAAACGCATTGGTCGCTCTTCCCCGAGAAAACGTGCTATAGCATCCTGATAAGCAATACCTGCATCACTTGCTTCATCAAGTATTACTGGTGTTCCTGTATTAGATGCCCTTAAAACGGATTTCGATTCGGGTATTACTCCAATCAATGGAATTGCCAATATTTCTTTAACATCAGTAACGGACAGCATTTCACCACGCTCAACACGTTCGGGGTCATAGCGTGTTAACAAGAGATGCTCCTGAATTGGCGCTGCATTCTCTACAGCTCTTTTAGTCTTGCTGGCCAATATGCCTAAGATTCGATCTGAATCTCTAACGGATGATACTTCCGGATTGGTCACAACAATTGCATGATCGGCGAAATACATGGCCATTAGAGCGCCAGTTTCAATTCCTGCAGGGGAGTCACAAATGATAAAATCAAAATCTTTAGCCAAATCATTTAGTGTTTTTTCTACACCCTCAAGAGTTAATGCATCTTTGTCTCGTGTTTGTGAGGCAGGTAGAATATACAAATTCGGGACACGTTTGTCCTTAATAAGCGCTTGATTCAAACTCGCTTCGCCATTGATGACATTAACAAAGTCATATACTACACGGCGTTCACAGCCCATGATGATATCAAGGTTTCTTAATCCTATGTCAAAATCTATAACTACAGTCTTATGCCCTAATAAGGCAAGACCCGAAGAAATAGCCGCAGAAGAAGTGGTTTTTCCCACTCCGCCTTTACCTGATGTGATTACTATTATTTTAGCCAACGCTGAACCCTTCCTATTATTCGATTCAACACAATATTTAACCAACAGTGTACACGCTAATCAATCCTTAATTCAAGATGTCAAGAGCTACAAACAGAATTAAACCCGAAATTAATAATAAAGTGTAATAATTATGAATTAAATGTTTAACTTTTCTTACAAATGTAGTAAACTATTCGGTTAATTTAACTACTGGAGTGAGAACAATATGGCTCTTTCCATTGTACAGCACGCTTTAACTTTTGATGACGTTTTACTTGTACCTGCCCATTCCCTTATTCTTCCTAAAGATGTGACTTTAAAAACCAAATTAACGCGCTCAATAAACTTGAATATGCCCTTGCTTTCAGCGGCAATGGATACGGTTACTGAAGCACGATTGGCTATTGCCCTGGCTCAGGAAGGTGGTATTGGGATTATTCATAAAAACATGGGAATTACGGATCAGGCTGAAGAAGTAAGACGGGTTAAAAAGTTTGAAAGTGGTATGGTTAAAGATCCGATTTCAGTAACACCAGATGTAACAGTTAAAGAATTACTTGATGTGATGACCAAATATAACTTTTCAGGAGTACCGGTTGTTGATGGTCAAAATCTGGTTGGAATTGTAACCAGTCGCGACATTCGATTTGAAACGAATATGGCACTGACTGTAGCACAGGTCATGACCCCAAAGGACAGGCTGGTTACAGTCAAAGAAGGAGCCAGTAGAGAAGAGGTGCGCAGCTTGTTGCATAAGCACCGAATTGAAAAACTTTTGGTTGTAAATGATTCATTTCAATTAAGAGGTTTAATTACCGTTAAAGACATTCAAAAAGCTAAGGATAATCCTTACGCTTGTAAAGACGGATCAGAGCAGTTACGTGTTGGAGCTGCAGTTGGCGTTGGCGATGGTACAGATGAACGCGTAGAAGCACTGGTTGACGCTGGTGTGGATGTTCTGGTTGTAGATACTGCTCATGGGCATTCTCAGGGCGTATTAAACCGGGTTAAATGGATAAAACAGCATTTTCCAGAAGTTCAGGTCATTGGTGGAAATATAGCCACGGCTGCCGCAGCTCGCGATTTATACAAAGCTGGAGCTGATGCTGTTAAAGTAGGTATAGGTCCAGGTTCCATATGCACTACACGAATTGTGACAGGAGTTGGAGTACCTCAGATCAGCGCAATAGCTAATGTAGCTAATGAACTTAATGGCTCGATTCCGGTTATTGCTGATGGAGGTATTCGTTTTTCAGGCGATGTATGTAAGGCACTGGCCGCAGGCGCAGATACTGTTATGTTAGGTGGTATGTTTGCCGGTACTGAAGAATCGCCAGGTGAAATTGAATTATATCAAGGACGTACTTATAAAAGTTATAGAGGAATGGGGTCCATTGGAGCGATGTCCTTGGCACAAGGTTCCAGTGACCGCTATTTTCAGGATGTTTCGCAAGGTGCGGAAAAACTGGTTCCTGAAGGAATTGAAGGGCGGGTACCTTACAAGGGGCCGGTACAAACAATAATTCATCAATTACTGGGTGGACTACGATCCTGTATGGGTTATACAGGTTGTTCAACCATTGATGAGTTGCATTCCAAAACAGAATTTGTACAGGTTACCAATGCGGGAATTCGTGAATCACATGTACATGATGTGAGTATTACCAAGCAGGCGCCTAATTATCAAGTGGATAATTAATAATGATTGATTTAAAACAACGTCCTTTACTTATACTGGATTTCGGTTCTCAGTACACACAGCTAATTGCACGACGAGTTCGTGAAATGGGAGTTTACTGCGAAATATATCCCTACAATATAAATCAGGATCTGTTCAAACAACGAGATCCTTGCGGTGTGATTTTATCTGGTGGTCCTTCAACTGTAACTCATGATGCCAATCCTAGAGCACCTCAATGGATATTTGACGCTGGCTTACCTGTATTAGGCATTTGCTACGGTATGCAGACGATGGCTGTACAACTGGGAGGTGAGGTTCAATCCTCTTTAATCAGAGAGTTTGGCTATGCGGAATTAAGTCTGCATGGGAAGAGCAAACTTTTTGAAAATATTGAAGATCGTACATCAGATAAAGGGGAGGCGCTTTTAGATGTATGGATGAGTCATGGAGATAAGGTAACTCAATTACCCCCGGGTTTTAAAATCATCTGTGAGACCCGTAATGCACCTATTGCTGGAATGGCTGATGAGTCACGTCAGATGTATGGCCTTCAATTTCATCCTGAAGTAACCCATACTTTGCAAGGATTACGCATTTTACAACGTTTTGTTGTAGATATATGCAAGGCCTCAACTACCTGGACTGCGGGACATATTATTGATGAAGCAATCACTAAGATAAGAAAACAGGTAGGTCATGATAAAGTGCTTCTTGGTTTATCTGGCGGTGTTGATTCTTCTGTCGTTGCTGCACTGTTACATAAAGCCATAGGCAAACAATTAATTTGTGTCTTTGTTGATACCGGGTTGTTACGTTTACATGAAGCAGAACAGGTGATGACCATGTTTGGTCAACACATGGGAATCAATATTATCGCTGTTAATGCAGAAGAGAAATTTTTATCCGCTTTGCAGGGAATTACCTGCCCGGAAGAAAAAAGAAAAATCATCGGTAGAACTTTTATTGAGGTATTTGACGAAGAAGCTCAAAAGATCACGGAAGTTACCTGGCTGGCTCAGGGAACTATTTATCCCGATGTTATTGAGTCTGCGGCAACCAGTACGAATGGAGCGTCAGTGGTCATTAAATCGCACCATAATGTAGGTGGATTGCCAGAAACGTTGAATTTAAAACTATTAGAACCTGTTCGTGAATTATTCAAGGATGAAGTGCGTAAAGTGGGTCTTGAATTAGGGTTACCTCATGAAATGGTGTATCGACATCCATTTCCGGGGCCTGGATTAGGCGTTCGTATTCTTGCTGAAGTGAAAAAGGAATATGCGGACATTTTACGTAAAGCAGATGCTATATTTATTGAAGAACTCCACGCGGCGCAGCTGTATCATAAAGTCAGTCAGGCCTTTGCGGTATTTTTACCAGTAAAAAGTGTTGGAGTAATGGGGGATGGACGTCGCTATGATTACGTGATCTGTCTTCGTGCTGTAGAGACAGTAGATTTCATGACCGCTCATTGGTCCCATTTACCATGGGAGTTTTTAGGTACAGTATCTAATCGAATTATCAATGAAGTAGAAGGTGTATCCCGTGTCACTTATGATATTTCAGGTAAGCCTCCTGCAACTATAGAATGGGAATGAACGATAAATTCTGGATGCAAATGGCATATGAACAGGCACTTCTTGCTCAGTCGGAAGGGGAAGTGCCGGTTGGTGCCGTGTTAGTGAGTAAAGACAATGAATTATTGGGCATTGGTAGAAATGCTCTGCAAACCAGCCACGATCCGTCCGATCACGCGGAATTCATGTCCATCAGACAAGCCTCTCAACATCTTAAAAATCACCGGCTTTTGGATACCACCCTCTATGTGACGCTCGAACCTTGTGTCATGTGTGCGGGACTCATAGTTCAGGCTCGCATCAAACGTTTAGTCTTCGCAACTCGAGATTTTAAAGGCGGAGCAGCTGGTTCTGTATTTAATCTTCTCCAAGGTTATCCATTGAATCACAAGGTATTAATAGATGAAGGACTTATGCAACATGAATGTTCGAATCTATTATCTGATTTTTTTAAATCATGCCGTTAAGAGTATTATTATTGCGTTAATTTGGATCGTTAAGATTATTTTAATATCAATCTGATATAAAGGTAAATTAACTGTGGTCGCATTCAAATGTTTAGGTAATAAATCAGTTATAGAAGCACAGGTTTCTGATCATGAACCGATTATCGATGGGGCTGTCTGTGTATTTAATTTGATGTGCAGGGGGAGTGGCTCTAATAATTATTTCAAAAAATCTGAGTCAACTACAGAATACCTACAGAGATTGGATCAACTTATCCAGGTCATCAAGGAGTTGAAAAACTCAGGAGTTGATGTATTTATTTTTCAGGAAGCGCCTCAATACAATAGTACTGATGACAGAAGCAACTCGGTTTATAATAAATTAAAACAAATTCCCGGTTTTGAAACCCTTAATTTAAGTAATATAACGAATACAGTTGGTACTCGTTCAGCATTATTCACTATTGCTGATTACAATCGCTTTCCAAAACCAATAAATACTACTGCTAAATCCAACATTCCTATTCCAGGAAGGGGTCAATCGGTACAGATTACCTCTCTCTATTATCGAACTCTGACTGTGGTTAATATTCATGGTGATTACATGAAGCAGGGTGACACTCGTAATGCGCTTCGGTATTGTGTATCAATGGATTCTGCTGTTGTAGTTGGCGGTGAGTTTAATATCACAACTGGCGCAGCTGATTTCAATGAATTTCAAGGAGCAGGCATCTATCAAAAGACAGATTGGTTTGGTACTTGTGATGGTTTACTTGCGAGCAGTAATGGCAGAGTACAGGATTTTGTACCCGTGATTAATAAGCAACAGGATCATTAGGAATACCGGTTAATAGTCATGAGGAGAAAACCTTATTAGGTAATTTTAAATACAGTCCTTACTTTCGTGCACTTCATATCGGTTTGAATCAATCAGGACATATACCCAATATAAAATTAACCAGCCCACCCGAGTTATTAGTGAATAGACAGTCACTTATTACTTTCATAGGTACTCATGCTGTGGCTCTGAGTAACGTTTTTTAATAGTTACTGTGACAATCAGGTAATTAGGGAAAGCACGCAAAGAAACCTTAACCCTAATGAGCATTTATCAACAGACTCTGATTTAACTAGAATTGAGACTGCAAGAGCGCTCTTTTATAAATCTCATCGTGAAGCGTTCAAGAAATCCCAATCAGGTTTTTTTTGATTTTTTAGAAGTACTGAAGTACGTTCAAATATGACTTTAACTGAAATTATTGAACACGCGCAAAAACATGATAATCGAAGTCATAAAGTAAGCGTGGCGCTGGGGTGGATGGATATAAATGGATCTTTGAACGAGGTGGTCAGGGCGCTAATTCAGATGTATACACCTCGAACTTCGAATAAATTCCATGAGCTGGTTTGTATTTATCTGTTTTGATTTTTAATAAGGTGGGGTAATTTATTTTGGTTTGGCATTTGTAACAATAATTAATTAAACCAGCTCTAGTATCTGAGGAAGTGGTTCTGTAAATGATTGGATTGTCGCTGGTAACCCTTCTGTCATTTCAACTTCAGTTGCAGCTGATTGTCTGGGCTGAATATCAGGAGTCTTCTCTTGATTAGCATTTAAAATAGTATCTAATGAATTGGCTTGATTATCCAGTACAGAATATTCATTAATCAGCTCATAAGCAAAAGCCACATCAGCAGTTTTTCCGATAGATCCGTCACTATAAGTAAAAATCCCTTGGCCAAATTCAATAATGCCTGTCTCGGGAATTTGATAATGATTATCAGATTCCAGTTGAATAGATAAAATATTTAACTCATCCAGATTCATAAATTGATTATTTTGAGTTACTCCAAAAGAAGCCCAATCTTTATCATCCTGATCCAATTGATTATTATGATTAGTATCAAATGCCTTTAACCCCTCTAAATCGGTACGAGCCCCTTCACGATAGGTTACAAATGAAATTTCAGTTATATCAGTTAGACGTCCATCTGCATTTTTATCAAATGTAAGCATTCCATCTTCTTTACTTATCCATTGCGTCTTATCTAAAATGCCATCGCCATTTGCATCAAATAGTACTGGTTGGTTTGAATAATGAACGCCATCACCATTCAGGTCCAGAACTACCGGGGGAATTACAGGCGTAAATACGCCTGCATTGAATGAATACAGCGTACCATTGAAGTTGTAAAATTCAAAGTTGACATAGGTATCTTTTTCGACTCCTTCTACAGTATTGGTTGCTGTCAGGATCTGTGTTCCAGCATTGTAGCTGAAGGTATAGTCACTATAATTAAAACGTAGTAATGCGGTATCAATGTCAACTCCACCATTTGATACATCGTTTCCTTTTCCATCGTTCACGAAATCGTTACCTGCATCTCCAAAAAGAATATCATTGCCATCATTTCCGTTCAGATCATCATTGTTTTCATTACCATGAATGGTATCGTTACCGGCATTACCGTAAAGAGTATCATTGCCCAGATTACCATTGATGACATCAGTACCATCATTACCGTAAAGGGTATCATCGCCATTAAAGCCATTTAGCGTATCATTGCCCAAGCCTCCGTCGATGGTATCATTTCCTGTTGATCCGGTGACTGTGTCGTTACCACTACCGGTTTGAATGGCATCAATATTAGTTAATGCGGTAGTGGAAAAATTCCAGTTTTCATTAATTCCATCGCGGCCTTGAATGATGTTGGTACTGGGGTTGACTGCACCGTTAATCTGTTCTATGGAATTTGCTGCACCATAAGTGGTGCTTAAAAAGAGGGTTGCGTTGGTAGCAGCAACTATTTGATCGGTTCCTGTACCACCCTGGAAGGTATTTACCCCTGATTCACCGGCATTGACTTTGAAGGTGTCGTTGCCTGCCCCCCCATCCATAGTATTAGTACCATTTCCACCCTCAATAATGTCATCATTATTATCACCGAAAATGGAGTCATCGCCATCATTGCCAAACAGCAGATCGTTGCCGTTACCTCCTCTCAGGGTATCATTCCCTAGGCCTCCGTCGATGGTATCATTTCCTGTTGAACCGGTGACGGTATCGTTGCCACTGCCGGTTTGAATGGCATCAATGTCTGTTAAGGAAGTAGTAGAAAAATTCCAGTTTTCATTAACTCCATCCTGGCCTTGGATGATGTTGGTACTGGGGTTGATTGCGCCGTTAATCTGTTCTATAGAATTAGTCGCACTATAAGTGGCGCTTAAAAAGAGGGTTGCGTTGGTTGCAGCAACTATTTGATCGGTTCCTGTACCACCCTGGAATGTATTCACTCCGGTTTCAACGGCATTGACTTTGAAGGTGTCGTTTCCTGCGCCTCCATCCATAGTATTAGTACCATTTCCACCTTCTATAATGTCATCACCATCATCACCAAAAAGAGAGTCATTGCCAGCGTTACCGTAGATCAAGTCGTTGTTTTCATTACCATGAATAGTATCGTTACCGTCATTACCGTAAAGAGTATCATTACCCAGATTACCATTGATGACATCAGTACCATCATTACCGTAAAGGGTATCATCGCCATTAAAGCCATTTAGCGTATCATTGCCCAAGCCTCCGTCGATGGTATCATTTCCTGTTGATCCGGTGACTGTGTCGTTACCACTACCGGTTTGAATGGCATCAATATTAGTTAATGCGGTAGTGGAAAAATTCCAGTTTTCATTAATTCCATCGCGGCCTTGAATGATGTTGGTACTGGGGTTGACTGCACCGTTAATCTGTTCTATGGAATTTGCTGCACCATAAGTGGTGCTTAAAAAGAGGGTTGCGTTGGTAGCAGCAACTATTTGATCGGTTCCTGTACCACCCTGGAAGGTATTTACCCCTGATTCACCGGCATTGACTTTGAAGGTGTCGTTGCCTGCCCCCCCATCCATAGTATTAGTACCATTTCCACCCTCAATAATGTCATCATTATTATCACCGAAAATGGAGTCATCGCCATCATTGCCAAACAGCAGATCGTTGCCGTTACCTCCTCTCAGGGTATCATTCCCTAGGCCTCCGTCGATGGTATCATTTCCTGTTGAACCGGTGACGGTATCGTTGCCACTGCCGGTTTGAATGGCATCAATGTCTGTTAAGGAAGTAGTAGAAAAATTCCAGTTTTCATTAACTCCATCCTGGCCTTGGATGATGTTGGTACTGGGGTTGATTGCGCCGTTAATCTGTTCTATGGAATTTGCTGCACCAAAAGTGGTACTTAAAAAGAGAGTTGCGTTGGTTGTAGCAACTATTTGATCGGTTCCGGTACCACCCTGAAAGGTATTTACCCCAGATTCACCGGCATTGACTTTGAAGGTATCGTTTCCAGCGCCTCCATCCATGGTATTAGTACCATTTCCACCCTCTATAATGTCATCATTATTGTCACCGAAAATGGAATCATTGCCATCATTGCCAAACAATAGATCGTTGCCGTTTCCACCCCTCAGGGTATCATTGCCCAGGCCTCCGTCGATGGTATCATTTCCTGTTGAACCGGTGACGGTATCGTTACCACTGCCGGTTTGAATGGCATCAATGTTCGTTAAAGCGGTAGTGGAAAAATTCCAGTTTTCATTAACCCCATCCTGTCCTTGAATGATGTTAGTACTGGGGTTGATTGCGCCGTTTATTTGTTCAATAGAATTCGCCACGCTATAAGTGGAACTTAAAAAGACGGTTGCATTGGTAGTAGCAACGATTTGGTCGGTTCCGGTACCACCCTGGAATGTATTCACTCCGGTTTCACCGGCATTGACTTTGAAGGTGTCGTTGCCTGCGCCTCCATCCATGGTATTTATACCATTTCCACCCTCTATAATGTCATCATTATTGTCACCGAAAATGGAGTCATCGCCATCATTGCCAAACAGCAGATCGTTGCCGTTACTACCTCTCAGGATATCATTACCCAAGCCTCCATTGATGTTATCATTTCCTGTTGAACCAATAACTGTGTCGTTACCACTGCCAGTTTGAATGGCATCAATGTTCGTTAAAGCGGTAGTGGAAAAGTCCCAGTTATTACTTACATCCTGGCCTTGAATAATGTTGGTACAAGAGTATCATTACCCAGATTACCATTGATGACATCAGTACCATCATTACCGTAAAGGGTATCATTGCCATTAAAGCCATTTAGCGTATCATTTCCCAGTCCTCCATTGATGGTATCATTTCCTGTTGAGCCGGTGACTGTGTCGTTACCACTGCCAGTTTGAATGGCATCAATGTTCGTTAAAGCGGTAGTGGAAAAGTCCCAGTTATTACTTACATCCTGGCCTTGAATAATGTTGGTACTGGGGTTGATTGCGCCGTTAATCTGTTCTATGGAATTGGTTGCGTTGTAAGTGGAACTTAAAAAAATGGTTGCGTTGGTTGCTGCGACTATTTGATCGGTTCCGGTACCACCCTGGAAGGTATTTACCCCAGATTCGCCGGCATTGACTTTGAAGGTGTCGTTGCCTGCGCCTCCATCCATGATATTAGTACCATTTCCACCTTCTATAAAGTCGTTGCCATCATCTCCATAGATTATATCATCGCCATCATTGCCTAAAATATTATCATCATTTTCATTACCATTCAGGACATCATTACCATTATTTCCTGCAAGAAAATCGTTTCCTAATCCACCATCAATAATATCGTCATTATTATTTCCAGAAATAGTATCTGATCCGTCTCCACCAGCAAGAGAGTCATTGCCATTTCCTCCCTCTAGAATGTCATTTCCATCATCTCCAAAAATAGAATCATTATCGTCATTACCCATAATGTGATCGTTACCAGAACCACCCTGGATCATATCATTTCCATCATCACCTGAAATAACATCGTTTCCACCTCCACCAAGCGCGACATCCGATCCTTGTCCTAAATTGATGTTGTTTTGGCTTAAAGAGGTGGAGCTGTCGACAAAATCATTTCCACTGTCTGTATTAATGTGATTGATGATGTCAAAACCGGAGTTAATATTGGGGATGCCGTTGACGGTATAAATAAACTGAGAAGGCTTGATATAAATCATATCATCACCCGCCAACGTATCAATTTTAAATACACCCGGAGTTCCATCATCATTACTGGAGTGATAGATGATAATATAATCATTTACTGAGGTGGCTTTAATGGAGCCTTCTTTTGCTCCATCTATAGAGAGATTTATGCCTACCTTGGGTAACTGATCATAGAGAGGTGAATCAAACATCGCGATTTGTACCGCTTTAAAATTGGTAAATGACAGTTCTTTGCTGCCGAGATCAAATGCATCACCTGTAAAAAGTATGTCTTTAATAGCTCCCCATTCACCTTGAGAAATAAAGTGTACCTGTAAATCGGTAATAGCATAGTTAATAATTTGCCCACCGACTGAGTATTGAGTAAATGATGTTGTATTTCTCGCTGTTGTATCTTTAAATAAATTATAGTTTTGATCGATTTCAACCCATGCTGATAAGGTATATAGAGTTTCAGGGGTTGGGCCTGGCGTAGGGGGTATTACGTCTGTCACAGTGGGAATTTCCATTGGTAATTCATAAAAGAAAACCTGTGGACTCTCATAATCAGCAGCGTTTGCAGAACCTGGATTTAAAATTGAAATAGTAAAAAATGTATCACCAGCAGGGGAGTGGAACGCATTCATTAAAGGTACATAGACCAAAGTGCCAAAACCTGAGCTGAGGGTGTCAATACCTGAGGCAGTGGAATTTAAAGATTCAATATAGGATTCAAGTTCCTGATTTTGATCTGTATCTATAGGATTTATAAAGGATTCTTTACCCGTTTCAATTATTTTAGAGAGTTGAATAATTATGTCCATCAGCGAACTTGGGGCAAAGTTTATCAAGAGCTGAATCAACTCAGGTTTTAATACCGATGTAAGAATGAACTTATTATAATTATTCATATAGTTACAAAACCTCCACTACATTTATAAATTATAGACCTATATTTTAGATATAATTATTGAAATTGATTGTTTTGTAAAAAAATGCTAAGTAGTTCAATAGGAATGAAGGAGAGGAATCAATACATTTTTAGATTAATTTATAAAATCATATAGTTATAACTTTTGTCACAAACTGTTCAAAGTCATGGAAATTTTTATATCCCTAAAAAAAACTGAGATTCAAAAGAAGGCATTTGGTCGATTTCAGGAGATTTTTCACTTCGTTGGAGATGATGAATACCGGTCTGTTGAGATGTTACATAGGTATTGACTTCTAATTCATATTTGTTTAAATGGATAAAGTAAACCTGATTAAAGAACAATTCCATTAACTATTTAGTACTGGCTAAGTCATGAACTAATTTTTGCCGTAGCACTTCTTTTTCTTCGCTAGATAATGGTTGACCTTGATGATTAGTAATATAAAACATATCTTCGACACGTTCCCCAGCTGTTGCAATTTTCGCATTATGTAAATGAATGTTTAAACTAAGAAAAACTCTGCTAATGGCTGCCAGTAATCCGGGTCTGTCATTGGTTACCAGGAATAGACGAGTGTGGTGATTTAGATTATCTTCGCTGTAGTTAATTTGTGTTTTGACATTAAAATGAGCGAGAACTCTTGAGAGTCTTTTTCGAGTAACCGGAGGGAGATGGTCTTTATCAGCTAGATGGATGCATAAAGCTTTTTGGATGTCGTTTGAACGTTCCTCATCAAAAAATGCCTGGTTCTGTTCATCTAAAATAATATAGGTATCCAGGTCAAATTGATTATCGCAAGTTGTAATTGCTGCTTCCTGAATGGTTACGTGATGATTACTCAGAACAGTGGTGGTAATTGTAAACCGTTCATCTCTATGGGGCGTATATATAAATACTTCTGTTCCTCCCTGGCTATGATGCGGCATGATCATGACCAGGGGAAATTGTTTGCAGGATAGAATTGCTCGGGTATGTCGAGCGATGATCTCTGGTGATTCATGAAGAAAATATTTACCCTTAAATTGACTCCAGAGTTGTTGAATGGATTCATCTGAAATGTGTTCTGAAATCAGTATATCTCGTGCGAGTTGTTTACGAGTATTAATAAGTTCGGTTTCATCCATCAGTTCTTGTTCTTTGTGCAACATATGTTTTGCAGCACGATAGAGTTCTTTTAATAATGAGTCTTTCCAAGCATTCCAGAGTGTAGGGTTGGTTCCGCATATGTCAGCGACGGTCAGTAAATACAAATAATCCAGATAGCGTGGATGAGGGAGGAGTTGGCAAAAATGCTCAATGGTTTTGGGATCATATATATCCTGACGTTGAGCTGTTTGTGACATTAATAAATGATATCGTACCAACCAGATTAATAGGTCACTGTCTTCTTTATTGATCTGGTGTTTTTCGGTGAATAATTGCGCTTCATAAGCACCCAACTCAGAATGATCTCCTCCTCGACCTTTGGCAATGTCATGAAATAATGCACTTAAATACAAAATTTCCGGCTTATCAAGGGTTGGCATAATTTTGGCGCAGAGTGGAAATTGTTTTATAAAGGCCTCTTGTTTGAACCGTGATATGTTGCGAATAACAAAAAGGGTATGTTGATCTACCGTATACACATGAAATAAATCGTATTGCATTTGTCCGGTAACTGTGGCGAAGCAATCAAGGTAATGAGCTAATACACCGTATCGATTCATTCTTTGTAAAGCTTCATAGGGATCGTTCCCTGTTCTGAGAATGCTGATAAAAATTTGTGTCGCTTCAGGTGAATCTCGAAATCGTTTACTCAATAAAAATAAGGATTCCCTGATTAATCTGATTGTACTGGCTCGTACCCCTTCAATATCAGGACGTTTTGCTATCCAGAGAAAGAGTTTAAGTATGGAATAGGGGCGATGCTTGAATACATGAGTATGACGTACTTCAATATAGTTATTGGATAATTGGAATTCATTATCAAGGTGAATTATTTTTTGCTTTTGGTGATGAGCAATTGTTTCTTCAAACCATTGCAGGAGCATTTCATTTAATTCACGATTACGTTTAATGACTTTAAAGTAATCCTTCATAAATTGTTCTATTGCCAATGAATGTGGTTGATCCTGATAACCAAAAACCTGAGCTAATTTAACCTGATAATCGAAGGATAAACGCTCCTCTGCTTTCTCTGCGAGCATATGTAAAGCAAAGCGTACTCTCCACAGAAAGTGTTGGCAATACATGAGTTTTTCATACTCTTTTTCTGTAATAAATCCATAACCGATACCGTCAGCCAGCTTTTTAACGTTGAAGTGACGTTTACCGATACTGAGGAGTATTTGAAGATCACGTAAGCCTCCTGGTCCGTATTTAATATTAGGTTCAAGGTTATAAGCTGTTTCTCCGTATTTTGCATAACGATTTTTTTGCTCTTGCTCTTTGGCATAAAAATATTCATTGCTTGGCCACATGTGAAGAGGATGAATTTGGTAATTTAATTCTTCCATTAATGTTCCTTTGCCACAAATCAGAAACATATCCATAAGGGTAGAGATAACGGTTAAATCCTTACTGGCCAATTCAGCGCAGGAATTTACACTGGTAATTTGATGGCTTACTTCTAAACCAACATCCCAGCAATCCTGTATAAACGTTTGTGCCTTATGCAGTTGAGCTTTTGATATTTTATCAGTATGCAGAATGAGTAAATCAATATCGGAATGGAGTTGAAGCTCTCTGCGCCCGTAGCTGCCCAAGGCAAGCAGGCAAAAATGATCACCTTGATCCATTTTATTTTTAGTAAAGAGGTCTATTAGCAGGGTATCAATAAAGGCAGCCAATTTGCGTGTGATGGAAATAATATTGGCTTTTTGTCTGAATTCATTACACAGCTCATCCTTGAACTGTTTAATAATATTTTTAATGGTACGATTATCGTTCTTCATTACGCAGAGTCAAAATTTCTACACCGTTATCTGTAACAAGCAAGGTATGTTCCCATTGAGCAGAAAGGCTATGATCTTTTGTAACTACGGTCCAATGATCGGGCAATAAACGCGTATGGTATTTCCCAACATTCACCATAGGCTCTATAGTAAATGTCATTCCCGGTTCCAGTTTCATACCAGTACCAGGCACACCATAATGTAATACTTGTGGATCTTCATGAAACACTCGGCCAATTCCATGACCGCAGTAATCTCGCACTACAGAGCAGCGATTTTTTTCAGCATGCTGTTGAATTGCATGGCCAATGTCACCCAGCTGTACTCCGGGTTTAACCATATCTATTCCAATGAACAGGCAATCATGAGCGATTTGGACCACGTGTTTTGCTTTGATGGATGGCTCACCAACAATAAACATTTTACTGGTATCACCATGGTATTCATCTTTAATTACGGTGATGTCAATATTGATGATGTCTCCATCTTTTAAGGTTTTTTTACCAGGTATTCCGTGGCAGACTACATGGTTGATCGAGGTACATATAGATTTGGGAAAACCATTGTAGTTTAATGGCGCGGGAATTGCCTTTTGAACATTAACGATGTAGTCATGACAAATGGTATTAAGTTCATCGGTGCTAATTCCTTCTTTTACATAAGGCCCGATCATTTCCAGAACTTCACCTGCCAGTCGACCTGCGACACGCATTTTTTCTATTTCATCAGGTGTTTTAATTGTTACTGCCATTATGGATTTTCCAAAAATATTAATCTTAACACATGCAAAAGGAGAGAAACAGTATCGCTGATTTAATGAGGATATTCATTTACCAGGTGGCCGCAATCCATTCATTTGTAAGGATAAATTGAACTGAGCATATTAGCTCATCTGGATTTACCCTCTGAAGCAAATATCGTGAGACCTTGGGTTTTGAACCATTCTTTGTCTTCATTGATAACCAGAGACTCCAGACCGGGGATGGATGCAAGTGTTGGGTAGTCTGTAGTGACAAAATAGGTTTGTCCTAGAATATAAAATTCCTTGTTTTTTTGAGTGGGACTTACGAGTACATGACCTGATGGTACCAGTTGCATTAATTGCGTAATAAATTCAACGATCTCTTCTTTTTTTTCTATTCCATTAGTTACACCTAGTAAATAAGGAACGAACGCAGTATCAAAAACGGGTTTATTTTTGTTGTGCATCAGGTGTTTTAATTCTCCAGCATAAAAGCAGATATTTTTTTCAAATTCATAGTGTTTTTTATCTTTATTTTGAATGGCGTTTCGAACAAGCGATAAAATATAAAAAATATAGTTACGACGTAACCACCTGGGATTGAAAAGCCAAAGGATTCTATGGGTAATTTGTCCTGTAGGTAACTTAAGCAGGGGCGGATACCAGCATGTCAGTGCGGTTAATAGTTCTCCAACTGAAGGATAGGGGTTTCCTGCTTCGTCATATTCTCTGTAATGATAATATTTTTTATAAGCTTTCATCCAGGCAATTGTCACGGGATCCTTATCATAAACAGTAATGGAGTTCGCTCCAGCTTGGGCAAATATAAAGCTGCTGTTGCCATAACCCGGGATGATAAGGATGTTTTTATTTTCTATGTCCGCTTTAATATTATAACGATGCTTATTTTCACCTGATAAAACTGAGAACAGATAGCGTTCCGCTCCCATTGGATAAATCAAGACTTCTTTTTGATCCGAGATTCGAGTAATCCGCTGTTCCTGGATCCAATTTTTTTCCTGCTTGCTTAAAGTGGTTGTATTCATATCAGAGGCTGACATGGGGTATTCCTTAACTTGGAGAGTTCCTCAGTTTTATCGTTTCAGGATTCTTTGAGCAAAGTATCAAAATTTTCTCCCAACCGCCATCTTATCATTATTAAATATAGATTTTGCCTATCACAAGGATAGGTTGTTCTGGATTTACACAAATTATTTTAAAGATTAAAGTGCTTTTGATTTAATTAATTACAGAGGTATTTATATGCAGCAAATGAAACTAGTGTCCTTGTTCCTGCTGATTACAGGTGTATCGTATCAATCCATGGCCGCCATTGGTACCGACGATCAATCCTTATTAAAATTGAGACAGGAAGTCATTAAACAGTATATTGAGGATCTGGCCTCAGGAAATGCTGAAGAGATGAAAAAATTATTTGAACCTGATGGAATCGTCGTATCTACTTCAAGAGGAGCTGTTAAAGCCGAAGAGTTCTTTGATTCCTTCTTGCCATTAATTAATCAGGCCAATACACAAATTCATGCTCGATATTCTGTTGATTCCGATCTGAATCGCTATGGCGCTCGATTTCATTTTGATTTTGTTCTTAATGACGGCGAACATGGTGGTGGAGAGTATGTTGATGAATTTGTTTTTTAGAAGGAACTTCAAAATTATCAGCAGTTTATATGTTTGAAAACCTTAAATTTCCAGAACATAATTTAATGTAATATAAGTGGTTGAGCTCTGTTGAAAGCTCAACCTCATTGAATCACCCTCAGGATTATTGCTGAGTACATTGAACAACCACGCAATTCTTGGCAAATTCTGAACCTTCTGAACACAATTCCATTGCAGTTCCCAGAGCGGCTGCTCTGTCTGGACCGGTACCGTTGAATACTTTTCCTTTTGCGTCATTGACTATACATAACCAGTTGGCACTTGCATTGAAACTTAATGTAATGATCGTTAATGCCAGTAAAAATTTAAAGGTTTTCATTGAACTTTCTCCTTGTGGACACTTTTTTCAAGTTGATGTTGAGCTTATTGCCAACATCAGTACTCTGGTTTTCAACTTGGTTCTCGACCGGATTGGGAATAACTTTAATTTGAAGGATCAAATGTGAATAAAATCCGAACTTATTGGTTCAAATTATAATTACAGTGCAAAAAAATATAATTAGTGTTAAACTTGCTCAATTAATTGTACTTAATGAGCATAATTTGTTCATTTGTTTCGACGCTAAAATTAGGAACTATTGATGCATACAGGAACTGTAAATCGTTTTAATAAAATTAAAGGATATGGATTTATTACACCAGATGAAGGTCAAAAAGAGATTTTTGTGCATTTTTCAGAAATTCAGGCTGCTGGTTACAAAGAATTAAAAGAAGGACAACGGATTAGTTATGTGTTGGGACATGGTGAACGAGGTGAGTTTGCTACCCAGGTTATGATTATTAGTTAGAATGTGTCATTGAATATAAAATAAGGCTGGGCAGATGTTAGAAGTAAAAAATATCAGTATGCAGTTTGGACCTAAATCGTTATTCCAAAATGTGGACTTAATCTTGTTGCCTACCCAGCGTTATGGCGTTGTCGGAGCAAACGGTACCGGTAAATCGACTTTTTTAAAAATATTGGCTGGAGAAGAACAAGCGTCCAACGGTACAGTTGAAAAAGCTAAAAATCTTAAAATCGGTATATTAAAACAAGATCATTTTCGCTATGAAGAAGATCGACTTGTTGATGTAGTGATTCGTGGTAATTCGGACTTATGGGATGCATTGGTTGAAAAGGATAATTTATATTCCAAGGATGTTTTTAGTGAAGCGGATGGGTATCGATTAAGTGAGTTAGAAGAAATCATCATGAACCAGGGCGGTTATGAAGCAGAAGCCACTGCCAAGAAGCTGCTATTGGGCCTGGGTATTGCTGAAAAATTTCATTATGGTCCTCTTAGCGCATTATCAGGCGGATATAAATTACGTGTTTTATTAGCTCAAGTACTCTATCAACAACCGGATATCATGTTACTTGACGAACCGACAAACCACCTGGATATCGTATCTATTGCCTGGCTTGAAGAATTTTTGAAAACACAATTTAAAGGGTTATTGATCTTCATTTCTCATGATCGCAGTTTTCTTAATAATGTTTCGACGAATATTCTCGATATTGATTACGATACGGTACTCGATTATCCGGGTAATTATGATAAATTCTGTTTCTCTAAAGAAGAAAGTTTACGTTTAAAACAAAGTGAATTAAAAAATCAGGAAAAAAGAATTGAAGCCTTACAAGGTTTTGTCGATCGTTTTGGGGCAAAAGCAAGTAAAGCAAGTCAAGCCGCTTCCCGACAAAAAATGATTGATCGGATTGAGTTGGTAGAAATCAAAGAGTCCAATATATTCAAACCGTATTTTAATTTTCATCAGAAAAGACCATCAGGTAAATCAGTAGTTAAGGTAGAACAGCTTCATAAGAAATTTGATGAGCGCGTTTTATTAAAAGACGTCTCATTTACCATCCAGCGTAGTGATAAATGTGCAATCATTGGACCAAACGGCATCGGTAAATCAACTTTATTGAAAATCCTTTTGAATGAGTTGCATTCCGATCATGGCGCATTCGAGTGGAATGACACCGTGAGTATTGGTTATTTTGCCCAGGATTATCGTACTCAATTAGTGCCTGAACAAACAGTATTGCAATGGATGGAAGATCAGATTGCTGCGCCGTCACAGGAAATCAGGAAAGTTTTGGGACAGGTGTTATTTCGAGGTGTGGATGTAGATAAAAAAATTGGGATGTTAAGCGGGGGCGAATCAGCCCGTTTAATCATGGCAAAATTAATTTTGGAACAACATAACGTCCTCATCTTTGACGAACCAACCAACCATTTGGATTTGGAATCTATTGATGCTTTGATTGAAGCGATACAGATATTCCAAGGCGCTGTTTTATTTGTTAGCCATAATCGGTATTTTATTGATAATATTTCAACACGGGTATTGGTTCTTACTGAACAATATGGAGTACAAAATTACCTGGGTAACTACAACGATTATCTGGAGCAATACGGTGAAGATTATCTTGCCACAGCATAGATAAATTGTTTGAATGATAGGGTAGGTTGACAATTCATCAATTATTTTCCAATGACACGTGACGTTGAATCCTAAATTGTCAACAAGCCTGGTGTGATGTAGAACCTTATTGAACTGAGGAAAAGCTCATGAAACTCAAGCAGTTGATTCTGTCCCTATCTATTTTAATGTTCTTATTCTGTAATTCGGTTAGTGCATCTCAACCCGATGCGGAAAAGAATTTAGATCTCCTGGTACCTTCGATTGCTAAACCGTTTATTTCATCTCATCAGATTCCCGGAGTTTCAATAGCTATTTATTATAATGGCCAGGATTACTTTTATAACTATGGAGTAGCCGATAAACAAAAAGGTACTCCAGTTACCAAAAATACTATTTTTGAATTGGCTTCGATTACTAAAATATTTGTGAGCACGTTACTTGCTCTTGAAGTAGAGATGGGGAAAATTAAACTATCAGATTCTGTCGTTCAATACATACCTCAGCTTGCTAACACGAAGGGTATGCCTATAAATCGAGTTAAAATAGTTAATCTTGCGACACATACGGCAAGTTTTCCGCGTCAAATGGAAGAATTTGGTGTGGCCAGAAGTGACAGGGAAGCGTTTATTAAACAATTAAAAACATGGCATCCCAATGTACGAATTGGAACTCACTATCACTATTCAAACATTGGCTTTGGTTTTTTAGGCCTGATTTTGGAACAGGCTACCGGAACCTCTTTAACTGCTTTAACCGCTGAAAACATCACCGGACCTTTAGGAATGACTCATACTTATTTTGATGTTCCTCAATCCTTGAAAGCGAAAGAGGCTCAGGGTTATCGAAAAAATAATAACAAAGCACCCTATTATGTTCCTGCTAACTATTTAGGTGGGGGTGCATTACGATCATCTTCTGCTGATATGTTGAATTTTATGAAAGCGAATCTGGGTATTAAAGTGAATAATGCTTCTTCACAATTGCTGACCGCCATGCAATTGGCTCAACAACCTGCTTTTGTAGTCAGACCTAAGTTTATTATGGGGTTAGGCTGGCAAAGAGTGATTCGTGGAAACAACCTGCTGATAACCAAAAATGGAGGGAATCAGGGTTTTAATACCTTTATTGGTTTTTCGCCAGAGAAAAAACTTGGAGTTGTTGTTTTAACCAATAAAGCGAAAGTTAATGCTACCCGTTTGGGTAATCTGATTTTGAATTCTCTTATTAATTAGGTGCGTCACCTAATATTTTCATTGTTTTGTCGTATTAAATGCTTACTGTTGCGCATTTGATTTACTTTATCTTGTGTTTAAAAAATAAACTATAATTAAGGATGAAAACATCAGACTTAATGAAGATTGGATGATTCCATGAACAGCAAAGTAAAGAAAAATGCGTTACGAACTCTTGTTTTTGCATTGTGTGTTATTGCCAGTGCCGCTGCTGCAGCATATGGAGGTTGGCATGCTGTAGGTTGGCATGGTGCCGTTGGTGGATGGAATGGTGTTGTATGGCATAACAACGGTTGGAACAATATAGGCAGGTATGGTGGGGCAGTAGTAACAGGAGCCCCCGGTGTCGGATACTATGCTCCTATGTGCCAGCCTGTAAGACTATGTAATTTAGATGGCGAATGCTGGACACAACAACAATGCGATTAAATCGATCGTGTAGCGTATCTGAATGCCCCAGGGCACATGAACATTAAGAGAATCTGTAAACCTGTATTAGCGTAGCGTAATACAGGATCGAAGTAACAACAAACTCCACTGATTCCCGTATTACGCTGTGCTAATACGGGCTACAATAAATAAATTTTAATTTAATTAAGGAATCCAGAACAGGGACACTAACTATTGGATACTACCCAGATAATCTGTTTTACCAATGACTAGACCATTGTGACGCAGAATGGCATAGGTCATGCTGATATGAAAATAAAAGTTTGGTAGAACAAAATGCGTTACATAATCCAGTCCTTTAAAATGAAGTTCATGATGTTGTGCTTTCAAAGTAACTTCTCTGTTTTCGCTACTGTCAATTTGTGATGAACTGAAGCTTTGTAAAAAATGGATGGTTTTTTGGATTCGATCGTCCAATTCCGCGAAGCTGGATTCAGTATCTTCGTAAACAGGGATTTCAATAGCCGCAAGACGAGAAGCGCAACCCTTTGCTGTATCAGTGGCGATTTGTACCTGGCGTACCAAGGGAAACATATCCGGCGCTAAACGAGCATTAAGCCATTCGGCTGGATCAATTTGTGCTTTGACACAATGAGCTTCGGCTTTTTTTAGAATAATTGATATGTTATTTAACATTCGAATGAATACAGGGATGGTTATTTGATGCATTGATAAAGACATGTTTGCTTCCTGATTGAGTTGTTAATACGTTTATTTACCCAGTGAATATATAACATGTTTTGCAGTAACTTGGGGATAGTATATTTCGTTAAAAAAATCGAGCTCAAATTCAACGGATTTGGAAAAAAATTCTATGAGTTCAGAATGTTTCATTTGATTCGCATCCCCCACTATTAAATTCACGGTTGCTGCCAGATCTTTTGTAACCTGTACGAATTCAGCTCCTGAATAGGTCGCTATCCATTCATAATAGGGATGTGGTGTCATTATGGAAGACGTTTGTATCATGGTGCCTAATTGGTAATATATCCAGAAGCAGGGCAGGATACTGCAAAGAGCTTCAGGTACTCTGGCTTGCGTTGAGGTGTTAACCAAATATTGTGAATATTGTGATACCGAATAACCCATTTGATGTTCATTAAAATCATTAAAATGAATTCGGTATTGTAACTGCATGGTGTGTTCATTGTTTATAACATCTTCAGCCAGCTTGTTAAGCTGTGATGATAAATCCGGATTAATCTTGATTGTTCGTTTGGCAATGTTCTGCAGCGCGGATGAAAATTGACGCAAATATAAAAAATCATCACGCAAATATTGTCCGAATTTTTCTTGGGGCAGTGTTCCTGCAAATAACTCCTGATTGAATGGATGATCGTAAATTGATTGTAAGGAGTTCCGATTAAGACGAATTAGCCTGGATAAAAAACTGCTATCCGGCTTTTTTTTATAAAATAAATGGCAGTACTTCAAGTAAGACATAATTCACTCTTCCTTCGCAGGTATTATCCAGATCAGGTACAAAGGGTTTTTCTCAGCCAAACCAATTAACGGTTTAGCACCCCTGGTGATAATTTGATGTTGATTTTAGGCCTGTCTCGATTGAGAGTCAAGGAAGGGATGTAGCACTGTTGAGTAGCAATTCAACAGTGCGTGAGGAACAAGAAAATAGTGAGATGAGCCATTATGCGTGATGATGCTCATGCATGTTTTTGATTTCCTGATATTGTTGTTTTTGTTGAGCTGTCAGGAGCGAGTATATTTGATGGCGCATCAGGATGTGGCTTTTTAACATAGCGCCTTTAATTTTACTTCTTTGATTGATCAAATTATCCAGTTTTGCTTCGTCGATTTTCTCTGCTTTGATTAAGTCGTTTATTTGAGCCCGAATCACTTTTAGTTGTTTGTAGCTGGACTTTAACTGAGTTTTAGCCTGGACCCGTATTGCTTTGATTTTCGCTTTTTGATCATGGGTCAAATTTAAATTCTGGGATATTTTTTTGCTGTCATTACAATGACATGATTTGGATGGGTTTTTTTCGGCTGGGCAAGCATAAGATGGTTGTCCAATAATCAAGGCTAAAGTAATTACCGATAACCAGATAAGTTTCTTACTCATTATCATTTCCTCTTGTTCGTTAAATGTATATTCCTGTGGGTATAATTAACTCATTCCATCCATGATTGGCGCAGTATAGATCGAAAAGAATAGATAAATACAGTGTTATCTATTAATTTCATTGCTGAAAATCCTTCGATATGTTATAAATAACGCGCTTTAAATACACACACGTTTCGTCACATACGTTAGGGTCCCTTGTGGGTTTCGTATGGGAAGCGTGGAGGCATAACCCTGGAGATATAATATGAATGTTAGTATGCGTGAACTGCTCGAAGCCGGAGCACATTTTGGTCACAGAACTCGGTACTGGAACCCTAAAATGGGTGAGTACATTTTTGGATCAAGAAATAAAATCCACATCATCAATTTAGAAAAAACCATGCCTATGTTGAGCGACGTGGTAAATTATGTTGGTCGATTGGCATCAAATAAAGCAAAAATATTATTTGTTGGAACGAAAAGAGCAGCACAAGACAGTATTCGTGAACACGCGAGACGTTGTGGTATGCCCTATGTAGATCATCGTTGGTTAGGTGGTATGTTGACCAACTATAAGACAGTTCGTCAATCTATATTCCGATTGAAAGAATTAAAAGAAATGAAAGAAAAAGGTCTGTTTAACGACATGATCAAGAAAGAAGCATTGATGTTGACTCGTGAACTTGAGAAATTAGAGCGTGGTTTAGGTGGTATTGAACACATGGGTGGTTTACCTGATGCTCTGTTTGTTGTTGACGTTGGTTTTGAGCACATTGCGGTTGAAGAAGCACGCCGGTTAAAAATACCTGTTATTGGTGTTGTCGATACCAACAACAGCCCAGACAATATTGATTACGTGATTCCTGGAAATGATGATTCCATGCGAGCTGTAGATATTTATGTTCGTTGTATTGCGGATGCAATTCTGGATGGAAAAAACAGCAATACTGTTGGTGGTATGTCTTCTGACTCTGAATTTGTAGAAGTTGCTACTGGTTCCGGTGAAGCTGATAAAGCTGGGGAATAATTAATATTTGAATAAAGGGGGCGTTAATTTTAATTAGCCCCCTTTTTGCTATGTGGAGAAATGAATATGTCAACAATTAGTGCTGGATTAGTAATGCAACTTCGTGAGCGCACAGGCGCAGGCATGATGGAATGTAAAAAATTTCTAATTGCGACTAACGGTGATATAGAGCTGGCTATAACGGAAATGCGCAAAGCAGGCCAGGCTAAAGCAGATAAAAAAGCGGATAGAGTTGCTGCTGAAGGTATCGTTGTTATTGCTCGTTCTGCAGACGAATGTTCCGCAGTGATGATAGAAATCAATAGCGAAACAGATTTCGTAGCACGTGATGAGAACTTTACCAACTTTGCAAATGCTGTTGCTGAAGCTGCTTTAAACAGTTCTGTGTCTGATATTGCTGCATTATCTGATTTAACTATATCTGGTGGAATCACCGTTGAGCAAGCCAGACAACAGTTGGTTGCTAAGATTGGTGAGAACATTAAATTACGACGTATTGAACGAATCAGTTGTGCTGGCGGAGTTATTGGATACTACTTACACGGCTCAAGAATTGGTGTTATGGTTGCTTTGAAAAATGGTTCAGAAGAATTAGCCAAAGACATCGCAATGCATATTGCAGCCAGCAAGCCTATCGTTGTAAATCGTGATCAGGTATCAGCTGAAGCGATTGAAAACGAAAGAGAAATTTTCACAGCTCAAGCAAAAGAAAGCGGTAAGCCACAAGAAATTATCGATAAAATGATTGAAGGACGTATTAATAAGTTTATTGATGAAGTCAGCTTATTAGGCCAACCTTATGTTAAAAATCCTGATATTAAAGTAGGTCAACTTCTGAAAGAGAAAAATGCTGAAGTGGTTTCTTTCATTCGCTATGAAGTGGGTGAAGGTATTGAAAAGAAAGAAGATAATTTTGTTGAAGAAGTGATGGCTCAGGTTCGTACATGATGAATGAAAGTCACCCGAAATTAAAATACAAACGCATATTGCTTAAATTTAGCGGCGAAGCCTTGATGGGCAAGTCGCAATTTGGCATAGATCCTTCTGTTCTTGATACTTTAGCTCGAGATGTTGCCGAGTTAATTCAAATGGGAGTCGAAGTAGGTTTGGTTATTGGTGGCGGTAATTTATTCCGTGGTAAAGCCCTTTCTCAAGCTGGGTTAGGGCGGGTTACCGGTGATCATATGGGAATGTTGGCAACAGTAATGAATGCTTTGGCAATTCGAGATGCCTTGGAGCGAATCGATTTACCGGCACGTATTATGTCAGCCATTCCTATGATGGGTGTAGTGGACTCTTATCATCGACGTAAGGCAATGACTCATTTACGAAATGGTCAAGTTGTGATTTTTGCAGCGGGAACAGGTAATCCATTTTTTACAACGGATACAGCTGCTTGCTTAAGAGCAATTGAAGTAGGTGCTGATGTTGTATTGAAAGCGACAAAAGTGGACGGAGTATATTCTGCTGATCCTCTTAAAAATCCAGATGCTGTTCGATATGATTATTTAACTTATAAAGAAGTATTAACCAAGGGTTTGGAAGTTATGGACTCTACAGCAATTTGTTTGTGCCAGGATCAAGGTATGCCATTACAGGTTTTTGATATGGCGGCTCCTAATGCATTAAAGCGAATTGTAACCGGAGAGCGAGTAGGTACTATAGTCGGAGCGAATCATGATCAATGAAATAAAACAAGACTCAGAAAAGCGGATGAAGAAAACGATTGAATCATTGCACGTGGATATGTCAAAAATTCGTACTGGAAGAGCTAATGCAGGCTTGTTGGATCATGTTCAAGTCGATTATTACGGAACTCTAACTCCTTTAAGCCAAGTAGCAAATATTAGCGCCAGTGACTCAAGGACCATTACAGTTACTCCTTGGGAAAAATCTATGGTGGCTGCAATTGAAAAAGCTATTTTGACTTCTGACCTGGGTTTGAATCCGTCTACAGCAGGAAGTGCGATTCGTGTTCCTATGCCTCCTTTAACAGAAGAACGTCGTAAAGAATTGATAAAAGTGGTGCGTAACGAAGGGGAACAGGGACGGGTATCCATTCGTAATATTAGAAGAGACGCGAATTCTCAATTGAAAGATTTAGTTAAAGAAAAAGCAATTTCTGAAGATGATGAACGTCGTGCTACTGAAGTAATTCAAAAACTTACTGATAAATATATTGCTGAAATTGATGCAATTCTCGTTGCAAAAGAAAAAGATTTAATGGAAATTTAAATTACGCCACCCTATTCTTTTTTCTATAACACGATTTATCAAATAGTATCAAAACCCGGACCCACCGGGTTTTTTTAGTTACAGCGCTAAGTTTTTACCTAAAGAGTACATTTGCCGAAAATGAGTCGCACACGTACCTCTATATTTGAACTGGAATAATTCCATTAATAATCCTAAACTTAAATCAATAATAATAAAAATAGGATACTGCAATGAAACGGATACTGGGGTATATTCTATTGTCTTTAATAAGTACCATGTCTTTTTCCAATGACTTGGGAAAAAAAACCTACGATATTGCCTGCCAAAATTGTCATTCCCCAAAACTGGCAACCGCAATTAAAGCTCCTGCCGCATTTGATAAAAATGCCTGGCAAATACGATTTAAAAAGGCAAAAACTGAATCTGAAAAAAATCCTTCTTATTTCAAAACTCCAATAGATTATCTTCTTTACAGTGTAAAAATGGGTAAAGGCTTGATGCATCATGGCGGTTTATGCAATGAAGCGGATATACCCAATAAGGATTGTTCTGATGAAGCTCTTATCGCTGCAATTAATTATATGAGTGAGCAACAAAGTGAATAAATAAAGTTGGTCCTGCTGTATTTGGATCGAGATAGCTCTTATTTATAGTGGGCTCAATTTAAGTGGACGATGTTTAATATTCTCCAAGGGTTCCCCAGGATTGGGTCCATGAAATATTCTTCATTTCTCCCGTAGCATTTATTTGCTCAATAAACACCTCTTTATTGGGATTTTTGGCTGCAACCAGCACCAGATTCGCGCAATGTTTGATTGGTATCACTATTGCGGTATTAAATTGCTTTTTAATGGTCTGGACGAGTTCCCATTGCTCTTTATAATTAGCCAGATTAACTGCAAGAAATCCATCTTCTGTGAGACGGTTGTGACATGAAATGAAGAAGTTATCTGTTGTACATTCTTTGGGAAAATTATGGGCATCATATAAGTCTACAATAAGGTGCTTGTATAGTAGAGAAGTGCTTTGAACAAACTCGCTGGCATTTTGGTGGATTATTTCAAGCTTGGGTAACTGATTTACCATAAAATAGCTTTTGGATATTTGAATAACTTCTTCGCTGCATTCTACAGCAGTGATTGATTGGTTCGGAGTAATGGTTTTAAGCATGTGGGGTATGCCCGCACCACCTAGCCCGAATAAACAACAATTATCAGGATAGTTCCTAGCCATAAGTGTAAGAGCAGGCAGATAATGCAAGATTGGATTTTGTGGTTTTCGTCGATTGATTACCGTTTGTAACGCCTCGCTGCCCAAAGTAAGCCAACGATAAATTGAGTTTTGAAATACTTTATATCCCGATGGGGAAGTATAAATACATTGCCCCAGTTTTGTTTTCCACATGAGAGTGTTAATCCTTATATCAATTGTATACATTGAGTATTTTTAATTGTTTCGTTGTATTTCAAATAAACCTCTGTTAAGTTTAATTTGCAAAGTTTAGCCTAAAATAACATATTTTTCAGACAGGGAGTCAGTCGTATGGATGAAAAGCGTGATAAGTTATTAGTTAAAAATGATGTTGCACTTCCCCCAAGAGCTCGTAGTATAGAGGAGGTTCAGCCGATAAGATCAGATGATGTGTCTTTGTCCAATAAAGTTGTCTTGGTGCAAAAAATCAAGGATCAAAGAGAATCAGGACAACGTTCTGCTTATTTTTTAAAACATCATAATGCCCAATCAGGTCTTGCAGAACTTGAAGCCTATTGTGGCGCAATTTGTCAGTTTATAGCTACTTCCAGATATGTTCCCAATACTCGCCCTTATTTTGATCGGGATGGAATAGTAAATCGAGTAAGTTCAAAAGCAATGGTTGGTTTTCGTTCAAATTACGACGTTCCTCTTTGCCTCAATGATTTTTTAATCAGTAGCCCTGAAATTGACACAGAGTTCAGACAACGTAGTTTAATACTTTGTACTGAAAATCTTCTAAATTATTACAACACGTATAATCCATCTGGAGGATTTAAATACTATGCTTCATTGAGCTTTGTCTCTTCTTGGTTAAAAACTACACCTACTCAATACGCTACACGAAATGTTTTACTGCAATCCCTCAATAATCCAGGGCAGTCCTCAATGAACACGTCATTAAACGCGCTAAAACAAAGAAGAGATTATTTAATGTCTCAAGCAGCACGGGCTCCTGATTTTTTGAACGAATATTATCAATTAAACCAGGCAATTCGCCAACTTAAAACCTTTAAAACCATTGGAAGCATTAAAGAACCTTTAGGGTTGTCTATTAAAGTATTAGAACAATTGGACAGAATAGTTAAAACTAAAGGAATTGATCTGGATCAATGTGGGCAGAATCTTAGTGAAGAAATTGATGGCATTCAGTACACTGTACCGACTCGAGATTTAAAAAATTATCGTACCATTAAAGGATTGGGAGTGGGATGGAGTACTCGTTATATATTTAAAGAGGGAGATGGTCATAATTCCGATTCGTCAAAGGATGGAATCATTTTAGATTTTGATTGGACAAAAGCAAATATTCTTTATGATTATCGATCGAATGATGTGTTTAATCAGTTACTCAGGCATTCTGATAGTGTCGAGTTTGCTTGTAATGAATATAATATGGAACATTTTCCTGATATCGATGAACCCAATTTATTTTATTGGCCTACAAAACAACCTGATTTACGAGATATTTTGTTAACTAATTTCGCTCAGGTACTGGCAGTTATAGATAAGGAAGTAGTCGAAAGCAATGTGTTGTTCAATCTTATACCGATACATTTAATATTGGCCACATTTGATTATATTGAAAATGATTATTTAGAACATAATAATAAAACGTATTTTGAACAAATCAGTGATTTTTTTCATAGTGTTTATTTAAAGCTGAATAGATTAATAACGAATCAACCAATAGATCAAGTAGATGTTAAAGAGAAAATCAGACATTTTTTTAAATGTCTGATAGAAAAAGTAAGTCAATTAGCAGATCTTATTTATTTAGGGGTAAATCCATTAGATGCCAGAACAATTGGTGCTCATATAAAAGTCGCAGAGCGTTATCTCGCTTCTTTTTTTGTGCATTATCAAGAGCTTCGCACGAATTTCATAACTTTTTCTCAGGGGCCTTTATTTAAAGAAGTAACGGGAATTGAATCACCTGATGAGCAATGGTTAGAGAAAATGCTTCAGCACAGTGATGGTTTTATTCGTGTTCTAAAAGATCAAATGGAAATTCTCAGTTTGGAGTTTCATAAGAGATATGATCATTTTGAACGAAATTCATATACTGTTGAAGATAATACCAATTATAAATTATTAGCTGGCCACCCTGTATTTATTTTTCACAAATATAAAACCTTTCTCAAGTATATTTTAACTGATCCAGAGATTTTTCGAGTTCTTGCAGAATTGAATATTGCCGAAGATCCTGCGTCTGCTGCTTCTTCTTCGTCGAATACATCTAAAAACAACATTCATGATAAGTTGGTAACTGATGAGAAGAATCGCATTCAGGAAATAAGAAATACCCTGGTATCAATGCCTGATTTTAAACGATTTTTAAAAGAACATGGGCAATTTGCTTTTGATTTGATAAAAGAGGAATTTGCAACTGAGCGGGATAAATACAGTAAAAAAACAAAAAATACAGAGTACTATGAGAGGCTGGTTCAAGCGTTGGATTTAGAGCATATTGAATCGAAATTCAATGAGCTATGTAAGGTCTGTGAAGCCGATGATCATGACATATCTTCTGAAGATGATATGCTGTATTCATTATACATCTGACCGTAATTAAAAAACCAATTAATGGTTAGAGCTTATTTCATAAAGATCGCAATTTAATCTGCCTGGGCTAATGTACCAGGCGATTGATAAATCTAGAAGCATTTGATAAAGCGCTGCATTGCTTTACCAAAATTTGCCAATCAGGATTGAAAAGGATAAATAGAACCCAATTTTAAAATTTGAGTCAACTCATCCAGTGCCTGTAGGCTTTCATTCATTAATTGAGGATCGGCAAGATCTGTTGCCAATAACTCGGTTCTATAGTGTTTAATAACCCATTGATCTAAAACGTCCAATAGTTGATTCGTCACTAATACTCCAGGGTGCATGGCATCTATCTCTTGTTCATTCAACGGAACACGCAACCTGAGGCAGGCTGGCCCACCTCCATTACGCATGCTTTGTTTCAGATCAAGGTAATGAACGGAGTTAATTGGATTGCTGTTATCATTAATCAGTTCATCAATACAGTGTTTCACTTTAGGATTATTTTGACACTCAAAAGGTGCTATTAAAATCATGCTATTTTGATTAGGCAAACTTATTAGTTGCGAGTTAAACAGATAGGTTTCTACTGCATCCTGCACACTGATTATTTTATTTGAAATTTCTATCAGAGTAAGGGGGAAATCGGCTTTTTCCTTTAATGTCTGAAGTACCTGAGCCTGATTACAGAATGCCTCTTCATGCAGGAGAAATACAGATTCATTAGCAACGGCAATCACATCATTATGGAATACTCCCTGGTCTACAGCGGCTGCATTTTGATAAGCGAAAATAACCTGGTCTGAATCTAATAAGTGGCTACGGGCTATTGCTTCTGAGGCTTCTCGTGTTTGTCTTGCTGGATATTTTGACGGTTCTGGATGATTTATTTTGGTACCTAAAGCTTTTTTGCCAAAAACAAAGAGATTGATTCCCTTATCTGCATGACTTTTACATAAACGATTATGATTTGCTGCCCCCTCATCACCGGTTACGCTGGAACGGGGCAATACTGGATGATGAGTAAAGTATTCTGGATTTGCAAAAATAAAGTGTAATAGTTTTTTGGAAAAATCAGCCTCTTGATGTCGATGCAAATTACTGACTAAATTAGCTGCCGTAAAATGCACCTTACCGTCTGCAGTATCCGCACTTGCTGAAACAGTAGCCGCATTCGCTGACCACATACTTGATGCTGAATAACAGGCGCTGAGCAATTCCGGGGCTGCTTTATTCGCTTTATTAATTTGTTCTGTTGGTGATCCGGTAAATCCTAATTGACGAAGCAAATCAAGGTTAGGGCGCTGATGCGGCGGCAATAAGCCTTGTTTTAAACCCATATTGTGTAACAAACGCATTTTACCTAACCCTTGCAGGGCTGCCGCCTGTGGATTAGACGGACTTAAAGCATTAGTGGTAGAGGCTATATTACCGGCAGAAAGACCGGCGTAATGATGGGTCGGGCCGACCAGACCATCCATATTTAATTCACATACGTTCATATACATTATTCCAAAACAATACCAGGCAAAAGCTGCGCCGGTGTAGATAAAACGGGTTGTTCCATACTGGCAACAGGGTAGGAACAATAATCCGCTGCAAAGTAAGCGCTTGGCCTATGATTACCACTGCATCCAACACCACCAAATGGAAGGCTGCTTGCCGCGCCTGTAGTAGGTCTGTTCCAGTTAATCAATCCCGCACGAACCCTTTGATAGAAGTGTAAGTAATTCTCTTCACTGTCGCTTAATAATCCAGCGGCTAAACCATAACGGGTCTGATTGGCTAACTCAATCGCTTCATCAAAACTGTTGTACCGATGTATCTGAACAAATGGCGCAAAAATTTCTTCATCAGGAGGATTATTGACACGAGTCATGTCAATAATTCCAGGAGATAACAAGCCTGTATATTCTGCCTTCAGCTCCATAGCTAATAAAGATTCACCACCTGCCTCAATGAGCTGGTTCTGGGCGTGAAGGTGCTTCAATGCCTGTACATGGCTTATCACTGGTCCCATAAAAGGTTCCGGTTGATTATCAAACGGACCGACCTGTACCGATTTACATGCTCGAATAAATCGTTGGAGGAATTCATCGCCTTGATGTGTATTCGGAATGATAACCCGTCGAGCACAGGTGCATCGCTGTCCCGAGGTAATCAAGGTAGAAAGAATGGTGTGATAAACTGCCGCATTCAGATCAGCAATTTTATCAATAACTAAAGGATTATTTCCTCCCATTTCAAGAGCCAGAATCACTTCCGGTCGTTCACCAAATTGTTGATGTATCCGTTTTCCGGTAGGATAGCTTCCAGTAAAATAAACTCCCTGAATGTCTTGAGAAAGCAGTGTAACTCCACAGTGATAATCACCTTGTAAACAATTAATGACACCACTGGGTATACCACTATTATGCCAACATTGCATGACGAGTTCGGCAACAGCTGGCGTTTGTTCACTGGGTTTGTAGAGAACGGTATTTCCCGCCAGAAGTGCGGGTACTATATGCCCATTACTTAAATGGGCTGGAAAATTGAACGCTCCTAATACCACAACAACACCTTGTGGTTTGAAACGCAAACAGGCATTTGCTTCCGCAGTGGTCGTTTGTTTGGAACCGGTCCTTTCTTGATAAGCTTGTATGGATAAATTGATTTTACCTACTACAGCAGTGACTTCAGTCTGTGATTCCCATAACGGTTTTCCAGTTTCCAGGCTGATTAACTCTGCGAGCTGAGCACGATTTTTTTCAATCTGTTGGGCAAATTCCCTGGTGTATTGAGCACGTTGTTCAAAAGGGGTATTGGACCATGTTGAAAGTGCTTGATGTGCTGCAATACTTGCCGCATTAATTTCTTCTTCTGTTGCGCTGGTTCCTTGCCATAGCAGGGTTCCATATGAGGGATTGACGGACTCCAGAGTGATTCCTTTGCCTTTTTCCCATATTCCATTGATATACTGACCTTTGCCTTGCTTGATAGGTAATTTGGACATCTTTTTTCCTTATTACAATGGGGGAGCCTCATTGATTCGTATAGGTGAGATACGAAGGCTGTCACCGCATTTTACTTTCAGTAAATTAGCCGTTTCTTTGCTGATAATACAGGTGTTTTCCTGTTCATTAAATACGGCATAGCTAATTGTTGATCGAAAATCCATTTGTGTATTTGCCAGTAAATATTCATTGCTGCTGACTTCGTCACTGATGCTTTTAATCACCATAATGCGACTTAGGGCGATCGTTCTAATTTCTGTAATAGGTGCTTCAATCGTTGGACCTGCATCAAAAATATCAACATAGTTGTTATACCGAAAACCTTCTTTTAATAAAATATTCATTGCGGGTACGGTGGATTGATGGGGCTTGCCTATGACAGCCTGAGCGCTCTCGGATAGTAGCTTGACATAAATTGGATTACGTGGCATCAGATCTGCGATAAATTGTTTGTTGGTTGCTAACGTAAGCCGGTCTGCCTCTGCAAAGGGCATATGAAAAAAATGGGAGCCGATATTTTCCCAAAAAGGGGAGTGGCCTTCTTCATCAGAAATTCCACGCATTTCAGCGATAACTAACGATGCAAAACGAGCTGGGTTGTGGGCCATGAATAAAAAACGTCCTTTGGAAAGCAATAATCCGTTATTGTTCTTTCTGTATTCAGGGTCCAGAAAAAGGGTACATATTTCACTACGTCCCTGATTATCATTAACCAGACTTAGCACTTCATAATCGCTTCTTATGCCCAGTGAATGACATATTCGAGTACGTTTGGATACTTTATACGAATAAAATGGCGTTTCATGTCCTGTTTTTGCTTCAATGGCTGAAGTGCCGACAATTTTATTATTTTCTTGATCTTCCAATACAAAAAGATAATATTCACTGGCCGGCTTGCTTACGTTTTTTGCGTATGAATTACACGACCACTCAAGCCGCTTTTTAAGTAATTCTTTATCTTTGGGCAGGGTTGTCATCCCTATACCGCTTTTCTCTGCCAGTTGGTGAATCGCATCCAAATCTGATTCACGTACGCTGCGAAATAGCATCATTTTTTTAGATCCTCTAAGCCGCCTTGTGCCAAATCCGTCAAGAGCAAGGTACTAAGAGCAGCACGTTCTGATAAACTATCAAGCAATATATATTCTTCGGAGCTGTGAATATTTCCACCTCTCACACCCAGGGTATCCAGGACTGCTAATCCGTGGTGAGCTAGATTATTCCCATCACAGCACCCACCACTGTCTTTCCAGTCTATAGATAAACCTAATTCTTTTCCAATGTTTTGCACACGTTTAAACAAGCGTTCAGTCGCATTACACACGCGTTTTACCGGCCTTCCAAATCCACCATGAACAGTCAGGGAGTAATCCGTCCGTTTCATTCTATTGATTAGTTTGTTCAGTTCTTCTCTGACCCAAAACTCATCTTCTGGAAGACTGATACGAATATCAAGTTGTGCTACTGCTTTGTCTGGAACTACATTCAAGGCTTCGCCACCAGCTATTTTACCTACATTAATAGTGACTCCATCTCGCTGTCCATTTAATGCGTGAACGGCCGTAACGGCTTCTGCAAGGTAGCAAATGGCATTTCTTCCCTCATCAAAAGATCGACCAGCGTGAGCCGCTTTACCCGTAGCAATCAGGGTTAATTTTCCACTGCCCTTACGGTTTTTTGCTAAAGTACCTGTTGCCGTCATCGCGGGTTCATAGACCAGGGCTGCCTGGTAGTTTGGTGCTAACTCATCAAAAAGCATACTTGAAGCGGGCGAGCCGATTTCTTCATCGGAATTAATGATGACATCCCAGCCTAGTTCTGAGGCCATCTCTGTTTGTTCGAATGCGGATAATGCGTGCAACATTACAATGAGACCGCCTTTCATATCGGCTACGCCAGGTCCATTGACGTAATTGTCATTGACGTAGGTTAACTGTTGAAAGGGATTAGTAGCCGCATATACGGTATCCATATGTCCGCTAAGGAGGATTCTGCGTTTTAAATGAGGACGTTTACTGATAAGCAATGCATCTCCACAATGTTGTTTCGTTGTGCTTCCACTCATATTGATTACTGAAAGCGGTTGCAATTTTTTAAATTGAATGGAGTCTGCAATAGGTTTATATGCATTGTGTAACGCATTAGCCATAGTGGCCAAACCTTCAAGATTTGTGGTTCCAGAATTGATTTCACAGAATTCATGGAGCTGAGCTACCATGTTTTTTTGATTGGATTTTATTGTGTCAATTAATTCTTTATACGATTGAACCATGGTATATCACTCTAAAACTAAAGCTTAAACAATAGCTTAAATAATAGTCTGTAGTCAAACGGGTTAAATTCTCATTGAATACCACTTGAATAGAGTCTGAGTGACCAACACACCTATCCATTTCTTGAAGAATTACTTGCTTCAAGCTCTTCTTCAAAAGATGATTCCTCAGGATCTGAAGAATGTTCAGAACTATCCGTTTCATCACTGTCTTGTTTTGTTTCTTTAGGAGCTGGCGCTTTAGTATCCAAGATGGATGATTCTGAAAAGGAGACAGGCTCGATTTCCTTGGCCTGTTCGAATGCTTGTAACGCTTTGGTTTGCGAATTTTTAAGGGAAAGAATTAAATTGTCTCGTGCAATTTCGTCTTTTTTGATTTGTGAATTTAGTGAGGGGATAGTTACTGTTTCCAATGTTTTAAGAGTTTGTTCATTTCGGCCCATATGTTTGGAGTTCATTTCAATAGTGAGCAAATTGGTTTTAATTTCAGAGTCATTCATATGAGCTTTGATGGTGTATACCAGTGCTGCTATCCCTACACCAAGAGTAGCGATAAATAAAGCGGCTGGAGGTATGGATACTAGGGAATAGAGTAAAGCTGGACCTATAAAGAAGGGAATAACGCCGCTAACGGTTAAAATCAAGGGAATACAGAAAGCGAAGGTCAGTGCAGCTAAAAGCAGAGCTGGGTTACCTAAACGATCTCGTAATTTAATATGATTGGCCAGGGAAACCGAAAGCTCAAGATTTTTCGATGCTAAATTTTGGTTGGCTGTTTTTAAGCTCGGATTGCTTTCCTGTAGCAATTTCAATTTGGATTTTAACCCAATCAGTTTCGTGATTTGAGTGCTTATAAATTGTTTTTTCATTTTCAAACTGGTTTCAGTTTTTACTGCTTGCTGTTCAAAATCCAAATGTTTTTTCATCAGTTTTAAAATGACCTTCAGCGCCTCAACTTCCTGTGATGTCAGATTGGGTTTTGAGCTATTTAGATGTTTTTGCAGCTCTTCCAGAAAATAGGGGTAATTGATTTGTTCTGCGTCCTGGATTAAGTCAGCGCATTTTTTCTCAATTGCATTACGTTGATCTTTGATACTTTTCGCAAGCTGGTTGCGATTTTTTGTTGATAAAGTTTCTTCAATGCCTTCACCGGAAGTACGATAACCTATGCTGGCTTGAGCACGTAGAGTTCTTTTATCCTGATGCGTTTTGCGTATCTCGCCGCGCTCCTCAATTTCTCTCAGTTTGATCTGGCTCGTGTGTTGTTCCTGTAACAACGCTTGAATTTTCATTTCATAATCAACGAGCGAATTTCGTATTCTTTCAATAGCTCGATTATGTTCATTAAGAGTCGATGAGTGTACTTTGTCTGAAGTGGATGATGATTTTTGAGTTACTTCGATTTGGGGCGGAGCTTCAAGAAGACGAGTCAGTTTTCGTTGAAGTAACCGGCACTCAGTTTCATGACTGCTTATCTGGGTTGGAATATGTTTCAATTCACGATTCAGGCGATTTTTTAATTCTTCATCTTTCGATGCTTCTGATTGATCCTGCTTTTTTTGCTGTTCATCTTCAGCAAGTTGATTTTTATGCGCTTGAGTTTCGAGCGCTTTTTGAACTTGATGGAGATTCGTGTCTTTCGATTCGGTCAGAATAGTTACAATATTGGAGTGAACCTGTGGAATAGGGGCTTTGCTTAGAATCATCGCTTTTAATTCTGAAAAGGCAGGTTTGGTGTTTGATAAATACAGATTAACTTGTTCCGTCAGTAATTCCGGTATATTGAAGTTGGCCAAAAGCATAATCACTCCAGATTATCATTTTGATCGATGTTAGAATAATTTAATAGTTCAAGCAACAAGCCCTGCGCTTTTGTTCACCGAAAATTCAAGTAGCTCATCACAGAGGATTGTTCGTTCCGACGCAAAAAAACCTGTTTTGGCAAGGGATATCCCCTGGTTGATGAGTACTGTAGAGTAACTTAAGGAGGGAAGATAGAGTATCAATCCTAATAAGGTTTCCATGATTCCAGCGACTATATGCAAGATGGGGTAGTTTATTCTTAACTCAGTAGCCAATTGTTTATACTCCTGGATGGACTCTTTAGTTGGAGCGGCATTCAACAATTGAGATGTCCTGGTGACTACTTCGAGTAATAGTCGTTGCCCATTAACTTTTAGGTCATATTGTTGATTAATATGATGAAGAAGTCTAAGGCCGGAATTTTTTATAGCGTGTTGGTTTGTTGATAAATCATAAAGTTGTTCTTTACATTGCTGGATTCGAATGTTGATTAAACGATCGACGCGAGAATGAGGGCAATTCATATCCCGCCAGTAGATTAACCAGGATAATCGTTCATTCTGCTTAAAGGCATCATAATTCGCATTAACCAGCGTATCCAGTGCATTCCAGATAATTTTACGATGGAAATTCATGCCTCTGGCTTTAACGTTGGCCGCAGCACTATCCAGAGCTCGTTCAAACTCTTCTCTTTGTATGGGTTGATCCATTTTAATGGATTTAAGTAAATTGTAATAAACTGAGGAAACAGCTCCTCTGTCAATGGCATCACGACAGGAGAAATTATAACCGATTGCATTGTTATTAGGGGTAAGGGTGTTGATGATAAAATCAGTTAATTCATATTTAGTAAAATGCAGCCATACAGCCTGTTTTTGAGCTGTTGATAATACGTCATCTTCTCTAAATCCCATGTATTCAAAACTTTTGGTTAGCAGTTGTTTTAATACTTGGGATTCATTTTTTTTCTCGGAAAACAGCAATGCTCTGATTGCAGGACTTATTCTAAAATCTGAGACGCCACTTGCATGCATTTTGCCTTCGGCGACATCCAGTAGTTCAGTAAATACTTGTTCATACGGTAACTTATCATCCAGTTTCTTATAAAGGTGCGCACCCATAAGCGCAGTATTTGCAGGGAGAGTGATCACTGCGATTTTATATTTGGGGTTTTGCTCCAGTTTGTGCAGTTCAAGGCTTAACTGTTTTTCATTGTTACCAGGAATATCCAGAAGATCATTCCTATCAAGCCCAAGATTATTAAAATAGATGTGACAAATGGGTTGCTCGGGTGGATATTTTTGGGCATTGATCTCTAACCAACGTAAAAATAATGGGCTAATTCGCACCGATCCATTGTGACGTTGTGCCTGAGTACTGAAACGGAACTCTATATTTGAGGAGTATTTATTAAACGAGAAATGCTTGATTGATGGGAGATTAGTATCCAGTTGCGGTTTAAAATTTGGGGTAAATAAAGTTAAAAATCGATTGAGCAGACTCTCAGCCTTCGTAGGGGATAATTTATTAACGGAAGTATCCTGATGATCAGCTAAAGCTTTGGCAATTTCATTAGCTATATCGACTTGGCTTGGTCTTGTTTTTGCTCCAATTTTATTGATCCATTCTGTATTTTCAAGAATATGATTGTCATTGTGATAGATACTGTAAATGAGCTTGTCCAGCATCTTCGCTTTCCTTTGACTCAGTGTTTTATATACATCGTCGATCTGATCTTCCAGATAGGCAATAGTAAAGCTATATAAATTGCCGTAGGGATAGGTCGCATCATACTCTTTGTCCAGTTGTTCCAGAGCGGATAACCCAGGTAGAATAGCGATTAGTTTTCCTGATATAAAGGGGTGTAATTGGCGTAGATAAGCGTAGCAGTTTTGATTATGGAGCATATCACTTGATATATTCTCATTAAGGTTCAAAGCAGTACTCACAGTGAAATCAAAGAACAATATTTGATTGCATTGTAACAAAATAGATCTAAAAAAGATAGGGTGATGCCATTATTTATACAACGTGGGATCTCTTCCTGGAGACACTGGCTCTGATTTATCTATGGGTATTAATTACTTCATTCATTATGGAGTCAATGAACACGAGTATTTATGTAGCGAAATAATGGTAGTGAATACCGCTGCAACTCTTTATAATTCAAAATTAACTTAATAAAGCGGTTTCAGGTTGTGTTATGAACCATCATTTTCTTTTAGATAAATGCCATCCTGAATGGCAACAGATATTAAATACGGCAATTGACGTGATGGATAAGAATTATTTTAACCAGTTGCTGAACGATAAAAATTGGTTGCCGGGAATCACTAATCTCTTTTCCGCCTTTAGTTTATCTCTTTCTAATACGCGATATATCCTTTTTGGTGAGTCTCCATATCCACGAGTGGAGTCTGCAAATGGATACGCCTTCTGGGATAATTCGGTTCAGGAACTCTGGAGCAGTCAGGGGTTGGCTAAATCGGTAAATAGAGCTACTTCTTTAAGAAATATGATTAAAATGTTATTAATTGCTCGTGGGGATTTACAGGAAGATACGTCACAACAGGCTATAGCGGAAGTGGATAAGCAGAACCTGGTACACACAGCAGAAGAGCTCTTTCGAGGTATGATGAATAAAGGGATTTTATTACTGAATGCCTGCCTGGTCTATAGTGAGGGTAAAGTACCTTATCATGCACGATATTGGCATCCATTTATGAATAGTGTATTGGAGCAGTTATTGTTGCTCAAATCATCAGTTCAGCTAATTTTATTAGGTAAGATTGCCAATAATATTCCTCAGGATATATTATCTGTAGGTTTGATGGCTGAACATCCATATAATGTCAGTTTCATTACCAATCAGCACGTCATTGAATTTTTTAAACCACTGGACTTATTAGCATATGAATAAAAGTGAATCAACAATAGATGAACAGGAACTGCATAAGTTCGCACAGCATGCAAAGGATTGGTGGGATACAGAGGGGCCTCTTAAAACGTTGCATGATATTAATTTGACTCGTCTTGATTTTATAACACAGCAAATAAATTTGACCGGTATTCGCGTTCTGGATGTTGGTTGCGGAGGAGGGATATTATCTGAAGCTATGGCCAGAAAAGGCGCAGAGGTTACTGGTATCGATGCTGAAGGGGAAGCAATTAAGGTAGCAGGAGAACATGCTCGGAACAATGGCTTGACTGTCCAATATAAGTGTACTCCTATAGAGGATTATGAGGACAACCACTTCGATGTTATTACCTGTATGGAAATGTTAGAGCACGTACAAAGACCGGAACAGGTATTGCAACATTGCAAGCGCTTGCTAAAACCTGGCGGTTTGTTGTTTTTATCGACGATCAGCCGAACTCTTAAAGCCTATGCCAGTGCTATTATTGCTGCAGAATATGTATTAAATCTCTTACCCAAGCAAACTCACGATTATGATAAATTTATAAAGCCCAGTGAACTGGCGTCAATGGCTCGCTCCTATGGCTTTACTATGATGGATTTAAACGGTTTAAATTATAATCCAATAGCCAGAACTTCTTCTCTTGGGACTGATGTCTCGGTCAATTATTTAATGGCTTTGCGTGGAGGGGAGTAATTGCCAATAGATTTCTGGGGATTCTGAGCTATTAATGTGTTTTTGAAGAGGCAAATGGAACATTGATTTCCTCAAGATGATAATTCAAACATTATCATCTTGAATTTTTAGATTGTTGCTGAGGCAACTATCTAAGTATACTAATGTGAATCAGCTATTTTAGGTCTTAAAAGTAACTTATTCAGTTTCTTTCTTTTTGTTATATCGTTCTTGAAAACGTTGATGAGCATATTTTGCCTGGTCGGGGGTAACAACATCAATTTCATTTCCATAAATATCAACTCGAGCAGTACCTGGTTTTTGGCAGTTCAGATACGCTGGTGAGGCACTATAATAACTTAAGGCTTCTCGCAGAGATTTTTTACTGAACGGAGGAGAGTCCAATCGCTCATAAAAATCAATAATATCGTCAAAAATACCTATTTTAAGTGGTTTTACCTGATTCCCTTTTTTAAAAAAAGCATTGGGGAAATGTTCAATAAGCCAATCAATAATTTGCAACTTATCTTTTTTAACTGGATTTATCTGTTGGTTCATAGTCCTACTCGGATACATTTTAACTTGAATAAACTATCATAACTTATAGCATAATCAAGCATCAAATACTGCTGATCAGGTTAAAACATTATTAAATTCAAATTTTTATGTTAATTGTTTGATCATTTCGAATAAAAATTGTTGGCTACTTATCATCCTGTAGATGTTATTCATTTGTCCATTGAAGAAATAATTGCAGTCCATCATGTGTCCTGAGGACCACTTATATTAAGTTAAGGATTATGTTCGTAGCGCGTATTACTTTTTGCGCTGAGGAATCATATCCCCGTCACCCTCCTCACCCCATCCCCGTCACCCTCCGCATCCCATCCCCGTCACCCTCCGCATCCCATCTTCGTCACCCTCTGCATCGCTTCCCCGTCACCCTCCGCAATCCCATCTCCGTCATCCTCCGCGCAGGCGGAGGGTCCATTCTTATCATTTTGTTTGCGAGCCTCATAATCGCATTATTCGTGTGTTCTTCAATCCATTTAATGAACTTTAATGTAATGCCAGAATATAACAATTACATTGATATAATTTGCAATGTACTGTTATGTATATTCTTTTGTGGTTTTTTGGTTTTGGATTTACCCTACCTGGACCCTCCGCCTGCGCGGAGGGTGACGGGGAATCGCGGAGGGTGACGGGGAGATGCGGAGGGTGACGAAGATGGGATGCGGGTGACGGGGGATCGAGGAGGGTGACGGGGAATCGCGGAGGGCGATGGGGAATCGCGGAGGGTGAGGGGGAATCGCGGAGGGATTCCTCAGAGTTTCTCGAAAACTGGCTACTATGGTTTAAATTAATGATGGTGACTCTAATCGGTACAGGATTGAGGATATGTCGAACTTAGAACTGTCGGTATGCCCATATTGTATAGTTAGTGAATTAGTATTGAGATTAATTGCTCTAATTCGTGTAAGAGATTTCTCAATTCAGACGCAGATAATGCCAATTTTTTTGACATCCGATGTCCTTGCATCTACCTAAGCCCATGTAATTAAATGATTTTTATTTTTATATGCAGAGTGGTTTTCATTCAAGAACACAGTAAAAGTCTCAAGTACGTCCTTGCGATTATACTAATCCGTTGCTACATTATAAACATGACTTGTAAGGATATAAGTCAAGCAAAGGGATTTGTAATCAGATGGAACTGATTTGTCAGGATGACAATAAGAACTGGAAGTTCTTATACGGATGACTGCGAAAAGCCAGGGCTTGCCCTGGCTTTATTTTTTAGGCTACCAGATATCCTGAGTGTGATAAGAAGTTTTTATCAGGATAATATGCAAATACTACCGAACCATTTTTAATGGTGTTGATTACGGGCTTAGCCAAAGTCTGGGCTATTGCCGGGCATCCCCAGGACAGGCCAGCACGACCAGCTCTTTTGATAAAATCAGGTTCTACATACCATGCGCCATGTATTACAACACGTCTGTTGTATGCGTTATCATTAAAACCTCGATCCAGTCCCTGTAGGTTTAATGAATATCCTTTATGACCTATGTATGTATTTTTAGTAATGTAAGTACCAAGGCTTGATTGTTTACTTGATTCTCTATTCGAAAAATGGTTCGCAACAACACCGGAATTTTTGCCATGAGCAACATAAGTGTTGTATAGAAGTTTTTCATTACGAACATCGAATACCCACATACGTTGCTTATTTGATGGAAGTGAGTAATCAATTACGGTTAGAACTGGCTTTTTAACAGCGCCTCTTTTGTTCGCGTTTGTATATGCGGTTAAAGCAAGCTTCAAAACATTTTTGTTCAGCTTGGGAGCTTTAGTGCTTAAATGTTGAACTTGCGTATTCAAATCTGGTCCAGGCTTCGCAAATGAAGGGGTGCTGGAAGTAATATTACTTGTTAATATGACGGTTGAGATTAGAGTTAATAATGTATTCATACTGCTCCTTTCTTCTTGTTAAATCACCGTTATTGGTCATCGAAAAAGATGGTGATTATATTAACAAATGACGCAATTGTAAAATCATAAGGGTTTTCCTTGCTCATCAGGGTAAAATATTATTCAATTCATAGACTTATCACTCGCATGAAAAACCTAATTGAATTTAATTTGCACAACTTGTATTATATTGACTCGAAATTAACTGTCTTTCCCTTGTCAATTTGTACTAAATATATTCATTATGCGATCAATTTATCCTGAAAAATGCAGTTTCAGGACGAGTTTTTACTTTATTAGACACGATAGGAAGCATATAATCCACTACAATTTTTAACTAATGCATTTCATTTGTATTAGTTCTGAACTATGATCTTTTGTTGAAACTTATTATTAGAATTCGGAGAATATTATGCTGGAAAAGCAGTCCATTCATTTACCAGAAGGTTTACGAGCTGCTATTAATAAAGCTTATCGTGCTGATGAGCTTTCTTTAATAACCGAGCTTTGTGAAAAAGCGGCAATCGAACCTTATCAACGGACTGCAATTCGAGCTAACGCAATGAAGTTGGTAGAATCAGTACGCTCAGAAAGAAAGAAGAGTACAGGTATTGATTCATTTCTTACCGAGTATGCTTTATCCAGTGATGAAGGCATTGCCTTGATGTGTTTGGCTGAAGCCTTATTGCGAGTACCAGATAACGCCACTATAGATAATTTAATAAAAGACAAGCTGGCCGGAGGAGACTGGAAATCTCATCGTGGCCAAAGTGATTCTTTTTTTGTGAACGCTACGACCTGGGCTCTAATGTTAACTGGAAAGGTATTAACGCCTGAAAAAGCTGAAAATACACTGACAAAAGCATTGATGAAACTGGTTAATCGCAGCAGTGAAGCTGTCGTTCGAACTGCTGTTGATAAAGCAATGCGCATTATGAGCAAGCAATTTGTTATGGGGCGTACTATCAATGAGGCCTTAACTCGAGCGAAGAAAAAAGAAAGTAAAGGATATCGATATTCTTATGATATGTTGGGTGAGGCGGCTTTAACGTCAGTGGATGCCATACGGTATTTTGAGGCTTATAAAAAAGCAATTGAATCCATTGGGCAACAGGCAGATAAAAACTCAAACATTTATAAACGTGCGGGTATTTCTATCAAATTATCCGCAATTCATCCCCGTTATAATGAATCTCAATACGAACGGGTTATGGAAGAGTTGCCTCCCAGATTATTGGATCTTTCACGTTTGGCGAAAGATTATGGAATTGCTTTAACTATAGATGCTGAAGAATCAGAACGTCTGGATTTATCGTTAGATGTGATTGAAAAGGTATTTAATGATGAGAGCTTGGACGGCTGGGATGGATTCGGTCTTGCTGTTCAATCTTATCAAAAAAGAGCATTTTATGTTCTTGATTGGGTTGCTGCCTTAGCCCGAAGCAAAAAACGCAGGATAATGGTTCGATTGATTAAAGGTGCTTATTGGGATAGCGAGATCAAAAAATCTCAGATGCAAGGCTTCTCAGAATACCCCGTTTTTACCCGTAAAGTGTTCACTGATGTTTCTTTTCAAGCCTGTGCAAAAAAGATACTAACAATGACCGATGCTATATATCCTCAGTTTGCTACTCATAATGCTTATTCAGTTGCAATGATTTTGAATCTGGTTGGTGATTATAGAGATTTTGAGTTTCAATGTTTGCATGGAATGGGTAATGAGCTCTATGAGCAAATAGTTCCGGCTGACTGTTTTGGTATTCCCTGCAGAATTTATGCGCCTGTTGGCAGTCATGAAGATCTCCTTCCTTATCTGGTTCGTCGTTTATTGGAAAATGGCGCTAATTCTTCATTTGTGAACAGAATTGTCGATGACAATGCGCCAATTACCGATTTAGTTGAAGATCCGATTTCTAAAGCCAAGTCTCTGTTTAATAGTATGAATAAGAATATTCCTTTACCTGAACATTTGTTTTTACCTGCACGTAGGAACTCAAAAGGTTTTGATTTTACTAATCGTCACGAGAGGGCTTTATTGCAGCAGGAGTTAGCACAATTAAACTTAAATCAATGGAGTGCTGGACCATTGATTGCCGGAAAAACAACAGCTGATAATCAACAGACGGTGACATCACCTCAACAACCATCACGAGTAGTGGGCTCGGTTCAGAACTCAAATTTGGATGATGTTGAAAAAGCATTAACGCAGGCTGAATTAACCTTCCCAGTATGGAGCAGTACTTCAGTTGAAGAACGAGCCGCATGTATCAATCGGTTTGCTGATTTACTACAGGCTAATATGGTGGAGTTTTTATCTTTAGCTTGCCTTGAGGCAGGAAAAACCTGGAACGATGGTGTAGCAGAAGTTCGTGAGGCTGTAGATTTTTGTCGCTATTATGCCCATATGGCTCAACAATTAATGGCGACTCCAACAAAACTTCATGGCTATACTGGTGAGTTAAATGAGCTAAGTTTGCATCCTCGAGGAACGATACTTTGCATCAGCCCCTGGAATTTCCCATTGGCTATTTTTACTGGTCAAGTGGTCGCTGGCTTGGTTACAGGTAATTGTGTTATTGCCAAACCTGCAGAACAAACCCCTTTGATTGCCGCTTATGCAGTTAAATTAATGCATCAGGCCGGAATTCCTGTTGGCGCGATTCAATTATTGCCTGGTGCAGGAGAGACAATAGGAGCCGCTCTGGTTTCAGATAAAAGGATAAAAGCCGTCCTGTTTACCGGTTCAACCGATACAGCAAATCTGATCAATCGTACTTTGGCTACACGTGGTGGTGAAATAATCCCTCTAATTGCAGAAACTGGTGGACAAAATGCCATGCTTGTTGACTCATCAGCTTTGTTAGAGCAAGTAGTTGTTGATGCGGTAGTTTCTGCATTCGGCAGTGCTGGCCAGCGATGCTCTGCACTGCGTGTTCTCTTTGTTCAGGAAGAAGTTTACCCACGAACCATAGAATTACTCAAAGGTGCTATGGCTGAATTGGTCGTCGGTGATCCGCGTTGGTTGGCAACAGATATTGGACCTGTGATTGATAAAGATGCTTTGACTCTTTTGACCAATCATGTTGAGAATATGAAAAAAAGGTATGAAATTCTGTACCAATGTAAACTGAGCGATGAGTGTGAATCAGGATACTTTATGCCTCCAACAGCAATTGCCATAGATAATATTGATGCTTTGGAAAAAGAAGTATTTGGCCCAGTACTGCATGTGATTCAATTTAAAAGAAAAAATCTGGATCAGGTAATAAACCAAATCAATAAGACTGGTTTTGGATTAACTTTGGGGATTCATAGTCGTATTAATGAAACCGTTGAATACATCCGAAAACGAATTCATGCAGGTAACTGTTATGTGAATCGTAATATGATAGGCGCGGTTGTTGGATTGCAACCGTTCGGAGGTGAAGGATTATCAGGCACAGGACCGAAAGCAGGTGGACCTAACTATCTGGTTCGCTTGTGCCATGAGAGAACCTATACTGTTGATACAACCGCGGCAGGAGGCAATGCCAGTTTAATGTCTTTACCCGAAGATATTTAGTCCCTTTTACTTCAAATTAATTGAGTTGATCTGATTTTAGATCAACTCAATAGTTCGATCACGTTATTCAATACATTGTTTATTACAGCATCAATTTTCCTAGCTAGCATTAAAAAAGATTATTTATTGTTGATGAAATTATATACATTTATTCATATGCTATAATTTATTCATGTCCTATGACATGGATTTACGAAACGGAGAGGGGCATAAACTTATATTGGAGTGAATCATGAATTATTTACCTGATGATGATCTCGATCAGATTGTTGGGGGCTTTGTACCCATGACCATTAGAAGAATCAATGGAATGAAACCGCCGCTGGGTGAACGAGGTGAAATTGCTCGCGCGGGATCGGTGGCAGCTAAACCGCCAGTGAATCCTATAGGTTCAGCCAGTACAAAAATCGCTTCTGTTGGATCTACTTCTATTGTTCGCGGTATTAGAGTCAGATCTAAAAAAGATAAGCGGCTCCTTTAATTAAAGGAACCATAGATAAATTGTATTAACTTTCCCGTAGGTTTTGTTGATGTTTGCAGGAGCAGGCACGAAGTGATGTATTTGTGCCCTGGGTCAAATGTCAACAAAATCTAATCATATTCCCCTAATAATCTGTTATATAAATCCAATAACTTAATGGGAAGCAATGAGAATATATACCCTTATCCATATGCTATAGTTTATATATGTATTTTTAATGGATTAGGGGATGGGAGATGGACATAAACCTTTATTGGAGTAAATCATGAACTACTTACCTGATGAAGACCTAAATCAGATCGTTGGAGGTTTTTCCTTTTCACCAGTTAGAAGAACTTATATAAGACAACCGCTTGCGCCATTACAAGAAGTACCCACTATACTTCCTAATGACAGTAAACTTAGAGTTTCACCTGCAGTCACACTTAGAAATATGAATAATCGTGATTTAACACTATTTAATAGCGCAACTCACTTGTTTGCATTCAGAGTAAAAAACAGACACGGATTTTCATAATATAAGAACAATCGATAGTGTATATTAAGTTCTGTTGACAATTCATATAAGGAAGGGAAGCTTTGTCCAGGCGAATAAGGTTTCGTAAAGAAGCTCTAAAACAGCTTTCATCACCAGAACAATTAGATCAATTGATTCAAGTGGTGACTCCTCGTTCATGGATTATTGCTGGAACGTGTTATCTGGTACTATTTGTTCTGTTTTTATGGTCAATATTTGGAAGCATACCGACCCGAGTTGAGGGGCAGGGTATTTTATTGGCTGGAGGCGGTGATATCTACAATGCGGTTGCTCCAGATGGCCCTGCATTTCTTGTTGGATTATTAGTTAAGCCCGGTGATCAGGTTAAAAAAGGACAAGTGGTTGCCACTTTATCTCGCCCGGATCTGCTTCAAAAAATTAAGGTTCTTGAACATTATCTTAAAGAGTTAAAAAATACCGAATCTCAATTAAAAAGTGAATCTGAACAGGCTATTGCAAAAAATAAGAAAGAAATTGAAGCGCAGAGAGCCTCTTTAAATCAGGTAATTGCAGCAACCGAGCTTAAAGATGCGCATTTACTCCAATTATTGACAATCAGGCAGGCCGCTTTTAAAAAAGGGATTGAAAGCAGGCAAAATCTCGAAGATACCTATCAAGAGTATTATAGTGTCAAAATTGAGCTGGAAGGAAATAAAGATAAGTTAGTTGAACTTGATAAAGAAGAATCCAATTTTAAAGACCAGTGGCTGGAGCGACTCCGTCAATTATCATTAAAAATCACAGATGAAACTCTCGCTCTGAATAATCTGGTAATCCAATTGAAGATCTCCAGAGATGTGATCAGTCCGATTAATGGAGTAGTTACCGATATTCGTAGCACACTCGGCAGTATTATTAATGTTGGAAATCCTATCCTGGCAATTGCCAGTGAAGGAAAAGGACTTGATGCCCTGGTTTATTTTCCCCCTGAAGCAGGCAAACAGATCAAAACCCAAATGAAGGCTTTAGTTTCTCCAACTACAGTTGAAAAATCTGAGTATGGAAGCATCTATGGCACAGTGATGCATGTAGCAGAATTTCCGTCATCCTCACAAGAGATGATTTCTGTTTTGCAAAATGAAGAATTGGTAAAGCAATTTTCAATTAAAGAAGTTCCTGTAGCTGTACGAATTCATCTTCAAAATGATTCTTCGGCCTTTAGTGGTCTGAAATGGTCTTCTTCAACGGGACCTAAAGTAAAAATTACTTCAGGGACTTTGGTTAATGCGATGATTACTATTCGTGAGCAGCCACCCATAACATTGGTTATACCTGCATTTAAAAAAATGTGGGGGCTGGAATGAATCCTATACACAGAGTCAAAACTCCGGTGATTTTACAGATGGAGGCTGTTGAATGTGGCGCAGCAGCTTTAGCTATTATTCTGGCTTATTATCATCGTTATGTCTCTCTTGAAGAATTAAGATACGTTTGCGGAGTTTCGCGAGATGGCAGTAAAGCGCTGAATATTTTACGCGCAGCCAGAAGCTATGGTTTAAAGGCTCAGGGAGCTGAGGCGGATTTGGCTGATTTATCTAAACTTTCTTACCCTTGTATTGCGTTTTGGGAATTTAATCATTTTGTCGTTATTGAAGGTTTTGATAATAACAAAGTATACATAAACGATCCTGCTGTTGGCCTGCGATCTTTGACTTATAAGGAATTTAGTCTCGGATTTACGGGTGTTGTTTTATTGTTCGAACTCACTTCTGAGTTTGTTCCTGGTGGTGTTAAAGATACGTTATGGCACAATTTGAAATCACGGTTTTCCGGTACGCAAAACGCAGTTTTATTTATTATTTTAGCCAGTCTTTTTCTTACGATACCCAATATCCTGATGGCCGCGTTCGCAAAAATATTTATTGATGAAGTACTCATTCGTAACCTTTCGGGATGGTTGTTGCCTTTACTTTGGGGGATGTTACTGACAGGGTTGATGGCTGCTGTACTGACCTGGATTGAACATATTCATATCATCAAGCTTCAACTTAAGTTGGTGATGACAACGTCAGCTCAATTTTTGTGGCATACATTACGCTTACCGATGTCTTTTTTTTCGCAACGATTTTCAGGTGACATTAGCTCTCGTATTGCATCTAATGATCATATTGCAGAACTTTTGTCTGCAGACCTTAGTTCAAATGTGGTTGGGCTTATTAATATGGTGATCTATGCCCTGATTATGATGTTGTTTGATTGGATGCTTGCTGGTATCGGAATCTGTATTGCGTTGATCAATGCGCTGGTTTTTTTCTTGTTTGCAAAAAAAATTGCCAATCGAAGCATGCGCTTATATCAGGAGGAGGGCAAGCTGACTGGTATGGAAATGGCTGGTTTACAGGGTATTGAAACTCTGAAAGCCTCTGGAGTTGAAGATGACTATTTTCAGCGATGGGCTGGTTATCATGCAAAAACCATCAATAGCCAACAGAGCATTGAACTCTATTCAACTTTTATGTCCCTTTTATCGCCCATTTTATTAGGAGTTTCTACTGCATTGATATTAGGGATTGGAAGTCTACGTATTATGGACGGGTATTTAACGGTTGGTGGTTTAATCGCATTTCAATATGTATTACTGAGTTTCAATGAACCATTAAATGAATTGATTGGACTTGGGACAAAACTTCAGGAAATTCGAGCTGATTTGTCTCGTCTTAATGATATTTTAAATAATCCAGAAGATACTGAATTAATGAGTAAAAAGCTAAATAAAGCCAATACTTTGAATGCAGTGAATCAATTGGATGGTACTTTAACCATGAAGAATATTAGTTATGGATATTCTCCATTAGATGAACCCATAGTTAAAGAAATTAATTTATCACTAGTACCTGGAAAATCTTTGGCAATCGTGGGTTCCACAGGAAGTGGCAAATCAACCATCGCGAAATTGGCCTGTGGTCTCTATAAGCCATGGTGTGGAGATATTGCACTTGATAATCACAGATATTCAGAACTATCAAGAGAGTTGATTAGTTCAACTTTAGCTTTTGTAGATCAGGATATTTTTCTTTTCGAGGGATCAATTCTGGATAATTTGACTTTATGGGATTCAACAGTTTCCACCACGGCGGTAGAACAAGCAATTGAAGATGCAGAACTCATCTCATTATTAGAACAGCGCGGGTTGGGATTAACAAGCCCGGTGCATACTCAAGGCGCTAATTTTAGTGGAGGAGAGCGCCAGCAGTTGGAAATTGCAAGAGCCTTGGTAACCAAACCCAAATTACTCGTTCTTGATGAAGCGACATCCTCACTGGATGCCATTACTGAGGCAAAAATTTTTGCTAATTTAAAGAAACGTGGCTGTTCCTTACTGGTTGTGGCTCATCGTTTAAGTACGATACGTTCCTGTGACGAAATTTTAGTTATTGAGCAAGGGATGATAGTTGAGCGTGGAACCCATGAATCATTAATACAACTCGGAGGTGTTTATAAACGCCTTTTGTTCGAGGTGAATGATGGATAAAAACAATGATCGAATCATGGATGAAGCCATGGCTCAAATAGTATCCGTTTTTGATTTGAATGAAGAGGCGTTCACCGGTAAAAATGAAGATGAGCTTTGGATGGCCTGCCAATTAGTTTCAAAATATTTGCAAATCCCTTTGAAGAAACCCGATGTAGTCTCATCTGAGTACACCAATCATGAAATGCTTAGAGCTATAGTAAAAGCATCCGGTTTTCGGTTTCGGACTACCTTATTAACAGGAAGTTGGTGGAATTTTGATAATGGTCCGATGATTGTATTTGAAAAAAATACAGATAAACCTATTGCCTTAATACCGGGTAAATCAGGTAAGTACCGTTTTTTTAATGCTCAGTCAGGTGTTTATGAATCAATTACTTCAGACTTTATCGAGGGTTTATCCTCCAGAGCTTATACTTTTTATCGTACCTTCCCGGATCAAAAAATCAATCTTGGACGTTTGTTTCAGTTTGCACTGGTTAATCAAAAAGCTGATTGCTTCCGCATCCTGTCCATGCAAATTCTAATTGGCATTTTTGGCTTGGTAGTACCTGTTATAACAGGAATTATTTTGGATGATGCTGTACCAGGAGCTAATTTAAGTATCTTGTCTCAAAGTGTTTTTGGCATTATTGCAGCCTGTTTTGCTATAGCATTATTCAGTCTGGCTCAAAGTTTTTCAGCTCTTCGAGTACGATTTAAAATGAATTCGACGGTTCAACCTGCTGTATGGGATCGTTTGTTAAGACTTCCTGTTTCATTTTTCCATCGCTATAGTCCCGGGGATTTGACTTTGCGTGCTGCCGGGATAGATGCGATGCAAGAGGAGCTAACCAATACTGGATTACATGCGCTTTTAGGAGGCATTTTTTCCTTTATTACGTTGATTTTGATGTTTTATTATTCACCAGTTCTCGCGTCATGGTCTATTTTGCTTATTGTATTGGTTGTTATTTTAATTACCATTTCTAATATAGTTCTCCTAAAATATCAAAGACCCATTATTGAATTACAGGCTCAGTTAACGGAATTGTCTTTTCAATATTTGACCAGTATCAGCAAGTTACGGATTAGCAATAGCGAGTCACGTGCATTTGCAATCTGGATAAACATCTTTTGTAAAAAAAGCAGATTATCCTTGTTATTATCTCTTTGGGAGTTACGATTTGAGCTCATTCGAGGTTTATTCTCCGTAGTAATTTTTATCTTTTTATATGCAATGATAGGCAGTGGAGTGGTCACGCTGAGTTTTGGGGCTTTTATCGCATTTAATGCTGCATTTGGGCAGTTTTTTAGCGCGTTGTTAGCGTTATCTGAAGTGCTTTCAAAATCAATAGAATTAATTCCACTTTATGAAAGAATTCGTCCAATTTTACAGGAAACACCAGAGATGGAAGGCGTTGTTATTAACGAGTTGACTGGTAAAATTCAACTTAAAGACATCAGCTTTCATTATAAGGGAGCTCAAACACCTGTATTAAATAGTATATCCCTTTATGCTGAACCCGGTGAGTTCATTGCGATAACTGGGGCTACTGGCAGCGGTAAATCAACTGTGATCCGCTTGCTTTTGGGTTTTGAAACACCGACTCAGGGTGCTGTATATTTTGATGGTCAAAATATAAATAAATTAAATATACGTTTACTCAGAGAACAATTTGGCGTTGTTTTACAAAATGGTTCATTATTTCCTGGAACAGTATTTGAGAATATTGTTGCTGGTAGTTTATGTTCAGTGGATGATGCCTGGCAGGCTGCCAAACTGGCTGGTTTCGCAAAAGATATTGAAGAAATGCCCATGGGAATGTTAACACTGTTGACTGAAGGTGGAAAAACCTTATCTGTAGGCCAACGGCAACGATTAATGATTGCTCGCGCATTATCAAGAAAGCCCAGAATACTGCTTTTGGATGAAGCGACTTCTGCTTTGGATAATACAACTCAGGCAGAGGTAATGCATAATATCGAACAACTGAACATTACCCGAATTGTTGTTGCTCACCGCTTAAGTACATTGATTAACGCAGATAGAATCTATGTAGTTGCTGAAGGAAAGATAGTTCAAACTGGGAATTATCAACAGCTATTGAAGGAGGGTGGTTTTTTTGGGCAGTTGGTAAAAAAACAAATGATATGATGGTTAGTTAATTAAACCACTTTATAGTGTGTGTTAATTCACACTGAGTCATATAACCTACAAAAGCGGGTATCGTTCGGGTACACGTCGCGAAGCGTTAGGAAAAAAATGATGTATAATCAACACCCCTTGATGATCTATGAACATTTAATCTTCATGCCTTTTTGCGAAAAACCAGGGTACCAGGACAAATAAGATTAAACCGCCAATCAAGAACGCTTCGAAGAAATATACATTACCTATGGGAATTTGTGATGGCGGTATGAAACCGACTATCATCGCGATGACGCAGCATATAATTCCGATCCCGGCAACAAGCCACATAACGATAGTACCGCCAGGAATGGTATAGCCGCGTGGATGATCGGGTCGGGAATACCTTAGTTTTATAGCAGCTGCAAACATGATGATATAAACTAATAAAGCCATTTGAGCACTCAAATCACTTAAAATCCAATAGGCGGCATTAATAGAATCAAGCAATATAAAAATAGTACTCAAAATCGTAAATATTATTCCCTGAGTAACCAGAATAGTAACCGGTGCTCCGAAGCGATTTACACGAGCAAATCGTGCTGGAAGTGACCCATCTCGAGCCGATACTAACAATCCTTTAGTTGGACCAATAATCCATGCAGAAACACCACTCAGGCCCCCTAAAATGATCAGTACGGCAATAACTGAGGTCATCCAGGGCATATTATAGGATTTGAAAAATATGGCATAAGCATCAATTAATCCAGATACCACGCTCAAATGATCATTAGGAACGACAATTACGATAGCTAATGATCCCATGGATAAAGTTGATATAATCACAATTGTCGAGTAAAGCAGTGCTCTGGGATAATCTCGCTGTGGGTTCTTAACTTCTTCGGCATGCACGGCAGACATCTCCATGCCGATCAAACCAAACAATACTGCTGAAAAAAGTGCTAAATTACCTAAAGAGCTAAAATCTGGAAACCAGGAAGAGGGATAATTAACCGCCATTGGTCTGCCTTGAAACATCCATACGACACCAAGAATTATTATGATAAGCATCGGTAGAACGGTACCTAGAGTTGCGCCTAATATACTGACTATGCTTGATAATTTCATACCAAAACAATTTAACAGAGTAAACAGCCAAAAAAGGCTTAATGCGGTGCCTAAAAGATAGAATTTATTATTGGCTAAATGTGGGGCGATTAAATAGGATAGTGTTGCCGCTATAAAAGCCAGCATGGTTGGATACCAGACAACATTGTATATCCATTGCAACCATATGGTTATAAAACCCGCTCGTCTTCCAAAAGCTTCTCTAACCCAGACGTAGATGCCTCCGGTATTAGGGTAAGCGGTGGCCAATTCGGCTGCTACCAGGGCAACGGGAATAAAAAAAGCAAAAGCCGCTACTACATAATAAGAGATTAATGATAACCCGAGTTTGGCACTGATGGGGAGGGTTCTTAAACTGTCTACAGCAATTATGTTAATCATAACCAAAGAAAAGACGCTCAACACTTTTTTTGAATGATTCATAATTGGATCCTTAAAGGGTGCAGTAGTAAGGCAAATTGCTAGGCAGATAACTATAATAATGTGAGTTTAGTAGAGTGAAATAAAAAATGTCCATGCACCTGGATTCATCATAAATAGTTAACCATCAAATTTAACATTTTATGTAAAAATAATCAATGAGTTGCCTGATTTCTTGTTATTCTGATTCCATTTTTTGTTTTATTAATACTGAATTACATCGCCCCGAAGACAGAATAGAAACTCCCTTAAAGTGGCATTGTATTTGTTTCCAGCCACATTCAGGAGATCCCTCGTTTCACTCGGGATGACGAGGAGATATTAATTAGTTCTATTTATACCAAACCATTTATAACAAACCACTTATATCAAGCGGCGTCATCCTGAACGCAGTGGAGGATCTCCCTCAATGTGGCATTGATTTCATTTCCCAGCCACATTCAGGAGATCCCTCGTTTCACTCGGGATGACGAAGAGATA
>NZ_JADOBG010000023.1 GCF_016786215.1 Legionella bononiensis | reverse complement strand
CGCAGTCACACGTCCGAAGACATGCTCCCACTGCTTGTACGCAAACGGTTTCAGGTTCTATTTCACTCCCCTCTCCGGGGTTCTTTTCGCCTTTCCCTCACGGTACTGGTTCACTATCGGTCAGTAAGTAGTATTTAGCCTTGGATGATGGTCCACCCATCTTCAAACAGGATTTCACGTGTCCCGCCCTACTTGTTCGCGTGCTTAGTTCCTCATCAAATCTACGTATACGGGACTTTCACCCCCTATGGTCAACCTTCCCAGGTTGTTCTACTCCATTCAATGATAAATCACACCAGGCTCTTCCCCGTTCGCTCGCCGCTACTTAGAGAATCTCAATTGATTTCTTTTCCTTCGGGTACTTAGATGTTTCAGTTCCCCGAGTTCGCTCTCATAACCTATGTATTCAGTTATGAGTGACCGTGCAAGCACAGCCGGGTTCCCCCATTCGGACATCTACGGATCACAGCTTGTTTCCAGCTCCCCGTAGCTTTTCGCAGGATTCCACGTCCTTCATCGCCTCTTACTGCCAAGGCATCCACCGTTTGCGCTTCTCTTCTTGACCATATAATCTCAATTACCTCAAGACTATATGCACATACAAATAAAAAATATGAGTTCGCTTGTGTTACCTCTTTCTTTACCAAATTTTTAATGAACTTCTGGCTATACCAGATTAAAATACTCTGCTCGCGCAAATCACTTTAATCTAATATTCCATACTGATGAAGATATTGGTGGGTCTGGGTGGACTTGAACCACCGGCCTCACCCTTATCAGGGGTGCGATCTAACCAACTGATCTACAGACCCAATTCTTTAGCGGCATTCGTGTTTTACCTAATTTATTTATAAATTGGGCCCATAGCCCAACAAAGGATCTACATACAACCATGATCTTTTATTGGGTTATGAGCCCAATCCTATTTTTCGGTACAAAAACACTGCTGCAAAATCTTATTCTTCATCTGAAAACAAACTGTGTGGGCGCTTTGGGTCGTTTGGTGCCTCTATATTAAGGAGGTGATCCAGCCGCAGGTTCCCCTACGGCTACCTTGTTACGACTTCACCCCAGTCATGAACCACACCGTGGTAAACGTCCCCCTTGGCGCCCACACAGTTTGTCTTCTCAATTCTTAATGAACCTGCCCCGAAGGCGTGTTGCGTATTCTACTGATTTCCCTATCAGTGTCAAATACTTTTTGCATTTTTTTCTAAAATTCTGCTTTTATCTTCTTTGCCATATATAAGGTATAAAAATTTGATTTTTTGTGTTCAGCTGACTGGTTCTAAACGACTCAAGGATTCCATTTTGAAAAAGGGTCGGATTTTTTAACCCCCAACTAAACTGGTTAAGCGTCTAAACTTGAAGTCACATAATCATGCTCTGTTCGATAAACAAGTTCATTGTCTCTAATCCCTTACCTGTTCATTGATTTTTTTGTCTCAATCCTCGTAATCGTCTTTATCCAGACACCACCATGAATTATCACGCTTATGAAATCGGACATCCAACCTATTGGCAATTCCCTCAACCAACTTATAGCATGCCAGCACCTTTTCACCATTTTCTTCAACTTTGAATATCTTTACCAAGTCAAAACGATATATTTTCCATTCATCTCCCGGTTCATCTGTATGGCTATGGCATTTTTTTTCATTGCTATTCACTATACCACTATGAAATTTCACTTTGGGAACCGGACTCTGAGTATTTCGATTTTCAATCTCATAGTATAAAGAAAAATGTGTTATGTTTTTAACGCATATGGCCTGTACGTGAAAAGACGCAATTACGCTGCATAGTATGATTACGTTTCTGATTTTTGATTCCATTCTTATAACCACAAATTATTTGATTTAATAATCACAATACGGTTATTCAGTAACTATTACAAGAAGGTGCTCATTTCTGGCTAGCCAGGTTGAATGATGTTTCCATCGTTGCCCAACATAGTCCTCTCGTGTTTATCTCCTCGTTTTTAAATCAGCTTCTAATAAAATTTGTACCGGGATCTGGCGCTCCCATTGTTTTTTTGTTACTCTTCGCAATTCAACTATGGTGGCTCTATTGGTCCCCTCGCGACGATAGATTGTGAACCCCGTCAGGCCCGGAAGGGAGCAGCGGTAACGATTGATTCGGGCGCCGAGGTGTGGCTCTTAGAGCTGCCACCCAATTTGTGAAAACCTGTATGAGCTATCTGGCACTTGCCCGTAAATGGCGACCACGCACATTTTCCCAACTGGTTGGCCAGGAACATATTAATAAAGCGTTGATTAATGCGCTGAATCAACAGCGATTACATCATGCTTATCTATTCACAGGTACCCGCGGTGTGGGCAAAACCAGTGTTGCCCGAATTTTAGCTAAAGCACTTAACTGTGAAACGGGAATCAGCTCAGAACCCTGTCTTCAATGCGATGCCTGCACTGCGATTGAACAAGGCCGTTTCATCGATCTTATAGAAATTGATGGCGCCTCCAAAACACGTGTCGAAGACACACGTGATGTACTAGACAATGTGCAGTATGCACCGACCAACGGTCGCTTTAAAATTTACTTGATTGATGAAGTGCATATGTTGTCACAACACAGTTTCAATGCGCTTTTAAAAACATTGGAAGAACCACCCGCTCATGTAAAATTCATTCTGGCAACAACAGATCCACAAAAATTACCAGTTACAGTGTTATCCCGTTGTTTGCAATTTAATTTAAAGCACTTGCCAGCCGATCTGATCAGCAAACATCTGCAACTCATTCTCAAAGACGAAGAGTTAAATTATGAAGTTCAAGCCCTGGATATACTTGCCCAGGCAGCTCACGGCAGTATGCGCGATGCCTTAAGTCTTCTGGATCAAGCGATAACCAGTTGTAATGAACAGCTGCTGGCCAGTGATGTCAAATTAATCCTCGGATACACACAACAGGATTATGCGGTCAAACTCCTGGATGCTCTGGCAAAACAAAACGGCCCTGTCATGTTGACGTTAAGCCAGCAAATTGCAATAGAGGGGGGGCACTTTCAATATGTTATAGATGAACTACTGAACTACCTCCATCAAATTGCCGTATACCAAAGCATCGGGGACGTGAATCCTTTGATTAATCCAACAGATGAAATCAAAAATCTGGCAAATCAATTTTCAAAGGAAGACATTCAATTATTTTATCAGATTGGCCTGAAGGGACGAGAGGAAATTCATCTCGCTCCAACATTGGCTATTGGGTTTAACATGACTTTATTACGCATGTTAACCTTTAGGCCGGCACCTGCCGCAACAATACCGCCGTTAGCCTTGCAACAAAGCAACGTGATTGCTCAACCAGCAATGTCGATCCCGGTACAGCAAACAGAACCGGTTGAATTGATAAAAGAACATGTCAGTCCTCTCATTGAAAATGCGCCATCCGCCATAAAATCCAGTGAATTAATCACAGAGCCATCAGTTGAACTAAGACAAACCATTCCTATTGAAGCCCAAAACTGGGCCAGTATTATTCCGGAACTCAAACTGACCGGTTTTGCACTCAATGCAATCGAAAATGCTGAGTTTATTGATAAAGACGGTCGTGATATTACCTTGAGGGTCGCTAAAGGGCATGAATCCCTGTTTACTCCAACAACTACCAGCCGAATTGAAGCCGCATTGACCGATTATTATCAAAGTCCAGTTAAAATTATTCTTAATAGCAAAGAAGCTGTTCAGGCTACGCCTGCGCAACAAAAAGAAAGAGCAGCACAACAAAAACAGCAAAAAGCTGAGGCTGCATTACATAATGATCCTTTGTTTCAGCAGATCCAACAAGAATTTTCAGCTGAATTGGTCAAAAATTCTATTGTCCCGCTGAAAGATGACTTATAATAGTATACCTAACCATAAATAAACGAGGCAGTAATGGATATTAATCAAAATCTTGGTAATCTAATGAAAGAAGCGCAAAAAATGCAACAACGCATGCAAGAAGCGCAACAACAACTCAGCCAGTTAGTCGTCAGTGGTGAATCCGGTGGTGGCATGGTTCTTATTAAAATGAATGGTCGCCATGATGTGACTGAAGTTAAAATCAAACCCACATTGATGGATGAAGATGTTGAAATGCTAGAAGATTTAGTTGCTGCCGCAGTTAATGATGCAGTGCGTAAAATTGAAAAAGCATCCAAGGAAAAAATCAGTCAATTAACCGCTGGTCTTAATATTCCTACTGATTTAATGGGTGGTGATAAAGGCGATAAAGGGGAATAAGCCTAAATATGGATACTCTAACTCGTCTGGTAGAAGCGCTCCGCTGCTTGCCAGGTGTAGGTCCCAAATCAGCACAACGCATGGTGTTTCACCTGCTTCAAAACCAAAGACAGCGAGGTTTGCACCTCGCTTCTTGTCTAGAACACGCCATGAACCATATCAACCATTGTCAGCGCTGTAATAATTACACCGAACACACCTTATGCTCATTATGCCAAAATACGAATAGAGATCCGACCTTACTCTGTGTGGTAGAAAGCCCTGCTGATGTTTCCGCCATCGAACAAAGTAATGCCTTTCAAGGTACCTATTTTGTCCTGATGGGGAAAATATCCCCTCTTGATGGTCTTGGTCCTGACGACATCGGTTTGCCCAGACTTAAAAATCTGATCATACAAGAAGGAATAAAAGAAGTAATTATTGCTTTAAGCCCAAGTGTTGAAGGACAAACAACGGTGCATTTTATTCATCAATTATTGCGAAATGAACCAATCAATATCAGCCAACTGGCACATGGTATCCCTTCAGGTGGGGAGTTGGAATTTTTAGATGGCAATACCATAGGCAGTGCCTTAAGAAACCGAGCAACGATTAATGTTTAGTGTAAAAAAACGTAATAATACCCTAAATCAATGCGTCATGATTCTAATCATGTTCATCATAGCCGGATTAGCTCATGCATCATTTCATAAAAGTCTATGGCCCAAATGGGAGGTTAATAACCCACTCTCAACTGAAACCATATCTCACCAGGCTTGGCAGAATTTCCTGGATAAACACGTCATTACAAATGAAGAACACATTAACCTGATTGATTACGCTCATTTAAGTCAACACGATTTGAATTTGCTAAAAGACTATGTAAAAGCAATGTCCCAGATTGACATTGATAATTACAACCGACAAGAACAACTGGCTTATTGGATTAATCTGTATAATGCCCTGACGGTACAAACAGTTGCTAACTATTATCCCATAGCGAACATACAGGAAATCAATATTTCACCAGGGTTATTCAGCGTAGGCCCCTGGGGAGCGAACCTTCTGACCATAAAAAATACCACATTATCACTGGACGATATTAATAACCGCATTATACGACCGGTTTGGAATGACCCACGTACTCATTATGCACTCAATAACGCGACCATAGGTGCACCCAATTTAAGTAAACAGGCATACCAGGGCGTACGACTGGAACAACAATTAAATGATGCGGCGTCAACCTACATCAACTCACTTAGAGGTGTTCAAGTCATCGAGGGAAAACTGATCATTTCAAAATTGTATGATTGGTATGAAGAAGATTATGGCGGCACAAAGCAAGATGTAATTAGGCATTTATTGCAGTTCGCTCATGAGCCATTGCTCAGTCAGTTAAAGCACATCAATACTATTGATAGTTATGTTTATAATTGGCATCTTAATTACCCCGCATTGCAGACATCATGAAAAAAGATCGATCCATACTCTCATACTTCGGAACTTTTGCTTTATATAATCTGTGTTTTTTAGGTTTACAGTTCTTTCTGATTTATTCGCAATCGAACAGTCTGGTTAGCTCAATTAAACTTCCTACGCAAATATATCTTGAATTTGCAGGCACACTTTGTGTTCATATTATCCTTTATTTGATCCTGTCTTTAATCCAAACCTGGTTATTAATAGGGGTTTTAAAACGTTCCTGGCATCATTTTTCCGCTGAACAATGGCAACTCTTCATTTGGTCCTTATTTGTTTGGGTCATACTCAGTGCAAATGCCTATTATTTTCCTTTAAGCGTGTTCAGCAAACTATTTTCACCTCCTATACCAGAATTTTACATAATGATTCTGTACTGTCTTTCATTATTTTGTTTAGGCCTGTTATTGCTAAACCGGCTGTTATACCGCAGCAGTGCAGTCTTGTTAGTACTGCTGATGCCTATAATCCTTTATATGAATTTCTTTTATTTCAAACCTGTGCCGATTCATGAGGTTAATTCACAACCCAACATCATTATTCTGGGGATAGATTCTTTAAGCCCGGAAAGCGTAAAGAAAAAGAACATGCCTTTTCTTTATCAATTATTAAATAACAGCACTCAGTTTACGAATGCAATCAGCCCTCTAGCCAGAACCTATCCGGCATGGTGCTCCATTCTAACCGGCTTATACTCCGAACATCACCACGCCGATGAAAATCTGGTTGAAAAGTCTACTGTCAATAATCAGGCAAGCATTATATGGGAATTGAATAAACTGGGTTATAACACCGTGTATGCCACGGATGATCGAAGATTTAACAGCCTCGATAAAGACTTTGGATTCCAAAAATTAATTGGCCCCAAATTAGGTATCAACGACATTATTTTAGGATTTTTCAATGATTTTCCTCTGGGAAATTTACTCATTAATTTTCGGATCAGCTCCGGGTTGTTCCCATACAATCATTCAAACAGAGCCAGTTTTTTTTCTTATTATCCCAATACTTTTAGTGCCAAACTGGAAAGGGAGTTGGCACTTCAACCAAGGAATAAACCGATATTTCTGGCCGTTCATTTTGCTCTTCCGCATTGGCCTTATGCCTGGGCAAAATCATTACCTGACGAAGTGAATAATGAGTTTAGTCTCAGCTCGCGTAACTCACTCTATCAAAGCGCGCTCAAACGAGTAGACAAACAATTCCATTCTTTTTATAACTATCTGGAACAAAATCATTATCTCACGAATAGCCTTGTCATTATTCTGAGTGATCATGGGGAAACCTTATATTATCCTAATTCAAGACTAACGAATTACCAGAATTATCAAAGTTCATTGAGCAGCCGACTGGCAGAATATTTTAAAAATAAAACAGCAACAGAACTGGATAAAAGCGCGGGGCATGGGTCTGATATTTTAAGCCCCAATCAATATCACAGTGTATTGGCATTCAAGATTTTTAACCATGGAACGCTGATTACAGGAACAGATAAAATCAATACGCGAGTTGCTTTAATTGATCTTGCTCCAACAATACTATCCTTCTTGAAGGTTCACTCTAAACACAACATGGACGGTATTTCATTACTGAACTCAGTGCTGAATTCTCAATCACCTTTACCACAACGTACATTTTTTATTGAAAGTGGTATGTATCCGAATCAGGATTTCTCCAAAGAAAAAGCCATAGAGATCGGTCATCAAATTTATAAAGTAAACCCCAAAACTGGAGAGCTTGAATTAAAACCCAATGAATTAATCAAAATAAATCATGATAAATTGTATGGTGTAATCAGCGGCGATTGGATACTGGCTCTGTATCCGGATGATAATTCTTACATCCCTGTCATTCAAAATCTAAAGACTGGACAATGGATTGATAATTTAGATACTGATTTTGCAAAATCCACACCTGCGGCACAATTAGCCAAAGATTTGCAAAACTTTTATGGAAAAAAACTCGCTTTTCCTATTCCCTGAAATAAACACACCTAATTGTGATCCTCAATATCACCAAATAACTTCTCTACCGAATCACTAATAGTAATAGGCTCTCGACCATAAATTGCAATGAGCCGAAATACTGCATCGCGATTACGACGCCGTGCCTGAACGTATTGTTTTTCCAAATCATAAACATAAGGCTCCGTGGTCACATGTCTGTTTTTTAACTCCACACGCAACGCCTCCATGACACATTGCAAGGCATGAAAAACACCCGCTACTGCATTTTTTTCTGATTTATTCAACGGAGGTAACCAATCAAGACTCTTATCCTGTATTATGGTAAACAGAGTATAAAGTAAGTATCGACTGTCTTTATTTGCAAAATACCCATATAAATCAAGGCACTCTGTAGTTGTTAACTGACGGTATAAAATAAGCATTTCTTGATGGAATAGAGCAAACTTATCTTCATCAGATACCGAGTCTTTAACTAAACGTTGTTGCAATACCATAACTGCATCAATTAATCGATTCGGATTAAACCAAAATTTGTAAGCTCTACCCAAATCATGTAATCGCTCACTAGTGACCTGTTCTTCATTTTCAGGAGTAAATTTGACTTTTAGATTTTTAACGGCCAATTGAATAATTTCTCTATAATCGTCATCAACCTCTATCAAAATTCCCTGTGGCAGATCTTCTCCGTGAAATAATAAATCAACTCCGGATTTTAGTCCTTGTTGCAGAGATACTCGATATAATTGCTGCTGTAATAGCTCAATAAATTCGTGTAAAAATCCTAATCGCATACGAACCGATACCAGTTTTTCTGGATGAATCAATTCATTAAATAACTGATCCGGATACAACTTATAAAAAAATATCGCGTTAACCAAATTAACCAATTGCGGCTCAGAAAAAAAATCAAGTGCCAATTGCAGCTCATCATGATGCCAATCACGAAATATAACAGACAGTTCTGCGTCCTGATGCGTGCTATGGTTCCAGTATACAACTACTGAAGACAGCCATAATTTAAGATTCGTGTAATGAAATAATTGTTTCAATTCGTCACAACACCCACTGGATTCAATCGGTTTGCTGCTTGCGAGAGTAGAAGAGGTACCCGTTGAGTGGGTACATTGATGATACAGGGAGGCAATTTCTGCTATCAATCTGGCCTCTTCTTCCTGATCAGCAATTTTGGCTAACCGTTGTTTTAATTGAGAAATGATTGAGGTTTGTTCAAGCACGTTTATTGTTTTAGTTTCATCGTTGGTGCTATGAACAATAAATTCTGTACCGGGATCTACAAGTTTTAAATAATCCAAATATCTTTGAGCCAGATGAGCACATAATGTATTTATTTCTTCGTGACAATATTCTTGTTCACTGTGAACATCCAGATATTTATGCAGACGGCTTTCCAGATGTTTCAATTCATATTTGAGTTGCGCTTTGGCTCGATAATCGTCCGTAAGAAACCAATGCGATAAACCAGGTGTATTTTGAGTCATCCATTTCTCCTCAAGCATCATCCTGAAGCTCGAACTTTAACAATAGCACTGAAATTAAAAATATGTAACTCCCTGAATATGAGAATGACCATTTAAATCAGTTTCCGTTAGGTAAAATACAAATGACTGAATTAAAATGAACTATTCTTAATAAATACATAAAATTAATTGCAAGAAGAAGATAATCTTGCCAAAATTAGAGCATTATTTTTTTAACCTTCAGGAGCAAATTGATGTCGCAGAGCCACTATTTGCTCGTTATTGACACTACACCAGTCAGTGATGAGCTGAAGGATTATTTTGCAAAGTTTAATCTGGATATAGTACAACAAAAATGCCTTTATCCCATTCATCTTGAACAGGGTATGCCAACGGCCATTTTAATTCATTGGTCTATTTTAAAAAATGAACCAGAAAGCATAAAACAATTGTATAACACCTACCCGGTTCCGCTCATTATTATAAGCGACTCCCGGGATGAGGAAGTCAGCATTGCCATGCTTGAAGCAGGTGCCGATGATTTCATGACAAAACCTCTTTATCCTCGCGAACTTCATGCGCGAATAGGAGCTATTGCCCGTCGCGTCATACGCGCCCAGCAAAAAATTGCGCATGGAAAAGATGTTTTAATGTTTACAAACTGGCGTCTTTATCCAGCATCCAGACAGGTTTTTGGTGAAAATAATCAGGAATTACAATTAAGCGCGGGCGAGTATGACTTGCTCTTAACCTTCGTGCAGCAACCTCAACGGGTGTTAGACCGAGAATTTTTACTTCAAATCACCAAAAATACTGACCTGACCCCATTTGATAGAAGAATTGATGTACAGATCAGTCGATTACGCCAAAAAATAGAAGTCGATGCGAAAAAACCCGCTTTGATTAAAACCATCCGCAACGGCGGTTATATGTTCACTCCACGAGTTGTAACGCTTAAAGAAAGTGATGCCGAATAAATTAGATTCATTTAATATATAATTTGCGCAGTTGTTAGCGATTGATATAAGAGAGCGATGATGAAAAACACTCTTGAAGTGAACCTAAATAACGTTGAATGTCCTCCCCATACAGGATTTATGTCGCAGGAGTACCTTTGAATTTACATTACTTATTGCAAGATGAGTATCCCTCCTCTTCTGTAAGTATTGTTGATTATAGCTAGGTTATTAATTCCGTAACTTGAATCCCTATACTTTTTTATTTTCTAAATTATCATGAACCTAAAAGAAATGTTTCAAGGGTTTAATCCTGATCTCCCAAAATTCGATATTAATTGTCCAGTGACTGACTGGAACGGGCATCTTTTACCTGATTGGCTATTTTACATACCCAAATCAAAAGACACTTTTATTTCTCCTGCCGCCCAATTCAACCCCGTTGGGGCACTTAATGGCTCTCCATGGCAATCGATTACTTCGCCAAAGCAACAGAAACGGGCAAAAACGCTGATTATTGATACCCATTTTTATATAAACGGGCTGCAAGAACACGATTTATTTGCCCAGATAGAATGGTTTAAACTCCAAGAGATACCTATCTATTTATGTATAGAACGAGATGGAAAAAAATCACTGGTCTCCTGTAATGAGCCGGATCAAAGTGATGAAACGAACATTGACTTCCTTAGCCAATTTGATGAGTCAACAGATTATGAACAACTGACGGCTGGCAAAAATCTTGTCCGTGATAAAACGGCAGTACTCAATTGTGAACGCAGTCAACACCTGTTTGCGTGCATGCATCAGCAAAGAAGACATCTTGTCTCAAATCATTACGGCGCCAATGAAGATTGCGCTTCTTCCAATCCGGAATACAGATTTTACGATGCGTCACCTTACTCCATTCATATACCCTATGCGATTATCGCACAAAATAAAGTAATGAAAGCAGCAGATTATCCCATTTGTATGAACCCACCGATGGAGTGTTCCATTGGAAGTGATTTAATCGATAAACTCATACAATACCCCTATCTCGCTCTGCAACTGCTTGAGCGGAATAAAAATCTGATCACCCATGATCTGGTATCAGTGTTCTACCACCATTTCCCGGAGTTACGAACTACCCTTATCCCCTTTTGTTATGATCTTATTGGCCAATCACCCACAACAGAAATAGATTATTACATCCTTTTAAAAAATAAACTGAATGTGCACCAATTACCTCTAAAACAGTTCAGATTACAAACATTCTATGATTTAATCCGTTTAAAGTTGGCTTACCCAAATCTTGAAGAGCGCTTAGATACTTTGCTTACCTTAGATGATGCCAGAAAATGTTCCGCTAGTGTATTAGTTGAGGTGTTTCCACATAAAGCTCATGAAATTTTCAACCATTCTCCTCCGAGGAGATTGTATGAACTGTCAGCGTATATTGAGGCCGTTCCTGAAGATGCTGACAGTATTATTCAACACCATGAAATGCTTATAGTAAGTGAAATGAACCCCCAATCGTTCCCATCCGACGCAGATTATTTTTGGATTATCTTTAAGTATGCCAAAAGAACTAAAGCACTATTAAATGATTTAGTAGAGCCTTATCTAACTACCATTGATTTTATAATTGAATATTTGGCTTGCGATCCGCCTGAAGTAGAATCATTCTTTGAATATAATCCTCTGTTAAATCCATTAAGCGAGGAGCTATTTATCCAAATTATTAACAAAAATCCCAAAGTAGCTTCTTCTCTCCTTAAATATTTAACCACTCAGTTAACCTTGATAGATTTAAATAGAATAGACCATATGGAGTTGAGACGTAGCCTTTATGATGTATTTCAACCCCAGGTTCATTGTAATACAGATTTGATAATTTTATTGACCCTTTATCCAGAACACCACGATCGAATAATTGAAGAATATAAAATATTATTAGAAGACTCGCACCAATTTTACGTTGACGGATTACCCCCAGAACTCGCATTAAAATTAATCAATCGCTATCCTGATAAGGCTCAAATTAAAAATGTTTTCACTACATTCATGAATCCTAGATGGCATAATCCCCAATTTATTTCCCATATGCTGAAGCAATTTGACACAAATAACAATGAGGTACGTTCATTCATATTATACTACCAAAACCACCCTATTCTGAGCAGTGATTTGGCAGACCAGATTATTGCGGAACAGATTCCTGTTATTAGAGCGGAAGAGCAAAAAAGAGACTCTATTTCCCAAATAGAAAGTATGAAGAGTACACTCTTTGAAAAACCCCATAGTGTAAACATGACTAAGGTGGACTATTCCAAGATTCAAATGCTTCTTTATACTCCTGCATTTGCACATCCTGAACGAGCACCTCAATATAACGAATGTACCGCATTAAATATAGGAGTGTTGGAGGATACTCTGGAAATTGATTTTAGAAATTTCCCTAATTTAATTTCCTTAAAAATAAATCTTTGTACCGCCAGTCCTCTTAAAATCCAACAATTTTTTGATGATCTCAATAGATATTGTCCCAAATTAACTCATTTAAGCGTACCTGAATCATTAGTGAACCAATCATGTCATCTCTCTTATAAAATTAATTACAAAAAAGAACTAAAGCTAAACAAATTACAGAGACAATCTGCCAGTTCATCGTTCATATCCTCGTCATCAATATTTGTAGCGAATAATGCTTTATCCAATTCAACCCTATCATCCAATAAGAGTAATTCATTCAGCATGGTAAAAACCGGTGAATTACTCAATGGGCAAGGAAGAACACCACATCGTATGCGGACAGGTATTATTAAGATTGATGATGATTTGAGTAGGCAACACTATCAAATACCTGAACTGTGTTCATTGCCACTGCCTCAAAAACTAACCCCTGAATTAATTAATGAATGCAGACTGAGGCAAGATGGTTTTTACTATCATCTGACTCTACAGATAGCTGCACAGCAACCCGTTCGTCTACTCTCGGCAGATGCACAAGATGATTTAATCGCCCTTGATTCCCAAGGTGTCGAAATAGAACTCATGAGGGGTTCTGATGATTTTTATTATGTAAAAACGGATAAAGAATGCACGCTAAGTTATGTAATAAAAGCCCCTGAATCAGAAAAAACGATGAATTATGGACATTTAAACGCGGATGATCCCATTAAAGAGATTCTGAATAAATACCTGAATTTGCCTAACTATACCCTTGAAAGTCAACAATCCGTACCAAAACTGAATACAGAAACGCTACCTGAATGGTTTGAACGCCTCTATAAAGCCGGGCAGGGAAGCTGTCGTGAGCGGTGTTTTGCGGTGTGGTTTCAAATAGCTAAAAATCCAACAATCAAAGATCGAGCTCGCCTGGTGCGTATTGAGAATAACCACATACGACTGGAAATCAGGAATCTTGAAGGACGTTGGCTACAAGTCGAATTAGGCGGGATCCAGTCTCATTTGAGCTATGACAATCGCCATCCCTATCAAGCACAGCCCATTGCATCTGTTCAAAACAGTCAGAGACCTAATGATCAGGCAAGCTCATCAGATTCCAACCCCTGCGCACCAAATCAATTCCACATCAATGGGTTTAAAAAAGATAGTAATGCTACTGATACTTTTCAACAGCTGGAGACTTTTATAAACAACCATCAAACCCCCAAAATAGTGAATCATTTGGAACAGGTATTTGACTACGAACAGTTTCCGGTACTGTTGATTCATCAAAACAGAGAAGCGTGTGCCCAACACTTTTTACATCAGGCAAGATTACAAAACCGACCGGTATTTTTTTTACATGATCCGAATCAAATAAAAGTGGGTAAAGACCAGATTCATCTTGAATCCAATTCGCCGAGTATATCAAGGATTGATGCTCTTGATCTGTTCAAAAAACAAAATCGCGGTAATCCCGACGCGATGATCCTAATCGACTGGGCAGCTTTCAGTCCACAACAACAGGTAGCGCTTAATAGTATTATTGATAAAAAACACAGTTTATATAACAAAAAATTAAACTTTAAAATTTACAGTTTGTGCCCTGAATTGTCTAAAGACAGTTCCTTTGTATCAAGGCATCCGCATTTGGTAAAACCATTATTGCCTCTGCCTGAATGCTCAATAAATCAGGCTGATCGGCAATGTAACGTTGATTTAAAAGGCTTGCCAGATTGGCAAGAGACCTTATTTGGCCCCGTATTATTAAATAACAATCAACTGGAATGGCATAAATCTGAATTTGTTTTAGCATTAGAAGATAATAATCCTCAAACTTTAATGATTAATCTGAGTAATATTCCTGTAGACGCCAAACAGCAACTGAACACTTTATTACAGAGAGCCAAAGCCCAAGGTTACCTGGAATATCACCATGCCAAAATACCCATACCGAAACAGGTCCTGTTTCAATTAGACCGTACTGAATTTAATTTTAAAAATTTTCAACCGGTACATTTGATCAGGAATATCAAGAGTTCGCAAGTACCACCAGAATGTCAGGTGATCAACACGGAACTCTTTGATTTTTTATTAACCAATAAAAAAGTAGATCAAGGCCAATACCAAAGAATACCGGGTTGGTTAGAACAAGCCAGGGGAAGGACACTGACTCTGTTCATCACTTCAGAGTTATCCGATAATCAATGGTACTGTTTATTAGAACGTGCTCAATTTTATCAGGTTGAATTAACCTTGTTTTGTACCAAAGGGGTTGTTATACCTAATAAAATCAAAGTAAATCAAAAACCGAAACCCGAACCAATTCGGGGCGACTTCTTTGAAGAGCCTTTAGTTTATTTAAGCAACCAACCCAAAAAATGCAAGAGTGCCGACGAAAACACGTTGTGTTTTGCAATTGAAGATTATAATTATCAAGACCTGATGACCTGGGTGAGCTATCAGTATCAGAATAATCAGTTTACTGATTTTAATGAACAGACAAGCGATGTCCTCAATGCTCTGAAACAAGGAAAAACAGTAGTACTTTATGGTGAATTCCCCTCCTCCATACTGCATGCGTTACAACCGCTTATCTTATCGCAAGCATCTCAAAACGATAAACCATGGCCAGGTCAACTGATTCTATCAATAGATAAAAAATGTCGACCTGATCTGCGTTTTTTACCGAAACATAAAGTTAAATCAACTGAATTTATAGCTAAAAAGGAACAAAACCCAAACGTCATCTATAAAGAACTCTTTGATGACAGTATGGACTTAAGTGATTCAACACAAAAAGCAGAACGTTATTTGTGTGATCGTTTGGCTGTTCTAATCGATGCAATAAATAATCATCCCATTAGTGCTATGATGGGAAAAACAGGGGTAGGGAAAACATTTTTAATCAGGGAACTCAATAAAAAGTACCCGGAACACTACCAGATCTATCATGAGTTGGAACATTTTGAAGAATTTGCTTTGGATGACAGTGATAAAATCAAAGTACTGTTTCTAGATGAAGTGAACATTGCCAATAAACACTTAACCATGCTTGAACCTTTAAAGGAAGGAGGAAATCCTCGCGTTCTCTATAAAGGCCGGATTTATCAACTCACAGACAAACACCGTATTGTTTGCGCATCCAATCCCCTTAATTATGGCGGTGGGAGAGTGACGCAAAAACTGTTTGCAGAACATGACATACCAGAACTTCATTTGGAAGAAATGCCAGCCTATTACATTTATGAGCACTTGTTAAAACCGATATATCACACCATCACACCCTATATAAAAGAAGTGGATTTTAAAAATAAATGCCTGCATTTTTTAACCCAGTACAGACAAAACCAACTCAATAAAGAACATAAAATGTGCGTCCGTAATTTACAGGAGTGGGTCGTAACGTTTGCTATGGAACTATTGAAGCACCAACCCGAAACTTTTCTTAAGAAGAAGACCAGTGCTGTTGATACTCAGGTTACTGATATTGTCATTACGGACTCAATGAATGCGCTCCATAAAAACTTACGGCGTAGTATTGAAATTCGCAAACAAAGATATCTGGATCGAAGAGACAGTGTTTGGGGTTTAAACGGATGCTTAATCGAAGGCCGCCCAGGGATGGGAAAAACAGAACTCATCAGATATCGTCTTGCCAAATCAGGATATACACAAGCCAAACCTGGAGAGGATGCGCCCAAAAACACGTTAACCTATATTAAAATTGATGCCAGTCTCCCTGATGAATTAAAAAAAACCTATATTCGTCAAGCATTCAATCAAGGCCAAATCGTCTGGCTTGATGAAGTAAACAGCATCCTTGATGAAGGATTTGAGCATTGGATGAATGCTTTTCTATCTGGATTCGATCCGGATACCCACCATAAAGCCCAGATTCCTGGGTTCATGCTGCTGGTAACCGCTAATGGCATTGGTTTGGAAGGACGCAGTTTAATTGGACCTGCTTTTAGAGGACGCTTAACCCAGTTAACCATGCCCGAACCTACAGTCAAAGATCTCGATATGATCATTGAAACAAATCTGACCGATGAATTAGAAGAGAAGCAACGTCACACCATGGCACAAGAACTTTTTCAATTAATGAAAAAAAATACACATCTCACATTACGTGAGATTACGCCTAAACTTAAACTAATATCCGGGATTTACAGGGATAGTCCTCAAGTAGAAAATGATCTTGACCTAATCTGCGCGGGCTAGAGATTTAGCGGATTAAATCTGCTTAATCTACTGCATCTTATGTTCTACCACACTATCGCTATCGTCATCACTATGAAGCGTGTTCACCTCTTCATCAGCTCTGTTTGCCTCTTCTTTAATTGCGAAAAGCTGATCTTTTATATCTTTCATTTTTTCAATGACTGGACTATTCGAAATAGTAAAAACCGGCTCCAACCTAACAACAGCACAAATTGCATTAATAAATCCCTTAAATCCAGAAGTAATCGCTATTTCTTTTGACTGCTCCAACGTATCGTTTAAAAGTGATGCTATCTTATCCTGATAAGCTTCATCACTGCTCCCATTAGATTTGATGATGGCCAGTACTTCTCGGCTTAAACTATCGCAGAGCGATTGTAATACCTCTTTCTCATCGTTTGAGAGAGAAGGATCAGCGATACACTCATTTTTAATATAATCCAGTTGTGCTTTTTTTTGGAGATGGTCATGAATCTCATTATTTTCCATTTGAGTTAACAAGGAAGTGACATATTGTTCTTCACTTTTTAACAGCAAGATTGATTTGTTTTCAAAAGCTCCTTTTTCGTCTAATGTATTTTTGCATGCACCTACTGTTTGTAATAAAACACTTAATAATAGCTTTTCTTCTGAAGAATCAGTTAAAGATTTTTTAGCCTCCATCAGGACAATGAGTTTCTTTAGTTCATCGCGAGTAGAATTCCCTGGAATAATAAAGCCTTTGGGTTCATCCTGAGGTTCTTTTAGAGCCTCCAGACGCGTAAGTTGCTCTTCGATCTTTGCGCGTCCTTCATATCTTAATGCCAATTCATCCTTATTTTGTTGTAACATCTCACGATACCCTGTCTTATCGATCTTTCCCTTTACGAATAAGTCTTTTAATCCAGTTTCTATTTCATAGTGAGTGTTCTCAATGATAACCTCATTAACTTCTTTTAATTTATTGAGATCATCAATAGCTGACTGAACCGCCTGAGTTACTTCTTGAGAGGATACTATTTCTAAAAAAGCCATGATAGTTATCAAAAATCAAATCCGTATTGTATAAATATAGAACATAAAAAGGCGGATGATTGTTGTCTTACCTCAAATAATTACAATGAATGGTCAACAGACTTTATTGATAGCTCAACCAGAAACAGTTCTTAAGAAAAGGACTATTCATGTTCCTACCCAGTTTTACAGAACGTTTTACTACGGCCTCGATTATCACTAGTCAAATGAAAAAAATTCTCACATTAGGCGAGATTAAGCCTAAACTTGAATTAATAGACCGAATTTATATAGATCTCCCTAATGCAAAAAATCCCATTGACATAATATGAGCGAGCTAGTGTATGGTGAAACAAATACTGTTAATCGCGTGTGTTATTTTTGGATGCGTACTTTTATTAATGTATGTTTTTCAGAGGAATTTAATTTACTTTCCTGATAGACACATACCCAATTTAAAAAAATTCCATGCTCAGGACATGGTTTTAGTCACGATACATACAGCAGATAATCTGAAATTAAAATCTTGGTATAAACCAGCAGATAAGAATCAACCAACGATACTGTATTTACATGGAAACGCAGGTCATATTGGTTATAGAATGCCCCTTGCTCGCCAATTTCTTGATTCAGGTATAGGCCTGCTTTTATTGGAATACCGTGGTTATGGCGGCAATATTGGAAGTCCGACTGAACAGGGGTTTTATAAGGATGGGGAAGCCGCGGTACATTATTTATTAAAACAAGGGATCGCTCCCCAAAAAATCGTTTTGTTTGGTGAGTCTTTAGGTACCGGGGTAGCCACTAAAATAGCAAATCAACATCAATTTTGCGCTATTATTCTCCAATCGCCGTTTACTTCTCTTGTAAATCTGTCTCGATACCATTATCCATGGTTATTCATTAGTCCCTGGGATAAATACAACTCATTAAAACGCATCACAAAAATTAATGCCCCATTGCTTGTTTTACACGGAACCAGAGATCAGATTGTACCTTATTCTGAAGGTTTAAAACTTTTTAATGAAGCGCTTGAGCCTAAAAAAATGCATACGCTTCAGGGCTATGATCATAATAATTTATGGAGCAGTCCGGGTTTTTCACAGGAAATAATTCACTTTATATACGAGTATTGTCACTAATCAATTGAGTTAACTGAGTGAACTACAATCGCTGTGCCTTATTACAGCTTCTTCTGTTCGTCCCGAATGATGGCTAAACAGGCAACGTACCTGATTTTTTTTCAAACACTACTGCATTTTAAATGGTTCACAGATTGTTCCATTCCCTCTCCCCAATCCTCTCCCACGAATAACATCATCATAATGCTCAAATTCCTAGCGTGGGAGAGAGAGTTGATCGAAGTAAAATCAAAAATAGGTGAGCTATTTAAAATGCAGTAGTGTATGAAAAAAATCTGAGACGATGCCAAAATAATTTATTTTTCTACACATTGATTGTCTGTAATAAACCACTTCGATATAGTCTTTAAAGGGAATGAATGAAACTCACACCAGCGTTGAATGATATGACGATCTAATTCCAATGGAACTCCGTGAACCCCATCCGTCATTTTATTTTGCAGAAGCATTAAGGAGGCATAGTTATGAATATAAAACTCGGGATCAATGTATTTCATGGGCGTTGGATCTTTGAGAATAAAATTCACCGGTTGTTTCTTATTCAATACGTCCTCAGCCCTAAATTGCTCTCCATATTCGTCATAAATCCCCATATTGGCTAATATTTTTCCTGAAAACCATTCAAGAGGATAATCATTCAAAATAGACTTTTTCCCTGTGGCTGTAACGATAATATCTGCAGAGAGTACCGCTTCTTTCAATGCCATGATGTGAGTCGGATCTATCGCATGAATACCCAAGTCATAAGCCGCTTCTCGTTGGTTGGCATCCAGGTCTACGACAGCTACTGATGCGTTATTTTGGACACAAAAATAGGCCAATCCCCTGCCAATTTTTCCAAACCCAAAAATTAACCAGGCTTGTTCCGCTGGATTAATTTTCTTTTCTTGAGCAATGGCCAAATTAATGCTTTCCGCACATCCAAACACGGTTTCAAGTTGTTTTGTTAGAGTAGGATCGATACTGATTACAGGAAAATCAAGAGACTGGCAGCGATAAAATTGATCGCCTGATCCCGTTAACTCTATAGCGCCTATATTGGGTTTTCCCAAGGCTTGATAAAGCTCGGCCCCACAATCAAAATAAAGATCAAAATGCTCTCCTCGCAAGCTATTAATATCGTCTGCATATCGAACTCCTGCTAAACCCAAAGAAGAAACAACATCCTTATCGGCAGACATGAATGAGGAAGGATTAGTCACTGTAACTTCAGCACCAGCAGCGAGCAAACACCCTATTTTCAATACCGTATTAGAGACAACAGGGACATGATTAACCACTTTCAATCCCTTCAAAGGGCGGGTTGATTCCCACAATCCAAGTTGTTCGTGCATGAAAGGAGCTATTATTGGTGGATATTCAAGAAAATATTTTGCGAGTTCGGGGTGCATATGATTAAGAATAATATAAGAAAAATTGTCTTATAGTAATTAATTCATCCGTCCCATACAACAGAATAAAATATCAATAAGCCAATTTATCTAAGTGAAATTGAAACAGACTCATTCGATCCATGTCGCCGCTCTTGAATCGCTTTAAAGCGATTTTTTTTACAATTCGCAAAAAACTTGTTCCGTCTTTGTTCTAAACATTCCTCATAAGTGGGTCTATGTTTAATACTCTTTCGCTTATTCATCTCATGTTCTAATGAAATATATGGAACAAAAATTTTTCGAGCAGTTTCAGCCACGGGTACTGGTTTAGACCCACCCAGGCTCCATTGTTTACCCTGTTCATCTACAGTGGTTATAGAACCATTATAATAATTAATAATCCCTACAGTTCCGAGCACATTAGCCTGGAATTGCTCTGCAATGCTCTTATTCTTTTGATAATTTCCACAACAATAAAGATGCGTACTGATAATTTGAGTTGAGTAGTATAAAAAATCATGATTAAAACGTTCAGCAACAGTCTGGATGTCAATAAAATCTGCTTTTGAAAAATCGACATGATTACCAACAAACATAAAGTTGATTTCGTCACATCCATGAGCGCAGATGAACACTTCGAACGTAACGTCCTCTGGAGCAATACCTGCATGTTCATTAAAATACACTATTTTTATTGGACTATTGTAATTTTTCAGGTGATTTTCTTTCCAAATATTAACCAGATTAGTTAAATCACCAGCTTTTTCACGAGAGAAGGGAACGTACAATATCTTCATATATAAAACAATAAAGCAATACAAAATGCATATTTTATATACAATTACTTAACGTAATATTAAATTATCCCCAAGAGTGATTAACCCACGACAAAATCCTCACCTACACCTGGTATTCTTGTCCATTCACAAACGGCGCCATGATAACTTATAGCCGTAATATCCGGTTGCGCAGGACCCTTTGCAGTAATAACAAAAACGCAAGCTCTGGATTCAAAAGATGGCTCCTGTCTTACGGCAGTCAGCGTATAAGCGATGTCAAAATCGGCGTCTCTGGAAAAACCAAAACCATAGATAAAAGTGGATTCTGGACTCAGTATCGCACTATGAATTGAATTGCACACTGAATCAGAAAAAGAACCCTCCTGACTTATCGTTTGCAAAGTAATGTTCCATTGTCCTTCTTTGGAGTTCACATTATGCCAGGTATGAATACCGTTACAGTAAGGCGATGCGCCTGTTTGCCCTGCAAATAGAACCATAAGTGAAACGAGTATCTTTTTCATCCCTAATTCCCTAATAAAAAGTTTCATATGATGTTCAAGACGAACACTATAAGTCCAAAATAATGTTCAATGCAATGTATGTTTACCGCATTGCTAATTTCTGCAGACAAGCACTGAGAGTGCTTCGGGAAATAAGGTGACCTCTCAACAGCCTCTGGGAACGTCATCCCGACTGCAAGGAAGGAGCTCATATCTGCATGTGGAGATCCTTCACTGTGTTCAGGATGACGTATAAAAGTTCAGGATGGCGAATAAAAATGAGGAGCCACCAATTTAAATCATTCGACGCATTAAGATATCGATTCAAAATGATCCGACAAGTCTCCCACAAATTCCGGATGATTCACCAAATCCAGTTGCATTACAGGACTTCCCTTTCTTAAATCGAAATGTTCCAACCGTACCTTAATCAGATTGTGATTCAGTTTCGATTGAAAGTAATACACTCGATGAGTCAAATCTGCAATAGTGTGCCAGTACGTCCTGGCGTCAAATGGATTTTCTGAACTGGGTGTACTAAATGGTTGAGCCGAATTGTTAAGTACACTAATTATTTCGGCCAACTCTTCATTAACCGATGAAGCCTTTGGCAGCTTATTTGTAAAATAGGACGCCCTGACAAATCGATCAGGAGAGCGGCTGCTTCCCGGTAAAGGAAGGTCTCCACCAAACACTTTGTAATTTTTTAGATTAAGCAATTGCTTATCAAAAACAGGATCATTTGCCGCAATAGCGTAATCACGGCTATGATAAATGTGGAGCTGTCCGTCGACGTATTCAAGTATCGCGGAATCTCCGGACGCATCATCCAAAATCAAATGTACGGTAACCCATTTTTTAGCTTCCGGATGAAAAAATGGAACGATCTGAAATCGAGTGGATCTACTAAACTGCACTGCTTCTTTAACTGTTTTAAAATTATCCAGATAATATTGTATCCATGTTGTCACAGACAAACCCGGCAGGGACTGATCACGCAGACCATAATCAGCGGCGTTTAACCAGAGAAGATGAGCAGCTAAACCCCGTTCATTAAAACCGTCACTGGTCAAACCATCGTAAGCGGTAGCTACGATACTGCCATGTTTCGAAGTCCACTGTATCTCATTGCTTCGAGCATCGCCAACATGCGCTTGCCCTCGTGGATAAACAACCAGATTTGTTCGAGGATCTTCCATCCAATCCATGCTTCGACCAACCATGGTGGCATTATTTTCGTCTACTTTGAGTAACCGCGTACATGCTATTGATGGCTCACTGAATAGATTAAGAAGAAGAATGAAACAAAACAGATATTGGGTCAGTTGGAACGAATAGTTGGTCATGAATATCTTCCTTGTGTTAGTTAGTATATTTTTCCATAAACAACATAACTTTTATTCAACACCAAAATGATATTAACTGATATCAACCCATATGACTATGGGCTATTTTCGTTTTTTCCCGACTTTAACCATTTTCACTGTTTTAATCGTATTATCACTGACTCTTAATATTTCGATGCGGTAATTCTCTATGGTTAAACAAGACTCAGAGGGAGGGATATACCCCAAGTATTCGATAATTAAACCACTTAGAGTTCGTGGACCTATCAAAGGCAAAGTCCAACTCATCATTCGGTTTAAATGTCTCAGAGTTAAACTGGCATCTACGATGATTGTTCCATCATCCTGAGGAATTATATCGCGGCTAAGTGCTGCAATATCGGTGGTAAATTCCCCAACGATTTCTTCAAGGATATCTTCCATGGTAACCAAACCCAGGATATCGCCATACTCATCGACAACAAAACAACTTCTTCTTTTCATTTTTCTGAAATTTAAAATTTGTACATTTAACGGAGTCGCTTCAGGGATAAAATAAGGCGCATCTGCTGTATTTAATAAACTATTAAGATCCAATTTATCTTCTAAAGCCAGATTCAATACATTTCTCGCATGGATCATACCCACTAGATTATCTATGGATCCGCGATAAATGGGTAATCGAGTATGTTGCGCCGTTTCTAACTGTTCCAATAATTGCAACCAAGGTTGATCCAAATCAATACCGACTATATCAGCCTTTGGCACCATAATGTCTTCAACAGTTGCTTGTTCGAGATCTAATAAACTAATTAACATACTCTTATGTTCTACAGGCAATAATCCACCGGCTTCATGGACTACTGAACGTAACTCCTCACCAGTTAACGCTTCTTTTTGAATTCGGTTTATTGAGATTCCAAAAATACGTAAAATTCCATTTGAAAAAAAACTGATAACCTGCACTAATGGGGCAAAAATCCACTGTAAGATATATAAAGGAAGTGAAGAAGAAAAGGCGACTTGTTGAGGATATATTGCGGCTAATGTTTTCGGCGTCATTTCCGAAAAAACCAATATGATAAGTGTGAGAAGAATGGTAGCAACAGCTACCCCAGCATCGCCATAATAACGCTGCCCAATAAGAGTGGCAATTGTCGATGCGACGATGTTAGCTAAAGTATTGCCAATCAATACCACACTCAATAACTTATCTGGTCTGGCCAGCATTTGATTGACTCGTATGGCCTGTTTATTTTTCTTCTTAACCAGATGCCTCAATTTATATCGGTTTATGGACATCATCCCTATCTCGGAACCAGAAAAAAAAGCAGACAGAATAATCAATGAAACCAGCATGATTAATAAAGAAGATATATGGAGTTGCACTTGGTTTCCTTAAGCTATAGCGCTGATATAAGAAATCTCGTAATGAATCGTAAGGTTATTTTAGGCGATTTGCAGGTATTGTCCAAGGAATATAAACAAACGAGACTGAAAAGCTGGTTAGTAGGTTAGCACTGCTGATAGAACCGGTAAGTAATTAAAAATGAATCGCTGTATTGATATAAGTTAACCGATACACGTCAATTATTGATGAAACACAAAGAGCGTTTCACTAACAGAACGCAACACCAATACTGGATCTACTGATTAACGTATTTTGATTTTTCATCGACTAAAGTCCAAACAGGTTGAGCTTCGAGCACCAGAACGAAACATACACGGAGTTTGTTTGTATCAAAATGCAAAAAATCAACCTGTTTTGTCCAGGTTATAGGAAGAGCGGCTTGACCTTATTTTTTTGCCTGATTAAAACGAGCTACACTTGACATAATTTCCTCTCGAGCAGCCTCAGGTCCAGCCCATCCATCGATTTTAACCCATTTACCTTCTTCCAAATCTTTATAGTGATTGAAAAAATGTTCCAATGATAATAACAAATGCTTTGGTAAATCGTTATAGGTCTCTATGGATTGATACATTTTACTGAGCTTTGTTGTTGGCACTGCCAGTAATTTAGCATCAACGCCTGATTCGTCAGTCATCTTTAACATTCCCACAACGCGACAAGGAATTACCGCTCCACTGATTAATGGAACCGGAGTCACTACCAGAACGTCTACAGGATCACCGTCTTCGGAAAGAGTATTCGGAATATATCCGTAATTTGTAGGATAAAACATGGCTGTAGACATAAATCGATCTACAAAGAGCGCCCCGGTTTCTTTATCCACTTCATATTTTACAGGTTCACCGTGCATAGGAATTTCGATAATTACGTTAATTTCATTTGGCACATCACGGCCACTTTTAATCTCCATTAAACTCATTTATGCACCCTTATACTAAGAAAAACCGCTATTATGCGAAAAATCGTACCAAAAGGCAAAGACAAGCTGTCGCAATCTAATAAAGGAAATGTATAATATCATTTTCAACCTATTTGACTGAATACCTATGAATTGCTTGTTTTGCAAAATTGCTCAGGGAGATATTCCGGCTACAGTTGTATTTGAAGACAATGAGATTATGGCTTTTAGGGATATTAGACCACAAGCACCAACTCATATACTAGTGATACCCAAACGACATATTGCAACAATCAATGATACCAGCGATCAAGACGAGCAACTTTTGGGAAGAATGATATTAACGGCAAAAAAATTAGCCGAGAGTGAAGGATTGAGCGAGATAGGTTACCGATTAGTATTTAATATAAATTCTGGTGGCGGGCAGGAGGTTTACCACATTCATTTACATTTACTGGGCGGACGTCAAATGACTTGGCCGCCAGGTTAGGAGTTCTTGCTATGGAACAACTGTATAAAAAACTGCTAGAAGAAGTTGGTGAGGATATAAAACGAGAAGGATTAGTAGATACTCCTGCGCGTGCAGCTAATGCTATGCGTTATTTGACCAAGGGCTATACTGAAAGCCTGGACGACATCATTAATGGAGCGCTATTTGATTCTGATATGAATGAAATGGTCATCGTAAAAGATATTGAACTCTACTCGTTGTGTGAACATCATTTATTACCGTTCATAGGCAAATGTCATGTTGGTTATCTACCCAATGGAAAAGTCATTGGTTTATCCAAAATAGCCCGTATTGTTGACTTTTATGCGCGACGATTACAAATTCAAGAACGGATGACGGGTGAAATAGCTCGGTGTGTTGAAAATATCACTGGAGCACGTGGAGTAGCTGTAGTTGTAGAAGCAAAACATCTTTGTATGATGATGCGAGGTGTAGAGAAACAAAACTCAGTAATGACCACATCTGTAATGCTGGGTGAAATGCGCCAAAATTCAAACAGTCGTCTGGAATTTTTAAATCTTGTCCGATAATGTTCATATTAAACTTATAAATTAGCACAAGCGTATCTCACACTAGATTCTACCGACAGATTCAGTTTAATACGTTACATCGATACATCGTCATATCCCAATAAAAAAGCCCGAAACACTCATGTTGCGGGCTTTTTATTTATGAAATAAATCAATTCAATCATTGACTGCTTATGTTTCAAACAAGGGAGTCCCTATCGCCCCGCTACTTCAATCTGAAGCGATAGGTAGTGATCACTCTTCTTCTGAATTACCGTTTACATCCACTACCTCATCCTGCTCTTCTGCAACAACAGGAGCAGCAGCTGCTTCGGTTTTAGATTCAGTTTGTGGCTTGTCTTTCCATTCCAGTTTTACACGACCTTGTTTATCAACTCCCGCAACAAAAACTTCGATATCCTGTCCTTCTTTAAGAACATCTTCAACTTTTTGTGACCTGTCATTGCATATCTGAGAAATGTGCAATAAACCGTCCTTTCCAGGAAGCAGATTGATAAAAGCACCAAAATCAACGATTTTACTCACTTTACCTTGGTAGGTTTGTCCAACTTCTACTTCAGCGATTAACGCTTTAATTTGGCGTTGTGCCTCTTCTAAGGCCATCATATCAGGTGAAAACAGCTGTACTACGCCGCTGTCATCGATATCAATAGAGACACCTGTACTTTCAATCAAGCCTTTAATAGTAGCGCCGCCTTTACCTATAATGGTACGAATTTTATCTTCAGCTACTTTCATAGTAGTAATTCTTGGGGCATGTTGTGACAATTCATCTCGATGTTCGGACAGGGCATTATTCATTACACCCAGGATATGAGTACGTCCTGCAAGTGCCTGTTCCAGGGCTTGCTCCATAATTTCATTGGTAATTCCGGTAATCTTGATATCCATTTGTAATGCAGTGATACCATTTTCAGTTCCAGCCACTTTAAAGTCCATGTCACCCAAGTGATCTTCATCACCTAATATATCGGTTAAAACAGCAAAACGATCGCCTTCTTTGATTAAGCCCATTGCCACGCCAGCAACTGGGGCTTTTAAAGGAACACCTGCATCCATTAATGCCAGACTGGTACCACAAACTGTAGCCATAGAACTGGAACCATTAGATTCAGTAATTTCAGATACGATACGCAATACATAAGGAAAATCTGCAGATTCAGGCAATACAGCCATTAAAGCACGTTTAGCCAGACGGCCATGACCAATTTCACGACGCTTCGGACTACCGACTTGACCTGTTTCACCCACAGAGTATGGAGGGAAATTATAATGCAGCATAAATCGGTCTCTGGTTTCACCAGTGATGCCATCAAGTATTTGCGCATCACGATCATTACCTAACGTAGCAACAACAATCGCCTGAGTCTCGCCACGGGTAAATAAACAAGAGCCATGAGTACGATCAAGGAATTTCGTGCGGATAGAAATAGGTCGAACCGTTTTATGATCACGACCATCAATTCGAGGCTCACCATCAAGGATACGATTACGGACGATAGTTCGTTCCAATTCACCAAACATCTCTTCTATAACATCAGCCGATAGTTCATCATTACCCACCATCAATGCAGCAACGGTTTGTTCTTTAAGTTCAGCGAGGCGTTGATATCGTTGTTGTTTATCTCTTAACAGATATGCCGCTTCTACTTCATGTCTGGCAACATCGGCAACACGTGCCTGTAATACAGTATCAATTTCTGCAGGTTTCCAATCCCAACGAGCTTTACCCGCTTCTCCGGCCAGTTCTTCAATCGCTTTGATAACGCTTTTCATCATTTCATGGCCGTACATGATTGCGCCACGCATAATGTCTTCACTTAATTCCTTAGCTTCTGACTCAACCATAAGTATGGCGTCTTTAGTTCCCGCAACAACCAGGTCAAGTTGAGATTGCTCAAGAGTTTTTCTGCTTGGATTTAATAAATAAATACCGTCTTTATAACCTACTCGTGCGGCACCAATTGGCCCATTAAAAGGAACGCCTGATAATGCAAGAGCTGCAGAAGCACCAATCATAGCAATAATATCAGAAGAGACATCTGGATTCAGGGAAAGAACTGTAGCAATAATCTGTATTTCGTTACGGAAATTATCCGGAAATAAAGGACGAATTGGCCGGTCAATTAAGCGTGATATTAATGTTTCATTGTCACTAGGTCTGCCTTCTCGTTTTTGGAAACCACCAGGAATTTTTCCAACTGCATAGAACTTTTCCTGATAATTTACTGTCAGAGGAAAAAATCCGTTATTTTCAGCACCTTCTTTTTTCCCAACTACAGTAACCAATACTTGCGTACCATTCATGCTTGCTAAAACAGCACCATCAGCTTGCCGTGCTACTTCACCAGTTTCCAATACCAAGGTATGTTCACCAAATGCTATCTCTTTTGTAATTTTAGCCACGTAATGTTCCCCATTAAGTAATAATAACGAAAAAAAAGGCGCAGAAAACTGCGCCTTTTTAAACGATTGTATTTATTTGATATGTCTCAAATGAGACAAAAATCTTATCAATCAATAAGAATCTCTCAATCCCAAACTTTGTATTAATGTTTGATAGCGAGATTGATCATTGCGCTTCAAATATTTTAAAAGTTTACGGCGCTTATTAACCAACTCTTGCAGTCCACGTCGGGAATGAAAATCTTTTTTATTTTCTTTAAAATGGTCAGTCAAATATTTGATTCTGCCAGTAATTAAAGAAACCTGTACTTCAGGCGAACCAGTATCTTTATCGGCACGCTTGTATTGATTAACAATTTCTGCTTTTTCCGCGCTGTTTAGCGACATTATACACTCCTGGAACTGCTAAGTATTCATTTAAAGGCGGACATTCTACCAAGGCAAGCAAAACGAAACAAGTGTTAGAAATTAATTTGTGCAAATAATTTCAAGTTTATTCCAAAACATGCAACAATTAATGTTCTAATTGAACTCATGATGGAAATGAAAGTAATCGTTTAGCTTTTATATCACCATTAGCAAGTTGCTCACCCAAACCTATAAATTGCGCTCGCTCATCATAAAGACGTACGCAATCCACCCTATCAACATCCATTTTATTCACTATAACTCTGCCTTGACGAATAATAATGACTTCATCATCAGAAAGAGTTATTGACTTCAAATAATCAATCGCCGTATCCATGGGGATCAAGCAATCATGTTGCTCCTTTGGAGACATAGCCTGTAAATCATCTATAGAATACATGGGCATGTTTTGAAACCCGGAGGTATAAAGCCTGTGCAAGCGGGTTACATGTGCCCCCACCTTTAGACTGTCTCCAATATCTTCAACAAGATTTCGTATATAAGTCCCTTTACTGCAATGAACTGTTAATGAAAACTGTGTCCCATTAAAACTGTTTAATTGCAGTTGGTTAATTATAATATCTCGTGGTTGACGCTCTATTTCTATCCCTTCTCGTGCAAATCGATACAAGGGAGTTCCTTTATGTTTTAATGCGGAAAACATTGAAGGAATCTGTCGAATAGCCCCTGTATACTGCAACAAAATTGTTGATAACTGCCCTTCAGTTATACAAAAGTCATCTACTTGAGCAACCACTTGCCCCATAGAATCCGATGTATTGGTCTTGATTCCTAATAATCCGGTAGTTTCATAACACTTATCTGCATCAAGCAAATATTGGCATATTTTGGTTGCTTCACCAAAACAGATGGGCAACATACCCGTTGCCAGCGGATCCAGACTACCCGTATGACCGGCTTTTTTGGCTCCAAACAGTCGTTTCACTTTCTGAAGAGCACTATTCGATGTAATTCCTTCGGGCTTATTTAATAAGAAAATTCCATTTATTGATGTCGAAGTATCAGTTGCTTTCATCATCATCTGAAGCAGGAGGATTAACTTCATCAATTAAACGGCTTAATCGTTCGCCATATTCTATTGACTCATCATAAATGAAATGGAGTTGTGGAACAGTGCGTAGAGTAATACTTCGTGCCAATGCGCTGCGTAAATAGCTGGCTGCGGCATTCAAAATGCTGGTCGCAAGTTCTTTATCTACATCAAAAATAGTAAAATAGACTTTGGCATGTCCCAAATCAGCAGCAACCTTAACTGCCGAAATGGTAACAAAACCGTTTAAGCGCGGATCTCTAACTTCCTGGGGAATTATCTGAGCCAATTTTCGCTGGATCATTTCAGCAATTCTATCAGTACGTTTAAAATTATTACTCATTATTATAGATCACGCTTAATTTCAACTGTTTCATACACTTCAATAAGATCACCAGGCTTCACATCATTGTAGTTTTTCACACCAATTCCGCATTCAAAACCTTGACGTACCTCAACAACATCATCTTTAAAACGTCTGAGAGACTCAAGAGTTCCTTCATAGATCACAACGTTTGACCTTAGTACACGAATTGGATTATTTCGTTTGATAGAACCTTCAGTGACCATACAACCAGCAATTGCGCCAATTTTAGGTGATTTAAATACATCTCTAACTTCAGCGATACCAATGATTTCCTCTTTAAATTGAGGAGCTAACATACCGGTTAAAGCACCCTTGATTTGGTCAACAATGTCATAAATGACACTATAATAGTGAAGTGCAACAGACTCTTGCTCAGCTAACCGTTTGGCACTGGCATCCGCTCTGACGTTAAAACCAATTAGAATTGCATTTGAAGCAATAGCCAAATGGACATCAGACTCTGTTATTCCACCCACACCATTGGAAATAACTTCTACTTTTACTTCATCATTAGATAATTTAACCAGGGCATCAGAGATAGCTTCTATAGAACCCTGTACATCGGCTTTTAACACTATATTTAAAACTTTGGATTCAGTTGCAGTCATGTTTTCCATAATGCCTTCTATCGAAGATTTTTGACGTCGAGCCAATTTAACATCACGGAATTTGCCTTGACGGAATAGGGCAACTTCTCGAGCCTTTTTCTCATCAGGAACTACAACGGCCTCATCTCCAGCATGCGGAATTGCTGACAATCCTAAAACCTCGACAGGGATGGAAGGACCAGCGCTGTCAACCATATCGCCATTATCGCCAACCAAAGCACGAACACGACCATATTGGAAACCTGCTAATAGAATATCACCTTTATGTAGAGTACCACTTTGAACCAATACCGTCGCTACAGGGCCTCGTCCTTTATCAAGGCGGGATTCGATAACAACACCCTTAGCGGCACCATCTGTTAATGCAGTAAGCTCAAGGACTTCTGATTGTAATAGAATTGCGTCAAGCAAATCGTCAACGCCCATACCTGTTTTTGCGGAAATATTAACAAACATGGTTTCACCACCCCATGCTTCAGGTATTACTTCATGCACTGCCAGTTCATTCATTACTTTTTCAGGATCTGCATCTGGCTTATCCATTTTATTGATAGCAACAATAATTGGGACTTTAGCTGCTTTGGCATGTTGTATTGCCTCAATAGTCTGTGGTTTCGCACCATCATCTGCAGCGACTATCAAAACAACGATATCTGTTGCCTGAGCCCCGCGAGCTCGCATTGCAGTAAATGCAGCATGTCCAGGGGTATCCAAAAAGGTAACATCACCTTTAGGAGTACTGACATGATATGCGCCAATATGCTGCGTAATACCACCAGCTTCTCCAGCAGCAACTTTTGTACGTCGAATATAGTCAAGTAAAGAAGTTTTACCGTGGTCAACATGCCCCATAATCGTTACGACTGGCGCTCTGGATTCAGTGGTACTTCCTTTGGATATTGCTTCACCCAAACCTACTTCAATAGCATCTTCTTTAATGACTACTGCTTTATGACCCATTTCCTCTACTACGATAACTGCAGTTTCCTGGTCAATTACCTGGTTAATGGTTGCCATTGCACCCAGGGTCATCATGACTTTAATTACTTCAGCGACTTTAACTGACATACGTTTGGCCAGTTCTCCTACAGTAATAGTCTCTGGAATCAGCACGTCTCGAATCATAGGTGTGGTGGGGAGAGCAAATCCATGAGTTAAAGATTCTTCAGCTTCTCTGTATTTTTCAGACTTTTCAGAACCCTTACGCTTTTTAAATTTGTTTCGTCCGCCTCGTCGATGCGCGTCTTGTTCATCATCTTCACGATCGAAAGTCTGGTATTTTGGTTTTTTCTTCGCTTTTTTGAACTCAGCAGACTCTGACTCTGGATTAGCCAGCTCAGCATGTTTCTTTTTGCCTGGTTTTTCTAATTTAGGCTCTTCCTTTTTAGCAGCTATAGGTGCTACCTCAGGGATTTTGTCCAAATCAAGAACTTCAGCAGCAAATTGCTCCAAAGGATCGATAGATTCTGGTAACGACTCTGTTACGGCTTCAGTCACAGTATCAGACAGCTCTGTTTGAGTTTCTGCAACAGGCTCATTGGACTCAACAGATTCTTCGTTATCAGCTATTGGGTGTTCAGCAGGCTCTGCACTAATGAGCTGCTCGACTTCAGATGCATGAACTTCAGGTTCCTGAACTGATTCTTCAACTTCTGGCTGCTCTACAATGCTGCTGCGTTTTACAAAAGTCTTCTTTTTGCGAACTTCAATGTTCACGGTCTTTCCACTGTGAGCATCATGGCCAACAGTAACTTGGGTTAAACTTTTACGTCTTAAGGTTATTCTTTCAGGTGCAGCACTGGTATCACGCGCAGAACTACCCTTTAAATGATTGAGTAAAATTCGCTTTTGATCTTCATTCACAGTTTGTTGATCATCGTTAAAAGATAACCCTGCTTCCTGTAACTGGTTCAATAAGCGTTCAACCGGAATACCAACGACTTGAGCTAATTGTTTAACCGTCACATCCGCCATATTTTAATCCCCTTTCAGCAGTTCTAATATAACTGCAAATATTCTAATACTTCTCGCACCAAATTGGTGTATTTATTTTCCAAAAGCCATGTATTTATTGAAACCATGGTTCTCTGGCTTTCATAATTAATGCACCAGCCTGATCTTCGCTGATGCCTTCAATTTCTAACAGTTCATCTACTGATTGCTCCGCAAGATCTTCCATCGAAGTAATGCCTTTACTTGCCAATTTGTTCGCCAATTCTTCCGTCATACCATCCATAGAGAGTAGTGAATCATCAGGAGATCCTGCAAGACCTTTACCCGAAACAAGAGCCATAGTAAGTAACGTATCGTTCGCTCTGTTTCTTAATTCTTCTACTATTTCCTCATCAAACTCTTCAATGGCCAATAATTCATCTTTAGGTACATAGGCCACTTCTTCGAGAGAAGAAAATCCATGTGCTACCAGAAGTGCTGCAATTTCATCATCTATTTCCAAAGCAGAAGTAAAGAGTTTTACAATTTTACTGGATTCTTCTTGATTTTTATTTTCAAACTCATCAGTAGTCATGACATTTAAAGTCCAACCGGTCAATTGACTGGCTAACCGGACATTTTGGCCATTTCGTCCAATTGCTTGTGACAATTGATCTTTTTCAACTGCCAAATCCATAGTATGACTGTCTTCATCGACAACTATTGAAGATATATCAGCTGGTGCCATCGCATTTATTACAAGCTGGGCTGGATTATCATCCCATAAAATAATATCAACGCGTTCTCCGCCTAACTCACTGGATACGGCCTGAACACGAGCACCACGCATACCTACGCATGCGCCAATCGGATCGATACGACCATCATTTGTTTTAACTGCAATTTTAGCTCGATTTCCAGGATCTCGCGCAGCAGCTTTCACATCAATAATATTCTCACCAATCTCGGGCACTTCAATGCGGAACAATTCGACCAACATTTCATTACGAGTACGACTTACAAATAATTGTGGGCCGCGAGCTTGAGGTGTAATTTCATATAAATAAGCACGAACACGGTCATTGGGTCTAAACATTTCATGAGGTAACATTTCAGATCGTGGCAAAAATGCTTCTGCCTTACCGCCTAAATCAATAATAATATTATCGCGAGTAACTTTCTTTACAGTTCCATAAACCAATTGACCTAATTTACTACGAAATTGGTCAATAACCAGTTCACGCTCAGCTTCTCTTACCTTCTGCATTATGACTTGACGTGCAGTTTGTGCTTCAATTCGTCCGAACTCAATTGAAGGGATTAACTCTTCAATCCGTGTACCAATCGTAGCATTAGGATTACGCTCTTTCGCTTGTTCCAGTGTTAACTGATGATCTGGATATTCTAATTCATTTTCGTCAACAACATCCCAATATCTAAACGTTTCATACTCACCGGTTCGTGGATCCAGCTTAATACGAACGCCTATATCCAATCCAAAGATTTTCCGAGTAGCAGACTCCAATGCGGCCTGAATGGCAAGTATAATAACCTCTTTACTAACGCCTCTTTCGTTTGATAACGCCTCAGCAACTAATAACAATTCTTTGCTCATTGTTCGCCTCTCTAGACTGTCAAATATGCTTTCACAATATTTGAAAAAAGTATTTCATGATGTTCGTTGTTAATATCCAGTACTACTGCACTCTCTGATGAGGAGACAATAGTTCCTAACAACTTGCGTTTCCCATTTACCGGCTTAAATGTTTTCACCTGAACAGGTTGTCCTACATAACGTTGATACTGCCAATCACTGAACAAGGGTCTGGGAATCCCTGGAGATGATATTTCCAAACTATAATTTCCAGGAATAGGATCTTCAACATCAAGCAGCGCACTAATTTGTTTGCTGACTTCCTGGCAATCCTCAATCCCAATGCCATCAGGTTTATCTATATAAATTCTTAATAGTGAATGCTTACCCTGAGAAAGGTATTCACACCCCCAAAGTTCGTATCCCATAGCACTGACTGTTGGTGCCAGTAATTGTACCAGTTCATTTTGCATCATAGTATTTACAAACAAAAAAAGGGCGCACACGCCCAAGTCTGTAAAATGACTTAGATTCGCACAGTACCCTATTAAACATAATAAAAAACCCCATAAATGGGGTTCTAATAAAGTGGTAGCGGGGGCAGGATTTGAACCTACGACCTTCGGGTTATGAGCCCGACGAGCTACCAGGCTGCTCCACCCCGCGTCAACTGAGGCCAAGTATACTGTGACTTGGGTTCCTTAGCAAGTACTTTCGCTAAAGTTAACAAATTAATTAACAAAAGCATTAATACATGCGGCTATCAAGGCACCAGGGAAAATACCCAGATACAGCAAAGATAGGCAATTTAGTGAATATATCACCGTATTTGTCTTGCTGAATGTTACTTTATCTGTATGTACGGGTTGATCAAAATACATGATTTTAACGATGCGCAGATAATAATAAGCGCCTATAACTGTAAACAGTAAACCAAGAATAGCAACCCAGGTTAATTGAACATCTACCAGCGCTTTAAGGACTAACAATTTTGTAAAAAATCCAACTGTTGGAGGAACTCCTGCCATAGAAAACATGACGATTAACATCATAAATGCCAACCATGGATTCCGTTTATTCAATCCTTTTAAATCCTCAATACTATCAATTTCCATTCCCTGCCTCGACATCAATACAACTAAACCAAATGCAGCTGCAGACATTAATGAATAGACAAGGATGTAGTACAAGGCGGCGGAATAACCAGCCGAAGTTGCGGCTAATATACCAAATAATGCGTACCCAACGTGTGAAATAGCAGAATAAGCAAACAAACGTTTAATACTGGTTTGGATTACCGCGAATAAGTTCCCCAAACCAGCGGATAACAATGACATAACCAGAATAATTTGTTGCCATTGAACCGTAATATCTACTAGTCCAATTGTAAGTAGTCTGAATGCCATTCCTAATGCGGCTATTTTAGGTGCTGTACTTATTAATAAAGTAACCGAACTTGGCGCACCCTGATAGACATCAGGTGCCCACATATGAAATGGTACTGCTGCTAATTTAAATCCTACACCGGCCATAATAAAGACAACAGCAAAGGCCAGTATTGTATTTTGATGTTGCCAGTTTGCGGCAACAGCATTAGCAACATCTAATAAATCCAATTTTCCTGTTGCTCCATACACCAATGAAATACCATACAGCAACATTCCGGATGCGATTGCCCCCATAACGAAGTATTTCATAGCAGCTTCAGAGGCATCGCTGTTGGTGCGTCTGATAGCAGTCATGGCATACAGTGGCAATGACATTAATTCAAGTCCAAGATAAATGGTTAACAATGAGTGTGCCGATACCAGAATCATCATACCAAGTGTTGAAAAGAGACCCAAGATATAATAATCACCTGAGGGTATCTTCCTTTCATCTACATAACTTCTAGAATAGATAAAACTTAATAGTACAGTAATGTATATAAATAATTTCATCAGGTGACCTACATCATCACTGATAAACAAGTTATTAAATATCAATAACTTAAAACTGCCTATATATAAAAAACTCACGCAAGCTGATAATATTAATCCGGCGCATGCTATATAAAATGCAATGTCTGAGTGTTTGTGGCGCACAAATAAATCAGCAAGCAAAGCAAGGCATGCGGTGACCAACACGATCAGTTCAGGAAGTGCTACATGGATATTTTCAAGTATTGCTATCATATTGATTAACCTTGCATTGTTACAATTTTGATTTATCAGCTAATGCCAATGTATGACTGACTGTTTGATGGACATATTCCAACATGGGTTTAGGATATACACCCATTGCGATAACCATCAAAGCAAGTAATACATAAGCGCTTAACTCGAAACCCGATAGATCTTTTAACGCAGCAACCTTTTCATTAGCTACGGGACCAAAAATCACTCTTTTATACATCCATAGAGTATAAGCAGCTCCAATAATAAGAGTTGTAGCAGCCCAAAAAGCAACCCAGAATCCTGCTTTTATACTGCCAAGGATAACCATGAATTCGCCAACAAAGCCTGAAGTACCAGGCAATCCGGCATTTGCCATCGCAAAGAGCATGAAAAATGATGCAAAAATTGGCATGGTATTCACAATACCACCGAAATCAGCCAAGCTTCGTGTGTGCATTCGATCATAAATAAATCCTACGCCGGCAAACATTGCACTGGAAACAAAAGCATGAGAGATCATGACTACAATGGCCCCCTCCAATACCAAGCCAGCACTACTTAATCCAGAGCTATTAGCAATGGCAAATATGGCAAAACAACCCAAAGTTACAAAGCCCATATGTGAGATTGACGAATAAGCAATCAGTCGCTTCATATCTTTTTGAATGATGGCAACCAATCCTATATAAACAACGGCTATTAAAGACAGTGCAACCATTAATGTTGCATATTTACTGCAGGCATCCGGTACTATAGGTAAAGAAAACCTGATGAATCCATACGCACCCAGCTTTAAAAGAATTGCTGCAAGAATAACCGATCCACCCGCAGGTGCTTCAGTATGTGCATCAGGCAACCAGGTATGTACAGGGAACATTGGTATTTTGATTGCGAAACCAAGAAAGAATGCAATGAAAATTAATGTTTGTGCTGTCATTGAGAGTTTGATGGCATAAAATGTTTCTATTTTAAATGAACCGGAGATGTAGCCCATATACAAAAAGCTAGCCAGCATTAAAACGGAACCGAGGAACGTATAAAGGAAAAATTTAATCGCTGCATAAACTCGATTTTCGGAACCCCAAATCCCGATGATTAGGTACATAGGGATCAGTGTTGCTTCCCAGAAAATATAAAACAGTATCGAATCCATAGCTGAAAATACGCCAACCAGTAATCCCTGCATAATTAGAAATGCAGACATATACTGCGCTACTCTTTTATTAATGCTGTCCCATGTTGCCAGAATAACGATAAGATTAGTAAAGATACTTAAGACAATTAATAACAAAGATAGGCCATCAATCCCAAGACTGTAGTTAATCCCCAGAGCAGGCATCCATGATATCTCTTCAATGAATTGCATACTGAAAGTTTGAAGATCAAATCCAGAAACCAGAGGCACGCATAGTATCAGACATAATATCACCGTAAAAAGTGATAAATAACGAGCAACATTAGGATTGCTATCGTCGCCAGTAAGGAGAACAAAAACTCCGCCTAATATAGGCAACCAAATTAATAAATTAAGCAAATGATGCATACCTTCACCTTATCTTCACTGTCATTTAGCTAAGAAACCTAATCACGTATGACCTAAGAGATACAATCAGTGTTTCCATTTAGCTGGATAAATATTGTTTTACCGCTATCGAGGTAAACCAACTCTGGATATTAAATCTAATATACCTTCAGTGTTTAACTTCTCTTTAGCCGAGTATCAACCAGCATAGAAAACCTAATAACCCAAATACCATAACTGTTGCGTAATGATATAGATAACCACTTTGAATCGCACGTCCTTTAGCTGAGCACCATCGAACAAAGCGACCACTACCATTTACAACCAGGCCATCAATCAATTTCTGATCGCCAACAGTGTAAAGCAAGCGTCCCAGCCCTTTTGATCCTTTAACAAAAAAGAAGTCATTAAACCGGTCAAATCCATATTTATTAATTAATATGGTGTATATCAAGGATAAATGGCGTGAGAAATACCCTGGAATTGATGGAACAGCTACATAGCAAATCCAGGCAATCAGAGCACCTGCCACTGTTATCCAGAGCGTTAATGAATGAACAGAATGAATGGCACTTTCAAACGGAGAGGTCACTTCTCTTCCCAATTCAGCCAACACATCATGTTCCGGTAAAGTGAATATGGATGAGCTTAATAATGTAGGGTGATCGAATAGCATAGGCATATATAAAATATAACCTAGAATAATAGATGGGATGGCCAATAGAACCAGCGGCAACCAAACAACCCAGGGTGATTCATGAACATGACTCAAGGTATGAGCATCCATCCTTGGCTTTCCATGGAAGGTCATAAAGAGTGATCTAAAAGTATACAGTGCTGTAACCATTGCGCCAACTGTGACACAAAAATAGGCATAGCTACTTCCAGGTATTTGTGAGAGTTGAGCCGCTTCGATAATCGTATCTTTTGAGTAAAAACCGGAAAAAGGAGGGAACGCACAAAGTGCCAAGCTCCCTATTACAAAAGTAACATAGGTAATAGGCATCTTATTCCATAAACCACCCATTTTACGCATATCCTGCTCATGATGCATACCTATGATTACAGAACCAGCTCCCAGGAATAGCAGTGCTTTAAAACACGCATGGGTGAGCAAATGAAACATTCCGGCACTATAAGCGGACACACCCATAGCAACCATCATATAGCCCAATTGAGATAAGGTCGAATAGGCTACAACCCGTTTTATATCATTCATCACCAAAGCCAGAATTCCGGTAAATAAGGCTCCGGTAGCGCCAATGACCAGTATCACACTAAGTGCAGTAGTTGATAGTTCCATCAAAGGAGAAACGCGAGCAACCATAAATACACCGGCAGTAACCATCGTTGCAGCATGGATCAGAGCTGAAATAGGCGTTGGGCCTTCCATCGATTCGGGTAACCAAACATGAAGAGGAACCTGAGCTGATTTACCCATTGCCCCGACATAAAGTAAGATACAAATAACGGTTATTAATGACCAGTTGTGTCCACTGAATAACTGAATATTTTGGCTAGCCAGATAGCTGGCGCTTTTAAACACTGTTTCGTAGTCTAGACTTCCTGTGTAGGCAAAAATAAGTGCTATGCCCAAAACAAAGCCAAAGTCACCTACTCTATTGACCAGAAAAGCTTTAAGACTTCCTTCAAGCGCGGATTCCTTCTGATACCAGAAACCAATCAATAAATAAGATACTAGCCCAACCCCTTCCCAACCAAAGAACAATTGTAAAAAGTTGTTTGACGAAACCAGCATTAACATCATGAATGTAAATAATGAAATGTAGCTAAAAAACCGTTGATAGCCATCATCGTCAGCCATATAACCGATACTGTATATATGGACCAATAAAGAAACAAAATTAACGATTACCAGCATGACCACACTTAAAGGATCAATCAGAAAACCAATATTGAACTCATAGGGCAATAGTAAGCCACCGCTGGCCCAATTATAGAGTACAGTATTCGTTGTTGGGATAAATCCGGAAAAAATCCCCCAAGCTAAATAGATTGATAGTATAAACGAGATAGAAACACCCAGGATTGTGACGCTCTGGGCACCGACTCTACCAATTTGATTACGAAAAAATCCGGCAATAACTGATCCTGCCAGAGGAGCTAAAACAATTATTAGACAAAGTTGTTGTATACTCACAATGTTAACCTTTTAAATGATTCATCTTATCTACGTCTATATTGCCACGATTTCTATACAGCAACATAACTATGGCCAAACCAATCGCTGCTTCTGCGGCAGCTACTGTTAAAATAAAGAAGACAAAAACCTGACCGCCAAGTTCATTGTAATAATGAGAAAATGCAACAAAATTGGTATTAACAGCCAACAACATTAATTCAACGCATACAAGAAGCAAAATGATATTTTTACGATTTAGCATAATGCCAACAAGGCTTAAACCAAATAAAATCGCACCTAATATCAGATAATCAATAACCGGTATCATAAAGAATTCCCCAATTTTATTTCTCTGATTTCATACTGACTAATTTAACTCGATCATTTCTTCGAGTCATAATCTGTTGTGTAATATTTTGTTTTTTAGATCGAACTGTTGATCTATGTACTAATGTTATTGCTGAGACAATAGCCACTAAAAGTAATACAGCGGCCAATTCAAAAGCCAGAAAATAATCAGTATACAATACCAAACCAAGAGCTTCAGTGTTAGATACTTCACTTTGTGGCGTTATGGTATTATCTTGAACCGGAGTACCAATTAATTGAGATCCATCTACTGTTACTTCCTGTTGTATCTGAATATTGGATTTAAAGGAATCTGTTGGTACAGCAACCAGAAGTATACCTACCAATAGTGCAACTATAATTAACCCAAATGGTAAATAGCGCATAAAATGACTTGTCATACTTTCAACATCAATATTAAGCATCATTACTACGAATAAAAACAAGGTCATTACTGCGCCTACATAAACAAGCACCAAAATCAGGGCAAGAAATTCAGCTTGCATTAGTATCCAAAGAACTGAGCTGGCAAAAAAGGTTAATACCAGAAATAATACACAACGCACCGGATTATTCTGGCTGATTACCATTAGTGCAGAACCTACTGCTAGAGCAGCAAAAATATAAAAAATTACTTGCAGTAATAATTCATTCATATATCACCCCGTTATCGGTACTTTTCATCAGCAGTACGATCTGCCGCAAGTTTCGGTTCCATTAAATCACCCAATGCCAATAACTTTTCTTTAGTCATAATGTTCTGGCCACGCTCACTAATGTGATAATGATGAATCGGAGTCACCACAATTGAGTCAACAGGACATGATTCTTCACATAGTCCACAATTGATGCATTTAAACATATCTATGTCATAACGAGTGGTTCGACGGGAACCGTCCTCGCGTTGTTCTGACTCGATAGTAATTGCTAATGCGGGACATACCGCTTCACACAATTTACAGGCTATACATCGTTCTTCGCCATTTGGATAGCGACGCAGTGCCAGTACACCTCTGAATCGAGGTGAGATAGGCGTGAATTCTTCAGGAAACTGAATAGTCGCTTTTTTCTTGAAAAAATATTTCCCTGTTAACTTTAAACCTGATAAAAGTTCCAACAGAAGAAAACTGCGTACATAATGTCTTATATATTGATATGCTTTTTTCATCGGCTTCTCTATTAACCATTAAAACCAAGGTTTGAAGTGAGTAACAACCATTAATGCTGTAACTATGACCCAAACTATGGTGACAGGGATGAGTACTTTCCATCCTAAACGCATGAGCTGATCGTACCGATAACGAGGAAACGTTGCTCTAATCCATAAATAAACAAAAAGGAAGAAACTTATTTTTAATAATAACCAGACAAAACCAGGTACCACATAAAATATTTCATCCAGAAATGAAATTCCTTCAAAAGGTGACATCCATCCACCCATGAATAAAAGAGCCATAACGGTAGAAATTAATATCATGCTGGCGTATTCAGAAAGGAAAAAGATTGCGAATCCAATTCCAGAATATTCCACATGGAATCCGGCAACAATTTCAGACTCACCTTCTGCCAGATCAAATGGAGCTCTATTCGTTTCCGCAATACCCGCTATCCAAAACACTATAAACAAAGGTAAAAGTGGAACAAACCACCAATGCAGAATTCCACCCTTTTGAGAGAGAACGATATCAGTAATATTCATACTGCCTGCAGCCAGCAAAACGCCGACAAAGGCAAAACCCATTGCGATTTCATACGATACGGTTTGCGCAGTACTTCTTAAAGCACCGAACATGGCATATTTTGAATTCGAACCCCATCCGGCAATTAGAACCCCATAAACACCCAGAGAACTCATTGCGAACAGATACAAAACACCGGCATTAATATTTGCCAGGACAATACCTTCCTGAAAGGGTATAACTGCCCAGCCAGCGAGAGAAGGTGCCAGCGCAAAAAGCGGGGCAATAATAAATAAATATTTATTTGATTTCGTTGGAACAATGATTTCTTTGGTAATCAACTTAATCAAGTCTGCAAAGGGCTGTAATAAACCCTTTATTCCGACTCTGTTTGGTCCAATTCGTACTTGAATGTATCCAATAACCTTACGCTCTGCATAAGTCAGATAAGCAACACATAGCAGTAACGGTACTACTATTACCAGTATTTTAATGATGATCCAAATTAATATGCTAATATTTTGAAGCATTTTATTACCTATCTAGCGCTTAATAGTTATTGCAGCAAATGAATGACCCAAATCAACTGTCTCAGGCATCGCGTTTGCTACCCATACAACATCTGCCGCAATGCGCTCATCACGTTTAAGCGGCAATGTTATCTCAATATCTCCCTGAGATACAGTAGCAATCTCGTCTAATTTCAATCTATCTGCTGTTGCAGGGTTAATCCTTATACAGGCTGTTTCAGAAGCAGCACATAATTGCAGCTCTTTTGCATTTCGTACTATTGCATCGATACGATAGAGTGGCCATTCACCTACTCGAACAAGAGATTGGTTCATAACTGGAAGCGACTCGGGATAGTATGGAGTGTATTCATGCTCCATAGTCATGGCTACGCACTCTTTAACCTCTGATAAAATATCTTCAGTAGATGTATATTCAAAATCCTTACAATGCAATAAGTTACCCAGAACTCTAATTATCTTCCAGGCCGGACGGGACTCATCAAAAGGTATTAAAGCGCCCTTTACGGTTTGCCAGGTATTATCCACATTAATATAAGTTCCCGATGTTTCAGCATAAGGTGCTATTGGTAAAATCACATCGGCATAATCAAGCATAGAATCGTGATGGTATGCTGACAACATCACTACGAACTCAGCAGCCAGCATTGATTGTCTAGCCCCATATGGATTGGCGAAATCAAAACCGGGTTCTACAGCCATTAAAAAGTAGCCTTTCAACTTGGCATTAAGTGCGTCTTGGACATTCAAGCCAGGCTCGGCAATGGATTTTCCAGCTACTGTTCTGTGAGGAAGCATTCCAGCTATACAGGCTCCAGCAGAGTTAGCACCATTGGTTAGTCTGAGTACTTTCGCTCCACTTAATTGTTTGATCACTGAAATCAAAGTTCGTAGAATTGATGCGTCTGGATGATTCTCACATATCGCACCTGTAATAATACACGCGTTTTCTTCTTTTAATGAGCGAGCAACTTTATTTGAAAATTGATCTGCTTCAAGACCGATTAGCAGTTTTTGTACTTCTTCAGGTAGACTATTTACATTCTGCGCAAGAGCAAGCGCTAGTCGGGCCAATTGCATTGGCATTTCTAATGGAGAAATAACTGTATTTCCATCAAGCTCAAAATGATAATCAAAATCAACCGGATTAATCGCATGGATTTTAGCTCCATTTCGATACGCCTTCCTTACTCGCACTCCTGCAAGGGGCACTTCTCTATCAATATTGCATCCAACAAGCAAGATGGAGTTTTGATGTTCAATATCAGCATAAGGAATTGAACTGCTAGGTGTTGTAGTTAGATTACCCTGATCTCTAAAATCTATCTGTTGAAGTCGGTGATCAATATTATGCACACCAAGTTCCCGCATTAATTTTTGCAACAGATACATTTCTTCAACTGTCGAAGAACTGGATGCAAAGGCAGCCATTTGTTCAGGGCCATTTTGTTTAATTACGCGACTAATTCCTTCGGCAGTAAATTTCAATGCGGTTTCCCAATCAACAACTTCCCATTGACCGTTACGCTTAATTTGAGGTTTACCGGCTCGTGATTTGCTTTTTAAACCCAGGTAACTGAATCTGTCTCTATCAGATAACCATGTTTCATTAATTCGCTCATTTTCTTTAGGTACTGCGCGCATCAAGGTATTGTTTCGAGTATGCAAATAGATATTTGATCCCAGACAATCATGTGGAGCAACACTATCGTGCTGAGTCAATTCCCAAGCTCTTGCAGTAAACCGATAAGGTTTCGATGTTAAAGCGCCGACGGGGCACAAATCAATAATATTTCCAGAGACTTCTGAAGTCATACTATGCTTTACATAGGTACCAATTTGCATGTGTTCGCCACGTCCCGTAGCACCCAATTCCCTGACACCAGCTACTTCATCACCAAATCGAACGCAACGAGTACAATGGATGCACCGAGTCATTTCAGTCGAAATCAGAGTGCCTAGATCATCATCTTCAACTGCGCGCTTACTCTCAGTATATTCGGACTGATCTTCACCAAATCCCATTGAAATATCTTGTAATTCGCACTCACCGCCCTGATCGCAAATCGGGCAATCCAACGGATGGTTTATTAATAAAAACTCCATCACTACTTTTTGTGAATGCAATGCCTGTTCCGATTTTGTGAACACTTTCATTCCATTGGTAATCGGAGTGGCACAGGCAGGAACTGGCTTTCTGCCATTTTCAACTTCAACCAAACACATACGGCAATTAGCCGCTACTGACAGTTTTTTATGGTAGCAAAATCGAGGAATATAAATACCCGCTTCATCTGCTACTTCAATGATCATTTTACCGTTTTCTACTTCAAATGTTTTACCGTCAATTTCAATAGTAGCCATGGTCTAACCTTCTCAATTATGCTGCAACGATCGAGCGTTTATGCTTAATGAAATATTCAAATTCATTATAGAAATGTTTAACAAAGCTTTGCACTGGCCAGGCTGCAGCCTCACCTAATGCGCAAATAGTTCGTCCTTCAATGTTGTTTGCAACATTGACGAGTTTTTCCACATCACCCGGCTCGCCATGTCCGTGTTTTATACGATGTAAAAGCCTGACCAGCCAACCCGTACCTTCACGACAGGGAGTACACTGGCCACAGGATTCATCCATATAGAATTCTGAAATTCGGTATAGGGCATCTACCATACAGGTTGTTTCATCCATTATAATTACTGCACCAGAACCAAGTCCTGAACCTGCTTTCTGAATACTGTCGTAATCCATATCAAGCCCGAGCATTACATCACCGGGCAACACAGGCATGGAAGTTCCACCGGGTATAACCGCTTTGATTTTACGATTTTCCAAAACCCCGCCTGCCAAATCAAGAAGGGTCTTAAAAGGCGTTCCTAATGGAATTTCGTAGTTACCTGGCTTGTTTATATGGCCACTGACACTAAAACATTTAGTTCCGCCATTATTCGGTTTGCCCAGTTTTAAGAACCATTCGCCACCTTTTTCCATAATTACGGGTACGGATGCGAACGTTTCTGTATTATTAATCGTGGTGGGTTTGCCATATAAGCCATAGTTTGCTGGGAAAGGGGGCTTAAATCGTGGTTGTCCTTTTTTACCTTCTAATGAATTTAGAAGCGCTGTTTCTTCACCACAAATATAGGCACCAGCACCTAAATGGTTGAACAAATCAAAATCGACACCGGTACCCATAATATTTTTGCCGAGTAATCCGGCAGCATAGGCTTCTTTTAAAGCATGCTCAGTACGCTCATAAGGTAACCAAAATTCGCCGCGAATGTAGTTATATCCGACTGTTGCCCCCATAACGTATCCAGCAATCGCCATACCTTCAATAAGCTGGTGAGGATTCAGACTTAATATTTCTCTGTCTTTACACGTTCCAGGCTCACCTTCATCTGAATTACATACTACATATTTTTGTACTGGAGAATTACGATTCATAAAACTCCATTTCAGCCCTGTAGGGAACCCAGCGCCACCGCGTCCACGTAACGCAGAAGTTTTTAATTCATCAATTATTAATTGAGGGGAGGTCTGTTCTTTTAATATCTTACGCCATGCACTATAGCCACCAACACTTTCATAAGCAGATAGAGTCCATGGCTCTGGTAAATGAACTGTTCGATAACAAACCTGATTTAATTCAACCATGTCAAGCACCTCTATCTTTTATTGGTATTGTTCCAACACTGCATCGATTGATTCGGCAGTCAGATTTTCATGATAATCTTTATCTACCTGCATCATTGGTGCATTAACACAGGCTCCCAAACACTCCACTGACCTTAATGTAAAACGACCATCGTCGGTTGTTTCACCTAGCTTAATACCCAATTTTTTTTCTAAATGCTCCACTACACCAGCAGAATCTCGTAGCAAACATGAAATATTGGTGCAGACATTAACCAAATGCTTACCCACAGGCTTATGTTCATACATAGTGTAAAAACTTGCCACTTCATATACTGCAATAGGAGCCATATCAAGATACTCAGCTACTGCATCCATTAGTTCTGGTGTGAGATGTCCATGTTCTTCCTGGACTATACGTAACGTACTCATCACTGCAGATTGCTTCTGATCAGCTGGATATTTTGCTATCCAGTCATTAATTTCATGCATTCGTTTCGACGGCATAAATTGATGTAATATTTTTTCTGAAGTATCAGACATTTCTAAACCTTTATCTTGTTTGTTTTTACACTGCCATTGTATAGGCAGGTACTGGAACTCAATTAGCGATCTATCTCACCAAATACTATATCCTGGCTTGCAAGAACAGCAACGCCATCAGCAAGCATATGCCCTCTTACCATTTCATCAAAACTGGATAAATGAGCGAATCCCGGTGCACGTATTTTCATACGGTACGGTTTATTAGCACCATCAGAAACCATATAGATACCAAACTCACCTTTAGGAGCTTCAACAGCAGAGTAGACTTCACCTCGCGGCAAACAAAACCCCTCAGTGAATAATTTGAAATGGTGAATTAACGCTTCCATATCATGTTTCATTTCAACACGACGAGGAGGTGTGATTTTATGATCGTCAATTTTAACAGGTCCTGGATGTTTTCTTAGCCAGTCAATGCATTGTCTGATAATTCGATTGGATTGTCTTAATTCCTCAATACGTACCAGATAACGATCATAACAGTCACCAGTCTTACCCACTGGAATATCAAATTCAACCTTATCGTAAGCTGCGTAGCTTTGCTTTTTGCGTAAATCCCAGGCAATACCCGAACCTCTAAGCATTGGACCAGTAAAACCCCATTGCAAGGCGTTCTCTGGAGATACTATTCCAATATCAACTGTACGTTGTTTCCAAATCCTATTATCGGTCAGAAGGGTTTCATACTCATCGACACAATGAGGGAAACGTTCGGTAAATGCCCAAAGAAAGTCGAGCAGACTGCCTTCTCTATTCTGATTCATTTTTTCTACTTCACGCTCGCTATGCCAACGTGATGGTTTGTATTGCGGCATGGTATCAGGCAAATCTCGTGCTACGCCACCTGGTCGGTAATACGTAGCGTGCATGCGCGCTCCGGAAACCGCCTCATAACAATCGAACAGATCTTCACGCTCCCTGAAACAATAAAGGAACACAGTCATTGCTCCAAGGTCAATCGCTATCGCGCCAACCCATAGTAAATGATTCAGTATGCGAGTGACCTCATCAAACATGGTTCGAATATATTGAGCGCGTATAGGAGCTTCTATACCTAATAATTTTTCTATTGCTCTAACGTATGCATGTTCATTACACATCATGGATACGTAATCGAGGCGATCCATATAACCAATACTTTGCAGGTATGGTTTTGTCTCAGCAAGTTTTTCAGTAGCTCTATGCAGTAAACCGATATGAGGATCAGCACGAACTATAGTTTCACCTTCTAGTTCAAGTACCAAACGCAAAACACCATGCGCCGCGGGGTGTTGAGGACCAAAATTTAAAGTGTAATTCTTTAATTCAATCATTTGCCATCACCCTCATTACCAGTGTAACGATTATCATTACGTATGACTTTAGGCACCCCAATTCTGGGTACTATATCTACCGGTGTATAAATTACTTTTTCCAGTTTTGCATCATAGCGCATTTCCACATGACCACTGAGAGGAAAATCTTTGCGGAAAGGATGTCCAATAAATCCATAATCAGTCAGTATGCGTCTTAAATCAGGATGACCTTCAAAGAGAATCCCAAACAAATCATATGCTTCACGTTCAAACCAATTTGCGCCTTTCCAAAAATGATGTACGGATGGAACTATTAAATGCGCTTCATCTATAAATAGTCTGACTCGTAGACGGTGATTTTTTTTAGTTGAAAGCAGGTGGTACACTACGGCAAATCGGGGTTTATCCAGCGCATACGCTTTGGCCTCTTGACGTTCTACACCTCGTGAAAATCCATTTTCTGTAGCAGAATCAGTCTCCCAGTCATATTCCCCATAGAGTAAATAATCAACACCGCAAAGATCAATAAGCTGATCAAAAGAAAATGATTCTCTATCACGCAACTCAAGCATTATGGGTAATAAATTATTCGCATCACATTCTATAGTCACTTCATTATTAGCAACAATCATATCGCTAATGTGACCTGCTAATTCAGCATTGAGCTGTTCAACCAAAAAATCGTTTTTAGTCATCTAATCTGCACCTTTGATGATCTTAAGCTTCTATTATTTTTTTCCGTCTGATTTTGTTCTGTAATTGAATTATGCCATAGAGAAGTGCTTCGGCGGTTGGAGGACAACCAGGCACATAAACATCTACCGGTACAATTCGATCGCATCCACGGACTACTGAATAAGAGTAATGATAATATCCACCGCCATTAGCACATGACCCCATAGATATGACCCAGCGTGGCTCAGCCATTTGATCGTATACTTTACGTAACGCAGGAGCCATTTTATTGCATAGGGTACCTGCAACAATCATTACATCCGATTGACGTGGACTTGGTCTAAATATTATCCCAAATCGGTCAAGGTCATAACGTGCAGCACCCACATGCATCATCTCAACAGCGCAACATGCCAAACCAAAAGTCATAGGCCACATAGAACCACTGCGGGCCCATCCGACAAGTTTATCGACCGAAGTCGTTATAAAGCCATTTTTTTGCAATTCTGCAACCGCCATAGCTAGCCTCTAAGCAGTTAAATATTAATATTAAACCCAATAATTCTTTGACACTTTTAACGAGGCAAAGCTATTCCCACTCTAATGCGCCTCGTTTCCATTCGTATATAAATCCAATAACTAATAAGCCAAGAAATAACATCATACCTAAAAAGCCAAACCACCCAATCTTGCGAAGCGCTAAAGCCCAGGGAAAGAAGAAGGCTGTTTCTAAATCGAATATGATAAACAGTATCGCAACCAAATAAAAACGCACATCAAAGGGAATATGCGAACTTTCAAATGCGCCAAAACCACATTCATATGGCGCGTTCTTGGCTTCGTCAGGACTGCTCTTTGAAAACAAGGAGCCAGCGCCTATCATCGCCAGACCTAAGAGTAAGCCCACGATAATAAAAACGAGAACGGGTAAATATTGAGATAGCATCAGTTCACCTTGCTCGGATTATAAATGGTGCCGAAGGCCGGACTCGAACCGGCACGGCTTACGCCACCGCCCCCTCAAGACGGCGTGTCTACCAATTCCACCACTTCGGCATGTCTTTTCAAACCATCCACGACTTCATCCTTAATTTGGTGAAAATTCGTTTGTTTAAGCACAATACTTAACTACAGTATTAAAGTCTGGCTCAATCAACGAACTTCCATAATTTGTCCAGGACGACATCATGGAACATTATATTTTTTATTTTTTTACATCTTTACCATTATCAACCGGTACTGGAACTGAGCTTACTGGTACATTAGTCTGTTGAGGTATAGCTTGCTGCTCTGCCTTTTGGTATTGAGTAGAAACCAAATAAGATAACATCAAGCTGGTGACAAAAAATGCCATCGCCAAACCACCGGTTAATTTAAATAAAAAGCCCCCGGTTCCCTGACTACCAAATAGAGTATTTGATGCGCCAGAACCAAAAGCCGCGCCGATATCGGCGCCTTTACCATGTTGTATAAGTACTAAGCCTATTAAGACTACAGCAACTACTACATGAATCATTAATATCAATTGATACATTTCACAATTTCCACAAACTGTTTAGCGTTCAACGATGCGCCCCCTACCAAACCACCATCAATATCTGGCATGGCAAATAATGCCCTGGCATTATTTTCGTTCACACTGCCTCCATAGAGAAGTGTTAAACGCTCAGCATCACTATTATTTACATCTGCAATCAGTCCTCTTATAAACTGATGTACTTCTTGTGCCTGTTCTGGTGTTGCCGTGTTACCCGTGCCTATAGCCCAAACAGGTTCATAAGCAACGACACAATTTGCAAAACAATTTTTGTTGTTTTCACTTACTGCGCGCAATTGACTGGCAATTACTTGCTCTGTTTGTCCTTTTTCACGCTCAATAAGCGTCTCACCTACACAAAGAACAGGTATCATACCATGTTCTTTTACATGGTGGAATTTTTGTGCGACAAAATTTTCATCTTCATTAAAATAGTGTCTTCGTTCGGAGTGCCCCACTAAAACATACCGGCAACCGAAATCTTTTAACATAGGTGCTGATAATTCACCAGTATATGCGCCATAATCCTTTGGATATACATTTTGGGCGCCTGTTTCTATCGTGGATCCACCTAATATCTCTTTAACTAAAGGTAGGTAAATAATTGGAGGCATGATTACTGTCTGTGTTTTAGAATCAGATTCAATTTGTTCCTTTAATTGGTTAGTCAAGTGAATCACCTGATCCAGACGACCATTCATTTTCCAATTTCCAGCAACCATTTTACGTCTCATAGCCCCTCCCTATTACAGGGTTGGACTATACCCAAACTTGACTCAGATGTGTAGCACTATTAGGTGTTTTTTTTCAGTATTGTCTATCTACTTTTTTTACATAAAATATGGATTTGGTACTTGCTTAGTCCTGTTATTTCGATAGAATCCTATTGACTGTACAAGGAGGGTATACCAATGAATGAGATCATACTGCAATTATTGAATGAAATTTCTGCTTTAAAACCCCCAATGACTTTAAAAGAACTTTTAGATAAGACTCCATTAGATATGGGAAAGCCATCAACAGAGTTCGCTGAACATTTCAATTTATTAGTCCGATTGAAACAACTTACTGATGAACAATTCAAATATAACAGCCAATTAACCGAACTTGAACTCAAAATTAAAAATCATACTGATTTAACTCAGCAAATTGAAGCTTATCAATACCAAATCCAGGAACTGCAGAACAATATCAAGCAACTTAAAAGTAAATTAGTACCCATTTACAATGAATTAGAAATTAAAGCCAATGAATTCGCATTAGCTGCAGACCCATTGGCTGTAATCGATACAAAAAATGGCGACGACATGCAAAAAAAGATAGCTGAATTTTCCATAAAGCTGACCAGCACTTGCACAGACATTGATACTCGCCTGGCCAAAGCAAAACTGGTCATTAATAAAAACAAATTTGATGCCATAGCCTCTGAACTTCTAGGATTAGATATACACTGCACTCAAGAATTATCGACACAGCGATTGCAAGGAATGATTGACACAGTTTCATCAGAAAAAGAACTATTCACATCAATGCAGAGAAAAGCTCTTGTTTATCAAAAACAGTTCTCTGAACAATTATCGAATGATCACCTGCCGATTCGAATTGGCGAACTAAAACAAGAAAGTAAAGAATTGTCCGAACTCCAAAATGAGATTGAGCGCAAGATAGCTGAAAACCCTTTAGATTTGACAATTAAAGAGCGATTAACTCAGGAGTTTACTTCCAGTTCTGATACACATGTCTTAATCAATTCTTACCGCAACAAATTGGACGGCATATTATCTTATATTGATCCTATCGCCTGGACTTCCTGGGGTCTAAACTATATAACGAATCAGGATGGCAATAAAAAACATGATGAAGAACAACAGACCATCTCACGTTCTGTTGCATTTTTAGAATTACTGACGCAAAAACATGAGCTGGAAATCAAACAACATAACATTGAAAAGAGCGTTGCCGCACTTAATACCGAAAAAGATAAAACGCCAATTCCCATAATAGCAACTGAACCTGGCACTCAAAATACTGATGCGACTCAGCTTCATGATCCAGCAACCACATCAGATATCAAACTTGATCCGACTCAATTAATTGCTGAAACCTTGCAGCTTTTATTTAATCTTCCATCCTATTCAGCAACTATGGATCTGAATGAAGATTCACCGGAAATGCATTTTTTGGAGACTTTGATCCTCAATATTCCAGTTATTTCGAATACCCTTGAAAAAAAATCAACCGCGTTAAATAAACTTAATGAATTACTTCTTATATTGACTGAGATTAATACATTAAGAGCTGAATATAATTTAATGCCTGATCAAGATAACCTACTGCCCAGTCTACAAGACGCTAGTAACGAGGAACATACCTTTAGCGCTCAAACAGAACTCAAGGCAAAATATCAAGAACTTATTAACTCATGTAAATCGTATCTTCACGACACTATGGAATATGACAAACTCGCTGACCAGCTTATCCAGGTTATCGATTCACAAAAGCATCTGAAAGCCCAATTAGTAAAACCTCCTAAACCACGAGTACTTGAGACGATTTCGAATCATCTTAAGATTCTAAATGAAACTATTAACCTAAAATTGAGACAACTTGCTCAGTTGCCAATGCCAACACTTGCCATACCAAATACTGAGGAATTGCCAGAAGTTGATTCTGAACCTGTTGATACTTCAAAATTAAACGAAGAAGTTCCTACTCATCTCGAATTGAAACAGCCCGCTGTTTCTTCTGATTTATCTTCAATTAGTCCATTGGTTACATTAGAGGCACAACAGAAATTAATTGAAACACCGCTATCAGAGCCGCAACACCAAAAGACTGACCAGTTAGTACAGGCGTTACAGTACCCAGAATTGGATACTGATGAGGTAGAACACGATTCCTCATCTTATTCCTCCTATTCAACTGAAGATTCAGAATCATCTTCTCATTCCGATGAGGATCAAGATTATATCGAACTATCAAGTGAAAGCGATCATTCGCTCCAGGATAATGACCCTGTTCAGCTCTCCATCGTAGAGAGCGAAGTACCTCCTAGCTCTAATCCAGACCGTTCGACTTACTTCTCAACTGAGCCTTCTGTTATAGAAACAACTGATTTGTTGATCCATAGCACTGATGCATTTGAACATAATCCGGAGCCAACAGAACACCTGCTCCCAACGCAGCACCAAATTATTGCCCCTAAACCAATTGCTCCGATAGATAATGTCGCTGACAATCTTGAACACTTATTTGGAACGAAAAATTCCAGCACATTATTATTAACAGAGCCTACAATAACAGCTCAATCAAGCCCGAGTTCTGAGCATGAACTCACTACTCCCAGTACATCAGAAGACACCAGCAACTCAGATGATGATTCATTAAACGATGAGCAAGACAGTTCTACTCCACAGAAGCAAAATCTCCTGAATACCGTCAAATGGCATCACGAAATCGTTGGTTATCTGAATAAATTCCCTGCTGACATCCAAAATTGGTATACCGAAGTTTATAATAAGTTAAGAAAAGAGCTCTCTAGTGAATTATATTGTTACAAAGCAGCTCATATTGTACGCGACATTCTATTTGAAATTGAACATAAAGATAATTCTGATGTGATTAGAGCTTATATGCGTCTATGTCCTAAGCCAACCCAAGATATTGGCCCTTTACTTGCCTTGAAACCATCATTACTCATTACAGATGAACCATATAATGAAGCGGACACCATGATGGATTGCCCAAAAGAGTTAAAAAAGCATTATGAACATTATGCAACATTAAAAAAAGAACACCCTATCGAAGCTGAATTATTTTTACAGGCAGTACGTTCAGTTCATATGGTTCAACTTTATGCAAAACTACCCAATCGTACCATTACAGCAGAACAAATACCCTCTTTGGCGACCGATCCACGGTACGAACCATTAAAACGTCATAGAGGGTTTATAAAAGTCTGGGAATTTTTAGAGGATCTTTGTAGATTAATTTTAGGTAAAATTCAAAACCAACCTGAATATGAATATTCAAAAAGGCCCTGTTTGTTTAATACCAAATCACATCGATTAATTAAGGAAGCAGATGGTCTTATTCATGATCTGCTTCCAATGAATACTCCTTAGACAGGAGTTTTAGAACTATTGAGTTCACGATCGATAAGGCTGATGTCGTCGCATAATTTTTGAGCTTGTTGCTTTACAATCGACTCATCAGCGCCCTCAACCATTACTCTGAGTAATGGTTCAGTGCCTGAGGGCCTTAATAAAACTCGGCCTTCACCTTTCAAACTGCTTTCAAGAGTTTGAACTGCTTTTATTACCTGTGGATTTGATGCCAACAGCGCAGCATGATCGGTCTTCAAATTAACTAATGATTGAGGCAACAGGGTAATACCCTGAGTCAATTGCTCTAAAGTTTTATCTTGCTTCATCATAATTGATAGTACCTGAAGGGCTGCTACTATTCCATCTCCAGTTGTTGTCTTATCCAAACACACGATATGCCCGGATGTTTCGCCACCAATCTTCCATTCATTTTCACGCAATGCTTCCAGAACGTATCGATCACCAACTTTAGAACGAAGGAAAGGGATATTCAAAGCTGACAGAGCCAATTCCAAACCGTAATTACTCATCAGTGTCCCAACAACACCACCATTCAATACACTTCTTTGCTGACGATCTTTAGCAATAATATAAAGAATTTGATCACCATCGATTAAATTACCTTTAGCATCAACTAAAACCAGCCTGTCTCCATCACCATCTAATGCAATTCCAATATCAGCGCCTGTACTTAGCACTTTTTTCTGTAATAATTCGGGTGAAGTCGAGCCACAATCCTGATTTATATTAAATCCATCTGGCTTATCCCCAATAGCAGTAACTGAAGCACCCAACTCGGCAAAAACATTAGGAGCGATGTGATAGGTAGCTCCATTAGCACAATCCACAACTATTTTTAATCCAGATAATCGGGACATAGAGGGGATGGTTGATTTACAAAACTCAATGTATCGACCAGTTGCGTCATTAATTCTGGTTGCTTTACCTAAATGAACTGAAGGTACCGTCTGCAGCTGCTTATCAAGTTCTGCTTCAATTAAAAGTTCCACGCTGTCTGGCAATTTTCCACCATCAGCCGAGAAAAACTTAATTCCATTATCTTCAAATAAATTATGTGAAGCACTAATGACGATTCCTGCATTCGCTCTCAGTGTCTGCGTCAGATAAGCAATTCCAGGAGTTGGCATAGGCCCTAATAATGCAACATCAACGCCCGCAGCCGATAATCCTGCTTCGAGAGCGGACTCCAGCATATATCCTGATACGCGAGTATCCTTACCGATTACCACCTTCTTTCGATGACCGTTAGCGAGAACACGGCCAACAGCCCAGCCCAGTTTTAAAACAAATTCAGGATTAATACTTGACAAGCCCACGTGTCCTCGTATGCCATCAGTACCAAAATATTTACGCTGACTCATCCTTACCTACCTTTTTTAAATTCATCCCAATTAGGTTATGTTGACAACTCATCAATTTATTTACTACGTCCCACAACGTCGGAATCGGTATTATCAACACACCTTACTCAATATAATTTCTGTTAACCAGCCTGACATACTGCATCAATCATGAGTAATGCTTGCTGTGTTTCTTCTACATCATGTGTTCTTAAAATCCCTACACCTTTTAATGCGGCATATACTGCAAGAGAGATACTACCGAGCAATCTCTGATTTACTTCTTTTCCAAGAACCGCTCCTATCGTGCTTTTACGTGAAACACCCAGAAGAACAGGTCTGTTTAAATGAGTTAATTCATTTAATCGATTCATCAGATTAAGGTTATTGTGTACTCGTTTACCAAAACCAAAACCCGGATCTATAATTAAATGTGTTCTATCAATTCCTGCATTCTCGCACGCATTAATACGTTCTAAGAAGAACCGCTGTAATTCTGCCATCACCCCATCTGGATAATGTGGATTGTCTTGCATATTTTGAGGGTCACCCTGCATATGCATTAAACAAACAGGAACATTCAGTTGAGCAGCCATAGCAAGCGCCCCCTCTTTTCTTAGAGAGTAAATATCATTGATAATATTAGCACCAGCACTGATTGCAGCATGCATTACCTGAGGCTTATAGGTATCAATTGAGATACAAATATCAGAGTTTTTTCTAATGTGTTCAATCACGGGTATTACCCTTGATAATTCTTCATCAAGAGAAACGTATATTGCTCCCGGTTTTGTTGACTCACCTCCGATATCAATTATATCAGCGCCTTGAGCAATTAGATTAAATGCATGCTCACAGGCTCTATCCATGGATAAATAGTTTCCGCCATCAGAAAATGAGTCTGAAGTAACATTCAGTATCCCCATAATTAATGGTTTTTGAAAATAAGCATGTGAATTGGGCTGGCTTTTTTTTTCGAGCCAGCCAATAAATTGTTCTGGTGTCACCTGAGTCTCTCTGTTAACAGCTTCAACATACCAAATCAATGCTCTTCAGCTGGATTTTCTATGGTCTCACCATTAACTGGTTTTACAGGCGTATCGTTGACTACTTCTACTTTTTCTAATGGTTTGGATGCACCCCAACCAGCTGGGGGTGTAGGTTCTTTTCCGGTCATGATTTCTTTGATCTGATCCGCATCAATAGTTTCATATTTAATTAAACTCTCAGCCATCAGATGGAGCTTATCCATATTAGCAACCAGAATTTCTTTCGCTCTTTGATAATTTCTATCGATAATAGCACGGACTTCATCATCAATTTGCTGTGCAGTTCGATCCGACATTTCCTTATGTTTATTCATTGATCGACCTAAGAATACTTCTTCCTCTTCTTCTCCGAAGGTTAATGGCCCTAATGGTGACAGACCCCAGGTTGTAACCATTTTACGAGCGATTTCAGTAGAGCGCATGATGTCATTTGATGCGCCAGTAGTGACACTTTCAAGGCCAAAAATAAGCTCTTCAGCAATACGTCCGCCAAATAAACTGGATAGCTGACTTTCCAGGCGTCGTTTACTATGACTGTATCTATCCTGTTCTGGCAAGAACATCGTCACACCCAACGCCCTGCCTCGAGGAATAATAGAGACCTTATACACAGGATCATGCTCAGGCACTGACAAGCCTACTATGGCATGTCCTGCTTCATGATACGCAGTCAGCTTTTTCTCATTATCATCCATCACCATGGAGCGTCTTTCAGTACCCATCATGATTTTATCTTTAGCTTTATCAAGCTCAATCATACCCACTTTGCGCTTGTTTGCGCGCGCAGCAAATAATGCGGCTTCGTTTACCAGGTTAGATAAATCAGCCCCTGAGAAACCGGGAGTACCTCTGGCAATATCCATCACTTCAACACCGTTGTCTACAGGCACTTTCTGCAAATGGACTCTTAATATTTGTTCACGACCTCTAATATCCGGTAAAGGCACAACTACCTGACGATCAAATCGTCCTGGTCGCAAAAGAGCAGGATCGAGTACATCCGGACGGTTAGTCGCTGCAACAACAATAACTCCTTCACTTCCTTCAAAGCCATCCATTTCCACTAAAAGTTGGTTCAGAGTTTGTTCGCGCTCATCATGCCCACCACCAAGACCTGCGCCTCTATGTCGTCCAACCGCATCGATTTCATCGATGAAAATAATACAAGGGGCATGCTTTTTGGCCTGTTCAAACATATCACGTACACGCGATGCGCCAACACCAACAAACATTTCCACGAAATCGGAACCCGATATGGTAAAGAAAGGTACTTTAGCTTCACCTGCTACTGCCCTAGCCAATAAGGTTTTACCAGTACCAGGAGAACCAACCAATAAAACGCCTCGAGGTATTCGCCCCCCCAGACTTTGGAATTTGGTAGGATCACGTAAAAAGTCAACCAGTTCCTTGACTTCTTCTTTTGCTTCATCAACACCGGCCACATCAGCAAAAGTCACTTTGACCTGGTCTTCGCCCAGTAACCGAGCGCGTGATCTACCGAAAGACATAGCTCCGCGACCGCCGCCGCCTTGCATTTGTCGCATAAAGAATATCCAGACACCAATTAAAAGCAGCATGGGGAACCAGTTTATAAACAGATGCAAGAGGAAACTCTCTTGTTGTTTTTCTTGTCCACTGACATCCACTTTGCCTTTTAATAACTCACCTAAAAGGGCGTTATCCTGCATCGGCATATAAGTGACAAAACGTTTATTATTTTTTGTCATCCCTTTGATGATCTTGTTATCCTCAATAGTAACTGAGTTCACCATGCCTTGATCGACTTCTTTCAAAAACTGGCTGTAAGAAACTTTCTCAGCAACAGAGTTTCGAGGACCAAAATTACTGAAAACAGAGACCAGGACAATCGCTATAATCAGCCATAAAAATAAATTCTTAACCATGTCGTTCAAAGTATTAACCTCGTTAGTTACTTACAGCTTTGTTGTGAGAACGATTATATAACCCTTGTAAATCAAGTTGCTTGTATTGGTGCATCTTTATCCTTAAGAGAGATATATATAAAGCTACTATAAATTATAGCCCTTTGCCAGCAAATAGGTTTCTTTTGAGCGAGATCTTGAAGCAGATGGTTTACGAATAACCACTCGCTCAAAAGATGCTCGCGCATGTTTCACTAATTCGTCAAACCCCGAACCATGAAATATTTTAATCAACATAGAGCCTCCCGGTTTTAACATTTTTTCTGCAAAATCAAAAGCCAGCTCTACTAAATACATGGCACGTGGAATATCTATTGCCGTACTTCCACTCATATTTGGGGCCATATCTGATAATAACAAGTCCACACTACGTTCTGGAATTAAATTTATTAATTCCTGCAATACTGTATCTTCCCTAAAGTCTCCCTGAATAAAGTTCACATCAGGTAATGCATCCATAGGTAAAATATCCAAAGCTACAATATGACCTTTACCATTTAATCGTTCAGAAACGTACTGCGTCCAGCCACCCGGTGCCGCGCCTAAATCAACGACGGTCATTCCAGGCTTTAGAAGCAGTTCCTTTTCATCAACCTCTTTCAATTTATAAACAGCCCGACTTCTATAGCCCTCTGCCTGTGCTTTTTTAACATAAACGTCATCAAAATGCTCTTGTAACCAACGTTTACTGCTTTTAGTACGACTCATAACCATCAAATATTATATCGAATTACCCTATGATACTGAATTTTACTACCTTTTCCCAGCAAAACGTGCAATAATTTGCCATTTTATCGATCAGGAACATCATAGTGGATACTTCGTTCAAACAATCACTTAAAGCACAGGCTCATCATTTGAAACCTGTAATTCTTTTAGGAGCCAAGGGATTAACTGAAGCTGTTATTGCTGAAACCAATATTGCCTTACTATCGCATGAGTTAATTAAAGTTAAAATTAATGGCGCAGAAAAAGAAGACCGTTTGGAAATGGCGCATGAATTATGTCATCAATTACACGCCGAATTAGTACAAATGATAGGCAATACTGTAATTCTTTACCGTAAAAATGAAGAAAAGCATAAATAAATCAGGTTAATGGATTACCTAATTCATGAAGATATAACTTCCCGAACTGATAGGACGCATAATCAGTAATGTGTCCTGCGTCACGATAGATCGGAATTCCATTAATATCCGCTTTGCATCGATTATTTGGGCATTGCACCGTTTTTGGATCAATCACAATTAGTTGTGGGTACTTCAGTTTCATTTCATCAAAAACCACATTAATCCAAAGATCTTTTCTTGAGGTGTATAAATTAAAATTACAGATCTCAGGATTATAGGTCTGATGTAATTTGATGTGACTGTAAAAACAACTTAAGGCATTATTTTGCATTAATGCTGTCGATTTGATTAAAACAGGTTTGGCTCCTGTATCCGTTATCACTTTTAAAGCGGTATCTAACGCAACTTTAAACCGCTGTTTTGAAAGACTCACGGAACGCTTGTCCCCAATCTGATTGATGATGCTGTCGGTTAAATAATTGCTCCAGACTTGCCCAATGATGACATAGTCATAATGATTGTTGCGAATCATACGATAATATTTTTGTGTCTGATCAAAACATTCCTGATACACACTGTTTTTAAATGTCCACCAATCATAAAGAAAAATACCCGGTAACGTGATGCATGAGGAAGTACCCTCAGCCTGGATTGTTATACCGGCATCCTGTCCTAAAGTATCCATTAATCCCCAATAATGATTGGAAAAAGAATCACCGATCATCAAGCCTGATTTACTGTCCACATTTTTAGCGCCTAGTTTGCAGACGCTATCGTAATCCGTCCGTTTATTACTAATACATAACGGCCTTTGGGCACTATTATACTGCTCCAATTGTTTATAAATATGTACCAATTCCTGATCAAAGCGCTGCGGAAATCCCGAGTGATTTTTAATCACCGCCGAACTTAAATGAGTAAAAGCGATGGGCATCAGCAACAAAATGATCACCGTATAATGAAACTGAAGCTGATGATAGCGTCTGGCAGGTTTTTCAATATAACGCCATGATAAATACCCTAACACAAAAGTAAACAGATAGGCTAAAAATAATACCAGAAACGTCTCTGCATTGCCTTGATACCTTAAAAAAGAAAATACAACCCAGTGCCAGATATACAAGGAATAGGACAATACACCGATAAAAACCAAGGGCTTTACCGAAAGAGCTTTCACCAAAAAATGCTCTGAATTATATTTACCCAAGGCAATCAAAAAACCGGTTGCCAGACAAACCGAAAAGGCGTACCCATTAGGATACCCAAGAAGTATCTGATTAAGACTGGCAATATAAAAAATAGTAACCAGGGATAGTATTCCAGCGATTGAGACGATGTGTTTATTCAATGTGACGCGATGCAACGGTATTAAAGCGATACAAGAGCCCAATAAAAATTCAAACATTCTACTGGAGAATAAATAATAGGTTTGTGCGGGAATATTATGAGAACTTCGTAGCGTAATCAGGAAACAAAGAACTGTCAGCAAAAAAACAGCTCGAATAATATTTCTATTGCTCAACATGCGATGCAAACAGAACATGGCTATAGGTAAAATCAAATAACATTGCCATTCAATTGAAAGTGACCAGGTATGCAATAATGGGAGTTGGTGAGTATCGGGTGAAAAATATCCTGTCGTCGTATGATTAAAAAATAAATTGGAAATAAATAAAGACGTTTTACGTGCGCTTCGACTGAATTGTATTAAGTCTTCCGGTAAAAAAAACAGCAAAGATAAAATCGTAGTACATATTATGAGACACACGAAAACAGGTTGAAGGCGCCATAATCTACGATTATAAAAATCAATAAAAGAAAAATTCTGATTATTCAGGGACCCATTGATTATACTTGTAATCAGAAATCCAGAAATAACAAAAAATACATCCACCCCTACAAATCCGGAAGGGAAAAATGCCAGGCCCCCGTGGTAAACCAGGACCAGCAAAATCGCAATAGCTCTTAACCCATCGATATCTGGTCTGTAGTTCATGAATCTGGCTCTTGGGAACAATAACCCGGTAATTTTATCATCTTCAAGCCAATCCATAAACTTTAATTTCTATTATCCTGAATTCGGCGCGCCAGGGAATAATTCCGAGGCAAATTAAATAATTCCAGTATGACTTGCAAATGAGAATGATTATCATTTATATTAATATGTATGTAATAAATTCTGGAGAACCAAATGGCCCTGGCGTATGGAAACTTTCATGAACTCAGTCATCAAATACGTTTTCTACTGTTTGAAATTGGTATTGGCTTGCCTCAAAACAGGATCGATTATTATATTACACTTGCTCATCGAGACGCATTAAAACGCTTACAGCATGCAGCTCTTGCAGAAGGATTAATAGAAGCTCCAATAGCCACCCACCATGTCCATGATTTAATCGACCAATTGCAGGTGAGTTTGAAGAAAACACTGCCCGCAAGTCAGTTTTTTCAATGGAACACTATTCGTGATGAACTGGATGAATCCATTGCCAATGATGCCCTGGCGCAGGCATATAAACAGTGTTGGAACACCCAGATTCGAAATGAAGCAAATGGCTATCACAGCCTTTGGTCCTGGATGAATAAAACCCAAACGGCATATGAGACCTTATTATTTCTTGAGCAATGGGGCTGTACAGGCAACTCCTATCAACCGGCCTTTCGAGCAAAAACGGGATTATCACGACGTGAAGTATTACAAAATTCACCTGAATTTCAGTCTAAAATCAGCATTCACTGGTGCGCATTAAATAAGAATAAAGTGTCTATTCCTGCCCAAGGACTAAAATTTAATGATTTAATAAAACGGGAGTTTCCAACGGAATTTCTTTTATGGCGTGAGCGAGTATTACTTCACCATTTAAATCCCGAGGACTATTATCCACTTCCTGTACATCCCTGGCAGTGGCGCAATCAATTACAAACCAGATGCTCCGCACTGATCGATAATAAATCATTAGTTTTATTGCCACATCACCAGACGTTAATCCCTTCCATGTCATTGGATGCCATGTTACCTCCGGATTGCCCGCGCGCCTTGATTAACCTGACCTCTACGCTCAATACATCCGATTCAAGCACTGCAGACTCATTTGCATTAAAGACACGGAATACTGAAGTCTTTCGCTGGCTCAATTCATTATTAAAGGCCAATTATCACTATAAAAATACGGTTTTTTTAGCCGACGAACTATCAGCGATAGGAGTTAAAGACGATACCCTACCAGACTATGTCCAGAATAAACTTAGCGCCAGTCTACGTCAAAATCCCATCGATTTTTTAAAATCTCATCAAAAAGCGGTACCTTTAACGAGTTTATTTTCTAACTCACCCTTATCCAATACGCCGCTAATTATCGAAATAATTAAAGAAAGCGGCCTAGAACCGTTGAACTATTTAGCGAACTATTGTCGTACTATTTTATTTGGTGCTTTACACCTCATGCTCAAACATGGAGTGATACTTGAAGCACAACACCATCATATTCTGGTGATCTTTGCTGATAACACACCACAAGGACTGATTTATAAAGATCTGGAACAGATTGTTATTGGAGAGCATTTATTCTTTAATGCTGAAGAACAAAGAGGATTACCAATCGACACGAGACTTAATACAGGGAATCTGAATTTGTTAAGTACTCGTTTTATTCAAAACACCCTGCAAAATAATATAAAACTATGGATAGAGGCATTAAATACAGCATGCCAGATTCCAGTTATTCAATTATGGAGCTGCGTACATCAGGTTATCCATTCTTTGTTAAATGAACTGGTTCAGGAATTCAATCCTCACTTAATAGAATGGCTAAAACAACTCTTATTAAACGAGGCATGGCGGCATCAATGTTCATTGACCATGCGTTTAAGTTCCAACTCCTACAAAAATACGAATGTACATGAGGTGAATCCCTTCACTCTTTTAAAGGATTACTGATAGACGATAGACAAAAAGGGAACATAATCTTCCTCTTTATATCCAGAACCGAAGAAAAAGACTCGTGACTTCTCAATAAGTCAGGAGTCCTCAAAATCAACACTGGATACAAGATACATTCCTCAATCACGTGACAGAGGCAGCGGTATTGTATAAACTAGTTCGTACCACTGCCATATGTGATCCAGGATTGCGGATATATATTTGGCGCAATACATACTCTCAACATGCAAATCAATGAGAGTAAATAAAATTATCGTATGACACATGATACTAAAACATATACCCAATGCGTTGACATTGTTTCGGTTAGGGCTAATTGTTCCATTTTTGATGTATTTATATCATCATGAGTACGTTAATGCTTTTTATACATTTATCCTGGCCGGTATTACAGATGGGCTTGACGGTTGGCTAGCCCGCCATTTTAATTGGCAAAGTTTTTTTGGTTCCTTCGTTGATCCCCTGGCTGATAAATTATTAGTTGCCTCAAGTTTTATCTCGTTAGCGCTCATCGGCTCTTTACCCTGGTGGTTAGTAATCCTGGTATTCCTTAGAGATTTTACTATCTCCATGGGGGTACTTGCCTGGTATTGGTTCATTCAACGCAAGCTTGATTTTGAACCTACTTTATTAAGTAAATTTAATACCACCTTTCAACTCATTCTGGTTACCTTATGCTTATTTGAATTAGCGTACTTTAAATTCTCTCTTTATTTAGTTGACGTATTAATTTACTTAACCGCTTTTACCACAGCAACCACTTATCTTGATTATATCTGGACCTGGGGTAAGAAAGCCTGGCCCAAAAAAGAACGACCACAATGAACAAGCAATTGGCTTTAGCAATAAAACTAAATGATGAAGCGACTCTAGCCGATTTTAATTGGGCAAATAATGGTCTATTACAGCAACAATTAAAAAATATGCTGACCCTGAAAGAAGATCGATTACTTTATCTCTGGGGACCAAAAGGCAGTGGAAAATCCCATCTGCTCCAAGCCTGTTGTCAATCCGTCAATTTAAAACAATCAGCAATGTATCTTCCCTTGACGCTTCTTAAAGACTGGGGGCCGCAAACGATAGAGGGTCTGGAAGAGCAGGATTTAGTTTGTATTGATGATATAGATGCCATTGCAAATAACTCCGCCTGGGAAGAGGCATTATTTCATCTTTATAATAGAATAAAAGACATGGAAAAAGGATTATTGATCATTTCCGGAAATCTGCCACCAGCAAAAAGTACTATTAATCTGGCCGATCTTCGTTCCCGACTTGCCTGGGGATTAGTTATTCAACTAAATGAATTAAGCGATGAAGAAAAAATTAATACGCTTAAATTACATGCCCTTAAACGAGGAATTGATTTACCTGAAAGTGTAGGGCAATTCCTACTAAACCGCTGTTCGCGTAATATGCATGATTTACATCAACTGCTTAATCGTCTGGACGATGCATCCCTGGCAGCTCATCGCAAAATTACCATCCCCTTTGTTAAAGACACTTTAAATATTTGAAACACGTTTTCATACATTTGACAACGCCCAAATTCGGTCTATAAATAATAGAGTTGGTTAGTTTTTATCCGCTCTTCGCCCAAAATTAATTTATGGATAAATTGATGCGAAAAAGTGAGTCGGGATGTTCAATGGAGAGAACAATGAAAACTCAAGATGTGATAGCAATTGATTCCTATGTAGTTGAAACTCAGAATACTACGCCAGTGCAAATAAGTAATGAGTTATATCGTTTTCTTGCGAAGTCGTATCACCTTGCTGATCATGATGAATTTGAGCGTTTAATTTTACAACCTGAAACTGATGGTGAAGTAACCGTACTTTACGGAATGAATCAGGAAATTGCAGGATTTTCACGTACCTACAGACAAGGTGTTGATCTGAGTAAAAAACAAGCCATAGTCTACTCCGCTTATATTTACCTTAGTCCACATTATAAAGTACGCCCAACTATAGAGAGCGCAGGTCTGACTCAGGCAATAAAAGAAAAGCTGGAGAATCCTCAGGAAGAAATTATCTATCTGGCGTTTGCAAATAATCCGCTAACTTATGATTTTATTTATCAACTGAGTGATTCAATTTATCCCAAACCGTCTCAAAGAGTTCCTGAGCAAATACTTAACCTGATTAATGCATTCAAGAAACAGTACGGTTGGGTTGCAACCAATTCTCATCCTCTGGTGATTAACTCTCCGTTGGTCCCCCTTAGAAGTCAAAGCAATTTCACGATTGATGAAACAGATGAACTGCATGAATTTTTCTTATCTACAAACCCTGATTATTTACAGGGAAATTCATTATTAGTCTACATGCCGCTGCATTTAGCAAACATCAATTATGGTCTGGGTCGCCTCGACTCTAATTGTGACTACAACCAGAAGCTTTATCATAATCCATCTCAGTATTGTCACTCTCCTGTATTGAAGAGTTAAGATGAAATGAGTAAATATTATTACTGGTTTTAATGACCGGTGATTTACCTTCTTTAGCACTTGAGGATTCCTCGGGTTTACAGGTTTCCTTAAGTGCTGAACTGCTCCTGTTTTGTTGCAATTCAGATACCTCAGTGATTAAAGCCTTGGTACTTGATACATGTTTCTGTAAATTCTCCAGTTTTCTCTCTTGATTTGCCAGGTTTTCAGAATCACATAATTTCTCAATATTTTCTTCGTCAAGACCAAACCAGGTACTAATAAGTTTTTTTACACCAACACGTTCTACATTCCAATAAAGACAAAATGCAGCTAAACCAATACCTATACCAAACAAAACAATCGGAAAAAAAGCAGGTGTCACCGCGGTCATAAACAAACTCAAAACAAATACAGCAACTGATTGGCCTGCAAAATATCCACTACCAAAAAATAATAACCCAGCCACCCAGGAAACAACGGTTTCGGCTACTTTCATATTCTCGCTGTTCAATGCTTTTTCAAATTGCTTACTCGCCTGTGCTACAGCCTTTAACCGCGTTTGCAACATGGAAATGGTGAGTTCATAAGTTTCTAATTCTTGCGAGGTCAATTGTGCCAGGTTATATGATTCGATTGTTCTTCTAATCGCTTTAATCTCATCCATTTGTGATAGATAGATATCTAATAATTTAGGTGCATCTCTTAATTTTACACCTAAATTCTGAGATACCTGGACAAGATCAAATCCATAAAAAACGACAATTGATAAAGCAGAAAAAACAACGCCAACAGCAAGTATGGCTATAGAAGGAAATGATAATACCGACATTAAAGAGGCAATACTATCAAAGCCTTCACAGGCTGCTAATAAAGTCCCGGCAATTGCCAAAAGAATAAATTTGTTTTGATTACTTGATGAGGCGGGAGGGTCCATCTTTTTTACGTAGGAATTAGTTCCAGGCATGGCAGCCAACAAATCTTTTAATAATTCCGCTCGCAATGAAGCCAGGATAAAATCAATTTTTTCTTTATTACTTTTAGAAATAGTCTCAGGGATATTGATTTCATCAGCTAACCAGCGAATCAATTGTACAGCCTCCACTGGCGAAACCAAATGCTCTGGGCTTACCGCTTCAGGGCCATAAGAAGCTATAAATTCCTTCATTAAGTTCTGAGAATTTTCACTTAATTCAACCTGTACCCCCATCCCCGCTCCTTACTCTTTTAAATGTGAAATTTTAATAAGAGGTAGTATTAATTGATATTGCCTTCAAGTGACACCCCACTAATGATGATATTTTAACCAATTATAATTAAATAAACATTAAGTGAGCAGTATAATAACAACTTATTGGCGTAATTTGAATTTAATATGCCCCAATACAGGCTATAGAATAGGGTTCTTTTATTGAGTTGTTATTTTTAGAAGTATAACGACCGGAATACCGCGGACAAATCCGCGGCAAGTCAGGTGTGTGGAGAGCGAACTGTCACGCCTCTAGTGGCTGGGTATATACGTAGTAGAAAATTCAACTGATTCAATTTCATGTTTCAAACTTGTGCTGTTTGTAGCAATATATCGGCTTAAACGTGGTGATAGGAACCACATAAACAACGCGATTATGAACGTTACGATACCAATACAGGCAAATACATTAGTATAAATAAAAAGTGACTCAACACCAGGTTTAATATGCTCAGGAAGCGCGGTATATGAAGCCACGTAAGCCCCGATAAATCCCGCGACTGAAGAGGTCAAAAACCACATGCCCATCACAAAACCAACGATTTGCGTAGGCACCAGCTCGGCAACCATAGCCACCCCAAGAGCCGATACCAGTAACTCACCAAGACTTTGAAATAAATAACTAAAAATGAGCCACCATGAAGATACCATGCCATTTCCCGTATAAAAATAACGGGCAAAATAGAGCATTAAAAAGCTGACGGCGCACATAGTCATTCCCAACGCAAATTTGTAAGGGATTGAAAACAAGATTCCCTTTCGATGCAATTTGCCATAAACATAAGCTAAAACCGGGCTCATCAATACAATCCAAATGGGGTTAAGTGCCTGAAAACTTTGAGCATCAAAAGTGATTCCCATAACATTTGGAATCACATTATTTACTGCAAATAAATTGAGGGATGTTGGCATTTGTTGGTATAAAGTAAAGAATATGACTGCCTCTACCATTAAAGCAAGAGCGACTAACATTTTCATGAATGTGGCTCGATTTTCTTTTCTCATCATCAAACCATATGCTGCAACGACCAGTATAGTGATACACCACAACAAATTTTTGGCAAGCATCACATGTTGGAGTAAATAAGCGGCTATCTCAGTGAACAGTAAAACTCCCATAAGGATTAAGAACCAATGCCAAAGGGTAATCTTACGCATATCAGCTTCAGTATTTATATGAGAAACATGATGATGTTGAAACCAATAATTAGCGAGCCCCAAAACCAGGCCTATAGCACTGATGAAGTAGGCATAGGAATAGCCATATCGACTGGAAATGGTAGGTCCTGCAATCAAAGCAACCATGCTGCCTAAATTAATAGCCATATAATAAAGGGTGAATCCACCATGTAAACGAGGGTCATTCTCCTCATAACATTTTGAAAGTAAATTGGATGGATTTGCTTTAAACAAACCGTTACCCACACAAATCAATCCCAAGGCTAGAAAAACATGCTCTTTATCAGTAAATGCCAGAGAAAAATATCCCGCTACCAGGACAACCAACCCCAGCACGATTGTTCTTTTGGTACCAAGAACTCTGTCCCCCATATATCCGCCGATAACAACCATGCCGTAAACCAAGGCAGAAAAGGCTCCGAACGTATAGTAAGAAACCATATCGCTGTAACCTAAATATCGGATGAAATAGAGGGTGAGAATGCCCTGGACTGTATAAAATCCAAATCTCTCCCACAATTCCAACATAAAAATCATGTGAAAAGCACGCGGTTGTTCACGAAATAAATTCAACATGAATTTTTATTCCTTAAGGAGGGTAAATTTTTAAATTATAGGAATTTTTTACTTTTTGCAACGGAGTTTCAAAGATAAATTTAATTAGATATGACTTACAAAGAAAACCGAGGGCGAGGCAAAAAAAATTTATAATGAGGAAGTTTAGAAAAACTAAATTATCAAAAAAAATTCTTTAAAACAAAGAGACATGGGGTTTTCGTAAGTCCTTTTAGGTTAAGGATGTTCTCCAACGGCTTCACTTTCCCCTTCATCTTCCCTGTCGTCAACTTCTGCTTGCGCGATCACTTCAGGCTCTGGCTTTGGTTTTGGTTTTGCAATTAAAAAATCAGTATCCAGTTCAGACTCGTTAGTCACTTCATGAGGGTGTGTATGTAAATGCTCTGAATATTCTATAGCGGCTTTCTTTCCCATTAGACCAACCAAAACAAGGGCAGTAGAATCTACTTGATGAATCGTTTCACCCTGCTCGGGCTCCAGATGTTGAGAAGCTGTATGGTGATTACTTTCGATATCAGAAGCAGCTTCATCAAGAAGTTCTCCATGAGTAACCTGGCTCATGTTCGATTGACTATCAGAAGCAATTACATTAGATACTGCTAGTTTTAATCCCGATGAATTCTCCATTACAGCCTCTTTTTGCTCATTCAACGTATTGTCATGAGCCAAATCTTCTTTAGATTCCGGTTCAACCGACTCTTTGGACGATGTAAATTGATTCATTAACCAATTGCCAAAATGTTTAACTACCGGCGTCAATAATCTTCCAGTAAGATAAACGCCACCTGCAATTGCGGCTCCTGCAAGTATCCATCCACCTACAGGAGGAAAAAATAATGTCACCACAAGTCCAATGATGGATAATGATGTTAAACCAACACCAATACTTTTATCAAAAACACGCATCATACCGACGCGATCGATTTTTTGTTCTAGATGCAACTCTTTATTTTTCAATTCATAAATCAATGATTTTTGTGACTCGTAGCGCTCTTCTAACCCCTTAATTTCCAATGCAATAAATTCATCTCCGGTGGATGTAGCCAATTTATGTTCCAATTCTTTAGCGTCATCCTGAAGCAATTTCATGAGTTCTTCTGCTTTAGCAATTTCTCCTTGTATAAATTTTCGTTCCTTACCCAATTGATAACGAGTATTAAGGGTTCGAGCTAATAAAAAGGTACCAAAAACCAAACCAGTTCCCGCTCCGATAAAAGCGATTACTGGAGCGGTCACGGGAGCAGCCAAGGCAGTTATGGTGAGGCCTAAAAGAAAAGCGGAATAAATCCATCTGGCGTTATTACTCAATTTAAAGGGTATTTTTTCATCTAAAAGATACGCTGCAAGATAGATTAAAGGGATACGCACAAAATCAATGGCCGCCATGACAAGCACAGCATAATGAAATCCGTGCGCAATCGATTCATTACCAAATGAATCATTCACATTGCTGACACGCTCACCTATCCTTATTGCTGTATCCGCTGCATCATCAACTTTTAGCGAAATCTTTGATAACCAGGGAATACGCGCTGCCGCCGCCCTGAGCAATGATTTTTTCGTTAGAGGCACCAATTGGTAGTCAATAGGAGTTTGCATAGCCTTTAAAAGCTCAATGGCCCTGGCTTTATCCAGTTCATCTTCTTTTACATCATTATCAAGTCCCATATTCCTACTCAACAAATGAAGCATCTTTATAATTAATATAACAATTAATTCTTAAGAAAAGATGACGTCCCTTTTTCTTCCTTGGAAATTTTCATTAAAATCAGCTATATTTTCAAATATAATAAATAAAAAAAAATCACGATGGTTAAAAAAGCCCTTTATCTAGCAGGTGGTGGTGCCCGAGGCGCATATCAGGCAGGCGTTCTTAAAGCTATCGGTCATATACTGCAAACAAAAACACTTCCCTTTGATATGGTGAGCGGAGTTAGTGTCGGCAGTATCAATGCGGCCGTACTTGTAGAAAATGCAGATGACTTTCCTGCCGGACTGGATAAACTCGAATCTATATGGGGCGAAATTCATTGCCAACAAATCTATAAAGCCAGTAATTATGAATTAGGCAAATCGGTAATGCGGAACCTGAGCACCTTGATAATAAAACAACGCCAGGCAGGCCACCTGCTGGATACTTCCCCATTGAGACAATTTCTTGATGAGACTATAGATTTCTCTCGTATTGGACAAAATATTGCCGCGGGCCATCTGGATACCTTCGAGGTATTAACCGCACGCTATGAAACGCACCAAACCATTTCGTTTTATGATCATTATCAACCTGAATTTGAAGATTGGAATTATCCACGCCACAGCAGCCAACGAGCCACGATTAACGCCCAGCATATTCTAGCATCCAGTGCTTTGCCTCTATTCTTTCCTCCGATTCATCTTGATGGATTTCATTACGGTGATGGAAGCGTGGGACTTGGTACTCCTCTTAGAGGAGCGATACGATCTCATGTCGATAGAATCATGATCTTGGGAACTAGAGAATTACCTGAATTCACCGATCCGGAAACGCTACGAAACGGCGATATTGCCTTTGCTCATATCCTGGGAAATATGATGAATGGGTTGTTCCTGGACAATCTTGATCGAGATATTGAGATGGTCAATCGTATGAATGAAATAGCAACTCTTCTATCTATGTGGAAAAAACGCCGATCACCATGGCGGCCAATAACAACCCTGCATCTTCGCCCGAGCAGAGACATGGCCTCAGTAGCACAAGAACACTTTCAAAGCATGCCGGCTTTGCTACGCTACCTGCTAAATATTCTGGGTGCAAAGAGTCATTCAGGTGATTTATTGAGCTTTTTACTTTTTGAAAAGGAATTTACCCGCGTCCTGCTTGAATTAGGTTATCAGGACACGATTGCATCTGCTGATGAAGTGACGGCATTTTTTGATTAATCAGGACGCAAAAATTCTATGACCGCTGCTGTTGATGGCTTCACTTCATTCCAGATATAAAAAGCCTCTGCGGCCTGCTCAACCAACATACCCAAACCATCAACAGCCAGACAACCAAAAGCTCTTGCATAACGCACAAAGGGAGTCATGCCCTTTTGATTATAAGCCAGGTCATAGCACAAGGGCCTGGATCTCATGATCTCTTCTGGCAAAGACAGTACATGCCCCTCAAGGCTTGCCGAAGTTGCATTTAGAATCAAATCAAAATCCCCATGCACCAGATCGAGACCAGTAATTTTGATTTGCGGAAAAGCCTTCTGAAGTTCTTTAGCTTTTTCGACGGTACGATTGGCAACAGTTAATGAATCAGGTTTCATTTCCAATAAAGGATAAAGAATACCTCGGGTCGCCCCCCCAGAACCTAGAATTAATATATTTTTATTCCGGAGTTCGAACATACGCGTTAAATCACAAATCAGACCTATTCCATCAGTATTATCCGCATACAGAACAGCATCCTTCATCCATAAGGTATTCGCAGCGCCCGCTAAGGTACAACGAGGAGTATGTACTCTTGCCAACTCAAACGCTCTTTTTTTATAAGGCAGAGTCACATTAAGACCTTTACCTCCCTGGTTAAAGAACTCGAGTACCTGGTGTTCAAATGAATGATCATCTCCTTTTATTTTTTCATAAGTCAAAGGGAGATTCATTTGTTGCGCAAATTGTTGGTGTATCAATGGCGATAAGCTATGCTCGACTGGATTTCCTATGACTGCAAAACGTTGAACCATTTTTGGACCTTATAGTACTGATTATTCACATTAAACTTCTAGATCGCCGAATGATTTGATTATGCACCAATTAAATTGGACTATTAATAACAAGACAAAAATAATAACTCAAAAACAGTTTCGACGTATCGCAGCTTGTCATCCTCGCGAATGCGGGAATCCATGCACCAATGTAGCACAATGCCACATTGGTGCATGGATCCCCGCATTCGCGAGGATGACGTATAAATAGTAAGGAGCGATGAATAACACGCCACGCCACGCCACGCCACAAAAGGATTATAGAACAATTGCCAACAGCCCCTAGTACTCTAGTGATAAATAATAGTACCCTTCGGCACCTTTTTTGTTAAGGCTTGCCAAAAGGAAAAAATATTAAAAACCCGATGCTGAATGACTATCGGCTGATAATCGGTGTTCTTCTTGGACCTGAACTTCTTTCTTGTCGTTCACCTTAAAAAATACAACATTATCGTGATGTCGCCTCACCGTAGATCGGTGCGCGATACTAATGATTGTGGTTTTAGGAAGAAGTTCCTTGAGACGGCAATAAACTTGCTCTTCTACTTCTTCATCCAAAGAAGCCGTAGCTTCATCCAAAAATATCCAGTCAGGCTTCCTTAATAATACACGAGCAAAAGCGATTCGTTGTTGCTCACCCAATGATTTAAAGCCAACTTGTTTGTCTAATTTGTCTGCTAGAGCGCCCATATTGACGGCTTTTAATGCTGAAATTAATTCATTATCAGAATATGAACAGTTAGCATCAGGATAGGCGAGTACTTTTCTTAAAGTATCATTGGGAAGAGTGGGTTTTTGCGGTAAAAAATAAACAGATTCCAGACTTCCGGGAATAATTATTTCTCCCTCCCCAGATAACCAGGTACCTGCTATTGCTTTAAAAAGACTGCTTTTTCCAGCCCCGGAAGGTGCTTGAATCAAGGTATGAACGCCTGGGGTAAAATGTAAATCAAGACCCTTTATGACTAACTCATTACTCCCGTGTAAATTAAGCTCCAGTTTTTTTACTACAAGAGTGTTATCATGATGCGCTACAGTACGAATAATTTTTCTAGTGGATTCACCCGCATTATTTTTATCCAGAGCATTCTGCAAGGTTATAATACGGCTCAAGCTGGTCTGGAATTTATTAATCGTCTCAAAAGAGTTGATGAACCAGTTTAACGAACGCGTCATCATGGAAAAATAATATCCTACAGAATAGAATACATCCAGGGAGATCAGATCCGCAAAATATAAAGGTGCTGCGGCTATAATAGGGACAATGACTTGAAATGTTCCATTAAATACATTAAACGATGTTGTATCATTTTGAATCGATAGGCGTTTTGCTGTTTTTTTATTTAATTCATCTACCTCTTTTTCCAGTCGGTTTTGGTAATACTGCTCCGCATGTTCAATTGCTATCTCCTCGGAAAACATTTTAATATGCTGTAAATCAGCTCGTAAATTGGACTGCGCAATCGTTTCTTCATTGGTCGATTCACGTAATGACCTATTGATAAAATAACCAATGAGAGAAGTTACAATACCCACTCCCAGGGCCACAAACACTAAAAATCCGGGAATCACTATAGTACTCCCCAAGAGCACAAAAGATAGTGTTCCGCCGGCTAAACTTAAAAGTAGTGTATAAACAACAAGATTGGAAAAACTATCGATAAATCCTAAAAATAAATCCAGTGAAGATTCAACCACTTTATCAATATCTTCTTGAATACGCTGTTCCGGATTATCAATATCATTATAGATTCGTGAGATTTCCAGATAGTTCGTCTTATTACTCAAGTATTGATTAATCATTTTTTTAGTGAGCCAGGAGCGCCAACTAACATACAATTCATTTTTTAAATAATTCGCTAAATAGTTAAATCCAGCCATCGCACCAGATATTAAAAGACCAGCCCCTAATCCTAATAACAGAAGTGCGGTATCTTTAACGATAAATGCGGCGTAAATAAAGGGGAAAAACCAACCTCCTAATACAAATCCAAGACCAATCATTGCTAAAGTACTAAGAACACAACCAGAAAATAAAGCCCACGCCTTCCATTTTTTATTTGAATTAAGAAAATAGTCGGATAAAAGTTGATAAGATTTTTTGAAATATGAGGGTTCTGAAGAAGTTGGACGAGTCATTTGGAAGTAGTTCTGTGTTTAAAAATATGGCCTAATATAATTCATGGGCAATAAATGATCAACATGGGTAGATATAAAATAGCCTCGGAAACAGAAAAATTGGAGCGAAAGTACCTGATGAGTCCCCAATTTAGATCCATCAGTGAGATAAGATTCTCTGCATCGTCTCTGATCAATTCAATAGTATAAAACCAACAGTTGATAGTTCTTTCCTTACAACGATATCAATAAATACGTAATATGGATGGGGTATGTGGCGATCCTCCCCTGTAGAGATCAACCAAGCGCCTAAACAGAACCCCATGATTGACCTAAATTTGAACAAAACCCTGCGAAAGCCTATTATTAATAATACTATGTTTACGAAGGTTGATTTAAACCATGTCCAGTAAAATGAATCTACCTAATCAACAAGAATTACTTTATCAGTTGATCACCAGCGAAGAACGTTATCAAAATTTCATGAATGCGACTACAGATGCCATTTTTGTACATAATTTAAATGGAGTTATTCTGGATGTTAATAATGAAGCATGCATCACTTTAGGTTATTCTCGTAAAGAACTCATTAATTCTTATGCTTGGGAAATTGAGATTGCCATTAATAAAGACACCATAAAGAAAAATATAGTAAAACTGTCTTATGGACCTTTAAATTTAGAAGGTCTGCACAGAAGAAAAGATGGAACAACCTTTCCTGTAGATGTTCGATTAAGCATGTTTAGTACGATGGGTGAACAATTTGTACTGGCTATCGTTAGAGATATATCAGCGCAGAAACGTGCAGAAGCGACTATAAGAAAATTAACTCGTGCTTTAGACCAAAGTCCCGTATTAATTATAATAACTGATAAGGCAGGCACTATTGATTACGTTAATGAGCGGTTTATTGAGAAAACAGGTTATGATTATTACGAAATTATCGGCCAAAACTTCCTAACGTTACAATCAGAAAAAACTCCCATAAAACATTTTAAATCAGTTATAGAACATTTAAACAAAGGGAACGAATGGCATGGCAAAATCTTAATCAAAAATAAAAAGAGAAAATATCTGCAGTTCACAGTAATTTTTTCACCATTACGTGATGAAACGAGTAAAGAGATTATTCAATATTTAATAATAATGGAAGAAATTTCCAAGAAGACGGTTTAAGCACACCTAAGTATGAGTTATTCCCTCATAATGTATAACGCCAAAAATGTATTCATTTAAGTCATAGAACAGATTAATCAATTATTGAAAATAATGATCAATTTATGTAGACATCAGTCAAAACCTTTGTTAAAGATATACCAGATTTATGTCAGTTTACTCAGTCAGAGGCATAAATCACGTAATTAACCATCTAATGGTGAAAGTACAGGAGGACTTCATTTTTTCTTAAGTATTTTATGCATATAATCTAATTATTGATCAAATCGAATATTTAAACGGAGTAGCCTGATGGCATTAAGCGATAAGATAAAACTTGAGAGTTATAACTCTCTGGTGCGTGTATACGAAGGTCGATTAAATGAAACAGACAAACAGCTACTGAGTCTCATTAATGATTTTGCCGCTGATGATGATATAGCTTTACATCTTCAAGGTGTGACTATTACTGATTATTTAATTGATCAAATTAAAGAGGCTAAATCAGAACAATATGATGATATTTCTGAAGTATCCAACCTGATTTACGGATTAGTTCTGAATCGGATGGAAACCCATTCGCAATCCAATAGAAATAGACACCGAAATCAGGGGCGTTTTGATCAATCAGGACTTCATCTTCGATCCGCTAGAGATCAGTTACAAGATCATGATATGACTTTGTTGATGCCCAATTCGACTGGCAATATTTCAGTAATGGCAGTACTCAATCGCTATGATCCAAGTTCAGCATTGGCTATTCAAGATGTACTGGCCAGCGAACTATTCAACGAAAACATTCAACACATTATCATCCCCGTTGGCCCAGGCCATTGGCGTGGCGTGTATTTAACAAAACCAACAGAAGATGAAGTATTTTACGAACTTGAATTATTTGACCCTTATGGCCCTTCTGGCGCATCAGCAATCAAAGACTATACACTGAAATTGTTGGAGCAATGTGGTTTAAACAAGGAATTAATCCGCATCAAATATTCTGGTCCCAAGCACCCCCAGGGAGATGCCTATTCCTGTGGTGATTTTACTTGCGCACACAGCCACAAAAAAATGCAAGAACTAGGGGCCCCTACAGGCTCTTATAATCAAAATTTAATTACAACTCTTGATAATTTAGGAAATAAAGATGATGTACTCAGAATGGCCACTCGTGATGAGATTCAGCGAAAGCTGGAAGGTCCAAGAGTTATTCATCCACCTATAGACCCTCGTGTATCTTCAGGCGTAACGATTAAAAATCCGGAACAGACTGAATCACCTGTTTTACCCATATCGACCAATTCATCAGATGCTCTTATTACACCGGTTACCCAGGGTACTTCAGCTGTAACTCAGGCGGATACTCCTGCAAATAGCTCAGTACTACCTGTAGTTGATCAGGAAAAAAATACAGATGTGATCAAAGCAAGTATTAACGATGGTCAACCTCCGCTTGAAATTAATAAGGATCATGTAAGAGTTACTTCTGATTCAGATGATAAAATAACCCAGACCACTAATCTGTCTTCTGGTGCTCGAATTGGCATTGAAGCAGGCAGCATAGCAGGTTCCACTGGAATCGGAGCACTGATTGGCGGACTTATTGGCTTTTTTGTCTTACCAGTAGTTGGTGCTCTGGTTGGTTCGTTGGTGGGTGCCGGTATTGGCGTATTGTTATCTTCTGCAGCAGTAGGTTTAGGTCGCCTTTTTTGGAGTGCTGATAAGATCATCCCCCAAGAGCCTTCATTAAAATCAGAGGGTACCGAAACATCAGCCTCCAAATCCAACACCAGATCCTATTCAATTAAAGATCACTCAAAACAGGATCATGCACAGGATCAGGAACCTATGTTCAGTCCTCCACTATTCAGAACAGCTTCGCCCCAAATTTCTGGGGAACAGGATGCTACTGTAGAAATTAGGCCAGAAGGACCAAAATAACGAATGTTCAAAAGGCTCAACTGATGATTTTCAATTGAGCCAATATACCTCCCGGTAAGCCTCACTGCCATTAAGTTAAGGAGATTAACTAGTGTTCGTAGCCCGTATTAGCGAAACGTAATACGGGAAACAATGGAGTTTTGATGCCACTTCGATCCTGTATTATGCTTCGCTAATACAGGCTACTAGGGCTTAACTTAATGACACCGTCGTTAATCCTACATCCCTCAGCCGATAACCAAACTCTTGTCGACCACTTCACGTAAGTCACGAGATAAATCCTGCTTTGCCAATTGCTCTAGTTGATCTTTCATTAATGCTTGTCTTGAGTGATCGTAACGTTGCCAACGGGTGAACGGCGTTGCCAGGCGAGCGGCGATTTGAGGATTTAATTTATCGACTGTCAATAACATCTCACTCAAAAATTGATAACCACTTCCATCAACCGCATGAAAATTACGAGGATTGGCCATACAGAATGTACCTATAACGGAGCGAACTTTATTGGGATTTTTAATACTGAATGCAGGATGTTTCAATAATTGTTTTACGTGACTTAGCGCTTCAGGCAATTCTGATGCAGCCTGTAACGCAAACCATTTATCCAGCACGAGTTCATCCTGGGACCATTGCTGATAAAAATCATCAATAGCCTTAACTCGGCTGTCCTCATCAGCAGAATTCACCAATAAAGCAAAACCAGCGATTTGATCCGTCATTGTTTTGGCCAAAGCAAATTGCTGCTTACAGGATTCCAGATTGGCTTGTTCATTCGCTTTCATCAACAGCCACAAGCATACATTGCGTAATTTTCTTCGTCCATAAGCTTGACCATTCATTTGATGATCTTCTGCTTGCCATAATTGCTTATATACTTGATGCAAAGAATCATATAAGCGGATGCCCAGTTGTTTGCGAAAATGATCGCGCACCGCCTCAACCAGACTGACATCGACCTGTTTCAAAGAAGCAGCTACCTCTTCAAAGCCAGGAGGAGTTAATAATTCAGCTCGCAAATCAGCATCCAGTGATTCATCAAGTAATACATGCTCAAAGGCGGAGATTAAAGGTTCAGGAATATGCCATTGAGTTGATGGCAGGGTTAAACAGTCGTTAATACAATTTAAAACCAATCGTTGTGCGGCATCCCACTTGGCATAGCCATCTGTCTCATAACGTAACAGGAATAATAAATCGTCCTGAGACAATTGGTCCTTTAAGCGGATGGGGGCAGAAAACTCACGAAGTAATGAAACTACCGGTTTTTCACTTAATCCGGCGAACACAAAACTCTGCTCATGTTCTTTCAGTTCTAAAATATCCTTATCGATTGGCATCATGTGACCTTTCGAATCAAATAATGCAATCCGAATGGGAATATGAAATGGTTTTTTTTCATGACAATCTGGTGTGGGCTGACAGCTTTGCTGCATAGACAATGTTAAACGTCCATTAGTGTAATCGGATCGAACCAGGACTTCAGGAGTACCGGCCTGACTGTACCAGCGTTTAAATTGAGTAAGATTGACGCCATTCGCATCTTCCATAGCTGCAACAAAATCATCTATAGTAACCGCCTGACCATCATGTCGTTTAAAATAAAGATCCATGCCGCGCCGATACCCTTCCTTTCCTAACAGAGTGTGCTGCATGCGAATTACTTCAGCTCCTTTATTGTAAATGGTTGCTGTATAAAAATTATTGATTTCCTGATACGACTCCGGTCTTACAGGGTGTGCCATACTTCCTGCATCTTCAGGAAATTGTTGGCTTCGTAATGCTTTTACATCCATAATTCGATTGACATCCCGTGAATTCATATCCCGGGAAAATTCCTGATCACGAAATACCGTTAATCCTTCCTTTAAACTTAATTGAAACCAGTCTCTGCACGTCACCCGGTTTCCTGTCCAGTTATGGAAATATTCATGAGCAACAACACCCTCAACATCTGCAAAATCCTGATCTGTTGCGGTATCTGGCCGAGCAAGAATGTATTTTGAATTAAAAATATTTAATCCCTTATTTTCCATGGCGCCCATATTGAAATCGCTTACCGCGACTATCATAAAAATATCCAGATCGTATTCTCGGCCATAGACCTGCTCATCCCATGTCATCGATTTCTTCAATGACTCCATGGCATGAGAACATTTATCTTCGTTGCCCGGTTCAACGTAAATGCGTAAATCCACTGTTTGACCAGAACAGGTGATAAACTCATCACGAATACACGCTAAATTACCAGCCACCAAAGCAAACAGATAAGAGGGCTTCTTGAACGGATCATGCCAAACAACCCAATGACGACCATCAGGGGTTGAGCCAGAATCCACTAAATTTCCATTGGATAATAAAACGGGATACTGCTTTTTATCGGCAGATATCCTGGTAGTATAGGTTGCTAAAACATCTGGACGGTCTGGAAAATAAGTAATTCGTCTAAATCCTTCCGCTTCACATTGAGTACAAAATAAATGATTTGAACGATAAAGACCTGATAATTTTGTATTATTTTGTGGTTGAATTCTCGTGACTATCTCAAGGATTAATTCATCGGGGCACTGTTTTATACTCAGTGTCTCATCATTTAGGAAGTATTCAGAGGGTTGAAGCGATTTACCGTTCATCTGCAGAGAAATAAGTTCTAACTCATCACCATACAAAACCAGAGCGCCTTCATGCTGGCGATTTAATTTCACTATACTTTTTACTAAAGCATGGTCATCATATAAATCAAAATTTAAATCTACAGTATCCACTGTAAAAGTAGGGGCTTGGTAATTTTTCAAGTAAATGGTAGTGTCTGGCATAGTCATTGCATTCCTATAAAAAAAACATATAGTTTATTGATTTATGTATCAAATTAATTTGTTTAGTCTACTATACTATGAAATAAAAGAAGTTATTTGTTGGTTTTACCAGCGATAAGAAAAAAATGCAAAAAATAATAATAAAGAATCACGTTATATCCTGAACAAGGATAAGTAAAAGGGGATGGCACATGAATACACACGATTTTTTAGCCGGCTATACCAAACGCTTTGTTGATAACAAAGAAGAGGACTTGAGTCTGGACGAATACCTGGAGTTATGCAAAACGGATCCTTCAGCATATGCCAACCCGGCAGAACGTTTACTTATGGCTATTGGCGAACCCGAATTGATTGATACGCGTCATGACCCAATATTATCGCGAATATTCTCCAATAAAATAATTCATCAATACTCAGTATTCAAAGAATTTTATGGAATGGAAGAACCCATTGAACAGATCGTTGGCTTCTTAAAACACGCAGCCCAAGGACTTGAAGAAACCAAACAGGTTCTTTATCTGCTCGGCCCTGTCGGTGGCGGTAAATCCTCTATTGCTGAAAAATTAAAAGATTTAATGGAAAAAACCCCTTTTTATGCCATCAAAGGCTCACCCGTTTTTGAATCACCACTTTCTTTGTTTAACCCACAGGAAGATGGTGAATTACTTAGCGAGCGTTTTGGTATCCCTACCCGATATTTACGCTATCTCATGTCTCCCTGGGCGGTTAAACGATTGCAGGAATTTAATGGAGACATTAGTAAATTCAGAGTAATTAAAGTTAGACCTTCCCGTCTGAAACAGATTGCTGTAGCCAAAACAGAGCCGGGGGATGAAAACAATCAGGATATATCTTCACTGGTGGGTAAAGTAGATATTCGTAAACTTGAGGAATTCTCTCAGGATGATCCGGATGCATACAGTTATTCCGGTGGACTTTGCCGGGCTAACCGCGGTTTATTAGAATTCGTTGAAATGTTTAAAGCCCCTATCAAAGTTCTACATCCTTTATTAACCGCGACTCAGGAAGGCAATTACAATGCTACAGAAGGATTATCCGCCATACCGTTTGAAGGGATAATTCTGGCTCACTCAAACGAATCCGAATGGCAAACCTTCAGAAATAATAAAAACAATGAGGCCTTTATCGATAGAATCAATATAGTCAAGGTTCCCTATTGTCTGCGTGTTTCAGAAGAAATTAAAATTTATCAGAAACTTATAGACAACAGCTCGCTGGCCAAAGCTCATTGCGCACCCGGTACTTTAGACATGCTGGCGCAATTTTCCGTATTAACTCGCTTGAAAGAGCCACAAAATTCAAGCATTTACTCTAAAATGCGCGTTTATAATGGTGAGAGTTTAAAAGACACGGATCCAAAGGCGAAATCCTATCAGGAGTATCGTGACTTTGCCGGTGTTGATGAAGGAATGAGCGGAATTTCCACTCGTTTTGCCTTTAAAATACTGTCCAAGGTATTCAATTTTGATCACAGTGAAATTGCTGCAAACCCGGTTCATTTGATGTACGTACTGGAACGGCAAATTGAACAAGAGCAATTTCCACAAGAAGTTCACGAAACCTACCTGAGCTTCATTAAAGAATATTTAGCCGCCAAGTACGTTGAATTTATTGGTAAAGAAATACAAACGGCTTATCTCGAATCTTATTCAGAGTACGGCCAGAACATTTTCGATCGCTACATCACTTATGCGGACTTCTGGATCCAAGATCAAGATTACAGAGATCCGGATACAGGCGAGATCTTTGATAGAGGATTATTAAACCTTGAATTGGAAAAAATTGAAAAACCGGCAGGTATTTCCAATCCTAAAGATTTCCGTAACGAAGTAGTCAATTTCGTATTGAGAGCAAGAGCCAATAATAGAGGCAAGAATCCGGTATGGAACAGTTATGAAAAATTAAAATCGGTCATTGAGAAAAAAATGTTTACCAATACCGAGGATTTGTTACCGGTGATTTCCTTCAATGCAAAAGCATCTGAAGACGACAAGAAAAAACATGAGGAGTTTATTTCTCGCATGGTAGAAAAAGGCTACACACGAAAACAAGTTCGGTTACTTTGTGAGTGGTACTTACGAGTACGTAAATCGCAATAAGGGTCTAATCCATAACTAAAACGTTATGAAAACAGTCAAGGTTGGCGTTCCTGAGTAATGAAATATACCCAGGGGACAGGAGAACACAATCTCTCAACCTTGACCAAAATAAACCTTACCCTGTGCAAGGTGTGGAGCAACTATTATGTCGCAACTGATTGATAGACGACAAAATGCCGGCAAAAAAAGTACGGTAAACCGACAACGCTTTTTACGCCGCTACAAAAATCAAATTAAACGAGCCGTTTCCGACGCCGTTGGTAAGCGAAGTATTACTGAAATCGACCAGGGCGAACAAATCACCATTCCGGCTAAAGATATTTCTGAACCCATGTTCCATCGTGGCCAGGGCGGTCATGTAGAACGAGTTTTGCCGGGTAATGATAATTTTATTACCGGAGACCGTATAAAAAGACCGAATGGCGGTGGAGCTGGAGGAGATGGCGGCAATGCCAGCGATAGCGGTGAAGGAGAGGACAATTTCGTTTTTGAACTTTCTCGTGAAGAATTTTTAGAACTTTATTTTGAAGATTTGGAATTGCCTGATTTGGTAAAAAAAGAACTGGCACGCATTAGCACTTATAAAACCGTCAGAGCTGGGGTAACTACCAGTGGTATTCCTAATAATATCAATGTGCTGCGCTCAATGAAGCAGGCTACTGGACGACGAGTTGCCCTGGCTTCGCCCTATAAAAGACAACTGAGAGAAGCAGAAGAAGAACTGGATCGACTTAAAGAACGCTCCAATCCTGATGCAGTTGAGCTATCAAGACTGGAACGAGACATTGAATTTTACAAGAAAAAGATAAAAACGGTTCCTTTTATAGACACCATTGATCTCCGCTATAACCATCGCGTTCGTATCGCCGCACCCTCTACTCAGGCCGTCATGTTTTGCGTGATGGACGTATCAGGGTCAATGGATGAAGCAAAAAAGGACATAGCGAAACGATTCTTTATTTTGCTGTATATGTTTCTTACCAAAAATTATGAAAAAATTGAGTTGGTTTTTATTCGTCATCATACCTCTGCTAAAGAAGTCAATGAAGAAGAGTTCTTTTACTCTCGTGAAACAGGGGGTACGGTAGTTTCCAGCGCCCTGGAATTATTAAATACCATAATAGAAGCACGCTACCCTCCTCAGGCATGGAATATCTATGTGGCGCAAGCTTCTGATGGCGACAACTGGAATGCGGATTCACCCTATTGCCAAGAGTTACTGCAAGAAAAAATTATGCCTTTACTGCAGTATTTTGCTTATATTGAAATTATGCCTCGACATCATCAAAGTCTGTGGGAAGTATACCAACAGGTGAAAGAGCGATATCCAAACTTTGCTATGGAAAATATTGATAACGTAGCCGATATTTATCCAGTATTTCGCGAATTATTTAAGAGGAAAACTGCATGAAAAAAAAGCCTTTATCAACTGGTGCAGAATGGACTTTTGAGTTAATACAGGCTTACGACCGAGAAATTGCTCGAATCGCCAAAAGCTTTAACCTGGATACTTATCCTAACCAGATTGAGATTATTACTGCGGAACAAATGATGGATGCTTACGCTTCAGTAGGTATGCCTATAGGGTATCATCACTGGTCCTTTGGTAAACATTTTGTTGGCGTCGAAAAAAGTTACAAACGCGGACAAATGGGGCTTGCCTATGAACTGGTGATTAACTCCAATCCTTGTATCTCTTATCTCATGGAAGAAAATACCATGGCGATGCAGGCTCTGGTGATTGCTCATGCTTGTTATGGACATAATTCGTTCTTTAAAAACAATTACTTATTTAAAATGTGGACATCCGCTGATGCCATTATCGATTATTTGGTCTTCGCTAAAAAATACATCAGTGATTGTGAAGAGCGTCATGGTATTGATGAGGTTGAGGCGGTTATTGACGCCTGTCATGCCTTAATGAACTATGGTGTGGATCGGTACAAACATCCTACCGCATTGTCCATTCAGGAAGAGAAAATTCGTCAACAAAACCGGGAAATTTACATGCAGTCCCAAGTCAATGAGTTATGGCGAACCATCCCTCACAGTAAACAAATTGATGAAAATGGACAGAAGAAACGCTTTCCTGAAGAGCCTCAGGAAAATATTTTATATTTCATCGAAAAAAACGCGCCACTCCTTGAACCCTGGCAAAGAGAAATTGTACGGATAGTGAGGAAACTCGCCCAATATTTTTACCCTCAAGGACAAACTAAAGTCATGAATGAGGGTTGGGCCTGTTTTTGGCATTATACCATTTTACATGCCTTATATGATGAAGGGTTGGTTACTGATGAGTTTATGCTGGAAATTCTGCAAAGTCATACCAATGTCATTATGCAACCGCCTTATAACAGCCCCTATTACAGCGGTATTAATCCCTACACTTTAGGCTATCATATGATGCAGGATATCAAGCGAATATGTGAGAATCCAACTGAAGAAGATAAACAATGGTTTCCTTATCTGGCCAACACTGACTGGCTTACCAGTTTGGATACCGCAATGAGAAATTATAAAGATGAAAGTTTTATTGCTCAGTATCTGTCTCCAAAACTGATACGTGACTTAAAGTTATTCCATATAGTAGATGATGACCGTAGCCCGGAATTATACGTTCATGCAATCCACAATGAACCAGGTTATCAACAAATACGAGAGGCTTTATCCAAACAATATAATTTGGGTTATTTAGAGCCGGATATCCAGATTTACTCAGTAGATCTGCAAGGTGATCGTTCATTAACCCTAAGGTATACCCAGCAAAATCGAGTACCTTTGGGAGAAACAACTGCAGATGTGCTAAAACATCTCCATAGCTTATGGAAATTTCCCGTTATACTACAGGCTGTAGATGCGGAAGACAAAGTTACTGCAGAGTATACCTGTCCACCTGCAACATCTAAAGTACCCAATTAACAACTATCATCAGGACGTTGTTTCTCCCGCCCATAATATTGACGGGAGAAACCAGTCTGAATGCCTTAAAATTCAGAGTGAACTTATTTTTAAATCATACTCATCCATGTCAATCTTAGGATTCAACTCATACCGGGATTTTCAGAGGAATATCCGTTTGAGGATGTATCTGTATCGGAATCAGAAGAACTTGCAAAAAATGTCTGCACTAATGGCTTCTGCACTTCCCGACGCGGTGTAACATTGCCGTTTGGTTTAAAACTCAAACCTGAAAATTGCTCCTGTTTCAACAGATCATTTAATTCTTTAATGCATTCTGACACATCAAGAGCATTCTTGTTGTTTGAAGCAGTATCCTTTGGTACGGCAACAATACTGCCAAGATTAAGAGCAGTTGCAATCATCTGACCTATCTTTTTCCTTTTTCGATCATCCTTGGTGACCGGAACAAAAATCATATCCTGTAGTGATTGAGGCTCATCGTCCATCAAACTTCTAAGGGATATCGGCGAAGCCAGGGATTGAATTGCCGCCGGAAGAATTTTGAGATACCACATCTTCATATTGGTATCCGTCAAAAGCTGTGCTTCTTCATAAATAATTGGATTAATAAATCGTAATAAAATTAAAGCCAACAATTTACGTAACTGCGAATCATCAGTGCTGGATTGTCCTTCTTCTCTTCGCATCAAATCAGCATAACTTAAAGTTAAAACCTTCTGGATTAAAATTGGAAACTCTTTCGGAGACAAAATAGTCCTGACTACACTAAAAAAATTGTTCTGAACTGTCTTGATATCCACTTGTTCCGCATCAAAACTATCCGGAGTCAAGACCATAGACTCTCGTTGTTTTACTTTAATTTTGGAAAAGGAATCTGAAAGGGTTAACACTGTGCCCCAAACCTTTTTCTTAAATTCTTTACAGTCTTCATGCGCTAATAATTGCTGTATCAGCTGGGATAAAAGTTTATTGCCTCGACACCAACTTTGATCCGTCTCTTCTTTTAACAATTCGGTAAATACAGCAAGAAATTCGGTCTCTGAAAGATGAGTCATTAATAGAGCTGCAATTTGTTTATTGGATTTATCGCAAGCCTCATTAAGCACTCGCACGCCCCAGGTGAATTTCCTTTTATCCTTTGGCTTAACCAGTGACAATACAAATTGAGTCGCCTTTTCTAAATCACAGGAAAATAATTCATTAAAATAATCTTCCAATGACGGTTCCTTTTGCGACGTGCTGATCAAAGGCAGTCGGGAAATAACCGCATGGCTCGCTCTGCGCTCTACTGTCTTATTTTCTTTTGTGCTGGATTGACTGCGATTTCTGGAAGACGTTTCAACTGTAGGTGTTTTTGAAGAAGAAGAAGAAGAACTGCTGGCAATGCTGTTTTGAACCGGACTATAAAAGCTCATTGTTCGTGATGAAGAATAGATTCCTCTGTTAATTGAGCCTAAATCTTCTAATGGTTTAGGCCCCTTTACAACGGAACTCTCAGACGCTTTTCGTGATCTTCTGGGAACATCTCTTTCTTTATCCAATCGACGATTTTGTTGTTCTGTTTGTTCCGATTCGTCAGCCAACACGATATGTTTCGGTTTTACTCTGGATTGATGCCCAATATCTGAAGCGCCAATAGCAGCGAAAATCAGTTTTACCTTTTCCTGCATGTCATTGTCAACCACCAGGTCAAGAAATACAGGTGCTTTAGCCATGCCATTTGTTCGAGGAGCTGTAGGATTCATCCCCAGCAATACATGAAATGCCAGTGATAATTCGAGTCGTAATGCATGTAAATCTAAATCCATCCAGGTTCCATGGAATTTTAAACTGGCATTGATGCGCTCTAATAGAGGTGAAATAAAACAAAAGTAAAATGCAGATTTCAAATAGACATCCTGACTCGAATTTAATTTGTTAATCTTGTGTTCTCTGGTGGCAATATTAATTTTGGCGACTGATAATATATGTTTGAATTGAAGGGCAATATCCAGTGCTGATTCAAAAAACTCTTTAAACAGAGGTATAACGCTATTATCCCTGGGCTCTGTCCTTAAATCATCAATACTGGTTATGCTGGTTTCTGTGATAAGCTTCACAACAAATTGATCACAGATGGCGTTACACCTTTTATCGTTTTTTACCAACAAGGATAAGATCTGAACCAGCATGCTGCTATTACGACAGTATAATTGCGTTTTTTCATTAGCAAAAAATGCGTGCATTACCTGACGATTGTCCTGATTATCCTCATTGAAAAAGTAGGATAATGCACTTGCCAATCCTTCATTTTGAATACCACTGATGATTTTTATAAACTTATATAAACCATTAATATAAATTCCATGATATTTAAAATTTTGTAGTGAATTACTTTTTAATAAAACGAGTGGTAACTTGGAGCAGCTCGCTATTGTTGATTCCGCATTGCCAGAATCAACGGATAACTGTTCTTCCAACAAGGTGAGAGAAGTACCGATATCCTTTCTGGTAACACCAAAAATGAGTTTAATTTGTGCTTTAGCCTTCGCTTTCACAGACTCCAGCAATTGATTCACATCAATCGTTCCATCTGTTAACTTGGGTATCCCTTTTAATTCTTTATCACGGAATATTTTGCCAAGCTCTTTGGTCTGATGAAAAACATCCGGATCGTTAGAAAAAACACTGCCTAGAATCTGAATTAAATTGGCTGTATTTTTTTTATAAGCCTCTTTAAATTGCCCCGCACTTGCCGACTTCTTCTTTTTCTCCACAAGATCTTTCTCAGAGAGAATCACCAGCTCAAGCAAGCTTTTCGTTCCCGTGGACAATTGAATGGAATTTTTAAATTCCTCTAATACGGAAACTCCATCATTTAACCCAAATTTTATCGCTAAACGTTGCGCCTCTTCGATCACAACTAATATGATTTGATACTTCTGCCTGGGAGTTAATTTCATAAAATACTACTCTTAAAATAAAAATCTTGAATGATACAACGCGAATTAGATAGGAGGCCGATTGCCCAATAAATAGAATCCTGCATTAACCTTTTAATTCAATTGATTCCTGTTATTAAATCAACAAGTACAACCTCTCTGCGCTATAAAAATTCCGAGAGGTTGTAAAAGAAATCATTAAGACGCTAATTCTATTGCCAGCGCAATGGCCAGTTTGGCAAAGTTAGTCATATGATTTAAGTTTAGAAAATCCATTGTATCGGAAGAACTGTGTATGTATGGATTGCGATCTTCAAAATCAGACTCCGATGGGAATGCAGTAGAGATTCCCTCCTCATTCCAGGTCGCATGATCACTACACTCATAACCGCAACGAGAATAATCTACCGGCACGTGAATGTAGGTAGTGATTAATTGCGCAATATATTTAGATAAATTGTGATCAGTATAGTCTGTATATACCCACATGGTTGGATCATCTGCATTGGCACGATAACCGGTCATGTCGAATTGAATTACCGCTTTAACGGGAATTGATTTTTCTTGAAAGTATTGTACGACGTATTGAGAACCAGCTCGATCACGTGTTCCCGCAGCATACCAGATAATATAAATGGGGCGTTTAAAACTCAACTTGGAAGCTAATAAAACACGGGCAGCTTCCATTATCGTTGCAGAACCACTGCCATCATCCGCGCCTGGCATACGGCCATCAGGAGTGTCCATATGAGCACCGATGACAATTGCGGGAGCCTTGATATTCTTTCCAATGACAGTAACCAAAGAGGGCTGTTTGTACCAGCCTGTTTTAACAAAGAACGTTTCCGTATCAGTACGGCCATACTCACTTGCCATTGCATCAAAAGTAGTTTTTAACCAATTAGCTGCTTCAACACCAGTGTCTTTGGTCGCAGAGCGATTGGTATAAGAGGTCAAATGGTTTAATGTAAGCCAAATATTATCCGCTACGACTGCTTTCAAAGCCGCGTTAACATCTTTTGTATGTTTAATTTCAAAATGATTTTGTTTTTCTTTAGCAGATGCGCGAGACTGAGTTACTACTGACTCTTCCTGAGATGATTGAAACTCTGCAAAAATTGAATTACTGGCTAAGACTAAACCTGCAGTAACCAATAGTATAAATTTACGCATTTCCTCTCCCAATTTAATTTTTTAACCAATTTTACCGCATAATAAATGAAACCATTCGTATGTCCTTTTAGAAAAAACATATGCCAAAAAAGGCTTATATGTGTTCTCAAAGGCCATAAACAACCATCATACCAGTCATTTGGTTCGATTTTAAATTTCTGTGAACAAATATACTACAATAAAATCAAAAAATATACCCACACGGTCAAAAATAGTTATTTCCTATGTGTTTTGTGTTGATCCAAAGTGGCCATGAATTTCAATTGCTGTTATTTTCTTGATTATTGAATAACATTTTAAAATGTGTGGACTTAAATTATTTTAAGAAGTGTGGTGACAGGTTATCCCCCGCTTTGGGGGGATAACATTGAAGCAAATTATTTAGAATCGATTACTCAGATGCCATTTCGATCACAAACGCCAAGGCTAATTTAGAGAAATTAGTCATGTGTTCAAGGCTCAATAAAGACATGGTATCGGAAGAACTATGAATAAAAGGATTATGATCTTCAAAATTGGATTCACATGGGAACGCAGCAGGAACACCTATTTCAGTCCAGGAAGCATGATCACTGCAACCATAACCACAGCGCGAATAATCGACAGGAACATGTACATAAGTTTCGATTAGTTTTGCGATATAATTACTTAAACCCCGATCAGTATAATCAGTAAATACCCACATGGTAGGATCTTCTGCTTTCACACGATAGCCAGTCATATCAAATTGAACGGCAGCTTTAACCGGTATGGAATGATCCTGGAAGTATTCCACTACATGTTGAGAACCAACCAAACCTCTTTCTTCAGCAGCATACCAAATGATATAAACAGGACGTTTGAATGTAGTTTTTGATGCTAACAGGACTCGAGCTGTTTCCATAACACTTGAAGAACCACTGCCATCATCACCAGCACCAGGCATACGGCCATCAAGAGTATCCATATGAGCACCAATCACAATGCCAGGAGCCTTGATGTCTTTTCCTATAACGGTTACTAAAGAAGGTTGTTTATACCAACCTGTTTTCACAAAATAAGTTTCTGTGTCAGTTCGGCCGTACTCAACAGCCATCGCTTCAAAAGTAGCCTTCAACCAATTCGCTGTTTCAACACCCGTATCTTTAGTTGCAGAACGATTGTGATAGGACGTTAAATGAGTCAGAGTTTGCCAAATATTATCAGCTACAATTTCATTTAAAGCCGCATTCACTTCTTCCTGATGTTTAATTTCATAGACATCTTTATTTAATTTACCCAGAGTAAGAGAATTTAAAGTGCTTTGTTGCAACAGACTCTGTGCAGACTGTTTTTTGAGATCGATTTGTGCGCCAGTGACTTTATGACTGACGTTCACAAAATGACCACATTTTACTTGATCTGCTAGTAATACCAGTTTCTCTACATCGCTGGATTGCACATCAATAATTTTAAATTGTTTGTTTTCCGCTAATACATCATGAGGTACTGCAATTTTTGCAGCCAGGCATTGAGGTACTTGTAATTGCTCATGCGCTGGAATGCTTGCAGCAAAAAGTGAGTTACCGGCAAATACTAAGCCTGTTGTTACACAGGTCATCCATTGGTTTAAACGCATATCCTCTCCTAATTTATAGTTCACAGGACTTACGAAAAACCCCCAGATCGAGGCAAAAGGAATTTTTAACGAATAGGTTGGGCATTTTTCGTAAGTCCTGTTTCATCGACGATACTACATGATGAACAAAATGATGCAAGCAAACTTTTCAAAATCGTACAATTAACCTGACTCGCCAGGTCATTCTGAGCCGCACAGTCATTAACGAGCTCCCCAGCGTGCACGAGAACAGGAACCACCTTAAGATTTGGATATGTTCTATTTTTGTCCTTAATGCTATTGATAATCATTTTCATTTGGTATAAAGTTCTTCTTCTAATATCCATGACCAAAGATACTGCAATGAAACCAAAAAATAGACCCATCGATCCAAAAAAAATTCCACTTAACCTGGCGTTGATACTTCTAACACTAGGCGCCAGCTTAATTCTTGGCTTTTTAAGTTTTGGCGGAATGTACGCCCTTATGCCTGTCTTATCTTTAGCAATTGCTGCATTCGGGTTGTCTGTAGTTTATGAGGGAGAAGTATATTTACAAAATATTAAAGGCGCATTCAACAAATTATTAAAGAACAATTACCTTGAGAACAAGCTGGCTAAAGAATACTTACTCAATCACCTCAATGAACACGCCAAAGATGAAGATTATCCTCAGTTTTTCAAGGATTATAAAACGCAACTCAAACTACTTCGCTCCTTCGGCCACAAAGAATTGAATGAAGAAAGTAAACAAAACAAAAAACGCATTGAAAAAACCCTTGGCGATATGGAAAAATGGTTTGCTCTGCAGTTATTCTCAAGCAAAGAAAAGCATAATACAGCAGAGTCCGAATATGCAGAAAAACTGCAGCTTTGGCTTGCCAAACATCATCAAAAGGATTATCAGAAACGTCTGGAAAATCGCAGCTTTCACTATAATATTGTCAAAGCCTTTAGTGTATTGGCTGGTTTATTCATGGGCTTAGGCAGTACCTACCTCATTGTTGAAGCATTCACCATCCTCCCGTTTTTTGCCGCCATTCCCTTCGCATTATGGCCATTAATAGTACTCCCCATGGCAGTAATCGCAGGCGCGGCTTACGCTATGCTGACGTTTAATGCCATTACCGACATGATTAATAATAATACAGTAGTCAAGTGGTATAATAAAATCAGTCAAGATTTAAGCCAGGGTTTAACTCTGCGAAACGTATTCATCGCGTCAACCGCGGTATTTCTTGTTGGTCTGGCTCTAGCGCTTACTGTATGTACTGCCGGTACCTGGTGGACTATAGCGACGAATGCACGCCCACTGTTCGAGTGGATGAAAAAAATGCCCAGTTTTATCATGGGAGTCATTAATCCTGTAGTTACTGGTTTATCCGCTATATTTTTTAACATACAGAACACCGCTGAATCTTTGGAAATGGTGGACGAGGCGTCACGAAGTAAAACAAATCCTTTTGAAGCCCTGTATAATTACTTTGTCAAAGGATTCCAAAAACTAGGAGAAACCGAAAATTGGTTGCAAATCATTAACCCCTTTCGGATTATTCTTAAATTAACCGTAACTCCACTGCGTATTCTGTTTTTTCTCGGACATCTTCTAAGTATTGCCTTAACTGCAGATCGCATGCCGGGTGTCCCTCAAATTGTATCCATGCTGGTTGCTATTATTAGCGAAGGTTTTGAAGACGCGCATTATTTTCTTCCCCACGCTCACGATCATGAAGAGGAAAAGGATGAGCATGAGAGTAAAGACGAACAGAACAAAGAACATGACCATGACCATCAGGACATTAATGAACTGCTTCAAGAGCGCATGGATGAACATGGCGGACATGATCACAGCATGGATATTCCGACCTGGATTATTAAAACGGTTGCCTCACCTCTCTACGCTCTGGCAGCACTCTGGGATTCCCAAGCCAGTAAACTGAATCATTCAAAACAAGATGCACAATCTGACAATCCAATTCAGAGTCAAAAAACAAGAACTCCTCAAGTTTTATCGTTCCAGGAAGCCTGGGACAAACAACGAGGCATCCCCAAAGAACACCATGTTGAGGTTGATCCCACAGCCAAACGCCCTTCAGCACAATGGCAAGAAGAGCATGCCGTTTCGCGAATTGAACATTTTAAAACAAAACACCTCAAAAATGCTCTTGTTGGTCGCGAACAGGCACATGCCAAAATCATTGAACTGGATAAATTAAAAGAAACTATTCGTCATCCTAAAAATGGTGAATCTCTGGCTACGGTTCTAAAAGAAGCAAAAAACCAACCTGCTTATAATCAACATCGACTGTTTGCTCAAAAAGATGAAAAAACACGTACTCAGGAGTTTATTGAAGACCTGCCGCAGAGAGTCAATGTGTTGTAACAACCCGGACTCAATTTGCGGGCTGGGCGAAAAGCTCCTAAAAACATTGGGTTAAGACGTCATCCCGAGTAAAACGGTTCCAATCAGCTTTAGGAGTTTCTTGACACAATGCTCCATGTTTCATATCAAATTCTAGCGAGATCTCGCTAGAATGGCCTTCTCCCTCAGGGAGAAGGTGCCAACAGGCGGATGAGGGGATCTTAAAACCATTAAAATGAAGTACGTCAGCAATTTAATTTAGTCATAGATGTTATCTATAACTAATTTATGAATGATGTTTGATCCCCTCATCCGCCTGTCGGCACCTTCTCCCTGAGGGAGAAGGCCATTCTAGTGAGATCTCGATAACCTTTGAATGGAGATATCTTGCGCTGCTTGGGATGAGGGGATGACGAATTTACGAAATTAGTTCACTAAATAGCAACAGCCTTCAGCCCAGCATCCCAACACCCCTCTACACAGTCCCCTTCAAGTCAGCATACTTTTTAAACCGGCTAAATGAGATTTAGCAATATTTTTAGATTTCTCTTCACAGCGCTCGCCACCTTTACCAAACCATTCAAGATTATCCGGCGGCAACTCATCCAAAAAGCGACTGGGAATGCAATCTTGAAGTTCACCGGCTCGACGTCGTTGTTTGGCAAGAGTAAAACAAAGACCCTTTTGCGCGCGTGTAATGCCAACATAAGCTAAGCGTCGCTCTTCTTCTATCTGGTCATCATCAATACTGACTCTGTGCGGTAAAAGTTCTTCCTCCATACCCACCAGATATACATAAGGAAACTCCAAACCTTTTGAAGCATGTAAGGTCATCAATTGAAGGGTATCCTGATCCTGCTCATCTGACTGTTCCAGGATATCGATTAATATTAATTTATTCACAACATCAGCTAACGTCTTTTCAGGATCCTTGGCCAATAATCTACCTACCCATTCAAGCAATTCCCATACATTATCCATTCTTTTTTGTGCTTTGGCAGGAGTATCACTTTGCTCATAAATATGAGCTTCATATCCGCTGTCCTCAACCATTTGCCTTAAATGCTCAAGAGCTGATCCAGAAGACAATCGCCCCTTAATCTGGTCTATCCATGCTTTAAAAGTCTGTAAAGCGGCTCTGGGTTTTTCTGCAATATGCTCACTTAACGCCAGATGATCAGCACCTGCATATAAGCTCAAGCCCCTTGATTGAGCATAACGTCCCAGCGCATCAAGAGTGGTATCACCAATACCGCGTTTGGGCGTATTGATCACCCGCAAAAAAGCTGCATCATCCGCCTCATTACAAAGTAATTTTAAATAAGCAAATACATCTTTTACCTCTGCCTTGGCAAACCAGGATTGCCCGCCACTGATGTGATAAGGGATTCCATAATTACGTAATACTTTTTCAAAGACTCGTGATTGATGGTTTCCTCGATATAAGATGGCATAATCACCGTAATTAGTCCGTGAACGCATTTTATGACTGATTAAATCAGCAACCACATGCTCCGCTTCATCTTGCTCGTCCCTACAGCTGATGACTCTGAGTAATTCGCCATGACCCAATTCACTCCACAGTTTCTTTTCGAATAAATGTTGATTATGAGCGATTAAATGATTTGCGGTATGCAAAATACGACTGGTCGACCGATAATTTTGTTCCAGTTTAATGATTTTGAGTTGTGGGTAATCGCGTTGTAACTGCTCTAAATTTTCAGGTTTAGCGCCACGCCATGCATAGATGGACTGATCATCATCCCCAACCACAGTAAAATGGGCTCGAACACCAACCAGTTTTTTAACTAATAAATACTGGCTAGTATTTGAATCCTGATATTCATCAACCAATAAATGTCGGATTTTATTTTGCCAATACTCCAATACTTCTGGATGATCTGTTAACAAACTGACCGGCAAGCGAATCAAATCATCAAAGTCGACGGCATTATAAGATTTTAATGCCTGTTGATACCGAGGATAAATCAATGATGCTTCTGCCTGGATTGGCGTATCCAGAGGACGATTTAAAACCGATTCAGGACTTAACAAATCATTTTTCCATCGCGAAATTTGCTGCTGAATTTGCATAATGTAATCCCGTTCATTCGCTTTATTAGCAGAAAGAAAATGACGTAAAACCTGCAGACAATCCTCACTGTCAAAAATAGAAAATCCTTTTTTTAACTCACATAAAGCGGCATCACGTTTTATCATACTTAAACCCAAAGTATGAAACGTTGCGACTTTCAACCCACGACGGCTTGATGAAGGCAGGACCGTAGCAACACGGGCGCGCATTTCATTAGCTGCTTTATTAGTAAACGTTACTGCACAGACTGATTTGGCGGCGTAACCGCAGGTATTTATTAAATAGCCAATTTTTTGAGTAATAACTCGTGTCTTACCGCTTCCAGCTCCAGCAAGAACCAACAAAGGCCCATCTATATAATGTACTGCAGCCATTTGTTGGCTATTCAACATACTTTGATCTCGTTCAAAAAAAGGGCATTATCGCTTACCCTATCTTTTCTAATCAACATTTAATTACTGGATCGTTCCACATCGAACTCTTCTTCATTATCCGAGTCAATAAATTCATCCACTTTTTCGATTTCATTAATCTCGGTAATTCCAAACAGAATTTTATCAATTGTTTTAAAAAGAGGCATGAGAATGCTGTTATTTTTCATGATTACTCCTCAGGTTTATTTAGGGGGTTTTTTAAGAATAGATCAAGACCACCGGATTTCCAGGAAATAATCAAAAATAATTTCAGGCCTTCTTATATAAAAAAATCAAGCCGTCCACAAGCAAACCAACCAATAAATTAATATGGCACACTGACCAGCAAATAAAGTAAATCGAAGCATGACTGCTTTGATACTTACCGAGGCGATGTGAGTGATGGATTGCCCCATTCTCAAACCTAAAAAAATCAAAGCGAAGGTATTGGTTATGGCAATATGCCCCGTCATAAAAGCATACACAATCACACCTAATAATATGGGCAGATTTTCGCAACAATTGGCATGAGCCCGCCCAAGCCGATGAGGAAAGGTATGACCGTCTTCACTGGATGACCTAAAAGCGTTCGCTCTTCTTTTTCCAAGAAGCGTTAACCCAATTCGATAAGCGCCAATCGATAACAACAGAACCATTGTCCAGGTACAAAAACCGAGCACTAACAAATAACTTGCTTCCATTCCATCTCCTGTGTCCAATATGTATGTTGTTCAATCAAAATTAACAACAGTTCACCGATGATCATACTCTTATTGATAAACTAATGGCTTATATCGAATAACCCTGGATTTTACCTTTAATTATCCGTTCCCTGCACAATCAACACACTCATCCTAACATGGACACGACTGACGAAAAACCCCAAAAATAAATTTAAAGAAGTACAAAAAAACCGAGCCGCGACCGTCAGGAAGCGGAACAGTTCAATGATGGTACTTTATGGATTTGAGAGCCGGGTTTCGATTACACTATTTCGCACTCAATACCCTTTATTACATGTTTTAAAAATCAGATGCCTATCACCAATTAATTGGGTATCATATACAACAAGATACAAGTCCATAAGCCAAAAGGAAAATGGTGAAATTATGTTGCCGGAAACAGCAATCCCTCCTGCATATTTTATTACATTTAGTTGTTATGGGACATGGTTACATGGAGAAAAATCAACCTCTGTTGACCGCCTCCATAATACCCCCGGAACTGATTTTTTGTCTTTTAATTACAAGCGGGCACATTTAGTAAAAAAACAGATGTCAGAGACTCCTTACGTTCTTGATGAATCAAGGCGTGAGATTGTTTTACAGTCTATCATGGCGGTATGCAGACATCGTCAATGGATACTGTTGGCTGCTCATGTTCGATCCAATCATGTGCATCTAGTTATTCATGCTATACGACAACCAGAACATATTATGAATACAATAAAATCATATGCTTCTCGACATTTAAATGAAGCAAAGTTGGATCATGATAGAGTAAATCGATGGACACGACACGGCAGTACACGATATCTATGGAACGAATCAGAAATTGAATCTACGATACAGTATGTTGTTAATGAACAAGGCTTACCAATGGCTGTATTTGAAAATAAAAACCGGGCGTTCGGTATTACCTTCTAACTGTTCCGCTTCCTGACGGTCGCGGCTAGGTTTGTTTGCGTCTGTTTGTTTAACGAAGGGATTAGGTATGAATAATCTGCCTATATTATGATATAATAGGCAATTTTATGTAACGAGCTTTTCCGATGAAAGAACCAGATACATTACAACGATTTATTTTTGAACATGCCAACATTCGTGGCGAAATTGTCCATATTGAAAAAACATTTCAAACAATAATGAATCAACGTAATTATCCGCCCATGGTTAAAAATTTACTGGGTGAAGCCATTGTTTCATGCCTGCTGTTAGCCAGCAGCATTAAATTTGAAGGAAGTTTGAATTTACAGTTTCAGGGCGACCATCGATTGCCTTTGTTGCTTGTGCAGTGTGATCATCAATTAAACATTAGAGCGTTTGCCAAATGTACCGAAGATCTTGAAATTATCGAGTACGCAACCGCATTTTTGCAAGGCCAAATGGTTCTCACCATTTCCCAAAACAATCAAACTCAAGTATACCAAAGTATGGTTCCCATTCAGGCCACTTCAATGAGTGAAAATCTGATGACCTATTTTGCTCAATCCGAACAGGTGGCAACTCGGGTCTGGTTGGCAGTCAATGATGAGATGGCTGCCGGAATGTTACTGCAACTCATGCCAGGACAAGACACCCTGCAACGAGAGCAATTTTGGGAATATGCCGTACAACTGGGACAAACGGTCAGTGAGGAAGAATTATTGACTCTGGATAATCCAACCCTGCTCTACCGGCTCTATAATGAAACCGAACTCCGATTATTTGAAACCCGTCCTACCCGTTTTCAATGTCGATGCAATAAAGAAAAGATGAAACAAGTAATTACTACTCTGGGCAAAGAAGATGCCGAGGCATTATTGCAAGAGCAAGGAGTTATTGAAATCAGTTGTGATTTCTGTAATCAGAAATATACCTTTGATTCCATAGACATTGCCATGCTGTTTCATTAATTAATTGAATGGCTTCATCATTCAAGTACGTGGTTCTATGATTTCTCCTCTATAAGACAAATAACGTCAGTCACCCTCGCGAACTCATCTACTCGCGGGGATGACCCAATTGTGTACTCAGATGTATTAAGGTATCGTGACAATACCAATTTCGACGTTCCACGACGTGCTCTTGAGAGTTCCTTTTTATACGTCATCCTCGCGAAAACGCTGTGAAATCCTGTCATAATATTACTCAACTGATTTATAGGAAACTCATCTGAGTAAAATTTGCGTCATTCCCGCGAAGGAGGGAATCCATGCATCAAATTAGCACCTGATTGTGCTTGCTTAATGGATCCCCCCTTTCGCGAGGATCACAATACTATACACAGTGCATAATAGGATTAATCAATAGGCATTTTTAAAGCGTGAAGATCGTTCACGAACACATCGCGGGACGTTGGAAATCATTTGAGGAACTGTCTACACACCTTAATATGTTGATTTTTTTATGGTTCTATATAAACTGCTTTGTTTTGTAGAAGTATAAAGGGATTTTAAATGAACGTCATAACCAGGAAAGTTCTTCTTACGCTGCTTACCAGCACCTCTTTTTCACTCAATGCCAGTACCGAATTTAATTTTCAGAATTTATATACAGACAAACTGTCCACCATATCAGAATATAAAACACTTACTCCCCTTATAAAGAATGATCCTGTTTACCAAAATCTGTCTTTAAACCCTCAGTTTGCCGCAATAACATGGAATGGAACTAGTGATTCAGATTGGTTTAATGGAAATAATTGGAGTGGTGGGGTACCACCCACTGCGGCGGATGACGTCACTATTGCGACAACCGCCACAGCACCGGTTATAACTCAACTACCAGCTACAATAAAATCTTTAACACTTAATGGCACAGGAGCTTTAAGTATAGTGAATGGTGGAAGTTTAACCTCTACTGGAGGTAGCAACATAGGTCAGGCAAATGGTGATAACAGTTCTGTTCTGGTCGATGGCACAGGAAGTATCTGGAACTCTACAGATTTTATTAATATTGGAGATGCCGGCGCGGGCTCCCTCACCATACAAAATCAAGGTACTGTATTGGTTAATAGAGCTACGATTGGATCTCTAGCTGGCTCAAGCGGCTTCGTTCTGGTTGATAATGGTACCTGGATTAATTCTAATAATTTGGATGTTGGCTTTGCTGGCAACGCAATACTCAATATTGTTAATGGGGGTATTGTATCCAACCAATCTACTACTATAGGTAGTGCAGTAAACAGTTCAGGTATCGCCACAGTGGACGGCGCAGGCTCACAATGGCTTACAGCTGACATCTTTCTGGGTTTTAATGGCAATGGCAGTTTAACCATTTCAAATGGAGCCTATGTTCAGGCCGTTACCGGGATGGTGCTGGGGCAAAACAATACTGCAACAGGAATATTAAGTGTTTTAAGTGGCGGGATTTTAGAAACACGGAACATAAATAAAGGAACAGGCAGCGCCAGCGTTCTGTTTAATGGAGGGATTTTACGTGCCAATACGTCAACCAACACGTTTATATCACAATTCGCTGCTGGAGATTTACAAATTGGCAGCAATGGCCTGTTCATAGACTCCAATGGATTTAATATTGGTACTACCAACGTGTTATCCGGAACTGGATTTTTGAATAAATTAGGAACTGGTATTCTTACACTCTCCGGAGCACAACTTTATACGGGTAATACCATTATAACCAATGGAACTCTGGCAATTGGAGCAGGAGGTTCTATAGCAGCGAGTTCTGGCGTCAATTTAACGGGTTCAACCGCAATTTTTGATATCAGCGCCGGTGGTAATCAATCAATCAGAGATTTATCAGGTGTAAATGGCAGTAAGGTCACTCTCGGTGCAAACACACTGTACGTTAACAGCACTAATTCTTCCATTTTTTCCGGGTCTATTGAAGGCACCGGTGATTTTATCAAACAAGGTCAAGGCATGCTGACCCTGAATGGTACCAGTACGACATTTACTGGAACCAGTTTTGTTGAGGCGGGTACATTGCAAGTCAATGGAATTCTGCTTGGCGACATGGACGTGTTACGAGGTGGACGATTACAAGGCACAGGAGTTCTGGGAAATACCACAGTTCGCGGGGTAATAGCCCCTGGCAATTCAATTGGCACCTTAACGGTCGGGAATTATACCCAGGTACCTGGTTCCATATATGAAGTCGAAATCAACGCCTCAGGACAATCTGATAGAATTTTTGCCAATGGCACCGCAGCGATAGGTGGTTCCACAATCCAGGTCATCAGAGAGCCAGGAACTTATCAGGCCGGTACACGTTATACCATTTTGACAGCAACGGGTGGCGTCAATGGGGTCTATTCTACCTTACTGGCGCAAAGCTATCCTTTTTTAGGCCTGGCACTGAATTATGATGCAAACCATGTTTATCTCGATATTTACCGCACAGCCATTCCATTCACAGCAGGAGCATATACTAAAAACCAAATCAATACGGCTATTGCAACTGAAAGCCTGGGATCAGGAAATCCAGTCTATGACGCAATCAGTAATCTTCCTGATCTCGCTTTAGCGCCGCAGGCATTTGATGCACTTTCAGGTGAAATTCATGCTTCTGCTCTGGCGGTCTTTGTGGAAGACAGTCGTTACGTGAGAAGTGCCATTACCAACCGAATCAGTCAATCATTCAGTCAACTAGTCAACAATCCTTATAATGTACGCGAAATCAATTTTAATCCCAATTCAGGAGTTACAGTCTGGGGACAAGGATTTGGAGCCTGGGGTAATCTTGAAGGTAATCGCAATGCGGCGCAAGTCGATCGATCAACCAGCGGATTTTTTGCAGGAGCGGACACTCTGTTAGGTACCTCTTTTCGTCTGGGTTTAATGACGGGTTTTGGTAATTCAAAATTTGATGTCAATGCACGCAGTTCTTCAGGTAGCAGCACCAACTATTATGCGGCTCTTTATGGCGGCGCTCTTTTAGGGCCCGTAAATGTAAAAGCAGGGGGCGCATACACCTGGCATGACATCGGGATTAATCGTACGGTTTCTTTTCCAGGTTTTTTTAATACCCTTCATTCAAACAATAATGGAAGCACGTCACAAGCTTTTGCTGAATTGGGTTACCCTGTGATCTACAGCGGTATGGAATTTGAACCATTTGTTGGCGTTGCCAACGTTGATGCCAGCTCAGGCCGGTTTTTAGAGCAAACCGGTAGCGCGGCTCTAAGCGGCAGTGGTTCGCAAAATATATTTTATTCTACTTTAGGTTTAAGAGAAGCAGGTAAACTCACTTCTACTGGAGATACCGATGTTTTTGAGAAACTATTGCTGGGTTGGCAGCATGCCTATAGCGAAGTAAATCCGCTGGCCTTTTTTAATTTTCAAAGCGGCGGTATCCCCTTTGGAATTAATGGGGTGCCTATTGCCGAAAATGCCCTGTTAATTGATGCCGCACTTTGGTTTCAGAATGTCCTGGGTAGCTATACTTTTAAACTGGGTTACATGGGTGAAGTGGCGAATAACGTCCAGGATCATGGAATTGTGGGAGTATTCACCTACAGATTCGCATAATACAGAACTGTGAGGCATTAAGCCTCACAGTCTTTTGTGACTGTATTTTTTATTTGAATGATTATTGCAGCGTTAAATCAATAGAAGATAAGATGCCTTTGTCCGTTTGGCTAAATTGCACGTACTCTCCCCGCATAGCCTGTAAGATTTGTTGTAAGGTGATAAATTGCGCGCTTAACTGAAAATATAAATCGGCTGACTCGCTATCTTGCAATTCACCCGCAGTTAAATAAGCAGCTTGACCCATATCCGAAAAGTAACTCAGGCTGACATGACGTCTTTCCGCAATTCCCGGGAAAAGACCACAAAATAACAGGCTCTTATCACCAACATCACGTAATAGTTCTAATTGCAACTGTCGTGGTTTACGCATGGAATCAAGGAAATCCAGAGCCACAACAGATTCAATCAATTTTGGACCTTGGGAAAAGCGCATCAATAAAAATACCAAATAACTTTCCGTATTTTCGTTCAAAATTAATCGTGTAGCTGCTTGTGCCTCATTGACCAGAGCATGCCATTGACTAATATCGGTGGGATGTAAAATTAGTTGCTTCATAAACTCCCCCTTTTTTTACTTCCTATTATTAGTCTAGCAAAGCTTGTACCAAAATATCAGTGATATCACTCAATAAATGGTTAATATGTTGTAAACACTTGTTACGTGTTGATATTTTATCGGCGATAAAAAAATGACAGAGCATTGTCACAATTTTGACTGTTGCAAGGTGGGATTGTATACCCATAATTGTCAATCTAAGGAATTTTTGTATTTAAAGCAAGCGTAGCAACTGGCTTTCAGTGTTACCTATTATCCCGGTTTATACTCAACTGATCCCTTCTCCCTTTTTAAGGGAGAAGGGTTAGGGATGAGGGTTACGGTTCAGCCCCGCGAAGCGGGCACCGATTAAAAAGGTACCATGCTGCGCATAGGCTTCCCAGATTTCGCTGTGCTTCATCCGGGCTTAATTTTCTCCTTAGCTTGACTGCAATAGAATTGTGCACCCCGCCTGCGTCATTTAAAATCAAAGCGTTTCAAAACTCAATTGGGATTATTCAATGCGATCCATTCAGACCATGTTCCAGAATATCCCAATAAGGACTGGCGAGAATACTCATAAAATTGCTTGAGGAACGCTATTCTCTTTATATAATAAGGAGTTAACTCGGGATCCCCTCGATAAATTTCCAAAAGATTATAATATGGAGAAATTGAGGCCTGACGCGCTATAATGTCTTCGAAACTGACTTTATCCGCGTTTCTCAGCATATCAAACATCGCCAGGACTGTTGAAGTACGTCCCTTGCCACCACGACAATGGACATGGAACCATGTTTTTTTAGGTTTACTACGAACCAAGCTCAAAAATGCATCTACCTCTGAATCAAGTGGAGCACGATGATCGGTTATGAACAATCGGTGGTATTCAAACCCCCATTTAGTGACATAATATTCTTCATTTCGGACCGTACCGACAGCCATTGATTTCCCATTGAAATATTGTTTCTGTCGGTATTGAGGTACTGTTAAAATTCCAGGAATGGATTTTCTAAATCGTAAAGAAGCCAGCCAATTTTCCTGATCCATCACGCTTTGGGCGTTGGTTTTCCCAAGATTCAACCAGTTATAATTACTAACGAGGGTAATCGCTCTTCCATTAAGATAGCCATGACTTTCCTGTCTTAAATCCAGAACGACCACCGGCTTTCCATTTTTAGGCCGACGCATTGCGATGTATTCCGCAATAATCCGCCATCCCTTTTCACTAGGCTCTTCACTTCCAGATAAATAGAGGTCATGAATGCCCAGAACATTGCCGTTATAAGCATCGGCAATTGTAGCGACATCCCGCAACCATTCAACAGAAGAGTACTGGGTCTTACTGTCTTGCACTATGCAGGGATTTTCTATACTGGAATCACAAACAGCGGGCAATGGGCTAGAAAAAGCACGTCCTTGTATTAAAAATAACATCATTAATACAACTTTAAATCCTTTAAAGTTATTCATATTAAAGCCTTAAAAAAAGCAACCTCTCAATATCTACGAGAAAAATCATCCCAAACGTAGCGCTGAATCCTCTCCACATCTTCTAAATCCCAAACCAGTTCTGCATTCTGGCGTCTCACGGAAAATCCGCGAGGCGTAGCCAAGAGACAGCTCTGCGTTCAAGATAACCAAATTCCCTTGGTTATTGAAAAGTTACTACACAAAAAACTCAATTCATTCTATTTAAATGTTTTTTCTTCTTCAACATAATTTTTTGGCATAACTGAACTAGGGTGGGTTAATATTTCTGATTTCGACGTCCCGCGACGTGTTCGCGGGATCCAGTTCGATCGTGATGAATACATTATGTTCGTTATTGATTCTGAATCTCTGGCTCCCACGAACACGTCGCGGGACGTTGGGAATAATTTGATGAACTGTCAACACACTCTAGTTAAAGAAATATAATTTACCCCCAGCATCGGATAGGATTCAGTCAGCAATTCGTGTATAATGTTGAAACTATGAACAAATGCTCAGCTTTTGCCTTAACATTAATTCCAGCTATTCCCAACTAAAGGTTATTTATGATTGAACAGATTCGCAATATTGCCATTATCGCACACGTTGACCATGGCAAAACAACTCTTGTAGACAAACTACTCCAGCAAACAGGTACTTTAAATGAAAGAGCACCCAAGGTAGAGCGAGTAATGGACTCCAATGCGCTTGAAAAAGAACGTGGAATTACTATTCTTGCCAAAAATACCTGCGTTTATTGGAAAGGCTACCAAATTAATATCGTTGATACCCCGGGACATGCTGATTTTGGTGGCGAAGTTGAGCGTATTCTCTCTATGGTTGACAGCGTACTTTTATTAGTCGATGCGGTTGATGGTCCTATGCCGCAAACCCGATTTGTGACTCAAAAAGCGTTTGCCAGAGGTTTGAATCCTATTGTAGTCATCAATAAAATTGACAGACCAGGTGCACGACCAGATTGGGTAATGGATCAAGTATTTGATTTATTTGATAATCTTGGAGCCAATGATACTCAGCTGGATTTCCCTGTGGTCTATGCTTCTGCTCTTAATGGCTATGCCAAACTCAATTTGGAAGATGAAGCTACGGATATGTCCGCGTTGCTGCAAACTATTATTGATAAAGTGGCACCTCCTGAAGTCGATCCCAATGGCCCGTTCCAAATGCAAATCAGTTCCCTGGCTTATTCTACTTATGTAGGCACCATAGGAATTGGACGAGTCACCAGAGGACAAATTAAAGCAAAATCTCCCGTAAAAATAATTGATAAAGACGGCAATATGCGTAGTGGCCGCTTATTACAATTACTTGGTTTTAAAGGACTGGAGCGAGTTGAAATCGAAGAGGCCGGTGCAGGAAATATCATTGCCATAACCGGTATTGAAAATCTTAACATCTCCGATACGATTTGCGATCCCAATACAGTCGAAGCCTTACCTGCATTATTGGTTGATGAGCCCACCATTAGTATGACCTTCCAGGTTAATGACTCTCCATTTGCTGGACAAGAAGGTAAATTTGTAACTTCGCGGAAAATTCGCGAACGCCTGGATACCGAATTATTACATAATGTTGCTCTGCGCGTTGAAGATTGCGAAGATCCTGATAAATTCAGAGTATCTGGACGAGGAGAGTTGCATTTATCCATTCTGATTGAAAACATGCGCCGTGAAGGTTATGAATTAGCAATCAGTAAACCTGAAGTTATTATCAAGGAAGTAGACGGTGAACTGCAAGAACCCTACGAGCGCCTGACTGTCGACGTAGAAGAAAACCACCAGGGCACCATAATGGAAAAACTGGGAGAACGTCGCGGTGATATGCAAAATATGGTTCCAGATGGAAAAGGAAGAGTCCGATTAGACTACATTATTCCTACTCGTGGGTTGATTGGCTTTCACAACGAATTTTTATCGTGTACTTCAGGCACTGGTTTGATGTATCACGTCTACGATCATTACGGACCCGCCATTAAAGGTCGGATCGGCAAACGTACCAACGGTGTCATGATTGCTAATTGTCAAGGTACCGCGCGTGGTTTTGCTCTCTTCAACTTACAAGAGCGTGGCCGCTTGTTTCTGGATCCACAAGCTACGTGTTATGAAGGGATGATCGTAGGTATTCATGCCAGAGATAATGATTTGGTGGTGAATGTGACCAAGGAAAAGCAATTAACCAATATGCGTGCCTCAGGTACTGATGAAAACATCATACTCACGCCGCCAATCAAGTTAACCCTGGAGCAGGCTCTTGAGTTTATTGATGATGACGAACTGGTTGAAGTGACACCCAACTCAATTCGGTTGCGTAAAAAATCCTTAAAAGAACACGACAGGAAAAAAGCATCACGAATTGCTAATAGCGAAGATTAATAACGACATGAAACAAAAATTTAAGCGAGTCATACTCTATGCACGTCAACATAGAGCCAATCAAGGTGTGAGCGAAAGCTTGCACCGGCTGGTTGAATTTTTAACGAATCAAAACATCAAAATCTATCAGGATAAAGATACCACTACCAGTTTTATGATGAACATACCCGTATTAGCCAGAGAAGATATGGGAGATAAACATGATCTGATTATTGTTGTAGGCGGTGATGGCAGTCTGCTTTCCGCAGCACGTATGGCAATACAAGTGAATACACCAGTAATAGGAATTAACCGAGGACGCCTGGGCTTTTTAACGGATATATTGCCTCAGGATATAGAATCTCAACTGGGTGCCGTGTTAAACGGTGAATATGAAGAAGAAAAACGCTTCTTGCTGCACACCCGAATTTATGATCAGGAAACAACCTATTTTGAAGGCGATGCTCTAAACGATGTTGTTTTGGGTCGAGGAAATGAAACGCATCTGATCGAGTTTGATGTTTATGTCAATCAGCAGTTGGTAAGCCATTATCGCTCTGATGGCATGATTTTATCCACTCCTACCGGATCTACAGCCTATGCTTTATCCGCCGGAGGCCCTATCATGCACCCCCAACTCAATGCAATTGTTCTTGTACCCATGTTCTCTCATAGTTTGAGTTCAAGACCACTCGTTATTGACGGGGAAGCTAAAATTGAACTGCACATTAGCGAGTTTAACGAGACTGAATTACGGATTAGTTGTGATGGTCATGAATCAAGAATGGTAAAACCGGGGCAACGCGTGGCAATATACAAAAATGGCAATCAATTACGCTTGTTACATCCATTGGATTACCATTATTATGATACATTACGCAGTAAACTTGGATGGGAATCAAAACATCAGGGATAAATCATGCTCACAACCTTGCGCATTGAACATTTCGCTATTGTTAAACATTTAGAACTGGATTTTTCACAAGGCATGACAGCCTTCACAGGTGAAACCGGAGCGGGCAAATCCATCATGATAGATGCTTTAATGCTGGCATTAGGTGGACGTGGTGATGCCTCCGTCATTCGCCCTGGCCAGGAAAAATGTGATATTACCGCCGGTTTTATTTTTGATAAATTATCAGAACCAGCCCAATGGATGGCGGAACACGATATTACCTGTGATGAAGGCGAAATCTTTTTAAGACGCATCATTTATGCTGAAGGACGCTCCAAATCCTATATTAATGGCCAGCCTTTTCCATTGCAGAAGGTCAAAGAATTAAGCGACAAACTGGTACATATTCATGGCCAACATCAGCACCAGGCATTGATGCAACATCCAACACACAGACACCAATTGGATCAATACTCCAAACACCCGAAATTATTGGACGAAGTATCCCGCTTATACAAACAGTGCCAACACATTAAACTGGAAATTGACCAGTTACAAAATCAGGAACAACAGGCTGACAGAATCAAATTATTACAATTCCAGATTGAGGAGTTGGCAGCCCTGAATCTTCAGGATGGAGAAATAGAAGCCTTAAATCAAGAACATCAGATGCTGCATCATGCCAAAGAATATTTACAACACAGTCACCATATAAATACGCTGCTAAATGGTGATGATCAAATGAATATCTGCTCGGGGTTGAATCAAATTCTTCAATTGATCAATCTGCTTCCTCAGGAACAAATGCAGATTAAAAACTCATTTGAACTGATTAACGGCGCACTGATTCAATGCGAAGAAGCCCTGAATGAAATGCACCAATTTAGTGAACGTGTCCAATTGGATCCACAGCGTCTGCATGAAGTAGAAGAGCGCATGAGTGCCATCCACCACCTGGCACGTAAATACCACATCGACAGTCATGCACTAGCGGAACATGAACGCTTGCTGCAAATAGAGCTGGATAATTTACAAAATGCTGAATGCAAATTAGCTCACTTACAATTACAACTGAGCCAACTGACTAAAGCCTATGATGTTGCTGCGCTAAAACTCACAGAATCACGGCAAATCCATGCTAAAAAACTAGCTCAGGAGATAACAGCAAGCATTCAACAACTGGGCATGCCAAAAGGCTGGATTGAAATTGACATTTCACCATTGGAAAAGATGCAGGTTCATGGCCGTGATAAAGTTGAATATAAAGTATGTACCAACCCGGGAATGGAGCCTGATGTACTTAGCAAGGTTGCTTCTGGTGGAGAGTTGTCCCGTATTGGTCTGGCTATTCAAATGATCACGGCACAAAGAGGCTCTACTCCAACGCTGTTATTTGATGAGGTGGATGTAGGTATTGGTGGAGCAACCGCCGCACTGGTTGGAAAAATGCTCCGAAAATTGGGCGAGCGATTACAGGTATTCTGTGTCACGCACCAACCGCAAGTTGCAGCCTCAGCACATAATCACTTTTTGGTAGAGAAGCAAAGTGACAATAAACAAACAGTAACACACATAACGCTGTTGAAATCAGCTGACAAAATTGACGAAATTGCTCGAATGCTTGGAGGCTTGACGATTACCGAACAGACGCGCTCGCATGCGAAGGAACTATTAATTCAGAGCAATGACTGATTTTTTTGATAAAATCTTATACGTTTGCTTGATTTTTATGCCAAATAACCTTAAATTAAAAAAATATTTAAAATATTTCATAAAAAAACAGCACAATTAATAAAATAATGCTACAATGGTTGGGTAACAATTTAGGAAAATAACATGTCAGATAAAATACGCGGTACAGTAAAATGGTTTAATGAGTCCAAAGGTTTCGGTTTTCTAGAAAGTGGCGGTAAAGATTATTTTGTGCATTTCAGCGCAATCCAAAGCAGCGGTTTCAAAACTCTTGCTGAAGGTGCAACTGTAATGTTCAAAGCTAGCAACGGACAAAAAGGTCCTCAAGCTGAAGAAGTTGAAGTAGTCTAATTCATTTATTTTTCGCCTTGCTCATTTTCAGATATTCTTATCTTTTTATGAACAAGGCGTTTTTTTATCCCAAATTCCATGACCATCTAAAATCAGCGCATCCTACCATATTAATCAATATGCTGCGTGACTTAATTCCTGTAATGCAAGAAACTCCAAAATACTGATACTATAATATGAACGTTGCAGTTTTCTTCTAGTCCTGCCAGTATCTATATCAAAACGATTTATTTATAGGAAATTCTATGTCGTTGAATAGCTCAACCGTATTAATGGTTCCTCCTGCAAGCTTTCAGTTTAATCCTGAAACAGCCGCAAGCAATACGTTCCAATCCGAAACCCATATTATTGATGCCGATATAAAAGCACTTAATGAATTTAACGCCATGGTACTCAATTTAAGAGAACACGGGATTCAGGTATTAATCTTGAAACAAAACAAACTATTACCCGATGCCGTTTTTCCTAATAACTGGTTTTCCACACATGTTGATGCCGAAGGAAACAACATCCTGATGATTTATCCCATGCTTGCTCCGAATCGCCAGGCAGAAGTAAACATCAGTGGTTTAACAAAAGTATTCAGTGACGCACACATTAAAGTAAATAAACTAATTGATCTGAGAAATAATGAGAATAACATTCTGGAAGGAACTGGAAGTCTGGTTTTAGATCGTGATAATCAATTGATTTACGCGGCCTTATCCGCTCGAACCTCTCCCATCATGGTCAATACAGTTGCCGGGATATTGAATTATAAACCCATAGTATTTAACAGCGTTGATGAACATTTTCATCCCGTTTATCATACTAACGTCATTTTGAGCATTACCCGTAATTACGTTATCGTCTGTCTGGAATCAATAAAAGACTCACTACAAAAATCGGTATTACTTCATAGTTTTAAAATCACCAGGAAAACAGTAATCGAGATAACTTATGAACAAACCCGACACATGTGCGGTAATGTTTTGGAACTCTTCAACAGTAATGGTAAAAGCCTATTAATCCTGTCTTCTCAAGCCAAGCAGCACTTTAATGAACATCAATTGGAAACCATGCAACACTTTTCAGAATTGGTACCTGTTGATATAGAAACAATTGAAACGATTGGTGGGGGAAGTGCTCGATGCATGATGGCGGAAATTCTATTTAAATAAACCTCTGGGATTTGGGTATTCAGGACAGGAACACGTACAGTTTAAGGTAGAATTAAGGGTTTCATAGAACGCCAGGATCATTGCAAAAGCACATTCGAACATCCTCACCATGTGTAATGAACGTATTTATAGAACAGAAATATAGAAGAAATTAAAACTATATATAGTTTAAAAGCAAAGAGGATCTGATCAACAGATCCTCTTAACAAGATGAAATTAATTGAATTACGGAGCAGCTGGATTTACTTGATTCGTATCGAGAGTAACCGCCCCGTTCAATGCCCAAGCTCTTCCTTTTAAAACAGCATTAGTTTGTAAGGTAATGCTGGCATATGCGTCAATGATGCCATAAAGAGTACTGTTAGTTCCCAGTGTTGCAGAGCTCCCAATAGCCCAATTGATATTGTCATTAAATATACCACCAGCCGTCGTCATGGTCGCATTGTTAGAGACTGTCAAGGTAGACGCTATTCTGAATGTGCATGAGCTACCTGCCGGGCCGAAAATCTGTACTGGGCCAGTCATAAGGGCAGATGAGGAGAAGCAAAGGACGGGAGTATTCACACAGTTAATAGGTTGTAGTAGAGCTGATATATCTGTCGCGGCACCGAATATGACGCTACAAGGCAAGCTGTTGAGCGCATTAAAATAATTCGAAGCGGCTGTTTTCGTATTAGACGCAGCTGTATTATTAATATTCAAGGTCCCATTAACAATTGTACCTGGAGGAAAGCCAGTGACAGATGATCCTGGGGTAAGATCCAGATCGCCACTAACCAGGGTACCCCCAGTATTTGTAACAGTCGTAGCACCAAGAATTGAGCTCTGGAAAAGAAAAGAAGGCGTTGCTGGAATCGTTGGTTGAAACCCAGGAGGAGGAGGTATGGGGCCTGGTATCGCACAATTACCTACCACTGTTGTGATGGCTGACGCGTCTACCTGAACCTGACGAGTATTAATTCCGACCTGAAGAACCCGGTTAAAAACACCAGCCCCTAGTGGTAACAGTTGTACGCTAATGTTGCACGTGGCTCCGGCAGCTAATGAGCTTCCGCAGTTATTCGTAACGGCTGGAATAATAATTGATGCTGCAGCAGGCAGCGCATCATTACTTTGGATGCGAATGTAGTTGATCCTGAAAGGCACAGGCGCGTTATTTCTAAGTGTATAAGTACCTATCGATGTCGCATTGATACAAAGAGGACCAAAACTGGGTGGGTTTATAAATGCCCCATCACATATTGCCATATAGGTGTTTTCATCAAGAAAACCATTTGTATCATCCTCAAGAAGGCCGCTACAGGATAGTGCATGTGTTGCCAAAGGAAAAAGTAAACTTAAAATCACCGATCCATGCTGAATTTTCTTTAACATCGTGTATCTCCTTGTTATTCCTGTATGTTTATATTGCTACATGTAATCCCAATAATGCCGCTTGAGAGGTCAGTTCCATATTGGCAGGAACAATAACAGGAACGGTGATGGTTCCGGTATATCCGCTGGCATGAGTTTTAACCTTACCCAAATCGGTATACAGGTATTCTAAAGAAAGAGCGAAACGGTTATTAAATGCATAAGAAAGTCCAGCACCGGCTTCCCATGAAAAACTCGAATTAGTTCTGGTGTTGAGATTTAGGTATTGATCCGCACAGGGAATACTGCTGCGATCCGCGTCACTATAACCAACACGATTCCAAGCGCCTCCAATACCACCAATAGCGTAGAGAGAATACTGTCTCCTGGATACAACCGTTAACGCCGTATCAAACATTAACCGATAACTTTCTACAGACATATTATAAGTCATGTCATTAAAAGCAGGACTGCCAAAACGCCAAACGTCCCCTTTAATGTTGTTTCGACCAAGATAATAGCCATTTAATTCAGGCTCAATCCATGGAAACCATTGTGTGTTTTCAGAGTATCGCTGAGCGCCATGCAAGTAGTAAACATAACCAAGGCCTAATTGCCCGGTAAAAGTGTCCCAGTCGTTTGAATTCGTTTGCACGAGACGATCTGTTTCATCACTGGTAACACCCATATAACCATCGCCAAGCATTAAATTTGCAACACCAAGAGCACCAATTACTTCAAAATGGTTAGGGTCTTGAACAGGGGATATTGCGGCGTCCTTATCACTTACCACAAGTAAATGATGTGGATTGCGATCTTGTTGCAATTGAGGCTTGGTGATCTCTTGTTTTACAGTGATTACCTTAGAACCGGATTTATTGAGGGCTCTGACTTCAGCCGCAGAATGTAGAGGACCGATGTAGACAACATGATACGTTCCTTGTTTTTTTATATATACGGGTTGATGATATTTATTGATTAACTTGCTCTTATAATCATCTGCATTTCGAAGCGACTTAAATGTCCCCGCTTGAATGTAAAACTCGCCAGAAGAAGATGCTTTAACATGCCTGGCATTCGATAAACCATAAATGGTTTTTCTCTCCAGGCTTTGAGTTTTAGTATCGGCACTAGCTGCTATTGAAGATGGGGCGTTTGTTAGCATTAGAGCGGTAGAAAGGCCAATACACGATAGAATCATTCGCATGCAATATTTCCCTATATTATTTTAGCTAATTTTTTGATAATGAGTATATGGACTTATCAAATTGAAAGCAACAAAACCACTTTTTTAATTTTTTAAACAATCGATTATTTATAAATCAAATTACAAATTCATTACTATCGATTATTATATCGCCTCATCATTTATCGACTCAGGAGATCAATTTCAACCGAATACAATGATCTGAATTTAATACCTGTAATTTCCCGGGTTATTGAGAAACTAAAAAAAACAGCACGCATTAAACATAAGTGATCACTCTCATGATAAATAATAATTATTTCGAAAGTCCTTTTAAAGGAATACCTTTATCAGAACAGGTTACCAATCCCAATATCATCGTTGGACGCTACAGTTACTATTCCGGCTATTATCATGGTCATTCCTTTGATGATTGTGCTCGTTATTTATTGTCCGATGAAACGGGAGTAGACAAGCTAATCATCGGTAGTTTTTGCTCTATAGGCTCAGGTGTTTCATTTATAATGGCAGGTAATCAAGGTCATAGAATGGAATGGATAAGTACCTTTCCTTTCTTTTATACAGACGATGAGTATGCTCAAAATGCCATTGATGGCTTTCAAAATGCTGGAGACACAGAAGTTGGGCATGATGTCTGGATCGGAGCAGAGGCAATGATTATGCCAGGCATCAAAATTGGACATGGGGCTCTAATTGGAGCACGTTCGGTTGTAACAAAAAATGTTGAACCTTATACACTAGTTGCAGGAAACCCGGCAAAGCCTATTCGAAAGCGTTTTTCTGAAGAACAAATAAAGCAACTTTTGACCATAGAATGGTGGAATTGGCCTGAAAATCAGTTGGCTTCAGCCATGAATTATCTATGTTCAACTGATATTGATGGACTATTTAACTTCTGGTTATCCAATCAAAAATAAACAGTGGACGAGTACTCTTTCAAAGGTGAGCGGATCGTTTGCCAACTTAACTTACACTCTTCTGGCCACCTTTTTTGCTGTGGCCAATGAGAGGATCAATGACAATAATGAGGTTATAAGATACTCGTAAAACCTGACATTAGAGGTGAAGAACTAAAAAGTTAAAGCCCGAGAACAACGTACTCTATGACGCTCACTCTTATCACCATAGTTTTGATTGCTGTGACCAGGGGCATAGGACTGATACCATGCGCCTTGATCAGCAATGAACGAGACTTCGGTAGAACTCCAATAGTTGCCTGAAAGCAAATCAAGGTGATTAAACTCCATAAGACTGCTTTGCATGTTTTGCAGCGCGGGTGTGCCTAAACCGCAATCACCGCTCCCCCATCCCATCTCGCAAGTTGCAGGTAAATACCAATCAGTCAAAGTGCTAATCGTTTTTTTGCATATTCCTGCAGCATAAAAAGAGAGGGGAGTAGGACCACCTGTGGCTAAAAAGGGAGCAAAGCCACCATTTCCCAGCGTATTGTTTGTAATGAATTGATGATAAAATGTTTCAATGTTACCTGTATTGCAAGCTCCATCTGATCCTCCATCGCACATTGCAAAGGAGGCACTGCTAAAAGGATTTGCATTGATATAAGTATGTGAAAAAAATGCAGTAAATGTTGCGTATGAGGGGGAGCCTGTTGAGGTATTGGATGCATCATCAACCCCAGGAATCGTATCATAGCTCACATCAAGAGAACCAGTACCTCCTCCATTGGAACTCCAAATTACATTAGAGTCCTGGTCGCTCGTTGTGACTACTTTACCCCCTATACTTCCCGCATTTGGGGTCGTATCATCAAAAGCATACACATAACCACTCTGATAAATACATCCATAGCCCAAAATCACGACATCTATGGATACGGTAGTTGCATTGACCGCAGTGACTTGAATCGCGCCTGGAACAGGTGCAGTCCCGCTAGAACAAGGATTGGTGCCATCCGATGTTGCAGTATTGCCCGGCGTGACAGTAATGGTGCAGTTACTACCAGACGCCAGTGTGCTGCTACAGTCTGTGGTACTGGAGGTGCCTGAAGGCCAGCTCGGTGGTGTTACTACTAGATTAAACGCGGAGTTAACTCCTGTGTTGGTTATCGTAATAACGCGGGCAACACCAGACGACGGGGTCCCCGTGACCCCGTACTCAGTCAATCCCGTCCTGCTCAAGGCCAAATCGCTGATACTCGTGGTGAGAGTTGTCGTATTAGTAACACAACTAACACCTACATTAGTGACATTGGCGCTCCCCATAGTCCCGCTTTCATTGGTCAAGGTGCACGTTTGTGCTAGTGGCGGGGTCAACACAGTCACGCTGTAGGTTGCGCCTTGGGCTACCGGGATGGGAAAAGTAAATGCCCCATTGCTGCTTATGGATAAATCATCCATCAGGTTGTTTTGCAACACCACTGTCCCGGATAAGCCCGTTACAGTTCCACCCACAGTATAGGCGTTTGCGCAAGTCAATTGCACAGTGGTGATGTTTGTAGTCCCAGCCGTTCCACTGCCATTGTTTACGGTACATAATTGGGTACTGGGTTGAGACAACACGCTCACATTGTAATTTGCACCCTGAGCGACTGGTGTAGAAAAGGTAAACGAACCGTTATTGGTGATGGTCAGATTATCACCTCCATTGTTTTGTAACACAACCGACTCCGCAGCAGCTAGCCCCAAAACGGTACCACCTACGGTTCGAGTATTAGTGGAACAATTCACGGTGATGTTCGTTACATTAGAATTTATTATCGTGCCATTGCCGTTGCTTACCGTGCACGTCTGAGTTGCAGGTTGATTCAGCACAGTGACCGAATAGACACTGCCAGGTGGCAACGCATTTGCAAAAGTAAATGTGCCGTCCGCATTGAGGGTCAGTGCATCACCTCCATTATTTACTAAAACCAAAGTCCCTTGAAGACCAAAAGTAGAGCCCCCTACAGTATAATCAACAGCCGGCCCTTTGGTAATATTTAAGCTATTCACCGCGCTTGGCTGATAGCACTGATTAATATTGCCTTTATGGCATACGATGGGACCACCGGTCACATTACCATTTAATGTGCTGCCCTTGATGCTTAAATTCAAAATGCATGATATTTGATATCCTAAAACAAAGGGGTTAGCGCAATTGCCCGCTGTGGTCACCTGGGTAATTCCTGGAATGGACCTCATCACCAACGTATGGGACTTTTTGGATTGATTGGTAACTTGATATGCCACTGTGGCCGTGCCATTTGCAGGAACCGTGATTGAGGTTGCTGTTATTGGTGTGAGGGTCCATAGCTGCGTTCCTGCGTAGGCTAGAGTCACAGTTAGCATTGCCCATGCCCCTACACCTATTTTATTAATCAAGTTTCTTACTTTCATGTTGATATCCCTGCAAACGCATTACCGATTAAAAAAACTGTACTAATAACAGTGCAAGACGATTCTGACCCCTCAAAATCAGCAGGCGATTACAATTAAACTTTTGAAATATTAAAATGTGACCGTAATAGATAGCTCATCTTGGCTCTTATTGAGAAAAAAACCAGATAACTTAGACTATAAAAAATTGAGTATAATGCTAAGTCAATGGAATTAAATGAAACACCAGCCCGGTTTTTTGGCCACACTTCAATCATTGGCAGCCGTGATCAGTATTTTGTAGATATTTAATTGAAGGTTAATTTTTTACATCAGTACTCTATAAGACGCATTACTTTAACAACTTATACTTGATTTAATTAAAAATACAGTCGGTTTTTATTGCTGAGGATATCAAATCAGAAAAATCCATATATTTCAATCACTTCATTGTAATATATCATTTCGGGGCAATTACAAAACAGAACGATCTCTTAAAGCTATTCTGACATTAACCACATATTAAAGCGATCTTTATTTATATTAAAATGGCGTTCCTAAATAGTCATCGGTCTCAACACGAAACAATCCAATTAACTCGCCTTGTGCAACGTCCTTAATACGTTCGTGACGAAGCTCATTATTTTTATCTTTACCTTCACTGGATTGTTTTATTTGTTTCAACAAAGTCTGCTCTTGGTCTTTATTAGTTACCCAACTTATTCCTATGCTAATGATTTCTTTTGAGTTATTGATATTGATGGCATTAACGACACGAACGGGTATTGGAAAATGCTGGTGAAACACTTGTTCTCCAATGGTCACTTTCGTGCACATGTCTTCCCTGGGGAGCCATGACTGATAAAACTCATCAAATGAAGTATTGTCCTTTAATTCTCTTCTAAGTACAGACACCATAAATGGCATTCGATGACCTGCGCTTTGTTGAAACAGGTCTTTAAATATGTTTTGCTTTTCATTACTGCTCAGTTCATCAAACTCCCGTTGCGCTCTGACAAACTCTTTATTATTAAAATAGTCCCAAAATTTAGAGTGTGGTACCGTCATTAGAGTCTCCGGTTTTAGTAAATACAAATATCACCATCCTTCATTGAAGGAAGAATACTGTTCTGCTTCATAACTACTCTAGGCTCTTATACTAGATAATCAATGATGGAAAAGTGCCCATTGGATGCAAATTTACAAATATTACAGTTTGTATAAAATCGATTCCCCTTTATTTTTTACAACCCAACTGATAATATCACCGGAATATGGCTAATTACATCCGAGATAAAAAATTTGACTCTTGATTCAAATAAGTTCGCCACATCAAATTTACCTGTGTATCGCCAGTCAGCAAATGAAAAAGTTGTGATCATTATCCCAACGTATAATGAAGCAGCTGTAATCGAAGAAACAATAAAACAGGTGTTTGAATCAGTAAATTTAATTAAAAACCATGACATTCATGTATTAATTTTTGATAGTGCCTCTACTGATAACACGCAGCAAATTATCAAAACCTTACAAAGTACTTATCCGAAACTTCATTTAAAAAGTGAGGCAGCAAAATCGGGATTAGGCTCTGCTTATTTGCAAGCGATGAATTATGCCCTGACGACACTCAATGCTGACATACTATTTGAATTTGATGCTGATTTGTCACATCAGCCTAAATACATACTCGGCATGCTGGAAATGCTTAAAAATTGTGATTGTGTAGTGGGTAGCCGCTATGTTAAAGGAGGGAGCATTCCAAAAAACTGGGCTCTTCACCGAAAACTGTTTTCTATTTTTGGTAACTACATTGCGCGAGCTGTACTTACACCCAGATATAAAGACTTCACGAGCGGTTTTCGTGCTACCCGGCGTCATATGTTACAAAAAGTATTGCCCAAAAACTTCCTCTCCAATCAGTACGCTTATAAATTGCAACTCCTCTGGTTGTTGCACAAAAATAAAGCGAAAATTTGCGAGTACCCTATTGAATTTATCGACAGGGAAAAAGGGGTTAGTAAATTACCTAAAAACAGCATCGGTGATTCGCTTAAAGTTGTTTTTACTCTTCGCTTTTATGAGCTAAAACGATTTTTAAATATGTGCCTGGTTGGCTCAATGGGCATGATCATTCAATTTTTTGTATATAATGTATTGCGGGACTATTTGACGCCTTACAACGCATCACAAATTGCCGTATTAACAGCGATAATCAACAACTTTATTCTAAACAACCGATTTACGTTCAAGAGCAACTCATTTGTTGGATGGTCATTTAAAATGAAACGCCTTGCCGGTTTTATCATTTACTCATTCATCATGGTCTATCTGCAAAGTCATTGGCTTAAACTTGGAGTCAGTTATTTTGGTAGCGGTACACTACAAGAAAATATATTATTAGCGGTAGGGATTGGGCTTGGTTCTTTATTAAATTATTTTACCTATACACGCCATATTTGGGCTGAACGGATTCCCTCATAACCCAATGTAACTTTAGACTTCATGCATATTGATAGAGCGCAAGGTAAAGACTCTGGTAACGTGACAATAAAACACAAAGCACCGGTAAAGAAAAAAGTCTATGAATGCCAAAAAAGTGCCTTAGGGATGATTCGTGTTAAATTTGCGCCATTATTATTTTATCTATTTTATATTTTTGCTAATCCTTGCTCCTTTTAATCTGTCGTCATTTGATACTTATTATTATTGGGATTGGAGCCGTCATTTGGATTTATCCTATTACGACGGTTCACCCATGATTGCTTACTTAATCAAGATATCGACTTTATTATTTGGTAATACTCTATTTTCATTAACCTTTGTAGGCGTTGCAGTTACTGCGCTCACCAGCTGGGTCATATATAACACGGCTCGTCAATTTTTAGAACAAAAACCGAGTTTTGTCGCTACGTCATTATGGTTGTTTTCACCTTTGGTAACTTCAGATCTGATACAACAAACTACCTATGATACGCCACTGTCCTTATTTTGGGCGCTGACCCTTTATTTTGTAATTCATTATTTAAAAAATCACGAAAACCGTACTTTATACTTTATTGGTATCAGCATTGGCCTCATGCTGTTGTCAAAATATTCAGGAATCGTTTTAATTGTATCATTAATTATTTTTCTGATTTCAACAAGGTATCGTGTTTTATTCAAATCCTATCATTTTTATCTTGCTCTGCTGATTTCGGTTATTTGTTTTAGTCCTGTTATCATATGGAACTATCAGCATGAATGGCAATCCTTTATATATCAATTGACAATCCATCAACTGAAAGAAGGAAACTATCCTGTAATAGAGGTCATTTATTCTTTTTTTAATACCATTCTGCCTGCATTAAATTTAATGCTACTCCCATCACTTCTCTGCTGGTTTCATAAGGTACCGATTAAATCGATCAATTCTGTTGAAGAACAGAATGAAATTATTGTCACTCTATGTCAAATTATCTGCGCGACTTTTCTCTGTTTTTATTTATTCACAGCAAGTAAAGCCATTATCAGAGGAAGCTGGTTCACCCCATATCTGATTACCAGCGCTTTATTGGGGGGGTATTGCTATCAAGAATTTCGTTATCATAAATCAATTCGCACTCTCCTCATTGGCTACGCACTGACAAGCGTACTGATCATCATGAATAACAGTTATTTATATCATTTTATACCTTCAAAAAAGCTGTACTATTATCACCTGATTCAACAATTTAATGCTCAACTTAAAGACGTTCCTGAGTACGTATTTTCTTCAGGGTGGTTTGAAGCACGAATGTTATTTTTTATTAAAAATAAGCCTATTATTTATACTTTGGATTGTGGTTCATTACAAAACCAATATTCAATATGGAGTGCCGACATCAATCAAAAAATTGCAAATAGAACAGTTCAGGAAATACTGTTTATTGATTTGAAGGACCGAAGTGAATGTTTAAAAAAATACTTTGACCGATGCGAGCAATTGCCTACTCAAACTAAAGCCACTCCTAAGGACATTTATTCAGTGTTTGCATACAAATGCAGTAATAAACCAATTAGTTCGAAAGTCCTGTACAAATAGAAATCATAACCAAACCAATTCAGCAGCACTCTTAATTATTCCTGGCTCAAATGTGTTCTTCTTTCTTGCATGGTTTCGACACTATTGATTACTGTTTGATGACAGATTTCTTTCATTACGGGAATATCTTTGAGCGGTGTTCCCTCATGTATGGTATAAGCAATTAGAAAACTATCCTGCCATACTTTTTCATTCTTTCTGGCCTTGGCTTTTACCCATAAAGCTATCCAGAGAAAATGAAATTGCCATTTTTCCCGATGTAACTCCATTTCTTCGATAAACACAGCATCCATCGCATCGGCTAACCGACACACTTTAACTCCATCTACAAAACTGCTGTTATGATTGACTATTTTATCAATCAACGGATTTTCTATATACCAGGACTCAGTAAATTGTTTGGTTTTAAGCCAGGATTTAGACCGTTGTAATGATTCCTGTATTGTCTCCTGAGTGAATGGAGTGATTTGTACACTGAGCTGTTCAAATAGATACTCTAAATCCAATTTTGTTGGCCTTAAACGAATGCCTAACAACTCTTGAATTTCCAGAAAATGCAGATAAGGAATATCCCCTTTTTCAACAGTTATTGCTAGAAAATGCTCTACCATTTGTTGAAAATAGGAACTGTCTACTTCTCGAAGTGTGACACTTTCAGCAAACGCCTGCCTATAATATTCAGTGACTTCTTTGGTTGGAATGAACGGAGTAATCCAGGCATCTTTTAAGCCCATCTCGAATTTTAATAATAAACCACAAAGCCGATTTTTTCTGTTTTTGCGGATATGAATGAACATTCCCTGAGAGCCGGTTCCATCTACTTCTGTTGCCTTGATCGACATCAAGACCGGTTCATGTTCTGCTTCAAATACAACGCCTTTTTTACGTTGAATTTTAATCCATCGATCAAAAACAGCGTGGTAACTCTCTGGATACCAATATTTTATAACCTGTAACCGCGATAATGATATAGAGGTTAAAATTACTCTATCCATCACCTGATCCAAGGTCGCAACCGCAATCTCACGGACTTCTGCTTTCGGATGCAATAAGGTCAGTAAAGCAATATCATGCCCTTCATCGATACTGTATAAATCGATAATTAAATCAGCAAAAAAATCTGCTGGCATCGCATAACTTTGCGCGAAAAAATTTTCAGCGATATCAAAAACTGAAAGGTCTGATAATTCCGTTATTAAATCCCGAATGGAATCCAAATGGGACACTTGATCAGCCTCTTCTACATTGTCATCTTCCTGACTGGCTAAATCAAAATAGGCGTCTTTTAGTTTCTGGGTCAGTTCTACATGCACCTCATAGAACGCGTTTAAAACCGGCAACCAAAAGCTTAAGCTGTGTTTTTTAGCTTGAATCACATCAGCCAGATGATTCATCAGTAGATTTAATGACTTAGAAGTTGATTTATTCGTTGCATCGATAGCTGCCTGCAATTGAGCTACACAGATATCCAATGCAAATACGCAGGCAGAATAAATGGGAGGACCATCATGAATCAGTTCCTCATCCAGATTATTTAATATATTAATCAGTTCCAGCGCATATTCCGGATGCTGAAAAAACAGCGCATATAACTGCGGATCAGGATCGTCATTACGTTCAATTAAAACGGCCATTTCCGCAATTAAACGGTGCAAAAGTTCAGGATGATTCGTCATAGGTGCTTTGGCACCTGTCGTGGTTGTCCCTGTTCATCAATGGCAACAAAAACAAAAGTACCTTCAGTCACTTGATATCTCTCAATCTGGGTTGCTGGCAGTGCCCATACTTCAACACCTATAGTCATCGAAGTAGTACCTTGTTTTATCAGATCAACATGACAACTGACCACATCCCCCACATGAACCGGTTTCAAAAAGGACATGGAGTTAATGGCCACTGTTGCGACTCGTCCCTGAGCAATTTTTTTAGCCAAAACACCAGCAGCCAAGTCCATTTGAGACACTATCCATCCGCCAAATATATCGCCATTAGCGTTGGTGCTCATGGGCATGGCCAGTGTCTGAATGGTCAATTCACCTTTAGGTAACCGTGTCATTATTCTCCACCGCGCTTTAATTTAGCTAAAGCATCTGCCATTGCAGTATTGAATACTGTTTTCTTCACTGGCTCTGATTTTTTAGCAGGTTCTGGTTTTTTCTTATGTTCCACTTTTTTAATTTCAGGTTGCTTTTTGGGTGGCGCTGATTTGGCTGTCTTTTTGGTCGCAGCCGGGGTACTGTCATCCCCTAATTTCATGCTTAAACCGATACGTCTGCGTTCTTTATCCACCTCAACAACTTTAACTGTCACGATATCACCCGCTTTTACCACAGCCCTTGGATCAGTGATAAACCGATTGGTCATTGCAGAAATATGTACCAATCCATCCTGATGCACGCCAATATCCACAAAGGCGCCAAAATTGGTCACATTACTTACCACACCCTCGAGAATCATTCCTTCATGCAGATGATTAATGTCTTCAACACCCTCTTTAAACTGCGCTGTTTTAAATTCCGGTCGCGGATCACGCCCCGGTTTTTCCAGCTCCCGCAAAACATCTCTTATCGTAGGTAAGCCGTAGGTATCATCAACGTACTTATCTGCATTAACACTTTGCAGAACTTCTCTATTACCAATGATTTGAGGAATATCGAGTTTCTGATCAGCAATAATTCGCTCAACCAGAGGATATGCCTCTGGATGCACGCAGGATGCATCAAGTGGATTTTCACCATTCATAATGCGCAGGAAGCCTGCCGCCTGTTGAAATGCTTTTTCACCCATACGGTTAATATTTTTTAATTGCTCCCGATTCACAAAGGCTCCATGCTCATCGCGATACTGCACTATATTTTTCGCTAAAGTTTCATTAAGTCCTGAAACATGTGCCAGTAAAGCTGCTGAAGCGGTATTGACATCGACGCCAACTGCATTCACACAATCCTCAACCACACCGTCAAGACAGCGAGCAAGCCTGGCCTGATTTACATCATGTTGATATTGTCCAACACCTATAGACTTGGCTTCAATTTTAACTAATTCAGCCAAAGGATCCTGCACTCGTCTTGCTATTGAAACGGCGCCTCGCAAAGTAACATCCAAATCAGGAAATTCACGGGCTGCTATCTCGGAAGCAGAATATACGGAAGCACCTGCTTCGCTAACAATGATTTTGGTTAATTGCAAATCAGGGTACATTTTAATCAAATCAGCAACCAGACGTTCCGTTTCTCTTGAGCCGGTACCATTGCCAATACTGATTAAATTGACACGATGTTTCGCTGCTAACTTCGCTAAATCAGCAATGGATTGATGCCATTCATTCTGTGGAGCAAACGGAAATATAACAGAATAATCGAGTAGCTTACCTGTGGTATCAACTACCACAACTTTTACTCCAGTTCTGATTCCAGGATCCAGACCGATAGTAATTTGAGGACCCGCAGGAGCAGCAAGTAATAAATCACGTAAATTCCTGGAGAATACCTTAATGGCTTCTTCATCAGCCATTTCACGTAAACGAGTCAATAACTCCAATTCCAGTTTGGTAAATAATTTTATTTTCCAGGTCATACGCACGGTTTCAAATAACCAGCTGTCGGCTTTTCTCTGTTGATCTGCAATATTGAAATGTGCCGCGACTCTGTTTTCTCCATAATTCATATCCTGCTCAGGCAGAGTGAGGTTAACCTGTAAAACACTTTCACGTCTCCCTCGGAATAAAGCAAGTGCGCGATGAGAGGGGATTTTCTTAATGGCTTCTGAATAATCAAAATAATCAGAAAATTTATTTACTGTTTCTTTTTTCTTGGAGCTACCCACGGATTTGACAATTGCATGTTGCCACAAATACTCACGCAGTTCATTTATCAAATCCGCGTCTTCAGCAAAATGCTCCATCAAAATATGCCGGGCTCCGTCAAGTACGGCTTTTGCATCTTCAACACCCAGTTCAGCATTAATGTATTGAACGGCCTGTTCTTCAGGATCAAGAGAGGGATCCTTCCATAATGCAAGAGCCAGGGGCTCTAATCCTGCCTCAACAGCAATTTGAGCCTTGGTACGTCTTTTAGGCCTGAAGGGCAAATACAAATCTTCCAGACGTGTTTTCGTATCCGCGGCCAGAATGCTCTGCTCCAATTCAGGAGTTAATTTTTCCTGCTCCCGTATGGATTGAAGAACTACTGCACGTCGTTCATCCAACTCTCGCAAATAGAGTAACCGTTCATCCAGAAAACGTAATTGCACATCGTCAAGTCCTTCAGTCGCTTCTTTTCTATAGCGAGCTATGAAAGGTACTGTTGCTCCCTCATCCAGCAATCGAATAGCAGTCTCAACCTGCGACACTTTTACCTTAAGTTCTTGCGCTATAATCGCAGCTGACGCTAACATCTCTTGAGCCATTCACATCCCCGTAAAACATGATAAAAAATCGACACATTATATACTCAACAGGTCCTGTTGCGATATATAAAGTATCCAATAATAATTTCAAAAACCACCCTCACCTACTATCCCAAAAAAAACTATACGTTTTTAATAGACCACACCGTATCATTTACAATTTTTAAACCTCTTGCAAACAAGGGATCAGTTGAATCCCGTGTACTGGAAATACTGCTCAGGCATCGAACCTCATCGCAGTTTTTATAAAGCGCTCGTACCTCTTCATCAGTAACGCTGTATGGAGGCCCTTGCATCTCTTCTTGATTATATCTCATTGTTTTCAGCAAAATCTCCCCCCCTGGCTTTAACCAGTTTAAACAGACATTAACATATGCAGAGCGTAATTTGCCGGGCAATGCGATTAAAGCAGCCCGGTCATATATAGCATCTACAGGTGTAATGAACGCAGGGGGCAGGTTAAATATATCCGCAACCCATATACTGAACTGGTCATTAAAATAATGAATAAACTGGCCGTTGATCTTTTGATGAAACGATAAATGATGTTCATTAGCGAATTGGTGTACTGCCTGTTCACTAAGCTCTATCCCTATGACATGAAAACCGTGCTGAGACAACCAAAGCATGTCCAGACTTTTTCCACATAATGGAACAAGGACTGTGGCAGGTGCAGCAAGATTTAGCTCTGGCCAATACCTGATGAGATCAGGATTCACTACGTCTTTATGGAACGGAGTGAGTCCCTGCTCCCATAATTCAGTCCAAAATTGATGCCCCTTACTCACTCAACAGTCACCGATTTAGCAAGATTACGTGGTTGATCCACATCCGTACCTTTGGCTACCGCAACGTGATAGGCCAATAATTGCAATGGGAGAGTATATGCTATTGGAGCAACCCAGGAACCGCAGGATGGCACTTTAATCAAGCGTGCACCATTTGCTTTCCAGTCTTGAGAATCATCTACAAACACAAACAATTGTCCGCCTCGCGCACTCACCTCATGCAGATTGGATTTTAATTTATCCAAAAGTTCATCATTTGGTGCAACCGCGATTACCGGCATATCTTTATCGACTAAGGCAAGAGGACCGTGCTTTAATTCACCGGCAGGATATGCTTCAGCATGAATGTATGAAATTTCCTTAAGTTTTAAAGCACCTTCCAGAGCGACGGGATACTGGACCCCACGGCCTAAAAATAATGCATGAGCTTTATTCACAAATAAAGCAGATAAGGTTTCGATTTCTTCATTCATCTTTAAAATACGTTCACAACACGCAGGGAGCTCCTGTAATTGACTTAATACTTCCTGTGCCCTGTCATCATGACACAGTGCCGCGGCCAACATCAAAAAGGCAGCCAGCTGTGTAGTAAACGCCTTGGTAGAGGCGACACCAATTTCAATTCCAGCACGAGTTAAAAAAACGCAATCCGCTTCTCGCACCAAAGTACTGGTGGCAACATTACAGATGGCCAGACTGGCTAAGTAATTCATTTTCTTTGCTTTATACAAGGCAGCCAAAGTATCTGCTGTTTCACCCGATTGTGACACGGTGATAAACAAGGTGTTTTCTGAAACAACCACATCTCGATAGCGATATTCACTGGCAATTTCTACTTGAGTAGGAAGTCCAGCCAGCGATTCCAACCAATATTTGGCAATCAGACCCGCATGATAGCTGGTACCGCAGGCGACTATATGAATTTGTTTTACTTGAGGGAATACGTGGGAAGCACGTTCTCCAAAACTGGCTTTGAGTACTTCGGGACTGTTAATACGGCCTTCGATAGTATCCGTAAGCACTTTGGTCTGCTCGAATATTTCTTTTAGCATGAAATGTCGATAAGGCCCTTTACTGACTATTTCTGAATCAGTAGTTAGTGTATGGGCAGTTCGCTCAACCAGTTCTCTTCCAGCATTATATATTTGTACCTGATGGGCAGTAATGCACGCACTGTCCCCTTCTTCCAGATAAATAACCGATTGGGCAAAAGATCTTAAGGCGAGAGCATCAGATGCGATAAAGTTCTCACCAATTCCCAGACCCACAACCAGAGGACTGCCTTTACGTATGGCAACCAGTTCAAGCGGTCTTTGCTGATGAATTACTCCTAGAGCAAAAGCACCATGCATCTCTGCCGCAGCAGTTTGTACTGCCAATAATAAGTTTTCATGCTGTATGTAATAGAAATGAATTAAATGAGCCGCAACTTCAGTATCTGTTTCAGAGGTGAATTGATAGCCACTCGTAATAAGCCGTTGTCTTAAATGATCGTGATTTTCAATAATCCCATTGTGAACCAATGCAATTTGCCCATGAGACAGATGAGGATGCGCATTTTGCTCTGAAGGTTTTCCATGGGTTGCCCAACGAGTATGGGCGATTCCAGTATTACCGGCAATTGCCGTTTCTTGCATCGCATCGGCCAAATTCTGTACTTTACCCTGAATTCGAACTCGTTTTAATCGTGAATTATTATCTATTACTGCGATTCCTGCAGAATCATATCCTCTATATTCCAAACGACGTAATCCTTCCAGCAAGACTTTGCTGATATCCCTTTCTGAAACAACTCCCATAATCCCACACATAACCCGCTCCTCATTCCAGAAACCGCTTTATAGATGTTCTATCTATTTATTTATAGTACCTAAATTCGGTTTATGATTAATTTTCAATGACAATTCATAACTCAATTTAGATTGCGAAGAAAAATATCCCTCACCAAAGATGAGGCATTTCAATTAAAAAGAGGAATTATGCCATAAACATGAGTAAATCACTAAGGCAATTGCCTGAACAATACTACAAATTTTGTTCAGGCAATCAATTGCTCTATGCTCGAGCGGATTCTGGCTTCGTACAGCGTACATCATAGCCATGATCTTTCATTGCGGAACAGACTTCATAAGCAAAATGATGATGGGCTCGTGTGCTTGGATGAATCTCATCCCAGAACAAATAATCTTCGGGGGCATCACAGACGTGATAATTTGTCTCGCCTGGCGCAAAACTTTTATCTTTAAACTGAAGTACCTGAGCGTATCTTAGGACAAAGTTATTAGCGAAAGCCGAATGTGCAAGACCCTGGAACATAGGGAATTTTACATCGATGCATGCATCAGTCACGTTGGCAAATCCATAGTTACCGGGTTCATTTACGGCTCGTTCCAGATACTCCTGGGTATTAATAAAGAGAATGTCGGCGTCGGGATACTGTTGTTTCCATTCTGCAACACGAATCGCCAATCGCTCATTGTGCTGATCTGAGGCATAATTTAATAGCTCCCTGTCTGCTGTTTTAACAAACTTAGGAGTATCTCCCGCATGAGGAACACCTAGCACAATAATACGTCGTGCTCCAGCTTGTGTCAGTTTTAACACAGCAGAACTGACTCCATCGACAATATTATCAATATAAGCGCTCATAACAGCAGGATCGTATTTATCCTCATACTGCAAGGCATTGATGTAATCATTACCACCTGAAAAGACAAAATAAACAGTCTCATTACTTAATTGTCGATGCTCTAACAAATAGGCCTGTACGGTTAATCCCAGGCTGGGTGGTATCAATTTCCCTACAATTAACGTTTTAATGATTCCCAAAGGATGACGAATCACATTCCAAACCGTTAGCTGAGTATCATAAGTTGCAGCCCAACTGCCGCCAAAAGCGCGGTTTAAATAGACATCTTCATCGTCCTTTTGAATGGATAACATGTCTGCCAGATATTCATTCCAGACACGGCCATTTGAAAATCTGGATTTCCAATAAGGCTTACCAGGTAATATGGGTACCAATTTGACCTGGGCAATCAAATTAACAATATAAGGAGCCAAATCATGATCAAAAAAATCGGTCACCGCAAGAATACCGGCATCAAGTACGATTTGAGGAACATAATAGTCGTTAGCAAATTCGATCATTTTATTAATAACAAAAACTTTAAAAGGAGCAACAATATAAGCGGGGTTTTCTTCGCTCCGTAAGCTTTTCAGCAGATGAGTGGTATTTCCTGTATCAGATAAACTGTCTCCAAAGACAACCATTGATTTAACAGGGATGGATGCGGCACTTACTAATGGAATAAAAAATAACAGGATACACAGCCAGCGACACATTCTATTGTGATTATACATACAAATCTCCTTATAAAAGCTAGCAAACCCAATTTAACGATAGCTTGATCCTAAGAGTACGATCGGTATGAAATTGTTGTCAACGCATTATGTCATATTTAGAACAACTGGTTTCAAATAGTGCATTTAATTCATTCCTATTGATTAAATTGTGAGTAAATGTTAATTTTTACCAAATTTTTATGTCATTTTTAGGTAGTCACGTGAAAGAAATAGTCATTGCTTCATTTTATAAATTTGTGCCTCTGATTGATTTTGAAACCATGAGAGAACCCATACTGGCCAAAATGCGTGAAATAGGCATAAAGGGCACTATTATACTGGCTCATGAAGGCATCAATGGTGGCTTTGCAGGTAATAGAGAGCAGATGGAACATTTTTATCAATACATGCATAGTGATTCTCGCTTTGCTGACCTGAACTTTAAAGAAACTTTTGACAATGAAAATCCATTCGATAAAGCCAAAGTTAAACTCCGCAAAGAAATTGTTACCATGGGCGTTCAAAACGTTGATCCTGAAGTAAATGCAGGCACCTATCTGGATCCACAGCAATGGCATGAATTGATTCAGGATCCCGAAGTCATTTTGTTAGACACCCGCAATGATTATGAATTTGAACTCGGCGCATTCAAAAATGCAATTAATCCCGATATTGAAAATTTCCGGGAATTTCCTGAATACGTTGAACGTCATCTGAGTGATAAAAAAGATAAAAAAATTGCCATGTACTGTACTGGTGGTATTCGTTGTGAAAAAACAACCGCTTTTATGAAAGAACAAGGCTTTCAGCATGTATACCAGCTGCATGACGGCATACTCAACTATATTGAAAAAATACCCGAAACCGATTCTTTATGGGAAGGACGATGTTTTGTTTTTGATGATCGAGTCGCAGTGGATCAAAAATTAGAGCGCGTTTATCCTCAGCTGCCACAAGATTATAAAGATGAGAGATACCCTAAATAAATCTGCGACATATCGTCATCCCGAATGGAATTAGGGATGACGTTTCACGAGATGATACAGAAGTGACCTGAGTCTCCTAAATTAAAAGAAACCCTATTGGTATAATAGCCTGACAATCCAGCGCATTAATCCGACCTGCATGTATCTCATCGTACCTTTCAGTTATAATATCTTTTTTTTATAGTTCAGGTGTCTTATGACTACCAAAAAACAATTCGACTCCAGCATAGCGCTGAATAGAAAAGCCGGTTTTGATTTCTACATAGAAGATCAATACGAGGCAGGTCTCGTCCTTGAAGGTTGGGAAGTAAAAAGCCTGCGCGCAGGTAAAGTCAACCTCTCGGACGCACACGTAATCATTAAATACGGCGAAGCATTTTTATTAGGAGCGCAAATTCAACCCTTGCAAACGGCATCGACTCACTCGATACCCGATCCAACACGAACTCGTAAATTATTATTAAACCGTAAAGAATTGAATCATTTGATCGGCAGCGTTGAACGGCAAGGATACACCATAGTACCGCTCTCCTTATATTGGAAAAAAAATAAAATCAAAGTAAAAATTGCTTTGGCCAAAGGTAAAAAAGAGCATGATAAAAGAGATACCATCAAAAACAGAGAATGGCAGAGAGACAAATCGCGCGTCATGAAAAAGAATCATTAAGGAGAACGTAAATGCACATAGGTCAGGAAATACCGAATTTCGAATTCCAGGCAACCGATAATTTAAAAGCTCATATTCATGATTATAAAGGCAAAACGGTGATCCTCTATTTTTATCCTAAAGACGCAACACCTGGATGCACGAGTGAAGGCCAGGATTTTCGGGACGCTTATTCACAATTCCAGGCTCTGGATGTTGTTCTATTTGGCGTGTCTAGAGACAGTTTAAAGTCTCATGAACATTTTAAAAGCAAATACAATTTTCCATTTGAATTAATCAGTGATCAGGAAGAACACCTATGCCAATTGTTTGATGTCATCAAAATGAAATCCATGTATGGAAAACAAGTACGTGGTATAGAGCGCAGTACGTTTATTATAGATAAAACTGGTACCTTAAAACATGAATGGCGAAAAGTTAAGGTCAAGGGACATGTCGAGGAAGTCTTGAATTATGTTAAATCTTTAAATTGAAAAGATCCCTTACAATCAAAAACTCTTCCGTCAAACACTTGTAACACCATTGCAAATGCGGGATGCCACTCCCTAATCCCGCATTAAGTTATTCATCAAAGACTCCCAAATTCGCGGAACGTCGATATCGGAATTTCAAACATGAGTTAATAAATTGTGTTATTATTAGCAAATTCAATCAAATAATAACCTGACTTTAATATGCTAATTCGCAATATTCAACTGTTTATTGTTATTGCCTCATCAATACTTACGTTGGTAGCCACCGATATTTTATTGCCCAGCCTGCCTCAAATTGCACAATCTTTTGCAGTTCCATCTAACGACGTCAAAATGATTATTTCAATTTTTATGATAGGCCAATTTGCAACCGTTCTTATTTGGGGAATCATTGCTGATCTTATAGGAAGAAGGCAAACTCTATTTATTGGCATGCTGATTTTCTTTATCGGATCTATGTTGAGTCTGTATGCTGATTCAATCAATCTGCTATTGGCCTGTCGTTTCCTGCAAGGAACAGGTGCTGTTGTCGTTCCAGTTGCAGGGTGGGCCTTAATTCAGGATCTTTACCACAAAGATGACGGAGCTCGGATTATGTCCTGGATTGGAACCCTTGTCGCAGCTCTTCCCCTTTTTGCACCTGCAATAGGCGGCAAAATTGATGTGCTCTACGGTTGGCACATGAATTTATATGGCATTGCTATATATTCTACAATTTTGTGCGTTATCATGATTTTATTGCCTAACCATCCATCCAATAACACCACGATTAATGCTCCTGACTTAAAAGAAAGATTTCGTATTTATGGCAAGATATTAAAAAACAAAACGTTTATTTCCTACATCGCCCTTTTCGGTTTGTTGAACTGTGGTGAATGGTGTTTTCTGACTATGGCACCGTTTTATTATTCTCATGTGCATGTCTCTCCAGACAAAATGGGTCTTTTACTGATGCTCACCTCAATGGGATTTCTCTTTGGTTCTATGCTGGCATCTAAATTATTCACTCGATTTGGGGTAGATAAAACCATTTCATTAGGAATACACATCGCATTAATCAGCAGTGTATTACTCCTGGCAGGTAACTATTTCGGCTGGTGTGACTATCAGATTTTTAATGCTCTTGATCTCAGTATGTATATATTCAGCTCTGCTCTCCTTTGGGGTGGAACAACGTCCAGAGCGTTACAGTGTTTTGATGAATTTCGTGGCTCTGCTTCCGCAGTCCGCAGCCTTATCCTTTTATGTTTCTCGGCTTTTGGCACCTATTCAGGAAGGTTACTGAATCATGAAAGTTTATTTCCCGTTGGGATTGTTCTCTTAGCTTTAGCCCTGTGTACTTTATTTGTGTTTAACAACAAGGAATTAAAGGCGGAACGGCTTGCTGCTGAGGCCGCCTATTAATTATAGGTTAAAATTCTTAAATAATTGTTCCTAAACAAAAAAATATAATTCTTGACGTATTTACTCCAGCTCAGCACAATGAAGATAGGCCAATAGTTCAAGAGACACAATATTAAGATTTACGAAAACCCCAAGGTGGAGGCAAAAGGAATTTTTAATAAGGGAGTTTAGATGGACTAAATGACCGAATTAAAAAATTTCTTTTAACGAAAATTTTGGAGTTTTTTGTAAGTCCTGATGAATCCAGAAGCCTTAATTTTACTCTCAGGTGGCATGGTACAACTTGAATTATAAGAAATACTATTTTAGCTGACAGGGTGACCCTATGGATAATACCAATATTGGACTAAAGCTGTTCGTGCTTGATACGAATATATTAATGCACGATCCCACTGCTATTTATCATTTTGACGAGCATGATATTTATTTACCTATGGTCGTTCTTGAGGAATTAGACAGCCACAAAACAGGTACTTCAGAATTGGCACGCAACGTCCGCCAAACCAACCGGATGTTAGTGGAGTTAATGAGTAACGCAAGCCATGAACAAATTGTATCCGGTCTGGCGATACCCAGTTTCATAAGCTCCAATAAAGGGAACGGCAGCGGAAGACTGTTTTTTCAAACAGATGAATTTGATCAGGTAGTGCCATCCACTCTACCTGGACACAAAGTGGATAATACCATCCTGGCAACCGCATTAGGCTTACAAAAAAAATATGCTGGCAAGAAACAGGTAATTATTATTTCCAAAGACATCAATTTACGTATTAAAGCAGGAATTCTGGGAATACCCGCGGAAGATTATTACAATGATCAGGTGTTGGACGATGTTAATCTTTTGCATCGCGGATTACATATTTTAGACAACAATTTTTGGGATACTCACGCAAAAGATATGGGATCCTGGCAAGAAAGTGGAAAGACGTTTTATCGGGTCAGCGGTCCATTGGTCAATCAGTGGAATCCCAATGACTGCATCAGCACAGAAGACAATGAATTTCAGGCTTTGGTAAAAAAAATTGATGGTGAAAATGCCGTGGTTCAATTAGTACGTGATTACACCCAGACAAAAAATTCAGTTTGGGGAATTACCGCACGTAATCGTGAACAAAATTTTTCCTTAAATTTACTGCTCGATCCAGACATCGATTTCGTAACATTACAAGGTTCTGCAGGTACAGGGAAAACATTGCTTACTATTGCTGCCGGATTGACTCAGGTTATGGATCAGAATCGCTATAATGAAATTTTAATGACCCGGGTTACCATTCCTGTAGGTGAAGATATAGGCTTTTTACCAGGAACCGAAGAAGAGAAAATGACTCCCTGGATGGGCGCATTAATGGATAATCTGGAAGTACTTCATGGCTCGCAGGTAGGCGGTAGTTTTGGACGTGGAGCAACGCAAGATTTATTGCAGAACAAAATTAAAATTCGTTCACTAAACTTTATGCGGGGACGTACTTTTTTAAATCGCTACATCATCATAGACGAAGCACAGAACCTGACTTCCAAGCAGATTAAAACTCTGGTAACTCGAGCAGGCCCCGGTAGCAAGATCATTTGTCTGGGAGACATCAAGCAGATCGATACCCCCTATTTAACTGAAACCACTTCGGGATTAACTTTTGCCGTGGATCGTTTCAAGCATTGGGAACACAGCGCGCATATGACTTTAACTCGCGGCGAACGCTCAAGACTTGCATTTTATGCAGCGGAGCATTTATAGTACGCGTTTTAACGAGGATTAACCATGACCGATCAAGCCATCACTTTTGATGATGTTTTACTTGTTCCTTCATACAACCACCATGAATCCAGACGGGTGGTTGATACTACGAACACGGACCGATTGGGTAAACTGAGCTTAAACCTCCCGGTTATCAGTTCCAATATGGATACCATTACTGAAAGTACTATGGCAAATTTCATGCACAGTAAAGGTGCTATGGGAGCATTGCATCGTTTTATGTCCATAGAAGAGAACATTCAGGACTTTAAAAAATGTACGGGTAATGCTTTTGTTTCCGTAGGATGTACTGATGCTGAGTTACAAAGAGCCGAAGCATTACGTGATGCAGGCGCTGATTATTTCTGCGTTGATGTAGCTCATGCTCATGCCAAGTACGTCGGTAAAACTCTGAAAAGTTTACGCCAATTGCTGGGTGACCGCTGCATCATGGCAGGAAATGTTGCGACCTATGCGGGTGCCGATTATCTTGCTTCCTGTGGCGCTGATATTATTAAAGCAGGCATTGGTGGCGGTTCAGTATGCAGTACACGAATCAAAACAGGTTTTGGCGTTCCTATGCTCACCTGCATCCAGGATTGTTCTCGTGCTGACCGTTCTATAGTTGCTGATGGAGGGATAAAAACTTCCGGCGATATAGTCAAAGCATTGGCATTTGGAGCGGACTTTGTGATGATTGGTGGAATGTTAGCTGGAACTTCTCCAACACCGGGTGATGTCATTGAAAAAGAAGATGGCACAAAAGTTAAGCGTTATCGCGGTATGGCATCCAGGGAAGCACAAGAAGCATTTTTAGGTCAAATGCACGAATGGAAAACTGCTGAAGGAGTAGCAACAGAAGTTCCTTTTAAAGAAAACCCTGATGGTATAATTGCCGATATCGTAGGTGGCTTAAGATCGGGTCTAACCTATGCCGGAGCCGATACGATCAGTGAATTACAACGCAAATTAAATTATGTGGTAGTTACTCAGGCGGGGAGAATCGAAAGTTTACCGCATAAATTGCTTGAACGATAAATCTCTTTATATAAAGCTAACCCGATAATTCATCTTCAGGTTAGCTTTATATTTTAGTTTTAAAATCTTTAAATTTTGTTTGTTTAATACCCTGTAGGTAAGATTACCCTCAGGGGTATTTAGTTATTGCATTACATTACCCATACTGCTCGTATTCTCCACTTCAGAACTTGGTGTGACTGGTGGAGCTGGTTGTTCGGCTATTTTATCATATTTTTCAGTATTCGCTTGTTTTAAGGGATCCTCTGGGTTTGGTGATGGAGAATCCGGAAAAGGAGTCATTGCAGTCATTGGGACAGGTGAACTGTCATTTTCCACAGATAAGCTGCTGTCTTGATCCTGGACAGGAGGACTGATTTCAGAAGGATCGATACTATTCTCAACTTCAGAACTACTAACAGCCTGTTCCTCAACTTCTTGCTTAGCTACTTCCTCAACTTCTTCCTTAGCTACTTCCTCAACTTCTTCCTTAGCTACTTCCTCAACTTCTTCCTTAGCTACTTCCTCAACTTCTTCCTTAGCTACTTCCTCAACTTCTTCCTTAGCTTCTACCTTATCTTCTGGCTTAACTGCTGGCTTAACCTCTTCCTTAACTTCTAGAACAACGTCCCCCACAACAGAAGAAGTACTTCTACCTTGAGGTTGAACAGGAGGATTACTGCCAACATTACTGCTGCTTTGTGGTTGTGTTGAAGGTGGCGTAGTTGTAGCAGGTGATTGTTGATTAGCAGAATCACTCTCTGGCTTCGAAAAAACACTCTTAACTTTATTCTTTATTTTATCAACCGCAGCATCGACACCTTTTTGTGCCAAATTTTTCCCAATATTTCTTATAGGATCGTATAATGCGCCATTTATCCCTGCAACAGTTTTATAAAGCTGATTATACAGCTTCATCATTGGATCTTCTTTACTGTCCGATTTTGACTCTTCCTCAAGTTTTTTCTTTTTCTTTTGATTTTCAGCAAAATCATCAGCAGGGGCTTGAGCCAATTTGCTTAATCCTGCTTTTGCCTTCGAAGCCAGATCGACACCTTTTTTTGCAAAATCAACAGCTTTACCTAAAAAGCCTTGGCCTGAAGAAGGCGTTGGCTCTGGAGTAGGTGTTGGAGCAGATGACCCGGACGTACTCGGAGAGGGAGTAGATACAGAGCTTGGTGGAGTTTCTTCTGCCATATTAAGGTACCAATTAAGTCTATCATAATTAAATTATAGTAGCTCATTCGTATTTTGCATTTTTAAATGGCATGATCCTCTACAGTTTTATAGCACGCTGCAGAACATTATTTACTGAGCACGGCCATTAATTTTTACACAATTGACTGGTTAGATTTCATTAATCTTATTGAAAGCTCCTCATGGCATCTTGAAATTAGCCTTAAGCATGACATATCCCAGAGGCATTAAGTAATTACGCCATAACCAATTCAGGATTTTGCGCTAAAACCTGTCCCGCTTGCTGTATTAATTCAGATGCATTTATATCATTTTGATATCCGCTTATTTTTTGATTATACGCTTTAGCTTTCTTTTCATAAGAATCAAATACGTTTGAAGATCCTAATGGCTCAATGGCGCTATCTACAGTCAAAGGTTTTAAATCCATCTTAAATACTCACTTAAAGTAATATAATAGAGAGCAATTATATCAAAATTAGCTCTATAATAAATTAAAGGCCAGAGAATAATGGCTTAATAAATTTAGAATAATAACCGACTTGGTACACCACTATTTTTTAGAGCTAATATAAAAAGTAATGCAGTGTACCAATCATAAGAAACAGGTAAGCCATGAATAATGACGACTTTCGCTATATGCGGCGTGGTAAACAACTCTCAGGGTTAACTCAGGAGGAACTGGCACTTCTTGAACCGATCAATAAACGCGGGACGGGCTTTGAACGTGCGTTACTGGTTCTGCATGGGTTTTCTTCTTCTCCTGCGGTTTATCGCTATCTTATACCTAAGTTAAAACATTATGATGCTATTGTTTGTCCTGTTCTTCCTGGCCATGCTGAGAGTATTGAAGCATTTTCTCATTCCAAAGCTTCCGAATGGTTATTAACTGCACATCATGCTTGCGAAACATTAACAAAAGAATACAAGAAAGTAGATGTTTTAGGTTTATCTTTAGGGGGATTATTGGCCTGCGAACTGAGTCAACGATTCAAACTGAATCATCTGTTTCTTTTGGCGCCAGCTCTAAAACTGCACATGAAAGTAAACTCCATGCTCAAGCTAGCCCAAATACTCAAATACTTCGGATTTCGTCATCTGCGTAATGCGGCGGGTAATCTAAAAACCAACGAACATGCAGAAATTGCCTATAGAAAACTCCCAATTTCTTCGATCATAGAAATGCTGACTCTTGCCCAACAATATGAGTGGGTACCACCAACCTGCCCTGTAGATCTGTTTCTGGGTACTTATGATGAGGTAGTTGCATCAGAAGAGGTTGAAAAACTGTTCACGTCACTACCTAATGTCACCACACACTGGTTAAAAAATTCCGCTCATGTTTTACCTTTAGACAGCGATCTTAATGAAATAGTACAATGCATTAACACTGTTAAATAAGGTTATTGAGGTAAATCATTGAAAAAAGTTTAAATTTAATGTATTTTTTGCGCTCAATTTGTAACTCAGGAGTTTATTGTGCGCTTCAAATTATTTGATCAAATTAAACCTGACTCGGTTTTAAATACTGCCGGACCTGTATTATTTTGTGTAGCAGCATTAGCAGCAACCATTTGGTCACTCAAAGATCTGGCAGAAGATCCAGATACTACTCAATTTATTTTAGATAGTTTAACCGATCAGATGGATCGTCATGACATTGACAATGATTATGCCAAACTGTACTTAGCCTCTGGCTTAGGAAGCTAAAACGAAACCACTCAATTCGGCAATTCAGTATGATGCCGAATTGAGCTCAATAGACTAAGGGAATTGTTTGTTATATCGATTAAAATCTTCCATATCAAACTGACTCCACTCACGTAAATCAAGAACTGATCCGTTGAATGCCATAAAATCAGCTCGGGTTGTTGGAATATTAAAATAGTAGATATCGCTGGCATCAGTCGCAAGGTTACTCTGATGGTTCACCGCAGAAATTTCAGCCACCGATTTATCGTGAGTCTTCACAAAACTTCGTTGAGCTCGTAAATATCGTCCTTTAAACTGGGCGACACCCCATAACTCGACATCAAGTCTGTTAACTACACCGGCCAATTGTACTTTCGCTGCTTTTTTTGCTCTAATGATTATATTATTGCTTTTAATCCAATAAAGACTTAACCAGGCATCACCATCTATATTAAGCCTCGCAAGATTGGCAAATCCGGTTAATTGAACTTTAGGATTTCCTTTTAGATAAATCTTCAAGTTGCGACTTGAAATTCCATTAATTTGCGTTAACCCATCGCCTACAACTTCCAACCGCTGCAAACCTATAGTTCCAGCTAATCGGGTTGTTCCTGGATTTGCTAAATAAAGATTTAAATAACTGGTATGCAGTTGGCTTCCACGTATAGATCCTGCTCCAACATATCGAACACCATTTAAGAATCTGCCTCGAATATCAGCATTAACAGCCCCAAACCGTGGAAATCCCTTACCTAGAGCAAGATATAAGGTTCCGTTTGATACCACAGTATTAACCTGCGCCAAATCTCTGGGGTCACCGGTTAATATGACCTGAGGCTTTTTGTAGCCAGTATGTAAATGAATATTAATTTGCCCTTGAACATCCACCTGATTAAAGGCAGCAACTTGTCTGTATTGATTCGTACTGCTGGTTGAATACTGAGTTACAGGAAGAGGCAACTTTTGCTCATTATGAGAGCACCCGACCAAAAAAAAGACCAGTAGAATCAACGAATAACACCGCTTAAGCATAATCTTCATTCCTATTTCAATAATCTCTCTACATTAGAGTAAGTTATAGCAATGTGCAAGGCAGCATCTCGATTAGTCACTGGCCAAATGGTTATTTAGCCATAACAAACCCCTCTAATACCAGGACTCCTTACTAAAATCTGAAATGGTTACATTACTGGAACAGGAATCATGATATTGGTTATCAGGAGCTTTATTAATCAAAGATGCCACAGACTCATTAAAAGGAATTAAGGCCGGTAATTGAATAAATACATCTACCAGGTAACCGTCCTTACACCCCAGATAAATTTTACCTGCGTTGTTTGACCCAAAAGCTTGGCTGATGTGCTCCCGTAAAAGCGATAATTTTACTGTCTTGCCTTTATGATCTGTTAAAAATCGTCCAAAAACAGAATCATCCACTTCGCTCACTAACCTCATTGCCAATGAAAAATAATTATCTGGAGTTAACACCTGGCAACTACCATGCTTGTTCCACTCATGTCGTTCTAAACAACTACCGTATTTATAACTGGGCATTAGTATTTTAAGCTGCTCTCCTACCTGTGAAGACAAATTCAGGGGAGAATAATCGCAGTGATTGGATCGAGGTTTCACATCACAAAATCCATATCGTTGACCACAATTTTCCTGGTTAGGCCATAATCCATGCAAAGTCAAATGATTAGCCTGATATGAAGTTCCAGTTAATTTTCTGCATTCAGGTTTACCTGCCTCATAACCATAAGTTTGACAAAATCCAGGCTGTGAACTGAGGGCTAGAACGTGCGAATCCGCCATACCGGCTCGAGAATCGCATTTTTCGGAATTACGTTCAGTATATTCAGTGAGGCCACAATCTGCGCTTACCCAGCGTAAGGAATTATGACTTTCTGGCATAACAATGCGCAACCAGTCCGGTGGACTTTTGTTAATTTCTTTTAACTGATACTGTTGGTGTATTTGCACCATTAAATTGTCGGGATTTGTTTTTTTATTCTTGGAGAGATAAGCAGGACATGATTTCGTCGCTTCGAAAGTACCACTTACTGCATTTAAAGCGTTTACATTTACAGAAAAAGCAAGGAACAACAGGGTGATAAATTTTATCATTAGGCATCCTGACCATAGTTTGGTATGAACATTATACCTAAGTCCTTTTCGAAAGCCAGCTTTTAACAATTCCGTGATCAAAATTGATAAATAAGGATTTTTTCTTTATCCATCGGCTTAAAAATTTAGCAAAACTGGTCTAGGATAAATAGTAGCTATCTTATATTTCTAATGCAGTTTGCTTTTTTAAAAGACAGAATCTATGCATAAAAGGACAGGACTTACAAAAAAACATCATGCTCGGGGCAAATGAAATTTTTAATGAGGGAGTTTAGATAAACTAAATGACCGAATTAAAAATTTCTTTTAACGAAGAGATTGGGCGTTTTTCACAAGTCCTGAAGGACGGGAGAATTATAATGGTCATGGCAGATCCCAAGCACTTAAAAGCTGCAGGTGATAAAGCATTGGAACAAGGAGATTTGCCTTTAGCTCTAAGCTTTTATGATCAAACTATTGCTGCAAGTCCGCAATTTTATGAAGCGTACTATCAAAAAGGTTCTGTACTTTTGCGTATGGGCAAATCCATTGAGGCCGCAACAATGTTTTGGCAGGCTTATTTATTCAGCCAATTCAAAATTGAAATCGGCTTAATGACTGCAAAAACGCTGGCTCATGCTCATTATTCATTTGAAGCCTGTCGTCTCTATGAGACTTTCGAGATTGATCACATTGATCCGAGCAGTTTAGCTTATTATCTTTATGCCTTAAGACAGCAAGGTAGAATAAAACACGCCTATACTTTGCTTCCACGACTGGAACATGTCCATACTCCAATTACAAACTGGGCTAAGGCATTAATTTATCTTGACATGAATCAGATTGAACAAGCACGCGAATTATTAGTACCTATGGAGGCTACTGATAAAGATGGATCCATTGCCATTTTACTTCATGCGGTATATCTGGCATTAAATAATAAAACAGCGATTCGTTCTGTTTTAGATAATGCAATCAAACGAGTTTCATCTCCTGATTACTATTGCTGTCAACGAATTGCTTTGGACATTCTGGATAAGAGGAACAAAACACCAATTGATACCTACAGATCATTCAAACGTTTTGACCTCATTGATGCGGCTCATTACCTGTCAAAAAAAGCGAAAAAAAAATTAGTTTGCACTGGAACCACGTACCAAACTTTTGAAGAATTAGCACCACAAGTACTTAAAGAAGGTTTAATTCTTGAGTTTGGTGTTCGCTTCGGTTATTCCATATCCCATCTTGGCACTCTGTTTTTTGATCGCAAGATCTTTGGTTTTGACAGTTTTCAAGGGTTGCCAGAACGATGGCATCATGAACATGCTGGATCTTATTCTACTAAAGGAATTATCCCACAACTTGCCGATAATATTGAGCTTATTGCAGGTTGGTTTAATGAAACCTTACCCGATTTCAAACAGAAACATCCTGAGCCGGTAGCTTTTATCAATATTGATTGCGATCTCTACTCATCAACAAAACTGGTTTTGGATGAGTTAACCGAACAGATAATTCCTGGAACCATCATCGTTTTTGACGAATACATTGGGAATACAAACTGGCGTCAGGATGAATTTAAGGCATTTCAGGAGTGGACCCAGAATAATAAAGTAACCTACCGATACCTTACCGCAAGTTTTTATACAAAACAGGTTTCAGTGCAAATTATCAATAAAAAATAAGTTATCTTAAGAAATTGCATACAATGGATACACCTTCCAAGTTCTGTAAATGCAACCTGGAATGAACAGGTATGAGATGAAATAGAGTGTATTGTTTACCTATTTCGCCTGATACTGAAATTATAAAATTTCTCACTCCTGTCGTTGCACTGACGCAAACAACATGAGTGAGATAATTCGAGAATAAGCGCAATTATAAAGCGGTTACTTCCTCAGCTTGCAGTCCTTTCGCACCTTTAGTTACGAGGAACTCAACGCGTTGACCTTCCACTAAAGTTTTACGTCCTGCACTACTGATAATGGATCTGAAGTGGACAAAAACATCATCCTGACCATTATCACGACTTATGAAGCCATAACCTTTATCATCATTGAACCACTTAACGTGACCAGTTTCTTTAACAGACATTTCTACTTTCCAATTAAAATTAAACATGAACCTGTGATGAAATACATGGATAAAATACGATTTTTTTTAGCGCAATATATTCGCAACTCTCATTACCGCTCAAGATTGAATCTCGCGAAAAACTGAATGTTATCCGAAAATCATAACCTCACAAGTAATTAAAATTATAATATGATGTTCAACAAATAGCGAGGAATATGTACAACTTCTTTATAAATGATGCAAAAATTCACGTTGTAAACTGAATGAACGTTGACGAGACCAAGCCTTTAAACTACAAAGGCCTGAAGCTGATTATTACGATAATTATAAAATAAGGCATCGCTTTTCTTCTTGCATTGCTTTATCAAAAGTATTAAGCGGTGGAAACACCGGAGCCGTAAAAAACTGAATTCCTCTCTTTATATTTTTAAACGAGAAATTCTCTTCAAAAGTAGGAGTAGGGGTAAATAACTCGCTCATCGTATCAGTCGCTTTATTACCGACACACACTACGTCCTCAAAACCACCTAAAACATAGGATCCCAGGTAAATGGTATTCCCTGATTGTTGTTCTTTATCCAGCTCCAAACGAACATCCCATGGAAGAGTGGACATGTAATCTTCCCAAATTTTCTCTTTAATAACCTCAACCTCGGTGACACCTTCAATAGTTTTTAGCTCTTTAATCAACGCGGCGTGATCAAAGGTAAAATCATTATGATTTGGTGGTAAATTGACATAGACAGTGCAGAATCTACCATCTTCCGGATCCTTGCGATTATCACGGGTCGTAATAAGAGCCAGATGTCCAAACCCGGTTTCATCAAGCCCTTGTGGGAAATAATATTGATGCGGTGGCAATCCCTTAATCTTATAAACAGCAACAGGATATCTATAATACTCCAATTGCTCCACGCATTTGATTTCTGTATCTGTAAGTTTCATGCCAAGGGATGGCCAATTTTTAGGAGAGGTCGCTAACACCAAAGTATCTGCTGTTTCTGTATATTTAATTCCGTTTTGCTCATAATGAACGGTGACATTATCTGACTCCCGCTCGATGTGAGTTACATTAGCATTTAAGCGAACATCAAATTTGCTGGCAATTTGTTGCATCAGCAACTGAAATCCGCCGTGTATCGCTAATAAAGAAGGTTGCTTAAATAGGTGTTCGACCAAAGCAAGATCAGGCAGGGTCATTTTACCTAGATATTCGAGAACGCTGTATGTAGGGCAATGGGTTATAGCACCATAACCAAAACCAGGAACAAAAGGTTTTGTCAAAAGTGGCAGGTGTTTTATTCCTCTTAATGTACAGTACTCAGTAAAGGGAAGTTGTAAATCTGCATGAAGTTGTTTTTTGTTTTGTTTTGCGTCTTGATACACATCATAATCGCTATTGAACGTTGACATTTCACTGACTAGCTCTTTAACAAACACTATTTTTTCAGTTAAAGATAATGAATTATATTTTTCTTGAATTTCAACAGTTTCCTGAGCCATTGGTACCATTGTTTCGTAAGATAACCCATTCTCGATTAACGCATCAATCACCACCCCATAATTAGGTGCAACAGCTCCAGCGCCCAGTTCAGTTTTCAGATCCGGATGTCTTGATTCGGGATAAGTACGACACTTGCCACCGACCTGATCATCACGCTCCAAAAAAACCAGTTCAATTTGTTCTTTTTGTTCTTTGGCTATCTGTGTCAGTTTACGCGCAGCAAATAAAGCGCTAGGTCCTGCGCCAATAAAAATCACCTTGGAAGGTAGTTTTTTCATATAATTCCTCGCTAATCTAACTTCATTAAAAAACATCCATTCGTTTTAATGCAAGATCTTATCGCTACCGTTGTTTTGCAAAAAAACATACAGTGCGTTGCGATATATATATCGAAGCAATATATTGCACAAATTAAATTAGCATAGGAATCAATTATTTAAAACTAATTCGCGTAACTTCTCAAGAACCCCGACGAAAGGCATCCCGAATGCAATGCCTCCAATTAACCCTAATTTTTTGGACAAAAATACTCAATGTTTCATTTCAAAGGTCATCAAGATCTCACTAAAATTGCCTTCTCCCTAAGGGAGAAGGCAATTCTTGCTTGATCTCGTGCATTAAAATGGATTTATAGGGGGTAATATGTTGGAACTCTGTTTCTTATCCGCATTCGATCGTTTAAGAGCAAGTACGGCGCGCAATAACTCATCACCTCGCCATAATACTTTCTCATCGCTCTTGTATAAGACCTGAGACAATAAGTGAATTTGTTTTTTTAAATGCGCGTCTCTAACCAGTTTGGTCAAGTCAGAAAGATTCAATAACGGGGCGTCAGGCCATTGCACCATACCCCATTTCAATAACGCATCACGTGCTTTTTTAGGATTACATTCCATACATGCTTTATTTAATTCAGCCAATGCATTCCTGGCTTGTTTTTTATCTGTATGACGTGTACGTTTTTGCCACCCCCACAACACCAACGTTGCTATCCAGGCAAAAGCAAAGAGTATTGCGACTATCCAGGCCCAATTAACTGAAGACTTTGAATTGCTATCAATTACCCGTCCGGTTTTCTCTGTCACCTGATTTACAGTACTATTCTGGGGTATAGTCTTATCAGAGCTGGTTGATAAAGCAGGAGTGATTTCCATACTTCGAGGAGGCAAAACAGCGACCTCATCCTTGCCTGTTTCAGTATTAAACCAGTGAAGACGTAATTCAGGGATGGTAATTTTCCCTGCTTTATTAAACAAATAGGTCACTTTAAATTCAGTGCTGCCTACCAACTCGCCTTGTTTCACCTGATTTTTATCAGCTCCTTTTTCGGGATACACACTAAACCCATCCGTTTCTTCAAAAACAAGGCTGGGCAATAATTGAGCGGGTATAGAAACACCTTCAAGCGTTACAGTTCGGGTTAAGGTACTTCCTTGTCCAATAGTCTGATTAGAGTTTTCGTACTGTTCTGTTAATTTAACCTGTTTTGCAGGCAACCATAATTTACCTTTATATTGAACAGGAATAGGCTGTACGTTTAACTTGATTGTTTTATCTGCAACTTTAATCCGCTGAGAATTTATATCGTAAATCAGAGCGGTAAACGTTGGAGAAATAATATTTAGAGTACCGCTTTTTTGCGGAAAAATAGCATAACTCTGCTCTTCTACAACATAATTAACATTATTTTGTATTGTTTGATAACGCTTGGCATCTCCAAGAGGTATTAATAGAGCATTATCCACTTGAGGACCCTGATATTCCGCATCCAGGAGTCTTTTACTATTATATAATTTAACAGTATAAATGATCTGTTGATTAACATAAGGTTTCTTTTCATTAACGCCCGCAGTCAAAACAACGTCCTGTTGTTGCGCAGAATTTCCCTGAAAATCCTGATTTGTTTGATTGCCATCCACATTTATCGTAATAGGATTGCTCTTATCCAATCCAAGTTTTATTGCAGGTATAGTCAATATACCTGGCTTTAAGGCTTTTAGTGAAATAATCCATTGACTGGCTGTTTGAGCCTGACCATTGATTAATATGTAATTAATGTGACGTTCTGTACCGTAAATGGTAAAGTCCTTTTGTAATACGGTCAGATCAGGAACACCTCCATTTTGTGGATTATCATCAGTAATGATTAATTTAAAAACATCCCCCATCGCCACTTGCGAAGGTTCGACCTGTACCTGGATTTCAGCGACTGCAAGCAGTGCATAACACCATAAAAATACCGATACTATTATTTTTTTCATTGGTACCACCCACGTTCTCTTCGTAAATGATCGCGTAAAAATTTTTCTCTCATCAAACCACCTGGATCGTCAGGAATCAAGCGTAACCATTGCTGTTTTGCTTGTTGTTTCTCCTGCTCCGCTTCAGATTGAGCATCGCCTTCCTGTTGTTTCTCATTTTTTTTATTTTGATCTTGTTTGTTATTCTGCTGATTTTGTTTTTGTTGATTTTTGTTCTGTTTATTCTTGTTTTGTTGATCCTTGTTCTGCTGATCTTTGTTCTGCTGATCTTTGTTCTGCTGATCCTTGTTCTGCTGATCTTTGTTTTGCTGATCTTTGTTCTGCTGATCTTTGTTCTGTTGATCTTTGTTCTGTTGATCTTTGTTCTGTTGATCTTTGCTCTGCTGATCTTTGTTCTGTTGATCTTTGTTCTGTTGATCTTTGTTCTGCTGATCTTTGTTCTGCTGATCTTTGTTCTTTTGATCTTTATTTTTTTGGTTCTTATCTTCTTTATCTTTATTCTGTTTTTGTTCTTTATCTTTCTTTAATAGTTCCTCTACCAATTTACGATTATACAGTGCATCCTGATTATGAGGATTAATTTTTAACGCTTTATTATACGCATCTATAGCCTGTTCATATTTTCCCATATGAGCTAATGCATTTCCTTGATTGTAATACCCTTGCTCATTATTTAATTCTTTAAACAGTTCAGCTGCTCGTTCATAATCACCGGATCGATAAGCGGCTGATGCAATCCAATCATCCCGCTCAAATGTATCTTTTGCTTTCTTAAACTGGCCTTTTTCCATTAACTGTTGAGCCTGTTGATCTGGGGTATACCACAAATCAGCCCAACTAAATGCTCGAGATTGCCAGGAAGTAAATGTAATTATTAAAAATATCAAACAGCGGATCATACGGCCACCCTCTGCAACCAACCCCTTTGAAATACAGGCAATAAGAACAATAAGGCAGGAATTAAAAACCATCTTCCCTCATCTCTCCACAGAGGGATGTCCTCATCTTTGCTCAGTGCATATTCCTCATTTCCAGTATTGTTTAACCATTGTTCCAAATCACTTGAATCCGATGAATACTTGAGTAATTGACCGTTACCCGCATGAGCAAAATTCTGAAAGAGTGGATTTAAATTATTATCAGCTCTAACGGGTAAAATCGAGGAAATAATACCGGATTGAGCCAGTTTTTTCGCTTTATTAATGGCATCTGAAGAAGGCGTATCGGCAGTTAACACTAAAATTTGGCCATGTTGATACCCAGCTTGACTTATCAATTGACTGGCTTCATTTAGGGCACTATCCAAATTTTGCCCTCCTACAGGCATTACATCCGGAGTCAAAGAAGATAAAAGAGAAGAAATGGTTTGCCCATCATCTGTTAACGGGGATACTACAAAAGGTTCCCCGGTAAAAACGATCAATCCAAATTGCCCAACATCTTTCCGTGTAAATACATCATGCAATTTGAATTTAGCCCTGCTGAGACGATCTGGGGTCAAATCAGCGGCCATCATATTATCGGACATATCCAATACCAATACTCTGGGCTCTATGGGCTTATAAGTAGCTACCGGTAATTTATACCAACTGGGACCAGCAATGCTGATGATCATGAAAAAAACACTCAATAATAAAAAGAACAAGGAGAACATTCGCTTTCCCTGTCGTTTACTCTGAATTAAATGATCCAGTAAATGGCTGTCACATACCTCACCCCAAGCATGCAATCGAGGAGTTTGCCGCCATAATATAATGATCAAACCAATTAATGGGAATATCAACAATAGCCACCATGGCCTTAAAAAATGAAAATCCGCCATCATGACTTAAGTTCCTCTCGAGCGTGAAAAAATGCGTTCAGGTTAAGTACTAATGCAGCTTTTCTACCTATCCAATAAAAACTTAATAATAACGCCAAACCCACAAACCAAGGGTAATATTCCTTCTGTGGACGTACAGTAGACTGCTCCTGCTTCACGGTTTCCAGTTGATTAATGGTTTGGTAGATGGTTTGTAATGACTCCGTATCTGTTGCTCGAAAATAACGCCCACCCGTCATATCGGCCATTTTCTTTAAAGTGTCTTCATCAAGATCTGCCGTAACATTCTGATTAAAAAAATCCATGCTTAAAGCGCGAGGATCTGCCTCAGAACCTAATCCAATCGTATAAATTTTGATTCCATCATCACGGGCTAATTCAGCGGCTTTTAATGGAGCAAGAACTCCCGAGTTATTCGCACCATCAGTCAAAAGAATGATCACTCTGCCTTCTTTGGGCACTTCATCCAATCGTTTAACAGCCAAGCCCACAGCATCTCCGATTGAAGTCGTTTTTCCTGCTAAACCTGCCGTTGCATCTTCTATACGCATCAATACACTGTGTTTGTCATAAGTTAGAGGGGTTTGCAAATAGGCACGAGTTCCAAAAAGAATTAAGCCAATCCTGTCACCGATTCGATCCTGTACAAATTGTTCTGCTGCTCGCTTCACTACCAATAAGCGGCTGACTGGACGACCATGTAATATCATGTCGTTAATTTCCATACTACCTGATAAATCAAGCACCATCATGATGTTGTAGCCTTCTCTGGCAACCGGTTTAGGTTCACCAACCCAACGTGGCCCGGAAAGAGCAAATACAAGAAGCAACCATATCAAAGCCGGGATGATTAATAATTTCTGGGCAGAAACAGAACGTTTTTCCTGTTCCACTATACCGACCATTGCTTCAAAGAAGGGAACTTTCAATGCAGTGGGTAAGGTAGATTTTACTCTGGGTAACAGATACCAGATCACCAAAGGTAAAGGCAAAGCAATGAGCGCCCAAGGATTTACGAGTTCAAACATGGAGCCCCCCTTTGCCGGATCCATTGCTCTGCGCGAGTAAACAAGGGATTCAAATTCACGGTCTCAGCTGTTTTAAAAGGCGAATCCAAAAGCATGGCTTTAACCGGTTTAAAATCAATGTTTTTGCTGGTTTTATTTAAAAACTCTATCCAGTCATCACCATGAATACTGGCAACCTCTGCTCTCGGAAAATACACTAAAGCAACTCGTCGTAATAGCTCTGAAACTCGAGCACTGGCAATTTGGACATTTCGATCCTTCATGTAATTCTCTTTATAAATACTTAGTAAATTCAATGCCTTATTTTTTGCCAAACCATTAATATGCCGTTTATAAACCCAATAGGAAATGCCAATAATGAGCAGAAATATCACGCTCATCACGACATACCATCCTGGAGCCAAAGGCCACCAGCTAATGGGTTCTGGCAGATGAATATCTTTTAATTGAGCCAAGGGATCTGTTTTAGCCACGTGACCTCCTTGGAAACGTCTGACGAACCAATTGGGTCAAATTCATCTCGGAAGTGGCCTGCACGTATTGAATTTGCAAGCGTTTAAACTGATCGCTTAACTGCTCGATTCTTTGCAGGCAATACTGCTCATAAGCAGTACTAACCGCGGATACACTGGTATCCAGTATCATTTCATGCTGTCCATTGGTAATCGCGTACTGTTCGGGCTTTGGTGGAGCCAATTCAACACGGTCACAGATATGATATGCCAGAATATCATTATGACCACGCAAGCGATTCAAATGTTTCTCACATTCTGCATCCATCGTATAAAAATCACTGATTAATACCACAATACTTCCAGGCCTTACTACTCGACGCAATCTCACAAGAGCATCACTCAGCAATCTGGGTTTTTCTTCCCGTTGGGCTTCAGTCTGAGAAGTATATTGACTGAGCGATGCCAATAAAGGAAGAACTCCTGAATCACGGCCACGGGGAATAAATTCACTATGTTCTGTAGCGGAAAAAAAGAAACCGCCAACCCTGTCTCCTTGTTTAATAACAGTCCATGCCAGAATCGCAGCTAATCGTGCAGCAACTACTGATTTAAAGGCAACACGGGTACCAAAAATCATGGATGGATTAAAATCAGCAAGGATAACTACTGGGCGCTCTCGTTCTTCCTGATAAATTTTTACATGCGGTCTTCCTGTTCGAGCAGTAACTCGCCATTCCATATGGCGAATTTCATCACCGGCCTGATAGTTTCTCACCTCGGCAAAATCCATTCCACGACCGCGTAATTTGGACAAGTGAGAACCAGAACGTAACGCCCTGCCTTCAGGTTTATAGTGAATCGATTGAGCATAACGTCTCAGATCAATTAATTCATTTAGCTCAGCAACAACACCATCTGCCATAAAAACCTCTAAGGAATAGCAACCAAGCGTAATAACGAGTCGATAAAATCATCACTGCTCACTCCTTCAGCTTCAGCTTCATAACTCAGCAGTATTCTATGCCGCAGAACATCATGGGCGATGACATGGATATCATCCGGAATCACATAATCTCGTCCAGCAAGCCAGGCATGTGCCTTTGAGCATCGATCTAAAGCTATAGTGGCACGCGGACTGGCTCCAAAACGCAACCAGCGACCCAGCTCTTCACTATAGACGCCAGGATTTCGTGTTGCAATCACCAACTGCACCAGATAATTCTCCAATGCTTCGCTGGTATGTACTCTTAATACTTGCTTACGTGCTTCAAATAGAGTGCTTTGCTGTAATTTAGGGAATTTTTCTTGTTTGACCGCAGCTGCTCCCAATGCCTCCTTGCGAGTCAAAGCAAGAATTTCATGCTCTACCTGAGCATCAGGATATCCAATTTTAACGTACATTAAAAATCGATCCAACTGGGCCTCGGGAAGTGGATATGTACCTTCCTGTTCAATTGGGTTTTGCGTCGCCATGACTAAAAATAATTCCGGCAGTGGATAAGTTTTGCCACCAATTGTAACCTGTCGCTCAGCCATTGCCTCAAGCAAGGCAGATTGTACTTTGGCAGGAGCACGGTTAATTTCATCCGCCAAAATAAGATGATGAAATATAGGGCCTGGTTGAAATACAAATGAACCATTTTGTGGATGATAGACATCCGTACCGGTTAAATCTCCGGGCAAAAGATCGGGAGTAAATTGTATACGATGAAAATCACCTTCAACTCCATCCGACAACTCTTTTACAGCCCTTGTTTTAGCTAAACCTGGTGCACCTTCAACTAATAAATGTCCATCTGCAAGCAAGGCAATTAACAGTCGAGAGATGAGGCCTTTTTGTCCTAAAATCCGCGAATTAAGATGATTACTTAACTGCAATATCTGATTTTGAACCGTATCTACACGTTTATCGTCCAGTTGCTCCATTACAATTACCTTTCGAAAAAAATCCTATCCTAACGTGATTCAAGCCAGATGCCAAGTAGCTGTCCTGCCATGACATCACCAACCACGTCCCAATAACACTACTTTAATGTCACTATGGTCAAGCGCCATTCTATTGGCAATAAAATATACTGTAATCACTATTTATTAACAATAATTAACTCACTAATCAAGATTACTATCTGCAGCACTCGTCGGGTAATGTTACATAGGGGCTGTTGACAATGGCACTATAACCCCTGATCAGATTGATATATTTTTTAACTTTTATGGATAAACTATCATTGATAATCACTATGCAGTTCAAGCGGCATCATCGTCTGAACCCTCTCGTATAAAGAAATTATTTTTTCGCAAAAGACATGAAGTTGTTGCTGATTTTCCCATAAATCATAATCTATCCCTTTATTGAACACCTGTTGTCTTGATAAAGTTTTTAACAGAAAAAGCTCCTGGGTAGAAAACCCTAGATGAACATTTAACTCCACCAGTTCCATCAGGTTTTTGTATTCCTTGATTGGTCGATGATCATGCAAACAATATGCTTTAAGCGTCAATTGAAAGGCCTGATACATGAGTGAGGTTATAGGAGCGAATGAATCCAGAGAATCTCCATTCCTGATTATTCCCTGTGAAATCTGTTGCAGCAAATAATCGGCAGAATAGGCATGTTGAGTTGCTATACTGAGTAATTCCAAAGGCGATAAATAACGCTTGTCCATCTGGAGTCTCTCCTGTTCCAAATAGTACGGATTAATCAAATCCATAAACTTTGATGATGACTACTTCTACATGTTGGATCTATGATAAAATTGAAGTTAATTATATCCTTTAATTTATTGCATGCACACTATTATTAATAGCCCGTTACAAATAGGCTCCCTTGAACTTCCTCATCGGTTAATTCAAGGTCCATTAGCAGGCTACAGTTGCGCCCCGTTCAGAGAATTGTTTCATCGATACACACCTCCTGCATATTGCGTATCAGAAATGAGTTCTGCCGTTGATGTGTTAAACAAACATGCGGACCATTCACGTTACATTTATCGGTCGCCAAAGGAAAACCTACTGGCTTATCAAATTTCCGGTAATGACCCCGATATACTGGCTCAGGCTGCCATTAAATTACAAGCATTCGGCGCGGACTTAATTGATATAAACTGCGGATGTCCCAAAACTAAAATTCGTAAAAAGGGAGCAGGCAGTGCCTTACTGGATAATCCGGAAACGCTCATTAAAATCATCCAGAAAGTACGTGCATCAATTTCCATTCCTCTCACAATAAAAATTCGCATTCAAGGTAATGAAAACGATGTACTTCTGGCTCAACAGATTGAACAAGCGGGCGCCGATGCGCTAATCGTACACGGAAGACGATGGGTTGATGATTATGATATTCAAAGCAATGTACATCAAATCGCGTTTATAAAGCAGAACATCAACATTCCGGTCATTGCCAATGGAGATATCAATACTCCAAGCAGCTTGCATCATGCTCTGCAGATTAGTGGTTGTGATGGCTTCATGATTGCCCGCGCAGGCAGTGGTCGCCCATGGTTGTATCAGGAATTACTGGAACAACGTGATTTGAATATAAACGCCTTTGAAAAAATACACGTCTTTATGGCGCATTTGGAGGGCCTCAAAACCCTTGAGGATGAATATAAGTCGATTCTGCAAAGTAAATCGCTGGTACGTTATTATTTCAAACACCAGCTGGATAAACTTCAATTGAATCAATTTTATCAATTAAATTCGTTACCAGAGATTAATGAATTTTTGCTTGCAAACATCCTCTAAACCCTAAGTACGCGCGAACATCCTGGTAATCAATGTTCTAAAAATATACAACTGATAATCTAGCCCATCAGGCTCCGGCCCCCATCTACATTTAAGATCTGTCCAGTAATAAAAGGATTTTCAGCCAAAGCCAGAACTGCCTGAGCAATAAATTCGGGATCCCCATGACATTTTAGTGGAGTTTTATCAATAATATTCTGCTGTTCCTTCACGCTTAGACTGTTTGCCTCCTCTGGCCAGGCAATGGCACCGGGAGCTACAGCATTTACCCTGATTGCAGGCGCAAATTCGCGTGCCAGACTCCTGGTTTGCATCTCAAGCGCTGCTTTGCTTTGACAATATAATGAATAGCCTTTAAGAGGTTTTTGAGCATGAATATCGGTCACGTTAATGATGGCGCCAAAATGTTTGCTTAATAAGGGACGCGCTGCGAGACTGAGTAAAAAAGGGGTTTTCACATTGGTATCAAACAGCTTTTGCCAATCCTCTTCGTTGAATGTTTCCGAATCATTTCGGATAAAAACTGATGCGCTATTTACTAATAAATCCAAACGACCAGCCCATTCTGAGACTGTCGTGATCATCTCAAAAGCAGCATGTTCTTCGGTTAACTCTCTTTGTAATACAAAAGCGCTATCTACCCGCTTAGTGTTCAACTCAACGGCTAAGGCATGGGCATCGTTCAAGGAAAAACGACAATGAATCACAACCTTATATCCTGCTCCATGCAGTTTTTTAACAATGGCTGCGCCTACACGCCTCGCGCCTCCGGTGATCAATGCGACCTTTGCTTCTTGTTTGTTGTTCTGATTCACGGTATGGTTCCCATTTTTTTAAACAGTTTAATCGATTATGAGCTTAATACATACACTGCATACTCAGCTTGAGGAACAACAGGAACTACCTTTTATAGAATTCATGCAATTGGCTTTGTATGCTCCAGGTGAAGGGTATTATAGTTCAGGATTACCCAAATTGGGCAAGCAGGGTGATTTTATTACTGCCCCTGAATTAACTCCTTTATTCGGCAAAACGCTGGCTAATCAATGCAAGCAGATTCTAACATCAGTAGAACATCCCGTTTTGTTTGAATTTGGAGCCGGTACTGGCGCCCTGTGTATTGATGTTTTAAATCAGCTCGAACAGCTGAATTGTTTACCTGATGCCTATTATATTCTTGAAGTCAGCTCTAATTTACGGCATCGCCAACAGGAATTGTTTCAACAAAAGATTCCTCACCTGGCGCACAGGATTTTCTGGCTTGAACGTTGGCCTGAGACTCCATTCAATGGCGTAGTATTGGCCAATGAGGTTTTGGATGCCATGCCCGTAAACCGTTTCATGCTAAAGGATAATAATATACTGGAAAGCTATATAAGTCTGAACAAGGCTGGAGAATTAACAGAACAATTTAAACCCTGCCAAAACGAGCGCTTATCCAACTACATTAAAAATAATCTACCGCAACAGACGACAGAATACCTATCGGAGGTGAATTTGTTCATCGAAGATTGGCTGGTCAATATTTATAAAATGATAAACCAGGGCGCCGTATTTTTAATCGATTATGGCTTTCCACGACACGAATACTATCATCCCGACCGAAATCAAGGGACATTAATGTGCCACTATCAGCATCATGCTCACCCGGATCCCTTACTTCATCCCGGTGAACAAGATATAACAGCCCATGTTGATTTTACCCATGTTGCCGAAGCTGGGCAGCAGGCAGGATTTCATATTGCAGGTTATACTAATCAAGCCTCTTTTTTGCTGGCCAATGGTCTGCTAAGCTTTCTCAACACGCTGGATAATGAAAAAGAACTATTTCGAGCAAAACAGGCCATAAAGCAGTTGACCGATCCCAGCGAGATGGGGGAGTTGTTTAAAGTCATCGCCTTAACCAAAAATCTGGACATCGATTTGAATGGATTTCTCCTAAATGATAAACGAGTGAGTTTATAAAATGAAAAAATACCTGACTACGGTGGAATTGCAAAAAGAATCCATGAAATTTTCCGCCGGACACACCACTATTTTCTCAGCTACAGAAAGAGAACCCTTGCATGGGCATATGTATGGAGTTTATCTGGCCCTGTCTACCTGGGTTGAAGAAAATGGAATGACCTTTGATTACCGTTACTATAAAGAACGCATCCATAAATTATGCCGTCAATTGAATCAGACATTTCTCATGCCGCAATTCTCACCATTTCTGGAATATGCTGAGGATACGGAATACTATTATTTTACTTTTAATGGTAAGAAAATTCCGTTCCTGAAAGAAGATGTCACTCTGATGCCCTTAACTAATATTACAGTCGAAGAACTGTCTCGCTGGTTTGTCAATGAATTAATCAAGGACCATGAAGAACTGGACAAACATCGTATTGATAAGGTTGTTGTCAAAGTATTCTCCGCACCAGGACAATCAGCCAGTCATGAATGGCATAGAGATTAGATGAAGGCCGTTTATCAAGTTTGTATCCCACATACCAGCCGTGATTTTTTTGACTATACAACCGAGGCGTTCAAGCCATGTATAGGCGCAAGGGTTTGGGTACCATTTCGCAATCAAACAAAATTAGGAATAGTGGTTGACAGCAACTCCTCACAACACCCATCCACTTCATTAAAGAGTATCAGTGCAGTTATTGATGAATACCCGATAATTGATCAAGAGATTCTCGAACTGTGCCGGTGGATAGGGAGTTATTATCAATCACCTCTATCCGAGGTATTGCCTTTGGCTTTACCCAAAAAATATCGATTGGGTCAAGCCTGTCAACTGCCAACAGGAGATTTTTATCAATTAGCGGTACCGATTGAGCGTGCAAGAAGTAAAATTTCAGCACGCTCTCGCAAACAACTGGAATTGATTGAACTACTCAATAGGCACCAAGAACCTGTTTCAAAACAGTATTTAACAAAGAAAGGTTTTAATTCAAGTCAGTTATTGGCTTTGGTCGCTGCAGAACTTGTTGCATTATCACAACGCATTATTCTACCGGAGCAATCTGACCAGATATGCTCCCCTCCCTTGTCTCTAAACCCCGAGCAAGCCGTAGCTGTCTTGATCCTATTAGATCATCTTCATTCTTTTCAGTGTTTCTTATTGCAGGGAATTACCGGGAGTGGGAAGACCGAGGTTTATTTACAAGTAATAGAGCAAGTCCTAGCGCAAGGGAAACAGGTTCTGATTTTAGTCCCCGAAATCGGATTAACTCCGCAATTATTATCGCGTTTTACAGCACGATTTAAAGAACCTATAGCAGTGATCCATTCTAATTTGAATGAAACTGAACGACAAATTGCCTGGCAATTAGCAAAAGAAAATCATGTTAAAATGATTATTGGAACCAGAGCAGCGGTATTTACGCCCATGCCAGAATTGGGCTTAATTATTATTGATGAAGAACACGACAGCTCATTAAAACAGATGGAAGGGGTACGATATTCTGCCCGGGATACCGCATTAATGCGTGCTCATTTAGCCAATATTCCTATTATACTCGGTTCCGCCACTCCAAGTCTGGAAAGCGTACATAATTGCAGACAAAATAAATACACCTTACTGCGTTTGAATCATAAAGCCTTATCTACCACACCCCTACACTATCAATTAATTGATCTGCGCTCTCAGACACTGCAGCATGGATTGGCAACCCCAACATTAAAAATAATTGAAGAACATTTAAACAATAATAATCAGGTTTTGGTGTTTATTAATCGCCGAGGGTTTGCTCCTGTATTATTGTGTCATGAATGTGGATGGATGGCGGATTGTAAAGCCTGTGACAGTCATCTGACTCTTCATAAACAATCTGGCCAATTGCTATGTCATCATTGTGGATTAACGCAAAGAATGCCTGCTCAATGCAAAAAATGTCACAGTAAAGAGTTAATTCCCGTTGGCGCAGGAACACAAAGAGTTCACGAGTTTCTAAGCTCCTGTTTTCCCAAAATCAATGTGTTACGTATTGATCGTGATGCCATTCGTAAGAAAAATTCTTTGGATGAACATCTGGATAAAATAGCCAACGGAGAGGTTCAATTAATCGTGGGTACTCAGATGTTAGCCAAAGGACATCATTTCCCACGCTTATCGTTGGTAGTAGTTCTGGATGCTGATGCAGGATTATATAATCAGGATTTCAGGGCGACGGAACATTTGGGGCAACTATTAACTCAGGTTTCAGGACGGGCAGGTCGCGCTGAACATCCTGGTCAGGTATTGATACAAACCCATTTACCCAATCATCCTTTACTCAATCTACTCATCAAACAAGGTTACGATCACTTCGCTGATGCCTTACTGACCTCTCGTAAAGAAGCAGAATTACCACCTTTTCACTATTTGGCAGTCATTAGGGCGCAAGGTAAAACCATCAGTACTGTATTAAAATTTTTGCATGCCACTAAAGATCGGATTCAAATTAATCCAGTAACCGTGATGGGGCCAGCCCCGGCGCCGCTTCCTCGTAAAGCCAATCAGCATCGCATGCAATTATTAATTAAGTCTCCATCAAGAAAAGCATTAAAAAGTTCATTGACGCAATTACGCGAGTGGTTAACAATAAATAAACTAAGTAATGGCGTTCGCTGGAATGTGGACGTTGATCCTTTGGACTTATCATGACTGACACTAAAGTTACTGTGCATAAAAAAACCTTTAATATCGCTTGGGGCGATATGGATGCATTAGGCCACGTGAATAATGCCCGTTATTTTGATTATTTTCAGGAAGCACGTATAGAGTGGTTAAGAGACCTGGATATTAAAATGACGGAACAAACTGGACCGGTAGTAATACAGGTAGCCTGTACCTTTTTAAAACCCGTCATTTATCCCGCTACTGTCACCATAATCAGCAAGGTACACAGCCTCGGTAATTCCAGCATGATTATGGATCATGATCTGTATCAAGAGGACGTGCTCATGGCACAAGGAATGAGTAAAATAGTTTGGGTGGATTACTCTCAAAATAAATCCATAACCTTACCTGAAATATTCCGTACCTTTTCGCAATAAGGACACCGTAGTCTTTTAGCATACTCAACAGATTTTGCTTGAACGCAAGACCCAAACGCGTTGAAGAATGAAGGCTACATACTCAATTCAACGTTGGAATTTGAACGGCTTAACTGATGCTCAGACGGAGGTGTACGGCCTGGCAGAGGTAACGATTTACTGACTCTGCTAAAGATACTTATATTTCCTGCATTTGAAGCAAATAATTTAGCATCCGATTTTTTCTTGTTTTGCGTTCCATCCTTTCCTTCAATCTGCTCAATTTCTTGCAAATCCGCTTCAATTTCATTGTTCAAAAGACTCATGTTATCAAGAGACAAATTGAGTGACGGTTCAACTTCAACAAAATCAGATGCAAATTTTACATCAATTTCCAAAGTTGCCACTTGGCTCTTTAAATGATTAATTTCAGATCGTTTTTGTTCTAAAGTATTATCGAATTTCGCCTCTATACTCCCTTGCAATTGGGTTAATCCATCAGTAATTTTATTAGTAAATAACTGGGTCTGAGACAGTAGTCCTAAAGTAATCAGTATCACGCTAATGAAGGCTAATGCCATAGCAAAATACATGGTAGGAAGCAATAATCCTGAAACAAAAATAACTGCAGCAACTGCTAAAACAGGCAGTCCCACCATCACTCCATACACTGCCAATGGTTTTAATATTTTGTAGTTGCTCTCAAGACGCTGAAGATCCTGTTCCTGAACCTGTATTTTATTTTTTAAATCCCTTATTTTGTTATGAATAGTGTATAAAGTGGCATCATGATGAACTATTTGAAGAAATTTATTTTTTGCTTTTTGAATTTTATCACGCTGATCCGTTAAAATTTCTGATAAATTATGTTGTATTTCCTTGATATTTGAAATATTGACATCAAGTTCATCAACCCAACGTGTTAATTCAGCTTTTTTTTGTAGATTTGTTGATTGTTCAATCTGATTTAATAAATATAGTTTTAATTTAATCTCTTCAATTATTGTTATTTTTAATAGGTCTTTATTGATATGAGTAATTAACTCTGTGGCCTGAAACGGGGTGGGAATTGGAATAATCTCATTACCAGTCAACGTCATGAGTGATTTAGAGACTAAAGATATATTCAGAATAAGTCCTAAACGGTTCTTGGCACCCTTTACAGAATCATGAAATGGGGCATTAGCGTATTTTGTTTTAGCATTCAGGACATCCTCCAATTTATCCAAGGAAGGAAATGGAGAAGAAGAATATAAAACTGGATTCATACGCTCCATTAAAAGAACAGGTTCTTTAGACCCTTGCAGCTCATTACATAAAGTCAAATCGGACTTAATTTGCGACAGAGTAACCTCTTTATGCTGCGAGTCTATAAATCTAATGCTCGAGTGACTTAATGATTCAGCTGTTTCTTGATGAAGGAATTCGAGAACATCATCCAAAAAATAAATGTTATTATCATTTGCCTTTAAAAATTTGCTTTCTAAATTCTGTAAAGAAGCGCGTACGATTTTTTGTCGGCCATTAATCGTGACTATTTGTACCAAGCCGGAATTTTGCAAGCGAATTATAAAGTCATAAAAAGATTGGGAATTATTAAAGCGTAGCGGACTCAGTATCATCTATAACTCCAGAGTAAAACAGCACTTCTTGCAATACATTAAAGAACTTCATCGGTATAAAATGTACAACTTTAATACAATTATTAAAATAAGTCAAATTTTATTTAGCTTGATCAGGATTCAAACGCAATGCCGATTAATCTACCCGAGTGTACTGGAACAATAAGCATATTAATACCCGTCTTTGCGAACTTAGCGAAGCAAAGACACATGCTCATTCTGCATAGTAGAACATTATCCTCGCTAAAATGATGAGGAGATTACTCAGAATTATGGAGCTGTTTATAATTCTGCAAAAGATGATCCGTTAACTCATAAAGTGAATTGATATAATTTAAATTAGCGATCATCACAAACGGTATAATACCCATGCTTGTATGGATTAGAACGTCCACGGAACTCATAATCTCGGCACCGTTGGCCATGATTATCGGTATAGCGTTGCTGCAATCGAAATACAAAATCGCCGAAATTCATATCTTGCTGCCACTCCTGGGCATCCCTCTGTTTTTGTTCGTTATCCATTTTATTTAAAAATTTACTGAGTTTACTGGTATAACCAGGAGCACAGCACAAGGAAATTAACAGGATTACCAATATTTTTTTCACGATTTTGATTCTCATATAATCATTAAAGAAAATATTAAACCATATGTGACAATTAAAATCCAACTATTTGGGCAAATTAAACACAAGGTTTATTGGACCCTTGTGCCAAGGGTCACCACCAAAACCATCAGACAAAGGCTTACACCGCAATAGGTGCTTTTATAGCAGGATGAAATTGATAATTCTCAAACTCAAAATCTTCAAATTGATACTCAAATAAAGACTCTGGTTTCCGTTTAATATTTAAAGTAGGGAGCGGTAAAGGCTCTCTGGCTATTTGAGTGCGTGCTTGTTCCAAATGATTAAGATATAAATGACAATCGCCGCCTGTCCATACAAAATCACCCACTCCGAGCTGGCATTGCTGCGCGACCATATGGGTTAATAACGCATAAGAAGCGATATTAAATGGCACACCTAAAAAGACATCCGCGGAGCGTTGATACAATTGACAGGATAACTTATTGTCTGCCACATAAAACTGGAATAAAGCGTGACAAGGCATCAGAGCCATTTTATCCAACTCACCAACATTCCAGGCACTGACAATTAAACGTCGGGAATCAGGATTGGTTTTAATCTGCTGTACCACTTCACTTAATTGATCGATAGTCCGACCATCTGCAGTAGGCCAGCTTCGCCATTGTCTACCATATACAGGACCCAGATCACCATTAGTGTCAGCCCATTCATCCCAAATCGTCACGCCATTTTCGTTTAAATAGGCAATATTGGTATCACCCTGCAAAAACCATAATAATTCATGCACGATACTGCGCATATGAAGTTTTTTTGTAGTGACTAAAGGGAAGCCTTGTTGCAAATCAAAACGCATTTGATATCCAAAAACAGACAAAGTACCCGTACCTGTTCTATCCGTTTTTTCACTACCATGCTGCAAAATATGCTCTAACAACTGTAAATAAGTTCTCATCGTTTAGCCCGCCACCATATCCAAAATCCTAATAATAGCATGGGAATAGATAAAATCTGACCCATCGTCAACCAGCCAAAGGCTATATAACCCAATTGTGGATCGGGCTCTCGAAAACACTCCGCTATCAAGCGGCACACGGCATATCCCATTAAAAACACTGCAGATATTCGACCTGTCGGACGCGGCTTTGAAGCATAGCACCAGACTAAAATAAATAATCCGACGCCCTCAAGTCCAAACTCATAAAGCTCTGAAGGATGGCGTGGCTGATTATCTACATGACTGTAGATCATAGCCCAGGGAACGTCCGTTACCCGCCCCCAAAGCTCTCCATTTATAAAATTACCTACTCTTCCAGCTGCTAATCCTACCGGAACCAGGGGAGCGATAAAATCACCTACCTCCAAAAATGTTTTCTTGAATTTATGAGCAAATAACCAAACGGCAATGAATACACCTATTAAGCCCCCATGAAAGGACATTCCTCCTTCCCAAATTTTGAATAATATCCAGGGTTGGTGAATCAACTCCTGTGTATTATAAAAAAGCATATAACCTATACGACCACCAAGAATAACACCCAATGCTCCATAAAATATCAAATCACTGAGCTGATCCGAGGTCCAGTCCAGCTTATAATGCTTTATGCGCCAATACCCCAGTAACCAGGCGCTTATAAAACCGATCAAATACATCAAACCATACCAATGCACTTTTACCGGCCCCAAAGAAAAGGCGACGGGATCAATATTTGGAAATGTGAACATTATTTTTTATATTCCTAGAAAAATATCATTTTGATGGCCATTAACATTAATATCACGATAAAACCATACCTTAAATAATTCACTGGCAAAACATAATTTAATTTAGCACCAAAAGGTGCGATAAAACTACTGCTTATCCCCACTAATAACACTGCTGGCCAGTATATATACCCTGTTGTATAAGGAATATCTGCCATTTCATTCCAACCGGTGAACACCGAAACTAAAGCGCCTAATACTCCAACAGTAAGAGTACATAAATTGGACACTGATGATATTTTTCGAATGGCGACACCGCAATGTTCAAGATAAGGAACAATTAAACCACCACCTCCGATACCCAATGAACCTGAGAGCATGCCAATTAAATAGTTAATTAATCCATTGACCCAATATCCTGGAAATTGTCCTGGATTTGTTACCTGTTTCTTGGTAAGCATTCTGATAGTAATAAAAAATAAAAAAAAGCCAAATATCATTTTCAACCAACTCGTGGGTACAGAATTGGACGCTATAACTCCAGAAATAACCCCGAGCACCAAACCAGGCCATATCTTGGCAAAAACAGACCAAAGGATTTCACCGATTTTATAATGAACCCTCATAGAAGATAAGGAAGCAAATACCATGATCGCTAATGAAGTAGCTGCGGCAACATGCATTATACTGTTTTCAGGAATTAAATGATTCGATTGAAAAACAAAAACAAGCCCAGGGACAAGTATGATTCCCCCACCAACACCTAAAGCCCCTGACATTAAGCCTGCAAAAACGCCAATCAAGATATAAACATATCCATGTAACATCATGATTTTCCAGCTCGGATTAAACCTCCTAACCCTTCTTCTTCCAAAGCTTTTTGCAGATGAAAACGTATTTCAGCTGGATGCTCAAACTCCAGCACTTCAGCAAGGATCTTACGGGCATTAGCAATGGCAAAATTCCGAATGACCCACTTTACTCGTGGTAGACTGGCTGAATTCATACTCAAAGTATCAAAGCCCATGGCAATTAATAAAATGACAGCAAGGGGATCACTGGCCATTTCGCCACAGATGCTGACTTCGACTCCAGCAGCATGTCCCCCTTCAACGACCTTAAGTAACACGCGCAACATGGCGGGATGCAACGCATCATATAATCCGGCAACTCGGGCATTATTTCGATCTACCGCCAATAGATATTGAGTCAAGTCATTACTGCCAACGGAAATAAAGTCAACTCGCTTGGCCATTTCTCTTGCCAGATAAGCCGCCGCAGGCACTTCTATCATGACGCCCAATTTCGGTTTTTCTATCGCGCATCCTTCCTCTAACAACTCTTCAAAAGCCTGTTCAATCAAATACGTCGCTTCTTCCACTTCACTCAAATTAGTGACCATAGGCAACATAATTCGCAAATTATTCAATTCTTCACTGGCGCGCATCATGGCACGAACCTGTACCAGAAAGACATCAGGGTGATCCAGAGTTATACGAATACCCCGCCATCCCAAATAGGGGTTTTCTTCTTCTACTGGAAAATAAGGGAGCACCTTATCGCCACCTATATCCAAAGTGCGCATCGTTACAGAACGAGGAGCAAAAGCTTTCAGAGTCTGCCTGTAAATAATGGTTTGTTCGTCTTCAGATGGAAAGCGATCTCGGCTCATAAAAGGAACTTCTGATCGATACAATCCGACTCCTTCGGCGCCAACGCTCATGGATAAACCTGCATCCATCGCCAAACCTGTATTAACTTGAAGAGAAACGCGATAACTGTCCGTAGTTTCTGCAGGCTTATCTCTCAAGCTGACAAGACTTTGATTTAATTCGTGTTCTTCCTGAGCTAACTGTTTGAACTCAGCCAATATTGCTTTTGACGGGGAGACATAAACATGGCCATAGTAGCCATCTACAATCAATGCTCGTCGAGAGACCAGTTCAACCTTTAATCCTCGCAGCCCCATTACGGTCGGCACTCCCAAAGCCCGGGCTAAAATGGCAACGTGTGAATTGTTAGAACCTTTTGCAGATACCACTCCTGCCAGTTGCCCCTCAGGAACTTCAGCAAGAGCCGCTGCGGTAACTTCTTCACCGATTAAGATAGTGCGTTTGGGATAGACAATTTCTTCTCGTTGAGACCATTGTAGTTCGGCCAGTACCCGTCGACCCAAATCACGGAAGTCACTGGCTCGTTCGCGAAGATAATCATCTTCCATGCTCTCAAACTGAGATACATGCTTTTTAATGACTGTTGCCAAAGCGGCCTGAGCACTGATTTTCTCATCACGGATAACATGCTCGACTTCTGCTCCCAGGCTGTCTTTGTCCAAAATACGCAAATAGACATCAAATAAGGCATGTTCCTCTTCAGCCACAGTGGCCTTCATGCGCTTGCTTAAACGTCTCATGTCGTCTCTGGCTGACTCCAGAGCCTCATAAAAAGTGCTCACTTCATCATCCAGTTCTTCCACTGGATTACGAGGAACCGCATCAATATCTGCCTGAGGATAGACAACTACGGCTGTTCCTATTCCAATACCGGGTACGCTTCCTATTCCGGTGAGTGCAGTCTGGTTTACCTCGACCTTGCTGACCGCTCCTAGTGGTTTAGGTTGGGTCAATTCTGCCAGTTCACCGGTTGCTTCCGCATGAGCGATGATTCCGCCAAGCTGGGCAGCTAATGTAATTAAAAAGGATTCTTCGGCATCATCAAAACAGCGCTGCTCAACCTGCTGAACAATTAAAACTCCATAGAGTTTCCTGTGTTGGATAATGGGTACACCCAAAAAGGCATTCAGATGCTCTTCACCTAACAAAGGATTATGATAAAAATCCGGGTGCGTTGGTGCGTCCTTCATATTAATCGGCTCTTCACGTCGACCTATTAAACCAATAAGTCCACTATCAAGAGCAATACGCACACGGAATTCAGCCTGCTTATTTAATCCCTCTGTGGCAATTAAAACGTATTCAGCGTGTTTATTATCGATCAGGTAAACGGAAACGGCCTCAGCATTAATGGCTTTATGAATTCGCTGCACCAATATACCAAGAGCCTCAGTCAAATGATGGGCAGCGGTGACGTCTTGAACTATCCGTTTAAGTACTTTTAGCATCTAGGGCCTATGATTACCTCTTTTCCGTTTCATACCGTAGGGTGTACGGCGAAGTTTTAATAAGGGTTCCAATTCTTTTAAAGCTTGAATATACACTTGTCTCTTAAAAAAGATAACCTGTTGCTCTGGCTCATGAAAATCAATCCAGCGCCAACTATCAAACTCAGGAGAATCGCTTAAATCCAATCTTACTTTCTGCTCACTGGAAACGAGCTTTAATAAATACCATTTTTGTTTCTGACCGATGACCAAAGGTTCGCTGCCATGCCGCAAGTATTGCTTTGGAAGTCGGTATTTAAGCCAACGCTTGGTTGAACCCATAACCTCTACATCATGTTTATCCAAACCAACTTCTTCATGCAGCTCTCGAAACATCGCCTGTAAAGACGTTTCACCTGCAGCTAATCCACCTTGTGGAAATTGCCAGGCATCATGTCCACTACGTCTACCCCAAAATACTCTATCCGAACTGTTGACCAGGATAATTCCTACGTTCAACCTGTAACCGGCACGATCAATCACCATGATGTCACTGCTTAGACTAAACCGTTAATATCTTGATTTTTCCACAAAGTACAAGACCTTGGCAATTAATTCTGAAAATATTATTGGAGTCCGTAGTCAGAGCGTACATTTTGCGCATAAGGATCGCCCCTTTTTTCTTGAAAACCATTAGGATTCGGGTATAGCACATATAAATTACCACTACCATAATATGTTGGCTTTTCCTCCGGAACCAAAACGATTTTATGAATTGCAGCCTGCCCCTGTATGTTGCGAATTAAATCACCTAACGCTACATCAGCGTTTTTTAAAATTGCGAGCTTTAAATGCTCCATTTGATCCTGCATGGTTAATGAAAAAGTAGATAACTCCGTGCTTAAAACAACAAAATATTCGGGATTCAAAGACAATGAACCCGCGATCACATAAGAATAGCTGTAATATCGGGCAACCAATTCACTAAGCAAACCAATTACAAACGGACTCCAGCCATCACCAAGCCAGGTCTTATCCGGAAAGGCTGTCGTACCTTCAATTAATTTTAATCCTGTACAGTTAATCGCTTGGCAGATAACAGCCAAGGCTTTTTGCAATTGATCCGCAAAGGGTTCTTTCCAGGCATTTACGCTGTTATGCTGTTCTTTCAGCCTATTTTGAATGGACAATGCGCTCTGATAATATGCTCTTAAGTACTTACTGTAATCCCCATCGGGTACAGGTCCGGCATAATATTTTTGGGCTAAATCTCTGACCTCAACAAGAAAATCTTCATATTCTCGAGTCTGAACATGAGGGTCTTGCAGTAAAGTGCGATAAATCTGTTCCATACCAATACAGATTCTGCAGGCACTCAAGGCAATAGCCAGCTTATTCATGAATTCAACAGTTTCTGGCTTTAAACCCTCTGAATAATTAAATACAAAAAAATCGCCATCTTGTTCCAACCCCAGACCTAAGCCACACTCTTGAATGGTTTGGGTAAATTGGACCAGATTATCAAATTGTTTCTGCAGAAACTGATGATTTACAGGTTCCTGCTCTGCATTACCGGCTACATAGTGCGTCACTTCCAGGATTTTATCTTTATTGATATCATTAAAGAAATGATTGGTTATACTCATTAACATGTTTGCAGTAGCCGTCTTATAGTGTTCATGCCTGGCCACTATTGGATCTACCGCTGCTTTTATTTGTTGTTGTAACACTTCCGCGCTTGTTGAATCCCATTTACTCAGCATCATCATCTCCTTGACATCCTACCTGGCTTTAATTTCTACATTGCAGCTCTAAAGCTGTCAAGTGTTCTCAGTGTAAAAGATTCGGAATTGTTGTTTCGCTATCACGACGAAAGAGCGATATAATTTATACAAATAACTTAAATTGATTTCCATGAACAAACGCATATTAATTATCAATACTGGTGGAACCATCAGCAGCGTCAAAACCCCAAATGGCTATGAACCATCACCTGGTTATGTAGAAACAGCCATGGCTCAAATACCCACGTTGAAACATAAAGATATGCCCGAGTACGTCATTAAGGAATACCACCCCTTGCTTGACTCCTCCAATATGACAGTCCATGAATGGAATCGAATCGCCAACGATATTGCTCATGAATACGATCACTTCGATGGTTTTGTCGTTTTTCATGGCACTGATACCATGGCTTATACCGCGTCCGCGTTGTCGTTCATGTTGGAACATTTAGGCAAGCCCGTTATAGTAACCGGTTCGCAAATTCCCTTATCCGAAGTTCGTAACGATGCCATTGATAACGTGATTACCTCCTTATGGTTGTGCGCTCACCAGCCCATCCACGAGGTCTGCATCTATTTTAATCAGCATTTATTGCGTGGCAACCGTGCACAAAAAATCAGCGCTCAACGTTTTAATGCCTTCGACTCTCCCAATTTCCCTCACCTGGCGAGTATTGGTATAGACATCGAATTACATCAGCATCTATTGCAAAAACCGCCGCAAAAGCCGTTTCGCCTGCAAACCATCACCCCACAATTTATAGCCAACTTTCGATTGTTCCCAGGCTTTGCGACGGATGTTTTAGCCTATATTTTAAATCAACCTTTAAGAGGATTAATCCTGGAAACTTATGGCGCAGGTAATGCCCAAAACAATGATCCTCGGTTTTTAAAACTCCTCACGGAAGCCTGTGAACGTGGTGTCATCATTATTAATTGCACGCAATGCCAACAAGGTCATGTAGAAATGAGTCAGTATGCAACAGGACATACTTTAAAACAGGCAGGATTAATCAGTGGCCACGATATGACCCCAGAGGCAGCTCACTGCAAATTATTGTATTTATTAAGTAAAAACCTGGATATTTCTCAGGTTAAAAAGTTGATGGAAACTGATTTATGTGGTGAATTACATCACTCATAACGGTTAAAATAATTATATAATTAATCTCAAATAACCGCTTGGCGTTACCCCTCAAAATACCTCGTCATCCCAAACATCGTGAGGGATCTCCTTGAAGTGGTACTGTGCCCGATTTCGGAGATCCCTCACGATGTTCGGGATGACGTTTCTCTGACTTATTGAAAATATTGGGTTTAACCCCAATACTTTCAGCGAGTTTTAATTATTTCATTGCTTTACTCATAGCACTTTCTTCTTGCTCAGAAGGTTTAAATTCCAACTCGGTCATCTCCTTAACCAAGCTATCTGCTAAATTAAACAGTTTACCAAAACGCCCCTCACTGGGATTAAATAGTGTAGTAGGCACTTTAACGGAGAATATTCCGCCGAAAGAAAGAAATGGAATACCGAAACTGGAGCTAGATTCTGGAGTGATAATAGTTTTATTATCCATTGATAAATCTCTAAGAGCATCTGCTGCTCTTTGTTTTCTGTCAACCAGTCCATATTCTGGTCTTATTCTTTCGCTTAAAGATTGAATTCTTGCAAGTACTGCTTCTTCTTTTTTAGTTCTAATAGCCAAATCAATGTTAGTTGAAGGGTTAAAAATCTCCTCTCCTAGATAACCCGCTGCATGATAATAAATAACATTTTCTGGCGTATTATAAAAACGATGGTTAATTAATCTGAGCTTTAGTGAACCATCTAATTCTGAACTTTCTGATTTATTATATTTATCGAGTTTGGCAAAAAACGCATTAGTGTGAAAAATTAAATCACTCATCATTTTCAGAGTATCGCCCTCGTCGCGAGATTTTCCATGCTCTTCTTGTTTATTTTGAATTTGTACACGAGAATCTTCTATCCATTTAGTAATGGTTTTAGAATCGGCCTCATCATCTCCCGTACCAACAAAGCTAACAATTTTAGATTCCAGCGTATCAAGGATGTTTTTTTTCTGTAATGATAATAATTGATTGTAAATACTAGGGTGTTCGGATTGATAGGATAACACACTAGACATTGCATTTAATTTTTCTTTGATTAATTTTATTAAAACTTTTAGAAATATTGTCATTGCTCTACTCCTTTAACGGCAACTTATTTATTATACTAATCCTTACATCATTAACTTTGAAACAGACTGGTTATTTCAACTCCTATTTATGTAACCTAACCTAGGAAATCACAAATCTCATGAATTTACAAATTATTATTTTAGCTGCAGGTCAAGGAAAAAGAATGTATTCCGATACACCTAAAGTCCTTCATCCGCTAGCGGGTAAAGCAATGCTTGCTCGGGTAGTAGAAACTGCGCAGCAGCTACATCCAGATGCAATCCATATAATTTATGGTCATGGTGGTGAACAAATAAAGAATTCACTCCCTGATTTACCTGTGAATTGGGTTCATCAGGCAGAACAACTGGGCACCGGCCATGCCGTAATGCAAGCTCTGCCTCATATACCGCCTCAAGCACAGGTCATAGTGTTATCTGCTGACGTTCCACTCATACAAGTGGATACCCTTCAAGCACTGCTTGAATGCGGCAAATCAGCACATTCACATCAATCCGTTCTGGCACTCCTGGTTGCAAACCTCGAAGACCCAAGCGGTCTTGGGCGTATTATTAGAAACAACCAAGGTGAAATTTATGCCATTGTAGAAGAAAAGGATGCAAATGAGCAAGAAAAGAATATAAAAGAAATATATACGGGCATCTGTTGCGCTAAAGCCGCTGATTTGGAAGTATGGCTACCCAAATTGGGCAATAATAATGCGCAAGGCGAGTATTATTTAACTGAAATCATCGCATTGGCAGTACAAAATCAAACACCAATTACCTCATTAACTGCCCGAAACAATTTTGAAATCCAGGGTGTTAATAACCGTTTGCAATTACAGCAACTGGAACGAATATGGCAAAAACGAATTGCTGATCAATTTCTGGAGCAAGGTGTTGGTTTGGCAGACGCCAATCGCTTTGACCTGCGCGGAGATCTAGTTTGTGGTAAAGACGTATACATTGACGTTAATTGCGTTTTCACCGGCACAGTAGTTCTGGGAGATGGCTGCATTATAGGGCCCAATTGCAGCTTAACCGATGTAACCCTGGGTGCTGGATGTACCGTCTATGCAAACAGCGTACTGGAGGGCTGCCAGATAGCGAATCATTGCGATATTGGACCGTTTGCCCGACTTAGAACAGGCACGCAATTAGCAGCGGAGTGTAAAATTGGCAATTTTGTTGAAACCAAAAAAGCAGTATTTGGTGAAGGCAGTAAAGCCAGTCATTTAAGTTATCTTGGTGATGTGAACATAGGTAAAAAAGTCAATATTGGCGCAGGAACCATTACCTGTAATTATGATGGGGTCAATAAGCACCAAACTGTTATTGAGGATGGCGTTTTTGTTGGCTCGGATACCCAATTGGTTGCTCCAGTTACTGTTGGTAAAAATGCCACTATCGGCGCCGGAAGCACCATACGCAAAAATGTTCCGCCTGAGGAGCTCACCTTAACTGAGTCAAGGCAAAAAACATTGTATGGATGGAAAAGACCTACGAAAAAAGAACCATAATGCCTGACATCAATGTTTCAAAGTTCTGGGTTTAAAACCGGAACGATCCCAGCTTTAATGCGTCATCCTCGCAAAAAAATATTATCGAGATCTCATTAGAATCGCCTTCTCCCTTCCGGGAGAAGGTGCCGACAGGCGGATGAGGGGATCTCACCTCATTCATTAACTTTTTTTCAATACAAACGTAATCCACACTGTAGTTACCAAAAGGACATTGTCTTGTGCATATAAATCCTTGCACACGTCGTGAGCTAAGCGAGTTCCATACTTGATAACCATGCAGCTGCTATTTTTGTGTAGACTTTTTGCTTTTTCAAATAACTCCATTCATTGAATCCGTTGTTGGTTGGCTATGTATTTTAATGGATAATTTTAATCGTTTTAAGATCCCCTCATCCGCCTGTCGGCACCTTCTCCCGGAAGGGAGAAGGCGATTCTTGCGAGATCACGATATCATTTGAAATTGAGTATTGAGCATTTTGTCTAGAAAAACTTAAAGATAATTGCAAGTTCTTGTCTACACAGAAATGACGTAATTTTAAACACGAGGGATTCTCATTAACCATGTCAAGACTCTTCAGCGCTTTCGCGAGGATGACAAACTGATTAAAGTTACAACTTAATATGAATCAATGTGCACTTTTAAGAAGTGAAGTTCTCTCATACTTAAAGCCAGCACCTTAATTTAAAGAATATACACCTCTAGCCCGAATAAGGCCTATAGCAGATAGAATAAGCAGAGAAAAGAAATTATCGGGGATAATTAATCCGATTATCCATCACACGGCACACGGGCGTAAAATTCTTTTTCAACAAGTTACACAACCAAAAAATAAGAGGTAAAGAAATCAGGGTCATCATTAATTTATATTGCCACACGTTAATTGCTAAATTCAAAATCTGTTCATAGGAATAGATACCGCCAAACAACACACTGTAATCAACAAGACACAACAGAGAGCTGGCACAGATATTCGCAATCAAAATCCTTACAGGACGATTCAATTCCCATTTCAGGAATTTTAAATAATGCAGCAACATGGCATTGCTAAGAAAAGTAACAAATAAAGATAAAGATGCCGCAGGTAGTCTTCTGGGTAAAATATAATAATAAAATGGATTCAAATTATAAAAAGGCGGCGATGGAAGAGCGACTATACCCATTAGCAAAGTATCAAAAACCAATTGTGCCGCGATCATAGCCAGGGCCAGCTTCAAATTCGCTTTATACCCCCATAACTCGCCAATTACCGTACTGACAATCATCGTTATTGGAAAAAAAATACAACTTGCCGCCAGGATACTGTCTTTGGTAAATGACACGATACGATACTCGCAGGCTAAACACATTAACATGACCGCTACAGCAAAACAGAGAAGATAATGATAAACAGGCGAGGACTCATCTGGATTATCATGAATCTGCTCGGATGCCGATTGACTCTTATCCAAAACAAAAGATAAATAACTCACTCCTATGATCAGCAACACCAAAGAAGCGACCATGAATGAATCAATAAAAATCTGCTTGAAACTATGGGCATGAGGAGCTGAGAATAGTAAATAAAAATCCATAGTAAAAAATGCCACTCCTCCAAATATCGCAAGAATCACGCATTGTTTGGGTGAGGATAAAATGGTGTTCGTTTTAGAGCAGAGTAATAAATGCGGCAAATAAAAGCTTAGGGCAAAAGAGATTGTGGTTGCGAAAAATTTTTTGGGAATGTCTTCAAATACAATTTGATACACGGGATTATCGTGCATGAACTCTGCTGCTGGCAGATTAACCAGAACATAAACACCGATACAGTACATGTATAACGTCATTAAAGAGATATTCAGCAGGTGGCGCTGCTCTTTAAACGTGCAATGTCTTAGCGCAAATAAATACAAGCCTGCGATTAAGGGGCAAAGCAAACTGCTAATGGAAAATACCAATCCCTGTAGAATAATTATTTTAAACGATACATTAATTAGTAAAATCAGACAGGTAATCACACTGACCGACAGAAACAAGAACCCTGAGGTGTGTTGTGATGACAAGGATTGCTTCATTCTCAGAGTGTTTCCATTTTATAACAGCGCTCCTATCTTAACGATCTCAACTGACCATACAGTATTTCATAACCCACTGTATTTACTGATCCCGAGAGGATAGCCATAACCTATGTACTATAAAACGATTGCTTTTTATTAAGCTAAGCAGCTCGGCAATATAACACCATAGCCTTTGATATGGCAAGTAGAGCAAATTAAGTAAACTCATCTCCGCTCATTACAGGTCGACGAACCCCTGAAAATCCTGATAAGCTAATCAGTACAATTGTAACGGCTCAATAACCCAGGGCATTTCGTCATCCTGAACGCAGTGAAGGATCTCCAAATGCAGGCACCGTGCCAGCTTCAGGTGATCTCTCACTTCGTTTAAGATGAAGTTTACAGGACTTATTGAGCAATTACGTAAAATTCCGCTATTTGCTAAAATTATCAACAGAGAGCATTACATGCGTCATCACAAAAAACATGCATCTTCAAAAACAGGATTATTACCAGGTACTGCAGTTTATGTAGGCGAACATCCAGCCAAACCGACTCACGTCAGTGTTCATATTTATGATACCCAGAGTTATGAACTACTTAATCATTTTCATCTGGATAAAATAGATACAGCTCTGAGTGAAGGCAAACATGTCTGGGTCGATGTGGCAGGGCTTGAAGACAGTAAAAAAATCACCAAAATATGTAGTGAATACAGAATTCATCCTCTGGTTATTGAGGATTTACTCAATACCCGGCAAAGACCCAAACTCGATATTATCGATGACTATTTGTTCATTGTTTTTAAATTATTGGAAACGCCATTAGACCAGTTGACCTATTCAACAGAACAGTTCAGTTTAATAATCAAACAAAATTTGTTAATCACTTTTAGGGAATCCGATAGTTATGACTTATCCCCACTTTACAAACGACTCAGCGCAGAACACTCACTGGTTCGTGAACATGGAAGTGATTATCTGACCTATCTTTTAATGGATTATATTGTTGATGATTATTTTAATTTTGTTGAAGAAACGTCTATTTTATTGGAAAAAATAGAGGATCAATTAATTAAAAAACCTGAAACTATAGAATTACAATCACTGTATACCATTAAAAGACGTACCATCACCCTCAGAAAAACTATAGCTCCATTACGTGATATAGTGCATCTCTTGTTAACCGATGATAAGGGATTAATAAACGATCGCTACAATCTTTATTTCCGTGATCTCTATGATCATTGTATTCGATTGGTAGAGTCTATCGACCTGCATCGTGAAATGTCAGCCAGTATGCTGGATATATACCTTTCTACTTTAAATAATCGAATGAATGAGACCATGAAAATTCTCACCATGTTTGCCAGTATCTTTATCCCCTTAACTTTTATCGTTGGGGTCTATGGAATGAATTTCCAATTCATGCCAGAACTGGGATGGCGCTATGGTTATCCGATGGTCATGTCGGGAATGACTGTTTTGGCTATTTTGATGTTATATTATTTCAAACGTAAAAAATTATTTTGAAGCAGACCGCCCATTGCATTCTGCTTCAAACGATGAGCCCAGGGGTTACATATAATATCCTACTTGTTGCCCCTCAACTTTTACAGGCTCTCCACGTCCTCTTCTGGTAAATAAACTTTCAGCAGATAAAGGCGTGCTGGATTGTATTTTTGCTTGTGCTTTTGTAATTAATTGTTCAGCAGGAATAACTTCTTGATGTTGGGCTCGTGTCGACATCAATTGTTCTGGAGGTTCACTAGGTTGTTGTTCCTCTTCTACAGGAGTAGGCTCCAGTTTTTTCTCTCCGTGTAAATCAACACCCCTATGCGGAACCAACTCCACTTCGCCCTTAATATTGTTTCGTTCCAACCAGGATTTTAAAGCATCTACAAAATCCCAAAAATCTTCTTCTTTACTTAACATGATCAAAAACTGAGTCAGTTTTTTTGGAATTCCGAATTTAAGATTAATCGCAACGGCCACTGCTTTAGGTGGAACCCATCCCAATGTTGTTTTCGTTTTACTCTCTCTATAGCTCAATATTATTTTAACCGTGTTTAAACTGCCCTGTTGAATACCTTGCCAATACTTAGAAATAATTGGGTCATTAATAAAATCGCGCCAGCTCTGAAAAACAGGAGGAGCAACCCAGGATCGTGCTGTATTTAATGATTTATTAAAGAATCCCGGAGCAGTTTTAATTTCACGCTCTTTATCACTATTTAATAATTTAGTACCAAATTTCAGTGCAGGAGATAAAGGTATTAAAGGAGGAGCACCTTTCACCGGCTTAAAATCAATGGGTATTCGTTTCATTAAACCAGCGAAGATTACATCAGCGATAAAACGGCAAACCCGCTCATAAATATTTAAAGGATCGATGATTAAAGTCGCATCCTTATCTTCTACTAAAGGAATACTCATATGAGCTGCGAGATTTACATGTAATAAAAGCAATAAATGCTTCATAGTTCTATGAAACAGAAAAGGGGGAAGTCCAACCGTGGATTCCAGTATGTAGTTCATAATCATTGTAGATGCTTCATAGGTTAAACCTAAAGCTAAAACAGACTCCTGCATCATAGCCTTGTGTCGTTCACAACGTTCAGGTGTAACCAGGCGAGTAATATAACGTCCATTAAAAAATATTCTTATTACCTGAGATGTTGTTTCTCCTACGTAAGGAATAAAACTAATAGCCCCGGTAATTAAATCATTGGCTGCCAGTATAAAAGGCTCTCGTAACATCCCTTTAGTTTTTCTCTTAAAATTGCAGTCTAAATCTTTACATAAAGTGGGGGGAGTAATTACTTTATTTGAGTTGAACGCGGAAGGCCCCACGGCATCAAGAATGGTCATACGCATCAAAGATTGTACCCCTTGACGATAGGAATATGCTTTAACTCCATAATGCACTAAAGTTAATCCCCCTAAAAACGCAGAATAAGGAGCAAGCCAGGGATCGTTTTCATGTCCTTCGCGAAAATACTCTTGAACTGCATTATTAGCAAAATACAAAGCCAGGGGAAATGCGTCATTTACGGCTATATTGGCCATACCATTCACAATGTTTCTGGCTGCTGGATTATTAATTAATGTTGGAACGGCTTTACGCCAGGCCAGACCCTGTTCCAATATCTGAAAAGTTGTGTTTGCTGTGTAGGTAAATAAACTTGTTGTAATCTTGGATAAGGACGCATTGTTCCAAACCCACTTAGCCCCATTACTTAATTTAGTACCTACTGACTTGACTCCATCTACTACCGATGACCACCAGCTCATAACGCTCTCCTTGCTACAGCAGAATTTCATTCTAGGGCTAATAAATCAGAAATACCAGAGTTTTAAAAGAACATTATGATGATAATTCAAAAAAAAGACTGCACTGCGAAGAAACACTCTATAAAAATCTTTTTCATTTTATAGATTTCCCAGAATCGCACAGCGCTAACGAAAGAATTAGAGGGTGTTAACAATTGAACACTTTATTCTCACCTTCCCGCAAAGCAACCAAACTGTCTTCTACGACACATTGACTGTGTGTTTTCTGCGTAGCAAATAATCGATGCGCACTTAATAAATGAGAACCCGACTCATCAACCAGCTGTTTATGCCATTGGTGCATTGTTTCACTATATGCTGTTTTGGTTTCAGGAGTTTGTGCTAATTGATTTGCCAGAATTTTAAATGCTTTTTGTTTTGGTGTCCGGTCATCACTGATTAAAGGCCATGAACCTGTTGAGTTAATTTCCTGATTAATCGTTTTTCTTACCTGCTGACAGGTAAAAAAATTATCCAGATAATCGCTTGGAGTCGCTTCCTTATTGATGTCCAGCAACCATTTGGTGTAATGAATAATGCTCTGCATATGGCCAAATCGATTCAAAGGCTGCATGTCATGTTCCATACGCTGTACTAGTGCTTTTACGTCCACTTCACTGCTTTTTAATTCGTTCAAATAAGGAGACAAGCTTCTGAATGAACGGGAAAAAAAGGCGTACCATGGTTTATTATAGTGATCTAAAGCGGTAATCAAAAACAGCCGAAGATTGAGTTGTTTCTCTTTAGTTGCCATCGATTTTGCTACTAAATCCTGGGTGATGTGATCTAACTCAACCAAAGCTCTTTTATTAAGAATAAGATTACGCTTGCTCACATCCTGTTTCAGTTCTGAACTTAAGGTCAGACGTTGACCTATTTTGGGAATAACAACGGAATGAAGAATCATATCGCGCAGGTTTTCATTGGATAAAGTCTCACCATTGGAAAATACCATGGTTCCAACTATAGTTTTTATATTCGTGAACACTTCATATTCATAAGGGGTCAGATGAGATTTCTGCAAGTGTTCCTCTTCACCAAAAGCAGCAATGATTCGATTAACACTATAAAAAGTATCTCTAAGCCTTAAATTACCGAGCTTAAAGGTTGAAGTATGATTGTAAATGGTTTTAAAGGCCTTACTGCTCTCAAGAAATTGCTCTAAATCCGGTTTTAAATCCTGTGTATTCTGTTTTTTATACCACGCCAAAAGCATTTTAAAATGCATCAGTAACGTATCAGCAGAAGACTGGTGGGTTGATTGCATGTCCTCTCTGACTTCATCGGGGCCACCGGGCTGGATGGATGTTTGAACGTTAAAGAGTTCAAAAATGGGTGCCGAAATTTCGTCGTCCATCAATGCAGTATCACCAGCAAAGTAAATATCGCTGCTCATTGATGGCGCTTGCAGTACATAACCATTAAACGCGGAGCGATGAGCATCGGTTAAACCTCTGCCCGACCAATGCCTCGTAGGCACAGCCGTAATACGTAAAATTTCCTGATTTTTTTCCTTAATAGTAGCCTGTTCCCACCATTTAAGTTCCACGATCCGTTTAAAACCAAGGCGATTAAATAATGCAAAATCTCCTTCAGGAATCACCATGAGTGGTTGTTGGTTCACTAATCGTTTCAGTGTTTGGGTATCAACATGGTCACGGTGATTATGAGAAATAATAATCACATCAACCTTGGGTAACATGCGCTCATCCTGATTATTAACCGGGTTGGCAACGTGTGTCATACGTGGATAAAAAAGAGGATTTAAGTCGCCCTCAACTGGATCAGTTAAAACAGTTAATGCGTTGTGCTCTGTAGGGATAGCAATCAAATTTGTGGCATGGCCATCAAAAAAATAACTGGCTTCCTCAGGCTGAAAGGGATCAACGGCAAAGTCATTTGCATAAATATCGGTGTGAATATAATCATGCTCTTCGTAGGGTGCATTTTCAAAAACGTAAATGCCTATATTCGCCAGCAACCGGTGAATAAATCCTTTAAAGCGTTCCCATTGTGTAGAAATAAAGATTCGTAACGCTTCAGTACCGTGTTGATGGGCCAAGTGATCGTCAGGCGAGGTATAAAGACCAGTACGCGGATCAAAATCAATGGAAACAAGATGATTATGCTGACGCAGACTATTCTCTTTATCTGTCTGATACCTTTTGGCAAAGGTAAGTTCTTTACGTTTTAACAAGTCTGGAATAGTTAAATTGAGTTGCTCAATCAATCCATTTGGATTTAAATGAATGAATTTGAGTAATACTATAGGTAAATGAGGAGAATAGTGCCTTTCGGATGGTACAGTTTGCAAATCCTGTGCAACACTGTTGATCAGGTTTTGTAACAAGTCTTTCAGTTTATGGGACGTTCTGGATTTAAAAAACCAGTTAATGGATAACTGTGCTTCTGAAGAACACTCAATAAAGTCAATTGAACTACCCGAATGAGATATTAAGAAATTCAGCTGTTCTATTGCTCTTTGTTCTACCCGACTAACGCTCATAACATGCCATAGATGACTAAAATTCGCACAATTATGCCATATTGTCAAATGTTACACAACATGTACCAATAGGAAACATTGCACTAGAGCACCAAATGATTTAAATAGGTACAAAATAAATTGGACTGTTTATAAACTAAAAATATTGACTCATAAACAGCTTTGACAAGAGGTGTATATATTTAAATCATTCAACATTCTTAGATGTATTTTTATCTTTATATTCACACAGGTCATAAATAGGACAGGAACTGCATTGAGGATTACGAGCAGTACAGATGTAACGCCCATGTAAAATCAGCCAATGGTGCGCATCCTGTAAGAACTCAGGATCAATATTTTTTAATAATCCCAGTTCTACAGCCAAGGGAGTTTTACCCTTTGCCAAGCCCGTTCGATTCGCTACTCTGAATATATGCGTATCTACGGCCATAGTCGGTTGTCCAAAAGCGGTATTGAGTACCACATTGGCAGTCTTACGACCTACTCCAGGTAATGACTCCAATGCTTCCCGCTGATTCGGCACTTCACCTTGATACTGATTGATAAGAATGTCACAGGTTTTAATTATATTCTGCGCTTTACTGTTATATAACCCTATGGATTTGATATAACTTTTCAATTGCTCCAAACCTAAATCAAGAATGGCCTGCGGGGTATTTGCCACAGAATATAATTGTTCTGTCGCTTTGTTCACACTCACATCAGTCGCTTGGGCAGAAAGAATAACAGCAATTAATAATTCAAAAGGTGTATGATAATTCAGCTCTGTTGTTGGATGAGGGTTTAAACTGCGAAAACGTTCAAAAATCTCACGTCGTTTTTGTTTATTCATCACAATCTTTTCGCTTTAACACGTGCCAGAGCTTGTTGAATATAATCCTGTTTCGCCTGAACATCATCCATACGATCCTTTGATTGCATGGCTAATTGGCGTTTTTCTCTATAAATCTGTTGCTTTTCATGCTCCTCTCGCAACAAACGTGCTTGCCGAGCATTATATCGGTCGCGAGCAACATCCTTATCGTATGCTGGCTCTTCCAGCGGCATCATTTCAATACAATCCACAGGACAAGGTTCAACACATAATCCACATCCTGTACATTCATGAGTAATCACCGCGTGCATTAATTTGCCACTACCAATAATCGCATCTACCGGACAGGCCTTGATGCATTTAGTGCAGCCTATACATTCTGCCTCACGAATCACCGCAACAGAAGGCTGACGTGTACGTTCAATAGCCTCTTCTAAATAAGGAGCCGGATCAACACGCAATAAAGCGCCAAGTGCCTTGACTGTTTCAACTCCTCCAGGAGGACACTTATTAATCAGAGCGGTGCCTTGAACCAAAGCTTCGGCATAAGGCATGCACCCAGGATAATTGCACTCACCGCATTGCGTTTGTGGTAAAAGCGCATCAACCTCCTTTACTGTTACCATTATTTCACCTTCATGCCAGGTAGCGCTCCTGCGTCGGGTTGTAATAAGAAAATCCCTTTACCATCACCTGCTGCCAAAACCATCCCTTCTGAAACACCAAACCTCATGGTTCGTGGTGCTAAATTAGCGACCATAACCGTCAATCGCCCAACTAAATCTTCAGGGTTATACGCACTTTTTATCCCTGCAAAAACTTGTTTCTGACAATCACCCAGATCGAGTTTCAAACACAGTAATTTATCTGCGCCTTCAACAGGAGACGCTGAAACGATTTTCGCTATCCGCAGATCGACTTTAGCAAAATCATCAATACTGATCGTATTTTCTTCCGTCCCCTGTTTTTGTTCAACCACTGGTGCAGTCATCAAAGACTCCTTATTTTGCGCAAACATCGCGTCAATTTTTTCTTTCTCTACTCGAACCATCAATGGTTGGAACGTATTGATTCGATGATCCAATAATGGCTGATTAATGGAATCCCAGGTCAATGCGTCACAATTTAAAAACTGTTCTGCAGCCTGTGCCATCATCGGTAATACTGGTTTTAAATACGTGATTAAAATACGGAATAAATTAATACCCATAGTGCAAATCGCATGAACTTCCGGCAAACGATCGTCTTCTTTAGCTAAAACCCAGGGCTTATTTGCATCAATATATTGGTTGACTTTATCAGCACAATCCATAATCTGTCTGATGGCGCGAGCGTAATCTCTGGCTACAAAAGAATCAATTACAGACTCTCTGACTGCGACCAAATCGGCGTATAATTGCGGTTCAGACAAAGAATGACTTAGACAGTTATCAAAACGCTTATTGATAAACCCAGCACAACGGCTTGCAATATTGACCACTTTGCCAACCAGATCTGCATTGACACGATTAGTAAAATCATCAAAATTCAAATCCAGATCATCAACTCGTCCATTCAATTTTGCAGCAAAATAATACCGTAAATATTCGGGATGCAAATGCGCAAGATAAGTGCGAGCTTCCAGGAAGGTTCCACGGGATTTAGACATTTTCTGCCCATCAACCGTTAAAAATCCATGCGTATAAACCGCTGTAGGCATACGATGACCACTGGCAGCCAACATAGCAGGCCAGAACAAGGCATGAAAATAAACAATGTCCTTACCCACAAAATGATATAATTCGGTTTTAGAATCTTTATCCCAGAACTCTTCAAAGGAAACACCCTGCTCATCACAATATTTTTTAAAACTGGCCATATATCCTATAGGCGCATCCAGCCAAACATAAAAATACTTATCTTTAGTACCTGGGATAGGGAATCCAAAATAAGGCGCATCACGGGAGATATCCCATTGTTTTAATCCAGCCGCAAACCATTCTTCCAGCTTGTTGGCTACCTCGGTTTGCAAATGGCCATTAGCGGTCCAGTTTTTCAATAATGTTTCATATTTTGGCAAATCAAAAAAATAATGCTCTGAATCCTTTTCTATTGGTTTTGCACCGGAAATAGCGGATACGGCATCAATCAAATCGGTTGGGGAGTAAGTTGCGCCACACACTTCACAGTTATCCCCATATTGATCCAGGGCACCGCATTTAGGACAAGTGCCTTTAACATAACGATCAGGCAAAAACATTTTTTTCTCAGGATCAAAGGCCTGACGAATCGTTTTTTTAATAATATCACCGCCAGCCTGTAACTGCTCATAAATGGCAGAGGCCAGGATTTGATTTTCAGGAGAATGAGTAGTGTGATAACAATCGTAATCTATAGCAAATGCTTTAAAATCGCGTTCATGACTTAACTTGATCTGGGCAGTCAATTCCTCTGGGGTAATGCCCATTTGTTCCGCCTTAAGCATGATAGGAGTCCCATGTGCATCATCGCCACAGACACTGATACACTGAACACCCAGCATTTTATGGGTACGCACCCAAATATCTGTTTGAATATGCTCTACCAAATGCCCCAGATGTAAATGTCCATTAGCGTAAGGAAGAGCGCTGGTCACCAGCATTTTGCGTGATGTTATTTTAGATAGCAATTCGCGTATTGTTGACATAGGTATCGAATACTCATTAGTAGAAAAACGGATAATTATAACGCAAAGACAAATTAAATGCTGCATACAAATAAGCGACAATTCAGGACTTACTAAAAATTCCGTTTAACGAAAGACAGGCATTATTAATAAATCCTGTGAGGATGTATCTTATTATGCATGCAGTTCGGAACGAGTTTTATTTTCAATAATTTGCTAATATCAAACTAATTCATTATGTAAAGTGACCTACTATGACCAATAAACCTCGCCTTATTATAGGTATCAGCGGTTCTTCCGGGATTATCTATGGCATCAGGCTACTGCAGGTATTAAAAAATTTATCCATTGAAACCCATTTGGTAGTCAGTAAAGCAGGACAGTTAACCCGAGCCTATGAAACAGAACTGAGCTCTTCTGAACTTAAGGCACTGGCTGACGTCTATCACCCGTGTACCGATATTACCGCCAGTATTGCCAGCGGGTCATTTAAAACCATGGGGATGATTATCGCACCGTGTTCCATGAAAACCCTGGGTGAAATTGCGCATGGAATTAGCAGCACCTTGCTAACTCGAGCGGCGGATGTTGTTCTCAAAGAACGCAGAAAATTGGTGCTGATTCCTCGTGAAGCACCTTTGCATCTCGGTCACCTGAATAATATGGTCAGCATTACGCAAATGGGGGGAATCATTTACCCACCCGTACCGGCCTTTTATACGAAGCCACAAAGCATAGCTGATATAGTGGATGAAACTGTGGGTAGAGTATTGGATTTGTTTGATCTGGATAGTGGCTTGCTCAAACGTTGGGGTGAATAACAAAAACGCGGCATAAGCCGCGTTTCTTACTCACCATATGAATAAGTGATTAGCATCGTGTTAAATTACTTGGAGCAAGTCCATCTTTGTCTTCATCAGTTACAGTTAACTGATCCGTTGGTTGAACAGTCGAAGCTGCTGCTGTGAATACTGATTTAGTAAATATAGGTTCTTCGTCGGTAGGTTGAACTGTCAACAAGCTAGAATTAGGCTCAGGTTGAGTAGACAGCAGACTGGAAAATTGACTGCCACTGGTTCTTTTTGAATCCAGATCAGAAAGTCCTTGATAAGCAGAATCGTCTCCTGGTCCTCTCGGTCCTCTTGGTTTAACAAAAAAATCTCTAATGCCAGTGATTGTATTAATAATAGCGGCGCCCACGTAAACAACAGCACTTGTCGCTACAGCAGCTACGCCACCAATAGCAGAAAGTTGGGCAGCAAAGCCAGTACCCACAAGAGAAGCAATTGAAACACCGCCAATAGCAAAATTAGCGACGGCAGAAAGGGCAGCAGGCCAAAACGCAACAGAAAGAACAGCAAGACCAGCGGTAGCTAAGGAAGCCCAAAATGCAACAGCTATAGCTTTTTGATGATTACTGATAAAAGCAGAAACTCCTCTTGCGACAGCTTTGGTAGCATCAAAAATGAAATTACCCACCATTTTGAAGGCATCGATGATCACACTAAATAAACCAGGGCGTTTTGCTTCTTCGCCTTCATCATCTATATATGTTGATCCTAATAATAAATTGGTCATACCAGAAAAAATACGGGCGGGAAGATAAAAAACACCAGTTGCAAAGTCCATAAATGTCATTTTGTTACTCCAAAGTTATAAATCCAAGCGGATTGTAGCAACCATGCTCGTGGTTGAGAATCAAAAACACGCAAGATGTTGTAACAAAAGTGTAAATTAAAATGGTTCTTCTTTGATCTATTATTAGATATATTTACCTACATAACTGAAGAAATTGTTTATAAATAATTTTTATTGGATAAATGATGTTACAAACGTATATTTTATGCCAACAAGAACTCCGATGTGAACACATCAAAAAAAACTTGAAAAAATATGCAGTTATGATTACGCAGAATAATTTCTCATGTACCCCGGTAATTTCGTCATCGTAATCCCAGTGAAAATCTCCCACAAAGTGGCATTATACTCGTGCTCCAGCCACATACTGGAGAGCGCTTAATTCATCATGGATTACGGCTGTATTTTGCGTCATCCAGAACGTAGTGAAGGATCTCCTGAATGTGGCACTTTATTCGCATTCCAACCGCATTCAGGAGATCCCTCGTTTCACTCGGGATGACGGGGTAACACTCGGGACGACGGTTTTTATAAGTCATCCTGAACGCAATGAAGGATCTCGAAATTCAGGCACCTTATCGGACTTAAAAGATTGTTCACTTTGTTCGAAATGACGTCTTCCGAATTTATTGAGAAGTAACCAGGTATCCTGACGAATAATAATATGAATCAATGCATAGTAAGGAGGCTGTTTGTTTCTACAGCATCGTTAACTTGGGAATCAAATAATGGAACACAGTCTATCTCATCATCAGAAGAACTGTCAGAGACTAGCTCATGAAACTCCTCATCATCATCCTCCTCAACATATTCGTAGGATTCTGGTTGAAGATATTTATTAAGGTAATCATAAGAATTTGTTGTTATATCCTCCGCCTCCTGATTTTCTTCACCAGCAAATAAGGAGTAAATATGTATTCCTATAGTAGTCAATTGTTTTCCGATCATTATTCCTGGTGCGATCACGCCAGCACTGATAACCATCATGATGGCGCTTAGAGTGAAAACGGCTAGCGGAGCATTTAAAGTCGTCAAAAAAGCCAATGGAACGATGCCAAAGAGAGTGAGGGAGGAAAAGGCGACAAGGACAGATGGAAAGATAATACTTAAACTGGCCACTAACAAACCAACAGCCAATGAAGAAAGAAACAGCATCGTCAAATAAGGTTTATTTCTTTTAAACCATTCGTTAATTATGGACCACATAGCCTGACCTCAATGCAAAATAGGGGGGATTATATCATTTTTTCTACCTAAATGAACTAATTATGACCAGACGCCTGGTAAATCGTCGGATCATCTATTCCCGCTCCAGAAAAACCACGTTTTCTAAAGGTACAACTATCGCATGAACCACATGCCTCGCCCTGATTATTTGCCTGATAACAGGATACCGTCAATCGATAATCCACTCCTAATTGCAAGCCCAATTGAATGGTTTCAATTTTACTTAAGTATTGTAATGGAGCATTAATACGAAAAGAGTCCCCTTCAATACCCGCCTTGGTAGCCAAATTTGCCATATCTTGAAAAGCCTGAATAAATTCGGGCCGGCAATCCGGGTAATGAGAAAAATCAACTGAACTGGCGCCGATAAAAATATCTCTTGCGCCAATGGATTCAGCAAAGCCCAAAGCCATAGACAAAAATATCGTATTTCGAGCAGGAACATAGGTAACTGGTATTTTTGAATTGTCCTGAAAATCGGGAACATCTATGCTTTGATCAGTAAGCGCGGAACCACCAAATAATTGAGTATCCAGTGTAACTGTCTTGTGTTCGACCACACCCAAATACTGCGCTATCCTCGCGGCAGCGAGTAATTCAGCAGAATGCCTTTGACCGTATGAAAAACTTAGAGCATAACAGGCAAAGCCTTTGGATTTTGCCAGAGCCAGACAGGTAGTTGAATCCAATCCTCCAGATAACAACACGACTGCTTTTTTCATAAAATAATACCTCATCTATCTTGAGCATTGCCTGCTCTTAAAATTTCCTGTTAAAATGCTGGCCAATTATGCCACAACTTGGAATGTGATGACGACAACTCTTTTTCCTGTGATTCTTGCCGGAGGCTCTGGTACACGGCTATGGCCGCTGTCTCGCCAGAATTTCCCAAAACAATTTCTCGCATTAAATGGTGAATATTCTCTGTTGCAACAAACTATGAAAAGAGCCACCAGTTTACACAGTGAGCGTTCCATCATTGTGAGTAACGATGCTCATTACTTCCTATGCCAGGAGCAACTGCAGGATTTTGATATTCAAACCACCTATTTACTGGAACCTTGTGTACGCAATACAGCCCCTGCAATTGCTTGCGCAGCTCATCACCTGGTCCGTACAGCCGGAAAAGATGCTGTGATGTTGGTATTGCCATCAGATCACTGGATTGCGGATGATCGTGCATGGAAAGAAGCGATGGTTGCAGGAGCACAATATGCCATTGAACATAAGGCAATAGTCACGTTTGGCATAGAACCGGATAGCCCTAAAACCGGTTATGGGTACATCGAATCCGGATTGGAACTAACCCACAAGGTAAAACAGGTACTGAGCTTCCGAGAAAAACCGGACGCTCAAACTGCCGCTGAATTTATTGCTGAAGGCAATTATTTTTGGAATAGCGGTATGTTTGTCTGTACAGCCGGTGTTTATCTTGATGAATTAAACACATTTGAACAGAGTATTTATCAATACAGTGAACAAGCCTTGATTCACGCCCAGCACCATCATGATTTTTTACGACTGGATCTGGATATGTTTTCGCAATGCAAGGAAGAGTCCATCGATTACGCCATCATGGAAAAAACAGACAAGGCAGTTGTTATTCCGGTGTCCATGCAATGGAGTGATCTGGGCTGCTGGACTGCTGTTGCAGATGCCAATCAACAAGATGAACACGGAAATACCATAACTGGTAAAGTAATTGCTCAAGACAGCCACAATTGCCTGATTAATAGTGAACACTTGTTAGTAACAACTGTTGGAATTCAAAATCAAATCATTGTAGCGACCAGTGACGCAGTTCTGGTTGCGGATAAACGATACTCACAGCAAGTAAAAGAGTTAGTCAATTCCTTGCGTAAAGATCACCACCACCTGACTCAAGATCACCAACGGGTAACACGACCTTGGGGTTACTACGAAATTTTAGCCGAAGGTGTCGCCTTTAAAGTAAAACGTCTCATGGTAAAGCCAGGAGCCAAACTCTCCTTACAAATGCACCAACATCGTGCAGAACACTGGGTTGTAGTCGGTGGAGAAGCGGAAGTGGTCAACGGGAAACAAAAAATTCAGTTGTCTGTAAACCAATCAACCTACATCCCGCAAAATACACTGCATCGTCTGAGTAATCCAGGAAATGCCCCACTGTATGTAATTGAAGTACAAAGTGGCGCCTATTTGGGTGAAGATGATATCAAACGTTTTGATGATGTTTATTTAAGAAGAGGCGTTGAACCGGTACCGGCTTAATAAACTGCATAACAAGTCTATTCGCTCGCATACGATACCAAAGATTTTGTTTAACATTAGTGCTGTTTTTTCTTAAATCGCGAGCACGCTGTCTTAGCGTAGATTGTTCCATTCCTTTCTCCCCAACCCTCATCCCGCGAAGGACACTCTTATACGACTCAATTGTCTAGCGCAGGAGAGAGGGGCAGATCGAGGTAAAAAGAACAATGTGTGCTCAGATCATGCTTGAGAGGACTGCAAAACACTTTAGGGATGTTACCTAGCACAACCTTACCTTCAATAGAGCATTCAAACTCTATCACGCCATTATATGCAAACTTTAGTATCAATACTGTAAATCTCCAAATAATCAGCTTGTTTTTAAATTAAATGCTATGTTATAAAAAAGTACACTTCTGTTCTATTTTTAGTATAATTAACAGGTAGTCACCAAAAAACTCATAATCCTAGAGGTGATGTTATGGCAACAAGCAGCTTAATTCTCGAATCTTACCTTCAAACTATTGATATGGATAAGATGGATGAGCTACGCCGTAACAAAATGGTTGATAATCTGATTGCCTATAATAAAAAGCTAAAAGGAGTGGACTTTCTAACCCCACTTGGATATTTCCTTTCCATGCTGGAGAATACTGACGAAGTCATGTTTTTATATATGAGTCAGGAAAAAAAAGACGTTGTTCTGCGCGATTTGCAAGTCACTTATTTGCTGTTACTCGCTCAAAAAAGGCATGAACTAACGCATCAGAAAACAGAAAATATAAAATCTTATGACGCCAGTATTGTAAAATGCCAACAATTAATTGACGCCCTCAATTATAAAAAGGTATGCGAAGAACAACAAATCGTTCCGTCACCAGAGCACGGGTATGCTACTGATGGCTACCCAATAACATATGCATTTATCGGGTTAGGGCAATGGTTTGGTGAAAAAATTGATGAAATAGCCAATCGACAAACCAAAACCATCAAGGAGGCAATGGGTTGGTTTAATGAAAAACGTCTCTACTGGGTATGGGGTGGCGGGCTTTTAAAAACGGTGCTTGAATTATTACCTCCCGATTTTTTTAATGTTACAGATGCTGCAAAACAAGTACGAGCACCCGATCCTTATACCGGAGCTATTAGCTGGGGCTTATATTATTTTCGCGGCTCCTTGAATTTATTTTTACTGCTAAAACACACCATTCAAGGCCCATGGATGAGCAAAGATGAGAGTGATACTCCATGGACAGAGCGATTTCTTACTCAGTGGAGTCAAAGAAAATTTACCCTGCTTAATGATTTTGTCTGGGCAACGGGGAACTGTCTTTGCTACTTTGTACTGACCGGAAAAGGGGCCTTGGGAACTTGGGGAGACTTTTTGACTTTAGCCCTTCTGGCCTTTGATATCGGGCTTGCTGTATGGGAGTTTGAAGAAAAAAGAACTGAGTTCTTCAAAGAAATGCAGAATTATGATCGAGAGATCGAGATAGTAAAAGAACGAATCAAAAAAATTGAAGAGGATCCTGCTGCTGATGAAACGAATAAAAAAAGTTTAAAGGAATGTCATCTGCAGTTGCAGAGTTTAGAGAAAGCAAAAAGACAATGTCAAAAAGACTGGGATTATCAAAATATAGGTTTGGCTACCAATATCAGTTACGCTGTAGGTTTAATGTTAGCCTTCGCATTGGTGGCATTACCATTCCTGCCTATAACTGGCCCATTGTTAATCGCTTTAAGTGTTACTGGAACTGTGCTCTGCTTCGCATTTACCGTGATTAATAACGCAGTTAAGGGTGGCATTGAAATCTACAAAGCCTATGAATCCAAAAAAGAGGCCATGCTAGATTACAAAACTAAATTAGCAGAGTTCCATGAGTTGATGCTAAATAATCCTGAGCTGGATGACAATGAAAAGAAATTATTGTTCCTGGAAATCAAAAAAACACTGGCGGAAACAGAATATCAAAAACAAATGATCGTTTTTCAGACCATGCATCTAGTTCGATCATTGATCATGGAAACATTCATTCCAGCTATAATTTTTGTAAATCTGGTATTTTTACCCCTGGGCATTGGCTTTGCCCTTATTGGAGCAGCAATTGTATTGGCAATTTGTACTAATTTATTGATCAATAAACTCTTTACACCTGAAAAAATGGCGATTAAAGAATTTGATGAGCTGGAGTACAAAGCCTTTTGCGCCGATCCTGACCATTGGGGTTTGAAATCATCCAAGGGAATGCAAAATTTCTTTAAACCAGCTGAAGCACCACCTACTCCTACTGAGGTAAGCAAACAGGATACTGACGAACAACAGGATGATCAAACTGCAGAACAACAACCACTCATGGAACCTCAATCCGGCCCCTGTAATGGCCTTACTTAAATGACTATTGTCCCAGTTAAAAAATGAATTTGGTTGGGACAATTGCTAAAAAAGTGTATAATTGCTCTTTTTGTTACACAATAAATGGTCAGACATGAATCTTCAACAGTTATATGATGTTATTGTAGTAGGTGGCGGACATGCGGGAACTGAAGCAGCTCTCGCTGCAGCACGTATGGGCATGCAAACCTTGTTACTCACACATAATATGGACTTGCTCGGTCAGATGTCATGTAATCCGGCCATTGGCGGAATCGGTAAAGGACATCTGGTTAAAGAAATTGATGCCCTGGATGGAGCGATGGCCAAGGCTGCAGACAAGGCAGGTATTCAATTCCGCATACTTAATGCGTCCAAGGGTCCAGCAGTTCGCGCCACTCGTGCCCAGGCTGATCGAGTTCTTTATCGGCAAGCCATTCGAGAGCAATTACAAAGCCAACCCAATCTGATCTTGTTTCAGCAGGCTGTTGACGATTTATTGATAGAAAACGGAAAAGTCGCCGGAGTAGTAACACAAATGGGCTTTACTCTCCGCGCTCGCGCAGTAGTGCTCACCGTAGGAACCTTTTTAGGCGGAAAAATTCATGTTGGGATGAGTCAATATGCTGGTGGCCGTGCGGGTGATCCTCCATCTATAGAATTGGCAAACAGCTTGCGTGATCTGGATCTGCCTGTTGGACGATTGAAAACAGGAACGCCTCCACGAATAGACCGACGCTCCCTTGATTTCAGTCAGATGACAGTGCAGCCTGGTGACAGCCCATTGCCCGTATTTTCTTATATGGGTTCAGTCAGCGATCATCCTCAGCAAGTGCCATGTCATATTACACATACCACAGAAGCGACTCATGACATTATTCGTAACAACCTGCACCAATCACCGATGTACGCGGGAGTGATAGAGGGAGTTGGACCACGATATTGCCCTTCAATCGAAGATAAAGTAGTACGTTTTGCTGATAAATTATCACATCAGATTTTTGTCGAACCGGAAGGATTGACTACCGAGGAAATCTATCCAAATGGCATATCAACCAGTCTGCCCTTTGATGTTCAGGTCCAATTCGTAAGAACTATAAAAGGATTTGAAAACGCCCACATTACCCGGCCAGGCTATGCTATAGAATATGATTATTTTGATCCGCGTGGACTTACTTCTTTTTTACAGACTAAAGCCGTCCCTAATTTATTTTTTGCAGGACAAATAAATGGGACTACTGGCTATGAGGAAGCGGCAGCTCAAGGCATTATAGCCGGGATGAACGCGGCCTTGCAGGTACAGGGAAAAGATTTATGGTGCCCTCGCCGAGATGAGGCTTATATCGGTGTGCTCATTGATGATTTGGTTACTTTAGGTACTCAGGAACCCTATAGAATGTTTACCTCGCGAGCAGAATACCGTCTGCTTCTTCGTGAAGATAATGCGGACTTGCGTTTAACTGCCAAAGGTCGTGAATTAGGATTAGTCGGCGATGCCCGCTGGGAACGATTTACTAATAAAAGAGAATCAATTGAAGCGACTCAGACTTTATTACATAACACCTGGGTTCGTGTAAGTCATTATGAGGCATTAAACAATATTCTCGAAAAACCCATGCAGCATGATAATAGAGCGTCTGAATTTTTAAAACGCCCGGAAATCAATTACCAGCATTTACTGATGCTGGAAGATTTGCACTTACCTCAGTTACCCTTTGATGTATCCGAGCAAATTGAAATTCAAAACAAGTACGCCGGATACATTGAAAGACAAGAACAGGATATTGAGAAATTACGTAAATACGAACATACCGTTCTGCCTGAGCATCTTGATTACACTACAGTTACCGGCCTTTCAAGTGAAGTGATGCAAAAATTGGCCAAAATAAAACCCACATCATTAGCACAGGCAGGTCGTATTTCGGGAGTCACCCCTGCGGCCTTGTCGCTATTATTGGTACATTTGAAAAAGAATCGGCTCAGCGCATGAATGATGATTTGAACCTTAAAAGCAAACTGGATAGTGGACTGAAACAATTTGGATTAAATTCACTATGTGACTCATTGTGGCATTATTTACTTTTATTAAAAAAGTGGAATTCGGCGTATAATCTAACTGCCGTTCGCGATCCTGAATCGATGATAAGCAGGCATCTATTGGATAGCCTGGCAATCATACCCTGGATAAAAGGAAACCGAATTCTGGATGTCGGAACGGGCGCAGGATTGCCAGGTATCCCTTTAGCTATAGCCAAACCGGATATTCAGTTTGTTCTTTTAGACAGTAATGGCAAAAAAATTCGCTTTTTAAATGAGGTTAAACGCCAACTTGACTTAAAAAATCTTGAAATTGTACAATTTCGAGTCGAAAACTACCACCCGGCTCAAGGTTTTGATACAGTAACAAGTAGAGCATTCAGCAGCCTAGAACAAATGATTTATTGGACTCAACATCTTATTGCCAAAAATGGAATTTGGCTGGCAATGAAAGGACGTTATCCAGATACTGAATTAAACATGATTCATCAAAAATACCAAGTCGAGAAGTATACTGTTGAAGGTGTTGATGGTGAACGCTGCTGTGTCATTATAGATAACACAACCAAGGAATAATTATGGCGAAAGTCATAGCCATTGCCAATCAAAAAGGTGGAGTAGGTAAAACCACTACTGCCATTAATTTAGCTGCATCTTTAGCTGCGAATCGTCAGCAGGTATTGCTTATTGATTTAGATCCTCAAGGTAATGCTACTATGGGTAGCGGCGTTGACAAAAATCAGTTGGTACACACGACAAATGATGTATTGCTGCGAGATTGTCTGGCAGAGCAAGCCTGTCTTTCAACTACTTGTGGTTATGACTTAATCCCGGGTAATGGCGATTTAACAGTAGCTGAAGTCAGCCTGATGGAACGTAATCATCGAGAAACTTTTTTATATAAAGCCCTGCAACCAATAAAAAGTAATTACGATTTCATACTGATTGACTGCCCACCCGCTTTAAATACTTTAACCATAAACGCTTTTGTAGCAGCTGATTCCGTTTTAATACCTATGCAATGCGAATATTATGCGTTGGAAGGCCTGGCAGCGTTACTATCGACTATTGAACAGGTTAAATCTTCAGTAAATCCTCGTTTACATATTGAAGGGGTTCTTCGTACCATGTACGATGCCCGAAACCGCTTGTGCGCTGAAGTATCCAAACAATTATTAGAGCACTTCCCGGCTAAAGTCTATAGAACAGTAGTTCCACGTAATGTCCGGCTGGCTGAAGCGCCAAGCCACGGATTACCGGCTTTACACTATGATAAATCATCACCAGGCGCAGCAGCCTATATGGTGCTTGCCTCTGAAGTTATTAGTAAACAAACCGTAGCAGGCTAATTTGGGGTAATTTATGACAGTAAAACGCAGTAGCTTAGGACGTAATTTATCCGCCTTATTAAGTCAATCTGGCAGTACTCTGCTCAATGATAAGCCTCAATCTGATAATCTTAAGTTAGCAGTTAACTGTCTACAACCTGGAAAATACCAACCTCGTGGTGAAATGGAACAAGCCCCATTACAAGAACTGGCTGAATCCATAAAAAAACAAGGTTTATTGCAGCCTCTATTAGTGCGTGAGTTAAGCAATGGTCGTTATGAAATAATTGCCGGTGAACGACGCTGGCGTGCCAGCCAAATTGCTGGACTTACCGAAGTACCCGTAGTATTAAAGCAGGTTGATGATGAAACCGCTATGGCTATGGCTTTAGTTGAAAACCTGCAACGTGAAGATTTAAATGCCATGGATCAAGCAAGAGCCATGCACCGGCTCACCAGTGAATTTGCTCTGACACATCAACAAGTCGCAGATCTCCTGTGTAAATCACGAACGGCAGTCAGTAATTTTCTTCGCTTGCTCTCGCTTTCATCTTCGGTAAAAAAACTCCTTGAGCATGGTGATATCGATATGGGACACGCTCGAGCATTGCTCATGCTGGATGAAGAACAACAAAGCCAGGTTGCTCAATTAATCATCGCGAAAAATTTATCGGTCCGAGAAACTGAAAAGCTGGTAGAGCGAGTAAAAACCGGAACAATCGAACAAAAACCAAATGATGAACCCGCTCCACTTTATAAAGAGAAATTAAGCTCCCTGGCGCAACATCTGCAAACACAAGTTAAGCTAAAGCCTGGTAAAGCAGGTAAAGGTTCATTGGTCATTCATTATGAAAACGCCAATACCCTACAAAAAATAATCGAGCAATTAATGAATTGAGGTCATTGATAGTTCTGTGATCTTGGCGATAGCTGTATATTCCTAAGGTAAAGTCAGTCTGCCGCAAGGCTTTCCTGCTATATCTTTATGTTGTATATTCTTCCAACCTAAAATTCCTGATGAATCCACTCACCTAAATAAGCTTTAATATTCCCTTAATGAATTAATATTATACTTGTCGGGGTAGTAAACCAACTGTCCTTGTAGGAGCGCTAAATGCCTAAAGTTTATAATTTTTTCCCTAAAACCAAGTTTTTTGTTAATCAGAAAACACCGGATCCCAAAAAGAATTTCTTTGAGAATTACTCCGACCATCTTGATTTTCTTATCATGCATTTTGAGCAAAAATTTAATAAATTAAGGAATTTTGAGGATATTGGCACAGCATTGGAGTATATCGGTGACGAGGCTATCAAACGCCTTAAGCTATTCGATCAGCTACGTGATGGACATGATTATTTTGATGAAGTAGTTGGAGCAACAGCGCTTCCAGCGCTTGGCCTAATTGCATCAATTGCCAGTTTGGGAACAGCAATCTGGGAAAGTGCGCAAGCAATAGCCATTAAAACGGGTATTGTGCGAAACGATCATGAAGACCATCTGGATGTAGCAGCGGGTTATCTCATCCTATCAGCAGCATCAATCATTTTAGCTATAGCCAGCTTTTTAAAGTCAGCCATTAGTTTAATCACACGACCTATAGTTACTGCCTTAACAGGATTTGCCGAGCAGGATGAAGACCGCTTCCATAATGAAGACACCTTTGTTGGCAGAGCTTTTAGATAATAGGATAGTGTACGGAGCATTTTAATATTCACCTGACTCCAGTTAAGGTCAGGTGAACTATCAATAACACATATCGCAACTTAACTCTGAACTATTGAAGCGTATCCCCTGTATTATTTTGGGTTACCACTAAAAAACCAAAACCGATGATCGGGATGATAAGATCAGTCCAAAATATAATTCCCGCATTACCAGGAGCAAAATTACCAGCAACAATCATTTGAACAATGTGACCACCCGCAGCACCTAAAAGAAAAAGGGCAGGAGCTGTAAATGCCGCGACACGAAACGACCACGAAGCCTTGAATGCCATCATACTCACCACTGCAAATCCCAAACTGGCAAATCCTACTTCCGCTTGAAAAGGACTGTTTGCCCAACCTATAAATTGGGCGGCGATTTCCCCAAAAAACACATGCATCACAAAATTATAAAACATTGAAAAACCCATTCCAATCAACAAAAAATAGGAAAATAATGTTTCTGTAATAACTGCTTTATGTAAGGGTTTTCTCGCACACAGTAATGATATAACAGCGGATATGATACCAATCAGTAAAAATGTTAAGGTGAAATTACTCAATGCAAAGCGAATTATCTGTTCCATAATCAAATCATTCCAAAATCATTGTGAAGTTCATTATGAAATACAGTTAGCGAATCTGTAAAGATCTCATCATGATATTGGTATCCCATAAGACGATAATACGAGATATCTTTTTATCTTGTGAGTTCTTATTAACGATAAATGAATCTATAAAGAGGATTATAAGCTATTGAATCGTTTCATTGTACTAAAGAAGGGGCGACTCTTCCTTGAGCACTGTATAAATATTGGCTGCACTCTATAGCAATAAATTTAGAGTACTTCCGTACTAGATCAGCCGAGGTCCTTGAGGATCGCTAGGAGTTCTGCATTTACCACTTCCATCTTGTTCGTACGCAATTTGCATTGCATGATTAATATTTCGCATGTATTCCTGGGCTTTGGCCAAATTTCCTTCTGATCGAAATAAACGATACATATTCTGTGCTGTTTTTGCTGCAGTTGTTTCAGACAGAGTTGATTGTCTTGGAGAACGAACAATCAGCTCTCCATCATCTGTCATCCAACGGGGTTCAATTTTACTTTGCATAACCTACCTCTACTTTAAAAAGAACGTATTATATTTAAATTTGCCACAAAGGTCGATATTTAATCTCATGTTACTAATTTTTTTCTATCGTGCCGTTTTTTTTTATATTTGCTCTATATTTATCAATAGGGCCATTAAAAGATATTTTGATGTTTACTTACTTAAAAAAAGGTTGGAATGGAGAATTAACTTTTTTCCAAATTATATTGGGGAACTACTCAAGCTCTTATCTCTTTGAAGGAGGAATCGTATATATTGGTTTTTATGTCCTTCTGCTTATTGCATTAACAAATCATCAATTGAGTCTTAACACTATTTGGCTTTACCCACTAGTACTGTATTCAATTTGTTTTTATATATGGTTGTTAAAAGCATTTTGGGGATCAGCTAATCAGACTACACATTTTTATAACGCCGTATTAATTCGTGTGTTTACAATTCTACTTCCCTTATTTTCCATTATTTCATTCTTTGTGATACTTCTTTACTATCTTGTTGCTGCACTTTTAGATTTAATGAATTAATTTTGTAATACGTGCTGAAATATAATGCTCTTTTAAATTCGTCAAGTACTCTATGCGTTCCAACGTCGACCAAGTCCATTTACTAGGCTCTGTTGACAATTGTTCTATAAGCCCTACGTGGCGTGGCCTGTACAAATTGAATTGTCAACAAACCCTAACAATCCAAAAAATAAAATTTAAGCTAGACTTATACATATGATTATCATTTTGACATCTTGTTATTTTAATAATAAGTGCTAAATGAGGATGTTAATGAGTCAGTTCCAATTAATAGAGCTGAATCTATAGACCATCCTTAATATTATCTGACGGAGATTGCGTTGTTAATTCAACCCGTTCAACCTGTAAACGTTACCATCAAAATTGGCAAAAATATGTATGAATGCCAAATGATAAGCCTATCTGAGACCGAATTGGTTTTAAACTGTAATGATTATTTAGAAAAAGACACCCAGGCATTATTTATAGCTCGCTATTTCCGAGGAGTAGCAACCATACGTGAAATTGAATTTATAAAATTCTATTTCACATATAAATTGGAGATCGAAAACATTCAATTTCAACCGGGCTTGTTAATCAACACCCGGTTGTAATTCGATAGCCTAAAAATAAATTTATAGCCAATAGACAAAAAGGAATAGAAACAGCCAAACAACGTCTACGAAATGCCAATACCAGGCAACACCCTCAAATGCAAAATGACGTTCTGGCGTAAAATGACCACGCTTACAGCGTACCAAAATAACAATCAGCATAATAGTTCCGAGTGTTACGTGTAATCCGTGAAAACCTGTCAGCATAAAGAAAGTTGTACCGTAAATACCAGCAGCCAGAGTTAAGTTCATTTCCGTATAGGCTTCATGATATTCATAACCTTGTAGCAGTAAAAATAAAATACCCAAGGCAATAGTAAGAGACATTCCAACTAATAACTGGGTTCGCTTATTCAATTTTAAAGCCCAGTGAGCCCAGGTAATAGTTACCCCCGAGGTCAAAAGAATAAGAGTGTTGATTGCGGCAAGACCCCACGCTCCCATAGCTTCATGAGCGCCTGAAAATATTTGATTATTCGGATTATTCAGTAATGGCCAAGCTGCTTTAAAATCTGACCACAAGGTATAATGCGTAATAGGGTGAACCTCTCCACCCAAAAGTGGTACGGCCCAGAAACGGGTAAAAAACAGAGCGCCAAAAAATGCCCCGAAAAAACAGACTTCCGAAAAGATGAACCAACACATTCCCCATCGAAAAGATCTATCGACTTGCATGTCATAAAGGCCTTTACCGTTTTCGTAAATAACTTGGCCAAACCAGCCAAACATCATAAAGATAACAATACAAAGTCCCGCAGTAAATATGTACGGACCATACCAATCATGATGAAGCCAGGATGCAGCTCCTACCAAAGTAGTAGTCAATCCAATTGAGCCCACCAAAGGCCAGTGACTAGGCTTGGGGACATAATAAGTACCGTGTGCTCCCATTGTATTTTAATCTCCTGTGTCAATAAATCAGTCTACAAGTGCTGATTCCCGGGTCTGTTTACATTTCATGATAGATCTCATTATTTCGTCCTCATCCAGTACATTTGCTCCAGAGCACTGTTTTACTGGATTGGGACAAAGATAAGATCAGCATGTTCTAATTCATTATTCTTCCTGACACATCAAACAAAGTATAAGACAGCGTTACTGTCTTAACATTCTCAGGTAACTCTGTATCCAGATGAAATAATAACGGCATGTTCATTGCCTCATGTCCATTCAACGTTTGTTGAGTGAAGCAAAAGCATTCCGTTTTCTTTAAGTATTTAGCAGCAATTCCTGGCGTCACACTGGGAATTGCCTGTACGGTCATTCGATGATCCGTTTTGTTTTCAGCATAAAAAGCCAGTTTAACTATTTCACCAGGGTGCACTCGAATCTTGGAAATTTTAGGATAAAACTCCCAAGGCACACCGCTGTTATTAGTCGCAACAAACTCAACCAGTACTTCTCTGTTTTTTTCAATTTTTGCTTTACTGACATCATAAGCAATTGCCTCTGGATTTGTTTTGCCATTAATACCCAATGTTTTACATAAACTATTATAAATAGGTACCAGAGCAAAACCAAAAGCAAACATTCCTAAAACAACAAGAGTCAATATGATGAGTAATTTTTGTTGTTTTTTTGCATTATTCATTAAACCCCACCTTTAGTGAATCTCGGGTGGAGTTGTAAAAGTATGGTAAGGTGGTGGAGATGGTAATGTCCATTCCAAACCATGAGACCCTTCCCAAACTCTCGCAGTAGCAACATCCTTTTTAGAGCCTTTTTTCCTTACGGTTCCAATGACGTTAAATAGAAACAGTAATTGCGAAAAACCAAAGATGAATGCACCTATAGTTGCAACCATATTAAAATTAGCGAACTGCAAGGCATAATCGGGGATTCTTCTTGGCATACCAGCCAATCCAAGGAAATGCATAGGGAAGAAAGTCAAATTCACTGAAATTACTGACAACCAGAAATGCCATTTCCCCATACGCTCATTGTACATATGCCCGGTCCATTTCGGCAGCCAGTAGTATGTCGCGGCGAGAAGAGCAAAAATCACACCTGGAACCAATACATAATGGAAATGCGCCACTACAAAGTAACTGTCCTGATATTGATAATCAGCAGGTACTAAAGCCAGCATCAAACCAGTAAAGCCACCGATAGTAAATAAAAATACAAATGCCAGGGCAAACAGCATGGGAGTTTCAAAAGTCATTGCCCCCTTGAACATGGTACTGACCCAGTTAAATACTTTAATTCCAGTCGGAACTGCAATAAGCATGGTGGTATACATGAAAAACAATTCAGCGCCTAAAGGAACGCCTGTTGTAAACATATGATGCACCCACACAATGAAAGATAAGAGAGCAATACTGACTGTAGCGTACACCATGAAATGGTAGCCAAATAAAGGTTTACGGCTAAAAGTGGGAATAATTTCGGAAATAACCCCAAATGCGGGCAATACCAGTACATAAACTTCAGGATGTCCGAAAAACCAGAATATATGTTGAAACAGGATCGGATCACCACCACCTGCCGCACTAAAGAAACTGGTTCCAAAATGCCTGTCAGCCAACATCATTGTAACAGCACCTGCTAAGACCGGCATAATTGCGATCAACAAAAATGCAGTAATCAACCAGGTCCAGACAAACATTGGCATTTTCATCAAAGTCATGCCTGGAGCACGTAAATTCAGAATAGTCGCAATGATATTAATAGAACCCATGATTGATGAAAGTCCCATCATATGAATAGAGAAAATCATAAAATCGGTGCTGGGAGGAGCAAATTTTGTAGATAATGGAGCATACATTGTCCAACCAAAATTAGGACCGCCACCTGCATGAAACATAGTAGAAAATAATAGGCAGAATGCGAAGGGTAAAATCCAGAAACTCCAGTTATTCAACCGGGGTAAAGCCATATCCGGGGCACCAATCATCATAGGAATCTGCCAATTCGCCATACCGGTAAATGCTGGCATGACTACCCCAAAAAGCATGATCAGACCATGCATGGTGGTCATTTGATTGAAAAAATTAGGATCGACAAACCGATGACCTGGCTGAAATAGTTCTGCCCGGATAACCAAGGCCATACCACCAGCAACAAAGAAGCTTATCATAGCTAACCATAAATAAAGGCTACCTATATCTTTATGGTTCGTGGTAAATAACCAGCGTTTTGCAAATCCCATCAATCCTTTACCCTGTTCTGGACCATGTTCATCATGGGACTCTTCTGCATGCGCTAATGCCTTACTCATTGTAAACCTCCTGCTTTAGCTTTATTAACCATGGTAGGTTTTTGATTATTACTTTGTCGCAGTTTTGCAACATCTGCGGGTTGAATTTCATCGTCAGTATTATTACCCCAGGCATTTCGTTCATAAGTTGCAATTGCCGCAATCTCTTCATCATTCAATTGATTTTTATAAGGCATCATTCCCGCAGATCCCGGAATCCCATTAAGGATCAGATCAATATGACGTGAAATGGGTTTTCCTACCGCAACTGAGCTGCCTTTTAATGCAGGATACATGGGTGGAAGACCTGTTCCATCCGCTTTATGACAAGCAGAACAAAACTGGTCGTATTTTTGTTTACCCAATGTCATTAGATCAGCTCGGGACATTGTTTTTTGATCGCCAGGCAGAGTCTCGGCTTTTGCATATTGATCTTCAACTTTATCCTGCTTGGCAACCCAGGCATTAAATTCATCTTCATTTACAGCCTGAACAACAATCGGCATAAATCCATGATTAATTCCACACAATTCGGCACACTGCCCTCTATACACCCCAGGTTTTTCAATTCTCGCCCATGCTTCATACATATATCCGGGTATTGCATCACGTTTAATGCCAAGTTCGGGAACCCACCAGGAATGTATTACATCGTTTGAAGTAACCAGAAAACGAATTTTCTTATTAATTGGCAGAACCAGAGGCTTATCTACTTCGAGCAAATACCATTGGCCTTTTTTCTCTTTATTCTGTATTTGATCATAAGGTGTTGATAAATTACTGAAATAACTAATACCTTGATCGAGGTATTGATATTGCCAGCGCCACTGATAACCGACTACCTTAATTGTCACTTCGGATTCATTGGAATCATCCATTCTTATCAGTACTTGGGTAGCAGGAATTGCCAAACCAACCAGAATTAGAAAGGGGATAATGGACCATACAATTTCCAGGCGAGGATTATCGTGAAAAGATGCCGGTTTATACCCCTTGGATTTTCTATGGTGAATCAGGGAGTAGATCATTACTCCGAAAACAATCACACCAATTACGGCACACACAGCCATACACACCATATGCAAATAATACATATCATGGCTTAAAGGAGTAACTCCTTTATACATGTTTAATTGCCAATTATCTGCAGCAGCCCACACTGATTGTGCCGATGCGATGCTGCATAGCATTAGTACCAATCTACAGATCTTTAACCTGTTTAACATCCCAATCCCTCATCTCGTCAAGTAGTCGGGAGAACCCGACTCATTTTTAATCGATTAAACTATTACTAATTACCTCTCAATCTACCACAGAGAAAAATTGCCATCAGTTTTAGATTGACTGACCATATACTTGATTGCTTCTATCACTTCATCAGTAGTGCATTGCTCACAACCACCATTTTTTACATGGTCTTTACCATTAACCGTATTTTCAATTAATACATCCATATTTTTTGCAATTAAAGGAGCCCAGACCTGTTTATCACCAATTTTGGGAGCGCCCAATTTACCTTCATTATGACAAACAGCGCAATTTTCATTGTACGTATTTTCACCATTTGAAGGATATTTTTCTGCTCCACCAGTTTTCAAATCAATCCATTGAGAACGTGTCAGTGATTCGTTAAGAATATAATCTACAGAGGAGATAATATCGTTATCGGAACACGTGACACAGGCTCCTTTGACCGGCATGGAGTTATAACCATGAATCACGTGTCGATACAAACCTGTTAAACCGCTGCTTTTTAATCGCATATACCAGTTTGCAGAATCACCAATCACTGGAGCGCTCATCTTATTATCCTGATGGCAAATGATGCAGGCTTTTAAATAAACCTGTCTTCCTCGTGCTAGCGAAGGAGGCATATCTGAAGGAGAGACGCCATAACGCTCCTCACTTTCTACTGTCTTAAGATAAGTAGCGATAGCCAGTCGATCAGCTTCAGTTAAATGACTTAAACTGTTGTGATTTACTTCAGCCATTGGGCCAGCGACAGGGCCAGCTTTGTTAATCAGCTCATTGTCCTTAAATACATCAGCAACCTGAGCATGTGTAGCGGACTCCAAACCATATTTAGTAATGTTTGGCGCCCAATAACCATCAATGAAACTTCCCGTTAAATAATATCTGTTTTTTGGTGCACCAAATACATTTAGCGGCGTATGGCACATGCTGCAATGACCTAAGGTGTCCACTATATATTTTCCACGATTCCATTCAGGTGATTGATCTGCTTGATACTCAATGGAGTTCTCTTCGGGAAAGAAAAACAGAATATTCCAGCCCCATAAGGAGAATCGTGCGCCAGGGACTCCGAAAGGAAAAGGTAATGCCTTATTTTTTAGATTGATAGCAGGGATGCTCATAAAATAAGCGTACAAAGCCCGAGCATCATCATCAGTCATCTTTGAAAAGTAAATGTAAGGGAATACAGGAAAATAATTTCTCCCTTTGGGATCACGGCCATCTTTAAGAGCTCGGATAAAATCCTGCTCAGTCCAGTTACCAATTCCTGTTTCTTTATCTGGTGTGATGTTTGGACTATAAAACGTTCCAAAAGGTGTTTCTATGGGTAATCCGCCCGCATAGGCGCCAGTTCCACCTTTAACATCAGTATGACAGGCGATGCAATCACCCATTTTTGCCAAATATTCACCGCGCTGAATTAATTCCTGCTGCGCGCCTGTTGCCGGAGCAGTAGGAGGATAGCTTGGGTAATAACCATCAATGAGTGGTTCTATGGGTTTATTAGTGGCATCTTCCGCATGTAACGTTTGACCAATGACACTAAGCATTGCTAATGAAATAGCAACAATAAACTTTTTTCTTAACAAAGAGCCCACGCTCCCTCCTATTTGTTCTTATTTTGTATGCTTCTCTTGAGGAGACAGAATAATTGTCGCATTTTATACTCCTCTATAGCCAAGATGCAATGTATTCAGGTTTTTAAATACCCCTTTATTCAGATGAAATGAATCAGTAAATCGCCTTGCATGTCACCACTTAATCAACATGATCAAATTAGCAACAACAAGAGATACTCCACGGCAAATTTATACTAACAGAATACCTACTTCACTGTTATAATGCCCACTTTTTAAAACTAGGAATATAACCATGACTTTCAAACCTGCAATGGAACTGACGCAGTTACAACAAGAAAATCGACATGTAGCTACTATTGATGGTCAAAAAATACTGTTCATCTGGCATAATGATCAAGTCCATGCAATCCAATCACAATGTCCTCATCTGAAGTTGCCTTTAGTAAAAGGAACTATTACTGAGGATTGCGCTATTATATGCCCCTTTCACAAGAGTGAATTTGATTTAAATACCGGTGAAGCTAAATGCTGGTCTCCATGGCCTCCAGTTGTAGGAACGTTGCTAGGAAAAATATCAAAAGAAAAAAACTTGAAGGTATATCCTACACAAATCGAGAATGGACAAATTATGGTTGATCTGTCGTAACCATTTGTCAGGATTTACTGAATTGGCAATGATATAAGATTGAGGAGCTCAGGATGAAAATTTTGAATGCGATGTTCTCCAAAGTTAACGGTGGATTGGAACAAGTATTTCTAAACTATATCCCAGCCCTCACCACGCAAGGCAACCAGGTCATTCCTGTCATTCACCCCAAGGCAGAGATCAAAAACAATTGTCCCCAGGAGCATTTGAAAACAATCCACAACTACAATCAACATGACCTCATTGCTATTTACCGATTGCGCAAACTCATTAAACGTGAAAATCCAGACTGTATCATTACTCACAGCTACAGAGCTGCTTATTTATTCAAAAAAACGAGAACCAAAGTTCCCAAAATTGCAGTATGCCATGTTCGTGGTCACTATGATTTTGGAACGGATGCAATCATTGCCATTACGGAACAGATGCGACAAGACATTATCAATTCAGGGATACCGGCAAATTCGGTTTATACTGTTCCCAACATGGTGCATATTCCTGAGGAATTAACTTTTAAAGAGCCCAAAGAATCCAGTGTACCGATTATCGGAGTATGTGCTCGATTCGCTAAAATCAAAGGGGTTGATATTTTTATCGAAGCCCTGGCTGAATTAAAAAAACGAAAAATTGCCTTCAAAGCAAAAATTGCAGGTGATGGCAAAGAAAAGGAACAATACGTCCAATTAATTCAACATCACGGATTAAATAATGAAATTGATTTATTAGGATGGATAGAAGACCGACACTCCTTTTACAAGAGTCTGGATATCTTTTGTCTTCCTTCTCGCGAGGAAGCCTTTGGCCTGGTTGTATTAGAAAGTATGATGCACTCTTTGCCCATGGTGCTTAGCAAGTTATCTGGACCGCTGGAGATTGTAGGTGATTCTCAAAGCGCACTTCTGGTACCACCTGAAGATCCAATCAGCATGGCCGACGCTCTAGAGCAAATTATTGCTGAGAAACAATTGGCAAAGCAGCTGGCGTTTAATGCCTTTCAACGCGTACAATGTTATTCCAGCAGCAATGTTGCTCCCATATTGCATCATGTTTTAGACACTGTGTGCCGTACTTATCAATCTCAATGACACAATACTGCCCTTAATTTAAGAATTTTTGTTCCTATCTACCCATTTCCATTCAGAATTCTTAACTGAATTATAGTGCTCTGACTCGATGAAACCATTTATCAATAGCTAACTGCAAATACTCTTTACAGAGTTCAAATCGCTCCCTTTGCCATTTTCATGGTCTCATAGTCTAAATTCAAATCATAAACACCGGTGCAAGTGACAAATATATGTTATAATCACCTGCCTTTTTATATTATTTTTTTTTAAATTTATGTTTATTTATTTCAATGGATTACTCTTGGGCTTGTCGTTAATCATGGCCCTGGGACCTCAGAATGTCTTTCTGATTAAACAAGGTGCGCGCAGAAATCATGCTGCATTATCCGCTATGATATGTTTTATCTGCGATATTATTCTAGCCTGTGCCAGTGTAGCTGGCTTGCATCAAATACTATTAGTTCACCCCACCCTGCAAATATGGCTGGTTTGGTTTGGCGCCGCGTTTCTACTTTATTATGCTATAAAAGCGTTCCGAAGTGCGTTCACGCATCATAAAAAAGAATCCGACAAGACACCTCAACCTCATAACAGAATTCAGATTGTCTTATTTGCCTTGGGCTTCAGTTTATTGAATCCTCATGCCATTATCGATACGCTGGTCATCATCGGCAGCGGAAGCAGCCAATTTCCAGATCATAAAATGGCCTTCTTATTAGGGGTTATCTCTTCAAGCCTGTTATGGTTTAGTTCGTTGACCATGACTACACGTTATTTTTCCAATATCCTGACCAAAACTACCGTATGGCAAGGTATTGAATTGTTTAGTGGCGTATTGATGACATTTATCGGAATTAAACTCGTCTTGAGTAGTTTTTAAAAGGGGATGGGATATAAATAGAAAGGGCCAATCAGTGTGTCGCCAATTGACCCAGTGGAATGACACATAGCAAGTCCAACCTCGCAAAGTGAATATCTCATATTATACCCAATAATGTCAATATTTTTACCTTATTTACCAAACCTATCTCAAATCAATGGGTATTTTTTTGAACGTTGGTTGCGAAATCAAGCGGTCGCATCCGAAATTGTAAGTGTACTACTGGCATTACTCTGATGATAAAGGGACAGTACTCAAAAAGATAAATATCCTCTATCGCATGGTTCGCTATGCTGACTTCAGTGTCCCAACAGGATATAAAGTGATTATAAAAAGATATCGCCTATTGATATAAAAATCAGACAAACGAGAAGAAAGTTATCGGTGATTAAAAATATGGCCGCTTCAATTTGATCGTGCGTCACATGAGTTATTAACCAACAAGCAAGCGGCAAATTCCTTAACACTTCATCACCAGACATTGAGTTTCAGCTACCTCCACAATAAGGTGCTGACTATCCTTAAAGTATTCCTTAAAGGCTTTTTTTACTCCAGGCGTATCATCAATATCATAACAAACTGAATTATAATTATGAGAAATTAAACGCCCGCCCACGGACATCCGCGGCCAGAAGAATTTTAATGCCTCCAAAGTAAGTTGATATAAATCCACATCTAAATTTACAAAAGAAAAGGACATTGACTTAAATTGTTCAGGAATACTTTGTGGAAAAATTCCTGGAATGATTTCAACATTAGAGTATTCAGACAAGAACTCTTGAACACCTTCCACGGATGTGTCTCGATGCGTTTTTCTACCCCAGGCATCCGCATCAGTTGAAACCTCCGTCATTGGCATTCCAGTAAAGGTATCAAAAAGATATAGCGCCCGATCTCCTTTTGCCTCACAAAGAATAACAGCAGATCCTCCTTTATAGACACCCACTTCAGCCATCACTCCGGGAATCATCGATGTTGCCTGAACACTGGAATATAATTGATAGGCTTCCTCAATAGTTAAAGATTCTCCTCGCCCTTGTCGCTTCTCAATAGCGGCTAGATAGTCCTTGGAGTATTTTTTTAGATTTCTTCCAGCACTTGTTCGAGTTTTATCCTGTAATTTGTTCATTTGTTAATCCTTTTGTTTCACGTGACCGTTTATTACAGATGCTATTTTTTCCAGATTATCATCTTTCATGATATCGAAATGTGATCCGGGAACATCATAAAACTCAACCTTGCGTGCAAACTGAGACCATCCCTCATGCAAATCACCATAACTTGCTTGTGCAGCAAATAACACTACATCGCACTCGTTAGGTTGAATGGAATAGTTCGCAATCGCAATTCGCTCGGATTCATATACTTTGTAGTATTTTTCTTTCAGAGATTCATTCATTTTAGCAATGTCCATAAGCTGAGACAGGTAGCGTTCAAATGCAATTTCAGATGCATTAAAGAAATGGTTAGCCAAATGTACGGGTGTATCCACTAAATACAATTTCTCGATAACTATAGATTTTTTTGCCAATTGATGCGCTACTTCCCAAGCAAGAAGCCCCCCCATGGACCATCCTCCCAGACAAATTTTATTATGGGCTGGAAAGTCCTGCAAAATAGCTAAAATGACCGCGCTGTAAAATCTGGCTAACTCAGACAAATCAGACACCGAAGAATAACCACTATGTAAATTATACGATTCGAGAGAATAAATCGGGCGATCAGAACCAAGACGATTAGCAAGTTCTATATACGTTTCAGCTCCGCCCAACAGTGGCGGAAATAAAAATAACGGTGTATTAGTGGCTTCTTCGCTCCACGACAAGACAGGCTTAAACTGAGGTTGGCTTCCCAGGGTAACCTGATTCAATTGCACGGAGTCAGAAGGTATTTGTTTTAGCGTCTGCTCTATATCATGTAGTGTATTGCGTAGTATATTGGTAAAATACCGAACAGAATCAGCACCAAATGTATTCGCGTCATAAGCTATTTTTAGTTCCAGGCCATTAGAACCTATCCACCCATTTATATTCACATCGAAAAATCGATGGTTTTGGGAAGAGGACTCTACTCCGCACGCTAAATCGCTTTGAGAAAATAAAGCCTTTTGTCTTGTAATTTCATGACGTCCCAAGAAATTAATACCAATTCGATATTTTTGTGATGGTTCAAACACCTCCTCATGAGTGCCACCATAACGTATCAAACCATACCCAATGCCCTCATCAGGAATGAGCCTCTTGCGTTGCAACCACAACAGGAGGTTGGTTCTTGATTGATTCTCATCATGATTGGCAACAGGAGCACCAGCCATTATTGGATATAAACTGGTAAACCAACCTACCGTGCGCGTCAGATCAACCCCTAATAAATCACCAACCCGCCCGTGGCCTTCTTTATAACAAATAAATTCATCATCCAAGGTGGACTGACATGCATTATAAACGGCAACAAAAATAATATCGTCAATGGAAATATCAGAGCGTTTCGCCAAGGCTTTACCAAGAGTTTGAGTAACTTTCTTTCCTAAACTCAAGGAGCAGCTGGCAGCGCTGTATTGTAGTTGATTGTTTTTTTCTTCTCTGGATTTCAGCAGTTTATCGGATTGCACAATACTGTGCCAAAAATTGTTCTGCAGCTTGCAAGACCATGAGTTTTTGTAGGTTTCAAGTGCCAAGACCCAATCATAAAAAGAAGATGTTTTAGATGGCAAATCCGCATCAACTCCCGCAAGTTTTGCTTTGTATATTAATTCCAAATCATTGATGATTAAATGCCAGGAAACAGTATCAACAACCAGATGATGAATTACAAGAAACAGTAAATCCTTAGTTCCCTCTGCCATTGGAACAAGCGCAGCACTTATGAGAGGTCCATTTTGAATATTTAAACCAGCTTGTAATTGAGTAAACGCCGCCTGCAACTCACCCTCTTCCCACCCGCCAGAGGGTCCACATGGTTTTAATACAAATAGGGGAATATCTTGGGTAGTGACCTTATTTTGATAGGTCTGTTTCCATTGTCCCTTTTTATCATCACTAAATCGAATCCGCAGTGCATCATGATAGCGAACCAACTCAATCAGTGCCTGCTGTAAAAATTCAGCATGTATGGAATCGTTCGCCCTGAGCAAAACCGATTGATTATAATGATTAGGCTGAGCTAAATCACGGGCAAAAAACCAATGCTGGATTGGACTCAATGGAAAGGGGTCTGAGGGGATTGGTCGAGCCCCAATTTGCTTTTGATGAAACGATGCCAAATTCACTAAATCCTTAAGGGTTGAAGCGATAAAAAAATCTTTTGGGGTTAAATAAATTCCCTTCTCTCTTGCCTTGGAAATGGCAACAATAATCAGGATAGAGTCCCCCCCCAAATCAAAAAAATTATCCTCTAAATAGATGCTTTCACGGCTCAGCACATTCTCCCAGATCTGAGCCAAGATAACTTCAACCTCAGTCTGTGGTTCTGAACGATGTAGCTCATCATTTTTTAGATCGGTGGGCGATGGCAAGGCTGCTTTATCCACTTTGCCTTGAACGGTAAGCGGGATCCTGGGAACTTGAATAAGATAAGCAGGAATCATGTAATGGGGCAGAAAATCACGTAACTGAGAAAATATATCAGCACTGTGCATGATTTTATCTGCCACATAATAAGCAATTATTTTAGGGGTCATTACAATACTGTAATCTACCAAAACCACTGCATGGGTGATTCCTGGAATTTTAGACAGGCAGGTTTCAATTTCACCAAGTTCAATCCGAAAACCACGTATATTTACCTGATTATCATTCCTGCCATGATAAATTACCTCACCATTAAGTAATAACTTACCGCGATCACCCGAGCGATACAGGCGCTCCCCAATTCGGTAAGGATGGTTAATGAACCGTTCTGCAGTAAGTGTTTCGTTATAAAGATAACCATACCCCAGCCCTGCGCCTCCCACATATATTTCTCCTTGCACTCCAGGAGGAAGAAGATTTTGATGCTGATCCATAATGTACATCAGCGTCGTGGGAATAGACTTACCAATGTTGCTGCGATTATGGAGAATATCCTCCAATTGAATTTCTTTATAAGAAACATGAACGGTTGTTTCTGTAATACCGTACATATTAATCATTTTCATGTGTTGGTATTTTGTTACCCACTCCAGCAAGTACCGCGTATCTAACTTTTCACCCCCAAAAATCACCATCCGCAATGCATCCAAAGAAGGATAATCTTGAGCAACTACTTCCTGGCTTAAACTAAAAAATGCAGTGGGGGTTTGATTTAAGACGCTAATCCTTTCCATCCTTAATAACTCTAGAATTCGGGAAGGATTAAGAGTATCGTCTTTGGCAACGAGGACAATACAGCCACCGAATAGCAATCCGCCAAAAATTTCCCACACCGAAAAATCAAAATGATAGGAATGAAATTGCAGCCAACGATCTGTTGCAGAAAAAGGAAATAAAGCCTCATCATTCAAAAACAGCCTAATCACATTTTGATGACTGATAGTAACGCCCTTCGGCACTCCTGTTGTCCCAGAAGTATAAATACAATACGCGGCATCTGAGCTTTTAAGATCAGAGCCAGGATTCTCCTGACTATAGAGATGTAATTCTTGTTTAATGCAATTCCAGTCTAAAACATGTGCAACATGTTCAATGAGCTGTTCTGAATTCAAGAGGCCGGAAATAAGATATTGAACTTTTGAATTATCAATGATGTATTGATTACGACGTTCTGGAGCATGAACATCCAAGGGTAAATAAGCAGCTCCCGTCTTTAACACCGCCAAAATGACAACTATCATATCCATTGAACGAGGCATGAGTAATCCTACCAGCATCTCACGACCCACTCCATGATGCTTTAAGTAATCTGAGAGTTGATTTGTCATCCGGTTAAGATCATCATAGGTCATTTCATTTTGGTCAAAACGAAGAGCTATATGATGCGGGTACAAACAGACCATTTCCTCAAAACGCTGAACAATCGTTAAAGTTTTAGGAAAATTAATGTCTGGACGATTCCACACCTCTAATTGAATACGTTTTTCTTCTTCACTTAACAAGTCAATGTCTTCAATCCGTTCATAAAGTAATCTGGGAAGATTTTGCAGCAGCGCAATGTAATGCCTTAACAATTGCCGCGCTGATTCTTCATCATAAATATCGCGATTATAAATCACATCAATTGCAGAGCATGAGGAACCGGCTTTAATAAAAAACACGTAATCATATTTACCATAACCCAGATAATTCACGAGATGTTTGTAGGAATTCGGCGTTAAATTAGCTTCATCACCCTCTGATTGCATATATTTAAACAAAACATCAAAAAGAGCAGTGCGACTCATATCTTTCTCAGGATTTACCATTTTAACGAGCTGATCAAAAGGCAATCCCGAATACAGATCCGCCAAATCACAGAGCTGTTTTAATTTGAAAAAATGAGTTTTTAATTCATCATGCCGTTCCAGAATACTGCGAATCACAGTCAAATTCCCTAACGGACCTATGGTATAGGCAAGATCTGAACAAATCCGATTATCATGTTCCCGACCAACAACTACCTCATTGGTGCTTGAATATTGAGCAAGAACAACCTGAAGACTCCCTAGAAATACCTCCTCCTCAGATACATTACTATTCAATGCTACCTGCTGCACTCCTAACAACAAATCTGGAGAAATTTCAGCACTAATTTTCGACTGACTATAACGATGAACAGGGGGTCGTGAATGATCCTCTGGTAATTTCAGCGCCTGTAAGGGAAGAGCTAATTGCCAACGCCAATAAAAAAAGAGGCGATCAATCAATTCTGAAGATAAATGACGTTGCCATAAAGAAAAATCCATAAATGCCAATGTTGACGAAGCTTGTTCTGTGGCCAAATTCAGATAGCAGTCCCCAATTTCATCTGCAAGAATACGAGTAGATTGAAAATCACACACACTATGATGTACCGTTAGTACCAAAATAAAGTGCTGCTCCTGTTGTAAATAAATGTCTACCCGCAAACGATGTTCATCAATAGCAAAAGGTTTATTAGCATCTTTAGCAACAACTGCCAATATTTCTTCCAAATTTAAATGACTCATTTGTTGAACATTAAAGTTAATGCCTTCAATTGCCTCTTGAACATCCAGGATCCGAAAACAATTCTGCCCATCCTCTTCTGTAAAAATCCCACGTAGAACAGCATGTTTTTTTAACACAGCCTCAACAACCCGATGTAATTTCCCCAGATCCAAGTCTGCAAAAAATTGCACAACAATTGGAATATTATGGTAACTTGGGGCTAAATCGTAAACAATTCCCGTTTCAAATTGATCAATAAATCGTAGTCTTTCCTGATGGTATGATAGGGAAATATCGTTACGTTCCACATCCATGAACTGAACGCTTGGCGGTTGATGATAAGCAAGATCCTCATGTTTAAAAAACTGATAAAGAAGATGATCAAGAGACTGTGAGCTGTCTGATTCAATAAAAATACCTAACAGATTTTTGTACCGACGAGAGACGCGCTCTATTGCTACTTTATCAAAACACTCCCCATCCCAAACAAAGCGTAACTCAACTTCAGCTTTGGGTATAACAAAGAGGGTAAATGGATAATTATTTTTTTCATAAGTCTTCTTTTCCAGTAAATGAAAACGATCATGCTTTACCCACGCAGTGTTGATGGGATAATTTTCAAACGCAAATAAACTTGAAAAGAGTGAGGCCTTGGGATCAAGAGCTGTTTCTTGTTGAATTTCTTTTAAGGAAACATTGGAATACTTCACCAGTTTTTGCGACATCAGGTTAAGTTCGTGCAATTGTTCGATTATGGGTTGATTTAATTTTAAGGAAATACGCTTGGGCAAAGTAGCAATAAACAATCCCACCATATATTCACTATGGGTCATTCCCTCCAAATGACGAATCGAAGACACATTACCTAAGACAATATCTCGTTCACCATTATATAAATACAACAAAACCGCCCAGGTATATTCCATAAACGTGCTCAGAGACACATGAGCAGCTTTAGCACATTGACGGCATTTATCTGAAAGCGCCCCATCGAGGTGAGTTGATAAACGCGAAACTGATTTTATCTGCTTGTGAACATCCAAGGCATTATTTGCAAATCCCAAGGTAGTTGTCTGGTCAAAACCTCGCAAATAATCATGCCAAAATTCTTTGCATTCTTCTTTATTGGTTTGATAAAAAACAGTTACAAAGGAGCCATAACTCGCAACTTTAGATCCATTCTTCTTCGAATTATTTGCATTAATATATTTTTTAACAACCTCATCAATCAAAAGCGAGATGCTCCATCCATCTAAAAGAAGATGATGATGCGTAAAAACACAAGCAAAAGTGTTCTCTGAAAACCGGATCAGTGATATACGATATAAGCCATCCTGGGTGAAATCAAACCCCTGCTGCCGATCTTTATAAAGAAACTCCTGGTACAGCTCTTCAATTTTTACCTCAGTATATTCCTGCCAATCGAACTCGTTCCATTTTAACTTTCGAGCGGCATAAACGACCTGAAAAGGCCTTTCAACATCTTCCCAAACAAAACGAGTACGAAAAACATCATATTTTTCAACAAGTTGTTCCCAAGCTTGCTTAAAATCTATTGAATTAAAGTCCTCTGCACTAAATTTCATACAAACCTGGGTACAATAAACATCATCCCCGGGAGAAGACACACTATGAAACAACATCCCTTCTTGCAATGGAGTCAGTGGAAAGGCATGTTCCATGCCCCCATTCTTTGATAATTTATCGATGGTGTCCTGGGTAATGTTGATTTGATTAAAGTCAGAAGGAGTTTTCGTGGATGAACTTTGAGCAAGACAATGCGCTACAAGTTGATCTAAAGATACATTAAACAGCTCTGCAAAATGGCGTACTGACTCCTCTCGATAGTTTTTAGGACTATAACGAACACGCATCGTAAATTGATGATCCAGAATTGCAGCATTCAGATCGAGTTGAAATGGTGAACGATGATTTTGGGAACGCTCCCTCCCTTTATTTTCGGAAGCTAATGAAAGCAGCCATCCCTCATTAAAAGAACTATCAAGTTGTCCTAAATAATTGAAACTGACATTACATGCAATATTAAGGGTGCATTCATTTAAATAGCACCATAAAGGTCCAAATCCAGCACCTTGATTTGGAACCTTGCGGATCTGCTCCTTAATCGATTTAATTATCTCCGCGTAGTTATCGGAACAATCCGTTTTAAATGTCAGCTTTTGTGGAAAAAACGAAGTAAACCAGCCAACAGTACGAGAAATATCTACATCTGGTGTGATAGGCTCTCGACCATGTCCTTCCAAATTAAACCAGAGTTGTTCTATATGCTGCCAGCGCCAAAAAGCGAGCGATAATGCCGCCAGCAATAAATCATTCATTCGCGTGTTATAAGCAACATGAGCTTGCGTCAATAAATTTTGGGTCTGTTCTTTAGTCCAGCTTATATGGACAAGTTCTGTTTCATGACGTTTAGGAAAATAATCCGGATTTAACTCTACTGGAACAGGCCTATATCCAGAACATATTTTTTCCCAATAAGGTAATTCGTTTTGCAATGTTGAATTAGCAGCCTGTTGCAGCCCTTCTACCCAGGAACGATAAGAAGATGTTTTTTTGGGTAAACTGATGGTTTTTTTCATTTCCAACTGTTCAATTAAAGCTTGGAAATCCTCAAGAATAATTCGCCAGGAAACCGTATCAACAACGAAATGATTGATTGCAAGAAACAATCTCATATCCTTAGGTTCAGGTCCTTCAATTAAGACGGCTACCATCACAGGACCTTGCTCAATATCAAGTGATGCTTGATAAGAATCACATACGTCCTCTATGTCTTGCTCTTTTTGGACTTTCACCTGATGCAAAAACGGTGCAAACGCATGATCCTGCGCGTCATAAAAAGTCACATCCGTCGTCTGATGACCTTTACGCAAGCGTAAGCGCAAGGCATCGTGATGGTTCACCAACTCTTTTAACGCTACTTCTAAAGAGTTCTGTGCCACTGTTTTTTTAAATTTAAATAAGAACGACTGATTAAAATGAGAGGGGTTATCGGGTTGTTTACTAAGAAACCAGGCCTGTGGTGGTGACAAAGGGAATGTTCCACTTGCCAAACCCTGATCAATTATAAGCGCCTTGCTTTGATGAGCAATTTTAGCAAGCTCATAAACTGTGGGATATTGAAATAGATTGTGGGCTTCAAAACTTAATCCTAAGGTGCGTGCTTTAGCTACAACCTGGATACCCAGAATTGAATCACCACCAAGACTAAAGAAATTATCATTGATGCCAATCTGAGACTGACCAAGTACTTCCGCCCAAATCTGCGCTAATTGCTGTTCTTCCTGCGTTACAGGCGCAACAAAATCTTCTTGCAACTCAAAAACCTCTCTATCCAAAAGAGGCAAAGCAGCACGATTTAATTTGCCATTATGGGTCAAAGGAATCTCTGTCAGTTCAATAAAGACATGGGGAATCATGTACTGAGGTAATTCTTGCAGTAATTGAGTACGCAAGAATTCCGTATTTATCGGTTCATCAATATTAAGTGGCACACAGTAAGCGATGATTTTCTCTTTACCTTCGTCGCCTTGAAGCGCGATCGCACTCTGCTTCAATTCTGGCTGGTTGTTCAGTACCCTTTCTATTTCCGTCAAATCAATCCGATGTCCGTGATACTTGATTTGAGCGTCCTTACGCCCAAGAAAATGAATCAGTCCATCCTCACGCCAAATACCCCAATCACCAGTATGATAAATTCGTTCCGCTCTATCGATCGGGTTGGATACAAAACGCTGTTGGGTTAATTCTTTATCACTTCTATATCCACAACCAACACCCATACCTCCAATACATAATTCACCTGGAACCCCAATACCTTCTAAACGATTTTCTTTGCTCAGAATATATACTTTAAGATTAGGAACAGGAGTACCAATGGAAAATTCCCTTGGGACTTCACTCAGCGATGAACCTGATGGCAAGGTAAAACAAGTCACAATATCCGTACATTCAGTAGGACCATAACTATTATGTAAATTTGCGGCATAGAAACCGCTTGCCATCCACGCAGCCAATTTTGGCAATTGCAGTTTCTCCCCACCAAAAACTATATGCTTCAAACTGCTCATGCATTGAAAATTGTCAGCCTCTGCTTCATCGAGCAATAGACGAAATACACTGGGAGTACAGGTTAAATGAGTAATTTTTTTACTCTCGATGATGGTTAAAATCGCCAAAATATCAAAATGCCCCTCAGGCAAAAAATGCAACTCTGCGCCTAAACAAATAGGTGTAAGAATGTTTTTTTGGGTCAGATCAAAACTAAAGGAGGAGATTATTAAAAATTTGCTGTCTAACTCAATCGGAGTAGTCTCTTCACACCAGCGAATGACGTTGCTAACCGACTGATGATATACAGAAGCTCCTTTAGGAACACCTGTAGTACCAGAGGTGTAAATGGTATAAACCAGCTCATGAGGTGTAATAGAATCTGCTTTGAAATCTTTTGAATAATGCTCTAAATGTGGTACCTCTTCTGCATAGGAACACAAAGTTATTGCAGCAGGTAGTTCTTTTGAGGACAATGTCGCATTAGCGTCAGTTATCCATAACGTAACACCTGCGTCAATAACCGCTTTTTGCTGTCGAGCTATAGGCCAATCCTGATGTAAAGGAACATAATGAGCGCCAAGCTTTAAAATACTGAACATCAGCACCACTGCCGCAGAGGGTTCTGTGAGTAAAAAAGCAATCGCATCACCCTGGGTAACCTGATAGTTACTGTGGAGTAAATTAGCCCATTGATTCGTCAACGCTTCAAAGGCCGCAAAAGACAAAGGCAGTCCATCATGCTCAAGGAGTATTTTGTCACTGTTGAAACAGGGATTGGCGTAATAAATTGACAAGACCGTTTTATCACGTTCTTTAACCGGCCCTTGAGACCATCGTAGAATTTTTATGCGCTCTTCCTCTGAAAGATAATCACATTCAGAGGGACTTTTATCAATATGCTGAATGATCCAGTTTAGAACCCCCTCATAATGGTACAATAATCTCTTCCCATTCAATTGAAATGAGATATCAGGCGCTAATTGAAGTTTCAACCACAAACATTGATCAAGCTCATCGAATACCTGCAAAGTAACAGGAACATTAGTTTTTTCCTGAATCGTGCGATTATGCCAAGGTGTAGCGTCGGACAAGGCTTTCTTTCTGCCAGGATAATTTTCAAAGAGAAACAGGCTGGAAAAAAAATCAACTCCGGCTTCCAGTTCAGTATATTTACGCAAGTCCACTAATTTGAGAAACCCGTACATATTTGCCTTTTGAATATCAATATGCACTTGTTTTAAATGTTCAAACACGGATAGTCGTGCAGTGATCTTTACTCGAAATGGTAACGTATTAATGCACATGCCAATAATATGTTCTGCATCATCTATAGTGGCCGTCCTTCCTGAGGACACCATCCCAAATAAAACATCATTTGAGCCTGAATAGATGCTGAGCAGGAGTCCCCAGGAAAATTGCATCAAGGCATTAATGGTGATTCCATTGTTGCGAGCAAACTCAACACAAGCTTTTGAAAAAACAGGATCAAGTCTATGTTCAAAAATTGATGCTTGTTTTGTACCAAGAGTTCTCGTTATAACCTCTTGATTTAGCCTGACGGGTAAAGAGTTTGCTTCTGCAAATCCACGCAGATGTTCTTTCCAGAATTGCAGGCCTGCGCGAGAGTCCTGCTTTTCCAACCACCCCACCAAAGACGAGTGACTGGGACCGCTTGAGTGAACATGAGATAGTTCTCCAGATACACCCTCAGAATAAAGCGCTTCAAGCTCTTGAAAAAGTAAAGTGGATGACCAACCATCGAGGATTAAATGATGATGAGTAAAAACAAACCTGCAAGGTTTACCGTTTACTTTTATCAAAATCAGTCGGATCAAAGGAGCTTGCATCAAATCAAAGCCTGCTCTCCAATCATTAGCCAGAAAAGTATCAAGATCAGCTGATGTATCTTTAATATCGTATTCAAACCATGGCAATTCAACCTCATCAACGATTTCTTGCTGTGGCCTATCCAACTGTTGCCAAATAAATCGTGTCCTTAATACATCATAGCGATCGAACAGAATCTGCCAGGCTTTTTTAAAGACATGAAGATCAATGTTATGTTCAATTTCCCAACATTTTTGTTGGCAATAAAGAGATAAATCATTAGAGCTATCCAAACTATGAAAAAGCAATCCCTCCTGCAGAGGGGTAAGGCCATACATTTTTTTAGTTGAATTACTATTTGAAAGATGCTTGAGCTTTTTAAGAATCTCTTCTTTATTCTGCTTCAGGAACAACCGATACTCAGGGACAAGATCACACCCTTTTCTTACATGGCATATGAGCTTTCCGTCTTGCTCGGTTAGAAGGATATGTTCTTTTTTAAGAGCACGAAAAAAATCATCTACAGTCATCATGGATCCATAGCCTTTTTTTATATTTAGCGCAGATGCCCCCGGGTATTAAAATTAAGTATAGATTAAAATAGTAACGCTATTGTATGTTAAATAATTTCTAAGTTATATAATTGCTAAGACTTGGCATTTGATTATAACATCTTGAGATAACTAATTTTTTATGATCTGATGCCATGACATTATCTCGTCAAAATGCTTCAAGATATCCTCTCAGCGATCTACAACAGGGAATGCTATACCATACCTTATCAAGCCCCCGAAAAAGTACTTATTTAGTCCAGAAAATTATTCGATTTTCAGAACCTGTAAACCTGACTGCCCTTGAACAAGCATGGAATAGTGCATTAGCGAGATATCCTGTTCTGCGATCTTATTTTGATAGTCATGAGAGCTATTATACTCATCAATGTGTTGAAGATGAGTGCACAGTGCAAATAACCTGTTTAGACTTTGTCCCAAAAAACTATAATAACAATCAGATTGAACATTCCTTGAATGAATTTTTGCTAGAGGACGCAGACAAAGGCATTAAATTATCAAAACCGCCACTAATGAGACTCACCTGCCTCATCTTTAACGAATCATTGACGTATTTTGTTTGGAGTTATCATCACGCGCTTATGGGTGGCCCGTCTACAATCCAGGTACTTGTCGATGTGGTAATAGCCTATGAAGCGTTTAAATCAGGCAACACTCCGGACTTTAAAGAAACTCCAGGTGGTTTTTATATCCCCGGAACAGGGGAAAATTCGAGTATGGTTAATGAAGACTCGGGACGACAGTATTGGCAATCCATTTTTGCGGGCTCTCAAGCAAGTGGTCACTTGCCTGGAACTCATGAAAAAAGAACATCAGAAAATCAAATCCTTACAGCCAGGCAATCTGTTTACCGTTTTAAACTGGATACAACTACAACAACTCGTCTACGCGAGATGGCCAGCCGATGGAACCTCACTCCAAGTACGTTTATTTTTGGCGCATGGGGCCTGCTTCTTTCTCGTTACTTAAATAATCCCGAAGTAGTATTTGGTGCTGTTCGCGCCTATCCCCAAAGCCTTGTGAAAAATCATGTTGGTTTATACATCAATACACTGCCAATAAAGGTGACGACTGAACACCAGACTGTAGAGGCCTTTTTACGCGAGATTCGTCAGCAATATCAAAATTTAGCTCAATTTATTACGATACCCCTCAGTAAATTACAACGCTGGGTTGGAACACAACAAAACGAGCCCCTGTTTGAAACTTTTGTTGATTTTAAAAAGCACTCTTTAAACGATACGTTAAAAACCCGTTTGGGAAATTATTGGCTTAACAAATATGCTTATCAGCATTTCGATATAAACTATGCGTTTTCATTAGAAGCTCAGGAAGAAGAAGATTGTTTGGTTTTTGATCTTAATTACGAAAGCACTCTCTTTTCTTCAACAATGATTCAACGTTATGCTAATCATTATCTGCAAACCTTATTATTTTTATTAGGCGAACCTTTAGCTCTTCTGGATGAATTAGCACTCGTTCACAGTGAAGAATTACAAGAACTGTATCGAATGTCTGGTCATAAAAACCCTAAAAAAATCGCATTACACACCCTATTGGATGACTTTGATCAAACAACACAAGCTAATCCAGAAAAGAAAATGTTCCTGGATGAACATACGGAATTAACCGCTAGAGCGGCTTATCAACAAAGTGTGATGTTGGCCCAGGTCCTTCATCAAAAAAATAATCAACCCGATTCCAAACAGCCCGTTGTGGCTATCTTTATGGAGCGTTGTGCTGAAATAGTGGTTAGCATCCTGGCAATATGGCGCAGTGGTGGTGCATTTCTTCCCATAGACATTGCTTGCCCGAAAAGTCGAATTGAGTACATGCTAAATCACGCCGGTATAAAAATTATAGTAACAAATACCCTTACATTAAGGCAGCATCCTTATCTGCGTGAGTTGGATTACACCCTTGTTAATGTTGATGAGATTTTTTCCGGAAATCATAGTCTCATTATTGCTAACCAGCCTGTGAGAGCACAATTGAATGACTTGGCTTATGTAATCTATACCTCAGGCACTACAGGTCAACCAAAAGGCGTGATGGTTGAACATAAAAATTTAGCCAACTACGTACAATGGTTTTCAACTGCGGCCAAGTTGACGGACACAGATGTCTCCATTTTAATGTTGCCTTATTTTTTTGATGCCTCTTACACCAATCTTTTTCCTGCCCTTTCACTTGGAAATCAACTTTATATTCCATCGCAAAACACTTTGCAGGATGTTTATTCCACCCTAAGTTTAATCGAAAAAAACAAGATTACTTACATTAAAATTACTCCTTCTTTTTTCCGAGTTATTGTGCGCTCCAGCTTTTGCGACGCGCATCATTTTTCCTTAACTCATTTACGACTCATTATTTTGGGTGGTGAACCCATCGATGTTGAAGATGTAGCGCAATTTCGCAATCACTACCCTTTTGTTGAATTTATGAATCATTATGGGCCAACTGAAGCAACTATTGGATGTTGCGCAACCCTTATTAATTTCGATCAATACTCTTATTTTAAATCGGTACCGGTGGTTGGCAAACCCATTACCGGAGCGTTTGCTGTTGTAGTTGACCCCCAAATGCATTTGCAACCCATAGAGGTGGTTGGTGAACTGCTGATTGGTGGCCAGGGTATTTCCCGAGGGTATCTTGCTAACCCTGAGCTTTCTTCCGAACAATTTGTGCAGCACCCTGCATTTCCGGGGGAGGTACTTTATAAAACCGGAGACTTGGCTTATTGGCTTGAAGATGGGAACTTAAAAATATGCTCACGAAAAGACGCGCAAATCAAAATTCGTGGCCATCGAATTGAAAGTAAGGAAATTGAGCATGCTATTCTTGAAACAGGCATAGCAAATAGTGTTGATCTCTGTAAAGTCAGCTCATCAACCGGTAGCGATCGCTTAATTGCTTATATAAAACCATCCGAAACCGATCTTGGAGCTGCACGAGATAAAGTTGCATTATCGTCATGGACGGAAATGTATGATCAATTATATAGTCGAGAAAACCAGAGCGATTTGGCTTCATTTGCAACGAGCACCTGGGTAAGTGCTTATGATCATGAAAAAATTCCTGAAGCCCAAATGAAAGAATGGCAACAGGCCATTATCGAGCGTATTTATCAGCAATCGCCTGGCAGAATATTGGAAGTTGGTTGTGGTACTGGTTTAATATTACTTGGTCTGAAAAATAAATACACAAGCTATTTTGGTGTTGATATTTCAAGTGCAGCTATAAATCTCTTAAGTAAAAAAATTGCGAAATTTGATGTTCGGAACGCAACCCTTGCTTGTGCTCCAGCTCACGAGTTAGGCACTCTTGCTGAGCTACATGATGCAACATTCGACACCATTATCCTTAATTCTGTAGTGCAGTATTTTCCCTGTCTGGAGTATTTGGAAGATGTGTTAACCTGGTGTATCAGTAAACTGACTGATTCTGGTGTGATAATTATCGGCGACGTTCGCGACTATCGATTAGCGCCGGCTTATTACGACAGCATATTTTTAGCTAATAACATCAATGCACTACACGATTTTGAAGGACGACGTAATTATCAATATGCCAGACAAGTCCAGGAAAAGGAATTACTGATAGACCCAGAATATTTTGTTGATTTAGGTACAAGGATTAACCCATGTATTCGCGTCGATGTTCTAGCGAAAAAAGGACATACCTCCAATGAACTGAATACCTGGCGTTATGATATTGTAATGAGTTTTGGTTTACTACAACAGGCTGACCAGAAAAAGGAACCAATTAAATTCCACCAATATGAACCCAATACCGATATGGCCGTTTACTTTGATCTAAAAGATGAATCGTTCTGTATTCGCAGCGTTCCAAACTCACGCCTTTGGTCAAGTTATTGGACAACCGCTTACCTGGAAGGACGCGTTGCAGAAAATCATAATCAGCATGTTCCCATTGACCTCGAAACCATTTACGAATTAGCCCAGCAAAGAGGGTATATTTTAATCCCTTATATGGCTATGGGCTTTAAAGATGCAGAAACTTATTTAGATCTGTTATTGGTTAAAAAAGGCCACACAACCCAATTTAGTTCTTTATCAGGTTACCATGAAGCGAAGAATCCTGTAGCACGTAAATTGAGCACCCGTCCCATGTTTGCTTATCAGTACCAGCATCAGGACATTCATGCGCTCAAGGCAGCTCTTGCCGAAAAATTACCCGACTATATGATTCCGCAGCAATTTATATTTGTTCCTGAAATACCGATTACTCGTAACGGGAAGGTTGACAAAGCAAGACTTATAAGCCTGGGAGTATCAGCAGAGCACGCTAGAGATGTAAATCATGTACCGCCACGCAATGAGATTGAACAACAACTGGTTCAGATTTGGCAAGAAGTGCTTCGAGTTGACACAATAGGTGTATTAGATGACTTTTTTTCTTTGGGTGGGGACTCCATTCTATGCATTCAATTCATCTCAAAATGCCGCGCAGCTGGACTGCTTATTCAGCTCATCGATTTTATTGAGAAACCCACCATTGCAGGAATTGCGTCGCAAATTAAAACATCAACTCTTCTGAAGCGCAAAGAAATTCGTCCGGAGGGTGATGTTCCCCTAACACCAATCCAACATTGGTTTTTTGCACGGAATCTAGTCCGTCCAGAATATTATAATCAGGCTTTCTTCGTATCAGTACATGGTGTTGTGGAGCAGATGGCCTTAAAACATATTTTCAAAAAACTGGTGGATCAGCATGATAGTCTAAGATTACGGTTTAAACAGGATGGTTCTGGAACCTGGTTGCAGCATTATGATTTCTCCGATTTGGCACACCTGTTTCAGCTGGAAAATCTTTCTCATCTTGATGACAAGGAATTCCGTGAAACATTTGGACGGTGCCAAAGCCAATTTAATCTGGAACAAGGACCTTTGCTTGCTGTGGCTTTTCGTTGCCATAATGAACAGACGGATATTCTAATCGCACTACACCATTTAGTAGTTGATGGTGTCTCATGGCGCATTTTATTAGAAGATCTGGAAACTGGAATTAATGCTTATCAACAAGGTATAGCGCCTGAGCTCGGTGACAAGACTGATAGTTATCAGTTATGGGCTAAGGCATTGGAACACTCCGCACAAAGTCCCTGGTTTACAAATGAGTACAGGTATTGGAAAAGTATTGCCGATAGATGCCAGGAGAAACGATTAATCTCTCTTACTGCACAAGCAACAACCTATACTGATATCGCCCAACTAGCATTTAAATTATCACCAGAAGACACCCACACGCTTATGAAGATCTTGCCAGAGGCAAGTGGTTTGCGCATTCATGAAATTTTATTCGCAGTGTATGTACTTTCTTTAAAAAAATGGCGAGATGGCGAAGCTATTTTACTTCACATGGAAGGCCATGGAAGAGAGGCTTGTATTGAAGGATTGGATGTATCCCGCACTGTTGGATGGTTTACTTCAATGTTCCCCGTTTTAATAGATCTAAGTGTCGATGAAGAACAAGATGCTAATCTGCTTAGGATTTATCAAGTGATTGTCCAACAACTCCGAGAATTACCCAACAACGGAATGGGTTATGGACTACTACGCAAATTAAGACAAGGCCCTCTACCCAAATGGGTGACGCTGCTTGGTGATACGAAATTAAAATTTAATTATCTTGGTCAATTTCAGGAAACTCAAAAATCACAAACACTACAATCAACGATTAAATGGAGTGAGGGAACCATAGCTCCAGAAAATCAACCTGATTATTTACTTTTTTTACAGGCACTCATCCATAATGGACAATTGCATACTGAGTTTCGTTATAATTCAATCGCTTTTAAACTGGAAGAGATGAACCAGTTAATGAGTATTTTTCAGCAGGACCTTCATTCAATTATTAACTATTTAAATACAAGAAACGTCTACTATAAAAATGAATTTGATATAGACATTAATGATCAATTTGACACTCATGAGTTTTGATGTTGCAAAAAGGAATCCGCATGGAATTAACTCTTCGCCAGGTAGCCAGGGATGTGTATATTTTATTTATATTAGCTATTCTTGGCTATTTAACCAAATATGCTTTAAATCTTTTCTTAGCCCATCATCTCACCCCAATTCGCTATGGAGAGTATAGCGTTGCTATTAAATTACTGGATATTTTAGTACTGATAACCTTATTTGGCACTAATGTGGGTGCTAGTCGATTCTTAGCCAAATATTTAGAATTAAATAGTTTAAGATCCGCTATCGATTATATTGCATGGAATATAAAATTAATCAGTGTAACTTTTTCAATCATGCTGGTTGTCTCCCTTATTGCGTTTATATTGATGTGCTCCCTACATTATTCAGGTGTTCAAGACATAAAAGAGTACCATTTATTTGTGTATATATTATGGGTTGTACCAATTGCAGCAATTCCAGCATTACTACAAAGTTTCTTACTCTGCAGTCAGCACATTTATTCCCCAACCATTCTTTCTCAAATCGTCCTTTATGGACTGCAGCTGTTAATCTTTTGGATTATTACATTGTGTGTGATCCATCCCCTCAATAGCATCACGATAGCCACCGTACTCTTTATCTCTTTTTTGTTAGTCACATTCATTACTGCTCTAACACTCAATACCCAATTGTGGTCAATGGTTATTTTGGGGATAAAAAATAGAACCCATGCCGAAGTACTCAATCCTGCCTGGATCAAAGCTTCTTCACGCTGGATTCTTAATACCCTTATTTTTCAATTAATTTCTATTCTGGATTTAATCATTGTTTATGCTGTTGGAAAAAATAAGTTGTATGTCGGTTATTATGCAGCGATCTTAACCATTATTTATTTAATTTGGCTTTTGCCAGCAACATTATATCAAGGAATAAAACCGAAAATTTCCAATTTATTAAGTAGTGAAGCAGGACGTCTGGAACTACAATCTCTGCTGAATAAAACCAATGCTGTAGTTACCTTTCTTCTCCTGGTATTAAGCAGTTTAATTATCTACTTTTCAACAGAGCTGCTTTCCTATTTTGGTCCAACCTACGTTGCTGCTAAATCGGCTCTGATAATACTGACTGTTGGTGCTTGTTTAGGGGCATGTACAAAAATTTCCACCCTGCTGTTAATTTATGCCGATTTCGAATCCACCGTAGTGAAAATACGCGGAACTCAATTAGTATTGATGTTTGTATTAGTAGTTCCAGCCACCTATTTTTATAATATTACCGGAACGGCGACAGCAACAGCTTTAGTGATGTGCCTTGCCCCAGTGATATCCATTTGGATTGTTCATACCAAATTAAGATTACGTTCTGTATTTATTATTTAAGTGAGAGAATAGCTGGCTATTTCCTGAGTAATTTGGCCGAAATAATCTGCATATCCAACTTGGGTACAACTTCATCCACCAGGAACGCACTCTTCACCATCCGTTATGCACCAAAGCTCAAGCCAAACCTCTGCGGTTCGCTCCCAATGATAAGAAAAGTATAACGGAGCTTTTAACGCGATATCAATTTATGCCTCTAAAGCTGTCGTCAATTTTTGTTATTACTTAACGGTTCTGGATGTAATTTGCGTGAAAAGTTATTAAAACTTAAATTGAGAAAGTATAGATCTGTCACTTTTTAAACCTATTTTGATTTTTAAGGCGTGGTTTTATTTTACGCGCGGAAAAAACATTGGGGTCGTTTTTTGATAATCAATATAAGCCTGACCTCTTGATTTTATCGATCCCGCTTCAGTCATTGGACCCGTAATTTGAGTCATGATCAAATAGAGGGTTAAAGGCGAGATCAGACCAATAAATCCGATACTGTGTGTTAATCCAAACAGAGCAAATCCACACCAGACTAACCATTCAAAAAAATAATTCGGATGCCTGGAATAATGCCAAAGACCAAGAGTGCATACAGGTCCCGAGGGGGCATGTTTGTATTGTTGCAGTTGCAGATCCGCTATGCTTTCGCCAATTAACCCTGTAACCACTAATAAGATACCCAAATAATCAATAATACTAGGTGTATCTACAGCCGAAGCACCGCAAAAATACCATGGAATCGCAATGATCCCAATTAATAAACCCTGTATTTGGAAATTCAGGAAAAAACCCAAGGGCTTAGCTATTTTCCAATGATCGCTTAAATGGATGTAGCGTTTATCCACATGTCCTATTCTGATTCGTGTATACCAAAGATAGAACCCTAAACGTCCTCCCCACACTATGAGTAATGCTCCTAAAATAAGAGTACGTATCGAAACTGGATTAGCGAACAGATAAATGAGCCCGCTAAGAGTTAATCCTGAGGCCCAGCCAACATCAACTATAGAGGGATTTTTTAAATATCGATACAGGCACCATATCAGACACATGTGAATAAACAAAATACAATAAACAATGAGTATCAGTGCCATAAAGTTAACTCCCGGTTTATTTCATCATCGTTGCCACTGCAACACTTCCTTTCCCAGCATGAAGTCCTAAGGCAGTAGAAACAGACTCGATAAAAGCTGGAGGCTGACCTAATGCTTCGGTGGTTAATTGAGCGAATGATTTCGCTTTTTCGGAAACTCCGGCATGCACCAAACCATAGGATTCCAAGCTCTGGTGTTCACGGAGTGAATCTACATGACGGATCAGTTTGGTTAAGGCTTTGGTTTCACTAAAAGCTTTATCAAACAGTGCTGCTTTTCCAGAACTATCAAGGCGAATAATGGGTTTGATTTGTGCCAACTGAGCAATTCGACCACTTATCCTGCCAATTCTTCCGCTACGGATCAATGAGTCAAACCGTTCAACATAAACCACCATCTCAATTTTAGGTATTTTTAATATCAGTTCTTTTTTAATTTCTTCAAGGGGCAAACCTGCAGCTATCAATTGAGCAGCAAAATGTACCAGTAATCCTAACCCTCCGGAAGTCTGACAGGAATTCACCACATGCACATTATTTAAATGTTCTGTCACCTTGATTATTGCATCATGTGTGCCACTTAATCCTTGTGAAATAGGCAAAATAAGTACTTGCTCGTATTGATTTGATAAGTGCACAACTTGTTCTTCCAGTAGAGCTGGAGAAGGGAAGGATGTTTTAGGATAGGTTTTCAAATTGCTTAAATGATCATAGAACGTATCTTGATTGACACAAATTCTATCCAATAAATTATGTCCATCCAAATGCATGTTTAGTTGAATAATATGAATTTGATTCTCGTCCAATACGGATTGAGGGATGTCCGCACTGGAATCAGTCACTAAAGCAATAGGGTATTTACGCTGATGAATCATTTGAAACTGACGCAACATATCCTGTGCCTTTGCATGGGTTATAGTACCTGCATGAAAGAGCGATTCAAATACCGCTGCAGGTTGGGTGCAGTGGACGTGAAATCGGCATAGGCTAGCATTTCCACTGCTTACAACGCTGTCGCCAAATTGTTCCAGTTGATTTGCAATTGATGTTCTATCAATGGATTCCCCTGAGAGAGTAATTTCAGTACAATACCTTTGCTCTGGGGGACACCCTTTATCTGGCAATTCATGATTGGCTTTTAAACAGTCTTCATGATGATGATTATGAGTTATCGCACGAGGATTGATCAGATAATCAGAAAAACCATTGATAAAATGATAAAAACCTAAAGCTCCGGCATCTACAACATGCGCGTCTTTTAAAACAGGAAGCGTATTGGCGGTACTTTGCAGCGCTTGATTCACTTCAGATAAGGTATGTTTAATTAACTTTTTGAAGCAAATGAAATCCTGTGCTACTTTACTGATGCTGGCAGACCAGGCATCGATTACAGTAATAATGGTACCTTCTACTGGATGAAGAATGGCCGAACGGACACTTTGACTTGCTTGTGTAATTAATCTGGAGAACGTTATGGTATCTATTTGTTCGGAGGTCAATTCAATTTCGGTAAGTCCATTAAAAAATTGAGAAAATATCATTCCTGAATTACCGCGAGCGCCGATTAGAGCAGAGTCTGCCAGAGATTTGAGCGTTTCATTAAGTGTGGTTTGGGTAGTAGAGTGCGTGATGACAGACAATGCCGTTGCAGACATATTATCACCTGTATCGCCATCCGCTACTGGAAACAGATTAATAGCATTGAGATTCTCTCGATTAGAAATGATAGCGTCACATGCATTTAAAAATGCTGAATGAATGGTTTTTGCATCAAGATGATGAATTTCCATGGCTGCTATTTTTTAATTAATGGTCTATCTTATTAGAATACACACATAAGTTATTAATTTAAAAGAGTGATTTATTTAAAAGTTAAAGATAAATAGAAATTGGTCGAAATTTAAAACCAGTAAATAATAATTATAAACCAGGGGAAGAGCTATGAAAAAGTGGGGGCTCACGATAATAGTAGTGATGCTATTAAATCAAGTTGCTTTTGCAAATCAAAGTTGGAATGATTGGGTTGCGGGTGTTAGAGAGGAAGCCTTACAACAAGGGATTGCTCCTAATGTCTTTGACGAAGCTTTTTCTGGAATTAAAGAGCCCAGCCGGCAGATTAAAGGATTTATGCATTCACAACCGGAACATCGATTAACGTTTACAAAATACCTCAATACCCGAGCTGATAATTACAGAATTGCTATAGGTCGCAAGGAATATAAAAAAAATAAGGAAGTTTTGGACGAAGTAGCCAAACAATATGGAGTTAATCCCTGTTTTATCGTGTCGTTTTGGGGTATGGAAACAAGCTACGGTACTTATATGGGAAATTTCCCTGTTATCAAAGCATTGGCAACTTTAGCTTATGATTCCAAACGCAAAGACTTTTTCCGGAAAGAGCTGTTGTTGGCATTGCACATACTTAATGATGGCCACGTCAGTTTGGCTGATTTTAAAGGAGAATGGGCTGGAGCTTCTGGTCAACCACAATTCCTGCCATCCAGCTGGGTAAAATATGCGGTTGATTACGATGGTGATGGGCGAAAAGACATTTGGAGAAGCAAACCGGATGTATTTGCATCCATTGCAAATTATATGAAACAAAATGGATGGCAAACTGGCGAACCATGGGCAATACAGGTCAAGTTACCCGCTAAATTTGATATGAAACTGGAAGGGAAAACGATAATCAAACCGGTTAGTGAGTGGAATGCATTAGGCGTACGTACTGAAAATGGCCAGCCATTACCGTATCAAAATTTGCAAGCCAGTATCGTTCAACCTTTTGGCGGTCCTACATTTTTGGCGTTCCCCAACTATAAAATGATATTGCGTTATAACAATTCAATTTATTATGCGGGTGCCATAGGGTATATGGCAGACAAGATCTGTCAGGCTCAATAATTAATAAAGCTTAAAGCGTCAAAATGTTGTGGAAACAACCCGGGTACAGATGAATTCAAAGCCCGGGTTTTTTTGCTTAACAATAGCACCAGGAGCCGTCATCCTGAATATAATGAGGATCTCCTGAACGTTGAACTGTGCCTGCATTTGGAGATCCTTCACTGCGTTCAGGATGACGTTATAAACCAGGAAACCGTCTTCCCGAATGCAATAAGGGATCTTCTGAACGTTTTACTGTGCCTGTATTTGGGGATCCTTCACTGCGTTCAAGATGACGAAATTTCAAGTTTTAAGGATGGATAAAGTGAGCGAATATCTTGATAAAACAGCCAGCCTGACGCCAGCAGCGAGACGCATTATATGCAACAAGGCGACAGAATATCCGCATACGGGTATCTACAATACAGTAAATACTCAAGGCACGTACTTATGTCGACGTTGCGGGTTGGCTTTGTTTCGAGGAACCAGTCAATTCAGTTCAGGATGTGGTTGGCCAAGTTTTGACGATAATATAGTCCATGCAGTAAAACAGGTGCCTGATAGAGACGGCATGCGTACTGAAATATTATGTTCGCGTTGTGATGCTCATTTAGGTCACGTATTTACTGGGGAATCCTTCACTCATAAAAATCTTCGTCATTGTGTCAATTCAGCTTCTCTTGATTTTGTGAATGACCTACACGTCATGGATAGCGAGGAAGCCATAGTGGCTGGGGGTTGCTTTTGGGGTGTCGAACATTTTTTAAAGCAAATTCCTGGTGTATTAAAAGTAGAATCCGGTTATACCGGGGGCCATACCATGGATCCAGGCTATGATGAAGTCTGTCGGGGTAATACCGGACATTACGAAGCGGTACGCGTAGTTTATGATTCTGCGAAATCGGATTATTATCAAATTATTAAACGATTTTTTGAAATACATGACCCCACGCAAAGAACGGGTCAAGGACCCGATTTGGGTCAGCAATATCAGAGTGCTGTATTTTATTATAATTCAGAACAGCAACAGACAGCAGCGTCTTTGATTCAAACCTTACAAAACAAGGGATTTCAGGTTGCAACCAAATTACTGGAAGTGCAGCCTTTCTGGCCAGCGGAAGATTATCATCAGGATTATTATCTGAAACATCGCAAGACCCCATACTGCCATCAACCCGTGAATCGATTTGAAGACTGAGTACAATGGGAATAATTAAAAAATCCGCTGAACAGATAACTCTGTTCAGCGGATTTAATACAGTAATTAATGCGATTGATTAAAATTTATAAGACTGTATGGATATGAAGGTGCTGGATCAACTTCATACTGAGGCGGATATCCTTGATAATCCGTTGTTTGATCGCTTAAATCATAATCCGGAGCGGATGGTCTTATAGATGATGCATTTGCGGAAGGCATACTACCAAAGAACTGGAACGTGTCAGTATACACTCCATTTACATTTTGAGCTTTAGTAAACAATTGTTTCATTGCAAATTGCTGTTCTTTAAGCTGATTCTCAATTCTGCGAATAGTCTGTTCTGATTCTTCAATGCTCATTTTGAGACCTGGAATAGTGTTTGTTCGTAAATTATCCGCTTGTGTATCCTGTTTTGAGATCAGTGCTTCATGTTCACTAATGGTATTTGCGTTCTTGTTTATACGATCATCGGTGGCAGATTTTTGGAAGTGATACACTACAGCCACGGTTAAGGAAATTACAGTAGCTAAAGCCAGTGCTCCTGATATTACAAAAAACAGGGGACTTACCACAAGTGAACCAATTATTGCGGCGCTGATTAAGGTACTCGCTCCGCCAAACAGAGAGGCGTACAGTGCGTTGCTCCTCATAGTTCCAGCTGATTCACTATCCAATTTAAGTCTTCTATTGTCCTCTGCAAGATCCTTATTGGTCTGTTTTAATTGTGGGTTAGAGGTTACATAATGTTGTAGTGTTGCTGTACATTCACCCAAGCTTTTTTGCTGATGTTTCAGAGTATTTCTGGCCTCATCCAGGGATTTAATTATTGTTTGTTCTTGACCCATCATTTCAAGATAGCTTTTCATCATAACGGTGATTGATTTTAACGCTTCACGTTCATAATGACTTAATTTGAGATCAGTTCCGCCCTGAAGCGCTTCCTCAAGTTGAGAGACATACACTGAATAACTTGTCTCGACAGCGTTCTTTGTCAATTTAGTTCTTAATTGATCAAGTTCATCGATTTTAGCAGTAATTTTCTGGGTCAGTATTTCACGATTTTTAGAAGATAATTGCAACAAATTAGGATCTTCATTATTGCGCGCATTTTCTCTGGCAAGTCGCTCCTGAGTCCGAATATACCGTTGTTGTTCTCGTTTAGGAAGTTCAACATCCAATTGTTTTTTTATAAAGCTCAAACGGGATTCAGTCTGACTCTTCTCACCGTTAAGTGATCCTAAAAGATATCCTTCACGTGCTGAATCAGTGCTCTTTAAGCGAATGAGCTCTTTCAATCGTTGACTTTCGTCAACCAGTCTGTTTTCTTCGCGAAGAAGACTATCCAAGTTAATTTGATCTTGCATGCTGTATAAAACCGGATATAGATTAGGAACTTGTGGGCCATTATGGGTATGCACATGCACATTCGGTTGCGGAAATCCAGGATTAACCACATATCTGGTTTGAATTGCGTTTCGTTCCGCTCTTACACGTTCTATAGAGCGCTCAACCTGTTTAAGGTTTATTTGATATTCTGAAACTTGACTTTGAAGTTGAGAACTGAAGTTATTTTGTTGATAAATAGTGGTTTCAAGTTGAGTCAACTTACTTTGCAATGAAGATAATTCTTGACCGTAATTCGATCTCAGCAGGGTATCACTATTTTTTTCTTGTTCATCTGTTCTGGCTTCCTGAGCATCATTCGCTTTTTGAGAATCACAGGCTGCCTGGACAAGTTGCTCGATCACGTTCTGTTTATCAGCTGAGTAGTGTTGATTTAAGAATGAGTCAATTGCATTGGTTACTGTTAATAAGGGTTTTCGTTCCAGGAGATATTGGCGAAGGGTATGGTAACTGGATTCGCTGATGACTTCATTGGTCTGATATTTAACTACATCGTTGATAATGATTTCTGATAACGCCATGATTCGTGACTCCTCAGGTAAATAAATTATTAACTAACTGGTATGTCTTAAACACATTTGGAACTAAGTTGCGTTCATCTGCCAGGTCTATGTTTTATTGTCTGGCAAAATGGATTTACTGTATTCCAAATCTCAGCTGTAGGAATTAGTGTTCGCCTCCTGTTCTGTCTCATTTGTAACTTTATTGGGGCATTATGTCAGATGAATGTTAAGGAATTGTTAAGTGAATGTTACAAAAATGTAAAATAAGCGTTTTTTAAGAAAGATTTGAATGGATTGCTCCATTGATTTTAATAATGGGTCTTCGTTATTTTATTCAATTTATGCGCGTAGTGGTGATACTATTATGAATCAAATTTCAGGCTTGGACTCAGTTTTCTTATATTCTTCATCGCCAAGTTCTGCTTTACGCTTATTTTCTTGCAGTTGGATCTCGTTCAATTGTTGCTGCCAAAATTCTGCAGCATATACTTTTAATTGATTCACTTTACGCATTAACAGACCGAGATGAGTGGCCAGCATGGGGAGTTTTGATGGTCCAAATACAATTACTGCCACAATGAACGTTAATAACAGCTCACCACTGCTCATAAGGGTTTATCATCATTTTTCGTTTCAGTGGAGCTGTCATCGTTCATTGCTTTACGAAAATTCTTGATGGCTTCACCCAGATCAGAACCGATCGTTTTCAATTTAGATGTGCCAAATAATGCCACAATAATGCCCAATATTAACAATAATGATAAAGGACTGATGCCGCTTAATCCCATGTTAGCTCCTTATTTTACGATTTATGAAGACAAAAACTCCTGCAATTGCAGCCCCCGTTAAGGCAATCGGGGTAACCTGTTGATAGTCTATTAGATCCAGATAATTAATAACAGCCAGCGACAGGAATGAGATAAAGACTCCAATACCGATACTTTTCCATTGAATCAATGGCTCCTTGTTATGTGTATCAGCGTGGTTGAGATCTCTTTTTACCATTAACTCCGCCTTTTTCAACTCCAGGACATCGAAAATTAATTTGGGCATATGGGGTAGCTGCTCGGTAAAAAATGGCAGATTTTCCTTTAATTGATTGAAGAAGTTCTTAGGTCCAATTTGCTGGCGCAGCCATTTTTCCAGAAAGGGCTTTGCAGTTACCCACAAATCCAAATCAGGATAAAGTTGTCTCCCTAAACCTTCCACAGCCAATAAAGTTTTTTGCAGCAGTACTAACTGAGGCTGCACTTCCATATGAAACCGTCTTGCGACCTGGAACAGACGAAGAACAACCTGGGCGAAAGATATATCTTTTAAAGGCTTTTCAAATATAGGTTCACATACAGTACGAATAGCGCTTTCAAATTCTTCAACACGCGTGTCTCTCGAAACCCATCCTGATTCAACATGCAACTGAGCCACTTTTCGGTAGTCGCGATTAAAGAAAGCCAATAAATTTTCTGCCAGGTACCGCTTATCATTTTCATTTAAAGTACCAATGATTCCAAAATCAATACAGATGTATTGAGGATCCTGAGGATGCTTAGAGGAAACAAAAATATTTCCAGGGTGCATGTCCGCATGAAAAAAACAGTCGCGAAAGACCTGGGTAAAGAAAATTTCAACACCACGCTCAGCGAGTTTTTTGATATTAATCTGGTGATCATGCAGGCTGGCCACATCAGAGACCGGTATGCCATGAATTCGCTCCATGACCAGTACATTGTCCCGCGAATAATCCCAATAGATTTCGGGGATATACAATAATGGCGAGTTATTAAAATTACGACGTAATTGAGCAGCATTTGCTGCTTCTCGTAGTAAATCAAGCTCATCAAGTAAGGTATGCTCAAATTCTTTAACGATTTCTTTAGGTTTCAGTCGTTTACCTTCCGGCCAATACCGATCGGCCAGTCGGGCTATGGTATGCATGATACTGATATCTTGCTCAATAATTCGACGCATGTTCGGCCTGAGAATTTTGATAACAACGTCTTCGCCTGATTTCAGGGTTGCTGCATGAACCTGTGCCATAGAAGCCGATGCCAGAGCATTGGAATCAAACTGAGCAAAAATTTCGTAAGGAGATTTCCCATACGCTTGTTCGAGGATGGAAATCGCTATACTGCTGGCAAAAGGAGGAACCTTATCCTGTAATTTACTGAGCTCTTTAGCGATATCATCAGGAAGTATATCCGGACGGGTTGAAAGAGCCTGGCCAAATTTAATAAATATGGGACCCAATTCCTCTAACGTTTTCCGTAACGCTTGCCCTCGAGTCAGTTGATCTTTGCGGAACCAATTCCAAGGATTTAAATAAACAATAAAGCGTAAGGGCGCGAAAAGTCTTAAAGATACAACCACATTATCCAAGCCATTGCGGGCTAGAATAAAGTTGATATGAATGAGGCGTATTAATTGTTTCATTGAGTTCATGACAGCTCATCAGTTAATAATCGTGATGTTCTATTCCATTTTAAACGGTTTATAAAATGAAATCTGGGAATTTGTTTGAGGATCGCCATAAATAGAACCGCAATGGTACTAAGTAAAATCAGGCCAATCTGAATCAACCAGTTCATTCGATTAATGAGGTTCATCATCGTTCAACAATTGATTAACTTGGGCCTGCAATCTTTCAACATTTAAAGAGAGTTCATCTACATCATTATAAAAATCTTCAAGTTCGTTTCTTGAAGGGATAATACGTAATTCTTCCTGAAGAAATTCAGTTACATTGTGACGCATGGATTCACTGAATTGATTTTTAAACTCCATACCCTTACGTATAAAAGAACCAATCTGGTGAGCAACGACATCTCCCGTAAAATGAGCTAAATGCCCTTCCCAGTCGATATCCATCTCATCGAACAACGTTTTAACCTGTTGCCCAAACTCGATATCACCAGACATCCGAATTTTATCATTAAATAAAGAGCGTGCTTTAGATGGGGGCAATAAACTAAGACGAATTAAACCTATGGGATTACTGTGAATTACAGTATCCGCGTGCCCTTCGTACTGATCCAGCAACAGCATTTCCCCATCCATAAATTGAATAAAAAAATGGACATTTAATGGAGTGATAACCATTTCCAGCACTTTTCCATTCAGTGCCATAAGTTTTTCAGGCATGGCATCATCGAGGCTCATTGCCTGATTAATTGCTTTTTGTAGTGCTTTTAAGGAGTATTTTTTTAGCATATTCAACTCAATATTTAAAGGCAACGTGCAACGCAACTATGCCTCCACTTAGATTATGGTATTGGCAATCTTCAAAACCTGCTTTTTCAATCATCTCTTTTAAATCGTTCTGATTCGGGTGCATTCGGATGGATTCTGCAAGATATTGATAACTGGCTTCATCCTGGGCGAAGAATTTACCTACTTTAGGCAATATATTAAAAGAATACCAGTCATAAACTGGTTTTAACCCTGGAACAGTCGGAGTTGAAAACTCAAGTACCATAAGCTTGCCTCCGGGTTTACACACCCGGTACATGGAGCGGAGTGCTTCTTCTTTATCGGTAACATTACGCAGGCCAAAACCTATAGTGATGCAATGAAACGTATTATCAGCAAAAGGCAGACATTGAGCATTTCCTTGCACAAAATTAATGTTTTTAAATAGACCTTCATCAAGTAAACGGTCCCGACCTACATTAAGCATCGCCGAATTGATATCAGCAAGAATGACTTGACCACTGTCACCAACCTTCTTACATAACAAACGGGTTAAATCACCACTTCCCCCGGCCAAATCAAGAACTGTCTGTCCAGGTCGAACCTGGCTTAATTCTACAGTAAATCGTTTCCAGAGATGATGAATTCCAAGAGACATCAAGTCATTCATTAAATCGTAGTTTTTGGCTACTGAATGAAAAACTTCTGCAACTTTTTTTTCTTTTTCATCCCAGGCAACGGATTTGAAGCCAAAATGGGTGGATTTTTCCTGATTATTCATAAATAACCTGGTTAAATAGTAAAAAACTTATCTTAACTGATAATCATCAATATACCCAGACAATGCATTCAAATAATGCTGTTCATCAGGCGGCACATTATTTTTTTGAGAAAGCCATAAACACTCAGCCAATTGATCCATGATTAAATGTTCAACCGCTAGGACATCTTTGTACTTAGTGACCAAAGCATTATAAACGGCACTAATTCCATTGGGGCGATCAGTGCTGATTTGTTCTCTTACCGCCAAATGCAACCCCATATGAAGAAAAGGGTTGGTTTCACCTAGTTCAGGGTAATAAGCCTGCTCTTGAAATTTAGAACTTTGCTCAAGAATTTTATGGTACTCAGGATGAACCAATATCACCTGAACAATTTCATTTTCCAAAGGAGTCAGCAGTTGTTTCTGTTGGTATTTATTCCAACTGGTAAAAAACATCTGTCTGGTATCCTGAATTGTATCCCCGTATAACATACCGTACCAAATCAATTAAAAGACTGATTTTAACTGATTGAATTTATAACAACAATGGTGGACAGTAAATAGACCTCATTGCGGACTATAGAATTTCTCGGTTTGCAAATTATGCATGGTGTTATCGGTGTAATAAGGTGGCGTATGGCAACTTGCGCATTTTGCTTTATCCAATTAACTCATGCGTTTAACCTATTGTTGGTTGGGATAAATATTTTAATTGTTTTAAGCTCCCCTCATCCGCCTGTCGGCACCTTCTCCCTGAGGGCAAAGGCTATTCTGCCGAGATCTCAATAAGATTTGAAATTAAATTTAAGGCTAATTATAGATGCAATGAGGGGCCGTGAAGGTGGTGCTGAGTCTGCTTTGGAACGACACTAATCCCAAAGGAATTAATTTCTGTATTTTATGAGTTACAGTGCCACTAGCACTTTGTGTCTGGTTGTCTTATTCACTGCGTAGGGAGGCCATCGGTTCCAGTTTTGCCGCACGACGAGCTGGGTAAAAACCAAAGAATATTCCTGTTGCCGCAGAGACTAAAAAACCAGCTATAGGAGGGAGCAAATAGACTGAAAAAGACCAGTCACTAAAATAAGCCACTATGCGGGTAAAGATTAACCCTAATATCACACCAAGAACGCCCCCCAATAGAGAGAGCATCACGGACTCTGCCAGAAACAAAGCTTGAATCTCGCTGTTTTTTGCTCCTACTGCTTTTCTTATACCGATTTCTTTTTTTCGCTCACTTACAGAAACCAGCATCACATTCATCACACCAATACCGCCAACCAGCAAGGAGATACCGCCAATTACAGCAAGCAATAATGTGAATATGCGTCCCTGACTTTCCATACTGGCGATGATTTGTTTGGCACTACGTGGAAAAATGCTTAGTTTTGGAGCCATTGAACTGATAATATGTTTTATTTGATCAATAACCTCATCTATAGGGCTATCCGGTTTCAAAAGAACAACAGCATTATTTATTTTTGCATCTTTGCTCACCAGACTAATTCCTCCAATAGGAATTACTGCTGCCTGATTAATGTCTTCATTAAAAAATCCATTTTCCTTCCAATGACGTGCTATACCAATAATGGTATATAAAGACTGGCCTATGCGCAGCTGTTTCCCAATGGGGTCATCCATGCTGATTTCTTTAATTTGCTGTGCCAATCCATCACCAATGACGCAATAATGTTCAAAGGACTCAACAAAAGATACAAAATGACCTTGGGCTAAATCAACGTGAACAATCTCGGCCAAATGCTCATCGGCACCAATGACCACCCCCTGCATCAGTTTCCCTTGAAAACTAAGTTGTTGATAGGCCGTACTGTAGGGTGCGATTTTTACAATATAAGGAATTTGTTCCGCCAGTTTTTGCCATTGATCGACCGATAGGGAATCATCGCCACTGTGCGATTTACTTGGCATTTTTTGATAAACCGATACGGCTAATAAATCAGTCCCCAAAGCCTTGAATTGCTCCAAAGCTTTTTCAGTAGCCAACTGGCCGCAACTGATTAAAGCGACAACAGCAGCCGTACCAACCAAAATACCAAGAACCGCTAAAAAGGAGCGTAGTTTTGAAGCGGTTAAATTAACTAAAGCTTGCTGACAGTGGCTTAAGAAATTCATTGGCCTGACTCCGCCACGACTATGCCATCAGCCAAAGTAATTCTACGTCTGCATTGTGCAGCGACATGTTCATCATGCGTGACCATGATAATAGTGCGGCCTTCGGCATGCAGGGCTAAAAACAAATTCATAACTTCCGATCCGGTGCGTGAATCAAGAGCACCAGTTGGCTCATCAGCAAGGATCACTTGAGGTTCTGTAACCAAGGCTCTGGCGATCGCGATTCGTTGTTGTTGGCCACCAGATAACTGCATGGGTCGATGAGATGCAAATTGGGCCATCCCTACTTTTTCGAGTACCTGCATGACTTTTTCTTTAATTTCCGTTGCAGGCGAACCTCTATAAGTCAACGGTAAGGCAATATTTTGCATGGCCGTAAATCGAGGCAGCAAATTAAACTGCTGAAAAACAAAACCAATGCTTTGATTGCGAAACTCAGCAGATTCATCATCACTTAAACCCGCTACATTTCTGTTCTTTAAGATATAAGATCCTGAATCCGGTTTATCCAGCAAACCAATAATATTCATTAAGGTTGATTTTCCAGAACCGGAAGCTCCCACAATAGCAAGCAAGTCTCCCTGATGTACCGTCAAAGAAACTTCATTTAAAACGGTACTGCTAATCCCTTCAAGTTTATAGGTTTTTACCAAGTCCCTGAGCTGAATCAAGGGTTCATTAATCATAAACCACCACATCGCCTTCTTTGAGTCCAGACTCTATCACCACAGAATCCGCTTGAGCGGGGCCAGTAGTAATAACACGTTTCTCAATAGAGCCTTGCGCCAGCCTTAAATTGACTATACTGTTTCCCTTCTCACGTTTCACGGCAGCAATAGGAACCAGTAATTGATTGTCACTATCAACATTGAGTTCTATAGCGGCACTCATTCCAACTTTAATCCAGGGTTGTTGTTCCGGGGTCAGGGATTTCACTTCCACTACAGCAGTAAATGAAGGCAGCCCACCGCCACTTGTATTCGATGCTTGTGCATTGACTGCGACCAATGTCCCTTTCAATTGATGTTTACCAAATGCAACGCCACTAATCGTCGCATTCATTCCAGGACGGATCTTGTCGATATCTATTTCAGGAACGTCGATTTCAACGCTAATCCCGTTCAAATCACCAATCAAAGCAATGACCTGTCCTGATTTTACTGAAGAGCCTACTGTAACTCGTGCCGATTTATCTTCTCCGGATTTCGGCGGATAAAGCATAACTCCGTCACTGGGGGCTTTTAAACGAATAATATTATGGTTTGACGTTAATATTTTTCTTACTTTATCAAAATCAGCCAGACTTAAAGCAGAAAAATTCTGAGAATTATTCTCATCCATTTTTTCCAGTAACTCAGTCAGCTTTCGTGTCGCCTGCATCAAAGTAACCCGAGCGGTATCCACCCCGGATTTTTCACTTAAAAAATTATTTTTAGATAACAGGCCAGCATCCCATAATTCCTGGGTCCCGATAAATTTGGCCTTGGCAATGGAATAGCTGTCTTTAGCTTTAAGATAGTCAGTCAAGGTATCATTGTATTGCTTTTGCAATTCATTCGAGTTCAAAGTTAATACGACATCACCTTTCTTAACCATCTGACCGTAATGAAAGTTCATTGTTTCTACTACGGCTTCCATTGGGCTGGTTAATGTACTTTCGCGCAAAGGCTGAATGGTTCCAGTAAAATGCAAGGTTTTATGCAGAGGCTTAGGTTTTACAGTATATGTATTTAATGTGACTTGTTTGGGCTTATCATGACTGCCACACGCTGATAAAAAACCTGTCAGTACCAAACTAATTATAATTTTTACGTAATGATTCATCCGCCATACCTTAGTTTAATTTGCCAATAGTCCAGCGTAGTTCCTAAAGTCCTTTGCAGGGCTGATAACTGATTAAGATACGCAATCTTTGCACCGATTAAGCCTGATTGCGCTTGTATTAACTGATTCTGTGTATTATTCACATCCAATGCACTGGAAATGCCAGCCTGTTGCTTTTTCTTTTCCAAGGCATATGATTTTTCAGCCAGTTTTACCTGTTTTTTAGCTAATTCATAGCGTTTTGCCAAACTTTGAATGCTATTAATAATGTTCGTTATATTAGTAACCAAAGCTCGTTTGGCTGCTATCAAATTAATTCGGTCTTTTTCCAATTTTAATTTTGCGCTGATTAATTGACTTCGACGACCTATATCATGCAGCGGAACAGTAAGCGTTACGCGAGCCGACTCGGTAATATTATTACCGTTATAAATACCACGTACCCCTGTGTTTGTACCGGTGACATCATTCACTGTACCACTTTGAACATTACCTGATAAATCCAATTGCCATAATTGTTGATTTTTTGCAACCTTATAAGCTCGTTCATCGGCACGCAAGGCCATTTTGTGTGCCAAATATTGCACATTATGGTTCAGGGCAAGTTCAATGGACTGGTGCAAATCAGGAACCACGAGTTCTTTTAAAGTAACATCACTAGGTACTGACAAATGCATTTCAGGATCAAGGCCAATGGTTTGTAATAAATCCTGAGCTGCCGTTTTAAAATCATTTTCACCTTGTTCTACCAACAAACTCAAGGACTCAATCTGATAGGATTGCTGGATGTTTCCGGTGGGTTCCAATTGGCCGGCTTCAATTTTCTTTTCATTGATTTCGTATGATTTTTTTGCTTCTTTTAACTGTAACCGCTGATTTTGCAAATTATTCCCACTTAAAATAAGCGCGCGATAAGCGATGATTACCTGTGTGATTTGATCAACTACTGATTGTTGTAAACTGAGTTTATTGATCCACTCATTATCGATGGCATCCAAAAGTCCTGCTTCATTGGCAGATGGACCAAAACCACGTAATAATGGCTGGGTGACGGACAGGTTTAACACGGGGTTATAACTATTATTCACCCCCACATTATTATCTATAGCTAATGAACCCTTGGTACCTAACTTTGTTTTCAGACCCAATTCAGGACTGGCTAAGAACGTATTAGTAGTGGAAGTGCCAATGCCATCAAAAGTACTTTTCTGGATCATTCCCTGAGCGCCAAGCGCGTATTGCAATTCAAATTCATTATTTGCCAAACGTAATTGATAACGTTGAATAATGCGATCCAATTCAGCATTCTGGATATTGGGGTTATATCGTAAAGCCAACAAGATGGCTTCTCTAATAGTCAAGCGCACGATGTTTTTTTTCCGAGCAGCAGGGGACGTAGGTAACTCAATCCAGTTTTTTAGCATGAATTCAGGATTTTTTATTGCCTCTCGCAAGCGAGCTCCTGCAAGATCAACTCGTTTTGCTTCTGCAGAGGGAGCATCTACCCATTTAAATAGAGATTGCGATGCGCTCGGAGTGCTTTCTGACCAAGCCACAGAACCTGAAAGGATAAACAACAGGAAGACCTGTAATAACAATGTTTTTTTAATTAAAAATTTCACCAATGTCATCGCCCGTTGTTTTAATAATTTAACCTGAAACAGAAAATCTTTTTTTGTCCTGAAGTCTCAATGCAGTTAACTCACCACCCCATAGGCACCCGGTATCTATTGCATGAATTCTGGGATTTGGACATAAACCCATGAGAGCAGCCCAATGACCAAAAACAATATCTGCCGCTATATCTTTACGGCCAGGAACCTCATACCAGGGATGAACATGTGCTGGCGCTTTGGAAATAGTGCCCTTGTAATTCAATTCCAATCGCCCCTGGTCATCACAAAATCGCATTCGGGTAAAATAATTGGTAATTACCCTTAATCGATCCATACCCTTTAAATCTTCTGACCATAGGTCCGGTTTATTACCGTACATATTGGCCAGAAAGTCTTTATAATTATCACCTGAAAGTACATCTTCCAATTCTTTTGCCAGAGATATGGCTTTAGGTAAATCCCATAAAGGCGAGATACCGGCATGACACATGACGACATTGAGTTCAGGTGAATAACAAACCAACGACTGCTTTCTCAGCCAATGCCCAAGCTCCTCTCCATCAGAAGCATTCACGACATCCTGAATGGTATCATCATGACCTTTCCAGGGACGTCCACCAAATAAGGAACCTAATAAATGTAAATCATGATTCCCCAATGTAATTTTAGGTGCGATTGGCAGAGTACTGATAAACCGCAATACCGCTAAAGACTCCGGACCACGATTGACCAAATCACCCACAAACCATAAACGATCAACCCGTTCATTAAATTTAATTAATTCAAGCAATCTTTGTAAGGGTTCATAGCATCCTTGCACATCCCCAATGGCATAATCAGACACCGCGCCTTACTCCCGGGACTAAGGTTGATACATCATTTTCAACAGTCTGCCATTGTCCTGATGGCGGTAATTTTTGCAACGGAGTTACCACGATTGCATTCTGTTGTTGGGTAAACTGACTGGTAAATTGCGCTTTGTGAATTAACTCCGTAGCAGACATGGACTCAATCTTACCGGTGTTCAATTGATGAACTTCTACAGTAGGAGGGAGGGCTACAGCAAATTCGGAAAAGACCACCCCGGTTTGCATATGTTGTGTGTGTGCCTGTTCAAAACGCCCAATAACACTTCCTGCGATTCCACGACTGTGTAATCCTAAAGATAAAAACCCGTTTTGAACGGCTTGCCAATTTTTATACTCGGGATGTTCTCTCACAAACAACTGAAACATTTCCTGTGACATTAACATACCACCAGGCACCATGAATAATGGTGCCTTATTAATCATAATTCTGCCTTCATCCAATGATTTGGTAAGCCATTGAATAAATTCGACTCCCATTGCCTGTTCTTTTTCTGCAATAGTCGCCGGTACTCCACCAGTAAACGTTCCAGCTCGCCCATAACGTCCACCGCGGTTAACACCGACTTTGACCATAAATTCGCTAATGTATCGCTGTATGGCTATGGCATCTGCGCGTATTAAAATAGCTCCCAGGGTACCTGCCGAACGGGTATCCTCATTCAGTAAGGCCAACCAGACTGCCAGAACCTGAGGATCAGAGGCTATCCAGTTAAAACCACTCACTGGCATTAAAGTTCTTGCCAACAATAAATTCAAGCGACGCCGAAAATCCTGGTCGGATTCTTTCAGGAACTCATAATCATAATAGGTTCCCGTATTAACCAAGCTCTCTAACAATGGATTCCATTGCTTTAATAATTGACCATTGGCATCATATAAATTAATCCGGAAATCAACAAATAATTTACCTATTCCTTGCAAAACAGCCGCAGAATAAAGTGCATACTGCCAGAGTCTCTGCTCTTCAGATAAGATCCCGGGCTTATCCAAAACCATAAATTCCTTAAATAAACTCAATGCCGCTTCTGTTCGATTCAGGGCATGATCCACCAGACCCCCGGGCTGAGAATAATAACTGTTTGTCGTTTCAGGAAGATATTGGCAATAATTGACCAGGTTCTCAATAAGAACCTCACATAAACTCTCATATCGAGACTCTTCAAGGCCACTCAATTCCCTCATTCTTTGTAACAATACCTGCCGTTTATTGTCGAGCAAAAATTGAGTAGCGGTCACATTACGCGTTAAATCTTTAATGGATTTGGATTGCGCAGACAAAGGACTTTTTCGTTGACGATGAAACAAAACAACCTCCACAATGCTATATTGTTTATTTTACACTATTTGGAAATAAATTTCGCTAGTTGGACATATTCAGCGACAGAAATTTGTTCAGGTCTTCTACCGCCATCGATGCCTAGTGCACTTAATTCAGCTACAGAAATGATCCCTTTCAGATTATTAGTGAGTGTTTTGCGACGCATTGCAAAGGAACTGGCAACAATTCGCTCTAATTGTTCTACAGCAACTGGCTCAAAAGGAGAAACGCGATAGGGAATAAGCCTTACTACGGCCGAATCTACTTTGGGTTGGGGATCAAACGCTTCTGGCGGTACATCAAATAAATGTTCCACCTCGCAATGATATTGCAACATGACACTCAGACGTCCATAAGCTTTAGTTCCTGGTCCAGCCGCCATTCGATCGACAACTTCTTTTTGCAACATGAAATACATGTCCTCTATATAAGAGGTATAACGTAATAAATGAATCAGTAATGGCGTGGAAATATTATAAGGTAAATTTCCTACTACCCTTAAATCTGAACCGAACAGACTGTAATCTATCGTTAAGGCATCAGCAGAAATCAAATTTAATTTACCCTGAGCAATAGGAAGATTTGCCAGATAGTGTTGTAAATCCGTATCAATTTCTACCGCTGTCAGATGGTTCAACTGGCGCAACAAAGGCTGAGTTAATGCCCCAAGTCCTGGTCCAATTTCTAATATATTATCATCAGATTGAGGATTAATAGCGCGCAATAGATCATCAATAATATGCTTGTTTTGCAAAAAATTCTGACCAAAACGCTTACGTGGGCTATGCCTCACTTTTATCACCTAAACAATTAAAAGGAAATTATAACGTGCTTAAGGAACTATTACTAATATCTGTCGGGTTATAAATACTATTATTCCCACTAATTGCCCTTGCATCACGCAAACCTAGAGCTCACCGACTATTTAATGATGAATGTGCATACCTACTTCTCTCAAAAAAGAAGCGCCATTGACAAAAACAAGCCATCAAGATTAAAATTAGCCCTTTTTTTAAGGATGCCATAATGAGATTTTTCTGTACAAACCAATTTGTAACTTACCCAGATGAAGCAGATAAGCTGCGAGAGCAAATTTTAGAGGAAGCAATTAAAGGCCCTCAAAAAAGGCCTATGGCTTATTTTGAACATTATTTTTCTAATAAAGGCCAAGTGGAGCACCCATTGTTGGGTAATTTATATGACTTCGCTGCGATTATTGAAACTTTATTTGGTACCGATAAAGGGCACAATTTGGTTTCAGGGATGCTTCGATTTAACCTGGATCAAATTGAACCTGAACCAGATACTCATACCGCCTCCTCATCGACTGCCGACAAAGCTTTTCGATAGATCCATTGCCTGATCCCATTCATGCAAAACCTGCATCAACTCATCGACACGCAATTTGATGAGGGTCTGTTGACAATTGCTCTATAACCCCTAAGTGGCACGACTTGTCCCTGAACGATCCTCATTTTTTATATAACACTCTGTGCTGCCCTCCGTCACCCTCCATCCCGCATCCTCATCTCCCTCCGTCCCGCATCCTCGTCACCCTCCGTCCCGCTTCCTCGTCACCCTCCGTCCCGCTTCCTCGTCACCCTCCGCGAAGGCGGAGGGTCCATTCATGATCATTGTGTTTGTGATTCACAAAACTCCATTATTCGTGTGTAGCCAGACTCTTTTAATGGGATTTAATAGATTACTAAAAAATATCGTTTCCCTTTTTATTAGTTGCAATGTACTGATATGAATATTATTTAAGATTTTTCTGTATCGGACTTTCCATGCATGGACCCTCCGCCTTCGCGGAGGGTGACGAGGAAGCGGGACGGAGGGTGACGAGGAAGCGGGACGGAGGGGGACCGGGAAACGGGGAAACGGGGAAACGGGGAAACGAGAAAACGAGAAAACGAGGAAACGGGGAAACGAGAAAACGAGGAAACGGGAAACGAGAAAACGAGGAAACGAGAAAACGAGGAAACGGGTAACAGCGGGTAACAGCGGGTAACAGCGGGTAACAGCGGAGGGTGATATATAAAAAATGAATTATAAACAGACTTTAAGAAACTCATAGAGTACATTTCATGAAAACGTTTCTTAAATTGAGTGTGGCCTACAACGTGACTCATTGAATTTCATATTCTGCAAAATTTATCTGGCCTAGGCTACGGATAATGATGTAATATCGGCCAAAATGAACAAGGCTGATGTTATCAACCTTTTATTCTTACTCATTTTAGGAAATTGTATCATGGCATATAGAAAAATGCTTAAATCCAAAATTCACCGTGCTTATGTAACTCAAGCCGATTTAGAATACGAAGGCAGTATCACCATTTCTCCAGAATTACTAAAAGCAGCGAACATTCTGCCTTATGAAGCAGTAAATGTCTGGAATATCACTGCAGGAACCCGTTTTGAAACCTATGCCATTACCGGGGAAAAAGGTTCAACCGATATTTGTGTTAATGGTGCAGCGGCTCATTTGGTGACCCCTGGAGACTTGGTCATTATTGCCTCTTTCACCCAAGTGTTGGAGGAAGATTGTGCCGCTCTGGTACCTACAGTAGTATTTGTGGATCAGTTTAATCGCTTAAAAGAAATTAGACCCGAAGTAGTTGGAGTTAAAAACAGAAGCTCTTGCGCTATTATATAATCTGCTGTTCGTCCTGCTGCCTGATTCATGCCTGAACGTTCCTCCCTTTTTAAAAAGGCGCATTGTTTTATCTTAATTTGCGCTTTAAATAAGCGTGTCATCCTCGCGAAGGCGGGGATCCATTAAGCAAACACAATCAGGTGCAAATTTGATACATGGATTCCCGCCTTCGCGGGAATGACGTATTTTTTTGCTCGCATTACGTCACTATTAACCAGAACAGTACTTAAATGCCAGGATTCCTCAGCGCGAAATCGTTGATTCATCCTAAAAATTTGTACAATGACACTTTTTGCACGCTTCCTTCACATGAATAACCTCAGAAACTCTCAAGATTAATCCTGGCAATAGGAAGATACTGATTTATAGTTTATTCTATTATCTATTTTATCCGGGTCAACAAAATCCATGTTAATTCATCTGATTGAATTAAGACGACGCGCGCTTTATACCTTAATCTGGTTCGGTGTTCTATTCTTTTTATTTTTTTTCATGGCAGCCGATCTGTTTCACTTTTTAGTCACACCATTACTCAAATCCCTGCCTAATCAGGAAGGGCTAATCGCAACACAGATTACCTCTTCTGTTTTTACACCACTTAAACTCGCTGCTGATACTGCGATGTTACTAAGCGCTCCTTTTGCTCTATACCACATTTGGCGCTTTATCAGTCCCGGACTCTATAAAAATGAAAAAGATCAATTAGGTGGCGCAATCGTTATCAGTATGGTGCTGTTCGCACTCGGGGTACTATTCTGTTTTTTCCTGATTCTACCATTCATGTTTCAATTTTTTGCTCATGCCCTTCCTGAAGGGGTACGGTTGATGCCGGATATGGCTTATACCCTGGATTTTATTACCCGAATGTTGCTTTTATTTGGTTTTAGCTTCCAAGTACCATTAATCTGCCTGGTACTTGTCCGTTTGAATCTAATCGATGTAATGACACTTAAAAAAATCAGACCTTACGTTATAGTCGGCGCCTTCATTGTGGGAATGCTGCTTACCCCACCCGATGTGTTGTCGCAATTAATGCTGGCCTTACCCTTATGTGTTTTATATGAGCTCGGCATCATTCTGGCTATTATGCTTGTTTAAGCTCATTTAGGACGTACAAAAACTCCAAAGTGAACAATGAGATTTGGAATTTGTTGTACGACCTGTAATTCAACTCAAGCTATTGAACAATCTACCGATATATTCATCACAACGCTCAAAAAAGGTGCCGATGATGGATAAAATTGCTAAATTTAACATTGGGGATTTGGTAATTCATAAACGCATTCGATACAGAGCTATTGTGGTGGATGTGGATCCTATATTCCAAGCTTCAGGAACTTACAATCCACAGGCAAGCCAACGTGAATTTGCCACACGTAATCCATGGTACCGTTTATTGGTTGATGACAGCAGTCAGGTAACCTATGTTGAAGAGTGCATGTTAATTGCAGATCCCAGCCACCTGCCCATCAATAATCCCAACATTCATCATTATTTAAGAGAACAGGAAGGGAGTTATCGTATTACCAATGCCAAACATTAAGTTCTAATGAATAATCTCCAAATGCAGGCATCGTGCCTGCTTGAGGAGATCACACGTTGATCGAGATGACGTTGCTCGGACTTACTGGAAAACGACTTATGTATTCCTCAACATCAGAACCAACAATGCGATAAAACCGATTAAAACCAGAGCTAAAACACCCATCGTTAATGCGCTTTTACTTAAATTTTCTTTGCTGAATTGATCAGGACTTCCCTTAATAACTCGATACAATACAAATACGATCAATACTGCACCAATCACCCCTAAAATTTGATATAAAGTCTCCATCAGTCCTCTCCTTTTACTTTATCCGGATTATCTTTAAATTGCTTTACCTGGATTCAAAAGCAAAGGCATCTGAAAACAGGTGAGCAGGCGATACACCATAGCTTACTAAAACATCTCGTGTACTGTAGACCATGTCAAAAGGACCGCTCAGTACTATTTGCCAATCATTCAGATCATTTGCATGGCGGGTCAGCGCACAGGAAGCAAGCGTCTCGTTGCTTTCATCAGATAATAATGAAAAATACTTGAATCGACTGGCATGATTTTGCCAATGAGTGACCTTCTCATCCATATACAAATCGCTTCGTGATCGAGCCCCCCAAATTAACTCAAAGAATCGAGCATCTGTAGTCGCTAATAGTTGTTCAATCATTGCTTTAACCGGTGCAAAACCTGTACCGCCGGCTATAAATAAAATGGGTCTATCACTATCTAAATCATTTATGCTGCAGTTACCATAAGGCAGGCGGATAGTGACCTCTCCATGCTCTTTTATATGGGAGAACAGTCGTTGATTGTAAGGATTTTCCAAACTATGACGAATATGTAATTCATATTTATGTGAACCTAAAGGGGCATTAGCAATGGAATAACTCAACTCCTCATCACTAAAAAGAATCTGCAGGTATTGGCCGGCCTGATATGAAACATATTCAGCAGGGTTCAAAACCAACTGCATGATGCTGTCTGTCAATGGAGAAATGGTTTCAACCTGAGCCTGAACTATTTTTTCATTCATTAATCTAATCCCAGTGAAGACCAATATCCATTCACCTTTTTTAAAATTTCCTCATCCATTTGTATTGGCCTTCCCCATTCTCTTTGTGTTTCTCCAGCCCATTTACTGGTTGCATCCATTCCCATTTTTGATCCCAAACCAGAAACAGGGGAAGCAAAGTCCAGATAATCTATAGGCGTATTCTCAATCATTACTGTATCACGAGCCGGATCCATTCGTGTAGTAATGGCCCAAATCACATCCTGCCAATTTCTGGCATCCACATCATCATCACATACAATGACAAACTTGGTGTACATGAATTGCCGTAAAAAAGACCAGACAGCCATCATAACCCTCTTGGCATGGCCGGGGTATTCTTTTTTAATTGTGACAACTGCTAAACGATAAGAACAGCCTTCGGGCGGTAAATAAAAATCGACTATTTCAGGGAACTGTTTTTGTAATAACGGAATAAACAATTCATTTAACGCAACACCTAATATTGCGGGTTCATCGGGTGGTCTGCCAGTATAAGTACTCAGATAAATAGGTTTATCTCGATGAGTAATCCGCTCTACGGTAAAAACCGGGAAAGATTGTACTTCATTAAAATAACCCGTGTGATCTCCATAGGGTCCTTCTGGCGCTTCTACACCGGGTTCAATATAACCTTCCAAGATTATTTCCGCGCTGGCAGGAACATGGAGTTCATTACCAATACACCGTGTCAATCGAGTGCGCTGACCTCGCAACAAACCCGCAAAAGCATATTCAGAAAGAGAATCTGGAACAGGTGTTACAGCCGCCAGAATAGTCGCAGGATCAGCCCCCAGAGTCACGGCAACTGGAAAACGCTCTCCTGGATTGGATTTCTGCCAGGCCTGATAGTCCAATGCGCCTCCTCGATGAGAAAGCCAGCGCATGATTAATTTATTTTTACTCAACAATTGTTGACGATATATTCCCATATTTTCACGGGTTTGATTCGGACCTTTTGTAGTGACCATTCCCCAGGTAATTAAAGGCGCAACATCACCAGACCAGCAGGTTTGTATGGGCAGCATGGTTAAATCCACTTCATCCTTTTCCCACACATGAGTCTGACATTCAGCACCGCTCACATATTTGGGAGCCAAAGTCATGGCAGGTTTTAACAAAGCCAACTTACTGAACAGATCTTTAATTCCTTTGGGAGGCTCCGGTTCTTTTAACGCCGCTAATAATTTACCAACATCCCTTAATGCGGTGATCGATTCCTCACCCATGCCCATTGCAACACGGTCGACCGTACCAAACAGGTTGGTCAAAACCGGCATTCGATGATCAGGAGTATTAGTAAAGAGCAGAGCAGGACCACCAGAACGCAGCACTCTATCACTGATGGCAGTCATTTCAAGATAAGGCGATACCGGATACTCAATTCGCTTTAATAGGTCACGTGATTCGAGTTGTGCGATAAAGTCTCTTAGATCAGAGTAGTTCATTAGTGATTTAACTCAAAAGGATTACACTATTTTGTTCCTATACACTACTGCGTAATGTATACACTAGGTAGGAACCCGGCGCGTATGGCAGTGAACTTATCACCAACGCCGAGTTCTTGCGTGCACTGACAGTACTATTAATTACTCTTGTCTCTTCATTGCATCAAAAAACTCAGCATTCGTTTTATGATTTTTCATACGCTCCAACAGGAATTCAATGGCATCACACTCATCCATAGACTGCAGGATTTTACGTAATATCCAGGTGCGCTGTAAGTCTTCTGGACTTAACAACAAATCTTCACGACGCGTTCCAGAACGGTTAATGTTAATTGCTGGGAATACACGACGCTCAGCAATATTACGGCTCAAATGGATCTCCATATTACCGGTACCCTTGAACTCCTCATAAATCACTTCGTCCATTTTTGAACCGGTATCTACCAATGCCGTAGCAATAATGGTCAAACTACCACCTTCTTCAATATTTCGTGCAGCGCCATATAAACGTTTGGGACGTTGTAATGCATTCGCATCAACACCACCAGTTAATACCTTGCCTGATGAAGGAACAACAGTATTATAAGCTCGTGCCAGACGAGTAATGGAGTCAAGAAGAATAACGACATCTCGTTTATGTTCAACCAACCGTTTCGCTTTTTCAATAACCATTTCGGCCACTTGAACGTGTCGGTTTGCCGGCTCATCAAAGGTACTGGCAACCACTTCACCCTTCACAGAGCGTTGCATTTCGGTAACTTCTTCAGGACGCTCATCGATAAGCAATACAATGAGGTAACATTCCGGATAATTCTTTTCTATAGAACGAGCAATATTTTGCAGCATCAGTGTCTTACCCGCTTTTGGCGGAGAAACAATCAGACCTCGCTGACCACGACCAAACGGTGCGCACAGATCAACAACTCTGGCTGTTAAATCTTCGGTACTGCCATTACCTTGTTCCATCACCAATCGTTTCGTTGCAAATAAAGGAGTTAAGTTTTCAAATAATATTTTACGTTTTGCACTGTCTGGAGTGTCGTAATTAATCTGATCAACTTTTAATAAAGCGAAATAACGCTCACTGTCTTTAGGTGGACGAATTTTACCAGAAATGGTATCACCAGACCGAAGACCAAAACGTCTGATTTGACTCGGTGAGACATAAATGTCATCTGGCCCGGCTAAATAAGAGCCATCCGCGGATCGCAAGAAACCAAAACCATCAGTCAAAACTTCTAGAACACCATCACCATGGATGTCTTCGCCTTTTAAAGCATGGGCCTTAAGAATAGCAAAAATAATGTCTTGTTTGCGCAAACGGGAGGTGTTTTCAACCCCCATCTCCTGGGCGATATTAACGAGGTCAGCAATAGCTAATTGCTTAAGTTCACTAAGATTCATACTTCTCACTTGATTTATTGTTTAAACGAATTGAATATCCGAGAAAATTTTTGTTAGGGAATAGCAGCTAAGGATTCGACTGCCTATGCAGCATACTTGCTTTATAGTATGTCACATATTGCTAACAGGCTATCACAGCTTTCAAACAAGATCCAACTTTTTTATACTAAAATTAAAAGAAAATCTTTGTAATGCAAACCAGGAATTTAATCAATACTCTATATGAGTGATAGTTGTGCATTGCTTCCGCTCAGTCTCAACCATCACTCAAATAAAATTAGATGTGACTTTCAACAAATGCACTTAATTGGGATTTAGATAACAAACCCATTTTAACGGCTACAACCTGACCGTTTTTGAATAAAATCAAAGTAGGAATACTCATAACACCAAATTTTGAAGGCGCTTGAGGATTTTCATCGATATTAATTTTTACAAAGTTAACATCGTTACTGTGGGTTGCAGCTACTTCTTCTAGAATAGGTGTCAGAGCTCGACATGGACCACACCATTCCGCCCAAAAATCAACCAAAACCGGTTTACTGGAATTAATTACATCCTGATCGAAACTTGCGTCTGTCACAGCTTTAATATTATCACTCATGAGTATTCCTCAACTATTTATAATTCAAACTATAATTATAGATCACCGCCAACCGCTTGCAACACACTTAATGCGGTAATGGCCGCTGTTTCTGTACGTAAAATTCTTGGCCCCAAAGATAAGGGTAAATAATCCGATTTACAAGCCAATTTAATTTCTTCATCAGTCAATCCACCCTCAGGTCCGATGATCAGTGTAATATCTGATTGGTTTATTACGTAATCCCGCCATGTTTTATTACCTTCCGGATGTAAAATAAATTTAAATGAGGGGTGCACAAAACCCAAATAGTCTTCTAATGGAACAGGGGGATGTACAGTTGGAATCACATTGCGACCGGACTGTTCACATGCAGCAATGACTATACTTTGCCACTGATGCAGTTTTTTCGCCATTCTCTCTTTATCAAGCTTTACCGCACATCGTTCCGTGATTAAAGGAGTTATTGATGCCACCCCTAATTCAACAGATTTTTGCATCACCAGCTCCATACGATCACCCTTAGAGATGGCCTGGGCCAGATGGATTCTTAATGGTGATTCACGATTTTTTTCATTAATCGACGTAATCAAAACCTTAACCTGTTTTTTTTTAACGTGCTCAATGACCGCTGAAAATTCACGATTGTCCCCACAAAACAGCGTCAACGGGTCACCTGCTTGCATGCGCAAGACCACAGCCACATGTTGGCCCGCTTCGGGTGATAACTCCACCAGTTGTCCAATTTGATAATCACCAGGTTGGTATATACGAATTTCTCTCACGGTTTATTCACCAAAAATCATGAGCGGACACTATAACAAAAATTACTTAATAACGTCTGCTATGCTAGAATTATTATTTTATTTCGCACGCAATTATCTTATCCAAGGAATAAACTATGATGAACAAAACGCGTATTGAATCAGACAGTATGGGTGAAATTGAAGTACCCGCCGATAAATACTGGGGCGCCCAGACTGAACGTTCCTTACATCATTTCAACATTGGCAAAGACATTATGCCTCGTGAAGTAACCCATGCTTTTGGTATCTTAAAAAAAGCAGCGGCGCTGACTAATCAGGACTTAGGTAAATTACCGAAGGACAAAGCGGATTTAATTGTTAAAGCAGCTGATGAAGTAAGTCAAGGGATGCTGGACGATCATTTTCCTTTGCATGTCTGGCAAACAGGAAGCGGCACTCAATCCAATATGAATGCCAATGAAGTCATATCCAACCGGGCCATTGAACTGGCAGGTGGAATAATGGGCAGTAAAACCCCCATACATCCCAATGATCATGTGAATATGTCTCAATCCTCAAATGATACCTTCCCGACCGCCATGCATATTGCCGCAGCTATTGCGATAAATAAAAAATTACTGCCTGCAGTTCGAAACTTAAGGGATGCATTCGCTGTTAAAATGGCGGCCTTTAAGGATATAGTAAAAATCGGCAGAACTCATTTACAAGATGCAGTTCCGATTACTCTAGGTCAGGAGTTTTCTGGCTATGTTGCCCAGCTGGATGCCTGCATCCACAGAATAGAAGAAGTTTTACCCGAACTCTATGAATTGGCGGCAGGGGGCACAGCAGTTGGAACAGGTTTAAACACTCATCCTCAATTCGCGGTCAAAGTTGCGGCACACATCGCCAGCATCACCCAGTTACCGTTCGTGACAGCACCTAATAAATTTGCTGCCTTAGCCTCACACGAGCCGTTGGTGTTTGCACACAGTGCCATGAAAACTCTGGCCTGCGCTTTAATGAAAATTGCCAATGACATTCGTTGGCTGGCTTCAGGACCTCGCTGTGGCATTGGAGAAATAACCATTCCGGAAAATGAACCCGGTTCATCCATCATGCCTGGAAAAGTAAATCCAACGCAATGTGAAGCAATGACCATGATATGTGCTCAGGTTTTAGGAAATGATACTGCCGTAGGAATTGCAGACAGTCAGGGCAATTTCGAGCTGAACGTATTCAAGCCCGTCATCATATTTAATGTGTTGCATTCATTAAACCTGTTGGCCGATACCTGTCATTCATTTCAGGAATTTTGCGCAGAAGGAATAGAAGCCAATCAACCCGTAATCGACTATTATTTACATCATTCCTTGATGCTGGTAACAGCTCTGAATCAACATATAGGTTATGATAAAGCAGCCAAAATAGCTAAAACAGCTCATCATGATAACTCATCCTTACAAGAAGCTGCTGTGAAACTGGGTTATTTGACTGCCGAACAGTTCGCCGAATATGTAAAACCAGAAGAAATGATCGCACCGCAATAGGTTCTTCCCTCTTTCATCGCATAATTAATCCTGGCTGTTATCAGCCGGGATTAAATACTTATCTCCAATTAAACCCGCCATATTCCTTATAAGCACAAGAGATTTCGTAAAAAAAATCAAAGAATCTATTTAACTCTATTCAACATCTGGATTTACGTCAGAAAGACCTGAATCTGGAGACATTGATTCAACTGGAGCAGGTGTAGGCGTTGGACTGCTCGATGTTTCCGGAGAGCTGATCAGTACAGGATTTTTAGCAATACCGGATTCAATATTCACTTGATTGGCAGTATTTAGTTTTTGTACTTTTAAGTTAGCAGATTCGGTTTGGGTTGCTACTGGTTTATTAGCACAACTTGATAAACCAAAGACCAACACCGTGACCAGGCCATAACTCCACTTAAATGATTTATAATTAATCATCTTAACTACTCCCTGTGTATGAGTAATCAATACAAGCCCAATAAAGCCAACACTTGCGACTAGAATTTGAATTGATTAACTAAATAAAGAACAGTTCTCATGATAAATACTAGTTCATAATTCAAATATTTCCAGTGAGCGATTGGATTAAGATATTCCCTCTTATCTTATTGAAAATAAGAGGGAATCTGATGAAAATGACTTAATTACTGAATGACAGGCAATTGTGGTGCGGCAGTTTGTTTAGGGCCTGGAGTGGCTTTTTGGGTAGGCTCTTTAGATGCATAAGTTTTTTGTTTGGCTTGTGGCGCACCTGTAGCAGATTGATTGCTGGGGGTTGAGTTTGCAGTTGAATAAGTTGACTCTTGAGCGCTTTGTCCATCCATATAGCAACCTGACAAACCTAAAATTAAAGCAACAGCACATCCCCACTTCAAAAATTTTATATTGTTCATAATTAGCTTCCTGCATAAGTTAATAAATTGAAACTGAAATAATTTGTACTTCCGCAATTAATATAGTTTAAAAATCAATAATTAACCACACTAAGCAACAACTTTCTTACCGCAGCACTTTAATCATTTAATCCGCACGATAAGTCTCTTTAATAAAGTAAGACAACATAATAGAAACAATGGCACAAAACGGTAATACCCATAAAAAGGTATAAAAATGAGGCGATTCTTTGGTTATAAAGAAATACGGAACAAATAATAATAGTGTATTAAATAAAAATACTGAGGAATTAGTAATACTGATGGCAATACCACGAGTACTGTTCGAAGACATTTCGCTCACCATGGTATAAATCAACATGGATCCTGAAAGCATAAAACCGGTAAAAAAGGATACCGCTTCAATTATATAATAATTATTAATCCTATAATGAGGTAGATATACCGCCATCAGCAAACCCATAGTACCCATTACCAAAGTAAGATGCAGAACCAGTTTTCTTGATTTAATACGATTGGAGATCCAACCCAGCAAAGGAGTACCCACCCCAACTCCAAAAAAGACCATTCCACCAATTAAAACTGCTGTACTGCTGTTTACTGAATAATATTCCTGAATAGGCAAATACCAAAGACCACCATATGCCAACAAAATGCCAAAAGAGGTTGCAGCAGAAAAAGCACATAACCAGATTTGTCCATTTTTACAGACGATAGTTAATGAACCTTTTAAAGAAATCTTGCTCGCGAATTGAAAATCCTCCGGAGTTTTTACCCAAAACAGTGCCAAAGCAAACAAACAATATCCATAAATTGAAAAATATTGATAAATTTGATTCCAGGAGTACGTCTGTAATTTAATCATTAAAAAATAATGAATCAGGCCACTGGCAATAAAGGCCAAGGTTTCAATCAGACCGGTTAAAATAGGAAACATATTGCGGGGAAACCACTGAGCCACAAGAATACTCGCGGCGATGAAATCAAAAGATGCCCCCATGCCTTGAATAAGATTAGCCAGACAATAAGTATAGATATTAGTAGAAAATGAAATGGCTACGTTTCCTGAAGCAACCAAAAATAAAGCACTGCTCACTATAAATCGAGCATTATAGCGATCAAGAAGATAACCCGCTGGAATTTGCATGCAGGCAAATCCAAGAATAAACGATCCGGCAGCAAACGAAACGCCCATATCTGAGAGATGCAGTGCTGACTTGATCGACTCCGAAAATACGGCACCCGCCGTATTAAGGCAAAAGGCATAGATAACAAATAATGTAGAAATAAACCAAACAATCAATCCCTGTATCGTCTTAGACATTGAATGGCCTTAAATTATATTAACTTGAAATTACAGATATACTCAGGTGTGTTAACAATTCATCAATTTATTTACAACGCCCCGCGAACTAGTCGGGGAACCTCGAAATAGGATTTGTTAACACAACCAATCTATAGATTGATTATGAAATGATTATAGTACTGAATTGATAATTTCTTTGAACTCATTATTGTTAGCGAGATCTATTAAACTAATTATTTATAATTTCCATCTGCGGTGCACCCACCACCATTGTTCAGGATGAGCCAATATCATTTGTTCCAGGATTTGATTGTAAATCACTGTATTATTATATATGGCCTGAGCGTTGTCTGGATGTTCCTGCCATTCAAGCGCAGGGAAAAACTCAATGACATGTTTCCCTTTTCCTACTCGATAGCAGGATAAAGGCACTACAGGACTGTCGTATTTAGATGCAAAAACAGCCAGGCTGCGATAAGTCCCTGCTTTGACATTAAAAAAATCAACCGCTAAACCAGAATTTTTTTCTATACTGGTATGCTGATCGAATAAATAGAGTACGATCTCCTTATTTTTAAGTGCGCGACTGACCATTTTTGGGGCGTTAATGCTACTGATCAATTTAATGTTCCATCTTTGGAAGCGTTGAAATATCAAATGCTCTAACCATTTCTTACGAATAGGGCGTCTAATAATATGTATTTTATCAATCAATGTATCTAAATGATGAATACCTGAGGGCACAGCCAACTCCCAGCTGCCCAGATGACCGGATAATATTAACACCCCTTTATTCTGGTTCACTGCCTTTAAGAAATGCTCCATGCCACGAACTTCCACTCTACGTTTCATACTGTCCGTACTCAGCCATCCCACAAGCAGGATATCCTTAAGGACTATAGCCAGATGAGAATAGAACGCTTTAAGCAATCTGGTCTTTTCAAATGAAGTAGCTTTATCTTTAAAAACCCGATCTATGTTGTTGATAATGATGTTTTTTCTCAAAGGGAACACTCGATGCATTAATCGCCCCCAGATAGTAATACGAAGATTGGAAAAAGTGTTGTCAGTCATTACCATGCCTTAAAAATTACCAACGCTTATAAGACCAAAGCCATTGCTCAGGATGTTCTAGTACCATTTCTTCAAGCCGTTTATTGTAATTTTGAGTATTTTTCAGGAGCGCATCCTGCTTATCTACACTCGTATGTCTTTGAATTTCAGGATGAAATTGATTCACATGCTGTTTTTTATTAATACGGTAGTAGCTTGCTGATAATACGGGAGAATTATAACGCTCTGCCAGGTATGCCAGACTAGTATAAGTACTTGTATTTTGACCTAAAAAGTTCGTCAGTAGTTTATTATTGTCTTTATAAGATGGTCGTAGATCGAATGGAACAAATACGACCCCTCCCTTCTGTAATACTTTACACACTTCCCTAATGGCATTTTTTTTATTAATAAGCTTAAAACCAACCGCTTCATAACGACGTAAAAAAATACTATCCAAAAATGCAAACCGCAATGACTTTCTGATGCAATAAAATAGGTCTTTATTACCCTCAACTTTATCCAGAAAAAACAAAGGAGAAAATTCCCAACTTCCAAAGTGCCCGGTGAGTACAAGCACCCCTTTACCTTGGTTCATTGCGTTATATAAATGCTCCATACCTATTATTGTTATTCGCTGCTCCAAACGTTTTTTACTGACGAAAGCATATAAAATCAATTCCTTTATACTGGTCATCAGATGCGAATAATAAGCGATGACCAGGCGTTTTTTTTCTTGAGAACTAATTGAGTGTTCAAAAACTCGCTCTATATTTTTTTGGGCAATGCTCTTTTTGAATGGAATAAGTAAATAGACTATCCAGCCCATCAATGTCACGGGAAGTGTCTTCAAATCACGAGTTAATTTGACCATAGAATATTTTATCCTATTATGCATCCAGACTGGCCAGTTCATTGATTAAGTGAAAAAAATCTGGCTAGGAAGGCAGTCTACAAGCAGTGAATTCCAAAGTAAAATAGTACTTGGTCATTGACTTGCATTTGAGCTAACATCCCTCGCATTGAACCATTCAATAAATCCAGGATAAAAGTGAGTTTAAAGCGTCCTTTACGAATTGCAATAATAGCTGGAGAGCCATCAGGAGATCTGCTCGGAGCCGGTTTAATCCGGGAATTAAAAAAACATGACGTGCCATTAGTATTTGAGGGTATAGGGGGCACGCAAATGATTAAGGAAGGAATGCAATCCTTCGTCAATATGGAACGCTTGTCCGTTATGGGGATAGGAGATGTGCTCAAGCGTTATCCAGAGCTTTATAGAATAAGGCAACAACTACTCAATCAATGGATACTCAATCCACCTGATATTTTTATAGGTATCGATTATTCCAATTTCAATTTATGGCTTGCAAAAAACCTAAAGCCAAGAGGCGTAAAGACCGTACAATACGTCAGTCCTAAAGTTTGGGCGTGGCGGCAAAAGAGGGTCTATCACATTAAAAAAACGATTGACATGATTCTCACCCTTTTTCCTTTTGAAGAAGAGTTTTATCAACGTTTTGATGTACCCGCTCAATTTGTTGGCCATCCACTGGCTGATGAGATTGAGATGGAAATGGATACGAGGCATAAAAAAATTCAACTAGGCTTAAATTCCCAGGACAAACACATTGCCGTATTACCCGGCAGCAGGGCGGGTGAAATAAAATATATGGGGCCATTGTTTCTTGATGTCATGCAAGAAATCAGTTTACAAAACCAACAGGTTCAATTTATGGTGCCATTAGCCAATTCAAATTTACGCGATATATTTCAAAAGCAACTGGACAACACGGGTATAAAGGTTAATGTCCAGATAACCACTCAAAGTTCTCGAGAAGTAATGGCTGCAGCAGATGTGGTATTAGCAAAATCCGGCACAACAACTCTGGAGGCAATGCTGTTGAAGAAACCAATGGTTGTAGCATTTAAATGGGGGGCTCTTACCCATGCTCTTATTGCGCCTCAGCTTAAAATACCCTTTATTTCTCTGCCCAATTTATTAGCTAATCGCGAGCTGGTTCCTGAATATCTTCAAACAAAAGCACTTGCACACCCCATCGCCCAACAGGTTCTGCATTTACTCCAAACACCAGAACAGGATCAATTAATCCAGCAATTCAGAGAAATTCACAAAAAATTGCGCCAAAATGCCAGTGAAAAGGCAGCTTTAGCGGTTCTAAAGATTCTTGCCGTTGCCTCTGCCTGAATCTTTTTTAAATGAATAAACCTGCCTTAACCAATCCCGTGAGGGCATTGCAGGAAAACCACCCATTCTAGCCCCAGGTGCGACATCTTTAAATACCATGCTTCCTGCCAGAATTGTTGCTTTTTTGCCTATATTTAAATGACCAATTACACCAACCTGACCCGATAAGGTGACCCACTCACCTAACTCCGTACTACCCGCAATACCTACCTGAGCAACAATAATCGAACCTCGTCCCACTTTAACGTTATGTCCTATCTGGATCAGATTATCCAAACGACAACAATCACCAATAACGGTATTATCGAGTGATCCCCTGTCAATGCAGGTATTAGCTCCAATTTCAACATCATTACCTATAATCACCCCACCTCTATGAGGAATTTTATAATGTCCATCTGCATCACTTGCAAAGCCAAAACCATCTTGCCCAATGCGTGCACCAGGGTAAACGATGACTTGATTCCCCATAATGGTATTGCTTATGGAGACATTACTTTCGATTCGGCAATCATCTCCCAGGATAACACCTTCTCCGATGTATGAATTAACCCCAATTTTACAACGCGCGCCAATACGAACTCTATCGCCAATATAGGCACCATGTTCAATTTGGCAATCATTGCCAATTACGGCACTTGATGAAACATAGGCTGTTGGTGCAATAAAACGCTGAATTTGTTCAAAGGGATAAAATATCTGAGCAATCAAGGCATAAGCTTTGTAGGGATTTTTATGCAGCAATAAATGCATGTGTTCCGGAGCATGCTCTTTGTGTTCGGGAGCGAGTATACACGCCCCAGCTTGCGAGTGTTTTAAAGCCTTCACATATTTTTTTTGATGCAACATCGCCAAGCTAGTCGATTGAGCATCGGCAAGCGTTGTAATATCAGAAACCATAAATGAACCTTCGGATTCATTTAACAAAACAGATCCTGAAATCTCAGCCAGTTCGGATAGACTGAAGGGTCCACGAGGAATGGAGAATCGATGAGAAATCATAAAAATCCTTATCAGTAAAATTAACGATAGATACCTCGTGTTGAATTATGAAGAAATTGGATAAGGTATTGAATATCCAGGTTTTCAGGAAATTCGCACTCAAGCTGCTCAATCGCTTTTTTCATAGAAAATCCCTTATGAAACAGTATCTTATAAGCACGTTGTATCGCAATTCGTGCTTCGGGATTATATCCACTGCGGCGAAGTCGCTCTATATTAAGCCCATATCGTTTCGCAGGATTACCTGAAACCAAAGCAAATGGTGTAACGTCTTTAGTTATCAAACTAAGTGCTCCTATCATCGACATTCGCCCTAATTTGATGAATTGATGAAGAACGGAAAAGGCACCTACAGTTACGTTATCTTCAATGACTACATGACCTGCAATCCCTGAGGAATTAGAAAAAATATTATTATTTCCAACGGAAACATCATGAGCAACATGAACATAGGTCATAAAAACATTACTATTACCAATAAATGTTTCACCACCACCCCCGGCCGTTCCACGGTTTATCGTAACATATTCTCTAATAACATTATCATTGCCAATAAATACCTTACTGATTTCACCTTTAAATTTAAGGTCTTGAGGAATGCCGCCTATAATGGAACCAATACCAATATAATTCCGTTCACCAATTTGAGTCCAACCTTCAATCGTAACATGAGAAGCAATCGTTGTTCCTTGGCCAATTCGGACATGTTCACCAATTATTGAATAAGGACCAATAGTGACATCAGAACCAATTTTTGCTCCTGGAGCGATTAAGGCTGTAGGGTGAATTCCCTTAGAAGATGGGTTAATAGAACTGGGCACATGGGCATGATCTAACGGACTCACAAGCATGATACGACCTCCACAACACCATTAACTTAATACTAAAAAAAAACTGCATCATCGGGAAAGAACTTCCCTGATACACTTTCAAAAATATCGTTTATCCTATGGATAAACACTAGCAAAATACCATAAAACTATTGGCATGATTTAAAAATGATTTCAAATCATGCCCCCAAAATGATTAAGCTAAGTAACTAAGTTTAATGAATACATCACGAACTGCTATTCGCTGATTAAAATAAATATTATTAGAGGTATTGCTGCTACGAATTGAATCAGGTGCAGTAGTCGTCCAATATTGCTCTGTATTAATACCACCCTGAACACCTACAGAACTGCCATTTTTTAAATCAAAATGTGTTGCAATCGCCAAATTGGAACCAATAACTAATGATGACCATAATCTGTTATTGCTATTCTGGGTAAAACTGAATCTACCAGTTCTTGGCACTTTAGGAATAGACGCATCTGTTGTAGTAATCAATGCTTCGTTCCAGGTGGTCTTATAGGATCCGCCCAATAAAGAGGCAGAAACATCGCCAACAAGGCTAAAAAATCGATTTAAATCCCATGCTGCGCCCATTCCAATACGAGGACCAATTCCGAAATATTTCGCTTCATAATCGATTTGGTTTGTCATTGGTTGAATTGTTGGATTAAAAAGCGGAGGAGCAATTGACACCAAATTTCCAACATATTGGGCAGAAAACCCCTTTTTAAACTCTGATGCTTTAATACCGTAGTAACGAGAAAAATGGACATAGTTCAAAAATCCACTTAAAAAATTTCGATGCGTTATTAAATCAGCAGTTTGATAGTCATAATATGAGTTCACCACTGCGCTCGAGGGTCCTACCATATCCTTACCACCTGATGAAGCAATAGAATCGCGAACATCAAATTCAGATTGTACAATCTGGCTCAATCGATTAACCAACACATCGCTTTCACTGGTGACAACAGCAGCGTCTGTACCTCGATTTTTTAAATTGGTATAACTTAATACCACATCATGGCCTTTTTCTGGACCAAATTGATAACCCAAACCTAAACTATAGCCCCAACGTGAATCAGGATTCATCATATGTTCTGTTATTGCACCACCGGTATTCGTTTCCGCATATGGCATTCTATTTATACCTTCATCACTTAATGATCCGTAAATTGGCGCCACATAGCCAAAAAAGCGTTTACTGTCATCCTGGACTTCACCCATGACCCCAGCAAATGATAATGAACTATTAACCATTATTAAACTTACAAGACCGGCCTTCTTAACTTTATGCAACATAATCACCAAAACTCCTTGTTATTATTAATATTCCTGAACTCGAATTTTCACCGCATAATATCAATATACCCAATAGGCGTCTACGTAATTTTTAAGCCAAACCCTTGTAGAACTAATATATGATTTATCGTATCAAACTCGCATTATCACTGAATCAACCCAAACCAGTTAATTCAAAATTAACACCCACATAATTATCAGAGTAGGTATTGCCGCGTACTGTATGCACATACGATGGTGTTATACGGACGGACTTATAGTGATAGTCCACTCCAACGCCATAATTGTACCCATTTTTAGCCAGAAGCAATTGCGGAAGTGCCGAGACAGCGGCAAGGTTTTGATCAACGATGGGTCTGCTGAATGAACGGCTTGTTATCTGAATCAAGCTTCCGCTGACAAAGGGAGAAAAATGCTCATTCACTTGATAGTACAAACGTGCATGCTCTATTAAAGTACCTACTTTTGAAGTCAAGGATGGAACAGAAACATTATCGACTGGGTACTCAAAAATAAAATTTGGTTGATAAAAACTGCTGTAAAAATAAGTTAAATAACCTTGTAAATACAGTGAATTATAAGACTGTCCAAAAAATGTTCGCACCCCAACTGTGCTGTCATGACCGTAATAATGAGCTCGGCCAATGACAGGATTATCCGTATCTCCATTCACTGTATTAGTTTGCTTGAATCGATCCCTGCCAAAACTGGCAAATACATCAACAAATACGGGAAAAACAACCTGCTTCATCACATGTAAAAACACTCCATTATCCTCAATAGAACCGTGACTTTGACTTAAATCATTAGTCAATCTTGAGGTTGTATTCGTATTGGTAGTGATGTTGTATGCATTGATTCCCCAATAGAAATTATAGAAGTTCAGATTGTCTGCACCAGCAGATATAAAATTGCTATGACCTGAATAATGATTGAATGCAGCCCCTTGATAAGAAGAGAATTTAAATTCATCATAAGAGGTATTTAAAACCCCTTTGGGCTTTAAGTAGAGTTGAATTAACTGTTCTATTTCCTGCTTAGTCTTAACACCAGTCGTTGATTCAACCTCCTGATTTTTGGAATACGCTGTTGATACGAATAACATCAGAACAGTCAAAAATATCTTGGTTCTCATTACATTCCCTTATAAAAATTAATTCTAAATATGCTTTGCTCGGCCCAATCCCAAAATAGAAGATCCTTAAGCCAGAGGTACTTGTCCACAACCAACAATAGCAAGACTTGCAATAACATTCGGATTAGTATTAGCTGCATTATTTGCGTTCCATTCATTCACCTGATTCTGAGTCACATGATAAGCGGCCAACTGTTCTGGTGTTAATTGAGGCGCAACATTGGGTGATTGACAACCCAAAAGTCCAAATACCACGAACAATAGTGACCAGCGACCGTATTTATAGGTTAAATATCTTTGCATGTTAAAACTCCTGTAATGTTCAATACCATTGATGAATCATGTCTGTATCAATTAATCGGGGTGATTACACCTTCATAAACATCTCTTTCTTCGAAACTCACTTGGATTGATTCAATTTGGATGAGATGGAAACAACTATATAAATCAAAGGAAATAGAGATTTTCAAGTAACCTTTCAATAATTCCCAGTAAACGTCATCTCGAATTTATTGAGAAACTACTGTTACACTAATAAACTGCATGAAATTATATAGATTTTCGTTACATTATCATGTCAGAATTACATACAACATTCCAGATTTTACTTTCAAATCGTGTTTTCAACCCTGTACGAAACCGAAGTAGCAAAATTTAAAAGCAGCCCACTCTATTCTTTACTCAGAAATTTTGAGAAGATTGATTTAATTTCAGCAGTAAGCCAACCCCGAACTCTATTATTATGATTAAAAACTAAGGATGGATTTATGAATTTATTTCGATTTAAACAGGTCATCATTCTCATGCTGGCTTCGCTCACTTTTGGAGCCTTGCACGCATCGGAACCCAATATTGTGAATGAACAGGCTAAGCTATCAATACAAGCCGTCATTGTTCCATCAAATCCTGAATCCGGATTAATATCCTGTCGCAATACATTGGCCAACTGTCTTGTGACAATGACGTTTACAAATCCAAACAGAGGTTATGTAACTATTCTAAATTCTTCTAACATTAATGCATTAAATGTCATGGCAACCCTGCCTGAAGACTGGAATGGTGATGTAGTGCAAGTCTCCACATGTGAGTTATTAAAAGCAGGGGAATCCTGTTCATTGGTTTTTGAACTCAGCAGTACTGCTTCTAGCCCACATAACTTAAGAACCATTCCAGTAAAAGGGAGCAATACAACAACGGTGCTTTTTGATATGGTCGTTACCCCTTAACTACTCATTTAAATGAGGCCTGTAGGTATCAATAATTACTTAAGGCCTCGTTCATTTGATCATTAAAAGCTAAATGCAACAGTTTTGCATTTTCTTCCTATATGCTTATAATCGAATCTCTTCTCATTAAAAAGGGACTAACATGATTTACCCTAATATTCTGGCCACTATAGGACATACCCCAGTGGTAAAAATAAATCGCTTGGGCCGCAACTTAAACTGCGAACTCTACGCCAAATGTGAATTTTTCAATCCCGGTGGCTCGGTTAAAGACCGCATTGGATATGAGATGGTTATTCAGGCTGAACGAGAAGGAAGGATTAAACCTGGAGACACCTTGATTGAGCCAACTTCGGGAAATACAGGAATAGGCATCGCACTGGCTGGAGCCGTATTAGGTTATAAGGTTATTATCACCATGCCGGAAAAAATGAGTCAGGAAAAACAATCCGTTCTTGAACTCCTGGGGGCAAAAATATACAGAACGCGGACTGAGGCCGCATCACACGACCCAGACAGCCACATTTCCCTGGCAAAAGACTTAAAAGCAAAAATACCGAATTCTCATATTCTTGATCAATACTCAAACCCCAATAATCCTAATGCCCATTATCATGGAACAGCCCAGGAAATAATTGATGATTTTGGTATGGACTTACATATGGTAGTCGCAGGAGTCGGAACAGGGGGTACAATAACAGGCATAGCAAAACGATTAAAAGAATATAATCCAAAAATTCAGATTATTGGTGTAGACCCGGAAGGCTCAATACTGGGTGGGGGCACTGAAATCAAATCTTATCTTGTTGAAGGGATAGGGTATGATTTCTTTCCTGACGTTTTGGATAATCATTTAATTGATGCCTATGTTAAGACAAATGATGCGGATTCATTCCACATGGCAAGACAATTAATTCGTGAAGAAGGATTACTCGTAGGAGGATCTTGCGGTTCGGCTATGTGGGCTGCTTTACAGGCTGCAAAATCCTTAACAAAAGGACAAAAATGCCTGGTCCTTTTACCGGACTCCATTCGTAACTACATGTCAAAATTTGCTAATGATGAATGGATGAAACACCAGGGTTTTCTATAAAATGAACACCGTGCATGTTGAAATTGGCTCCTCTCTGGAGTCAATTCAATACCTAAAGGATTTAGTACTCTGGGTTCTCGCAGCCAGGTTTAACTCAAAACATCACTCAGCAGATCAGGCGGCTGGGCTGGCTGTTCGCATACCCGGTTTATCCATATAATCCAGCAAAAGATCAGGATCTACCTGATTGATGCTAATCCACTCCGCCAAAGTTCCAGCTAATTCTTCATTAACGTAGTGTTCGTTATTAACATCCTCAACTTTAACTACTCTACCTTCTGGGGCGGTTAATCTTGAGAAAAATAATTTAGGATCCGGTATAATAGAACTTTGTAATGGCAAAAATTTAATATAAAGCGTTATCAGATGGTCTTTCGTCAAGCCTTCCATTAATAAATTCTGTCGCCATTGAGTGTACGTTCTTAAAATTTGTTTATTATCCGTTTTAATCTGATCGATCATTTCAGCAACTGTACCTTTATTGCGTTCGTCGTTTACAACAGGTTCAGGAGGTTTAATTGCCAATTGACCTACATAAGCAAAATCCGCTTCATTTTTGACTCTGGGAAAATAGTTCCCTTCATTAACTTGTAACACTAATTCCACTTTAAGCATATTAGGAGCGCCATTAGAATAAATTTCTCTAAGCCGCAGTTCTTTTCCATGTTCTGTAAAAAAGAGCACAATAGTTATCCCTAAAGCTTGAGATAAAGCTCGAAGAACACTAGAAGGAACGGTTGTACCGGGTTGACGCAGAAAAGCTTTAGGTGTATTAGCATCAAGACCATCAAAAGCTTCACGGTAATTTAATGGATGAGCGTACACTTCATCTATGGTGATTTGGTGTAAAGCATAGGCCAGACATTCGACCACCTCAGATTTACGTGCGCTGTTGATTAACATTCCCATGCGATCCATTGGATTCAGGTATGCCTGATTCGAAATGAATTTGGGATAATGAGCATAAAAACGTTCTAATATTTTCTTTAATGTATAATCATTAACACGAGAGGAATGTTTAAAATAATCAATAAAAGCCACAGCCAAAGCTTGAAACTGCTTTCCACCAACATTAATAAATGTATCTTCTGATGCGGCCTGCTTTTTATCGTGTTTCGCAGGAGCCCTATCAAAAAAGCTGTTTCCGACCATGGTTCTCTCCCACCCCTAATATATATCTCCATTCTAATGAATCAATATTAAGGAAATATTAACAACCTTTTTACAATTTACAGTATTTTTTGACACTAGAACGAATCTATTAAAGGCAAAATGCTTATTAAATCAACTCTAATACTTTTTTTCTTTCGCTTAATTAAAGTTATTTAACAGGTCTTGGATAATAAAAAGCATGGGTATGTTCCTACTCGAAGCATAATACATGCCAATATCAATTAGACATTTGCTCTAAAAAAAGAGCTCTAGAAAGGACACCAATAACCACTAATGCGAGTGAATTACTGCAAATACAGCGAATAAACCCGTGTTGTATTGCTTACCAATACCGTAGGGAACAATGTCTGATGGATTAAAGATACAAATCAAGTTCCAATTTTGCCGTTCCAAAAATATTTTTATAGTTATAGAATGATCCATACCGGAGATACTTAGGTATATAACACCATAAGCCCAGATCAGGGAACTCATAGTGATACCTGACTTAGAATAGTAAAGGAAATTTGTATACAGCATTCTACTGGAAAAGATGGATCTAAAAGGAGAGCGCATGGAGCATTATCAAGATGATGATATAGTCCGCGTCAAAGAGTTACTGCGACATACAGGCGAATTTATCGCTTACTTTGAACTTGCTGAAACCAAGATGTTGGAATGGCGGGAAGAAATTGAACAACAAAATGCCAAGTTACTGCACTGTACTCAAACGCTACATAATGAACTGGCATCAATTAACGAATTGTTATCACAGGCTGGGGCAGCAAAGTTTCGAGTAACGGCAGAAAAAGCTCTGGCGCAAGGGGAAGCCAATCTGCATACATTGGAGCGTAGCTGCAATCAATTCACTCTTAATTTCCAGCAGCATCAGGAAAAACTCAAAACGTTAACAGAGCTTTGTATCGATAAAATTGAAAAACACACAACCAAAGCAACGCAAACTATTGCCGCCCAACTGTCTCGATATGACGTTCATCAATTTCATCGCATTGCCAGTGAAAGTTGTGATCATGTCGAACGAGTAGCAAATGATGCAGTAAACAAGAGTAATAAACTACTCAGCATGTTTCAGTTACGATTTGGACTCTTTGCTGTCTTTACTACACTCTTAACCGCCTTTGTTATTGTACTTTATCTTAGCGATGAACTTCCTTGGGAAATGCATCACCAAGCCATGAATGAACGAGAAGCTGGAAAAGTGTTACTCCAGGCATGGCCCAATTTAAGTCAGGAAGAAAAAGAAAAAATTTTAAATGATGACGGTTTACGGCATGGTTGATGAGAGGTTTAGCTTCTTGCATGTTACAGCAAGTCTGGTCATTCTAATCATTGTATTCGTATTGCTAGTCCATTATTTTCGGCAAAAGGCAAGGCGTTCCAGAATTCAACTTTGGCAGGACTCTTTAAACCTGACAGAGCACGCTCAAGTGTTTAACCAATTATACGCTGAAGTGGATGGATTCTCACTATCTCGTCAGGCAAGGCAAAACCAGGTTGAAGATGCAATTGAATATACCTACGGCGAAATCGAATTTTTTCCCTTTGTAGCACTTTTATCCTTGGTCAATCCCGATTGTGATACTGTATTTTATGATTTAGGATGTGGAGTAGGAAAGGCGGTAATCGCTTGTGGTATGGTTTATCCTGTACGCAAAAGCGTTGGAGTAGAAATCCTGCCTGAACTCTATGCAAGTGCTTGCTCCCAAGTCCAAAAACTGGCAGCTAATCCTGACTATAGGGAGCGAACCGAACACATCCAGATTATCAAGAGCAATATTCTGGATGCCGATTTAGATTTAAGAGAAGCAACGCTTATTTTTATTAATTCCACCACTTTCTTTGGTACGACCTGGGAAAAAGTCAATTCGCTGCTCAGTCATTTACCACTAATTAAAACGGTAATTACAACGAGCAAGCCTTTACAGAACAGTGATTTTACACGGATAAACAGCACAAAATTGCAGATGAGTTGGGGGGTTGTCCCTGTATTTATTCATGTTCGAAAACAAATTTTAACTAACTGGCTTGAAAACATTGAATAATTTTTTACCCCGTCTATACTTATAAAACAAAGGAAAATTGTCAGCACCTGATGTGTCTTGGTAGCAGACTTTAGAACACGCGACAAAACGAGGTGGGTATGATTAAATCGGAACTCATTGAACACATCGCTGCTCGAATGACGCATCTTTCAGAAAAACAAGTAGCTGATGGGATAAATAGAATTTTGGAATTAATGAGTGAAGCGCTTATTAATGGCCAAAGAATCGAAATCAGGGGATTTGGATCGTTTTCATTGCATTATCGGCCACCGCGAAATGCTCATAATCCCAAGACTGGAGAAAAAGTGGTGACTGAAGCAAAACACAGTCCTCATTTCAAACCAGGCAAAGAGCTGCGCGAACGTGTCGATGCCTCCCGAGCAACGTGCCCCTTGCCAAAAGATGATTAACGTTTGATAAGATCCAGGAACCCATTCGATGGAAGCATCATGAAGCTATAAGAGGTCAGGTGGGGATGGTGAATCTTGGTAGAACGGTCAGGGTTGAGTTCAGGTTCAACCTAGCATGGCCGTACCCTAATAAGGACGGACATTTTTCGTGAATCCCGTATTATCTGCGAATACGGGATAAAAATTCTCATTGGTGACTAAGTACGAGGTAAGGTTACACCAGTTTGTCCCTGATATTTTCCACCACGATCACGATACGAAACAGCACAAACTTCGCTTGCTTCTAGAAACAACATTTGCGCCACACCTTCATTTGCATAAATTTTAGCAGGTAACGTTGTGGTATTTGAGAACTCCAGAGTCACATGTCCTTCCCACTCAGGTTCTAATGGAGTTACATTCACGATGATTCCACAACGAGCATAAGTAGACTTACCCAAACAAATAGTCAGTACATTTCGGGGAATTCGAAAATATTCAACTGTTCTCGCCAAAGCAAATGAATTTGGCGGTATGATACAGACATCAGATGTCACATCAACAAAGCTGTTTTCATCAAATGCTTTGGGATCGACAATGGCAGAATTGATATTTGTAAAAATCTTGAATTCATTAGAACAACGAACATCATACCCATAGCTCGACACACCATAAGAAATAATCCGGCCGCCTTCATTTTCCCTTACTTGTCCGGATTGAAATGGGGAGATCATACCCTGCTCACGCGCCATTTTCTCAATCCATCTATCTGACTTAATTGACACTGTTAAACCTCATTGCTTCTAAAAAATAGAGTTCTATCATAAAAACTGCTCAAACGAAAGTTTGAACTCTTAAAAATCATTTATTTTTTTTAGAAACCATTTGAGATAATATCTCACCCAGCTCCATGGGCATGGGGAATATAATCGTTGAATTATTTGTTCCAGCAATCGCGGCTAAGGTTTGCAAATACCTCAATTGCATTGCCTGAGGCTGTTGCGCAAGTACTTGTGAAGCCTGTAATAATTTCTCAGAAGCCTGAAGTTCACCTTCAGCATGAATTACTTTAGCTCTTCGGTCACGCTCAGCCTCTGCTTGCTTGGCAATAGCCCGTATCATACTCTCATCCAAATCTACTCTTTTTATCTCAACATTGGATACCTTTATACCCCAATTATCCGTTTGAGAGTCCAATATTTTCTGCACATCACTATTTAATCGTTCTCGTTCTGACAGCATCTCATCCAACTCATGTTGCCCGAGTACTGATCGCAGTGTAGTCTGAGCTAATTGACTTGTAGCTTCGAAATAATTTTCCACTTGGATAATTGCATTTTCAGGTACCACTACCCGAAAATACAGTACTGCATTAACACGAACTGACACATTGTCTTTGGAAATAACATCCTGACTGGGCACATCCATTACTATAGTACGCAAATCAACCCGAACAACCTGCTGAACAACAGGGATAATCAATACTAAACCCGGACCTTTCACTTTCCAGAAGCGTCCCAACATAAACACTACGCCCCGTTCGTATTCTCTGAAGACCTTAACTGCTGAAACAAGTAGCAATCCAAGTATTATCAATATTACGCCCAAAAAAGCGCCCATCATCGTCTCCCTAGAATTATTTAATCCCTATGACCTTGTGTCATTCAGCAGTTAAATCCTCTACAACCTCCAATAATAACCCATTGATTAATATCACTTTTATATTTTTATTGGCCGCAATGGGCGCTTTTGCCCGAACGCTCCAAATCTCACCACGAATAACAGCTTGTCCATCTGGATTAATGTCTCCTAATGCTCTTCCTTTTGCCCCCACCAACATAATCAATCCATTTCGTACCTTTTGACGGCGTGATTTTATTATCATCCCCAAGAGAACAATGAATATTAGAACATTCAAAAACGCCATAGCCCAAATAGTGGACCAAGCTATTTGAAACGCCGCATAGTCAGTATTCATTAACATGATGGATCCGAGCACGAAAGCAATTGTTCCGCCCACACCGAGTACCCCAAAACTTGGAGTAAATGCTTCAGCAATAAGAAATGCCATACCCAATACAATTAATAATAATCCCGCATAATTTACCGGGAGTAGCTGAAGAGCATATAATGCCAGAAGCATTGAAACCGCACCAACCACTCCAGGAAGAACAAATCCGGGGTTTAACAACTCAAAGAAAATGCCATAAATCCCCAGCAGAATTAACAGATAAGCAACAGTCGGATTTGTTATCACTGATAAAAACCGAGTTCGCCAATCAGGATTGATTCGTTCGATTTGTGGATTATCCGTATTGAGCGTCATTTTATGATTATTTTGCACTACGGTTATGCCATTTAATTGAGCAAGTAAATTGTATTTATCGGTAGCAATATAGTTAATAGCCCCTGATTTATGTGCCTCAATCGCTGTTAATGTAGTGGCGTTAATTACTGCATTTTGAGCAAAATCAGGATCCCTCCCTCTTAATTGGGCCAGAGCGCGAATTGTAGCAACTGCATCATTAGTCATTTTTTTATTCATAGTTGTTGATTGATTTACGTTACTGTCCGGAGAGATTCCAGAATTTAAACTGATAGGGCTTGCAGCACCTAATTGAGTGCCAGGTGCCATAGCCGCTACAGTGCTGGCATATAATAAATAGGTTCCTGCACTGGCAGCACGCGCCCCAATCGGGCTTACATAGGTCACTATAGGGATTTTCGAATTTAAGAATTTTTGGATAATTAATCGTGTTGCATCGTCAAGACCACCAGGTGTATCGATTATTACCAATATTAAATCGGCATTCTGCCCACTATTTATACCGCGATCGATATAATCCACAGTTGCAGGACCTATGGGACCTTGTATATTTAATTCTATAATTTTTGCTGCATTTGCTTTTGTCGTCCCTATGACTATCAAAAGAAGGAACATCATTATTGAACAAATCATGCGAACAGAAGCGACTTCAATTGGATCACTTGAAACAATATCCCTATGCATGGTGCAGGTTTTTCGCATGCTCCAATCCTTTTGAAAGGGTGATATAAGATAAAAGATAGCACAGATTATCTGGAACGTCGGGATGCTTTGACCTATAAACGCGAATTGGATTGCAGTCTGAAAATAGATTCATTTTAGCAGACTGCATTATTGGATAAGATGATGCCTAGAAATAAACACCGATTTGGGCTGACACGGTATCTGCTGAACGTCCTGTCCCCAGGGTAGGAAGATTTACAAATCCAGCAGGGGCTGCACCATTTGCAAATTGAGTTGCGCCATAATCTATATCATGTCGATACTCCAGACTTTCAACAGTATCTTTCCATATCGATATGTTGAATACACCAACGTACCTTTGTTGCGGTAAATTCAAAGCTAATGCATCTTTAGACCATTGATAACCAAGACCAATTGATGAGGGTCTGTTAAATGCTCTAAATGTCATACCCACTTCAGCCTGAGCAGCTTGTGGTCTTGCGCCTCTACCATTAAAACTCAAATCCTGTGGTCTAAAAGCCTGGGTAGCCCCTACCCATTCAGCAGTGAAATTGTATCGGTCGTACCCTATATTGCCGTGTACATCCATGGCCTGAGTTTTACGTACTGCTTCATTACCGTTGGTAATTGAACCAAATCCACCAAACGTAGTGCCTACAGTGGAGCCTGTGCTTTGCATTCCTGCCGCATCATCTATCGAACTGATGTAACTCGCGCCAATTTCACCTGTAACTTCTTGATATTCAAATATATATCCCAGATTTACACCGCCTACTCCTGACCTCCCTAATATCGTGTCACTTCTATAGGCATAGACTGCGGCAAATGGGCCGGTATCTTCCTGAGATTTATAACCTAAAATAAACGGCCTTGTTTTGGTGCGTGCGACATTCATAGTTAAAGGGGCACTGATCATGGAACTTGAGTAACGGCCAAAAGGTACATATAACTGTCCTGCTGTAAAATACAGCGGAGTTTTATCCAGATTACCGATATTCACAAAGCCCATATTGAGATTAAATGCCGAATTATTAATGCGAGGACCTACTGCTGGAGGGCTCTCATCGTAGGCAATAGCGATATAGGCTTCAACATTCTGATTAAGAGCAGCAGCGATATCCAACTCACTTGATCCTAAGGTTAGATCGCCATTTGTATTACTTCTAAAAGGATTGTTAATTACACCTACGGGCTCAGACTTTCCACTCAGCGCGATAATCGGCATCTGTGGTACGGGGTAGCCAATACTTTGATATGCTCTATAGAGACGTCGACGTTGTTGCATCAAGCGAATATCCCGGTTGATACTCGAAATATTGACGATGTAATCTGAACCATCAAAAGCCGGTCTATCTCCCAAATAGGGTGAACTCACAACAGGTGTACCCGCAATATAAGTTACGACCCGATTATCCGCAACAAGAGCGGTCGGATAGAACCCTATTGATTCGGGATGTGCTTCTGGAGCATGTACCGTTACATGAGTCGAATAATATTTATCTCTTTTTTTCTTGCCTTTAGTGACTGCAGGAGCTGCTTGGGGGGTACTTTTTTTCGCTGCATGTTTTACTGTAGCAGGTTCATGTGATTTACTATGCGACACTAATTGCTTTTGCAATCTATCAAGTTGAGTCTGTAAATCTTGAGCCTGATGTTGCAAACGTTGAATTTCACGCTGAAGTTGTTGATCATTTTCCGCATATAAAGGTGTTGATAAACAGGCCAGGGCCAATATGATTTTCTTAAACTTCATGCGGGGTACTCCTGTGTATTATTTTTACATCAACATCGAACAGACGAGGGATTATATCGTGGCAATTTCTTGATGGCTAGAGTTAAATCAGGATCTATTTGCAGATTAGAAAAGACCTTTATAGGCAGGATTAATTAGTTTATATAAATCAATGGGCATTGTTCTTTTTAGTTGTTGAAATGAAAAAGTCAATTTTAATAATGAATTAACAAATTTAATCTATGCTCTCTATGTAATTTTTTCAGTACTGTTCTATTTAACATTCAGCTTGATAATGATAAAAAAAAGCCCATGTACAATGGGCTTTTTATCAATAATTGATTTATTAGGCATTACCTACATATTTCACACCGAAATATGGGCCATAAAGACCATAATCACTGCTGTTAGCCCGAACTGTGGTAAAACCACCAATTCCAACTGTTTGTAAGGCATTGAAATAATTCATTACTTGATAACCGCCTTCAATATTCAATACACCTTGAGCCATAGCATAAGCATAATTTAATCCGAGTTTAGCTTCTAAACTGGGAACAATTGCTTTTTTAGTGCCATAGCGATCCAACAATACTGCCCCTAGAGGTGTACCAACATACCCGTAATTAAAGCGACTTGTTCCATAAAGAATTGAACCTGCGCCATTTGCTGTAACGCTGAATGCGCTGGTTATATCATATGAATAATCAATGCCTACTACAGGACCAACCCCTTTAAAGTCTGTTTTTTCATATTGATAAACAGCATCAATTCCTAAGCGAACTAATTGTGCAGGTGATCGGTAAAAATAAGAGTTTGCTTTATCATTTATATTAGCATACTGCAATCCACCATAGAATCGCATATTTTTAACCAAACCAAAATCTGCATGCTGACCCAACACCAGATTAACCTGATCAAAATAGGTATCATCTTCAATTCGGTAAGGTGAAGATAATGGAGCAAATTGTTGTGAAAATGGAATTAAACCAACAAAGCCATCTCGGTTTGAGTCATTTTGATAATGAACCCAGGTTACTGTTGCATCATTGCCTGTATTAAAATGATAGGAACCTTCTAGTCTATATCCCCAATCCCATTCATTATTTACTTCACGAAAACCTCTAAAAGGTAAGGTATCATGTTGATAAGCTTTATCAGCATCATATACTTGCCTTAAATATAGAGCCTGAACTCCAATATCCCAAAGTCTTGCCTCGCAAGGAACAGTAACATTTCCGGGTGTACACACTGGTCCCATAGTACCAGCAGCTGCAAAGTTACTTGCTGCTAATCCCAATACAGCTAAAGTCGTCTTTTTTATCATAAATACTCCCTTACGTAAAAAAAAAGCCCATCACCTTAATGACGGGCTCTAAAATAATTCTTAAGTTAATAAGAAATTACACATTACCAACATACTTCAAACCAATGTATGGGCCAGAAGCTGAGAAATCAGTTTCAAAACCAACTGCACTTGCTGTGTTATGCAGAGTATTGAAGTAATTGAACCACATGTAACCAACATCCAGGGTCAAATCGCCTTGAGCCATTGCGTAAGTGTAATCAGCACCTAATTTAGCTTCAACTTCTGGAACAATCGCATTCTTAGAACCGTAAGCGAAGTTCAGTCCATCATTGAAACTGCTGGTACCAACTAAAATTGCAGTAGCTGCTTTAGCATAAATTCCGAAACCATTACCGAACACGTAGTTCATGTCAATACCGGTACGTGGTCCAAAACCGCTGAACTCAGAATTTGCGTTAGCTGCGAAAACGCCAAAATCGTAAACGTTGTGATCCATTTGGATTCGAGCGTACTGAACACCACCATGGAAACGTATTTTCTTGTTAGCACTGAAATCAACGAATTGACCTAACTCACCGTTAACAGCATCCCATTTGATGTTGTGACGATAGTGGTGATTGACATTACCGAAGAAGTAACCGTCGTTATCAGTATCTAAATGATACCAGTTAACATTGATGTCATTTCCAGTGTTGAAGTGGTAAGAGCCTTCTAATTTAAAGCCCCAATCCCAATCATGATTCCAATCTTGGTAGTGATCAAAACCGTTAACACGAACGATTTCACGATATCCCCAATCAGCATCATAAACTGGTTGCAAATACAGGGCAGTAATTCCGATATCCCAAGCAGTTCTTTCGCAAGGAACAGTAACGTTACCTGGGGTGCAAACTGGTCCCATAGTACCAGCGAACACTGCACTGCTACCTAAAGCAAGAACAGCTACCGCTGTTTTTTTCAAATTTAACATGCTTATCTCCACTTTTTTATTATTAATTTCCGTTCGTTACCAATTTAATAGTAATCAGCAACAGTACGCATTCTTCGCTCTAATCGAGAGCGTACCTTGATAAATTATCCAGCCGGACTTAAATAAAGTCAACAGTATTGCTGAAATTTCTTAAAAAGTTAACAAATTACACATTACCAACATACTTCAAACCAATGTATGGGCCAGAAGCTGAGAAATCACTTTCAAAGCCTGCCGGAGATGCTGAGTTATGCAAGGTATTGAAGTAATTAAACCACATGTAACCAACATCCAGAGTCAAATCACCTTGAGCCATTGCATAAGTATAATCAGCGCCTAACTTAGCTTCAACTTCTGGAACAATCGCGTTCTTAGAGCCGTAAGCAAAGTTCAGTCCATCATTGAAACTACTGGTACCAACTAAAATTGCTGTAGCTGCTTTAGCATAGATACCAAAACCATTACCAAATACATAATTCATATCAAGACCGGTGCGTGGTCCAAAACCGCTAAACTCAGAGTTTGCGTTGGCAGCGAAGATACCACTGGTGTAAAAATTGTGATCCATTTGGATTCTTGCGTACTGAACACCACCATGGAAACGCATTTTCTTGTTGGCACTGAAATCAACGAATTGACCTAGCTCAGCGTTAACAGCATCCCATTTGTCATTGTGACGGTAATGATCAATCATATTAGAATAATACCCGTCGTTATCTGTATCCAAATGATACCAGTTAACATTGATGTCATTTCCAGTGTTGAAATGGTAGGAGCCTTCTAATTTGAAACCCCAATCCCAATCTTGATTCAAATCTTGGAAGTGATCAAAACCGTTAATACGAACGATTTCACGATATCCCCAATCAGCATCGTAAACTGGTTGCAAATACAGGGCAGTAATTCCGATATCCCAAGCAGTTCTTTCGCAAGGAACAGTAACGTTACCTGGGGTGCAAACTGGTCCCATAGTACCGGCGAACACTGCACTGCTACCTAAAGCAAGAACAGCTACTGCTGTTTTTTTCAAACTAAACATGCCTTGTCTCCACTAAATTATTATTGAGTTCCCATTTTATTGATAACTCACCTTTTAGAGTTGTCAATAGCATGCATCCGTAGTTCAGCTTCGAAGCATGCAACGATATGAGTATCAGCACTGATTTTAAAGATGTCAAGAATTTTGGTGAAAAAATTGAATATTTTCATGGGGATAGCGTTTTTTTAAGCACGTGTTGTAAATTTTGAGCAAATGTTAAATTTCTAACATCACTCAAGATCTGACTTTAGTTTTACATTATTAAGGGGGCGATTTATCGTTTTTTCAACCCCCGTGTTCCTGATTAAGGCATTTAGAGTAGAGATTCACCCATTTAAAACTGTGCTCAAATGGGTGATAAAAACTTTTTTTATATGCATTTCTTTATACATGACCCACATATTTCAAACCGATATAGGGCCCCGATTCAGCAATATCGCCTTCAACCCCGCCGCCAATAGGAATAGCAATTGTATTGTGTAATGCATTGAAATAATTAAACCACATATAGCCTGCATCCAGAATCAAATCACCTTGAGCCATTGAATAAGTATAAGCTGCGCCCAACTTGGCCTCAACTTCAGGAACCATCGCATTCTTCGAACCGTAATTTAAGAACAATCCATCATAAAACCGACTGGTCCCGACCAATACAGCAGTTGCTGCTTTACCATAGACTCCAATTCCATTGGCGAACACATAATTCATGTCAATACCAGTGCGAGGCCCGAATCCACTAAACTCTGAATCAGCATGAGTAAAAAACACACCGCCTCGATAATTATCAAGACTGCCTTTAATTTGCGCGTACTGAACACCACCATGGAATCGTATCTTCTTGTTCACACTAAAATCAACGAACTGACCTAACTCGCCATTAACTACATTCCATTTCAATTCATGATGAAACGTACGATCAGCGATACCATAATAACCATTAGTTACAGGATTTAAATACATCCAGTTAACAGTGAGATCATTGCCAGTATTAAAATGATAGGAGCCCTCCAGTTTGAACCCCCAGTCAAAACCATGATTCCAATCATTATAATGATCATATCCGGCCACAGGTACAATACTGCGGTAACCCCAGTTAGCATCCTCTATGGGTTGTAAATACAATGCGGTTAAACCAACATCCCAGGCTGTACTCTCGCAAGGAACGGTTACATTTCCTGGAGTACAGACTGGCCCCATGGTACCTGAAAAAACGGTGCTGCTGCTTAAAAGAACAACTGTTACTGCTATTTTTTTAACATGAAACATACCTTGTCTCCGATTGAGTGATGAGTGAGATTTATTAGTTCCGCCAAATCAGCTTTTTTTCCCACAAAAAAACATCCACTTGAATTGACTCCAAAGTGGATGCCTCAATTATTTATCTGTTGGTAAACACTGTCCGATTAAACATTGCCAACATATTTTAAACCAATGTAAGGACCGGAAGCTGAAAAGTCAGTCTCAAAACTGCTAGGAAGTCCTACATTTCGCGCTGCATTATTATGTAAGGCGTTAAAATAATTAAACCACATATAACCTACATCCAAAGTTAAATCACCTTGAGCCATAGCATAACTATAATCAGCGCCTAATTTAGCCTCAACCTCAGGTACCATAGCATTTTTAGAACCATAAGCATTACCGCAAACTCCACAGTTATCGTAGAATTTACTGGTACCAACGAGAATTGCTGTAGCTGCTTTTGCATAAATACCGAATCCATTACCAAATACATAATTCATATCAATTCCGGTTCGTGGTCCAACACCATTAAACTCGGAATGATAACCATCTAAATATACCCCGTTTAAATGACGATTCACCTGTGTATTAATGTGCGCATATTGAACGCCACCATGGAACCGTATTTTTTTGTTGGCGCTAAAATCAACGAATTGACCTAGTTCAGCATTAACGGCATCCCATTTGGTGTTATATTGATACAGCTGATCGATAAAGGCCCAGTGATCTGTATCAGCGTCCAGGTGATACCAATTGATATTAATATCATTACCTGTATTAAAGTGATAAGAACCTTCAAGTTTAAAACCCCAAGTCCAATCACCATCAAAATCATGCCAATGTCTGTAATTATTAACGTCAACAAAACCGTTATAACCCCAGTTAGCATCGTAAACTGGTTGTAAATACAATGCAGTTATACCTACATCCCAAGCAGTCGCTTCGCAGGGAACAGTGACATTACCGGGAGTACAGACGGGGCCCATTGTACCCGCAAATGCTGCTCCGCTACCTAAAACCAGTAACGCTATTGTTGTCTTTTTTAAACTCATCATGCCTCTCTCCATCGGGTATTTATTAATTCCATTATTGTATAACGCATCAATCAAAACCACAGGACTTATGCCCTCCCCCAAGGTCGAGACAAAAGAAATTTTTAATGAGGAATTTTAGATAAACTAAATGACCGACTTAAAAATTCCTTTTAACGAGTAGATTGGGCGTTTTTTGTAAGTCCTGAGCAGCAACGCTTCATTTGAAGCGTTTATGTCAGTAACTTTAAGAGTATCTAAAGTGACCGCATAGAAGTCAAGAATAAATTACAAATAATTGAATACTATCAGCAGCATAGCAAACTATGAACGACGAGGTTATTTTTTTATCAGCTCAATGACAACACGCCGATTTGCTGCACGCCCTTCATCAGTATCATTTCGTGCAATGGGTTTTAGAGCCCCAAACCAGGTTACAGACAACTTTCTTTTAGGTACACCAAGCCATAGTAAATAATTTTTTACGGCTTCAGCCCTAAATTGAGAAACCGCATTATTATATCCCTTGCGACCGCTCTCATCGGCATAGCCTACAATTCGAATCACATCAATCTGCATATCAGCTGCAACATATTGAGCAATTCGGCGCAACTGAGATTTGTCTTCATCGGTTAACATTTTACTGTCAATGCCAAAATGAAATACTGTTTCTTTTACATCCTCATAGTCAAAGGGCAATAACCCACCCAGACACTGTTGATATTTTGAATATACTTTCTGAAAGCGAACAGGAGAGAGAGATACTGTGACACTGAAGCCTTCCTCTGATAAATAATTAAAATTAGCCTGATATCCTTGTGATAAAAAAACTAATAATTTTAATGCCGGCTCGCGATTGAGATAGATGCCATATTCACCAGGTTTAATATAGGAGCGTGCAACTACATACGAATTTAATAAAAGTGGTTTCCAAACAGGAGGTTTGGCTACAACCTGAGCAGGCAATGATTTCTGTACTTGATCCCATTTACGTAAGATAAAATGCGGCGTTTTTGTTGCGTATTGTTCAAAATAACCAATACCGTAATTTGGAATGACAAGTGATAATCCACAACGGAGAGGATTTCCGCTCATTTTCCATTGTTCATCGCCCATAGGACTGGCGTAATCTATATGTGGCACTGCTATGGCACTCGTCATGTAGAGCATACTACTCACAAAACTTGCCAATATATTTTTGCCTGAAATATGTCCAAGTGCCATTTTTTGCTCATCCCAATGACCTAATTCATGATATCCTTATGTATCGGCAATGATGCAGGAATCTTTATTATGCACACCCTAATTATTAACCGCCCAGATGACTGGCATGTTCATCTCAGGGACGGGGACCAATTGTTACATACGGTTCCAGCAACAGCTCAACATTTTGCACGCGCATTAGTTATGCCAAATCTAAACCCCGCACTTACTACCTTGCCATTACTACAAAGCTACAGGAAGAGGATAGTCTCTGCTATACCTGAAGGTAATTCTTTTATTCCCTACATGACATTTTATCTGAATGAATCTGTGTCAGCCGATGAACTGCACTCAGCGGCATCAGATCCTTATATTTTAGGCGCAAAATTGTATCCGGCAGGTGCCACAACCAATTCTGAGGCAGGTGCCAAATCATTACATGCACTTTATCCATTATTTGAAGTAATGCAGAGCAATAATCTGGTCTTACAAATCCATGGAGAAGTAACTCATAGTGATATCTTTGAGCGAGAGGCATTATTCATAGATGAATATTTAAAACCCATAATCACTAACTTTCCAAAATTGCGAATTGTACTGGAGCACATATCGACCCAATCTGCGGTTGATTTTGTTGGTGAAGCTCCCCAGACTGTTGCAGCCACAATTACCCCTCATCATCTTTTATATAATCGTAATCATCTATTAGCCGGAGGGTTAAGACCTCATTATTATTGTTTGCCTATTTTAAAACATGAGAGGGATCAACGAGCCCTGCAAAGTGCGATCAGCAGTGGTTCCCCCAAATTTTTCGCAGGTACAGACAGCGCCCCTCATGCAATATCAACAAAAGAAAATGCCTGCGGTTGCGCCGGGATTTACTCGGCTCCGTTTGCCGTTGCCCTCTATACCCAGATGTTTGATGAGCTCAATCAGTTAAATAAGCTCAATCATTTTTTGAGTCAGTTTGGTGCTGAATTTTATCAATTACCAATAAATAAAGAACAGATTGAACTGATGAAAATCCCGCAAAACATTCCTAAGGAAATGCCTTTTGGACAGAATCAGGTCGTTCCAATGGCTGCAGGACAAACGCTGCCCTGGAGTATATATGACCAAGAGTAATACTGTTTTAAGTATCAATATTAAAGAACGATTCCGTGGTTTTTTACCTGTAGTTGTTGATGTTGAAACTGCCGGTTTAGTGCCTCATAAAAATGCGCTTTTAGAAATGTGTATTGTTTTAGTTGAAATGGATTCTGAGGGACAACTAAAACGGGGTGAAAGTCATTTTGAACACATCCTACCTTTTTCTGGCGCGGAATTAGACCAGAAATCTCTGGAATTTAACCAAATCGACCCATTCCAGCCTTTACGTTTTGCAGTGGATGAGAAAGTAGCACTGGAACGATTATTTCAACCAATCTTCACCGCGTTAAAGAAAACACGCTGTCAAAGAGCGGTGCTGGTCGGACATAATGCCTGGTTTGATTTATTATTCATAAAAGAAGCAATTAAAAGAACAGGAGTGAAATCACCATTTCATGCATTTACCTGCTTTGATACCGCAACCCTGGGTGGCTTGATTTATGGACAAACCGTATTGGCGAAAGCGGCTCATGCGGCAGGAATCCATTTTGATCCTCACGAGGCTCATTCAGCTATTTACGATGCCGAGAAAACTGCAGATTTATTTTGTGTCATGACGAATCAATGGCGTAAACTGTCGATGTGATAATTTGGCGGGAAACATTATCCGGAAACGTGGCTCATCATAAAATGATGGCAAACGCTCCCGGATTATAGCTTTTTATAAAGAATCAGAATGCTCAGCCAGATATGCGGCGACACCTTGCGGAGAAGCTTTCATACCTGCATCACCTTTTTTCCAACCGGCAGGACAGACTTCACCGTGTTCTTCAAAATATTGAACGGCATCTATTGTACGGATGATTTCATCAATATTTCGACCAATTGGCAAATCATTAACAATTTGGGATCGAACCATTCCATTAGTATCAATGATAAATGCGCCACGGAAAGCAATACCAGCAACAGGATGCTCAACACCATATGATTGACAGATGCTATGAGTCATATCTGCAGCCATAGTATAACGAACAGGTCCTATACCCCCATTTTTTACTGGGGTATTTCTGTACGCATTATGAGTAAAGTGAGAGTCAATAGAAACCGCGACCACCTCAACATTTCTGCTTTTAAACTCTTCAATCCGGTGATCAAGGGCAATCAGCTCAGATGGGCACACAAAAGTAAAATCCAGTGGGTAGAAAAAGACAACGCCGTATTTACCTTTTAAATGGTCATGTAAATTAAATTTATCAACGATTTCACCAGTACCCATTACTGCAGCTACAGTAAAATCTGGTGCCTTACGCCCAACTAATACACTCATTCTATGATCTCCATTGCAATACGCGAAGTTATCTTCACGCTATTATTATAATTATGCAGCAATCGCATCACGTAACATGGGCTCCAATTCACCTTGCTGAAACATATCAGCAATAATGTCTGAACCACCAATCAATTCACCTTTCACATAGAGTTGCGGGAAAGTAGGCCAATCAGAAACCTGAGGTAGAACCTGACGAATATCTGGATTAGCAAGAATATCAACATAGGCAAAGTTTACACCACAAGCTTCAATGCACTGGACTGCGCGGGCAGAAAACCCACATTGTGGCATCTTGGGTGTTCCTTTCATATAAAGCATAATTGCATTTTCTTCAATTTGCTTTTTAATTTTATCTAAAGTATCCACTTATGCACCTTTTAAATAAATAAATCCTACCAATTATGGCGAAAACCTGACAAGGTCGCAACTAATGATTCGCGTTTGCATTATGATGCAGTAAATCAACCAAGCTGGCAACCTGATGCTATTTCACCAATAAGAGGTGTTATTTGATAAAACAAGTCAATTTGGACTAATAGTATACACTAATTTTACAAAAAAAATAATCAGAACTTACGCCTCCCCCAGGTCCGAGGCAAATGGAATTGTTAATGGGGGAGTTTAGATCCGCTAAATGACCGAATTAACCATTCCTTTTAACAAAGAGATTGGGCGATTTTCGTAAGTACTGATAATAAAATGCTATTTCAAGCACATTGAATATCGTATCCATCCTGCTACACTAAGCGCTTTATAAATCGGAGATTATAATGACTTTTACCCTGCCTCAATTACCGTATGCCCTGGACGCGCTTGCGCCTCATATATCGAAAGAAACTTTGGAATACCACTACGGCAAGCATCATAATGCCTACGTTAATAATTTAAACAAACTCATTGTCGGTACTGAATTTGAAACAATGAGCCTTGAAGACATTATCATGAAGGCAAAAGGTGGGATTTTTAATAATGCTGCCCAGGTGTGGAATCATACATTTTATTGGCATAGCCTTAGTCCAAATGGCGGCGGTGAACCTAAAGGAACACTGGCTGAAGCGATTAATAAAAATTTCGGCACCTTCGCAGCCTTCAAAGAACAATTCACCCAGACTGCAGCAACGACCTTCGGTTCCGGTTGGGCTTGGCTTGTCCAGGATGCTACTGGAGCGATGAAAATTATTAGCACCAGTAATGCAGGCACTCCGATGACCGATGGGTTAACCGCCTTATTAACTTGTGATGTATGGGAACATGCGTATTACATCGACTACCGAAATTTACGCCCCGATTACATTAATGCATTCTGGTCGTTAGTAAACTGGGATTTTGTTAGCAAAAATATGAAATAATTTTTAAGGACGAAAGGGAGACATCATGGCTTTAATCACGACCTACAATCCAATGCCCGTAACCTTTACGCATGGTAAAGGAGTTTGGCTGTACGATGAACAGGGAAAAGAATATCTCGACGGTTTGAGCGGAATAGCGGTTTGTGGGCTTGGCCATGCACACCCCGAGGTGACACAGACCATTCAGGAACAGGCAGCAAAATTACTGCATACTTCTAATACTTTTCACATTAAAGAACAAGAATTACTTGCCGCAAAACTTACTGCCATGGCTGGAATGGATCAAGTGTTCTTTGCCAACTCAGGTGCTGAAGCTAATGAAGCAGCCATAAAATTAACCCGTCTTTTTGGTCATAAAAAAGGTATTGAAACGCCTTCTATTATTGTAATGGAACGAGCGTTCCACGGACGGACAATGGCTACTTTAACTGCATCGGGCAGCCGCAAAGTTCAAGCAGGTTTTGAGCCATTGGTTCCCGGATTTATTCGAGCACCTTTTAATGACCTTGATGCCATACATACTATAGCCGCCAACAGAGAAGACGTGGTTGCTGTCATGTTAGAGCCTATTCAGGGCGAGGGCGGAATTTATCCTGCTGAAGAAGGATACCTTAGATCATTAGCCCAGCTCTGCGAACAACATGACTGGATGCTTATTTTAGATGAAATCCAGACGGGTAATGGCCGAACCGGTAAACTGTTTTCCTGCATGCATTACGCTATTCAACCAGATATTCTAACCACTGCCAAAGGGCTGGGAAATGGGATACCCATTGGTGCCTGTCTCATGAGTAAAAGGGCTAAAGATCTGTTTAAACCTGGCAATCATGGTTCAACATTTGGAGGTAACTCCCTGGCATGCGCGACCGCATTGACTGTTTTAAATGTAATCGAACGCGATAAACTCTGCGAAAAAGTAACCAAAAACAGCGGACTGCTTATGGATAAATTAATTAGCAACCTGGGGGAACATCCTCATGTTAAAGCCATAAGAGGCAAAGGCTATATGATAGGTATAGAGCTGGACAGACCTGCAACAGACATGCGAGCTATCGGTCTTGCCAATGGAGTCTTGTTTAATATAACAGCAGATACCGTCGTCAGACTATTACCGCCTTTAATTATCAGTGAAGATGAAATTGATGAATTGGTTAATCGTTTAACACGATCCATTAATCAATTTACAGCTTAACAATAAGGGGCATTTTGCAATGCCCCTTATAGATTCAGAATAACGTATAGACAAGAATAATCCCCCAGGTAAGCGCGGCATTAATCCCAACAACAAAAATTGCTGCAGATGCCAGATCTTTAGCCAGACCTGACAAAGGATGCTGTTCCAAACTAATTCTATCTACAGTGGTTTCAATTGCTGAATTAAGCAACTCAACAACAAGAAGCATTAATACTGATCCAATCAACAGTATATATTCTACAGCGTTGTTCCCCAGTAGAAAGGCGCAAGGTATGGCGCAGATTAAAAGCACGAGCTCAAATTTAAATGCCCACTCAAAACGACAGGCATATTTAAGGCCATTCCAAGAGTTTTTAAACGCTTTATAAAAATGAATAATCCCTTGCACCATTTATTCGAACACTCCTTTCTTTAAATTATTTTCCTGAAGAGGGCCCACTTCAATAACATCACCAGAACAGTAATTATTTATTTTTTTCTGAACGTAGCTGGTGCAAATACTGACTCACTTCTATCGCTTGATTAGTAAATATCCAGTTTACTCCTCGGTTTAACTCCCTGTACAAACTGTTTTTGGAGTTCACAAAGCCCACCCCGGACACTTGATTGGCTTCATTGAGTTTATTTCTTTTCTTATTAGTTAAAAGCAAATAACTCCCCATAACGCCGCCATAATTTTCCCTGATACTCAATTCACAAAATTGCTTCACATTATTATGAACTGCAACCAATAGTAATGATTTTTTGGGAAACAAAGTCAATGAACCAAAAATAGAGGCGTCTAAAGCTAACAAATGAAAATCTTTGGCGGGTGACAATCCTCGCAAAGTGTTCATCAAAGCGAGCTCATCCTTAAATGGTGATTTGAGTTCTATGAATAAATGCAAATCACTACTGTACTCAGCAATCACTTCTGCAAGCGAAGGAATATCCGGTACTAAAGAGCGTAAATCGTTAAATGTCAAATCGGTAATGGTCGCATCATGCCCCCACAATCGATTAAGTGTTATATCATGATTTACAACAAAGACACCATCTGCAGTAGCGTGTACATCTAATTCGATTCCCCAGCACCCTGCATCTCTTGCCAAATGGAATGCTTCATGGGTGTTTTCAATAATTCCTCTGGAATTATTATGGGCGCCTCTATGCGCAATGATCTTTGCATGTTCAATATGCATAGGCTGTGGCTTTTGCCTTGGAACCACAGAAAAGCAGCCATCCATCATTTTTTCCGTTAACGTAAGTAACACCCTATACATCCCTATCTTCTGATGACAAATAAAATCATTTTATGCTGATGAAGGTTAAAAGGCAAAACAGAATATCACTACAAAATATATAAAAATCAACTACACTAGATGTATCAAGAGATTGGATGATTTTCGTAATTCCTGTGAATACTAACAAGGAGTGTTGCAATGACTGTAAAAATAACAAAACATGGGATGGAATTAATAAAAGATTCACTACTCAACAAAAACACTGCTTTTAGCACAGAAGAACGGGATCGATATGGATTACATGGCCTGCTTCCTTCAACTATTGAGACCATTGAAGAACAGGTTGCCCGCTGCCGTGATGCTTATAACTTAAAAGAAACCCCACTAGAAAAGCACATCTATTTACGAGTTCTGCAAGATTATAATGAGGTACTCTTTTATCGTTTTATTATTGAAAATCTGGAAGAAATAATGCCTATTATTTATACTCCAGTAGTCGGCTTGGCTTGCGAACAATTTTCTCATATTTACCGCCAACCGAGAGGTTTATTTCTAAGTTACCCCGTACGGGATAAGATGGATGAGATAATCAAATCAATTGCCTCATCACGAAACATAAGCGTTATTGTCGTCACCGACGGTGAGCGAATCCTTGGCTTAGGTGATCAAGGAGCCGGAGGTTTAGGGATTCCTATTGGCAAATTGTCCCTATATACCAGTTGTGGTGGTATAGAGCCTTCTAAAACGCTCCCAATCATTCTCGATGTCGGAACCAACAATCAAGAGCGCTTGAATGATCCAGAATATATTGGCTGGAGACATGAACGTATTTCAGGTAAAGACTATGACGACTTTGTCGATCAATTTGTACAAAGCATCAAAAAGCATATGCCTCACGTTTTACTGCAGTTTGAAGATTTTGCCCAACAACATGCTTATCCATTACTCGAACGTTATAAAGATCAATTATGTACCTTTAATGATGACATACAAGGTACGGCTGCAGTAGCTGTCGCAGCGATTATTGCTGCAACGCGAGTTGCCGGTACTCCCTTAAAAGATCAGCGCATCGCATTGCTAGGCGCAGGTTCTGCTGGTTGTGGCATCAGTGAACAACTGGTTCATGCCATGATGAGCCAGGGCTTGGCTGAGGCTGAAGCTCGATCTCGTTTTTATTTAGTCGACAGAAATGGCTTACTTCATGACGGCATGACCGATCTGTTACCGTTTCAAAAAGGATTCACTCAACCCCAGCAATCATTAAAAAACTGGAACATACACAATTCAGGGCAAATCAGCTTAAACGATGTAATCATCAATGCAAAACCGACTATACTCCTTGGTGTATCAGGACAACCCAAGCAGTTTACCGAATCCATGATCAAATCGATGTCTGGTTATTGTCAAAGACCCATAATATTTCCATTATCAAATCCAACATCCCGTGTAGAGGCTGTTCCTGAGGACCTGTTAAACTGGACTTCTGGAAAGGCATTAATTGCAACCGGGAGTCCATTTGATCCAATTGAGTTTAACGGTCAAAAATACGATATCGCTCAATGCAATAATTCTTATATATTCCCGGGGGTCGGTTTAGGTGTTGTTGCAGGTAAAGCAAAAAGAGTCACGGATAACATGATGATGGCTGCGGCTATTGCCTTAAGTGAGTTGGCACCAGCAGTTGAAACTGGAGTAGGACGTCTTTTGCCGGAACTTTCGTCGATTCGAGAAGTGAGCCGACATATAGCCAAAGCCGTAATCAAACAGGGCATCAAAGAAGGGCATATCAATGCGATGAACGACACTGAAATTGATAAAGCCATTGATGCAACAATGTGGACACCTCATTACGAGAGCTATATCTAATTATAAGTGATTCAGGTAGGACATCGTGTTTAGATGAATCATTCGCTTTTAATACCCTGATTAAGACTGTTGGATTGAGAGTCCAACAGTCTTAAAGTCATAAGATCATCCAATGCCTAATCAAAAAATTATCCAACTGTTCTTTTGTATCAGTTAAGATGTACTTCGCAGCTGATCTAATAATCTGGATTAGAACTGCCGCAAATTAGATTCTTTTACAGTTATTTTTATTCTTTACTATTCCATTAGCAGGGCGATCTGTGTAAAAATAATGCTCTGTTGTTACCCATTCTCTTCGGCCTGTTTCCTTTATTATATAAAACCACTAATGAGACCCATTTATGTCCTTAATAACCACTAATCTGAATCGAGCAATTCTTGATTTAAAAGATGGAAAACCTGTTGCCATTCCAACAGAGACCGTTTATGGATTAGCTGCGCTGATCAATAAAGAAAAGGCTATAAAAGCTGTTTTCACCATGAAAAACAGACCATTAAATCATCCATTAATTGTTCATGTAGCAGATCAGTGGGATTTAACTGAGCTTGTAGAAGAGATCCCTGAATACGCTCAATTATTAATTAAAAAATTTTGGCCAGGCCCTCTTACCCTGGTATTACGTTGTAAAGAAAACCAAATTAACCCATTAATTACTGGCGGCCAATCCACCGTAGCCATAAGATGCCCTGCCCACCCGATCGCCCAAAAATTATTACAGAAACTCGACACTCCTATAGTTGCTCCGTCAGCCAATCCTTTTGGCAAAGTCAGCCCCACTACTGCGTTACACGTCAAGCAATCATTTAAAGACCAGGAATTGTTAATTCTGGATGGTGGTCGATGCAGTATTGGCATTGAATCCACTATAATTGATGCAACCGATCCTGAGACTTATCAAATTTTGCGTCATGGTCTAATTGATGAAAAAGCAATAGCAGCGGTCATTCCCACTCGTTACGCTCCCAAAGAAAACACTATTCGAGTTCCGGGTAAGTTAGAAAGTCACTATCAACCCCAGAAAAATTTATACTATTTTGACCAGTTTGAAACCCTTTCACGTTTTTGCCAAAGAAGAGAGGGAGATGTTTATGTTATCGCAAGTCAACAACCACCAGGAGTGGAAATCAACCATTTTCATCTTCTAGCTGACAACCCTGAAAAAGCAGCCTACGATTTATATTACCAGCTAAGGTATGCCGATGCGTCTAATGCCATCTGCATCGCAATAGAGCTGCCACCAGAAAAAAGTGAATGGCAAGGGGTGAGAGAGCGAATACTAAAAGCGGGATTTCCTTACTCAAAATAAAAAAATAATTGACATAACTCTATATTTTGCGTAACGTAGCGCACTATGCCGAGGTGGTGGAATTGGTAGACACGCTAGCTTCAGGTGCTAGTGGGGGCAACCCCGTGGAGGTTCGAGTCCTCTTCTCGGTACCATTGATTCAGTTTAATTCATTTTGAAATAGTCCAAATAAGTACAACCCCCTGATTTATATCGAATTTCGCATAATCATGCTAATTAATGTCAGCCAATAGTGTTTGTGATTGAAATTAAATCCGCCTACAACTGGTTGAGCATGATCCAGATTAGGGAGCAATACATGATTGATGTTTGGCCAAATCAAATCTTGCAAGAAAAATTGGCCGTCATGGGCACATGCCGGGCGAATCTCTTTTAATCGCTCATGGAATGAATCAAGCCACATGGTGGGTTGTGCAGACCAGGAGGCTGTTTGAATAACAGGAAAATTGAACTGCTGTTTTTCTACTGTACTGATAAGGCTAGGCCATATTCTGGAAGTAAGTTCTTCTCCACCCACTTTAGCTCTAATAGCTGACAGCATCACTCGTTGCATTTTTTCAGATAAAGAACGGTACCATGAATAATTTGTTTTTTGGTGTTCCCCTTGTAAAATGCTTTCCAAAACATAAGATGCTCCATGAGCAGTCTGAGACATAATTAACGCGTTTGTTTTAATACGAATGTCTTCATTTTCATTTAATAAACTCAAGCATTCCAATCCGCCTCGACTGTGGGCACAGAAAATAAAATGTTCCCGGTTCTGACGATGCTTTAATTGCTGGATTATCATCTGGACATTTTCTCTGTAGGATCCCCCGGCTGTTTGTTTCGTTATAATTGAATCATAGCCTAATCGCCTTAATAAATTGGCAGGCTCTTTGAGACTATTGAGCATGTAACGACCCAGGTAACCTCTGACAAATACAATCGTGATGTTTTTGTTTAAGCCATCAAAGCTCCTTTCCAAACTCGCCAATCCCGAGTTCCAAACATCACAAAACTGATGGGTGATGTTTTGTGAAGCAGATAGCTTAAGGTCGGGCGTATTAGGAAAGTGGTTTAAATAAGTGTCAAACCCCTCTGGTTTCCATGTTATTTTAAGGGTCATTAGAAGTATCTCTTCTCTAATTTAGAGACATCTTTAGGAAAATAAACAGGCGGACGAAACACGAGAATATAACGGTACCAAAGAGGCTGTGTTTCTGTTTGACTGCTCTTTCGATAGAGCTCTTGCCAAGGCATTGCTGGGTGACGGTGATGAGTAAGGTTATAATTGAAATTAAGAAACAACACTCTTATTAACCAAGGCGCTCTGAGATTATATGCTCCCTCAACAACATGAATGGGAGTATGCAAATGATAGACCCATTGCAAGGTAGACCATGAAAAGGCAAATGCACCATAAGCCAACACTAAAGTTGACCAATGCCAAGGACCAAAAGAAACAACTGAAGCCCAAAAAACAAACAAACATCCACCTTCTACGCGCATGCGCAACCAATCAGCACGAGTAAATTCTTCAAAAGCGGCGGAATAAGTGTTATAGCGTTTATCACGAGCTATTTTTTCTGCAAAAGAATAGGGAATAAATGGCGTTATCATCGGGAACAGGAAGCACAAAAACCAAATTCCGCCCAAAATAGCAAAATAATATCGCCCGATTTTCCCCCATTTACTTTCATCATCATGAATGAATTCTGCACGCTCAGCTTCTGTGCGATTACGTCGATGATGCCCCCAATGCTGTACCCTTAAAAAAGTGGCTGAAGTTCCAAAAAGAGTAGAAGAAAGGCATCCTATTAAATAATTCAATTTTTTATTATGGTGAGCATTTCGGTGACAAAATTCATGCACCATTGTAAAAACCCCTTGCATGAGCATACAAAATAAAAATACAGCTATTCCTCGCACAACAAGAGGTAAGGAATGCTGATCGATGGTATTCAATAAAAAAAACCAAGCGACTATTTGCAGAGCAACCACGACCAAGTTCATGGTGCTGTAGCGCCCTAAAAAATCGTATTGTGGCTCAACAGGACTAATTTCATCTACGCCTTCTACCTTGTAAGTTCCTCTCATTTTATTTATTGACACTCCATATATGTTGTATTAATGATTTTCCAGGTCGTTGTTCAATATTGGAAAACCTCTTTGGCAGTTCGTCCCAACTGATATTGCTCATGCGATGATGTTCTTTATGATAATTAATATTGTAAGGCCAAATAAAAAATGAGCCCAACCAACCTGTTGCCCATGAACAGCTACCAGAATCTGTATCACGTTCTTTTTGTGTATGTTCTGCAAAACTGCGAATCTTCTGTAACAATTGAGTGACCGTTAAATAGGGAAGAAACCATAAGAATAAGACTTGGATTACCTCTTTCGGCCAATATAGGTAACTTATGCCAATCATTACGAAAAGGAACGTGAATTGAAAATAAAGCTCGTTATAATAGGTGGTCACAGGAAGTTTTATACCATTATTATTGGACATTCGATCTGTAACAAAAAGCCACAACATCCTGAGTGAATTCCAAAGCAATAAATCACCTAACATTTGTTTCAGTAATAAGCCGGTGTTCAACGCTTGATAGTTCCAGGGCTGATTTCGATATAAATACCGTTTTTCTGGATCGTGTTCAGTTCCCAAATGCTGATGATGGCTGAAATGTAACGAACGATATCCGTGAACCGGCATAAAAAAAGGTACGCCAGCAAAGCAGTTAATAATAAAGTCATTTAACCGCTTATTAGACGAAATCAAGTAATGCACTGCATCATGATAAAGTGCCAGTAGCGCATGTTGCCGAGACGCTATAAAGACGATTCCCAACATAATGGTCACAGGATGCCAATACTCTATTATTAGAGTCATCGCCAATGCAATCAGTGAACATTCAGTCACTAATGCCCAGAGTGTACGGACATGTAGTGATTTCTTTTGGGATTTTGCATACAAATAATACATTCCAGTCAGTACAACAAGGGTTGCCAATAGAACTCCAGAAACAACATCCAAAACAAAATGCTGCTTGGTTAGCAAAGTTGACAAAGCCAGTAAACAGAACCAAAAGAAGTAAATAACAGAAACTTTACGCCAAAACGTAATGACTTCTGGTGGCCTTTTTTGACACGCGATCATAAACGCGCCGAGGGCGATGGATAATGGGAGTGCCACATGACCAGAGGGAAAAGCACATAAAATGGTGTCTTTAGATTGTAAATAAGCTAAAAAAGAGTGCTCCGGAGCCCAAATTCGTTCAAACAATCGGGTTGGCACAATGGTGTAGATAAGAACATTGATCACCCCACAAGCCAGAGCAATATAAAATACTGCAGAAAAACCCGGTTTACTTCTGGCAGCTAAAATTAAAACCGGAAGTAAGAAAAAATAACTCATGTAAATATAAACCGACTGAGGAATCATGGGGATGTATGTGTCAAAAATCAGTTCATTAATCACAAAAGGTTCATATATTGGGTGAGTCGATGCCAAAGAATAAAGAACACCTGTTATCAGCGTATAAATAAGAAAATGAATGACGTATTTCATAGCGTGGCTACCTCCACATAAGGAACACGATCATCAAGGTCCTCATGATTATCATAATCGACCAAAAAGAGGCGACCTGCATAGGGAATACCTGGAAATTCAGCGAGAAGCGGAGCGCGCTCATCGCGCTCATGGATCCCGGTTACTAAATGTGTGTACCCTTGGATTTTTGCACTTTGCAAACAAGCGCGTAGCAAAATTCGGTGATCATCGATGTTATCAGAAGCCACAAATGCCATGTAAGCGGTCTTAATATGCTGTCCCGCTTTTGGAAGGCCATAGGACAAAAAATAATTAAGCATTGGTCGTAACCATCGATAATACCCTCCATAATGAATCGGAACAGTCTGTCGAAAGGTGCTTTGATCCCACAGTGCAGCTACCGCCTTTATTTTTGATCCTTGTTTTAAAATTAAAAAATCTTCCACTTTAAAATTTGGAAATTTTCCGGATGTAAAATCAGACACGGTATAATAGGGGGCTAATTGCTGTTTATTTTCATTCAGTTTCGCACAAATCTCAGGGAGCATATGCAATGAACCACCCTCCAATTTGGGGCAATTTTTCAGGTTCCTCATGGTAAACAATAATGGGGTCAAGACTCTGCCATAATCGCGAAATCTAGGAAATCCTTTGTAATTTGAGGCGAGGGAGGTTAGTGCGCGCTCATTATCGTCACCAATGACGGCAGAATAATACGGTATTGGATTTTCTTGATGAAGTTTTTTTAAAAAACGATTGGCTTGCAACAAAGCAAAACCATTTCGTGATGACTTGGCAATTCGAAAATCAGCCAGATATCCTGTTTCTTGTACCTGACCATTTACCTGACTTAAACGAGTGGCGCGGATACCTGATACTTTGATTTTCCCATCTGACTTACCAACAAAAGTCTGTACTTTGTCCCCTTGAGTTTTACCGATATGAAAGTAATTAGGTTCGCGTGCAAAAACCAGATCTACAGCACCTTCCATTGGGGTTTGCCAAAGATGTGTTCTAAGCAAAGCTTCTTCATCAGGTAATGCTAAATCAAATTTCATGAACTATTCTCTCTACCAAATCAGTTGAATGTAATAAGGCCCGAGGCTTGACATCTCCTGGTCGTTGTCCCGCCTTCACACAGGCAGAATAATAGCGAGCTGCCAAATCTGGACAGTAACGAGATTGAACCGGGGCAAGTTGCCCCAATTGACGGCAATAGTTGTAATGAACGGATTCTCGCAACCCCTCTTCAACGGTACTGGCTAATTCCGATTCATGAATAGATTGATGATACAAATAATAACAGGGTGTTTCCCCCCATTGGGGTATCAATAGAAAAAACGAATCGTCCGGAAGATACTTATCAAAAACACTTTGCACAAAACGTTCAGACAATTTCTCCCCACACAGATCACTCACTGTGTCACCCCGGCCTTTAAATTGAATACAAAGAGGAGCGGTCACTTCAACTACATCACCTAAGGAATAACGTACAAGGCCGTTGCCACTTGTTAATAGAACTTTATATTGGCTTCCAACAGTTAATTCATCCGCTAGATAGCATCGCTCCTGATCATCTTCAAACTCCAGGAAATGTGACGTTAAGGCAATTACAGGATCGGGTTGCTCAAACAGCGGGATACTAATCACCCCCTCAGTGGCCATTAAGCCCTTAAACTGTATTTCTATCCCTGGAAACAGTAGTTTTAATTCCGGAATAAATCGTTTTGCAGCCGCATCACCCCAACAACTGATAATTTTTAAATCGGGCCATAAATCCAGAGGACTCATCCCTTTTGGTACATGCTGTATTAATGAAATCAGAAAAGAAGGACTCCACACCGAAATAAATCGTAAATCCCTGCACGCAGCGAGTTGTTGAATACTCTTGTTTTGCCAATCATCCAGGGAAGAGTTTGTAACAAGTTCAGATCCTATGGCCAGATTAGGTCCGATGAGGCGTTGTGAAAATCGTCCTAAGTACTCACTATCATCAGTAATACCTATAGGTATATTACCCTCGGTGTATTGCTCTGTTCTAAGCATCGGGCTAATCGACCAATATTGAGATCCTGTCATTAATTCGGGTCTATTCATGAACAAATTATACATCCAGGTAGAAATCGACCTCCTGAATTCACTTAGAAAGCTTTTATTGTAAGGAATATATTTTACAGGTCCCGAAGAACCTGAGCTTGTTTCAAAAAACAGTGTTTTATCCGAGCTAAGCACATTACTCAGTCCTTTTTTAACCGCCTCAATGGGTCTTTCAAAGTCTTCATAGTTATGTTTAGGTACTCGCTCACGAAACGCTGCTGCATTTTTTATAGATGCATACCCGTATTTTTTACCCAACTGGGTATTCTGGTTACGCTTCAAAAAATCCATTAAAATTCGTTCCTGGGTTTCACGAGGTTCTAGCATTGCCCGTTTAAATTGTTTCGCGGCAGGCGCATTGATTCGTGTCCACAAGTAATGACGTAAAAATTTCTTATACATAAAAAACATCACTCTCTTTGTTGAAACAATAGGTTTGTTTGATCTTGTGTAAAGCCTCCAGGCCTGTTCCCAAATTATTTTCGAATGAAAATTCAGTGAGACAAACCAACTCGTCACCCAATAGATATCCGGGATTTTTTTCGAGGAAAAAAGCAACATGAGGATTTTTTAGTTTTCGTTCCGGGGGCTGAGCAATGGATTCGTGCAAACACTCGCGAGGTACAAGAGGGCGAACTAATCCGTTCGAATATTCATCAGGAAATTTAATATGCCCCAGCGTATCGATAAGTTGAGCCTCAAAAGGTGGCGTTGCTTTATCGTATCGAGGATAAAATTCTTTATAAAATAATGGTAAAAACAAATAGGTGCGATAACCACTGGAAATGAGATACCAATACAAAGGAACATCGGGATCTGATAATTTTAAATAAGCCATAAAATGACCCCAGGTTTTAGCGAGAACCCCTGACCCCCAAAACTCATTTTCAATGATGGTATTGCCACTAAATACAGCACGAACAGGTTTCCCTTGAAACACCAAATCATACAGCATCATGGTTGTAAATCCTTGAATTGTGCTGTCGTGATCTTTCATTAACAAGAGCCATTGTTTTTCATTGAGATCTTTATCAAAAGTTTCTCTATCTGTTTTAGAATAGTATTTTATGAAAATCTCATATAATCGTTGTCGCGTACTGTGATCGCACTGCTCGACCAGCTCAACTGAACCTCGTAGTTTTTCATCTTCTATTTTTATATCAGATATCATAAATTTAACTCTCTTTCGTATACACTAATTGCTTCGCTGTCATCTAGAGCACCATCAGCGGCATTCTTTCTTAGTGATATAATATGTCGACCTAGCAAATCAGCATTGGTGTGTAAAAATTGTGGACCGAAGCGTTCCGTTTGTTGTCCAATTTTTTTCAAGAGACGTACATCCTGAAGGATAACGTGACGACAATACGCGCGAAGAATGGGTTTACATAACATTTTTGGTAAGGGTAAATTCCAGGCAATATGAGTTGTCACGTTCACGATGCCATCTTCTTGTCGGGTACATTGAGATGTAATTAGAAAAGCTCGATTATTGGAAAAGGTATAGTCCACCCGTGAAATGGACGGCAAGTAAAATGCATCAGTATGGCGCATTTGAGTGCCCTTAGGAAAAAACAATCTAGGACCAATTCCAGTTAGTACCGGTTCATTTAAAAACTCGGCTTTCACGGAATGCGAGTCTTTTGTAATACGCGCCTTCACCGTGGTAAGGGCTCCCTTCCTGAATAACCCTGGATGAACATATACGGTATGCGGTACATCTAAAAAATTTTCTAAACAGGCAACAACAGAAGCTTCAAATTGGGTATGCATAAAGAAATGCCCCCATCCTTTTTCACCGTAGAATGGAAAAGAAAAAGGTTTTGTTTTAGGAGGTGAATTACCGATATACACCCAAATATGTTCTTCTTGCTCGATAGTAGGAAAACGTTCAATAGATAAGGTTTTGGATTTAAGGGGATCATGGTCACATAAAGCCGGCTGGGAAACGACTTCCCCGTTACCATTATATCGCCACCCATGATAAGGACACTCAAGTGTTCCTTGTTTTACACAACCAAGTGACAACCTCATTCCCCGGTGCAAGCAGTGATCAACCAAGGCCTGCACTTGTCCGGCTTCATCTCGGAATAAGACTAAGGTTTTCCCTTCAACAACACGACGGACAGGGGCTTTTTTGACTTGCTTTGAAGTTGCGGCAATATACCAGCCATCGAGAAATACATCCATTTACATCACTCCATGTAGGTTAGAATCCTTCATATATTGTCTTACTTTAAGGCATTCCATTAACAATCGAATCCAATTTAGCATATGATTCAATAAAAAAACAAATTTTTCAGTAGCTTAGTGATACGGCAATTAAAGGACCCCTATCCTGATTGCTATTAATCCATTTAATGGATTAAAGGTACCTCAATCAGAATAAACACGAAAAACAACGTCTTCATCAACTTCATATAGTTTACTCACTACAGTCTGTTCGATAACCCATTTCTTTTGCCTGGAACGCGGCGATTTCACCTCATATGATCATGTCACCAAGGTTCAACAAGTAAAAACCAGCCCTTCCTGTATGTATTGATTTTGTTGTATGCTGCAATTTTTTCCAAAAACAGAATTTAAAGGCATAGTGATGTATTCTGAACCAAAATTACAAAATGAGCTTTCAGCACAAAAATACAGCACTGATTTAGTAGAGCGGATTAAATCCCGATACCAGGAATTCAGAAAACTATCTCCTGATCCTGAATGCCAACTTAATTCGTACGAAAACTGGCTTCGTTATAAGGATGAACGAACTCGATTTTGTAAAAATATTTATCTGGAGACCAAATATTTTTTTGAAGCGCATCAAGATGATTTATCACCTACAGATAAATTGGTTGTTTTGAAGGAGTACATTCAATTATGGGAAGATGTAAACGGTTGCCTGGATATTGAATTAACTGACTTCGCCGAGCAGTACAAAGGTGTCAAATTTGGTAAAGATAAAATCTCTTACAATAATAGCAATCCAATGCTCGCTGGTTTTAATTTAAAAAATATTGCTTTTGGAGATTTTTATGGAAACTCGCTAATGTTTCTTGCTGTTGATTTCACAGGCGCTGATTTCACCAAAACGAAAATGCTTTTAAACAGCTTCAATGATTGTAATTTTACACACTGTAATCTGACTGGAGCAAACCTCTGTCACACTCGATTTATCAAATGCAATTTTGAGGGCGTTGATTTGTCGAAAACCCATCTTTGGGAAGCATCATTTGATGAATGCATTATGCATCAAACCATAAAAAATAAAAAAGATAGAAATTTTAGAAATAAATGTTTTACGGATAATCTTTTTACAGCCATCATGAGTGGTAAACTCAACGAAGCTGTCCGTTTAATCACAACATTCCCCGCTTTAGTTCATACACGTTGTGAAGGAGGAGATACTCCCTTACATCTGGCAGTAAGGATGGGGCAGGTTGAAGTTATTGAACATTTATTGAAAAACGGAGCACGAATTGATGTCGAAAATTATTCTGGACAAAAACCATTCTGTGACATTTTACGGCATGTTCCACCCTATCGTGATCAGTACCCTTTAGAACTTTTTGAACGAATTTTAAACCTGTTTATACATGCTGGACTTGATTTAAACAACACCGCTCATAGATCAAGATATTACTTAGAAAACCTGGCATTGGCTGGGTCTTTAGAAGCCCTTAAAATTCTTGTAGCATATGGTGCCGATATCAATGTACAGGACCGATCTGGTTGGACTGTTTTGCATCATCTTGCTGCGTTTAAAGATCGTTTTGAAAACAAACAAGATGAAGTCGTTACATGGCTTCTTAGCATCGGGGCTGATAAAAATAGAACTACCACTGGGGGTAAAACAGCTCTGGACTTCGCAAAGTACTTTGAACATAGAGAGATGGTTAATTTATTAAGAGATCCCCCTTATCCATTCTTCTTAGAACATCTTAAAGTAAAACCCCGAAAACTTACTGCTGAAACAGTAGCCCATTCATTATGGTTATCCGACAAAGATGCAAAAACCACCACCGCATCCAAATCAGAATTTGGATTCTGGGCCAGTAAACAGGATCTGCACTTTACGCAAGACGATATAGAACAATGCCTCACGTCATACGTCATGAAGAACTAATTTAAAGACGTTTTCTTGGTGCACTTCCTCTTTCAGTCAAGGTGGCTGCTCCTCCTTTTTTGTAATTTTATGCAGACTTAATAGGGTGATTTGTAAAAAAAACACAATGTGATAAAATTAAATCCAAATAAAAGTATCCCGACTAAAAATATTAGTCCTTTTATTTAAGTTATAAGCGCCATAAATGCTAGTTCATCATTTCAAAATTAGTTCATTTATGCTGTAAATCGTAGGGTTAGGATTAACAAAAACCATGAATGAACTATTAACTTTTTTAATTGAGCATCTTAGTGAACGCGATTCATTTAAAAGAATCAGAGAAATTGCAAGCGTGTTGATTCAACAAGAAATACCTCAAACTGAAGATCAAAAAAGAGAACATATAATTTCATCTCTTGAAGAAATAGAAAGCAGAAGAGACATAGCAATAGAAAAGAAAAAAGTGATATTGGCTACATTGGAAGTCATACTGCTCTCCAAACGTATTTCTGATTTTAGAGAAACCTACTGTCTTACGCAACGAGTTAAAGGCAACAATAATCACAGCTGGACTCTACAGGGTGCAGAAATGGTTATATCAACCCGTCATCCAGATATTCCAGTACACTATGCTACCTATACGCATAAAGGAATGGACAATGTAGTTTTTGACGCTATTATCAATGCACTCAAGACAAACAAAGGTATTTGGTTTGTGCTTGGATATGATACCAGTCTACACTTAACCCTGCTGCGACTGGAATTCTCTGAAACGGGTATACTGGAAGTAAAAATCCTTGACTCCTTAGGTATAATTCCAAGTAAATCTGCAGGAAGCGGATCCTTGCACTCTAATTTATTAACTTTTATAAAATTTATACTCCTTCATTTCGATCAAAAACTATACACGATGACAGGTTATCCTTACCCCAGACAAAAAGATGGAGTAAATTGTTTTAGTTTTGTACTTTCAGATTTAGAGACAGGACAAAAATTGCTTGATGATGGCCATTTATCTGCAGAATTCTTCAATGATTCTTGTGAAGATCTTTATCCTTCAGATGAACCCAATATAAAATACAGGAAATTCAGACCACATTTTTTCAAGATCTCTCAATTTTTGGAAGATGTGCCCGAAGAAGAACAATCATTAGCAATAATGCCTGTTTCTTCAAGAAAATCGAAAGTCGGCAATCAACTGGCACTGAGACAGTCAATAACTGCATTAGTGACGTTGGCGCGATCGGGAACAATTGTATTTACAGCAGCACACTATACTCATGAGGACAAGTCTGAAGAGGACATTGAGAATAATTGTGTGATTATGTGAATTTCAATCCTTTAAACTGGAGCCATCTATCTAAAACAAACCGGTTTAAACAAATTATAAAATAGCTGTTAGATCACAGCATGAGCATCAGCATAGAAACAGATTGATAACATAGCGAATCAAACCACACATATAAAACCTTTTTTGCGCTAGAAAACCATACTTATTGAACATCTGCCATAGACTCGCCAAAACGAATGACGCTCTCAGCCTTTAATGATTTATCCCATGTGACCTGTTCGCCATTGGCGAATAACAGTACGACTGTTGAGCCTAATTTAAAATAACCCATTTCCTCACCTTGTGAGTAAGATTTTTTCAAATCAGTTTGGGAGTAGTCAAAATGTATTGTTTTCTTGCCGCGCTGAACTTCCCCATGCCATGTGGTTCCAATAGCGCCCACAATAGTGGCGCCCACCATCACCATAGCCATAGGCCCTGCCTTGGTATTAAAAAAAATGGCCAGTCTTTCGTTTCTGGCAAATAATTTGGGGACCACTCTGGCCGTTGTTGGTTGAACTGAAAATAATGCACCAGGTATATAGGTCATAGAAGTGAGTTCAGCATCTATCGGCATATGAACCCGATGATAATCTTTAGGTGATAAATAGAGTGTTGCGAATCGTCCCTGAGCAAATTCATTGGCTTTATCGCTACTGCACGCCAAGAGTTCCTGAACCGAATAATCGCGTCCTTTGGCCTGAATTAATGTTCCCTGATTAATTGCACCAATTTCACTGACACAACCATCAACAGGTGAGACTATATCTGCCGCAGCTAAAGGCCGGCATTCTGGCTTTAAATGACGGATAAAAAATTCATTGAAACAGGAATATGCGGTCGGATCCTCAATTAGAGCTTCGCTCATATTGACTTGATATTTATTTATAAAACGTTGAATTATATAATTTTTTATTGTGATATTTCGTATATTCGCCACAAAACCAGCAAAGCACGTAAGTCCCTGTTTAGGAATAATATATTGAGGAGCCGTTTTTAATAAATCGAAAGACATACACCTTACCCACAGATCTTAAAGGATTGAATCATAACCTAAAGAAGAGCCGGTTGTCACAAAAAGAACCCAACTCCCCCCTTAAGAACCTTTGCAATTTATTAACGTCCAAGCTATGGAATTCATATTGTTAATGCACTGGAGGAACTCTCTTTTATATCCTGTTTATGAGAAGGCGGGACTGAATGTTCTTTTACACAAGCAAAAATATGAGTCTTATGTTCTGCTGGATCATACTGAGCGATTAACTTACATCCAGGCGAATTCCGCATGTCAGCGCTTTTACTGATATCACTCTTCATTTCAGCAATTAATCGATCAAATAAACAGGTTTTCATTGTTGAACTATCTGAACCATTAATAAAAGTCAAAGCAACTGCCTTTGCATGTCCAAAGGATTTGCAATATCCTTCAACTTCTTTTCTTCTGGATTCTGGACCCCAAAATTTTACTTTACTTAATCCTGCCTCATATTCTTTTATGGCTTCTTCTTTTATCTCATTGAACCGATCATCGGGTAATTTATCTACCCAATCAAAAATTGTACTATAAAATAAACGAATTCCCTCAGGATGATATAGATGGGTAAATTGATTATCAAATTTAGCATAATTAACCGCAGATTTAGTAAATAGAGCAATGTCATTGTCAAAAGTGCCTTTTCTAACTGCATTGCTGATACTAGGCAATAGCTGAGTCTGTAGCATGATTGGTGTAAGATATTGGATAAGAAATTTATTTAACGCTCCGGTTTCTTCTTTACCAGAGCTTAAGATATAAGCCAGCCGATTATTTCCGCTTTGATTCATACTTGCTGCTAAAAAATCTTTAACAGGCTGTGATCTATGACGATAGGATAAGCTTTCTAAAGTCGGAGTATAATATTTATCAATAATTTCTGTGATGTACAAAGTAAGTTCTTCGGGTTTGATACTATTGGCCCATTCAAACAAGGCCTTGTTGTATTTTTTAATCACTTCCTCATGAGTATGAGGTAACAGATCCTTCTCAACTGTTGTTCTAATAGCATCTTTCATCATTTCATCAGTAGTTATTAAATGAAGTTGGAAATTCGCATGTTCCGTTAATTGCTTTAATTGAATCGCTATAGGATTAAATTCTGCCGCATATGAGCTGGTGTGGAACAGTTTTTGTCTTAAAGCAAGGTTATATTGCTTATGCAAATCATTTAGACTATTACAAAAAGCAAGATTGTCTTCCTCTGTCAGATCGCGTCGTTCCTTACAATAATACGTTTTGACTATATTATGTAAACTTTGGTAAAAATTAACCAACATCAATATGCCATCACGAAAATTACTTTCTTTATCGACACGAATCAAAGGTTCAATTTGTTCAATGGATAACTCTGGCATGGCTCCAAACAACTCCCATGCATTAGTCAAACTGGCATCAGTAATCGTTTTACCTTCGATAACAACTAAATCAGGCTGATCAACGCATACTTTATCAAGAAGTCTCTTGGTCAAATTAAAGGTATTATGCAATAAATCTTTTACGGTAAGGGCATATGTATCGCGCCATATCTGATGATAACGATGTTGCAACTCATCTAAATCGTACTTAAGACTTGCATCATCTTTTTTATACAAGGTATCATTTTGAGTTTTCATCCATTCTGCAATACCTTTATAAATAGATGGTTTAGTATATAAAGTTAAATAAGTTGAATCGAGGGCAACGCCATTCCCGTTATTTTCACACCCCATATAGAAGACAACAACTCGATATAAATTATCATAATGCTTTTGATAGATGTTCATCATGAAATCAACAAAAGACATGACGTTCGTTTGATTGTTACATAACTCAGGAAACTCAGTTTCATAGAGAATACGAAGATTCACGTCGGTCGCATCTAAAGAAGTATAATTAACCGTCATATCACCAAATAGATCCAATAACCGTTTACGCACCATTTCAGGTTGATAGGTCATCAAAGCTTTCATTGCCGCGACAAATTTTTGTTCATGAGCCCGCGGTTCATGAGCCAATTGTTCAAATTGAGTATGATCCGCAATTTTTTTAGGGAGAACACTTTGAAGAATTTGTGAAGGAACTGCGCTGGGTAGGGTTTCCTGACCTGGATGCTTAAATGTTGGCCAATGATAGGGTTTAGAGTCCTTTACTTTCGGGAACGTTTCCCAATCCCGAACAGACAGATCTATTCTCTTTTTAGGGACACCAATTATTGGCCGGGGTTCTTTCATATAAACAGTGAACCAGTAAAAAAACATGTCAAAATCAAGATCTGCTGATTCCTCTTCATCATCTAGGATACCCATTTGATGCCCGTGACCATCGTCATCATCAAGGTACCATCGACCAAAAAGAACCGACATGATATTCTTATCAAGCAATGTTTTCGTGCTGGGAATAACTTTTTCTTTTAAAATGGGATCTACAGGAACTGGATCTTCAGCAAAATTAAAACTTTTAAATCCTTTGATGCCTATTGATAACGTGCCAACCAGTTTATCGTTTTCATCAAAAACCAAACGTTCTTCAGCTGAATTTTTTCCTTGAAATAATCGTTTAAAAAATGAGGCGGCGGTACTGATTTTAGCTAAGAATTCGGGATAATGATTTTTTGGCTCCAATCTTTTAAAATAAGCAAGCTTTTCTATACCGTCTTCAATGAAGGTAACACGAGTAATTATATGTGAGCCGTCTTTAACAGCTGATCCAGCTGTTAATTCTTTTAAGTTGCTCTCCCTAAGCGCTTTCTTAGGTAACCCCATATATCAAATCCTTTAATGCAAGTCCATCATCCTATGCATCATATTAAGCAGAATTAATCAATAAGTTCAAGAGTATTTTTAATACAAAATATTAATTTAAGGTTTTTAAGAGTCAGATTTAAGGTAAGTTGTTCATTTTATATAAAAAAAAACTATGAATTAAGGATACAAATTGTAATGTCTCACCAAACCCGGGAATGAAGTCATCCAAAATGGATATATCCCACAGATTTTTGTGAAGAACCAAGTAGATATGAATTATTTTGTCTATTATTCCTACACACCGCGTTTTTTGCGCGGTATTCATTAATAATGACTTATTTTAATTGAGGAACTTCAGAATCAGGGCACTCAATAAGTGATTTTACTTCCTTATCAAGTGCTCGAAGTTTTTCGCCTGATGTAGTTTGATTAAAAAACCAGAAATTGCCCGTTTCTCGTTCTTTAAAATCATTAGCCACACCTAAAGTAAGCGTAGTGATCACAATATTGGCGATAACGACCAGAATTTTCTGTAACCAGGACTTCATTTCTGGATCGACTATTTCGAGAACTTTCGCTTCTGCCTGTTTTATTTTTGATGCGATATCAATGCCTGGCTGGGTGATGCCTTCATAGGCAATACTGTATAAAGTTCTTCTGTATTCCTCTTCAGCGCGATCCCACTTACTTCCTTTATCTGGTTCTGTGGACGATTTTCTCAGTCGCTCATTGACTCCTTTACATTGCTCTTCAACTTTAAAAATAACATGCCGAAACCGAGTACCATTCAAAGTACCTTGTTCACCAGCCAAAGCAATCACTTCATCAGTAAATCGAAGATCCTGCATTTGTTTAACGCAAATAAACCGTTTATGCAATTGCAGCGCAACAGAAAATAAGTTCTTATCAGTTATTTCAAGCAGTGCTTTGCCTTGGCTCACAACACCTGTGCGTACGCCAGTGTACAATAATTTTATAAGCGTTTTCCTTTGTTCAATATCTTCAATTTGAGACAATTCCGGCAAAAACATACGAAGAATTTGTCCTTGATTATTCTTCTTTAATACCCAACTGTATTCATCGGCTGTAGTAATTCCAGTTTGCTTTAACATACTAAAAGAACGGCTTAATTCCTTCAGTTCTTCAAAACTCATTTTCGTTAGTACGGATTTTGTAAGACCGTATTGTTCAAACTCATGTGTAAAATGATGCAAGATGGATTTTTGCATATGGATTAATGGTTTGAGCGCATGTTTTCTTAAATCTTTAATACTGATGATACTTTTTGATTGATCCAGTGCAACCAAAGTTGTAGCCAGCATAGGATATTGCTTCGTTGCCTGAACTATCTCTTCAAGCTGTGGAAGAGATAAATTTCCTTTTGCCCAGAAAATCAAACATAATTTTCTGCAATTTCCATCTGCCAAACTATTTATATAGTCTAATTGAACTAACTTTTCCGGTATATTAAATAACTCGGGAACATCTTGAGCGATACCTAACTGTTCCAATAAATCAAAAGAGCGATAATAGGCTTCTTCTGATAAAATCAACTGCATTAACTCCAGGTCATATTTTTTCGTTCGCAATACAGGCAATAATTTGATTTGCAGTGGATCCCACATCAAAGCGCCCATCTTTTTTATAAATTCATGATCACGAAGCAACTTCCTGTTCTCGTTCAGTATGTTTTCTTCGTAAAACACCACAATCATCTGTAATAAATTTTTATTGAACCGGTCATCTCCATCCAGCGTCGCTGTTTCAAGCTCCATTCGTAAACCGTCATTTTTATCCAATAGATCGCCTAACATCTCAGGTGATATAAGTAAATTATATTTCAGGATCAGTTCACGAACACCATTGGGTCTAAGATGAGTTCCTTTAGGTTTATCAATTTTTATGAAACAGGACAAGGCATCGATTCCAGGAAAAGTGATATCAATTTCTCCCGTATCGGGCTTAATTACATTTTTTAATTGATGTTGAATAAAGGGATATTTAACTTGTTCAAATAGTGGATTTTCTTCAATGTCTACTTGAGACACTCTAATATCTGATTCTTCTGACTTTATGTAGGGTTTTAAATCGACACCAGATAACAGAGTAACTGCTCTCTCCTCAGGAACCAGGTGAGTATTGTTCATAAATCCTAACAACCATTGGGATGGATTGTCTTTCCTGTAAATTAACATCAACCCACAGGGTTCTTGGCGATCATTGAGAAAAGCAAAATCTTGACGTACACATTGCTCTCCATATTTAGCAAGACTTTCACCATCTAATATAAATGGCCGATATGGAGCACCCAACAAGAGGAATAAATTCGCAGCAGTAATCGTTCCCGGCGCGCCAGGCATTTGCCCCAAGGATTGCCACTTGTTTATAAAGTCACTGGCTTGTTGTTCAGTACCAAGAAATTTGGTTTCAGGCGCAATGGATTCAACTCGTGTGTTAAGCACCCATTCCTGATCAAATGCCTTAAAGATCTGTCGTGCATTTCCTTGAACCGAATAAACCATGATCAATACTCTCAATACTACAAATTGTGAATATTATAACCAATTTTACGCCATAATAGTGCCTTTTTTTTTAAATATATCGATTATTACTGTTTTTTTACCAATTTAATTGGTTCGATCGATGGAAGATATGGGAGGAGTAACTGTTTTTCGTTATTTAATTCAATAATATCCCTGAATCGAGTGAGATTCAGGGTTATTCTTTATTTAGGCCTTATGCATTGGGCAAACTACACCCACTTCAGCAAATGCCTCAATTACCGGAGTTTTGTCGAATTTTCTATCTATAGCAGCCTGAATTACACCACATGCAGCAAAATCATAATAAGCAATTGGCGACCAATAATTCATATTCGCATCAACCATGATCTGAAAAGCTTTTTGAATAGACCAACCCGGCTTATGTGCCAAAACATAAAATGCTTTATTAAATACTCCGCTGGTCATATGGACATCCAACGAATCCGTGAAATGCGCCGCATTTCCTATAGACAAACCGTCCTTAGTTGGATCATCCATATATCGTAATGGTTGTCCGCCTTTTACCGCCTCACGACCAATAGTCCAATCTTCTCCATCCCAGTACCATGGATAATCACGGCGGAGGTAGTCTTGAAGTGCTATAGCAGCCATATCTGAAAAGGATTCGTTAATCCCCCCCGATTGACCTTCATATAATAATCCGGAGTTTATGGCCGTAAAATTATGCGATAATTCGTGACCTATTACCGATTGAGCGGGGGCAGTTAAATACTCATCTCCATTACCAATAACGATCTGTTGATGGGCGACGATTAATCCATCAATACTGATTGTTGGAATCGCGAAGGCATTATCCATATCTCCAAGGTGAGTGTAAGCGCGCAAAGGCAAATCATCACCGATTGGTTTTTTAACGCCATAGATTTTTTCATACATGTCTAATGTCTGTTGGGCAAAGTACATGGTGTCATTTACTGGTGAAAAGGCGTAATTGACAGGGCCCGTTGCTCCATCAGCATAATTTAAATAGAAATTGCTCTCATCACAGGCATAAGAAAAAGCAGGAATATTAAGCATGGACTCAGCAAAGGTTGTAATTGGAAATACATCGTATCCCAAATCATGATTTTCCAAATTCATCACTTTTAAGGTTTCATTTTCAACACTGCAAATACCGTCTTTGACCGATACATCAAACTTTCCTAAAGAAGGTAATCCTGGCAAGGCATTTCCATGTTGAAACATACCGCCACGATAGGGAAGAGGAAATGCATTTCCGCCTAAACCTTGACCAATACGTTCATGACGAACTTCATCCCACTGTTTTAGTACCTTGGCAGTGTTCGCATCGATCAGGTAGTTAGGTGCTTTGATGTGTGCTTTTTCACTGTTGCTGTAATACGATAAATGATAGGCAAGATGCGCTTTATTATCCGTATCAATAAAGATAATTTTATTTATATTTTTAAATTTTACTGGTTTACTCACTGATCCCAGAATTTTTTGTTCGATTTCATCCGCAGAATATACTCCATTGATACTGCTGATATCTTTTTCAATTCCGGTCACATTCATTCCGGTTACTGTATCCTTGCTGCCTTTTTTTGAATGAAAAATTACTTGATAGCCCCAGACGGGAATTCCCTTATAAGTCAACTGATAACGAGCATGATTGGAGCTGGTTTTTGATTCATTTTGCAATTGCAATTTATAGTCACTTTGCTGGACTGTACTTGATTTAATTAAGCCCTGTTTAAGGGAATTTTTTTGTTCAAATTGAGGCAACGATTTATTTGCATCCCCCCATACCAAATTTTGTGAAGCAGCTTGAACTGATGAAGCTACAGCTGAAATGACTAAAAATGAAGCAATCCGTTTTTTCATATTATCATCCTGAATTTTTGTCGAAATTCCATCCTGCTATAAGTGAGTAACAAAAACAATCATAAAATATAAAATAAGACATAATTTTCTCTTTTTACACCTTAGTTTACACTTTATGTTCATCAGATTTAATTGGTTCATTTATGAGTTTATTGATATAATTCAGATAATTGTGAATAAAGTTTGTTAGTCTCAATGCGCTCTGGATGACGAAACAGTGAAACGTCATCCCGAATTAAATGAGGGATCTCCTGAATGTGGTGCAGTG
>NZ_JADOBG010000022.1 GCF_016786215.1 Legionella bononiensis | reverse complement strand
GATTTAATTGGTTCATTTATGAGTTTATTGATATAATTCAGATAATTGTGAATAAAGTTTGTTAGTCTCAATGCGCTCTGGATGACGAAACAGTGAAACGTCATCCCGAATTAAATGAGGGATCTCCTGAATGTGGTGCAGTGCCTGTATTTGGAGATCCTTCACTGCGTTCAGTATGACGAAACCGTGAAATGTCATCCCGAATGAAATGAGGGATCTCCTGAATATGGTTCAGTGCCTATATTTGAAGATCCTTCACTGCATTGAGGATGACGAAACACTGTAAATTATTGATGTTTTGCAAATTAAACGCGCCACTTAAAGAGAATTGAATGAATTACAACATTATTGGAGCAGGTCGATTAGGCAAAAACCTGGCACTGGCTTTATCCACTACTCAAATGCTTGCCCTTGATTCGGTATGCAATCGCAGTTTTAATTCCGCACAACAAGCGTGTAGTGAAATAAGACTGGGAACGGCTGTCAATACACTGAAACAACTGCCCAAGACTGATGTGACCTGGATTACGTGTAATGATGATTCAATTGAATCCATTGTGTTGCAACTAATAGAGGATTCTGTTCTAAAACCTGATAGTTTCATTATCCATTGTAGTGGTGCATTAAACTCTGAAGTACTTAGTCCATTGCGAGAGTTAGGATGTTCTATCGCCAGTTTTCACCCATTAAAAGCATTTAAATCAGGCTCTCTGGATTCAATGGCATTCAATCAGATCGATTGTGTTATGGAAGGAGATCCTGCTGTCTGTGAATGGTTAAATGATATTTTTAGTATCCTTGGAGCACATGTCATTCCTATTCGTTCCGATGCAAAAATTATGTACCATACCGCGGCAACTATCGCATCAAATTATTTAATTACTTTAGCCCATACGAGCGAAGAATTACTCCTGCAGGCGGGGATATCGCAACATCAGGCACGCGCTATGATCTGTAATCTGATGCAGGGCAATATTAATAATTTAAGCAAAACATCACATATAAAGGAGTCATTAACCGGGCCGTTATGTCGAGGTGATATCAAAACTTTGTCCTTGCACTTAAAAGCTATTGATAAGCCCTCTGTTAAGGAATTATATAAAAAAGCAGGTTTAGCCACCTTGTCTTTGGCTCAGTTACCACTGGAAAAGGAACAAATTATCAAAAAGATGCTTGAGGATTAACCAGTGTTTCACGGGAAACACTATCCATAAAGTGATTTCCCGTAGTCCTGTTGAAATTACTGAACAGTTGAAGGAAGATTAACTAGGCTTGTTCTGCTACCGTGACCTGCAAATGAGTCACATTCTGTAAGCCTCGCGGCAGACGATTACCGCGTCGACCGCGTTCTCCTCTGTAATGTGCCAAATCAGCGCCCTTAAGAGTAAAATGTCGTTTGCCAGCATGTACTGTTAAAGAATCTTCTTCAGCTAATACTTGAAGATCAATAACATACTCTTCCCGTGAAATTGCTTTACTTGATGGAATACTGATTAATTTATTACCCTTTCCTCGAGATAATTCGGGTAATTCTTTAAGGGAAAATATGAGTAACCGCCCCACGCTGGTTGCGCAGGCAACAAAAAGCTCATCATTGTTGGGTAAAAGCCTGGGTGGAACAATGCGACTATTTTGCGAGAGTTTGATGCATGCTTTTCCATTCCGATTTTTTACATACAGATCACTAACTTTAGCGATAAACCCATATCCGGCATCACTGGCCAATAAAACCCGCTGCTCTGGCTCCCCTCCAACCAGCGCTTCAAAGGTCATTCCTTCCGCAGGATTTAATTTACCAGTTAGCGGCTCACCCTGGCCTCTTGCTGAAGGTAGGGCATGTCCTGGCAATGAGTAGACTTTACCCTCACTATCAAAGAATATGATCTGTTGATTTGATCGGGCAAGTGCCTGTGCTTTAAATTCATCTCCAGCTTTATAACTCAGTTCTGTACCAACTACGTCATGACCTTTAGCTGCTCGAACCCAACCATTGTTTGATAAAACAACAGTGATGGGTTCATTAGGTAAAATATCTTCCTCTTTTAATGCCTGTGCATCTTGTCTTACAATAATGGGTGAGCGGCGTGAATCACCAAACTCATCGCGATCCTTGATTATTTCCTGTTTTACTAACGCTTTTAAAAGCGATTCGCTGGCTAAAGTGTTCTGAATACTGTCTCGTTCAGCACTTAGTTCATCCAGTTCGCCACGTAACTTTATTTCTTCAAGTTTAGCCAAATGGCGTAGTTTCATTTCTAAAATTGCTTCAGCCTGGCGTTCACTCAAATTAAATCGAGCGATTAATCCTTGCTTGGGATTCTCATGCTCCCTAATAATGGCAATAACTTCATCTATATTTAAATACGCAATCAGTAACCCTTCCAGAACATGGATGCGTTCTAATACCTTTTCCAGTCGGTATTCAAGTCGTCGTTTAACTGTTGAAACGCGATAGACCAGCCATTCGGTCAGAATCTTTAACAGCCCTTTAACACGTGGCTTACCATCCAAACCAATCATATTAAAATTGACCCGATAGCTTCGTTCCAAATCAGTTGTAGCAAAAAGATGAGACATCAACGCATCAACATCTACACGGTTTGATCTGGGAATAATCACTAAACGGGTAGGATGTTCATGATCAGACTCATCACGCAAATCTTCAACCATCGGCAATTTTTTCTGCTGCATTTGTACGGCAATCTGTTCGATCACTTTCGCGCCGGAAACCTGATAAGGCAAAGCAGTAATTACAATATTCTGTTTTTCCTGATTGAAAATGGCACGCATTTTTATAGAGCCATTTCCTGTCTCATACAGTGCTGTAATCGCCTCACGAGGGGTAATTATCTCTGCTTCCGTTGGAAAATCGGGGCCTTTTATATGTTCATTAATTGCAGCTAAATCAGCATCAGGATTGTCCAATAAATGAATACAGGCATTAGCTACTTCAGTTAAATTGTGAGGGAGAATATCGGATGCCATACCAACAGCAATACCCGTAGCACCATTTAATAAAATATTGGGTAATCTTGCCGGAAGCAATGATGGTTCTTGTAACGTACCATCAAAATTATCTACCCAATCGACGGTGCCTTGTAATAACTCACCAAGAAGAACTTCGGCATAAGGTGATAGCCTGGCTTCTGTGTAACGCATGGCGGCAAAAGACTTGGGATCATCGGGAGATCCCCAGTTGCCTTGGCCGTCTACAAATGGATATCGATATGAGAATGGTTGTGCCATCAAAACCATGGCTTCATAACAGGCGCTATCACCATGCGGATGAAACTTACCTAAGACATCCCCAACTGTTCGTGCTGATTTTTTGTGCTTTGCTGTAGCTTTTAAACCAAGTTCGGACATCGCGTAGACAATTCTACGTTGAACAGGTTTCAACCCATCAGCTATATTAGGTAATGCCCTATCCAGAATAACGTACATGGAATAATCAAGATAGGCTTTCTCAGTAAATTCAGTCAGTGGTTTTTTTTCTGTTGTCTCATTCATCGCTTTTGTATTCATTGTAGTAGTAATCACTATTTAATCATCGTAGTGCAATCAAGGTACGTATTGCAAAACAATTTTAGCAAAATATTCATAATGTTAGAAATATACTCATCATGTTAATTGTGAATAACTTTGTGCTTAATTTTTTTATAAAACCGAGCAAATCATAACTCATTGATTTATATGATAATTTTAAATAATATTTCTCCCACTGTTATGCAAACCTGTGGATAACCCTGTGAATGAATCATAGAGTAACGTGTGTAATTTTTGTAAATTACTAATTTTTTCAAACCTTTTGCTCGATTTATCTTTGGCACTCATCCAATAAGCCAACAATTAAATTTAAAGTTCAAGCTTGTTCTTATAGGTTAAACGATTATAAATCGTTAAAAGTTATAAAATGCAGGCGCATACGTCGTTAAAACTGGGGCATTCAATATAATTCAATAAGGCTATCTCGATTTACTGCCAACATGCCATTAATGGAATCATTACGCTTGTAAAAATAAAAGGTCAGTATGGTGATACTGACCTTTATCCTATTGATTTATTTAGATATTACTTGATTTTCTTTCGAACTTTTTGAATGGCTCGAATTTGAGCAACAGCGCGGGCTAATTCAGCAGCAGCAACAGAATAATCGATGTCACCGCCTTTATTAGCCATTGCAGCTTCAGCATGGGCTTTTGCAGCAAGAGCAGCAGTTTCATCCAGGTGATCCGCTCGCTCGGCAACATCAGCAAGAATTGTGACACAGTGCGGCTGTACTTCCAGCATTCCACCTTGCACATAATAAATCTCTTGCTCACCACCAGGCATAGTTAATCGAATTTCCCCAGGCTTTAATACTGTTAGCAAAGGAGCATGACCGGGTGTAACTCCAATCTCACCTAACTCTCCTGTGGCAACGACCATCTCCACCAAGCCAGAAAAAATCTCATGTTCCGCACTAACAATATCCAAATGCGTTGTTATTGTCATATCTGCTTGCCTCATAGGGTTTTCGCTTTTGCAACAGCTTCCTCAATGCTTCCAACCATGTAAAATGCCTGCTCAGGTAAATCATCGTATTCACCTGCAAGAATTCCCTGGAACCCTTTAATCGTATCTTTAAGAGATACGTATTTTCCAGGTGAGCCAGTGAATACTTCAGCCACGAAGAAAGGTTGCGACAGGAATCTTTGTATTTTACGAGCACGAGTTACTACTCGCTTATCTTCTTCGGATAATTCGTCCATACCAAGGATCGCAATAATATCTTTCAATTCTTTATAACGTTGTAACGTCTGTTGTACGCGACGTGCAGTGTCATAATGTTCCTGACCGACAATTAATGGATCCAACTGACGTGAAGTAGAGTCCAAAGGATCTACTGCAGGGTAGATTCCAAGCTCGGCAATTTGTCGTGACAATACTACTGTAGCATCCAAGTGAGCAAAAGTAGTAGCCGGTGATGGGTCAGTCAAGTCATCCGCTGGTACGTATACTGCCTGAATAGACGTAATAGAACCTGTTTTAGTTGAGGTAATACGCTCTTGCAACATCCCCATTTCTTCAGCCAGTGTAGGCTGATACCCTACTGCGGATGGCATACGACCCAACAATGCAGATACTTCAACCCCAGCCAGAGTATAACGATAGATATTATCAATAAATAAAAGAACATCGCGTCCTTCATCACGGAATTTTTCTGCCATGGTCAAACCAGTTAATGCAACACGCAAACGGTTTCCTGGTGGCTCATTCATCTGACCGTAAACCAGAGATACTTTATCCAATACGTTGGAATCTTTCATTTCATGATAGAAGTCATTACCTTCACGTGTACGCTCACCTACACCCGCAAATACAGAATATCCGCTGTGTTCGATAGCGATGTTACGTATTAATTCCATCATATTTACTGTTTTACCAACACCCGCACCACCGAACAATCCAACCTTACCGCCTTTCGCAAAGGGGCACAGCAAATCAATTACCTTGATTCCGGTTTCCAGCAATTCCTGACTGCCAGCCTGTTCTTCGTAACTGGGCGCTTTACGGTGAATAGCCCAATGCTCTTCAGCACCTATAGGACCAGCATCATCAACTGGACGTCCAAGAACATCCATAATACGACCCAGAGTTTTCTTTCCTACGGGAACCTGAATGGGTTTTCCAGAATTTTTAGCCTTTAAGCCACGCTTTAAGCCATCAGTAGTACCCATAGCAATGGTGCGCACAACACCATCTCCGAGCTGTTGTTGAACCTCAAAAACCAAATCACTATCAACAAGCTCTAATGCATCATTGACTTTAGGGACGCTATCACGCGGAAACTCAACGTCTACCACCGCACCAATTACTTCTACTACAGTTCCTAAGCTCATTATATACCCTCTTATAAAGCGGCTGCGCCACCGACAATTTCTGCTAACTCTTGTGTAATTGCAGCTTGTCGGGCTTTGTTATAAGCCAATTGAAATTCTTTTATTAAATCACCTGCATTATCCGTTGCGCTTTTCATTGCAATCATCTTTGCAGCTTGTTCACAGGCTACATTTTCTACAACAGCCTGATAAACCTGTAATTCAATATAACGTTCTAATAAATCATCCAGTAAATCCTTGGCATCAGGTTCGTAAATATAATCCCAATGATGCCCCATTGTGCTGGTATCTTCGTCCGATTTTGGCAATGGTAACAGTTGTTTAACCAATGGTTTTTGCGTCATGGTATTAACAAACTCGTTATATATGATATGCAAAGAATCAATAGTGCCATTGTAGTAAGCATCAATCATTATCTTTACGATACCAATAAATTCATTGATGCCTGGAGTATCTCCGAGATGATCGACTGATCCCAGAATATTTCCACCAACTCGCTTGAAAAATGCCTGGCCTTTACGACCAATGACAGCGATATCCACTTCGTGACCTTGCTCTTTCCAGTTACGGATGTTTCGAATAGCTTCCCTTAGGAGGTTAGCATTCAAACCACCGCATAGTCCTCTATCTGTGGTGACGACGATAATGCCCATACGCTTTATCTCTCGTTCCGTCATAAAAGGATGTCTGTATTCTGAATTTGCACGAGCGATATGCTTAACGACATCATAAATTTTATTGGCATAGGGTTTAGATGCACGCATTCTTTCTTGCGTTTTACGCATTTTACTTGCTGCCACCATTTCCATCGCACGAGTAATTTTACGAGTTTTATTGATACTCGAAATTTTCGAACGGATTTCTTTTGCTCCAGCCATATGTTACTTCGCCTTTAATTGATTTGTAGGTCATTACATCAATTGCAATGACCTGTATACCTGTTGGAATTACTTCCATGAGATATTAAATTACCAACTAGCCGTACGTTTAAACTCTTCAACTGCTTTTGTTAATTTTGCTTCAATCTCATTATCATATGCACCAGCTTCATTGATTGAGTGCAATAATGCAGCATGTGTACTGCGCATATAATCATGTAATGACGATTCAAAGGAACTTATTTCGTTTACAGGAACATCATCCAGGTATCCTTTTTCTACAACAAATAGAGAAATACCCATTTCAGCTACAGTAAATGGAGAATACTGCTTTTGTTTCATTAACTCGGTAATGCGTTGACCACGCTCCAGTTGTTTACGTGTCGCATCATCAAGGTCAGAAGCAAATTGAGAGAATGCTTCCAGCTCACGGAACTGAGCCAGTGCCAATCGAGTTCCACCACCTAGTTTTTTCATAATCTTGGTTTGAGCAGCTCCACCAACCCGAGATACAGATAAACCTGAGTTAATAGCTGGTCTGACACCTGAGTTAAACAAATCCACATCAAGGAATATCTGACCGTCGGTAATGGAGATTACGTTTGTTGGAACGAATGCAGAAACGTCACCCGCTTGAGTTTCAATAATGGGAAGAGCAGTAAGCGAGCCTGTTTTACCTTTTACTTCACCATGAGTTAATTTTTCTACTTCTTCAGCATTGATACGAGCAGCCCGCTCTAACAAACGTGAATGTAAATAGAAAATATCCCCAGGATAAGCTTCACGACCTGGTGGTCTGCGTAATAACAAGGAAATTTGTCGGTATGCCCAAGCTTGTTTGGTAAGATCATCATATACAATCAACGCATCTTCACCACGTTCCATGAAGTACTCACCCATTGAACAACCAGAGTAGGGCGCAATAAATTGCAATGCAGCGGAGTCAGAAGCTCCAGCAACAACAACGATGGTATGTTCCAAAGCACCGTGCTCTTCCAGCTTACGCACAATAGACGCTACTGAAGAAGCTTTTTGGCCTATAGCAACATACACGCATTTAACGCCAGTACCCTTTTGGTTAATAATGGCATCGATGGCAATTGCGGTTTTACCTGTCTGTCGGTCACCGATGATAAGCTCTCGCTGGCCTCGACCTACAGGAATCATGGCATCGATAGCCTTCAATCCTGTTTGAACGGGTTGATCTACTGATTTACGAGAAATTACACCTGGAGCCACTTTTTCAATTGGAGACATGCCAGCAGCATCAATTGGGCCTTTCCCATCGATTGGATTACCCAATGCATCAACCACACGACCTAAAAGCCCTTTACCAACAGGAACTTCCAAAATACGGCCAGTACATTTACCTTTTTGACCTTCAGCAAGTGTAGATGAATCACCCAGAATTACAGCACCTACTGAATCTCTTTCAAGGTTAAGTGCCAGGCCATATACACCGCCAGGGAATTCAATCATTTCACCAGCCATTGCATCAGCAAGACCGTGTAGGCGAACGATACCGTCTTTTAAACTAACAACAGTCCCTTCATTACGTGCTTCGGAAACCACACTGAACTGATCAATCTTTTTTCTGATTAATTCACTGATTTCTGAAGGATTTAAAGCTACTTGTTCTGACATGGAAACTATCCTCTAAATTAAGCGGCCAAGCCGGTACTCAGCTTATTAAGCTTGCCCCGAACTGAACCATCGATAACTAAATCGCCTGCCCGAATAACTGCACCACCAAGCAAGGAGGGATCAATACTTATTTTTAATGACACTTTACGCTGTAATCGATTGCTTAAAGATTCAATCAATTGCTGCTGTTGTGCGGGTGATACTTCAGAAAAACTGATTACATCTACACCCAGTGTCTTTTCTTGTTCTGCTCTATGTACTTCATAGAGGGCTTTAATTTCCGGCAGCAGCATTAATCGTTTATTAGCGGCAAGTAGAGCAATAAGATTATTTAATGACGTATTGTCTTTTACCTTTACACTGCAAACGGATTGCAGCAACTCAATTTGTTGCGTATCTGTTGAACTGGGATTTGCAATAAACTGTGATGCTTGTGGATTTAATACTGCTTGCGCAAGAATCATCAAGTGATCAGACCACTCGGCTAATTTTTTTTCAGCTAAAGCGTGTTCAAAAATTGCTTTTGCATAGGGTCTGGCTATAGTGGTGCTATCAGACATTTTAAATCTCTTCTATCAAGTTATCTAACAGTGCGCTGTTCGCTTTGGCATCCACTTCGCGCATTAGAATTTTTTCGGCGCCTGAAATTGCCAGTCGGGCAACTTGTTTGCGAAGTTCATCTTTTGCATGATTCACTTGTTGCGCGAGTTGTTCCTGTGCGAGTTTTGCCTGAATCTGAGCTTCTCGTTTGGCAGCTTCTTTAGCTTCTTCAATGATCTGCGAAGCACGTTTATTCGCTTTATCGATAATATCAGCTGATTGTGCCTTGGCGTGTTTCAACTCATCTTTAACACGATGCTGAGCCAACTCCAGTTCTTTACGACCACGCTCAGCAGCAGAGAGACCATCTGCTATCTTTTCTTGTCTTTCTTCCAATGCTTTGGCTAAAGGAGGCCAAACTAATTTCATAGTAAACAGAACAAAAGCTGCGAAAACCAGCATTTGCACTACTAATGTTAAATTAATATCCAAAGTAATATCTCCTGTAACAATTAGGGCGCAACGGCGCCCTGTTCATGTGTTATCAAGAACCCAGGTTGCTAAGGAAAGGGTTTGCGAAGGTAAAGAACAGTGCGATACCAACACCAATCATGGTAACCGCATCCAGTAGACCTGCTACGATAAACATTTTTACTTGAAGCATAGGAACCATTTCTGGTTGACGGGCTGAGCCCTCAAGGAATTTGCCGCCTAGCAAGCCAAATCCTATTGCTGTGCCCAATGCACCTAAACCGATTAACAACGCAACCGCAATAACGGTCATACTTTGTACTTGTGCTATTAATTCAACAGCTTGCATATTTATCCCCTTTACAATGGATGATGAAAATTAAATTGGTTAATGTTCTTCGTGTGCCAGACTGAGATACACTATAGTCAGGACCATGAAAATAAATGCTTGCAACGTGATTACCAGAATATGGAAAATTGACCAAGCCAGCGCCAGTACAAACTGGGCAATACCTAAAGTCGCTGTTCCAATCAGTGAACTTGATGCTGCATTTAAGGTAAGTAACGCTATCAAAATAAATATTAATTCGCCAGCATATAAATTTCCAAATAACCGCAATGCCAGTGAAATAGGTTTGGCAATTAAGCCTACCAACTCCAGCAATAAATTAAATGGAATAAACAGCGGATGATTAAAAGGCTGTAAAGTAAGTTCTTTTATAAACCCTTTAGCACCTTTTATTTTGATACTGTAAAAAATAATTAAGAAAAATACTGAAAGAGACAGGCCAAAAGTCAAATTCAAATCATTTGTTGGCACTACCTTTAGATAGTGTACACCACCCATTTGAGCGAAAAAGGGCAAAATATCAACAGGCAATATATCCATGAAATTCATCAAGAATACCCATAAAAATATCGTTAATGCCAAAGGTCCTATTAAATTATTTTTACCATGAAAACAATCTTTTACCTGATTATCAGCAAATTCCAGCATTATCTCGGCAAAATTCTGCAATTTTCCAGGAACTCCTGTTGTAACCCTTCTTGCCCCAAAGTACATTAAGGCGGCTACAATGATTCCGGAAAACAAAGAAAAGAATAATGTATCAAGGTTCAATGTCCAAAAACCACCGTCTGAACCCAATTTCATATCGCTCACATTATAAGTGAGGTATGTTAAATGATGCTTGATATAATTTGTGCTAGATACCATTTCAGTCACTTTCTGGCCTATTCTGTTTATTGACAATTATCCATGGGGCAAACCAATGCGTCATGAGTACCAAAATATACGATGTAAAAAATGCTAGCGGTGTAATTTTAAAAAAAACAAATACCGCTGTGAACAGGAATATGGACAAAATTATCTTAACTGCTTCACCCTTATAAAAGCTATTTACTATTTGCTTCGCGGCTCGAGCACCTTGATGCTTGAATAATTTGCTTGCAAAATATGCATTAGGAATGATGCAGACTAGTCCGCCAAGTAACGCTGAACTTGCCGCTTTAATATTAAATACTATTGCACACAGTACAGCAAGGACTAATGTTATACCCAGCTGCACCAGCCACAATCGCATGATTCCGCGCTTATTCAGCTGTTTGTTCACATATTCACCTAACTTTCACCGCGCGAATTATAAATCAACCAACTGCAATAATCAACGGCGATATGCAAATTTCCGAGCTATAATAAAAATGTAGGGCTTAGCATTCTATTAATGCCAAGTAGATTTATTTAAACCTCGCCAAAGGAATAAAATATGTCTGATAAAATACAACATACTGCAGCAGGACTGCACGAAAAAATGATTCATCGCTACAATGATGGATTAGACCACAAACACAACAAAAGTCATCTTCTATATAGACGTCACTGCAAATCTCACCCAAGTGTTCCAAAAAATGGACTCGATGAAGAATCTGAGACAAACGGTTCAACTGGACTAATTCGTGAATTTAAATTAAGAAAAATGCGTAAACGACTGGATAAAGGACGAATCCATTGATACAGTATATCTTATCCTCCCAGGTTAGCCACTTCCTGGATTGGACGTGCAGCTGATGGCCTGATTTTATCAGGCCATATTATTGGTTGTACCCCAAAGTCAATCAAAGTCAGATAGTTAAGATACTAAATAAATAACTGGCTTTGCTTGCGAAAACATAAAAACAAGCACCAACAACATTACAAAAACATAGCTAAACTTTTTACTCCATAACGGTTGTAGCGTTGATAAAAATTCAGTCTCTATTCTTTTTGCAAAGAGTCCAATAAAGAAAGAAACCATCAAAAAATCTAACTGGCTATGCGTACTATTTTATCATTCTGTTAAGCTAAAGCATTAAACTGGACCATCTGGAGTATCTTCTAAGCCTGTTTTACGGATTGATAAGTAAAATACCTCATCATCTTAACCACTCGTTCAACGCCCGTAGTATATCTTGCGATTTTAATGACTTTTGCTGCCTGATCCGGTTTGACATCCCCCATTAAATACACGATACGATCGGAAGTTATTATTTTAAAAGCATCCGGATCAATAGAGTCATCAGCAAATATCTGACTTCGAATTTTGGTGGTAATCCAACTGTCCTCGACACTATTAGAAGAAATCTGTCTGACATGAACTTCATTAAACAAGCGTCTATAGTGTTTTACTTGAGTTAAACGCTGTTTTAATTCTTCAAGTAATTCATTGTTAGGTACATGACCAGCTATCAGAATGTCGCCATTAAACGCCGCGATATCGAGAACACAACTTGAGTTGTTAAATGTCCTGTTTACTGCCAAAACCCGGTTAACTTCGGCCAATAAATTGTAATCATTTAATTTTTTGTACACGTCATGTCTATCATATAGCAAGGTAGCGCCAGTCCATACAGTACCAATGCAACCAGACAGGCTACAGACCATTAGAAGTAACACCAATATAAAACGTCCCTGTTTTCGCATTTTATCGAATGTATTGGAAAATTTTAACGACTTTTCTTACACCATTTATCCGACGTGCAACATCAACAGCTAATGATGCTTGCTCTGGTGTAACGATTCCCATTAAATAAACAACACCATTTTCTGTTACTATACGAATCGAACCGGACTCCAACCCTTTTTTGGTTAACATATTGCTTCTAATCTGACCAGTAATCAAAGAATCTTTAGATCGCTGAGTCAATGGAAGAGGGTTCTCTACCGTAATTTCATCGTATACTCGTTTAACCCCAGGGGTATTCTGCGCAACCCTTTCGGCAACAACACGCAAAGAAGCAGTAGGAGTCTGGCCGACCAATAAGACAACCCGATTAAAACTGGTCACCAAAATTCGTGAATTTCTAAATTGTGGATCTGTGACTATACCTTTATGAATTACATGAAATAAACGGGCATCAGCTTCCATAGTAGTAACGCTTCGTCTGTCATAGACCATTCCCGCAGCAGCACCAGCTACAACAGCAACGACACAGCTGGTTAGCATGGTACTCACCAATAAAACAATTATTGATTTTAATCTGGAGCTTATGTTCATTTTTTATCCTAAAACCTGACCAAATAAAGACTGATCAATTAAATCACAAAAACAATGTAATATGAACAAGTGAAGTTCTCTTATTCGCGCAGCGCTGTCAGAAGTCACTCGCAGCTCTATATCTTCTGGCCCCAAATGATTGGCCAGAACACCTCCATCTCGCCCACTTAGGGCTATAGTATCCATACCTCGTTCATTTGCTGCATGCAGTGCATAGAGCATACTGTCGGAATTACCTGAAGTGGTAAGTAACAACAATACATCCTGTTCCTGACCTAATGCCTGAATCTGTCTCGCAAAAACCTGACCGTAATGATGTTCATTCGCAAACGAGCCGAGACAGGCTGCATCTGCGCTTAAATTAATTACCGGTAGGGGTGGCCTTTCTACTTCAAAATGATTCAACATAGAACTGGCAAAATGCATGCAATTTGCACTGGATCCGCCACTGCCACATACAAATATTGTCCCATCACCCAGCAGGCAATTAACCAAACGTTGACCCGCTTTAGCGATACAATCGGACAATGCGTCTGCAACAGCAATGTTTGTTTCAATATTCACACCAAATAGATGTCGTACTCTTTCTTCCAACTGAACCATTTTATAAACCTTCTCATTTTCAATAATCGGCGTTAAAAGCGTCTTTAAGCCAGGTAATATGCCCTGAATTTCCATCAATACTGATTACATCAAAGCGTACAGGATTACGCTCTTGTAATTTATGCTTAAGCAAATAATGCGATGTGGTTTTTATTATTTTTTGACGCTTCGCATAAGTAACACTGTCAATACCGTTGCCATATTTTATATTTGAACGGGAGCGTACCTCAATAAATACGAGATAATTCCCTTCGCGCATGATTATATCAATTTCACCTAAACGGCAATAATAATTCTGACATACCAACTTAAGACCTTGTTCCAATAAATACGACAATGCTTTTTGTTCGGCAATCCGTCCTGTGTGTAGGGTACTCAAATTACTATTCCTCTGGTTCTATCAGTCAATTTAAACCGTATTGCCTAATGAATGAGCCAGTCCCTGTCTAAACTGCCCCCACTCCAGAACGCGCGCGACCTGCTGTGAAGGTTTCAAATATAAGGTACCGTTAGACTCCATAGATCCATCTGCAGGAAATAATATTAACTGGTTTAATTGAGTTGCTAATGCATAACTGTCCATTCCCAAAGCATAAAGTCTATTATAACTATTAAATTGCTCTGGCCAATTTCTCGTTCCCATTTGATGAGAAAATACCCAGGGGATATCGCAAAAAATAACGCCATCCAAATCTTTATCCTTCAAAGCATTTGCGTTTCCGCCATAAACACTTGATGTAGCAAAAACAGGTACATCACCTGCATAGTAATATTTTAATAAGGGCATAATTTGACGCGCCTTTGAAGGATAGGCTAATAAAAAGATCATATCAAAATCCTGTCTGCGGCTTGTTAAGGATTGCAGATTCTGGCCCAAAACCTCTTTTAATTGCTTTTCTCTCGCCTGGCTTTCAGAAATTTTTAGAAAATCCTTCATTTTCTTATTCATATCATCGTTGTTGCCATATAAAAAGGTATCAACAATTTTGCCACCATTATTCGTCCATTGATTTTTAAAAGCTTTGGTCACTTCATTACCCCAATCGTTATTTGGTGCAATAATTAAAGCTCTTTGATACCCCTTGCTTCGAGCTTTAATTGCCACCTGACTGGCCTCATTAGCGGGCGAAAGACCAAAGAGATAGGAATTATCCTGTACGCTGGCATCCGAATCATTCAGGAGCAGGGTAGGTACAGGATGGTTCATCACTGCTACAGCAGCCACTTGATTTTTGGTCAAGGGACCAACAACATATTCTGCACCTTCTTCAATGGCTTTTTGATAAAGCTCGGTGATTTCACCTTTAGCCGTATCATAAGTTTTTACCTGAGTTGTATCTTCACCATTACTGGCCTTATAAGCAGCCATAAAACCTTCGCGTATCGCTTTACCAGGACCAGAAAGTGGGCCGCTCAACGGAAGTAATAAGGCTACATTTTTAGGTTTGGCAATCATTTTGTCAGCAATACTGTCCAAGGGATTTGGAAGAATATTATTGGCAGGATGATTATCGAAGTGTGATTGCCATTGATCCAGGGCTGCAAGTAAGGATTTTGGATTATCTCGATATTTACGAGAAATAAGCGCTAACTGGAGCCATCCTTGTAATTCAGACTTATCTGCCGCTTCTGCAGCCATTGTATTTAATTCTGGTTGAGGTAAATTGATTAAAGTTAACCATAGAGTCCTTCTGTTGTTAATCTGAAGATCCTGATCCGTTAATATTGACTCCAGCTTTATTCGCTCCATCACCGATTCTACTTGATTTCCTGTTGATCGATAGGATTGGGCTAATAATTCATGAAATTGAATTTGATTATAAGTGGAAAGACTTTCTGATGGTTTAATCGTTGCCAATTTAACCAAGGCTGATTTAGGTTGATCCCGGATCACGTCTATTTTAGCTAATAATAAGGTTTTTTCATTCATCTGATCATCAGTTAATTCACTTGTTTGTGCTAAAATGGCTAAGCCTTGCCGCCATTGTCCTTCAGAAATCATACGGCCTGCAGCGGCTAATAAAAGACTTTGTTTCTTGAAGCCTTCTTCATTTTTTGCCAATGCAAGATAAGTTGCAGTCGGCATGCTATAAGGATTTGTTACTTTTTTATGAACCGTTACTACAGGTTCTGATGAATTAACGGTTTTAGTACACTGACACAGTAAAAAAGTTGAGGCCAGTAAGAAGAAGATACGAAAATTAAATAATTTTAGAAACATATTAATTCGCCAAATACGCAATAACCGAAGAGGATAAACTATGACAAACTCTCTAGCAACAGGCATAGGAACTCTCTATATAGTTGCGACTCCAATTGGAAACCGTGATGACATCAGTTTAAGAGCCCTTAATATTTTGAAATCAGTAGATCTAATCCTTGCAGAAGATACTCGACACTCAGTACAGCTACTGACAGCTTTGGGAATAAAGAATAATTTAAGTTCTCTGCACGCGCATAATGAAAGCGAGAAAAGTAAACAAATCATTGAACAACTCCTGAGTGGGAAAACTGTTGCTTTAATAAGTGATGCAGGGACGCCTTTAATCAGTGATCCCGGATATCCTTTAGTAAAACTTGCGCGTCAGCACTTAATTCCTGTTACTCCAATTCCAGGGCCCAGTGCATTAATTACGGCGCTTTGTGCAGCAGGGGTACCCTATGATTCCTTCATCTTTTTAGGTTTTCTTCCTGCAAAGCAAACGGCACGAAAAAGCAAACTGGAATCATTACAATCCGAACCGCATACGCTTATTTTTTATGAATCAACGCACAGAATTCTGGAATGTATTGATGATATTTCAGAAACGTATGGCGAAGAATGCGAACTGGTACTGGCGAAAGAACTGACTAAAACTTATGAACGGTTTGTTACAGGCACCGTATCTGAAATTAAACAATGGTTATTAGCAGACCCAGGTCATACCAAAGGAGAATTTGTCTTAATTATTCCTCCACGTCCTGCACGTGATAATCACCAATCAAATGAGGAGATTCTTGCTGTGTTATTGCAAGAAGTACCATTGAAACAAGCCGTTTCAATTGCCTGTAAAATTACCAAAGCAAATAAAAACGAACTCTACGAGGCTGCTTTAAAAATGAAAAACTCGTGACATCATCCAGTTAGTATAAAATGAATTAACAGGGTTTATCGCTTTAGGCTTTTTACTGCCTTAAGCTGTATCCATTTTCAATCATGACCAACCTAATTCCTAGAGATGAGCACTAAATGTCCGCAAATAACCAGTGCATGTCCTTTTAAGCCAAGCTGACTCAGGTCTTTATAGTCTATAATTAACTAAGTTAGATAAAGCAGAGTTCAGCAATGTCTTCATTAAAAAAATTAAGTTTTTTAATGGTGTATTTATTAATTCCACTACCCATTATCGGCCTTCAACTTGGAGGATGGTTCAGTTTTCTTCCATTTGCAATTGTCTTTATTTTAATACCTTTGATAGACGTTTTTGTCCAGGATCCGTCCAACCCATCAAAGGAACAGGAACAAGAACTGATTAAAGACACTTATTATAAATACCTCACCTATGCCTATGTGCCGGCACAGATTCTCATGATCACTTATGCAGCTTATGTAGTGAGCACCCAACATTTGTTATGGAATGAATGGCTTGGTTTTACACTGTCGATAGGACTTATATCTGGCGGAGCAGGGATCAATTTAGCTCATGAATTAATGCATAAAAACAGTCGTACTCAACAATTTCTAAGTAAAACATTATTAGTGTGCGTCTGCTATGGTCATTTTTTTGTTGAACACGTTAAAGGACATCACGTTCGTGTGGCCACGCCAGAAGATCCAGCAACGGCAAAATTGGGGCAAAGCTTCTATCAATTCATACCCAAAACTTTGATTGGTTCATTTAAATCTGCCTTGCATCTGGAAAAAAAACGCATGCATCAAAAGGGATATTCAACCTGGAGTTTTCATAATCATTTCTGGTGGATACTTTCAGTTCCGTTAGTCATAAGTATACTGTGTTTGCTACTGGGGGGATTATCAACATTAGCATTTTTTATAGTACAGTCTTTCACCGCCATCATGACTCTTGAACTGGTTAACTATATTGAACATTATGGGCTGGAAAGAAAAAAACTGGAAAATGGTCTCTATGAAAAAGTAAGCCCCTATCACTCCTGGAATGCTAATCACTGGTTAACCAACGCCATATTATTTCATTTACAGCGCCATTCTGATCATCATACTTATGGTGCTCGCCCATATCAGATTTTACGTCATATGGAACAAAGCCCTCAGCTTCCATCAGGATATTTGGGTATGATAGTCCTGGCTTTAATACCTCCTGTCTGGCGTTTAATAATGGATAAACGCGTTGTAGAGTACAGAAGACAGCTAAAATATAGAGAACTTTATCAATAATCCCTTAGGATTTATTTTTAATCCCGGCCATAGAATTTGGAATAGCCTTTCAATAAACTGTTCTTGGTTTTTTCAAGTAATAAGGATATTTTATGAACTATGGTTTTAGGATTAATTGTTTTATTGGTTCCGTTTTATTCGTATCTTCAACTTATGCAACAAATCTGGGGCATGTCACCATTGCTGACCCAGTACTCGGTAGTCGCGATATTATCTACGAACAAATTAATGAATTCGCGGTAGTTGAAGGAGATATACTCATTGGAAGAGTGACCAATCTGAACAATCAGGGTGCCATTATTACTCCTAAAGCAGGAGGATCTCGTTGGCCTAATGGTATTGTTCCTTATGAGGTTGCTGAAGATTTGCCTTTTATGAACAAATTAGCCATCTATCAAGCAATAGATCATTGGCAAAAAAACACCAATCTGGAATTTCTGGAATTGACCTCTAAAAATCGTTATGAACATCGTGATTATATTTCATTCATTCATGCTGAGGGTACTACCTGTTCTTCCTATGTGGGTAAAAAAGGTGGAAAACAGGAAATTAATTTAGCGCCACGATGTACCACTATGAATACAGTTCATGAAATAGGCCATGCTCTTGGATTATGGCATGAGCAATCAAGAGCTGATAGAAATTCCTATGTACGCATCGTATGGGAAAACATAGACGATGAATACAAACATAATTTTGATCAGCAATTAACAGATGGTAAAGATTTTGGTGCTTATGATTATCAATCCATTATGCACTACGGTACTTTTGCCTTTTCTAAAAATGGTGAAAAGACAATTATTCCGTTAACTGATGGGGTAGAAATTGGGCAGCGAACTCATTTAAGTGAAAAAGATATCGCTGCCATTAAAGCAATGTATCCCGAAGCTTAATTATTGCAAGGAAGAAAACTCATGTTTTCTTCCTTCCCATCCTGTGGATCTAAAGCCAATAGTCGCGCTGCACGCGTTTCTTTATGCTGATCATGAGCATGATACAGTTCGTACCCCAGATACATGGCAGTCAAGACAATAGCTGCTGGCCAGCACACTGCAAATGTTGTTATCAATACCATTGGCATAACCGTATTTTTAACCATAGTAAAGATAAAATCATTACGAGCTATTTCATATTCCTTATAAGCAACAGGAAGATTAGTATCCGTTAATTGTGCTTGTTCCAAATAAAGACTTTTCTCTTTATATTGTGAATAGGCTCCAGCTGATAGATACATCGCCACGGCTACAGTACAAACAAAAAATGAAGCGAGAACCAACATTGGGGGACTAAGCAATATGGCGGCAGTAAATCCCAACATCAATAAGGCAGCTGCAGCGGCTACAAAATAAAAGGTTGCTTCTTTAGTTCGCCAGTTAATTTCCAATTCGAATAACTGTTTATGGAGCATTTCTATATGCAAACGACGTTGTTCTTCCGACATTTTCGGAAAGAGCAATGGATTATTATAATCTTTAATCTCCAAGAGATATTGAGATTTTTTCGTTAAATACTCTTGTTCTGCTAACTTGCATTTATACAGAGCCATGCACACATCAAAGGTCAGAAATACAGCAGTTAAATATCCTGCAACGGGGCCAGAAATATTAAATAAATTATTAAAATTACTCAGACAGTTAACTGTGGCCCAAACCAGATCATTAGCAAAATTACAATGCCGTTTATAAAGCTCGTGCATAAAACGTTCATAGGCGGTAGTAACCTCAGGAACATGATCTGTTTGAGCTGTAATAATTTCTTTTACTTCATCTGCTGTTAAACGGATCGTTCCGTTTTCAATTAATTTACTCAGTAAATCATCTTTTAATTTACTCTTGTCCTTGGCCTGTAGCTTAAGCGGAGCTCCCTTTTTAGGAATATAATATAATTCTCCATCAGCCTTATCGTCTTCCTGAACCAGGATATAACTGTTTCTGTACGCCTCAATACTGGCTGCACCGGGCAAATAATCCAGTTTCGTGACATCACAACCGCTTTTCGCTCCCTTTTCCAATTCAGATGGAAAGAATGTATGTTGTATCAACAAGCCGCCATCAATCATAAAGCGAATAAGAAAAAAGCCAACGCTAAAGAAATTAATAACGCCTATAGGAGCTTGAAATACGGAAATAATTTTGTCTACGTCAGTATGCGTGCCCAAGATAACATCAAGTTTTTCAATAAGATGCAGATCTTTCGCCATAGTTAAACCCTGAGTTAATGTCATACGACAAAAAGCCCAGTAAATTCGACATAGATTTGCATACGCAACATAATCACGAATTTGCGATACATGAAAAGGGGAGTTAACCAAATTGCGAAAACTGCCAAGATAAGAATTGTAAAGTGATTCGATAAAAGCAGTATCTGATTCTTTATGCTTTACCTTATTAATCAGTCGTTCTTTAATTTGTAGCTTAATTGCAGCATATTCAGCCCGTTTTCCAGGTTGTAGATAGGCTGCATAAAAGGCTTCCAGCAACGAGGCACAATAATAGCAATACAACCAAAAAGCTTCTTTATTTTCATCATCTTGATTTTTTAAAATGTTAAACATTTCAGTAAATTCAGTCTCGAGCAAATGCTTGTTCTTCAGTAGAAAGGAGTATCCGATCGTTTCCGCGCGTTGATCAGCGAATTCGAATTTTGAACTTAATTGGCCAGTGGATGGAATTTTAGAGAAGAACTGATGTTTGTCCCTACGAACAGCTGCATTTTGCCTCGAGTAAACCATAATAACAACTCACAAAAATTATACAGGAAGTTTTATTTATAGTACGTTAACACTTGGTATTGCTTTTGACAAGTCTTTTTGTATTGTTTTTTTACACATTGTTAGGTGAGTTTCATCGGTATTTATTAAACTGAAAAGGGGGTACATCTAATCATAGAAGAGGGTTGATTTATAAGAATTAAGTCAGTTGAAGTATGATTATGTTTATGCCAGATTTACTATTAATTATCGAATGTGTACTAGTGCCTGTTGCCATTTGCTCTATACCCCCTAAGTCTCTTTATGGATGTACGCTGGAAACACAATTAACACATCGCGCCAAAGTGTATAAATGAATATCTACAGTCTACTGTTTTTAGGGATTACTATGCTTAAAGACTCTTTTACTTACCAATACAAAAACTTGAAAAAATTCTTCCGAGCAAATCATCCGAGGTAAATTCGCCTGTAATTTCACATAATACTTGATGAGCTATACGTAAATCTTCAGCAAGCAACTCTCCAGCCCGATGTTCAGTTAATTGGTTCTGACCTGTGAGTAATAGTTTTTTTGCTTCATCCAAAGCCTGAAGATGTCGTCTTCTTGCCAAAAACTGTCCCTCATTGGGATGGTAGCCAGCCATCTGTTTGATTAATGCTTTTAGACCATCAACACCATAACCCGATTTGGCTGATAGATAAACAGAATCATTCTCTGTTTTAGCAGTGAGGCCGCGCATATCAATTTTATTAAATATTGTAATTATAGGTACATCGTGTGGCAATGCGGATCTGATTTCGTTAGACAGACATTCATGGTGTTCTGGATCATTAACATCTACCACTAATAATACACAATCAGCTTGTTTTAATTCCATCCAGGCTCTTCGAATTCCTTCCTGCTCTACTAAATCATCACTTTCTCGTAATCCTGCAGTGTCGATAATATGAATAGGGATGTCGTCCAATAACACATGTTCACGCATCACATCTCGAGTGGTTCCTGCAACTTCGGTAACTATGGCTACATCCCTTCCAGCAAGATAATTGATTAAGGTGGACTTACCTGCATTAGGTCTTCCCGCAATAACCAAAGATAAGCCCTCACGTAAAATAACGCCTTGATTTGCCTGGGATCGGATGACGTTAAGTTGATCTAAAATAGACTGTAATAAAGTGGATACTTTTCCATCATTTAAAAAATCGATTTCTTCTTCAGGGAAATCGATTGCAGCTTCAACATACAATCGCAAATAAATTAACTCTTCATTCAATTGATTGATTTTTGCTGAAAACTCGCCCTGCAAGGAACGTAATGCCATTCGTGCTGCTGTTTGTGAGCTTGAATTGATTAAATCAGCAATTGCTTCAGCTTGAGTTAAATCGATTTTATCATTTAAAAATGCTCTTTCTGAAAACTCACCAGGTCTTGCTAATCGAGCGCCCAAAACAACACATTCTTTAACCAACAGATCAAGAACTACAGGTGAACCATGCCCATGAATTTCAACAACATCCTCACCGGTAAAGGAATGAGGTGCCTTGAAATAGATCATTATCCCCTGATCTACTAATTGATTATCATCGGTATAAAAGGAACAGAAGGTTGCCAATCTGGGTTTAAGTATCTTATGGGCATTAAGAGTATAGGCAATTGAATAAGCTTTCGAACCCGATAATCGGATAATACCTACCCCACCTTTTCCTGGTGGGGTAGCTATTGCTACTATAGTATCTTCTGACATTTATTTTGCTGTTGCTACCAGTTTCTTAACTGGTTTGTCATCGGAATATTTTCGAGTAATGTACCATTGTTGCATGATGGATAAAGTATTATTCACTATCCAATACAGCACTAAACCCGATGGAAAACTCCAGAACAATCCCGTAAATAAAATAGGCAAGAACATCATTACTTTAGCCTGCATGGGATCTGGTGGTGTTGGATTCAATTTTTGCTGAACTAACATTGTCGCACCCATAATCAGAGGCAAAACATGATAGGGATCAGCAGACGCCAGGTCATTAATCCAGAATATAAAAGGAGCTTGTCTTAATTCAACACTTTCCAGCAACACCCAATACAAAGCAATAAATACGGGTATCTGAATAATGATAGGCAAGCAACCACCTAAAGGATTTACTTTTTCCTGGCGGTAAAGTTCCATAGTTGCCTGACTTATTTTTGCTTTATCGTCACCATAACGTTCACGCAAAGCTTGTAGCTTAGGTTGTAATTTACGCATTCCAGCCATTGATTTGTAACTGGTTGCTGACAGTCGGTAAAATGCCAACTTAATTAATACTGTAACCAGAACAATAGACCAGCCCCAGTTTCCAACAAAATTATAAATTGCCTTCATCAATGAAAACAACAAAGAAGAGACAAACCAAAGGATGCCATAATCAACTGTTAAATCCAAAGATGGGGCTATGCCTTTTAGAACACTGGTAATTTCGGGTCCAACATACAATTTGGAACCTATTTCTTTTTGCTCATCCGGCTTAATCACAATAGGTTGACTCACCGCGCCTATAGTGTAATCACCATTAATCGCCCGAGTATAAAATTTATTTTCAGCTGAACTTCCAGGGATCCATGCACTTAAAAAATAATGTTGCTGCATCGCAATCCAACCGCCTTTAGCATCAACATCAAGATTGTTTTTATTCATATCACTAAACCCAACCTTTTGATAACGATGAGTACCAGGATTTGAATAAGAGGCACCAGTATATGAACCGACATGGAAAATACTTGATTTATCTTCCTTGGGTGAACTTCGGAGCAATTGAGTATTTAAATACCCCTTCCAGTCAGTAGTTCCATTATTAATAATTTTGTAATTTACATCGATTAAGTAACTGCCTTTGGTAAATATAAATTCTTTTTTAACGGTTAACCCTTCTTCATTCTTTCCATCAAGAGTAACGATTAATTGATCTTGATTAGGCTTTAACTGATATTCTTTTTGTTCTGAGGTAAAACCAAAATTGAGTGATTGAACGGATTGATCTTTCGCTACGAAGATGCTGCTATTGGCTACATAGCGCTCTTGAGGTTGATTTTGTAGCAGAGGAAATGGTTTGTTTTTATCCTCAACACTCAAGGGATAGTCAAGAAGAAGTCCTTTTACTATATCGCCTTGTTTTAAATCAATGGCTACATCTAAAACATCTGTTTTAACCTGAATAAGTTGCTCAGGTTTTAACACATTCTTATTTGTTTGTTGGTCATATGATGGATTTAGAGGACTTTGTTCTGTTTCAACAGGAGTAACCTCTGGTAATAAATGACCATCAGTGTTCAACTGACTGGTTGATTCTATTGCAACAGGCGGTTTAGCTGGATAATCCGCTTGCCAGGCGTTCCAAAGTGATAAACCAACCAGCGCAAGCGCCATATATAATATTATACGTCTAATATCCATTAAAGCTTCTCATCGTTAGGGAGTACCGGATCATAACCACCACGAGACCAGGGATGACATCGCAATATTCGTTTCAAACCCATCCACAAGCCTTTAGTTATGCCATGTTGTTTGATTGCACTCTCAGTATACTGTGAACAACTAGGATAATAGCGACAGCATGGTTTAATCAATGGGGCAATCAAAAATTGATATATTTTAATTGGAATGCATACTATTTGTCGTAGTATGAAGTTAGTTTTTCCCATGTTTTGCTCAATTGGGTATTTATGACTAAATTTGTTTGTCGTGCCACACCTTGTTTCGCTAGAAAAATCATATCTACTGCAGGCAGTTTCTGTATTCTAAAACTTTCCCTCAGAAGTCGTTTTATACGATTTCTATCATGGGCTTTTGCTATCATTTTCTTTGACAACGCCAGCCCTAAACGAGCATAACCGAGATCATTGTTTCTGTATAACACAACAAATTCAGTCGTTACAATTTTTTTTGCCTGTTCAAACACATGGTCATAATCTTTTTTTGTTAACAGTCTCTGTGTTTTAGTAAATGCAAACACTTAAGCTGACAAACGCTTACGTCCTTTGGCACGACGACGTTTGATAACTAATCGACCTGCACGAGTTGCCATACGCTCACGAAAACCATGATCGCGTTTGCGTTTTAAATTACTTGGTTGAAAGGTGCGTTTCATGATGAACCTGTATATAAATTTATGAGGTTGGCAATGATAGATAACTTTCTTTCCAGTGTCAAATTAGAAAGATGATTATTTTTTGATATCTGTTTCAAGTTATTGGGATGGCGTAATTATAATATATCTTTTAAATTATATATCTTTTTATTATATTAAGCATCGCCAAGTCTGTTGATAACTCCAATAAATATTTTACTATCATCGAGTTACAAGAATTTTATCTTGTATAAAACTCTTGTATTGAACGGTCTTATTCTGTGTGTAAAACGCACTGGTTTTTAATCCATCCAATTTATACACTATATATATAGGTGCTAAACCTGATCTTATACACATCTTTTGTTTACTCCAACGGTTCGTAATCGACTATTCAAAATATGTGTTTGTAAAAAGGATACTTTTTCAAAGACATGTTTTTGTACTGGGATGTATTAAACTTTTTTTTATTTAAAAGTGACTTATTCGAATCATCTATTATTAATATAGTTTTATATACTTAAAAACCTATTCTTATTATTAGTAAGGACAGTTTCTGTTGATAACTTAAAATATTATATATATTACAACTAGTTACGTTGTAATATATGATGTTCGTAAGTTACGTTATTGTCTGTGCTTAAATTGTTTGTTCTTTTGTTCAGTTACCGATTCTTTGTTTTGTATTCAACTTATTCCCGGGTATAAACGCTAGTTATCCATAGCTTTTAATATCCTTATCGCCTTATTTATGTGCTCTGGTTTTTCTTCATTTCATTTTTTTTTATTGGGTTTCTGATTTTAATTTAATTTTTTTTGTGGATAACTTTGCCTTTTATTCAAGGCTGAGTATAATCTCCCTGTTAGAACATCGATTATTTAAAACTCAGTTTTAATTTTATAAGTATTTATCTTATTTTTGATTCTTTAATTTATTCTACTTAATTATCTTGCTGTCTAGGTGCTTTCAATGGCAATATTTATAGCCGTGGATAATTAGTTTTAGCACTCTTTTACCACCCTTATATGATGAGGAGTTATGTTGTGTCAGCAACTGTTTGGCAAAAATGTTTAGGTTTATTGCAAGATGAATATTCTGCTCAGCAATTCAATACCTGGTTGCGTCCTTTACAAGCTCATACAGATGAGCAACGTTTAGTTTTACTTGCACCTAATCGATTTGTTGTTGATTGGGTTAAAAAACATTTTTTTTCTCGCATTGAAGAATTAATCAATCAGTTTTGTGGTGATGATATAAAATCTGTTTCAATAGAGATTGGAAGCAAGGCTGCTGAACCTGTTGCATCGATTGTTGAAACGACTGTTTCTTCTACGACAACCACCGCGGCGAAAACTATAAATAAAAAGGCTGTTGACTATAAAAGCAGTCATTTAAATAAAAAATTTGTATTTGACAGTTTTGTTGAAGGAAATTCAAACCAGTTAGCCCGTGCTGCGTCCATGCAAGTAGCTGAACGTCCTGGTGACGCCTACAATCCCTTATTTATTTATGGAGGCGTTGGTTTAGGTAAAACCCACTTGATGCATGCTATTGGTAATAATATTCTTAAAAATAATCCTGAAGCCAAAGTACTTTATTTGCATTCGGAGCGATTTGTTGCGGATATGGTTAAAGCATTGCAGACCAATTCCATCAATGAATTCAAACGTTTTTATCGCTCTTTAAATGCCTTACTCATTGATGATATTCAGTTTTTTGCAGGTAAAGATCGCTCACAAGAGGAGTTTTTCCATACCTTCAATGCTCTGCTGGAAGGACAACAACAAATTATTTTAACCAGCGATCGATATCCGAAAGAAATCGAGGGCATGGAAGAACGGCTTAAGTCACGTTTTGGTTGGGGACTTACTGTTGCAGTAGAGCCACCGGAATTGGAAACTCGTGTTGCTATTTTAATCAGTAAAGCAGAACAATCCAATATTGAACTTCCTTATGAAGTCGCGTTTTTTATTGCTAAACGAATACGTTCTAATGTCAGAGAGCTTGAAGGTGCTTTACGACGGGTAATTGCTAATGCTCATTTTACTGGAAAACCAATTACGATAGAGTTTGTGCATGAAGCATTACGTGATCTTTTAGCGTTGCAGGATAAATTGGTTACTATAGAGAATATTCAAAAAACTGTAGCTGAATATTATAAAGTTAAAGTAGCTGATTTGTTATCCAAACGTCGTAGTCGCTCTATTGCCAGACCAAGACAAATGGCTATGGCTTTGAGCAAAGAATTAACCAATCACAGTTTGCCTGAAATTGGTGATCATTTTGGTGGTCGAGATCATACTACGGTAATTCATGCCTGCAGAAAAGTTAAAGAATTAGTTCAAGATGATAGTGATTTTGCTGAAGATTACAAAAATTTGATGCGTATATTATCTTCGTGATAAGGGGTTTATCGTGTTTGAATTAGCTATAAAAAAGGAAGATCTCCTCGCTCCTTTACTTACCGTAGCCGGAGCTGTAGACAAAAAGCAATCCTTGGCTATTTTATCCAATTTTTTATTAAAATTGGCTGATGGCTTGCTGCATGTTACTGCTACTGATTTAGAAATTGAAATTTCTGCTCAGGTGTCTTGTGAATCAAACCAAACATCAGGAAGTATTACTGTTCCTGCTAAAAAGTTTATTGATATCATACGTTCTCTTGATGAAAATACTAACCCAAATATTGTTTTTGATAAAGGTATTGTAACCATCAAACAAGGGCGAAGTTCATTCAAATTGACCACTTTGCCCGCTGAAAATTATCCATTAAGTGAAGATGAGTGCAATGAAGTTGAGTTAACCATACCCCGACTTGTCTTACTGCAATTATTGCAGTCAACTCACTTTGCCATGTCGCAACAGGATGTTCGAGTATTTCTTAATGGACTCTTTTTAGAATTTGAACCTCATCAGATTTCTGCTGTTGCAACAGATGGACACAGAATGGCTATTTGTCGATATTCTTGTGACAACGTTAGTCAAAATAAACTTTTGTTACCCAAAAAAGGCGTTCAGGAATTATTACGCTTATTAAATTGCATAAGTGATGAGCATGTTTTACTGGCTGCTGGAAAGTCTCATTTTAAATTAATTAGCAGTCAATTTACATTTATGTCCAAATTGATTGAAGCCCGTTTTCCTCCTTACTCAAAAGCTATTCCCAGAGAACAAGATAAACAAATTATTATTGATTGTGCCGTCCTAAAACGGTCTTTGGCACGCATTGTTATTTTAGCTCATGAAAAATCTAAAGCGGTAATGCTTCATTTACAATCCGGTCAATTAACTTTAATTGCCAACAATAATGAACAGGAAGAGGCCGTTGAAACTCTTGCTGCAGAAACTCAGGGTGATGAGTTAAAGATTGGCTTGAATGCCACTTATTTGCTGGATGTATTAAATCACTTTGGTGACGGTAAGATACGAATGTCCATGTCTAATACAGACAGTAGTATTTTAATCGAGTCGTTACACAATGATAATTATCAATACATCATTATGCCTATGAAAATATGATTTTATCTGATTTAAGAATTCATCATTTAAGAAATATCTCAGAAGCTCATTTAACCCTCAATCCACAGTTTAATTTTATCTATGGTTTAAATGGAAGTGGAAAGACTTCTATTCTTGAAGCTTTGTATTTGTTAAGCTGTGGCCATTCATTCAGATCCCGAGAGATTTCTCCGATAATCTCTCGGGGGCAATCTGCTTTGACTGTTTTTTCTCGTTTTACGGATAACTCAACCATCAGCATTCAAAAGTCTTCTTCGCAGTCAACTCAGATTAAATTGAATAATCAACTTTGTTACAGTACAAGCCAATTGGCCTATGCATTACCTTGTCAAGTTTTTTATGCTGATATTTTCCAAATTATTGATGCAGGACCCAGTGTTCGTAGAAGCGTATTGGATTGGGGGTTGTTTCACGTGAAACATAATTATTTGTCATTATGGAAGGATTATAAAAGGGTTATAAAGCACAGAAATGTCCTATTAAAAAAACACTCGTCTTACCAGAACTGTATTCCCTGGGATAGACAGTTGGATGATCTGGCTACACAAATGGATTTTCTGAGACAGGAATATTTTGAGAAGTTGAAAACTGTTTTTTATCAAACTATTAACCAATTAACTTCCAGCTCTTGCACTATTGACTATTATAAAGGTTGGGATAAAAAAAATACTGGTAAATCACTAATGGATATTTTAGCAGAAAGCTACTCTAGTGATCTGCAAAGACAATACACCCAATATGGCCCACATCAAGCAGATATTTTAATTTATAGCGACGATGCTAAAGCAAAACAAATACTTTCTCGTGGCCAACAAAAAATTATATTAATCGCATTAAAACTAGCTCAGGGACAACTCCTAAAAGGGGACTGTTTGTATCTCTTTGATGATTTATCTGCAGAACTTGATGAAAGTCACAAGGTACGACTATTTCATTATTTAAATACCCATTCAGGACAATATGTGGTTACTTGTATTAATCAATCAGATTTGACTTCGATTGCACACGGTATGAATAGCTCTAGATTCACTATTAACTCGGGTACCATTGTTGCTTGACTAGATCTTTAGTTCCGGAACAAAGAACTCTAAGCCAGTGAATGAATCTGTCCAGTTTTAAGGAGAGAGAGCTCCTTCTTCTATCCAGCATAGATTACTATAGGAATAAGAAATCTCATGGATCATCATGTTGTTTGTATGTACCCAATTGCAAATCATTTGTGAAGGATATTGCCTAACCATACGATATAAGAAATGTTGTATAGGGATCCCTAATCTCCTCCGCTTCATTCTAAAGTAAAAGTATCGTTGGTGTAATTACATTATTGGCTTTGTATCGTTCTAAATATACTGTACATATGGAGTAAGTAGAACTCTACATGCAAAGATTAGATAACGATCAGTTTCAACTCATTGCTGACAGTCTAAAAGTAACAGATCAACTGTTATCAATGAGTTTCATTTTTACACAATGGTTTATAATTGAAATATAAAACCGGTGTATTTGAGAGAGCAAACTATGCGAATATCGTTATCTGAACCCCAAGTAACAAGATATCTAGCTATTAACCACAAAACCAATATGGTGCATCTATTTGTACCTTTTATTGCGGGTATTGATACCAGCACAGACAATACATGTAAAGCAACTTTGGAGTTAAGAACATTTTTCGAAAGCGGTGCTTTAGCTGAATTGAACTCGTATCAATCTGCTTTGGAGTTCGATATCAGCCTATTCAACGAAGATAACCCTCTTCGTAAGTTAAAGGAAGAACGATTGGCTCAAATAAAAAAGTACCAAGAAGCGATTAAAGCGATGCAAAATCAATATGGGTCTACAATAAGTCATTTTCTCAAAAAGCCATCCAACTTATATAGTATACAATTACGACCAAAACACCAGGATCCCTATTCGCAAGTTGAGAATCCAGTATTTACCATCAATCGTGGTAATAATTCTAAAGGTGTACCATTATCTAACTTATACAATTGCATGCAGGAACAGTTTGGCTTTCTGCAATTAACTGGAAAATCACCGCGACAAAAGCTCATTGAATCCACTGTGAATGCCATACCGAAAGATGCGACTTTTGAACAAATTAAGCAAGTTTTAAAGGATACCTGTTACGAACAACTAGGCATCAAACTCGATTTTGTGTACTTTGATACTATGAGAAGGGAAGTGGAACAGAGCTATATCGACGAACAAATGGGTTTTTCGCGAGATACAACAGTAGAAGAGTACGTAGTAACTCTTTTGAATGCTTTTGCCCCAAACTTGGAAACCACCTTGGATTCCTCTCCATTTTATTTAAAGGATAATGTTAATGCAGAGGAACAAATAGAGCGTTTATCAATTCTAACCCAATTTTATTTAGGAGTTTTGAACGTTTACTGCCGGGCACATGGATTGAGTGAGGTGAATTTCGGAGCAGTATTGGATAAAGAACTGGATTTAAGCAATGATTTAGTTGAAACAATCTCAGAGGCTTTACAAACAGGGGATGAGGTTGAAAGAGTCATATGTTCTTTTTTCAATGTCCATGCCAAGAAGTTTGAAATAGCACGTGCGCTCGACACTAAAGATTTGAACGCAATTCAAGATAAGTTTAGGAATGCATATCGCACTGTTACCGCAACACCAGAAAATCCACATATGGATGATTTTATGCTCTTAGATACTGAAGCAGAGGGGAGTCTCGCGACATTTATCAGTTATAATGGTTTAATTTGTACTGATTTTGCAAATATAGTATCACCTGCGTGTGCTAATCAACAATACTTTGAGCAAATACGCCATGACATTCTAGATGTGGGAAGCATTCCAAAGTTATCAACTGTACAGGAAGTTGAAGTCGATATTGATATTCTGATAAATAACATGGATGACGTTCAATTTGATAAACTCCCACAAGAAATTAAAGGGGCGTGTCAAAGATCACCTTCCTTCCACAATCGTCTCTTCCTCGAGTATGTAGCTAAAGGTGATCAAGAAAATGCTTCTATGCTGTTAGAAAGAACCCAAGATCCTAATGCTCTGCTCCGAAAGGTAGGTAAGTTTACTGATTATTCAGGTAGAACTTTTGAATGCACTGCTTATGAATACGCCTATTGGGCTAAAGATACACACATGAGACAGATGTTAGAATCCTTTATGGATGAGGAAACCAAAGCGTATCTCTTAGAGCGGATAGTAAAAATTGAGCAAAACGGTCTTACTTATCAGCAATATGGTCAGACTATTGAACGATCTAAGCATTTTGATTTATCAATATTGATAAATGCTTTGAAATACTATGTGGATAATTATGACAAATGGTTTAAGAGGGGTGATTTTCATGAAATCGATGATGCATGGATTGCGGTTGGTAAGGCTCAGCGTGAAGTTCCAGCACATGTAGCTCAAGAGTATTGCAGAAAAGACCGCTCCTTTGAGCTTATTAACAGTACAGTCTTTAACGAAACGCATTTACCGCGAAACTTGTCGATTACTAACTATTCTTCGTCGTCTGATACTCACTGGTTCCCTCTGGCTGAATCTAATTCCGGTTTGGGTTTTGACTATTCTATAGTGCGGGAGAGCCGTAGAGAAGGCGCTGCTGGAACTGGACTGGAACCTGGAATCGTACGTGCTATGCCCTCTTTAGTCTCGTTGGATCTGGCTGCGTTAACCCATTATGATAAAGTGAGAACTAAAGATCTGCAGACATCACATGACAATTTAAGTCCGCCCTCCCGCTGGTATCAATTGTGGCGGTAAATCTATCAAGGTGGATGTAGAAAGCGGTATTTTTACTAGTACATTCAGAAAGACTTCAATATACAACTCATCAATAGTTCAGTTGTAAGTGTTCACTCGTAATTAACCACCTGGAATTTAATCTACGATCCTACCGTAAGGATTTTACCAATATCATCCTAACTGGAGCTAAATGTTTCACGTGAAACAAATTTAGAGAGAAATTTAGTGTCAGCTTGCTCCTGAACAATTGTATAAGTGAATGCAGATATAGGAAAAAAGGAGGTCTAACGTGATTCACCACTGATGGTTTTCAGTATAAATTTGGAAATCAAAGTTTATTCATCAACATATAAACCAACGGCAAAAGATGGTATAATTGGGGTATTCAAAATACCACAATACGGTAATGAGGGTTCCTGATGAGCGTTGATGCCAGTTACGATTCAAATAATATTAAAGTCCTAAAGGGTTTAGATGCAGTAAGAAAAAGACCAGGTATGTATATAGGTGATACCGATGATGGTACCGGACTTCATCATATGGTGTTTGAGGTGGTTGACAACTCAATCGACGAAGCACTTGCGGGACATTGCAAGGAAATATTCGTTACTATTCATTCTGATGAGTCAATTACTGTGAAAGATGATGGCCGTGGTATTCCTGTGGACATACATAAAGAAGAGGGCCGATCTGCTGCTGAAGTTATTCTTACTATATTGCACGCTGGCGGTAAGTTTGATGATAACTCATATAAAGTATCCGGTGGTCTTCATGGGGTAGGGGTATCCGTTGTTAATGCCTTATCTGAAGAATTGCATTTGCTTGTTCGCAGACACGGAAAAATTCACGAGCAGCATTATCGGCACGGTGTTCCTGATGCTCCTATTGCAGTAACGGGGGATGCTACAAGTACGGGTACCCAGATATGGTTTAAACCCAGTTCAGAAACTTTTAATAATATTGAGTTTCATTACGACATATTAGCAAAACGCTTAAGAGAGTTATCTTATTTAAACTCCGGTGTTTGCATACATCTTTATGATGAACGTAGCCAGAGACAAGATACCTTCCATTATGAGGGAGGCATCCGAGCTTTTGTTGAACATCTGAACAAGAATAAAACCCCAATATTTCCAGTTGTATTTTCCATGACTGCTGAAAAAGACGGTATTGTGGTTGAATTATCTATGCAATGGAATGATTCTTATCAAGAAACGCTTTTTTGTTTTACTAATAATATTCCTCAGCGAGATGGTGGTACCCATATGGCCGGTTTTAGAGCCGCGCTAACTCGTACACTGAATAATTATATTGAAAATGAAGGATACGCCAAGAAAGCCAAGGTATCTCCAACAGGTGATGATGCGCGTGAAGGATTAACTGCAGTATTGTCTGTTAAAGTTCCTGATCCTAAGTTTTCATCTCAAACAAAAGATAAGTTGGTCTCTTCAGAGGTAAAATCTGCTGTAGAATCCAGTGTATCCGAAAAATTTAATGATTTTCTTCTTGAGAATCCTTCCGTAGCAAAAGCGATTGTTGGCAAAATCATTGATGCTGCACGTGCTAGGGAAGCAGCTCGTCGTGCGCGTGAAATGACTCGCCGAAAAGGTGCTCTTGATATTGCTGGACTGCCCGGAAAGTTAGCGGATTGCCAGGAAAAAGATCCTGCTTTATCAGAACTGTATTTGGTTGAGGGAGATTCTGCGGGTGGCTCTGCCAAACAAGGCCGTGATCGAAAATTCCAGGCAATACTACCTCTCAAGGGTAAAATACTTAATGTGGAAAAAGCACGTTTTGATAAAATGCTGGCTTCACAAGAAGTTGCTACATTAATTACCGCTTTAGGCTGCGGTATTGGTCCTGATGAGTATGATCCGGATAAAGTTCGTTATCATCGCATTATTATCATGACGGATGCGGACGTGGATGGATCTCATATTCGTACTCTGTTATTAACCTTTTTCTACAGACAGACCAGAGAACTGTTGGAAAGAGGATATATTTATATTGCTCAACCGCCTTTATACAAAGTAAAAAGAGGAAAACAGGAGCAATATGTAAAAGATGATGAGGCTTTATTTGAATATCTGACACAAAGTGCTTTGGATGGCGCTGCATTTTATCCATCCAAGGATGCTCCGGCTATTACTGCACAAGCTTTAGAAGAGCTGGTGCAACAGTTTAGACGAGTGGAAAAAATAATTAAGCGTTATAAGCGCAGATATCCTACGGATATTTTGAAACGAGTTGCCTATTTGCCTGTATTACAAAATGAAGATTTCAATCATCAGGATAAAATAAGTCATTGGTGCAATCAGTTGCATCTAAGCTTGCAACAGGTTGATAGCAAAACGGAACAGTATTCTGTTAGTGTTCAGACACTTGAAGAAACGAACCAATTTATCCCTCGAATTACCATTACTCAGCATGGGATGGATAACTACGTTCCAATGAATGCAGAGTTTTTCTATTCAAAGGATTATAAAGAAATGGTTACCCTCGGTACTCGATTAGGCAGCTTGATTGATGAGGGCGCCTACATTAAACGAGCTGATAAAACCTTGCCGGTTGAACATTTTGAGCACGCTTTGGATTGGTTAATGGAAGAAGCAAAAAGAGGACAAACCATTCAACGTTATAAAGGTCTTGGTGAAATGAATCCGGAACAACTCTGGGAAACCACTATGGATCCTGAAGTAAGGCGTATGTTGCAGGTTAATATCGAAGATGCTGTTGCTGCAGATGAAATATTTACAACGCTGATGGGGGATAACGTTGAACCTCGCAGAGATTTTATAGAGTCTAATGCTTTGGATGCGGAAAATATAGATATTTAACTTTAAGCGAGGTTGTAAGGCGAACAGTCACTTTATAGCCTCTCGCTATTAGTTCGCAAGTACGAGGGAAATAAAGTGCTTGTTATATTTGATATAAAGCAGTAGTGGTTAAAGAAATACTACTCCGGATTTCTAATGAAAATTTTTAATGCAATGTTCTCCAAAGTAAATGGAGGTGTTGAACAGGTTTTTTTAAACTATACCAAGGTTTTGGAGAGTTTGGGTAATGAGATTATTCCTGTTATTCATCCTTGGTCACAGATAAGAAAAGCCTGCGCAGGTGATAATCTCAGAACACTATTCAGTTATGGGAGAAAGGACTTCATTGCAGTTCATCGATTGCGTCAATTAATACTCAAAGAGCAACCTGATTGCATTATCATGCATACCAAACGAGCTGCCATACTGTTTGAAAAGACAGAAACCAAAGTACCTAAAATTGCCGTATGTCATACAATTGAATCGTACGATGAGTTAGCAAAAGTATCTGATGCGGTTATTGCTATCACAGAACATATGTACCAAGACATCATGAGTCAGGGGGAATCTACAAAAAAAATCTACACGGTTCCTAATATGATTTCCATTCCAGAGGATCTTTCTTATAAAGAACCCAAGAGTACTGTAATTCCAGTGATAGGAGCCAGTGCCAGATTTTCAGATCTTAAGGGGTTGGATGTATTTATCGATGCTTTGGCACTTTTAAAACGTAATGGTATTTCATTTAAAGCGCTCATCGCGGGTGATGGTAAACAGAAAAAACAATACATCAAACAAATTAATCAGCATAGCTTACAAAACGAGGTGACGTTATTGGGTTGGATAGATGATAAACAGGCCTTTTATGAGAGCCTGGATATTTTCTGCCATCCTTCATTGAAGGAGTCTTTTGGTTTGGTTGTTGTTGAGAGTATGATGCATTCATTACCTATGGTGCTCACCCAGATATCCGGCCCTCTTGAGATAGTCGGAGACACCGAATGCGCTGTTATGGTACCTCCGTCAGATCCTGTGAGTTTAGCGAATGGATTAGAGCGGTTAATTAAAGACAGCGGTCTTGCTAAACGATTATCATATAATGGGTTTCTTCGAGCCAACACGTACTCAAGTCGTACTATTGGACCGATACTGAATCGAGTTGTGAATGAGGTCTGTAATTCATAGTAAAATATAAAGATTGAGCTGTGATTTTATCATAGGGAATAGAAGTGCCGCGTCCTTGCGGCGAAGTACATCCATTGTACTGGTCCCTTGAGTTGACATCCTGTCAGACATATCCATGTCATCCCTTTGAGATTTCAGTATAACCTTTTGACAGATAGAGTCATTGGGTAGATAGAGCAACACATTGTAAGAAATTTCTCAAAGAATGGTGGGTATTTTCTTCTTGGGGGGAACTGGCTTTATATAATTGCTCGAAGAGATAGCTGGGATCCATGAAAAAATGTGGAATTGGCCATAACATCAGTGAGTGTAGCCTGAATTAGACGAAGTCGTAATACAGGGTGTTTTTGTCAAAAGCTATGATCTATACATCCTGGGTACATTAAATGTGACACGTCCTAATATCGGTATCTTCTTTGCAAGAGTAGGGAATTGGGAAATAGCTTAATCCTGTATTACGACTTCGTCTAATACAGGCTACTTCTGCTGGGTACATTAAATGATGGCGCGCCTTAATGTCGGTATCTTCTTTGCAAGAGTAGGGAATTGGGTAACAGCTTAATTCTGTATTACGACTTCGTCTAATACAGGCTACTCCCTTAGCGCGACATTCATTCGAACACTATAATTTACTTAGATTGATTCACGATCCGCTGTATTTCTATAATGCAGCGGATCGAACTGAGTAGGATGACTCAATACGAGTCTAATTGTTTTTGCCAAGAGATACTGGTTGTTGCTGGGTAATGCAATGTATTCCTCCGCCACCTGCGAAAACATCCAAAGCATCTATTTGAGTGATATGATGATCTGGAAATAATTGGGTGAACATTTGATAAGCGGCCTTATCATATTCCGCATAGCCAAATGCAGGCATAACTATGCCCTTATTAGCCAGATAAAAATTGATATAGGAAAGGGTAAGCCTTTCTCCATCAAGATAAGTGGCGGGTGGTTGTTCGACACAATAGACTTCCAATGTACGGCCTTTTGCATCCGTTGCAGATTTTAGAATTTCCAGATTTTCCTGCAGGGTATTGTAGTTGGGATCCGTTTTATCGGTAGTGATAAGACATAAAACTTTTCCTGGCGCAATAAAGGTGGCGATTTCATCAACGTGTCCGTCAGTTTCATCACCAAGTAATCCTTTATTTAACCATATAATACGTTCTGCACCCAGATAATCCATTAAATAGTGTTCAATTTGCTGCTGGGATAACTGGGGATTACGATTTGAATTAAGCAGGCATTCGCGGCTGGTTAATACCGTTCCCTCACCATCGACATGAAAGGAACCTCCTTCCATAACCAGTGGTGCATGAAAATAGCGCGCATCAGTGTTTTTTATGATAACTGATGCAATTTGATTATCTAGGGCGCAGTCTTCATAATTGCCACCCCATGCATTATGGATCCAGTCTACCCCGGCAAGTTGTTTATCAGCATTCAATAAAAAAGTTGCTCCGGTATCACGAGTCCATGAATCATTAATCGGTAGCGTGATAATGGAAATTTTGTCGCCACATAATGCTTTTGCTGACGGTTCATCTCCAGGATTGACCAGAAGGGTAACTGGTTCAAATTGTGCGATAGCTTTAGCGACTTTGGCATAGGCGATTCGCGCACGTTCCAGTCCTACTTTTTCCCAGGTTGATTGATGACAGGGCCATGCCATCCAGCATCGTTCGTGTGGGTGCCATTCTGCTGGCATATAAAATCCAGCGTGTTTTGGTGTTGTTTGTATAGTCACTGTGTTGTATGTCCATCAAGATAGGTTAATTGAGAAAAAATACTTCTTAATTCGTTTAAATAAGATAACGTTTGTTCTTTGGGCAACTCCGTTTGAATTAGTTGCTTCTCATAGGATTGTATCAGTTTCTTGGTATCGAAATGGGCAAAATTCAATACATTAGTTACTGTATCGCCATTGACTAAATCTTCCAGCTCAAACTGACCATCATCAGACAGCTTGACGTCCAAAGAATTCGTATCACCAAATAAATTGTGCAGATTTCCCAGGATTTCCTGATAAGCCCCAACCAGGAAAAAACCAATACAATAGGGATTATTGCTGTTATAAGGCGGGAGCAATAAAGTCGTTGTAACACAGGACTGACCTGGGTACTGCTTAATAGTACCGTCTGAATCACAGGTTAAATCCTGGAGAATACTGTGCATGCTCGGCGCTTCATTCAATTGAGAGATAGGCGCTACCGGAAAGATTTGACCTATAGCCCAGGCATCAGGTATGGATTGAAAAAAAGAGATATTACAAAAGATTTTGGCGGCCATACATTCGTTAATCATCATCAGCAATGAGTGCTCACTGGGATTTTCTTCATCCAACCGGTCTTTTAATTCCATACAAATATTAGTATAGAATGCCTCAACTTTTGCTTTTTCTTGTAAGCTGATTACCCCATGCTTGAATAGAGAGTGGGCTTCATGCAGCGAATGTTCCGCATAGTTGTATATTTCTGTTGGTGAGCTGTCGGTGATTGCCTGATAAGTATCATAGATATCGCGAATAACATGCGAATCTTCTTCGGATATTTCGGGAAGCACGGGAGCCTTGTTAATTATTTCAATATCGGTAATATTGGATATCAATACAGCATGATGCGCTGTTAGCGCTCGCCCAGATTCCGAGATAATGTTTGGCTCGGGGATTTCCGCTTCTTGGCATAAATGTTTCATGGCCAATAAGATGTGCGTTGCATACTCATTGAGGCTGTAATTCATGGAGCAGCCTTTGTTAGATCGAGTGCCTTCGTAATCAACGCTTAAGCCGCCACCCACATCGATTGTATCAATTGGTGCATTGAGATGTCGTAATTCAACATAATAGCGCGCTACTTCCTGCATGCAATGACGAATATCATGAATGTTGGCTATTTGAGAACCTAAATGGCAGTGCATTAACTGGAGGCAATCAAGCAAGTCATTGGCTTTTAATTGCGTCACCAATTCAAGCACTTGCTTTGCATTTAAACCAAATTTGGATTTAACTCCTCCTGTATTTTCCCATTTACCGGCACTTTTGCTCACTAAACGAATACGTACACCCAAGGTAGGTTTTACTTTAAGGCGGGCAGATTCACTTAGAATGATGTCCAATTCCGATTTTTTCTCAATAACGATAAATACTTTGTGTCCCATCTGTTGAGCTATGAGAGCCGTTCTTATGTAGCTGCTGTCTTTATAACCATTACAGACTATGGTACTGGGTCGATCGCCGAGCATACCAATTACTGCCATCAGCTCAGGTTTTGAGCCTGCTTCCAGACCAATGCTGTTTGAAGGCGATTTTAGCAGCTCACGAACCACGCTGTGTTCCTGATTGACTTTAATCGGATAAACTAATTTATAGGTTCCAGAATATTCGGTGTCCTCTCTTGCCTGAGTGAACGCCTGATATATTCTGCGAACGCGATCGTGCAAAATGTCGCTGCACCGAATTAATAAAGGTAAATGGAGTCCTGCTCGTTCAGCCGCATTAACTATAGCCAGTAATTCAACCCCTTTTTGCTCGGGGTTTTTACTGATTTCAATGTTGCCGTTTTCATTAATATTAAAGTAACCATCACCCCAATTTTCAATGTTGTATAAGTTTTCTTCTGATTGCATGTTGCTGTTCATTATTTGATTCCAATAGGAGTACGTGGTTTGACTAATTCGTGATAAGTCGCGGGTTCTCTTTGCTGGGCAAATGGAAATAATCTTCCCCATAATTCACGTTGACTGAAATCAAGATCAGCCACAAGCACCGCAGGCTCATTGCGTGGTGCCTGAGCTAAAATTTCACCCATTGGCGTACTAATGAAACTGCTGCCATAAAATTGCAAATCATCTTCACAACCAATTCGATTGACCGCAATGATAAAGGTATTACTCATGATACCCTGTGCTACCATTACTTTTTGCCACATGGGCTGACTATCAAACCCTGGAGCTGTTGGCTCGCCGCCAATAGCGGTTGGATAAACCAGAATCTCCGCCCCTTTTAATCCGTAAATTCGGGATAACTCGGGAAACCATTGATCATAACAAGTAGGTAAACCGAATTGATGTCCTGCTATATGATGCACCGGGTAATTGGAATCTCCTGGTTTAAAATAGAAGTCTTCATGGTATTTTTCCCCGCTGGGAATATGTTGTTTGCGGGTAATGGCAATCAGCTCACCTTCACTATTGAAAGCAACGGCGGTGTTATAGCCGGCTTTTTCAAACAACGAGGCAGTAATACACACTTGATGCGTTTTAGCCATGTGACTGACAAATTGGGCTGTAGGACCAGTATGGATGTCTTCCATATAGGGCGTTCCGTCTACGTCAGATCGAGTACAAAAATAAGGGCTTAAAGTGAGTTCTTGCAAACACACCAGTTCAGCGCCTTGTTGCGCTGCCGAAAATATTCCAGAGGCTAGACTGTCTTGATGTTCTTTAGCATGTTCATGCCATTGTTCCTGAACCAGTGCCACCCTTAATTTGTTTTCTGCCATTAGTCTTCCTATGTGTTGTTACGTTAAAATAAAGTGTTATGCCTGTAGATTAAAAATCAGCCTATGTTATCAAAAAAAACTCTGTTTGCACCAGTGTTAATTTCATTAAATACCACTTTATTGGTATTCAATAAGTTGTCTTCCAAAATATATTGAACAGGACTCATGAAAAACGACCAATCCTTTATTAAATAGTAATTTTATTTTCAGTCATTGGGTTTATCCAAACTCGTTCATTATAAATTCCTGTTGTCTGGAGCTTGGGGTTTATCGTAGGATTTGTTGAATAGGTATTCATTGAGTAAATTAAAATTGATGATAAACGAATTGAAAAATAGTAGCATGGACCTTTACTTTAATGGATGTAAAATTCGGTAAAAATGGTGTAAAGATGCCCTTACCTGGTAAGGGCAAAATAGAGTATGACTTATTTAAACAGATTACAGCATTTGCTAAAGCAATCGTCATCTTCACTATCGCTGTCACTATCAGAATCCATGCTGGATTGCGCTAAAGTTGGTGAACGGGTCAACTCCGTAGTTCTCTTCTTTAAAACACTCTGAAATACTGAGTTGGGATTGCCTGAAGTGGATGAGGCGGGTTCTGTTTTAGGTGCTTCAACAGTGGGTTCTTGTTTTTGAGATGACCCTTGTTTTGGCACCATTGCTGCTGCAATCAGGCGGAACGGACTGGACTGATCGTGAGCGGATCCATTGATCATTTCAAGTTTGCGATTTATATCTGAAAGCGATTTGGCTTCCAGCAAAGACAGTTTTTCGCCAATGCTGTGTTCTTGCCCGTCTAATAATTCTGGAAATAAAATTGAAAATTCAAGGCAGTTATCCACACTAAAATCACGGCTGGTAAAAAACTGTTCTGGCTTATCGCTTAAAAGTAAATCGATGTTGCGGCGTACAGTAAAGGCTGTTCTTACTTTGTTCACAAATTCATCATTTGTCGGAACCAGATTTTGGATGTTTCGAGAAATAATACTGTGTTTGTCTCTGGGGGCAGTCAAGGCAAGTTTTGCCGCTATAGACGACTCTTTATTTTCAGTGACATTGAATAAGCCAGAAAATTCCAGACATGAATCGACGCTGTATTCCCGGCTGCTGAAAAATTCATTGGGATTGTCGCCCAGGAGCAAACGATCGATATCTCGTTTAAGCGCAAAAGCCTGTCCTATTTTGGTAGCGAACAGTGTATCAGGGAAAATCCCTTTCACATTGAGAGCAACCTGATGACGGGATTCTTCAGGAGTGGTCTGGGCAAGCCGCTCAGCTATAGCTGTTTCATTAGTGTCGAGAACTTGTAAGGCTAAGTCTTTATAATTGTTAAACAGTTCTTCATCAAATTCTTTATCTAAAATTAAAAGATGAGGATTTTTATTTCTTGGATCCAATAAGGAGTGGATGCGCTTTTTTACCTCATAGGCTTGAAATAACACCGAATGAAACGTTTCACCGTCTGCATGTGGGACTCTTGCTGCTTCAATCTCGCGGCCAAAGTTTTTTAATTCGGTCTGGGGGCATTCTAAAACCATACGAGTAGCTAAATCTTTTTTTTGTTCAGCTGATAATTGATTTAAGCCTTCCCTGTGTTCAGCTAAGGCATCTCCATTACCAAGATCTTTATAGGGGTTTTGTAAACCTTGAATTTCTTCTAGTGTGTATCCCATGTAAATCTCCTTATAAGCTCAGCTACAGCTGATGTTTTTTGTATGCGGTAATTTAGCGAGACTCTATATTAGCGGATTCAAATTGCGCTGTCATGAAATTAAACTAAAGTTTTATTAACAGCTGTCGAATAAGTAATTAGATATCCGTTTTTGCCTTTAAAAACTACAATAACAACAAGGAGTAGGCAATGTCTAAAAATCATTTATTACAAGATCCCTTCCTGAATGAATTGCGTAAGGAAAAGGTCCCTGTGTCTGTTTTTTTGGTTAATGGAATAAAATTACATGGTGTGGTGGATTCGTTCGATCAGTACGTAGTCATGTTAAAAAACTCCATTACTCAGATGGTCTACAAACACGCCATATCTACTGTTGTACCTTCTCGTATGGTGAAAATACCTACAGATGAGGCATCTGGTGAGGAAGAGGGATCTGTGGCAGACTAAGCTACTTTTTATTGATGGAATGAACTGTGTTTGAACGTCCGCAAGGTGGTGAGCGAGCGATACTGGTACAATTAGCGCTTCCAGGCGTTGATGCTGAAAAAGCCCTGGCTGAATTTGAAGAGCTGGCTCTTTCAGCACATGCTGAAATTCTTGATTGTGTCTTGGGCACGCGCGCTACTCCCGATGCCAAATACTATTTGGGCAAAGGGAAAGCGGAAGAAATAAGCCAGTTAGTAAAGGCGCTTGATGCAGAGCTGGTTCTGGTAAATCATGAATTATCTCCTTCACAGGAACGAAATTTGGAGCGGTTATTCGAATGTCGCGTGGTCGATCGAAGCGGTCTGATTCTGGATATTTTTGCCCAGCGAGCCAGGACTTTTGAAGGTAAACTGCAGGTTGAACTTGCCCAGTTACAGCATTTATCCACTCGTCTTGTTCGCGGTTGGACCCATTTGGAGCGCCAAAAAGGGGGTATAGGTTTGCGCGGTCCCGGGGAAACACAATTAGAAACAGACCGCCGTTTATTGCGTGAACGCATTCGATATATTAACAAACGTCTTGAAAAGGTACGCTGCAGCCGAGATCAAAACCGTCAGGCCAGAAAAAAAGCGGATATGGCTACAGTTTCATTGGTGGGATATACCAATGCGGGTAAATCGACGTTATTTAACGCGTTGACTGGCGAAAGTATTTATGTGGCCAATCAATTGTTTGCTACTTTGGATCCCACGATGCGCAAATTGGAACTGCCCGGGTCCTTACCCGTCATTCTGGCAGATACGGTGGGTTTTATTCGTGATCTGCCTCATCATCTTGTCGAGGCTTTTCGCGCCACTTTAGAGGAAACCCAACAGGCAAATTTATTACTACATGTCATTGATATTTCAGATCCGCATTGGCGGGATACTGTTTTTGCAGTTCAAACCGTTTTGGATGAAATTGGTGTCAATGATATTCCAGTAATTCAGGTATTTAATAAAATTGATTTACAGGAAGGCTGGCAATCTAAAATAGATTTTAATGAAGGTTCATGTAAAGTATGGCTTTCCGCGGCAACAGGACAAGGACTGGATTTGTTAAAAGAAGCCATAGCGGCTCAACTGCATGGGACTGTCCTTATTGAAGATATCATAATAAAAGGTTCTCAGGCTAAATTGCGCGCTCAATTGTATCAATTGGGTTCTGTATTGTCTGAATCAATTAATGAAGATGGTGACTGGCAATTGAAGATCAGAATCACCGCGGATCAAAAACAACGTCTCTTTACATAAAAGATGGTTTATAACGTGTTGTATCAAATCGTTCTCGAAAGGTGTATCTCTGTATCTGTACAGATCCTTCGCCAGGTTTTATGAATATAGATTTGTCCCAAACCTTCACTTCGATTTAGTTAAAGCCTATTTTTGTAGCCCGTATTAGCGCAGCGTAATACGGGGACATCATGGCGTGTGTTGTCATATCGATCCTGTATTACGCTTCGCTAATACAGGCTACTAAGATTGTAGATTAATTATTTTCGTAGCCCGTATTAGCGCAGCCTACTAAGATTGTAGATTAATTATTTTCGTAGCCCGTATTAGCGCAGCGTAATACGGGGACATCATGGCGTGTGTTGTCATATCGATCCTGTATTACGCTTCGCTAATACAGGCTACTAGGGATTAACTATTCAATTTCTTGTATGGGAGAATCAATACTCTTGATTGCTCACCTAAAGGACCAAAGAATTTTTCAGTTTAGACTCGGATAAGAAATTGATTTTTCATCATTTTAACGAACAAAAGCACAAGCATTTAAGGTTTTCATAAGAATCATCTTATATAATGATCAATATTGATACAGATTGACTTTTATGATATTCAGGACAAAAAATGACACCACTATTTCCCAAAGACGGTACTCCTATCACAATAATTCAAGGTCAGACCGGTGATTGTTATCTGTTAACAGCACTGGATTGCATTATGAACTCCGGAGATGAAGGTTTACAATTAGTTAAATCTTTGTTTACCGAAACAGAGGATGGAGTCTATCTGAGAATTAAGCGTACTGAGATCTACGCTACTTCCAATAATTTTAATCCTGATAAAATGAAGGATAAGTATACTCATCATTATGATCCGGCAACGAATGAAGACGTCTTCTTCATGGATAAGAACCGATTAAAAGTTATTGATGAAGCTTGGGGCGGTGTAGATACCAATGCTTTGGCTCTAAAAATTATAGAGCGGATCAGCTCTTATTATTACACTGGGGAGTGGCCTAATGAAAATCCTCTTGCCAGTATTGCAGCGCATAACATTCCCTCCAGGCACAGCATGTCATCTACAGCGTTTGTGGGAAAATTCATCGGTGTTGAGGCTCACGATACTCATAATATTGATGACATGATCAAGTTAAAAACGATTAATCCAGCACAACCCGTTTATATCAGTATGTCCTATGGTCGACCCGATCGATATGGTGTCATACACGGTCGTCATGCTTTAAGAATTGATAAAGTGATTCAAAAAAGTAATGGTTCTTATGACTTTGTTCTCATTAATCCCCATGATAATCAAAAGCGTGAGATCTTTAGCCTGGAAGAGATTCAGAAAAGAAACTATCGATTTAGCGTATATAATACCAATACACAAAATCATGAATTGACTCAAGTCTTACTCAAATGCTCAACCCAGGTTGGGAGCTATGTTTTTCAAAATCCCAAACTTCATCAATTGCTAATCAGTCAACATACTCGTGCGCCATTGAATGTGAATACGGTTAATGATTTCTTTAATGTGTTTCGTAGTATCCCTTATTTTGAATCCATTCTGGATGTGATGTCTCCGGGTGATGAAAACAAACTTTTGGATTGTATTTTGCTATCACAAGGAGATAAAAATAAGTTCATCTTTTTATTAATTCAAATGATACCCAGTTTAGAATTAAATTCTATTATTTATACCAAGGGTACAGATCTGGATTTTAAGACCCTAGGTAGTTTGATAGCAGATAAGAGCTCAGAACCCTTAGTGCGTGAACGCTTGAAGAACCCTGAGTTTTTGAGCCTGGTCATAGAAGCCGCTTGTCGCGATAAAAGTCGAGAAGTGTCATGTACTATGGCAGAAGCACGGAATCTTATAGAGACTGGCCTGACCCAATATTATTTTCAAGGCCCAGATAATTCCTTGTCTCGATGTGGGGGATTACGCACATTATTTATTAAACAATTCTTTACTCGGGAAGACATAGGCTTATTATTTGATTCCAAACACCTTTTAGAGAAAGCGGTATTTACTTATATATTTATGAATGGACGCGTTAATGAACCATTAGTTGATGCTGTGAAACAGATCGATCTTAATATCATTGATAATGATTTTTTGAACGTGCTGCTTCAGGATCTGGACAAAAAAAATCCGGGACACTTATTTAATGCGTTATTTACCTTACATGCAGTTAATCCAGCCTTGGCAAATGCCTTGAGTACCCTGGTATGCGCAAGGATTGAGGTATTATTCAACATGCCCTTAAAGGATTTTACTGAGTCTTTGTATACAGAACCTAATAGTGACTTTCATCGTTGGTTTTTTTCAACACAAGAGCAAATGGATGAAAGCAGGGCCCAGAGTATTATCGATGAATGGATTCTGAGGATCACGGAGTTTCCAGTGAACTTTAATTCGTGTAATTCTGTTAAAGCCATTGATTATCAAATCAACCAACTCAACAGGCAGGTTGACGATTTAATCTCATTGAAATCTGACCTTGAGGAAGCTGTTCGTGCTGTAGGTAAAGAGATTGGTTCTCATCCAGAATTAGTACAGGCACTGGAACAAAAAAGAAATCAGATTAGAGACGCTGGAGCTCTGAAGAAAGAGAAGCTTATTGCTGATACTCATGTCATCGATACTTATATTAACGCGATTAGAAATTTTTCGATTTCATTTAAAGACGTCACAAGTGAGAAAGATATTGACTCCCACTCACGATTATTACTGGCAGGTCTTGAGGGGCTTATTCATCATAAGACCGATTTGGAGGCTGCAAAACACTCCCTGGGTTTGCTTCATCCTGGCGTAGCCCTGCTTAGCGAAGAACTGGAACACAAAAAGCGAGAAATTAAACGACTTGGTCATGAACATTACCATTATTTTGCTTCGGCAAAAGCAGTAATTGCAAAACAGGTACAGCAGGTTAATTCAATTCGAATTTATTTTGCGTCTGGTCAAACTGTAGATCAACTGGATAAAAAAGCAGAATTGCTATTGAAGGAACTGGATAAACTTTCAGTACCGAATGATGAAGTGGTGAACGCTCAACATGTTTTGGGTATTACTGGCCGTTTACATCCTGAAATCAATAAGGCTATTGAGGATAAACGGCAGGCTATTTATAGTGCTGCAGAGTCAGCAAAGAAGGTTCTGGAGAATGCCTTGCAGGTCATTGCGCGTTATGAGCAGCGAATTAATGCATTGGAGGTCAATTTTAATCAATTAACAACACTACGCGATGTCAGTCGAACCTCTGAATCCTATTGGAATCAACTTGCATCAATTATCCAACATAAAGAAGATTTGCGAACAGCAGGAGAAACTCTGGGTTATTTTGGCCGTAACCATGTCCAAATTCAACGAGCACTGGATAATAAAAGACAAGAAATTTATCAGTGTGGAGTCCAGCGTACTAATGCTTTATCCACTGCTCATGACGCAATACAATCTTGTACACAACAAATCAGAAGGGTACCTGTATCTTTTTCTGATGTCATTACCTTGGGTGGCGTTGATAATAAGGTTAAATCATTGTTTGCTCAACTGGACGCGATAACCCAAAATCGAGCTGATGTAACATCAGCGCATAAAACCCTGGGTTTAAACAGTCTTCATCAAAATATAACGGAAGCTGTTAACGAAAAAAGGGCAGCGATAGAAATTGCTGCAACTCATGCCAAAGAACGAATCAAGTCTCATTTAGATGCACAGAGAATTTTAGTGCAGATTAATTTTGCAAAGCATCTGGAAACGATGAAGTCTTTGAGAGATAGATTACAGGAAACTGCGAAAACTGATAAGCATTATGATAAAGCAGCTCAAACAGCCGTCAGTTTGTATGAAAGATTACAGAGTGCTGAACAGGTATTTCTTAACTCAGGTAAGCCCAATCAATCGAATTTGCAAGACTTTCAGAAGAATTGTATCGACGCCGTTTCAGATGCATTACCCGTTTTAAGTGATCATCGAGGCTGGAAACAGGCATTGGTTAATTTTCTCAGTGATGTACTCTCTGTGCTTACATTCGGTATGGCTAATTTGATAACCGGTCAATACCGGTTCTTTAAAACACAGACACAATCCGAAATCGTTATGCAGGATTTTTCTGCAACAATAAGCGGCATCAAGGTTGGCTCCTAAAACGGAACTGATGGTGTTATTTTATTCGTTTAACTATCTGACGGCTGTGTTTCATATTTGAATATGAATTCCTGGCCGTTTTGATTCGTTTAACCTGGGTTGTCTGCGATCACTTGATTTAACGTTTCGACGGATTGTCCACCATACAATGTTTTAACCAATTGACCTTTAGGATTGAAAATAAAGGTTACAGGAACTCCTGTTATATCTCCCAGCCTTAAATCAGTGGCTGGATCATTAAGTAAACTGGGATAACTGATATTAAAGCGTCTTATCAGATTTCTTTGTTCGAACAAAGGCAAAGCATCGAAATTCACTGCATATAAAGCAATGGGATCATTTTTATGCTGTTGATAAAAACGATTAAACTCAGGTATCTCATCCAGGCAGGTTTGACACCAGCCAGCCCAATAATTAATGAATACCCATTTGCCTTTAAGTGCCGAAAATGGAGTTTTTTGACCTTGAATGTCATTAAGAACTACTTCTGCATGTCCGGGAACGATCGAGACCACAAATAAAACAGCAGATAATAAGATTTGGATAACAGAGTTCATAGTCACCTCATGGATATTGGAACTTATTCTAGCATAATATTGGAAATTGTTTATTTAATAAAAATTCCAATATTATGCCGAATTATTTATCAGGAACAACCCTCGGTACCTAAGGCTTTTAAATGATTTAACCTGAAAAAATGTAAAAGTCCCTACATTCCTAATGTAACTTCCTCCTGTAATTCCGGTGTTTCCTGTGGTTTCTCAACGCGCTTCAATTTTAAAACGCTGTGTTTTTTTAATCCATCCAGCGCGTCCATACTGTCTTTTAAATTTCCCCATTCGAACGCTTTAGTTCTCCAGTCAAGAACGGTCCGATCCGCCTCTGGAGTACAACTGCTTTCTGGTATAGGCTGACGTTGTGGTTTTCTACTTTGTTCGTCGAGAAGAATTTCGATTTTTTTAATTCCTGATACAGGTTGTACTTCTCCTTCGTAGATATAGGGAAACAAGCGAAGTTTGGTTACCAGTTTGAATGCCTCCCATTTGCTGGTTAATTCAGTATAACCATGCTCTAAAGGGTTTTCCCGTAACGCTTCATATTCTGTTGGTGATAAAACATGTATTTTACTGAGATGTTTTCGATAAAATACTTTCTCACCGCTTAAAACAAAAAGAGGTTGATGCTGTCTGGAGTTAAAATCAACATCAGGCATGTGTTCCAGACCGCCAAAGTTTTTTTGCTCTGGAACAGGAGCGCCATGTAACACGTCATTAATATCGTTAACTGACGCAGTCATTCCATCAATGCATGCTTTACGATTGAATTGATCCAGACAGGTATTGATTTTCCCATCGCCACGAGCCCTTGTTGCGACTTCATTATCATCAGGGGTTGGATCATAGGGTCTTATGGTAAATACGCCTATACGATTTATTTCATCGTGTAGATTGTTGGCTAAAATGCTTCCCCAGGTACCAAAACGATCCTGCAAGACTTTTCGCAAGTCACCAATCATCGCCATATGACCTGTAGCAAAATGATCGGTGTAGTAATGAAACGTAAAGAACTCCATTGACAGAGCCTGTGCATGATATCTATGCGCCAGATCAAATAAAGCGTCATGAGACGATGCGATACTCTTATTTGAAAGAGTATTTTTTACCGATTGAAAATCAGGATTTTCAGATTGGTAATTACTGTCTGTTGCCCATTGCTTTAACTCATAAGCCAGGTGGGCGTATCTTAAAGCAATAGAATGACCTAATACATAAACTTTTACAGACCAGGGAGTAAAGTGAGTCTGATTTCGAGTAACCATTTCTCCATAATTTTTAACCCGAAGGACATACATCAGTTGCTTCATGTAAAAATCCAGTGTTGGAGAGAACGGGATGTAGTTGCTGTTGGTAATTTTATAGATTGTATCAATTTGCTTTCGACTGACATCAGGCGCAGCCAAATTATTATAGGCCTTGATTAATGCGGCTTCCTCCTTGGCGTCACACTTTTGGTTGATCAGGAATCGTCCTAAATCAATTGCAGATTTATAGTGATCGCATTTAGGTAGATCCAGGTCCATAGTCCAATTCGCTTCAGTAAAAAAATCCCCCGCCATAGCAACGATTTCACCAGTGGACATTTCCAATTCCATGGGTTCAGGCAGGTAATTGTCACTAAAGTGTTGCAAACGAAGATGCAGGACACCTGATTCGTCAATTCTTAAATAGGGATTGTTTTCTGAGTTTTCCAGTCTTAATTCATTTCCTAATTCTGTATGTTCGGTTGTATCCATAACCTGTTCCTTCCTTTCCTTGGTTCATTTTTATCATAGCGTTGTTTTAAAGCGACTGCCAATAGACTGAGATTAAAAGAGGTAATAATGTTGATAGAAGAGGAGGCGTTGATGGGAAAACGATTTATTTTAAATTACTACAGGAAGAATTTATCTATTCTGATGAGGTATCGGATTGATGTTGGCACCTCTTCAGCTGAATGTATCTTGGAAAAATGAAATTACTGGTCTAGAATTAATCATTATGTTTTAATTTAGTTGCCAGGTGGTTTCATGATGACTTTCTTAAAAACGATGATCCTGGTTTTATTTTTCTCAATTAACTCAGTGAATGCTGCTCAATATCTTACGACTAATGAAATTAAAGCGCTTATTTCAGGCCGTTCTTCATCTTTTTACGGTAAGTATGGGGTGGTGAAATTTACTGGTTATGGATGGTGGAATAAAAATGGCTCGATTAATGGATATACTTATGTGCTTGGCAAAAAAAGAAATTGGACAGGAACCTGGTATATTAAAAACAATCAATATTGTCGCACTCTCAAGGCTTATGGAAAATCACAATTTAAATGCCTTAGAGTGCAACAAATTAATAGTAACACCATACGATTTATAAAATCAGACGGCTCGATTAGCAGCACGTCCAAACTGCAATAAACGTATAACGATAAGAAATAGAGCTAGGTGGTTGAAGTTCTTTTCTTAAGCCATTGTTCCAATAAAGAATCCATAATTTTACGAGCAGTTATTAACGACTCTGAGTCAGAAGATCCCGGGCTGTGTAAATCTTCGCAGTGTGCTGCGCCTTCGATTAAATGATAGGTCAACTTCAGATTCACCGCATTACCATTTATTTCGGATAGTGACAGCATAGACCAGGGATCATTATCGCCGTTGGTAAAATAAATGTTGGACACCAGATCATCCATTAAAGGAAAATAGAACGTATTATTGAGTTCCGCGGTATCAGCAGGTTTCGTCAAACCGAACAGACGTTGGCAAATATGCCGGTGATAATCCAGATTAATTAAAGATGACCTGGTCGATAGTGAGGAATCTGGGTTGGCATTTTGCCAATATCCGTATTCTGTACAGGACTGATAATACCATTGCCTCATACCCACCCCTTTTTTGTACGCTTCGGGGTTTTCGCTCATTGCTCCCTGTGCTGTAATTTCTACAGCGGTCACGTCCATCGCTTTATAGAGTTTTTTGGCAAAATCGGCATAACCGATAAGCGGAGTTTCGCTGGAAGATAACGCCGAACAAAAAGAATTTCTCATCCCATATTGAATCGCGGCAGCACCTGTATCAGCAATAAGATACAGAAAATCTACCGGATCATGGACTTCGGTTGCTTCAAACAGATGCTTCATCTGCTTCAATTGATTTTCATCGTTTAGAGTCGCTTCAACCTCCCGTACCACAGCGCGCATTTGTTCCGCACATTCAGGCCCGGCTACTTTAGCAACGTGGGCATCGTATTCATAAAAATCTTCTTTGGCCATTACCGGAGCCGATGAAGCAAGTGATCCGGCAACCAAATAGGGGAATTTCAATCGATAATAAGCGGATAAGGAGCCTGGATAAGAACCTCCAAAAGCTATCCATGTACCAGTCCAGTTCCGGTCCTTACTCATTTGACGTTGGAAATAAGCTAAATCATCCAAAGCGGCTTCAGTGGACAAAAAACGCAGGTCTTGTGTTGAAAAGGTGTTTAGAGGCAAGCTTTCTCCATAATATCGATGTTCCAGGGCAATCATTTTGGCATGATGTTTTTTTGCATAAGTTCTAATCGCGCCATTTAATGCTCTTGGAGTGCAAGCGGACTCTCCACAGATATAGAAAAATACCGGATCAGTGGATTTTGGCCCGTAGGTTTCATCCATATAATAGCGCTGAGCAAAAGTTCCCAACTCAGGATGATTATGATCTAAAAGTTGTGTGAATTGTGATGTTTTTATGGATTTGCTTGCGAGTAATGGTTGTTTATTTTCCTGATGTATTTGTATGAACAGTTCAAGAGGTCCAGCAAAAGTCATTGAAACGCAGGATAATAATCCTAGTCCAATAAGAGCGCCGTTTTTAATATAATTCATAACTCTTTTCATCCTTGATTAAAAAGCTGATATCCCTACCAGGTCATTTTCAGCGGGTCAATTTTAATATATTGCTCGAATAATGGTATTGCTTATTTAAGATTAAAGAAATAGTAATATGATGAGTTAGTTCAATTCTTTAATGAGTTCAGTGCATTCAGGTTAATCAGTTACTGAAGAAAAATGTTGCATCATGTTTATTTTTATGACACTATGGAGCGGTTTTTTAATTTTTGGATGCTTCCTATGTTAAAAAAAATCGCTCTATGTTTTTTTGTATTTGCTTGTCCTTCTCTTCTTGCAGCAAATGAAGTGGACTTATATCAGGCGCCTATTAATCGTTTAAATCAATTTTCTCTGACTCAAGATTCTTCTAAATCAATTCGAACATTGAATACCGCTCCCAAAAATAATTCTTTGCAGCAAATGAATCAAACTCAGGAAGACAACGCGATAATTACTCGTTATCAACAGATGTACAAGGGTATCCCTGTTATTGGTGCTCAGATCATGATAACCAAGAGCGGCAAGCAGGCCGGTTTAACCAAGGGAAATGCTGAAGTTAACGGGCATTTAATGGAAGATATTCAAATTGATATAAAGCCCACTATCAGCAGTCAACAAGCGATGGAGTTAGCTAAAAAATCCTATTTTAGTGTTAACCCCAAAGCGGACACGCAGCAGGAAACGACCGAATTACAGATCAGACCAAATCAAGATGATGAGTTAACTCTGGTGTATTTAGTTTCATTTAAAAGCATTCAGGAACATGACAAGCCGGTTTGGCCTTTTTTTGTTATCGACGCCAAAACCGGTACTGTGATTAACCAATGGAATAATATTAAAACTTATCTGGATAGTGGTCCTGGTGGAAATGAAAAGGTTCATGAGTATTGGTATGGCAAGGATGGCTTGCCGGCATTGGACGTTACTCAAATGGGTAATCAATGTGTGATGGATAATTCCAAAGTGACATTAGTTAACCTTGCTTCCAAATGGGATTGGGACAATAAAATCAACACCCCTTTTCAATATACCTGCAATAAGAATGTAGAAGAAAATATTAATGGCGCCTTTTCTCCCAGCAATGATGCTTATTTTTTTGGTCATACCATTGTGAATATGTATCAGGATTGGTATGGATTGAATGCTTTGCAACAGGTTGATGGCCGGCCAATGAAGTTAGTCATGCGCGTTCATTTTGGAACACATTACGACAATGCCTTTTGGGATGGACAGGCCATGTCCTTTGGTGATGGAGAAGATTTTTATCCCTTGGTTTCCCTGGATGTCGCGGGTCATGAAGTAACCCATGGGTTCACAGAACAACATTCAGGTCTTGAATACCATGATCAGTCAGGTGCTCTGAATGAGTCCATATCGGATATGGCTGGACAGGCTTCCCGTGCTTATCTGTTGGAACAAAATCCTCTTTTGTACAGTAAAGCATACTTACAACCTGATGAAATAACCTGGGGTATTGGAGAGACTATAATCCGTGATGCCTTTGGAAAAGCGTTGCGATTTATGGATTATCCTTCTTCTGATGGCAGTTCGGCTGATTGTCTGGATAAAAGTCTCGCTCAAAGTAATGGGGCCTATTGCGCTATCAGCTATGATGAGCTAGTTGCTTTCGCAGAATCAACAATAGACAATCCTCAAGATCGTCAAAACTATATAGTTCACACTGCGAGCGGTGTATTCAATAAAGCATTTTATTTGCTTTCCAAAGATCTCGGTATTAAAAAAGCCTACCATTTAATGGTCATTGCCAATATGAAGTATTGGACTCCTGCAACTGATTTTAAATCGGGTGCCTGTGGCGTACTTTATGCGGGCAGGGATTTAAGTGTAGATTCTGCTTTGATTCACTCCGTTTTTGGTCAGGTTGGTATTGATACTTCAAGCTGCGTAGTATAAACAGACTAACCCTTAATTGATTTAAATGAATTGAGGGTTTGTTTTATAACACAATACATGTATTTGCTTGATGCACTCAGGATTTTTTTTAATCTAAATGTTGTTTGCTGAACATGGAAATTAGTATATAATCACGGAGCTATAATTACCCTGAAATTCGACAGGATTAAAATTCAAGTTGGTATTCTGTTAGCAATTCATCAGGGATAACTATTAATTTTGTGTTGAGAACAGAATGGCCATTTATTTCATTACCATTGGCATATTAATTTTGAGCTTGTTCTGTGTCGCTGTGATGGTAATTAAACTTCGCCGGGAACCTTCCGTTCCTTTATCGATAACTCAATACATCAAGCTTACTTTTAGCGGCATAATCGCATTTATTGCTGATACATTGGGTGTCGGCAGTTTTGCTGTAAATGTTGCCTTGGCCAAATTATTAGGCACCTTTCGAGATGATGAACTGCCGGCAGTGAATAATGGAGCTCAGGTAATTCCCGGAGCCATTGAATCTTTATTTTTTATGCATTTGGTTGATGTGGATTTAACCACTTTATTAACCTTGGTCGCAGGAACTTGTATAGGCGGTTTATTGGGTGGTTTTGTTGTAAGCCAGCTGAGTAAACAGGCCATTCGGCTAGCCATGATGTGTTCGTTTGCATTAATCATCGCGCTTTTAATATCCCATCAGTTTCGGCTATTACCTGTTGGCGGTGATCTGATTGAGCTGCATTCATGGAAATTGGTCATTGGATTTTTTGCTCTGGTAATTTGTGGCGCATTGACTTCCGTAGGTGTCGGTTTATTTGTTATGGTCCAAGGTGTGCTGTTTGTAATGAATATTTCACCCGTTGTTGCCTTTCCTATTATGACGACGGCTGGAGCAATGCAACAACCACTTACAACGCTGGTCTTTTTACAGCAAGATAAAATACCTCTAAAGAAAACGTTGATTTTAAGTCTTTCTGGATGTTTAGGGGTGATGATAACCATTCCTGTTTTTACTCAATTAACGATTACCTGGTTGCATACACTGTTATTATTTATATTAATTTATAATCTGCTTGCCATTGGACATACTTATTTTCGGTCAAAACCGAACAGGAACCTCGTTCAATCGACAGGTGCATTGGCTACAGCTGAATAAATATTAATTGTTTTTAGTCAAGGATAGACTGTATGAAAAAAATGCTCTGTGTGTTATTGGTTTTATTGTTCACCTCATGTCTTGCTGCCAACAAGCGATTCGATACGATGGTCACCTTCGGTGACAGCATGTCAGATAATGGTAATTTATATCGTTTTCTGTGGTATCAAATCCCCATCTCTCCTCCCTATTTTGAAGGGCATTTTTCTAATGGTCCTGTTTGGATAGAACAGCTCTTTGAATCTTATTATCCCTACGGTAATCTGGACGGATTTCAAAATTATGCGGTAGGTGGCGCTGGCGCAGTACTATCCTATAAAGAAAAATTGCCAATTACCCTGACTATGGAATTGAACGATTATCTCTATTGGAATACTTACGGTAAGAAAGAAACGAGTTTGTATGCCATATGGATAGGCGCAAACAATTATCTGAATGGGCCAACTAACGTTGAATCGATCACTGACTCGGTTGTGGATGCAATTGGAGGCGTGGTTGAGCGCATTATCAGTCATGGCGGGGATAAATTCTTTATTGCCAATATACCGGATCTGGGGCAAGTTCCTCAGGCTAAGGAGATGGGCACACAATCCTTACTTACCGAGCTGGTGCAAACTCATAATCGTAAACTGGCTGTCAAGGTTGAGGAATTAAGACTTAAATACCCTGAGGTAACCTTGGTCTATTTTGATGTTTATGCCTTTTTTAATGAAGCAATGGCTCATGCTTCAGATTTTGGTTTTGTTAATATGACTGACCCTTGCTATTTAGGCAGTTATTCAGGATGGCTGGTACAATACAGACCCAATGATCAGGCCTTGTATTCCTATCTGAAAAAACTGGATCCCAGGTTTAAGTCCAAGCAGTGGAACATGATAAAGAATAACCCTGAATTAAGAGAAGCGGCTGCTTCTGGTTATATTTATGAGTTATTGCCAGCCAAAAACAAGGCAGAACCTTTAAATTGCGAGGGCTATGTCTTTTGGGATCATGTGCATCCAACTACGGTAACTCATTCTTATATAGCATTAAAAGCTCGGCAATTGCTGGATGAAGCAGGATTGGAAGCATTTAATCCCGATTTATTTGCTCCAGGATGAAGCAGTCACTCTTATCGTTTAAAGTTCTCTAAAGCCTGTAGTATCAGGCTTTAGGCATATATAGTATAATCAGCACAATTTTTAGATAACAGTGCATACTATGGATGAGCAAGTCAGTAAATCACAGAAAAAAAGAGAAGCCGATTTTTTACAAAAAACAGGCGTAAAGTTTATCGATTTAAGCGTGGCAAAGTTAGATTCTTTACCTCTACCCGATAATTTGCGTAAAGCAATTATGGATGCTAAATCGATTAAAAGTCATGGTGCCAAACGACGACAGGCTCAATTAATCGGTAAACTAATGCGTGCCGCCGATTATGAGGCAATACTTGAGGCATATGAAAAAATTCTTGAAGAAGACAGCGCAGTTACCGCCAATTTTCATGAAATTGAACAATGGCGGGATAAATTGATTCATGAGGGTAAAGACGCTTTGACTGAGTTTATCAATCAATATCAACCGGAAGACGTGCAACAATTAAGGCAGTTGATAAAAAAAGCAGTTGATGATCATTTGAAGGAAAAAAATACGGGTGCAGCAAAGGCTCTTTTTCGTTACTTAAGGACTTCTATATTATGAATTATTCATTATTTGTAAGTTGTCCAAAGGGGCTCGAATATTTATTGGAGGAAGAACTTAAGTCGTTAGGTTTGTACAGTACTCGTGTAAGTCCGCAAGGTGTTTATGGGGAAGCGACCCTACCTGTAATTTACCAGTTGTGTTTGTGGTCACGCATTGCCAATAGAATACAATTGGTCTTATTTAGCGGTCATGCAGCAAATGAACAAGCAGTGCATCAACTGTGTACTGGATTTCATTGGCAGACTGTGTTCACACATGATAAAACTATAGCTATAGAGTTTCATGGTGCTTCTGAGCAGATCCGTAATACCATGTACGGTGCTCAGGTAGTTAAGGATGGAATTGTAGATCATTTCCGTCGCTTAAATGGTTCACGACCCAATGTAGACAAAGAAAAACCACAAATCCGCATTCATGCTCATTTAAAAAATGATATGTTAACAGTAAGTTTTGATTTAACTGGACACAGTCTGCATCAGCGAGGATATCGTAGCAAGGCGGGAGCGGCTCCTTTAAAAGAAAATGTCGCGGCAGCACTGTTGATACGTGCTAAATGGCCCGAATTGGCAGCTAAGGGCTATGGTTTGCATGATCCTTTTTGTGGTTCAGGAACACTCGTTATTGAAGCAGCCATGATGGCAGCGCATATCGCACCAGGATTGTTACGTCAGGATCACTCATTGCAATATTGGGCTCAGCACCAAGAATCGCTCTGGGAAAAATTACGAGTGCAGGCTTTACAACAGGTAAAACCACTAACGGTTAAGCTTACTGGCTCGGATAATGACAGTAAATTAATTGCCTTGGCGCGTACCAATGCAGAACGTGCAGGTGTATTACCTTTAGTTGAATTCAATACTATGGCAGTGAATGACTCTAGGCCGACAGTTAAGGCTGGATTGGTTGTCTGTAATCCACCTTATGGAGAGCGGTTGGGTGAGACGACACAGCTTGTACCGATATATCAACAGTTGGGCAGTACACTTCATCGTTATTATCAGGGATGGAACGCTGCGGTGCTCACTTCAAATCCAATCCTTGCCAAGGCAATAGGTTTACGAGCAGGCAAACAATATACTTTATTTAACGGTCCTATCGAATGTAAGTTATATTGTTTTGATATTACTGCGGAAAATGAATTAAAAGGTACACAGACAAGTACCTTGTCACCCAATGCACAAATGTTGCTAAATAGACTGGAAAAAAACCGGAATCATTTGCAAAAATGGGCAAACAAGAATGATATTTCCTGTTACAGGATATATGACGCTGATTTACCCGAATATGCCTATGCCATTGATCTTTATAACGATTATGCTGTATTGCAAGAATATGCCGCACCTTCGAGTATTCCTGTTCAAAAGGCTGAAAAACGGAGCCTTGAAGTTATGCAGGTGGTGCCTAGGGCATTAAATATCGCTCCGGATAAATTGGTAGTGAAACAACGCAAGCAACAGAAAGGAACAGAACAGTACCAAAAAATGGATAGGACACGACACTCGATGGTTGTGACGGAAGGCCGAGCCAAACTCATAGTGAATCTCTATGATTATCTGGATACAGGTCTATTTTTAGATCACAGACCCTTGCGATTGCGATTTTCCCAATTGAAAGCCGGCACTCGATTTCTTAACTGTTTTTGTTACACGGCCAGTGCCAGTGTTCATGCCGCTTTAGCTGGAGCAGTAACAACAAATGTGGATTTATCCAATACCTACTTAAAATGGGCAGAAGATAATTTTAGACTAAATCAAATTGATCTCTCAAAACATCAGTTCATTCAATTTGATTGTCGCGAATGGTTAAAAACGACCAGAGATCGATTTGATGTTATTTTTTTAGATCCTCCCAGTTTCTCAAATTCGAAACGGATGACGGATACGTTGGATGTTCAAAGAGATCATGTTGCATTAATAAACTCGGCAATGCGTTTGTTAAATCCGGACGGTGTTTTGTATTTTTCTACGAATTTTCGCCAATTCAAACTGGATCCTCAGCTCAAAGACAAATATTCCATACAAGACATCAGCAGTCAGACTATAGATCAGGATTTTAAACGGAATAATAAAATTCATCATTGCTTTAAACTGGTCATGCCGCAATTTGCAGATGAATAGTTTAGCGAGGAGCCGAGTTCACTGAGCAAGTGTTATTGATGCATCCTCTGGATGCCTTCAATAGCACCTGCTCAATATTTCAAAGTCAAGAAACCGCTTCAAGTAAACTATTGCTTAGTTTCTGCTTCAACAGTACCGTAGATCTGCTCTTTTAATTCCTTCATATATCCGGCCATAAAAAACAGTTCTGCAGTAAGATAGAGAGGGGCGATAAATGCCTGGCCTATATTAACCATGAATGCGGGTTGTTTGCCTTCAATATAATGGCCATAAAATTGTAATCCCCAACCAACAACAAAAGTGATTAAGAAAGCCCAAAGGCCTACTTTGGTCGGACCGTAACAATTAAACCAACTGGCCAACCATAATAAAATGAGCATAATTGGGGTAAGTGCCAGGGCGAGTTGCCAATGTAATCGGTAGTAGTAAATCATAACCACTAAAGTAGTAAGACAGGCCAGATTGGTTCCAAAGACTCCTGGTATAATAATTTTTACGAACCCTAAAAGGATCATAATGGACAGGATGATTAAGGGTACTCCGGCCATATGAGTATAGCGAGTCATCGTGTTTTGGTGGTATTCAGCATAGAATTGAGCTTGCTCAACAAATGATTTCATTTTAATCATCCAGATTGGTATTCCTTTAGAAAACATAGCACATTATTGTACTAACCACCAAAATGAAGACAAATAATTTATAAATGAAAGAAGTTCATGGTTTCAATCAACGAGGGTGAATATTGGGGTCATCAAATGTACGGAAGCAGAAACAGCTTCCGTAATCATGTATTTGATTTAGTGGTGTCTTCTGAGGTATCTGGACATCTTTAATGGGGAAATCATATCGTCTGCCTGGACTGCAAATGCAGAGATATCGGGGACATTCGTTTCGTATTGACATACCCAACTGCCCTCACCATCATCTTCAGGAATAGGCGAGCCTGACATGGTTGAAAGAACCTGATTGCTTTCTTCAATAGCTAGTTCTTCAGAATCCGCATTAATTGCTCCCATTATAAATACCCAATTGGAAGGTGTATCGTAATGACTTAAATTAAATGTCAGATATAATCCTTCAAGAATTTCCGCAGCATTGGTCATCCCTTCTGCCTGTATGGCTGCCATGCCTGGACATACTTCGGGTTTATCTTGAGCAGCGAAAACAGAGCTGGCAAGGACCAAAGCGCTAACAAAAGTGGCCAGCTTTGATTTGAACATCATGTTACAATCTCCTTGTTACATAGGGTTAAAATTCATAGAGAGACTAACAAGATGACTATTCTGTTGCAACTATTTTGACTAGTTAATTTTTTATCAGGTTGGGTGTTCAATTTATTAAAAAGTATATTTTCCTAAAATATATAAAACATTCCCATTTTTATTAAATCCAGGAATATAGGTAGCGGCTATGGTCATTTTTTTATAAAAAATTGAAGTCCAGGGAAGAATGCCCGGGAATGGCATGTAATTATTAATATCAGAGCGGGCTGTAAGAAGTACAGAATACCCAAGACCAGCTTTTAGATCTTTGTTCAGTGAGGCTACTTTTAAATAGGCATAGCCCGCAGCAGGTTCCCAGTCACTGTGTGAATCAAGAAATGCAAGGGCAAATAATCCATGCCAGTTGCCTTTTTCATCAAACAGACCTTTTCCTAGACCTCCTCCCAGAGCCGCTTCATTATAGGAATTAATTTTTTCAGGACTGTAAGTATAACGGTTATGCCAGGCATAACCGGAAAAATAGAGGTCGGTATCTCCCTCAGTCCAGACTTGATGAAGACGTTGGCACACAGGTTTTAGAAAAGATATCCAGTGAGAACACGTATTGTTCGGCTCTTCAGTGGCTGCGTTCAGTGTTAATGTAAACAGTATCAGTATGCTGGAAATTATTCTTTTCATTCAAATTTTAACCTCTGTGGGGTTTCTCCCAGCCATTATTTAGTGATAGAGTTAAATTGTGAAAGGTTTTAGTTATATGGGTGTTAACCGGACTTTATATTTTAATAACGCAGATTAACTTGTTGAGCTAAAATAAAGTCATAAACCTGAGAGCATACTATCATGGACTTGTTTCGCAAAAAAGATATTGCTGAATCATTAGATACTGAAACTCATTTAGCCAAATGCCTTACTGTATTCGATCTTACCCTGTTAGGAGTCGGTGCTATCATAGGAGCCGGAATATTTATTCTTACCGGGATAGTTGCTGCTACCCAGGCTGGCCCAGCCGTAATATTATCCTATGTTGTAGCAGGATTTGCCTGCGCGTTTGCCGCACTGTCCTATGCTGAACTCGCTGCCTCTATAGGCGGATGCGGTAGCGCTTATGGCTATGCTTATGCAGGATTTGGTGAATTACTCGCCTGGATAGTTGGTTGGGATTTATTATTGGAATATTCCATCTCGGTTTCAGCTGTTTCAGTGGGCTGGAGTGGTTATGCCAATGATTTTCTTTTAGCCTTGAAACTGCATGTGCCAAATTATTTGTTGCATGGTCCTCAAGATGGTGGAGCTTTTAATATACTGTCTTTTTCTATTATTGCAGCTTTGACTGGTTTATTGATCATTGGAGTGAAGTCCAGTACTCGTTTTAATAACACAATGGTGTTAATCAAGTTGTCGGTTATTTTTATTTTTATTGTGATTGCTTCTACAGAGGTTCGCGCTGAAAACTGGTCATCATTCATGCCTTTTGGTTGGGCAGGGGTAATGAAAGGGGCGTCGTTGATATTTTTTGCTTATGTTGGATTTGATGCAGTTTCCACTGCGGCAGAAGAAGCAATTAATCCACAACGGGATTTGCCTAAAGGGATTATTGGTTCATTACTGATTTGTACCATTCTGTATATTATCGTTGCGGGGTTACTTACTGCTATTGCTCATTATACAACGCTCAATGTCTCTTCACCAATCAGTCATTCACTTCTGGTTTTGGGACATAAAACAGCGGCTGGCTTGATTGGGGTTGGTGCTATAGCCGGATTAACTACGGTAATGCTTGTTTTATTTTATGGATTAACCCGCGTGTTTTTGGCCATGTCCCGAGACGGCTTGTTACCCCGGATATTTTCTAAAACGCATCCCAAGACTAAAACTCCAGTTCGTATCATCATGCTGTGTGGTACTTTAATGGCTTTATTTGCTGCGTTCACTCCGATTACAACTTTGGCTGAACTAGTGAATATTGGTACTTTATTTGCTTTTATCATTGTCTGTGGGGGTGTTTTATATTTACGGAAAACTCAGCCTGATATGCACAGACCCTATAAAACTCCAGGCATGCCCTATGTTCCGATTTTAGGTATTGTCAGTTGTTTGTATTTGATAATTAATTTACCTTTAATTACTCTATTGCGTTTTGCTGTTTGGATGTTAATTGGCTTGGTTGTGTATTTTGCCTTTAGCCGCAAAAACAGCTCATTGCAGATGAGAAGTTCTTGTGATGCAGAATAATGAGGTAAAAGGTTAACCACTATCAGAGAACGGTCCGGTTTGAGTTTCATCTGAATTCAAACCGGACCGTTCGAACACGATTCACCATCCCACGTGACTTTTTAAATAGGGTGTGTTGAGAATTTCGATTTCGACGTTCGGCGACGATGGGACTATTTTGATGAATTGTCAACACACCCTAATGAGTTAATGCAAGGTTAACATAATTGCAGCAGCAACCATTGCTGCTGCAGGAATGGTCAATAACCAGGACAGAAATATTCTGCGTAACATCTTCCAATGAGTGCCATAAAATCCACTAACTAAACCTACACCAGCTATCGCTCCAGTAACAGTATGTGTTGTTGAGACTGGAACACCACATTCGGTAGCCGCAAAGATAGTAAAGGCGGCGCCAGTTTCCGCAGCGCAGCCTTTTAGAGTATTCAATTTGGTTATTTTATTTCCCATGGTATTAATGATCCGCCACCCACCAGCCAGGGTACCAAGACTGATTACCAGATGACAGGAAACGACCACCCAGAATGGTACATAGAATTCTCCACTGATCCACGAGGCAGAAAAGAGAAGAATGGCGATAATACCCATTGTTTTCTGGGCATCATTTCCACCATGGGTCAGGCTGAGTAATGCTGAGGAAAATAATTGAAATCCTTTAAATAATTTATCAAGTTGCTCTTCACTTTTATGTTTGAGCCGGGTAGTTAGAAAATGAGTGATGAGAAATCCGATGAGTAAGCCCAGTACGGGAGATATAAAAATACCCGCAGCTACCTTGGCAAATCCAGCTAATTTTAGTGATGTATAACCACCCTTGGCGAGAGCTGCTCCAGCCAATCCGCCGATAAGGGCATGAGAGGAGCTTGAAGGTAAACCGTAATACCAGGTCACCAGGTTCCAGAATATCGCCCCTATCAGAGCGGCCAGAATAAATTGTGGATTAACCAGTGCGGTGTCAATCAGACCGCTTCCTATCGTTTTTGCGACAGTAAGATTAAAAATGAGGAAGGCTATAAAATTGAAAAAGGCTGCCCATAAAACGGCCTGCCTCGGTGTCAATACTCCAGTGGTCACTATAGTCGCTATGGAGTTGGCTGCATCATGAAATCCATTGATAAAATCAAAAACAAAGGCTATGAAAATAACGAACAGAATAAATAAAGTATTATAGTCCATATCTAACATTTCCTTGTTTAAAAATAGTAACTACTCTTGGTCATTATTTTTGATACGAAACTCATTAATTGTTTTACTGGATAGGGAAGCTCTGCTGCCCCAGCTTCAATGGCCATAGCGGCATGATGTTCTTCATCTGTTTGCATCTGTTCAAGTATTAATCTGGATTTTTCATCTTCGGCAGGTAAGCCTTGCACATGTTTTTTTAAATGGGCGGTTACCTGACGCTCCGTTTCAGCAACAAATCCCAGACTGATTTTATCTCCTGCAATTCCAGCAAGCGCGCCCAGGAAAATTGAACCGCAATACCAGAACGGATTCAGTATACTGGGTTTTGACCCCAATTCCGACAAGCGCTCTTCACACCAGGCCAGATGATCTGTTTCTTCAATCGCGGCTTGAGTCATTTGTTCTTTAACATGTGCTAATTGGGCTGTTAATGCTTGTCCTTGATATAAGGCCTGCGCGCATACTTCACCGGAATGGTTTACTCGCATTAAACCTGCAACATGTTTTTTATCATGAGAAGAGAGACGTGCGTCGTCAATTTGTGCTGCCGGTGACTGACGAGAAGATACTCTCTTCGATGGAGGAAGTAATGTGCGAAGGGCGGTGTCTACTTCCGCTATCAGATGATCAAGAAAATGGGGTGTTCTCATAGAAACTTTAGAAAGGATTCCAATGCCCTATGTTAACTTGATTAATATAGACTTTGAAGTCATTAACGGACTTAATTTTACCTCGATAATGTTGAAATAAAGTTATAAGATGAAATAAATCAGTATCTTAACAAGGGATTGACGTGAGTAAGAAAAATAATTTTTTAATTTACGGATCTTATGGTTATACCGGAACATTAATTGCTGAATTAAGCGTGAAACAAGGGCTGAATCCCGTGTTGGGTGGAAGAAATAAAGAACAACTGATTCGTCAGTCCAAAGCATTAAATCTGGATTATAGAGTTTTTGATCTTGAGGACCAGGAACAAGCTAAAAATATTTTAAAAGAATTTACAGCAGTTTTACATTGTGCCGGCCCTTTTATCCATACATATAAAAAAATGGTTCAAGCCTGTCTTGCGGCACGAACTCACTATGTCGATATAACGGGTGAAGTACAGGTTATTGAACAATTAATGACTTTGAATGAACAGGCTAAATCCGCAGGGATTATGATATTACCTGGCGCGGGATTTGATGTGGTTCCCAGTGATTGCCTGGCTCAGCATTTGAAAAGTAAATTACCCGATGCAATTGAGTTAACTATTGCCATAGGATTTTTACAAAAGGGAATGAAAGCGGGTTCGAGTGTTTCTCGTGGAACGGCCAGAACGATGATGACAGGGATTTCTGAAGGAACGCTTATCCGAGATAATGGTCATTTAAATCGTCATTCCAGGAACTGGAAGACGCGAACCTTTGATTTTGGCATTCAAAAATTGTTAACGTGCAGTACCATTTCATGGGGTGATTTAGCTTCTGCCTGGTGGAGTACTGGAATACCTCATATAGAAACCTATATGGCATTACCTAAAAAAATGATTCAATTTAACAAATGGATTAATCCAGTTAAATCGATATTTAAATGGACTCCTATTAAACATCTTATTGAATATAAAATCAGACAATTACCGGAGGGACCATCCAGTGCCGAACGGCAAAATTCGCTTTCTAAAATATACGGTGAAGTGATCAATCGGGAGGGGATTAAAAAAGCTGCCTTGATGACTACACCCAATGGTTATGAGTTGACGTCAATAATCTCATTAGTCATTATGAGGAACATTTTAGCAGGGAATGCTCCAGTTGGTTTTCAAACGCCATCAACTGCTTATACGGAACATCTCATCATGGAAGTTCCTGAAGTTACCCTGAGTGATCTTGCTTGATGAAATTATCCAACCCTCACTGCCATTAAGTTAAGGATGAGTAGCCTGTATTAGCAGAGCGTAATACAGGATCGAATTGGGAACACACTTCATGGTTTCCCCGTATTACGCTTCGCTAATACGGGCTACGAAAATAGCCAATCTACAATAAATAGTGCTTCACTTAATGGCAGTGACTCCAATACTCTGGTGCTGTATCCAGAGAGGGCCCAAGGCCTCTAAAGAATTTACAGATCTACCGTTGTCAGTATTTTTGAAACAAGGGTATTTCTTTCCTGATGAGACAGTCCTTGTTCTGATGAATAATTAAGGCTTTGATAATACAGTCGATGTCTGAATTGTGCGGTCTTGAATGTGGAATATTTCTCAGGATGCTCGTGTGCTTCTGTTTGATTATTGTCCAGGCGCTCGATTTCGGTAGAGTTGATAGCCGCGACCAAAGTATTTTTAATGCTGTTTATACATAAAGTAATTATCTCGGTTATCGCTTTTAATCCAAAACTGTTTTTAATCGCAAAGCCAATTATCTCTATTAGAGTCGCAAGAGCGCTCAGAGTATATTTTAGTGAGTTATAGCCAAATTCCCCAAGTACTTCATTGATTCGTCGTCCCAGATCCTGAATTCCGGTGCCAATAAAACTTAAAGTCGCGCCGCCAATATACCCTAAATTTCCCAGAAAGCTGATGATTTCTCTGATAAGACAGAATAAAGCGTCTACCAGCCCTATCAAAACGCCATTTAACAATGAATGTTGATGAATCTGGTACTCGCGTCCTTGTTTTTTTAATAAGTCGCGTAACATGAATTTTAATTCAGATGGGCTATTGGACTGAATGAGAAATTCATAGTGTGCTTCAATTTTGTCCAGAATGAGGTGATACTTGATATCCCTGCTCAATGTGGAATTATTTACAATGTAATTGATTTCATTGCGAATGTTTATAACAAGTGAGGATAGGGAGCGGTTAGAGTCAAAATTCAGTTCTGACTTTTCCCGTTGATAACGAAAACAGAGCCGATAAACTTCCAATTCAAGTTGTGGCAGTTTATTCATTGCTTGTGCGCGCTGTTTCACCAAATCAGGTACCAGCTGTGGAGCAATTTGCTGGATGCTGGAACAAGGCTCTAAATAATAGATTCCGCGAGGATTGCCCAGAGAAATACCCTTATCAGTAGAAGCTACACCTCGTGTACCCAGTCGTTTGAATAAATCGGGATCCTCCAGTCTGAGGTGTTCAAGTTCTGCTATGACATCCTGGTCGTTACTGGCGCTGTCGTGGGGAAATCGTTCATCAAACTGATTTTTTTCAAATAAATAATTAAACGTTCTGGGATAGGATATTTTAAATAGTTCTCGTTCTATTTGATTCGTAAAAAATTGGAAATTTTTTACATAATATTTTAAATGGTTATTTAACGTTCTTGCTATCCTGGGTAAAGGTATTCCATCATGAATTTTAAACTCTTGGCCTGAAATTAAATAATGTTCTCTTTCTTTATGATGAAGTGAACATAATTTTAATAGATTTTTGGCATCAGGGTGTTCAGGAAGCTCCATAACACCCTGTTCAAGATGATGAGCTATTATTGGCGGTGCTTGGTTATTTTTGAATTGCGTACCATTATGGTTTAAGAAAAAATGCAATATATACCAGGATAATTTTGCGCCACTCTGCATCTTCTCATTTTTTATTTTAGTATTATCCGAATGATTCCCGTACATAGGGATCATGGATACTTTCGTTTGTTCTGGCGACATAATAATGGTGCGTGTGATGTCCTGAGGTTTGAAATCACGCCGCATCTCATCCATTTGCAGTAAGGCGATATAATTTTTTACATTGTCTGGAATGGTTCGAGCAAGTTTTTCACTTTTATCGCTCATCCCTGCTACCGGATCAATAGCAAATAGGTTTAATTTTAATGCCTTCAATTGGGCCAGTAATTTGCTTTGCTGTGCATTTAAAGGTTTTGCTCGATGTTCCAGATAGGATTCGAATTGTTTTAGACGGTTTGCAATATGGATGCAGGTGATGGATCCACGGCTAAATCCGGTTAAATTTACCGAGTTATCCAGGCTGTTTTGAGCACTTAACCATTTTACGATTCGACGAGCCGCGTTTTTGGCATTACCCTTAACTTCTCTTCCAAGCCAATCTGGGCCTTCGATAATGAAGTGATCGCTACTACAGGCTGTAGAAAATTGGGAGATTATATTTTTTGTTTTATTACTTTGTTCCCCAGTACCAAATGCAAATACAGTAAGTGCCGCCATTAATAGCTCAGTAAAATAATCGAATGAATTTCTATATTAAGACAGGAAAATTATGATTTGCAATGCAGCGAGAGATCCCGAATTTGTTTCTAACTCTTTGATTATCAAGCATTAAAATTAAAAAACACTTTGTATTTGTTTTATTAATCAATAGCATCAATTTCAGGGCGTGTTGGCACTCGTTGGATGACGGGTCAATACGCCCTGATGTTCGTTTAATTCTTCCTGGTCACCAATCTGAAAAGACGCATAATTGTCCAATATGTACTATAATTTTCATGAAAAACAAAAGAAGGGAGAGTACTCATGTTTTGGAATCATCAAAAAGGAAATCCAGAGGATATAGAACAGATTCATCAATATTATATGGATATCATGAATTGTATCCCTGATCTTGTTTACTGGGTTGATGTGGATTGTAATTTACTGGGCTGCAATAATCGATTTGTTCAATTTTTAGGCTTGAATGAACTTCGTGATTTTAAAGGAACCCCCTATTTGCAAATGAAAAAATTTGCTCATTGGAGTGAGGAATGTGTTGAGGCGTTAAAATTAGAAGATATGAATGCCATATTTACCGGTGAATCTCAGTATAATGTTGAGGAAAAACCAATACTTAATGACAAGCAAAAGCATTTTTATTTTAAAACCAATCGCGTTCCTATGTTTGATGAGAATAAAAATGTAGTTGGATTGGTGGTTGTACTAACGGATATCAGTGCATCTAAAATTCAGGAGCAAAATACCAAATCCAAAAAACTTCCAAAATCAGAACAGGTGTCAAAAGTAACCTCTTTGCCTAATGTATTAATGATAGAGGACAATTTAATTGCCCAGAATGTTGAGAAGGCTCTTTTAACAGCTTTGAATTGTCAGGTCGATATTGCTGATACAGGGGATAAGGCTTTAAAGCTGTTTGATCCAGGTAAATATGATTTGGTATTAATGGATATTGGTTTGGAAGATACTTCGGGGTATGTAGTTGCCAAGCAATTACGTAATATGGAAAAAGATACGAAGCATCATGTTCCCATTATTGCTTTAACAGGATATGAAGCTGATGTCGTGAAATATGATTGTGAGCAGTATTTCATGGAAGGAGCAATCACGAAGCCATTAACCAGTGAACAGGCCGAACAAATAATTAATCATTACGTATATCATATGGATGTTCCTGTTCGTGGATTAAAAAGTACTTAATGATAGCATGAGGTTCAGGATAAAAATGAACTGGATTTAGCGTTCTATAATTGCGGCTACGCCCATGCCTCCTGCGGTACATACACTGATCAAGACCCGGCCGCTACCTTTTTGGGCAAGCATTTTGGCAGCAGATCCTACCAATCGACCGCCAGTAGCGGCAAATGGGTGACCCAGAGCAAGACTTCCACCTTTTACATTCATTTGTTTTAAATTAATACTTCCCAAAGGAGATTTTCGTCCTAAAACATTTTTGCAATACGCGTCTGATTCCCAAGCCTTTAAAGTACAAAGTACCTGGCCAGCAAAAGCTTCGTGAATTTCATAAAAATCAAAATCTTGCAAACGGAGATTATTTCGTTCTAACAAGCGGTTTACTGCTATGGTGGGAGCCATTAACAAACCTGCTCCATGTACAAAATCAACAGCGGCGACTTCACAGTCTACGAAATAAGCCAGTACTTCCAATTGACGGGATTTTGCCCATTCAGGTGAACTTAAAAGAACTACAGAGGCTCCATCGGTCAGAGGAGTTGAGTTTCCTGCTGTAAGACTTCCTTTATCTGAGTGATCAAAAGCAGGCTTTAAATTCGCCAGTTTTTGCAATGTGGTGTCTTGACGTGTAATGGTATCGCGACTTAACCCATTGAAATTGGTGATTAAATCATCAAAAAATCCTTCATCATAAGCGTGCGCGGCATTCTGATGCGAACGAAGTGCCAGTTCATCCTGTGCTTCACGAGTAATATTCCATTCTTTAACCATGAGTTCACAATGATCTCCCATAGACAAACCGGTACGTGGTTCTCGTACTTCAGGTAATTGAGGTTTTAACATACCTGGCCTGAATGTTTTGAGAACCGAGAGTTTTTCTGTAACACTTTTAGCTTGTTTCAATTTAATTAAAAAATGAGTCAGTTTTCTCTGACCAATTAAGGGAATGTCTGAATTGGTATCTGTGCCGCCTCCTATGCCTGCACTGATTTGGCCACTGGCGATTTTTAATCCAATTAAGTTCACTGCTTCCAATCCAGTTCCACAGGCTCGTTGTATGGTTAATCCTGGGGTCTCTGGTGATAACTCACTTCCTAATACCGTTTCGCGCGCAAGGTTCCAGTCAAAGGGATGATTGATGACGGCGCCCGCGATCACATCACCTAATAATTGGCCTTGAATGTGTGTCTTTTGTATTAAATCGGCTAAGGCAGCCCCCAGTAAATCCTGATTTGATTTGCCCAGATAGTGTGTATGGGATTTAACAAAAGGAGTTCTGGAACTATTCAGTATGGCCACTTTTTTCTTAAAACTCATGATAACTCCCTCTGCTAAATACATTATTAAGCATATACCAAAAATGATAATCCGCTCTACTTTTACTGTAGAATTCGCGGAATGGTGATTGAAAATAAAACGCTTTGATTTTGATTAATGTCAAATAAGCGCCTAATATTAATGTATGATATTTGACCATTGTGGGTGTAAGTTCATGATGGATAAAAAAAGAAAAACCCTACTCTCTATTCGTTCAAGTCATCCAAAGAATCAGGAAGATTACTTAAGTACCTATAAATTTGAACGTGAGCTTATTAGTCAATTGATCGAGAATAGCCATGATGAACTGTCGTTACCTGATTTTGCAGGACAGGTTTTAAAAGTGTTTATTCAACATCCCTTATTAAAAGATAAAATAATCGTACTCTGGCAATATGATGTGCATCAATCCATTCGTCATCTTGCGTCGCAAGGTTTAAATTTTGATATTCAAAAGGAACTGCGACAGGCTTCAAACAAATTGGCAGCCAGCTCTCTTTTACAAATCAAAACAGTCAGACTTAGAACTCAACGGTCGGAAAATTTAAAGAAGCGCATTGATATTTGTCTTGAAAAAACACAACAAACGTTCATTTGTATCAGTATATGGCTTGATTCGACAGTACCCTTTTTAGCATTAATGACTCCTTTTCTTAACGATTTTTTAGGGATTTGCGCGCTTACTTTTTCGAAAATACTAGTTAAAAACAGAGAAAAATTATTGAATACCATTCTTGAAAAAGCAGGTGATATTATTGAAATTACTAATGAAGAAGCCGTCATTGAATACGTCAATCCTGCGTTTGAAAAAATTACCCTCTACAATGCTTCTGAGGCTCTTAATAAGACAGTCGCTTCATTATTGCGTTCTCCTATAGAAGATATCACTTTATTTGAGCAGATAAAGACCCAGTTAGAAGCTGGAGCCATTTGGAAAGGACAAATTCAATCCAGGAAAAAAGACGGTACCGATTGGATTGCTAAAACGACCATAGTGCCCGTAGTTAATGAAGTGGGCAAAGTCACCCAGCATATTGCAATTAAACAAGATATCACCGATCAAATAAAACAGATTAATCAGTTGACAATAAGTGAGGAACGGTACAGAAATCTGATGAACGCCGCTTCTGATGCTATTTTCATTCATGATTTAAGCGGTCATTTTTTAGAAACTAACCACGCAGCATGTCAGTCATTAGGTTATTCGCGGGAAGAGATTTGTAATTTATATGTTTGGGATATAGAAGTCGGCGTGACTTATGACGTATTGAGTCAAATGTGGAAGGATCTGCAGGACGGTCCAATTACTCTTGAAGGACGTCACAAAAGAAAAGATGGAACTTCTTTTCCTGTTGAGGTGCGTCTGAGTATTTTTAATGTCACCGGCGAAAAATTGGTATTGGCTATAGTTAGAGACATTACTGATCGGAAATGCTCAGAAAATACGATAAGAAAATTAACACGTGCCCTGGAGCAAAGTCCTGTATTAGTCATGATTACTGATAAATCAGGAGTTATTGAATACGTTAATGCAAAAGTACTCGAACAGACGGGTTATTGTGCGGATGAACTTTTGGGGCAAAGTTCAAGAATACTTCAGTCGGGTAAAACCCCTGTGGAAATCTATGAGTCGATGTGGAATCAGTTAATTAAAGATGAAGAGTGGCGAGGTGAACTGCTCAATAAAAATAAAAAAGGAGAGGATTTTTGGGTATCTGCAATAATATCCCCTCTTCGTAATGATGATGAAGTGACAACGCATTATCTCGCAGTTATGGAAGATGTGTCACAGAAGAAAAGTTATGAGGAATTGCTCAAACATCAGGCAACCTACGATCATTTAACTAATTTACCTAATCGTGCCTATGGTGTAAATAAATTAGAGCGCGCCATTTCCAAAGCTTATGCGAGTAGAAAAAAACTGGCAGTTCTATTTTTGGACCTTGATGATTTTAAACAAATAAATGATTCTATGGGGCATGCAGCTGGAGACCTGTTACTAAAAGACTTATCAACGCGATATCTCTCTGTTATTAGACAGACAGATACTATTGCTCGTTTGGGTGGTGATGAGTTTATGCTGATTCTGGAAAATGTAAATCACATATCTGATGCGGAGCGTATTGCCATAAAATGTCAGGAAATTTGTTTGCGGCCTTTTAAAATTGAATCCCGGGATCTGGTTATTTCATCCAGTATTGGCATTGCCATTTATCCTGATCAGGGAATTGACGCAAAAACCTTAATGCGTAATGCAGATACTGCGATGTATCAAAGCAAAATGAAGGGTAAGAATAACTGGACTGTCTTTGCTAGCGCCATGACGGATATGGCAACACATTCTATTCGTATCAAGGCAGAACTGCCTCAGGTACTGGCTCGTAACGAGTTATATATTTGCTATCAACCAATCATTGATATTAAAGTGAATAAAGTTATAGCGGCTGAAGCTTTATTAAGATGGGATAGTCTGTCATTAGGACAGATTACCCCAGAACAAATAATTCCTATAGCGGAAGAGACGGGCCTGATCATTCCATTAGGCTATTGGATATTAAAAAATGTATGTGCTCAGATTAAAGAGTGGCAATTAATAACCGGTAAATCAATAAAAATCGCGGTTAATATTTCTACTCTTCAATTAAAACAAATCGATTTTATAGAGCAACTCAAATTGATATTGAACGAGGCTGAAGTAAATCCCGAATCCCTGATTTTTGAAATTACAGAGTCGGCCTTTAATGATGACTCCAAATTAATTTGGTCTCAACTAAATCAGTTAAACAGGATGAATATTCATTGTTCATTAGATGACTTTGGTATGAGTTATTCATCACTGAATTACATCTGTTCTTATCCCGTTAAAAGTTTAAAAATTGACCGCGTTTTTATTCAGAGTCTCAACACCAATAATAATGATTTAAATCTGGTGAGCAGTATTATTGCTCTGTCCAGAAAATTAAAATTGATGGTTATTGCTGAAGGGATAGAAACAGAGGAACAATTGGATTTAATTCGTTCGCTTAATTGTGATTTGGTACAAGGCTGGTATTTCTCAAAAGAGATGACCAGTGATAAATTTTTGTCGTATTTAATCGATGAATAATCTAGTCGCTCTAATTAACTGACGGCATTTACTCTTTATCAGTTAACAATAAAATCACTATGATTTAATTGAGCTCTCTTCTCATGTTATACTTTGAACAGTTGTATTCCCACTCATTCGTAGGTCAGTGATTTGGGGCTGTTAACATTTCTACCGTCTTGGTTTAAACAGGTCGATTTTCTGTAATCCGGTACTCGCATTCTGAGTATGAATGGCGTTCCGGGGATCAAAAATCAATCCGTTATTCTTCTCGTTAGTACGATGTCAACGAACAGTGATCTGGCTAGGTTTTTTAAGGAATTTGTTGATGTATTCTCTAGATTGGCCACGTATCCATGGTATTCCAAAATCTACAGCCAGTTTTAAATTGGCTCCTGAAGATTTTCAGGTTAATGAATATTTTGATGGGCAATTTAGTGGAGAAGGTGAACATATTCTGATCCGAATTGAAAAAAGAGGATTAACTACTGAGGAGGTAGTTAAATCACTGGCGCGATTGATTAATAAGCCAATAAAACTCATCAGCTATGCTGGTTTAAAAGACCGCCAGGCTTTAGCAACTCAATGGCTAAGTATCCATGCTCCTGGGGAAGAGATTGCAGGTATTGAAACACTAGAAGCACCGGGATGGCGGGTTTTAGAATGCACTCGCCATAATAAAAAGCTAAGGCCGGGGTTTTTAACGGGCAATCATTTTATAATGAGATTGAGGGACGTTTCCAATGAACAGGAATTAGCGGAGCGAGTGGAACGTATTAAACTAACAGGTGTTCCTAATTATTTTGGGGAGCAACGGTTTGGTCGTGAAGGTGGAAACTTGATAAAAGCAGAAGAAATGCTGGTACAGGGACGAAAAGTCAAGGACCGATTTTTAAAAGGTATTTACTGTTCTGCTGCACGTTCATGGCTTTATAATTTAGTATTGTCCCGGCGAGTATTCGATTTAACCTGGAATGTACCTCAGCCAGGGGATGTGATTCAGCTTAGAGGTTCAAACAGTATTTTTGTTATTGATGACGTTGATGAGAATTTATTAAATCGTATTAAGGAACGGGATATTTCCCCCGCAAGCCCGTTGCCTGGCAAAGGGAAAAATCTGGTGAAGGGTAGGGCTTTGGAATTAATTAATGAAGTCTATTCTGAGTGGAGTTCCTGGTTGGCTGGATTGGAGAGGAATGGCCTGGAAGAAGCCTGGCGCTCTAACATTCTTCATCTGGATCAATGCAATTATTCAATTCATGATTCGGTTGCTGAATTATCGTTTACTTTACCAGCAGGTGCATATGCTACCTGTGTATTGCGTGAGCTGGTGTTGTATTGATCAGAACAATGGCGATCTGTACGTTCATAACGAAATATCGACTCCACCAATAAAGCTGTAATTAGTTTTTGCTGAGATTCCATGATAATACTCCATCAGCGGTAAGTTTGCCCCAAAATAAATGGATACAGCTGAACCGAAATTTGCCCGAAGACCGGGAGTTAAAAATATGCTGCTGCTACTGCTATTGGGCTCACTTATCCCATCTATTATGGTGTCATAATTATATTCACCATTTATCTCCAGTATCCCATCCAGTTGAAATGGTTTGTTTTTATTTGGATTATCATATAAATCAATAACCGCAGCAAAGTTATAATTGACGATGGAGCCTAAAGTCGTATTTTGCGAGCCTTCGGTGTATTGAGTATAAATTAAATTAGAACTCAACAGGAACCTATCCCATTTTTTGGTAAAAATAAGCCCCGCAAATGGTGACCAGGCACCGCTTCCGGGCTGGTCTGAGGCTGCGAAAAATACCCCTTCATTATCTAATACAGAGGTTTTTCCTGTTGGGGCATTAATACCTGTAAGTAATGCCATAGAAATTGGGGATTTATCTTCTTCGACTAATTTCCATACAGAGAACAGATTAGTATCACTGACTCCAGAGATATTACCTAATTGGGATACCATAGATGACTCATCTAAACTAGCTGCTCGAAGATTGGAAGAATAGACATAGGGTAAAATGGCACCTACAGTAATATTGTTTGTAAGACCATAGTTTATCATTAAATAATTAATGAAATAGGCGTTTTGACTTTCAGCTTCCGGATTTTGCATTAATTCCAAATCAGAAAACGGTTTGTAGGAAAAATATTCCGCTCGTTGGCTAACACCCCAGCCACCTTTATCAGAAGTATCCGTAGTAGCTGTAGTTATAGGGGTTCCCAAACCAGTCGAGTAATTAATTGTTGGTTGACTTTTATTTGCATAAATACTGGGGAGGTAACCCAAGTATAGACTTATTATCAGAATAACGCATTTTTTCATAACAGTTACGTAATAAAAACTTACATCTTAACTCAATTATTAAGTCTTAGCTAATGAACTGGGTAATTTATGGATAAGAATTTGATGATGCAATCAGGCCCTCAGTTTTTCTGCATGAAATCGCAAATGGTCTTCCATAAAAGTGGCTATGAAATAATAATTATGTCCATAATGTTCATGCATTCTTAGTTTTAAAGGAACATTGCTCTGCTGACATGCGGCAACAAAATATTCGGGTTTTAACTGTTCGAGGAGATACGGATCCGCTCTTCCTTGATCAATCAGAAGTTCACCATGCGGCCAGTGATGCGTTTTGACCAATTCACAGGCATCGTATTGTTGCCAGGATTGTTGATTATCTCCGAGATACCCCTCAAACGCATTGATTCCCCAAGGTGTTTTCGTGGGCGCGCATATCGGAGAAAAAGCAGAAAGACTACGAAATTTGGCGGAATTTTTAAGACCAATAGTTAATGCGCCGTGGCCACCCATCGAGTGACCAAATATACCGCAACGACGGTCATCTACTGGAAAATTAATGCTGATAAGATGTGGTAATTCATTGCTGACATAGCTGTACATTCGATAATGCATGCTCCAGGGTAATTCGGTAGCATCAAGGTAAAAACCAGCCCCCTCGCCAAATTGTTCGCGTCCATCTGGATCTTTTAGATTAAGTCCGCGAGGACTTGTATCGGGTGTAACAATAGCCAGACCAAGCAAAGAGGCCATGCGTTGTGCGCCGGCCTTGGTAATAAAATTCTGCTCGGTACAGGTTAAGCCAGATAACCAATAAAGCACGGGTACCTTTTGGTGTTTTGCTTCAGGTGGAAGAAAGATTGCAAACTTCATAGTGCAGTTTGTCGTTTCAGACCAATGAGAATAGACTTCTTGGGATCCATTAAAACATTGATGTTGTTCCATTAACTGAATAGACATAGGCGAACTCCCTTGGAGCAATAAATTAATAGTTAAGTACGGTGCGAATGGTTAACCCTCTTCGCATTATTTCGAAGGCTTCATTGATTTGATCAAAGGGTAATTCATGGGTAATCAGATCATCAATATTAATTCGTCCTTCCATATACCAATCAACTATTTTAGGTACATCCGTACGTCCACGTGCTCCTCCAAATGCGGAACCCTGCCACACTCTTCCTGTAACTAATTGGAAGGGGCGAGTCGATATTTCGTGACCGCCAGGCGCCACGCCAATAATAGTCGATACTCCCCAACCTTTATGGCAGCACTCTAACGCCTGGCGCATGACGTCTACGTTTCCAATACACTCGAAGGTATAATCAGCACCACCCTGAGTTAATTCAACCAAGTGACCAACTAAATCCCCTCGTACGTCGTTTGGATTGACAAAATCAGTCATACCCAGCTGGGTTGCAAGCGCTTCGCGATCCGTATTTATATCAACTCCAATAATCTGTCGTGCACCCACCATGCGTGCGCCCTGGATGACATTAAGTCCTATGCCGCCTAAGCCAAAGACTATTACTCGACTGCCAGCCTCAACTTTTGCATTAAATAACACCGCTCCAAGGCCTGTAGTGACACCACAACCGATGTAGCATACTTTATTAAACGGTGCGTCGTTACGAATTTTTGCCAGGGCAATTTCTGGTAAAACGGTATAATTGGAAAAGGTTGATGTTCCCATATAATGATGAATGGGTTTACCATTCAAACTGAATCGAGAGGTTCCATCTGGCATGACCCCCCGGCCCTGAGTGCTGCGAATGGCCTGGCATAAATTGGTTTTTTGGGATAGACAATATTCGCATTGACGGCATTCAGGTGTATATAGAGGTATGACATGATCGCCTGGTTTCAATCCGGTTACATTTTTTCCTGTTTCAACCACCACGCCCGCACCTTCATGGCCTAGAATTGCAGGAAAGAGTCCTTCAGGATCCTGTCCTGACAAAGTATAGCTGTCGGTATGGCAAATACCGGTTGCTTTGATTTCTACTAAAACCTCATTATCCTTTGGCCCTTCCAAATCAACCATTTCTATTACAAGTGGTTCACCTGGTGCAAATGCTATTGCTGCTTTTACTCGCATTATCCCTTCCTTTATTGAATGTGTTACACGTTGATATTGATTTTTTGGTTACTTTAATGCAGATCATAAAAAAAATCATTTAAAATCATGTGTTGTAAGAGGAAGAGAGGAGCCGAAACGAGTGTATCGGCTCAACAACAGGACTTACGTAAAACGCCCAATCTCTTCGTTAAAAGGAATTTTTAATTCCGTCATTTAGTGTATCTAAACTCCTTCATTAAAAATTCCTTTAGCCTCGACCTTGGGGTTTTTCGTAAATCCTGCATTTGTTTATCGGGTCAGTGATAATCCACAACAAGTTTCCGTAGTTGTGTTGAGGCTGTCGACAACTGTAGACGCGGCACGAGTTACCAGATAAAGAGGATTTAGCACCACAGCTAAGACAGATGATATCAATGCCAATGCTGTCATACCAGTTGATACAAAAGTATGCGTTGCCGCCAGTTTGAAGGTTTCACTGGTTGCTTTGCTTAAGTCAGATGTAGGAGCAATGATGACTAAAGCCAGAGCACAAGGGGCTAAAATAATGGATACAGCAAGGGACAATAAAGCTTTTAATAAAAAACTCAAGGTATGAATGCCAAGCCAAAGTGGTTTTTCAATCGGTCGAACCGCTAAGGTTGCAAACTCATCTATAGACCGAATGCGGCTAAAATAACTCTTTTGAGGAACGGGGATAGCATCCGAATATTTATTCCTTAAAGAATGGTATTCATCCCAAGTTGAATTTAATTGTGAAAAAAATGAGGGCCCGGCCATTGATTACTCCATTATTTGTATATGAATTTGCAGAATAGTAAAAAAAAGCGCAGTAATTGTAAATATAAATCACATGCCCCATCAAATTGGGTTTAAAAGCCCAGAAGAAATTTCGTTCATCATTTGGTTGAAAAATGATCGTAAAATTCTAAATTTGAACTAAAATTAAGAGGAGCAGACACTTGAAATAGGGAATATTTAGAACTTTTGAACCGAAGTTCCATTGGCAGAGGATTAACGGAGAAGAATAAAATGAAGTGGTGGCTATCTATTTGCTCCTTATTTTTTATGTGTTATGTCACATCTATTAATGCATCATTGGTCATAGGCATCCCCTATTTTAAACCGCCTTATGTAATCAATCAGTTTGAGGGTTTTGACGTGGATTTAATGCAGACTATTTGTAAACGGTTGAATGAGACCTGTATTTTTAAACCAATGGAATTTAAAAAATTAGATACTGCATTAAATGAAGGAACCATTGATCTGGCGATGGGCGCTATCGCTATATCGGAAAAAAGACAGATGAATTATGCGTTCACCCTTCCTTACAAAATAAGTAAAAGCCAGTTTCTTGTATTAAAAACCAGTAATTTAAATTCGATTAGTGATTTGAAAGGTAGAAGTGTTGGCGCAACCAATTCTTCTGATCTTCAGGATTTTCAGACGGATAATCCTGAGCTCAAAATTCAAGTGGAGTTATATGAAGATCCTCTTCCGCTAATTTCTGCTTTAAGTAAGCATCAGCTCGATGCCATATTAATGGATTCGGAGGAATTTAATTACTGGTTACACCAAACCGACATTCCTTTATCCAAATTGGATGAGCCGTTTGCTGTGGGCGAGGGTTTGGGAATTATGTCGTTGCCAAAGAACATGGTGTTAATACAATCCATAAATAAAGTATTAATGCAATTAGAGAACGATGGAAGCTATAAGAATATTTATGAAGATTATTTTAGTGATTGAAACAAGTGATGTAATCCGATCCGTTGGCGATACGTCCTGTTTTTGAAACACCTGAAACAGGTATCTAAAAACAGGACGAGATCGAATTTTATAAAGTTTTATTGGCTTGTGAGGTTGAGTTAGCCAGTATCCATTGTTCCATTTCCTGTATTACTTCATTTTGATTGTAACGTGACGTTTTATGTGCGGTCACTACTCCCTTTTGTGCCAGGGCGTCGGCAAGATACGAGGTAAATGAATGGTGATGATAAGCTCTGGATGAATTGCTCATAAAATCTTTTAAAACCTTTACGGTTTCTTGTACTGACATGTTATCCGAGTTTATGGAGTTATATAATGCGTTAGCGGTGGCTAGACCTTTGGCTCCGTGACGTAAAAAACTAAATAACCCATCGCCTTGACCTCTGTTTAACTGCGCACTTCCTTTATTTCCACCCGTATGGTATGCAGTGTAATCTTGTACTGCTTTGAATACGGCTTCCTGAAGTTCTTTGGCAGTTAGTTGACTATTGGCTTCAACTGGTGTCGTTGCATTATTTGTTTGAGGCTGTATCGTGTTGGTAGTTAGCTTACTTTGTAGATGAGCTGGTATCACTCTTGGCACTTTATCTCGAATCATTTCCTGAAGTTCTTTTAGAGAAGGCAGGTTTTTTGTTACTGTTTTTTCAGACTCTACTGGCGTTGATCCGTTGGTCTGTTCAGGTACAGTAGGGATGCTAGTTCGTTGATCTTTGGATTCAGAGGTAAATACAGGAGTTGATTGCGGTTCGGCTATTGGCGCTACTTCATCATCTGCTTTAAGTGACGTTTTTGCTCGTGCTCTGCTTGGCAATCTACGATTTTTAAATAAGGGACGCTCCTTAGTAAGCGAATCTAAAATAGGTGTTACTCTCTGTGGCGCGAGCTTTTGATCCGTTGATTCTTTTTGATCATTCGTTTGAGAGGATGATATGGCTAGAAACGTTCCTGTGGATTTGAAGTACTGGTATTTAGATTCAGAATCAATATTAGCCCAGGCATTCTTGAGATCTGCAACCGGAATTAAAGTGGCTGGCTGTGGACCAAATGGATTGACAGCGCCCATTCTTTTTAGTTTTTCAAGTTTTTCTTGCTGTTCTTTTAATGTCAAATATCTTTTTTGAATGTCTTCAAATGTATCCGCTTCAGTTGTTTTAAGCAGTGCCAGTAACTCTTGAGTAGTTTTCATGTAAACTCCAGTTTATTTACCCCGAATCGTTCTGTGCAAATTATAGTCATAAATCCTTAAGGAAATATTAAGAGTACAGCATGTCAGGCCTGTTCCCAAGGTATCCTCACGAATTGTTAAGGAGGATATAAAAAGCGAGGAACGCTCAGAGTTTTCTCTGATCGACTTAGAATAGATTCCCTCTATTGTGCATGAAGAAAAAATAAATACTGTTACCCTTTTTATCTTTATTAGTCTATACATATTTTGATGAAAGGGGGCTTTATAAATCTGTTTCCTTAAAATTGAGAATTAAAATAATTCATATCACTTTGGAGAAGGAATACCATGACACAATCAATTCCAGCCGGATTTCATACCGTTACGCCAAGTTTTATCTTTAAAGATACAACAAGAGCGATCGATTTTTATAAAAAAGCATTTAATGCTGAATTAATTGATTTATTTCCAAAATTAAACGGCACGGGAGTGATGCACGCCACAATGAAAATAGGAAATTCTCTCATCATGATGGGGGATGAGATGGATGGGAACGACAATTGTTCCAAAAGCGCTGAGAGTGTGGGCAGTTCACCTATTAGCTTTTTTTTATATGTTGCTCATGTTGATGAGGCATTTGCTCAGGCTGTAAGCGCTGGTGGTAAAGTCACTATGCCTGTTGCTGACATGTTTTGGGGCGACCGTGTTGGTCAGATAAAGGATCCCTTTGGTTATTCCTGGATGATTGCAACCCACACAAAGGATTTGACCCAAGAGCAGATTAAAAAGCAAGCCGAGGAGTTTTTTGCGTCCATGAGCAAAAAATAAAGATTTGTACTCTTTGATGCATTTGCTTAAAGGAGAATTCGTATGGATTTAAAAGAACATAATGAACGGCAAATGTTTGTTAATTTGCCAGTAAAAAATCTGGATGAAACCATTAAATTTTTTACTACCCTGGGCTTTAAATTTAATCCCCATTTTACTAATGACAATGCTACTTGCATGATTATCGGTACTAATAATTTTGTGATGTTATTAGTGGAGCCTATGTTTCAAGGTTTCATACCACATCATGAACTGATTGACTCGTTTAAAAGTAAAGAAGTAGTGGTTGCCTTGACCCTCGAAAGCCGAAAAGCCGTAGACGCGATGCTAAAAAAAGCAGTAATCGCCGGTGGAAAGGAATACCGCCCGGCTGAAGATCATGGATGGATGTATGGCCGAGCATTTCAGGATATTAATGGTCATGTTTGGGAGCCGTTTTTTATTGACAGGAATGCCATGTCAGAACATTTGGACAATAAAAAAGATTGACGCCAATTACGTCCAATGTTCATTCTATTATGGGGCAATTTATTAATTGCCCTTATTCTTGGCAGTTTAAAGTTTGGAATTTTTATTGAAGCAGGCAGGATGACGATGCAAAAAGATGTATTCAGTGTGTACAGTGAGAAATGTCCATCGCGTAATGTACTTGAGGCGATAAGTGATAAATGGTCTATTTTAATTATTAATATTTTATCCATGAAAATATGTCGATTTGGAGAACTAAGACGGGAAGTGGGGGGTATTTCCCCAAAAATGTTAATGCAAACACTGCAAAAACTGGAACGTTATGGTTTTGTGGATCGTAAATCTTATCCCGTATTACCTATGAAAGTGGAGTATTCATTAACTGTCCTGGGGATGAAGCTAAGTGTCATTCTTGGCCAGCTTACATTATGGACTGAGATGAATATGAGCAGTATCTCGCAGGCGGAGAGGAGTTTCATCAGTAAATTGGAACATGAGCAAAAAGTGTAGGATTCAGACGATTCAGTAAGTGGCCAGTAGCAACTGTCTTGAATGAAAATTCAAGACAGTAAACGTAGCCTGTATTAGACGAAGTCGTAATACAGGGGGCTACTACTCGATTATCATCAATTTTACTACTTTAAATTAATGTATATAGTCTAATACCTATATCAAATTCACAAAAACAGAGAATTTATGAAGAGCTTGATCCTGTATTACGACTTGGTCTAATACAGGCTACTTGCTGATTAGTAACCCTCATCCCCAACCCTTCTCCCTTAAAAAGGGAGAAGGGAGCGGTTGGGTATAAGCCGGGTAGACTGGTAACGCTCAAATAGTTGCTACTCCTGTTTATCAAATAGCATTAATTTTTTTGACGCTATGCCCAATGCCCGATGTTCCATTTCAAACCTTATTGAGATCTTGCTAGAATTGCCTTCTCCATCAGGGAGAAGGTGCCGACAGGCGGATGAGGGGATCTTAAAACGATTAAAATTATTTTGTCCTGTAATCCGAGGTCTTAAGGATTGAACCATTTTATTAATGTGGATTCGCCTAAATGATCATAGATGTAGGATAGGTAACGTGAAAGTTCGAGTTCATAATCTTCCAGGATTACATCATCCTGATTATCCATTGGCTCATGATGGAAAAAGGATCCATCAAGATAATCCTGACAAAATCTATGGTAATCACGGGTAAAGAGCAAAAATGTGTGCCACATATTGTCGATATCATCCATTTCCGCATGGATGACACAATTGAAATTATATGATGATTGGTGAGGATAATCAGTTCTATCCGATTGGTGTTTATGGCATAGCCAGATAAACTTCATTAATTCAGTTAATGCGTCATCAGCATCCATTTTAGATTGAGGAAAATCGCGGTTATAACGGGCAATCAGTCTATCATTTTTATAGTTGAGCAAGTTATTTAAATCAGGAATCATGGTATCTCTATCTGGTGACTCGTGTACAGGCATAAAGAATCTCAGTCTGGATGGTTAATCCCTACTGAGATTTGAATAAATCAGAATTAGTGAACGCAGGTTCCTGGACCACAAAAACCGTGTTCTATTTTTAGTAATTTTTGTTGAATAATTTTTGTGATAATCGCATTTTTCATCATACACTCTCCATAGTTTTAAGAACGGTTGACTGTAATTTAACGCAGGAGATTCTGTCAATTAGTTACTTTTGAGTAACTATATTGAATGAGGGACTGAGAATAGTCAGGATAAATCATGAGCATTAGAAATTGGACTGAATATTATAAAAGGACTGAAAAAAAATCGGTTCCACGTAAAACTTTATTAAAGGCGATTGAATTATGTGAGCTGGAGCAGGCCGATGTTCCAAAATTAGCGATTGATTTAGGTTGTGGCTCAGGTGTTGATACTGTAGCGCTGCTGCGTTCTGGATGGTTTGTATTGGCAATTGATGCTCAAGAGTCAGCCATTAATTCCTTATTAACAACAATTCCTCAGTCCTATTCAGGCCAGTTAACGTCACAGGTTGCATCGTTTGAAACTTTATCTCACTTGCCTCCTGCGTATTTGATCAATGCCAGTTTTAGTCTTCCCTTTTTACCACCCAATAATTTTTATCACTTTTGGCACCTTATTTTAAATTCATTGCATCCTGGAGGACGATTTGCAGGAACTTTTTTTGGGATAAGGGATGGTTGGCGCACGAGGAGTGATATGACTTTTTTATCTCAAGACGCGCTAAATGCCTTATTTTTAACTTTTGAAATTGAATTTTTTGAAGAAGAGGAGTTGGCGCATCCCGATGCAATGGGGTATGAAAAATATTGGCATAAATACTTTATCGTGGCGAAAAAGACAGGTTGAATAGTCAATTCTGCCACGAATCAGCTGTGACGTAATTAACTCTTCTTAACAAACTGTGATTTTAGTTTCATTGGCCCTATCCCATCAATTTTACAATCGATATCATGATCGCCTTCAACAAGTCGGATGTTTTTCACCTTCGTTCCCACTTTTACAACCAGCGAAGAACCTTTGACTTTCAAGTCTTTAATGACCGTAACTGAATCGCCATCCTGAAGGGTATTGCCGTTAGCGTCTTTTATAACGCGAGTTTGTTCCTGATTGACTTCCTGACTGTCTTTGGCCCATTCATGCATGCATTCTGGACAAATATATAAGGCGCCGTCTTCGTAGGTATATTCAGAATTACATTTAGGGCAATTGGGTAATTGATTCATAGTTGATTCCTGCATTAATTAAATAAAGTGAACAGGACTTATGAAAAAGCCCAATCTTCTGAAAAGAAGGGATTTTTAATTCAGGCATTGAGTCGATTTAAACCAGCTAAAATGTCATTTGCCTTGATCTTGGATTTTTTTATAAGTCCACAGGTTGAATGATAACGCATTTAATAGGACGAGGCATAATTATGCCCATTCAAGCCATTGTTGGATGAATTGGTCGTACCAATTTGAGTCAATATAATCATCATTGATACGACATTCTAGTCAGGGTTTGTTAATGAGGATGAAACGTTTCATCAACATGATGAGCAGATTGATTCCCGGTAGTGTTTCCCTTAGAAGGATTATCAACCACGAGCACTCCCGGAAAGTTGGTCACAGGTAATTCACTTTGCGGAACAGGCGACTTTCCACCTAAAATACTTAATGCAGTGATACTGCTGTCTTTATTGGCAGAGTGTTCAGCATTGAGTTTTGATCCTTCAGTTGGTTTGGGCTGTCTGGCTATATCAATGATTAATCCAACGACTCCTGTTATAAGCGCTGTGTGAGCACCAAGTACAGCTCCAAGTGCCATAGCTCCAAATAGACCTAAACCGAAAGGAGTAAACACTCCACTGGCAACCAGGGCAAAACCTACTATAAATCCAAGAGTAAAACCTAATCCAACGGATTTGCCCATTAGTTTTGCTGGTCGAGTATTTGATGGCAGTGATGAGGTGTTTTGTGTTTCTGTGTTAACTGGTTTAAGCGGTTTTAAGATTGAGCCGTTATCCGTAACATCATGAGCAATGGATTTTGGCTCAGTTAAAGTTGAATCCTGCACAACAGTTGCATCGTTTTGTAGTGCGGATTTAGATTGTTCTGAGTTCAATTGTATTGCTGATGTTCCGATGTTTAACGTTCTAGTAAGCGTTAAGTCCTCATTTGTTGGTCGCGTAACAGGTACAAAAGAAGAGGGTTCGGTGTTCAGGGAATCATCATTTTCAATGTTGAGATCTACTATAGGGGCAGCAGGTCTTATAATGTCTAATCTGACCTCCTCTAAATAGGTTTCCCAATCAAATGTTCCTGGTTTATTTGTAAACCCTTTAATTTGATCATCGCGATAAGTATTGATTTTAGCTGCAGTAATCATTGCAGAGTAATCGGCACTAAAATCATCAAGAATATACAGAAATGACGGCTGTTGATTTCCTTTAGTGCGCTGTTGAAGATCCTTATTAACATCTAGAAACTTATTGCCACTTTGCAAAATGTTTAATTTATTGATTTCCATATCAGAAAATCCCTGATATTTAAATAGAGCCTTTATGTACTCCGCGCGATTTTTTGTAACGATATTGATACTGACCTCGTCATTATTTAATAATCCATGAAAAAATTGTATAGCCGAGGGCGCCATAAGCATGTCTGCATCAGGCTTACTGAAATCAAATTGGTCGTTATAAATTCCAAATTTTTCTTGGAATAGTTGTTGAACGTCCGCTTCGGATTTCATCGGTGTGTGTTTGTAGTCCTGAACTTTACCTGCTTCATAACCTATTAAAAGCGATTGATAGAAGGGTGTAAATACAGCTTTATTTCCTTCTCTACTGGTTACAGTTCCATCAAAATCTGTATAGATTACTACTTTGGTCATTATCGTTTATTCCAAAAAATTTAAAAATAGAGCGAATAGTGTATAAAAATTATCTTAAGGAATTATTAAGGCAGGATTAATTCGGTTCATTTTGATCTTTTAATGAACCGAATTTACCTGTGCCAGTTAGGACTATGATTGCTTTGCCGGGATGAAATAAATTTATTTCAGACCCAGTTCTGCAACAAATGCCAATCCCAGTTTAGAGAAATTAACCAAATGCTCCAAATTAATGATGTCCAGTTTATCTTCAGAAGTGTGTATATAGGGATTATCATCATCGAGGGTTGTAGCCGATGGATAGCAGGCACTAAATCCTTCTCGGGTCCAATTGACGTGATCGCTGCAGGCATATCCACAACGAGTGTAAGCAACTGGAATTTTGACGTACTGAGTTAACAATTGAGCAGTAAATTTGGTTAGATCCGAATCAACATAATCCTTTAGTAGCCATATCGTACTGTCTTTGGGATTTGCCCTGAATCCAGCCTGATCTAACTGCATCACCGCTTTAACTGGAATATTCTTATTCAAAAAATGGTTCACGACATAACCAGAACCGACCAGACCGCGTTCTTCTGCTGCATAGGCAATGATGTACACTGGATGATCGAGTTGAATCTCTGATGCTAACAATACTCTGGCAATTTCAAGCGCGACAGATATGCCGCTGGAATCGTCATCCGCTCCGGGCATGGTTCCATCTAAAGTATCAATGTGTGCGCCAATGACTATAGCTTCGGTCGATTTATCTTTACCAATTACGGTTACCGTAGAAGGTTGAGGGTATTTTTTCCCTGTTGTAACAAAGTAACTGTCAACATCAGTATGCCCATATTCCTGAGCCAGTGTATCGAATTGTTGTTTAAACCAATGCGCTGCAGCTATACCGGTATCTGTTTTCGCTGAACGATTAAGATAACTGGTCAGATGCTGATTGGTTTGCCAAATCTTGCCAGGATCAATCAGCTTATATAATTGCTGAACTTGTTTTTCATGATTAATTGGATAGGATTTATTGGAGTATAACTCTTTATTTTGGGTGAAATGCTGTATTAATTGCTCTGAACCGAGTGTTGGATGAGGATTATTGGAGTAATAGGCATCCAGGTTAAGAAATTTCCCGCAATTTAATCTATTCTCATGTAAAGTGTTTAATACCTCGTTATCCAGCTCGGTTTCAATCAAACTGAATTGAGCCGTTTGATGAATTAGCCTGACTTTCTCTTTGAGTTTATTAACCATACAGTTAGCAACAATTAATCGATCTTTATTAACTGCTGTTTGAGTCATTCCAGGTGAGCTTACTGACCCGAATAGTACTGCTGCTGATAGAATACTGTAGCGAAATAACATAACCCAAACTCCATTTATTAAAATTGACGCACTATATATCAAACAAATAACAAACAATAAAGTTACCGCTATGATTAATATAAATATAAATTGTGATTTTGAGGTGTAATTTCAGGAATTTCGCCAGCGAAGGAACCGGCATTGATTGTTCCTCAATGCCTCTGAATAGTTTAATTAACCAGTGAATAGCCTGATTGTCTGGCTTCGTTAACTCGAATATCACGTGATTCAATTTCTTTTTTGGAAAAGAAGAGTCCGGCTTTATTGGTTATCCCTCCGGCAATTGCGGTTGCAAACCAGGGAAAATTGGTTTTATTATGGGATTTAAAGAATAATCCCCCACCATAAGTAGCATTAATTGTTGCCAAAGCTTCTACTTTTTCTTCAACTGAAATATTAATATTTACAATAGGCAAGTCTACAGTTGCATTTTGATCCAACTGGAATTCAACGGGTATCAAACTGGATTCCACTGGTCCTGTATAGTGACTGGTATTGATTTGATTGTTGCTGGTGGATGGGTAGGTAAATTGCATGGATGAACCAATCAGGCCGGTGTATTGAATGATGAGTCCGGTTACCGTGCAAGACATCATGGCATAAGACAGGGAATCACAAAATGATCCGCCAGACCGATATAAATGCTCTTTAGCGGATGGGTTACTGCACTCAACTCCATAGTGTTCTTTTAGGGCTCGGCGATCTATGCGGCCTTGTTGCCATAATTTTAAATTAGCACTCAAAACGTTCAATACCGTGCCTGATCCAACAAAAACCAGGCTGCCAAGCTGAACGGTACTCGGTTGAATGTAATCTTGAAGTTTATAGGTTATTCCATCATTTCTTGCGAGGTTATGTTGGAAGGGTATTGAGCCACTGATGCTGTAATTTAACTCTATGGCATCAATGCCTACATTAACTGTACCCATTGTATTAGCTGAACCCGAGTACGATGCTGTCAACGTTTCATCTAGTGCATAAGAAACGGGGAGAAGCGCGCCACCGACCATGCAGGCGATTGAGCCAACTCCATTGAGGGTATAAACGGCAGTATCAATTACCGTATCAACGGCATATTCGTATGCCGTCCAAAACATATCAGTCCATTTCATTTTATACTTCTTTATCCTCATTTTAAAAAACTAAAACTCACCACACTGGATAATGAAGAGTCAAAGTGCCCGAATATAAGAGTATCATAAGTTAAAACAAAATTTGAACTGTTTTTAAAAAATTAAAGCGATTCGTTCTCCTGATCTTTTATAAAGTTTCTTTATTATATGTCGATACAGATGTTGATGATTAAAGGATGATGCTTATGAAAATAATAACGGTAGGTGCTAACCAAATACGATTGGTTATCAGTCAATGGATACTCCATTTGTTGGGTTTGGTGATTCTCATCTGTAGTTTATTGGCAATTTCCTTTTTGATGTTGGAATACACTATTGTTTGTAAAGAGAAACAATTAAATAGTGCCAAGTCTTGTGCATTGGAAAGCAGTATTTTTAACGTTTATCACTCAACTACTGAACTGGGGCAGTTAAAAGGTGCCTTTGTTATGAGTGGTCGTTCAAGCAAAGGTGGAGCGGTTTACTGGGTAGAGCTGGTTACTGATAAGGGTACGGTAAATCTTACTGGCGGCAGTTCAAGTGGCCGAACTAATAAAGACAGCGCTGCTCAAGCTATAAATACCTACCTCAGCCAAAGTCTGGATACACATTTTAAAATTCCCTACCCTACACCCTGGTGGGTTTACCTTTTAGCGGCAATTTTTCCTTTGCTGGGGATTGCCTTACTCGCAGTACGAGGGGTTAACGTTGATTTTGACCGATTATTAAAAACTATAGTGATTAAACGAAAAGGATTGTTTCATACCGATGAAGAAAAATTGTCGTTTACAGACGTTGAACAAGTGATCATTCAGGAACATCGTGGAAGTAAAGGAAGCATGACCTACCGATTGGCTTTGGCTATTAAAGATCAACCCGCATTACCGTTGGTAAGTACATATGATTCTTCTTTGAGTAAAAAAGAGCGAATTGCCAAACAACTCAATGATTTTATGCAGATACATCTTGAGCCAAAACCCGAACTATAAAGTGTCAAATCCACGGTATTCTTCCCAGGGTAAATCCTCTCGTGTATAGAAATCTACTCTGGCAAGTCGTGGTCCATTTTGGAGCCAGATATGGAATTGCTCCAGTTGGTCACGTGTACCACAGGCAAATACCTCTACCCTGCCATCATCCAGGTTTCGCGCCCAGCCACTTATTTGCAGTTTATCCGCTTCGATTTTGGCTGATGCCCGAAACCAGACACCCTGAACTTTTCCAGTAATGTAACAACGCATGCAGAGTTGTTTTGTCATAATAATTAATGCCGCTTTATCTCAAATGTCGATAATACTAGCATAAAATCACCAATGAAATGATGACGTTTGCGGCCTGTTGCATTCGACATGATATAGATTAACAGCGTATATTGATTGAAACGTAAGGTCCTCCTACTGAAAAATTACTCTGGGTATGTTTTGCACTTGCGGTAGACAGTGAACCTAAATCAATGGGAATAACATTGGTATTGGTTTCGTAACTTGAGAGTGGGTTGATGTACAATGCGCCCATGTAGCCTGCTTCAAACGTTAATTCAGTTTTTTCGTTATAGATATAAAGGTAACTTAAGCCCAGTTTTGCATCCAGAGCAGTAACGAGCTGATTAACCGTGGGATTAGCAAGTCCTTCACGATTAACATAGATCTGAGCTGCGATTAATTCTTTGGATGTACCGGTAAACTGATATTGAGCCGGCTGCATTCTTCCATACAGGAGTGAACCAGCAAACTGTCCAACCAGGTGTATACCCCGATAAAATTCATAGTTATTGTTCAGTCCTAATCTTGGTCCTATACCTTTGTATGACGTTGTATTATTAAATACAAAGTAGGGTAATGGTAAACCATGGAAGGTTGATACCAATCGTTCTTTGATAAAAACCGAACTAATACCAGTAAAAAGACGGCTCTGAAGATTAGAGCCAAAATTGATAAATTTTCCCAGATCGAGATTGACCGAATCGTAATTAAAATTCAGTTGTGTATTCGCAACTTTCAAGAGGGAAATTCCGGTGATCTGGCCTGTCTTGGTTGGTGGTGTTCCTGTTTGAGAAAAAGGAGAAACCCACTGTGATGTTGGATCGACTACTACGTTATCACGGTCGTTTGAATCGAGATGAGACCAATTAAGCTGGACATCCGTTCCTGGATTAGAGAACACATAACGAGCTCCCAGGTTAAAACCTAATTGATAATCGGGTTCTATAGTCTGAACACGCCAGTTCGGCGAAGGAATTGGGAGTACCGTTGTGATAACTGCCCATCCTAAATTATCACTATGTGGCTGAAGGTAGGTGGTGCTTGCAGTAAATTCAAATCCGGGTTTCAAGGCTGGAATGTACACTCTGAGAGAAGTGTCTTCTTTGATTGCTCCACCATCACCTGCAAAGCTTAATGCACAAAGTAGTTGCAAAACGGTCATAATAAAAAATCTATTGTTCATGTGTTGATGTATCCCTTCATAAATAGTTTAGTGTAATAAATTCAAGCTCCATCATTGAGTTAATGCAGCTTAAATTCTCACCGATGATTGGTATTGAAATGAGCATTGAGGCCTATATGTAACAAGCCACAGATCAGTTATGGCTGTAGTTCGGGGCAGATGCTTTTTCCGAGGCAATATTATCATGATTGTTACATAATATAATGATTATTAATGAATTATTAATAAGGTTCTTCATCCACCAGAACTTGGTACGGTAGAAGTCCAGGGAGACGATACATCATGAGCCATGAATAAAACTAATTTGATTATGGCCTATACGCAATACCTTTCAACCTATTTGTTGGCAGAATGACCCTATCCAGTGGGTCATGATCTATACTATCTTTATAACCAAAGTCGTTGCGGAGCAATGTAATGCTTGGTCTAAAGCATTGAATTAATATGGACTTATTCATGAGGGTTTTTCGATGGAACGTACGGTTGCTGTAAGGCCTGATAAAGATGAAGGGTTATATACAAATCAATTGGTTGATGAAATTCTGGGTAAATTTCTAGATCAGCATGAATTGGCCCTATTACTCAAATACAGTCAAATTGATTCATTTAAACCAGGAGAGACTTTTCTCTGTCAAGGCCAAAATATTGAAGGTATTTATCTCATTCTGGAAGGCATCGTTTTAGTGAACGCCATCATTATGGGACAGGGCAATACCCGTCTTGAAACCTTGTTTCCAGGTCAATTTCTAAGCACGATCAGTTTCATTGAACACAGTCCATGTCATACTTCTTTTTTAGCAACAGATACCGTCTTATGTTTATTTATACCGAATACCTATTTTCAACGGCTTGCCAATGACTACCCTGAAACAAAATATAAACTCATGCGCGTGATTATGGGACAGATATGTGCTCGATTAAAAACCATACATGATATTGTTGCTTCATTTATTTCTGAGTCTGAGATGACCAGTTTATCGTTTTTCGAGCGAGTTCTTTATTCATTAAATCAACCGAAGAAATTAAGTGTTGCAGAAAGCGGTTTTGATCTGGAATTGTTACAAAAAAGTCCGCTATTTAAATCCTTCACCAAAGATGACTATGATGCGTTATTGACGTATTTTGAGCTGTTAGATGCTCCCAAAAATTGTAAATTAATCAATGAGAATGAAAAAAATGCTTCATGTTATCTTGTAATGTATGGTGGCATACAGACTTGTATCATTCAGGATGGGAAGCATGCCAAATTATCAGTTATTGGTCCTGGAACTCTTTTGGCCAGTATTGGATGCATTGATACCGCTTCAGCATTCAATATAACGTACATAACCTGTGAGCATACCGTATTATTTAAATTGTCCGTTACGTCCCTTCAATTGATAAAAGAAAACAGGCCTGATCTTTGGTATAAATTATTTGAACTGATTTGTGGTTCGTTGACGGCATTGAAAAAATCCATTGATAAACTGAATATACGTTTACATACTGAAACCTACAATAGGTAAAAAATATGTGCAGAATATTGACCTATCTTGGCAAACCCATAGTGGTTGAAGAGTTACTCTACAATCCGGATAATTCGTTTATCAAACAGAGTTATAATCCCAAATACATGTCTCATTTACTTAATCTGGCTGGATTTGGAATGGCTGCATGGGATAGCTCTTCACATAATCCGAAGTTTCCTTATCTTTATAAGACGCCTCAATTGCCCTTTTATGACGGTAATCTTCGCAATCTTGCTTCTAAAATTACCCCGGATTGCTTACTAGCTCATCTGCGAGGAGTTGCTTATCATGAAGGACAAATTGTTTCAAATCAGAATGTTCATCCTTTTGTTTTTTCCGGTTCGAATGTAGTACTGGCTCATAATGGCTCTTTAGCCCATTTTGATTTAATGCGTTATGATTTACTGGAATACATTAAGCCTGAATACAGAACATTTATTCATGGAACAACGGACAGTGAATGGATTTATTCGGTATTTATCTCACAATTACCTGATCTTGTAGGTACTTATGAAACAGCAGAAATTATTTCCGCCGTTCTCGAAACCTTAAACATACTGCGGACAGTACGTCAAAAAAGAAATATAAAAATCAATTCGCCAGTCAATCTGTTTATAACCAACGGTGAATTTATTGCCGCAACTCGTTTTGTTTTGGATTATGGATGGCAAAAGCCAGACGCAATACCGGCAACCCACTCGGGTTATCACTCATTATGGTATACCTATGGTGACAGTTATGGTTATTATGATCATTCATATAAAATGAAAGAGCACAGCGAAAAAACAAGCGTTATCATTGCTTCAGAACCTCTGACTGAAGATACCACTACCTGGCTGGAAGTTCCTGAATATACAATGGTAGTAGCCAGACGTTCTGGACAGGAGATCAAAATAACCTCCCAGGATATCAATATATAAATTGGGTCATTCAGTCAAAAAGTGTTGAATTAAATGATTGACCCTTGAGACTTGCTCCACTGGGCTTGAATGTCCTCCTGGGATCAATTTGTATTGCGCGTTGGGTATCCCATTTGCCAGAGTTTTACATTCTTCAGGCAGAGCAACAATATCTTCTTCCGCGCTAATGACCAAAGTTGGGGCGATGATGTCTTTAATCCAGTTTCTGGAGTCAAAGGGTAATAAAGCTTTAAATTGGCGTTCCTGATCTACGATGGATTGTGGGAACGGGTTATTGATTAAATCTTCCTTAAACGCTTTGATGTGTTCGGGATTAGCCAGATAATCGCTGGAAAGAAACCAGGTTAAAGCGGTATCAATGAATAAATCGAACGAGACATTTGCTTGACGTAATTTAAAGAGATTTTCTAAAGTTTTATGAGTACGGACATTAAATTTAGCGACAGAATTTAAAATAATTAATCGATTGATGTGTTGCGGGTGATTTTTCGCGATAAGCTGTGCAATTGCTCCTCCCATGGATTGACCGAGTATGTTCGGTTTTTCAATTCCTAATGCATTAATTAAAGACAAGGTATCTTGCGCCATATCGTCCAGAGAAAAATCGGAGCCCGAATCACGTGTTTGGCCAATGGCTCTATTATCAAAGATGAGGACTTTAAAGTGTTTTGCCAAATCATCCAGCATGAATTTCCAAAAGGTATGATCGCCGGTATAACCTGCAATCAATACTAATGGTTGACCCGTACCATGAAGTTCATAATAAATGTCAATTCCATTCGCTTTGATTATTGGCATAATCGCTCCTTATTAATTGGTTAACCGCATGATTTAGGAATATTCCTGGTACTTTTTTGAACTATACTTTCCTTATGTAGCTATAAGTATAATTGTAACTATTTGGAGTAGAAAATGCATGATAAAAAAGTTCTTGAGCGATTGATTGAGTTGAGACAATTAGAAGAAAAAAAACAATTAGACGACAAGCAAATGCAGGAATTAATCCAGCTTCAGGAGAGGAACAGCCTCTTGGCCAATATGTCTTTGCAGCAAATGCAAGAAGAGTTAGCCAAGGGAAAAGAGTTACAGCAGGCTGATATTGTAGGTAAAAACCTTGATCCCATTATTGAAGATTATAAAAAACAATTTGGAAAGGAAGATTGGTATAAAGAGCCAAAAGTTGAAAATGGTAAGGTTACGTTACAATTTCCTTCAAAAGAGTCCGTGGCTGATTTTTTCCAAAACCAGGCTGAACAAAACAGAAAATTTGTTGTAGTAGATCAAGCAACCCAAAAGGTAATTGCTTACTCAAAAGGTGATGGCACTTTATTTCATGGCGACGGTAAACCATATGTCAAAGGGGACGAATTGAAACCCTGTGGAATGGACATAGAAGAGTTTAAAAAACAGCAAATGACTCTTCCGAAACTGTCATCAATGGCTGAAACGGTGAGCAAACCGGCCGAGGCATTGGACGATGTTGCGTTTCCTTCTGCCAAGGAACAGGTAGGGAATGATGACCATGACACTTTGGACAATAATAAAGAGCCAGATTTTCAAATTTAGGAGTAAATAATATCCAATAAGATACTATTAATATACGGCAAATAGATGGGGCATCTGGTGCTCCATGCGATTATTGGGATGATGTTCTTTCAATATCGAGGTTTTAAACATGATAAAGTCAGGTATGACTCCCAGACATATAGGGCTTATTGCCGATGATTTGAAAGGCAATGGATCTTTGGGGCGTTATATTATTTTAACGGGTTCAGATGCCAGGGCTAAAATCATCAGTGAGCATTTTGAATTTCTTCAGATAAAACCTCATCCACGACAACATAATTGTTATCTCGGTATTATTAAAGAGGGTCAAAGAAACCTGGATGTCGCAGCCATATCTACAGGAATGGGCGGAAGCAGTGCAGACATTATCATTACCGAATTAATGCTTCTAGGGGGCAGTCGTTTTTTAAGAATTGGCACTGCAGGATCACTCCTGCCGAATCAAGTATGCTCGGGAGACCTGGTTATAGCTACAGGTGCTGTGCGTGATGACAAGGCAAGCTGGGATTATATTTACAGAGAGTACCCAGCGATTGCTTCTCTAGAGTTTGTTCAGGCCTGTCAGGATGCGAGTAGAGAGATGTCTTCATCAGCATTTAAGGTTCATAGTGGAATCGTTCATTCTAAAAGCTCGTTTTTTGCCAGAGAATTTGATTTTTCATTTATAGACGACAATAGTTCCTATATGAAGACTTTGAAAAGAGCCGGTGTCTTGGTCAGTGAGATGGAGTGCGCGCAATTGTTTATTCTTTCCAGTTTGCACACGGCGTTCAGGCAATCATCGAACTCACTTTATCCACCCATACTGAGCGGCGCAATTTTGGCAGTTATCGGCACTGATACAGAGTTTGATAAAGATGAACTAATGATCCAAAAAACAGAAGAGAATGCGATAGAACTGGGATTAAAAAGTTTGTTCAAATTAAAGCCTTAGGAACATTAGTTAAGGTAGCCCGTATTAGGCGAAGCCGTAATACGGAGATTTCGAAGTCACGCCATTCCCGTATTACGGCTGCGCCTAATACGGGCTACGAGCCTATAGTCTTCAAATTAACAAATGAGATTTATTAAGGTGAATGATGAATTAATTATTCTTTTTATGAAATTAAATCATGTTAAAACAGTGGATAAGGCGTATCCTTGTTTATCTATTGCTTGTGATTACTCGTCTGGATATAATCTGAGCATTCTATACATCCAAGACAGGATCAACAAAAGCCCCCATCTCATTGTTAAACGGAATTTTTAATTCGGTCCGCCTAAATTGACTCATTAAAAATGCCTTTAACCTGAACCGGGTTTTTCGTAAGTCCTGCGAGAGAGATTCTGATGTTTTATTTTAAACAGGAAAACAAAGGCTTTAAAAAACAAGTGCCTCCAACTCTCGAGTTTGAGATGTCATTAAAAGATTATTTGACCTTAATCATTCATAAGCTTCCAGGGGAAGAAGCAATAACTGTTTGCATGAAAATGGTTCAATCAGGATTGAAAATTATTAAATTACCAATCAATGTAGAGGAACTGCTGAAAACCCATACTAATTCCGAAACATTAGAAGATGAGTTAAGTGCTTATAACGTAAGTGAAGATAAAAAAGCAGAAATCATTAATTGGTTTAATGAAATGAGAAGTAACCATGATTTTGATGTAAATTATGATAGTAAATTAGATTTTCGGCCAATGTATTAACGATCATAGCGAACCTATATGTGGCTTCGATATTAATGAGCAGATTATTCTCGCCAATAATATTAAGCGTACTTGTAGGGTGATACGCTTGCTTCAATCTCCGTATCTATTCGTAAAATCTAATCACGGTTCATCCATAAATGGATCACGTTTCTTGGATAATAATACCCGTCTTAAATAAAAAAACTGTCCCTGCAAAATGAATTAAAGGATAAACAATTTCATTCAATTAGCACAAGACAGTTCTTTTTAAATCACTTGATTTGAGTCTTTAGATAAAAATCCTTAACTATGTGAATTTCCCTTAAAGTTTAATACACTGGAGTCTTTTCGTTCATCTGGAGTAAAATCTAAAGCTGCATCTACAGTTGAACTCGAAGACAAGGAATGATTAAAAATACTCAGAGCCATATGATCGCTAGGAACTGCAGCGGCTTGCTCGATGACACTGGAGCTACTGGTATTCATGATAATATCGCTGTCTAACAGTTGTTCACGTGCTGAAATCTCTAATTCCATTATTGTTTCTTTTGAAAGACTAATCAGTAACGATACTAATTCATTGTGTTCGACACTGGACAATCTGAGTAGGGATTCTTGTAAAGAGTTCAAACAGAGCTTCGGTTGAGTATTGCGGTAACTCATTGCCATCAACCAGTCAACGACGAGTTCATTGTTAAGCAGCTGTACTATTTTTGTTTCAATTTCATCATCAGTATGAGTTCGTTGCCTTGGATGTGTAAAGACAGGTCCCATCGTTTTGGTAACGTCTTTGCGAAGTTCTTCAATAAGGTAAATGAAGTTGTTCATAATTTTAGTTTGAATATCACGTGCTAATTCAGGACGTGTTTTAAAATAAGGATTTGTAACCGTATCGGTGAATTTTGTAAACAACCAGGGAAATGCCTGAGTGGCAAACAGAGCAAAATCACTGGGATCCGTGCAATCAAAGGTGACATACATTTTGTTTGTTTGACGATCTAAACTAAATTCGCGATCAAATTCCGTACGGAATTTTTTATGCATGGACTCACAAAGAACACCTATTTGTGCCGTTGGGGTATTGGGTTTTATAGGTTGAACTGCTTGATGATATTTCTCAGCCACATGTGTTTCTGCTTTAATTCGAGCTTTTTTATAAATTTTATTTGCCCAGATATCATATACAGTTTCACCAACCAACACATAACTATTGGATACATGCGCATCTTTTGTATCATACATCCTTATTTCAATGGATTTTTTTTGATCCATCGTGAGATCACGCATATGTAATGCGGTATACATTGCCCCTGCCATTTCTCCACAATTTCCAGCTCCTGTATGGCGTAGTGCTGCCAACATCAAATAAGGATACAGAGTAGGATTAATTATCCCATTCATGTCTCGATAATTCATATATACTCTTTCTGCCACATTTCGATAATACCCACTTAAACCACCAGTAGGATCGAATTTGTGATTGGAAGAGCCTAAAAAGTGCATGCTTTTAATGTCTTCAATTACAGCCTTAGCCTGTACATCAATACTGGATTTATCAATTTTATGGAACATAGAACAACCTCAATGGTTATGAAATTTGCAGGTAAGTCGCAAATTATACACATCGATGCGGTTCATTACAACAATGATGCGCTGAATGATTAAAATGCAAGCGTTTTTGCCGTTTTATGCTATTTTTTTATTCAAATATACGATTCGGAACAGATTTAAAATCAGACCATAGAGAGGGACGAATGCAATTAAGCTGATTAAGATTTTAAAAATAATATCAATAACAGCTATCTCTGGCCAATGTTGATTTAAAAAAGGATTTGAACTGTGATAAAAGGCAATAGCAAAAAATAAAATAGTATCGATGAAATTTCCAACAGTAGTGGAAAGCGTGGGGGCGAGCCACCAGGAAGAATTAGCTCTATAACGTTGAAAAACAAAGATATCAAGAAGTTGCCCAACAACATAAGCGATAAAACAGGCGAATGCTATACGTAAAGGCATAAGATGTAGAACAAAAAAATCATTCCAATTTTGGGTTTCCAAATAACTCGCTACACTATAAGAAATCACTAATCCTGGAATCATGCTACGAAAAATAATATTCCGTGCTGTAGTAGCGGAAGAAATTCGGGTAGTGAGATCGGTTAAAATAAAGATGGCAGGATAAGTAAAAGCACCCCAGGTTGTATGAAAGCCTAGAAGTTCAATCGGGTATTGCACTAATATATTGCTGATTGTGATTAAAAAAATATGACAACAAGATAAAATTCTGGTCGAAGCAATGCTTAAATGAGAATGATTCAATTCTTATAGTCTCCACTAAATAAATCTTTGGAATTTGGTATTCCAATGTTCATGGTCGTCTTAAAATGATCAGGTTGCCAATATTATTGTTTCTTATAGTGATAAATCAATAAGCAAGCGCAGGTCAGGCTCTTTGCTCCGACCTACATGGTTTTTTATTGGTTATTACGCTGTTCTAGAAACAGGTTTGCGAATCCCTGAGGCGAGTCTGCTTTTAAATTGAGCTCATCAAGGTAGACCAGTTTAAAATTGGATTTGCCAGCGAAAGAGCTGGCATCGGGATATTCCGGGTACTGTTTGAGAAGAGGAAAAAATAACGATTGGCCAATAACGTAGCGCTTGTCACGACTTTCAGGCGACATACCCCATACGTTTTGATAGGTAATAGCCGCTGCTCTATTACCTTCAATATCCTTATTACCAACATAAAGCATCACATGACCACCAATATAAATAATGGTCATCAGCGGATGCCCTTTTTCTTTTAACAAGCTGATCCGTTCATCCACGTCCTTTTTTGATAAATCCAAAGTTGAACCTAGTTGCGCTTGTTGAGCTGAGTTTCTGGGCAGCCAAATACCAAATGGGGTAAATAGGGCTTTGAGCTCTTGAGAGCAATCATTAAAGAAAAAAGCACCGCCCCAGCCGTAAGGTCGATTGATTAATTGGTTCATTATTTTGACCAAATTTTGGGGGGATGCTGTTAATGGCATTATCGTTGAGGCGTTTGAATTGATAATGCCAGTTTTTATCAAGGCTTGATTATGATTGTTTTTAACAGGTATCAGGATGGAAGTTTGCTGATTGTTTCGTTGAATCATCGGAAATACAGCGCCAATATATCCGGTGAATTTAAATTGCTGTTGCGTATCAACAATGCTTGCTTCGGTTTGGGTGATGGCAATAAGTTTTTGTTGCGCTGCTTTTTGCCATTGATTTACAAATTCAGTTGAAACATAGGCGATATCAGTGCTTTTAACCCAGGCAAAATAACCATCTGGCGTTAAGACTAATGACCAGGCTTTGTCCTTTGACATACTCAAGACATAGAGTGGAGTTCCTGCCCAAATCGCTGATTCTTGCAAATTATCAAATGGAAATCCTTGGCCGGGTAGACTGACATGAAAAAAATCAGGAGCCGTATCGGGCAATGCGCGCGCGTAGGTATTGGTAACTGATATCGCTCTATTCTCTTCTTTGAACTCACTCAGGCCTAAAGTGTATAGGTCCATGTTTTCTTTTATTTTGTTCCACCAAGTTTGGTCGTGTTCCTTGAAATTCTCAGCATAATGTTTGTCTTCATTCGCTTTGTTTTGATTGTTAAAATCATCCAGTATTTCGGATTCAATTTTTTTCATCAAAGGTAAAAGGGATGTAACCATTTGCTCGCTCCAGGGGGATAGCCCCTCAGCGTCGCTAGCGTAATAGTGTTTGTAAAATTGTTTTAACTGCGCGCTTTGATATTCGCTGCTTACTAATGATTTATCGTATTGTTCACCATCCACAGGCAGATAATCATTCGCATTTTGAGAATAAGCTGTAATGGGAAAATCATAAATGGGTACTTCCATTGCAGGGCTTGTGGCAAAATAGACGAATAAAAAAGGGGCAATGAAAAGTTTTGTTATTAAATGCCGCTTATCACACAGGGTATAGTTCATAAGACTTTACTTTACAACAAAAGGGCCGCATGATAACGATAAATGCCAATTCTGTCAATTTATTAACCAGTTTGGGTGATTGTAAATGAGCTTTAAATGTTATGTATCGTCAATGGTTTTTGCTGTATTGATGTCAACAAACGCTGTTTCATTAGCTGCGCATAGGACCAATGATGCGTGTCAGATTCTTAGTTCATCCAAACAGGTGAAAAAAATAGCACCACATTCATCACAAATTATTGTTGTAAAGTCACTGGGTGGTATTAAGGCTAAAATGACGCTATGCCAACGTCATGGGGCTCTATGGAAATCCAAGGTTACCTCTTCTTATCCCGCTGTTATTGGAAAAAATGGGATGGCTTTGCTTGGAACAAAGAAAGAGGGGGATTTAAAAACACCAGCAGGTTTATATCCGATAGGAGAGGCATTCGGAACTCAGCCGTTGGCACTTAAAATGGATTATAAATACATTACAGCAGATGATAAATTCATCGATGATGTTAATCATAAACGCTATAACACCTGGGTGTCTGGAGCAACCGATGCAAACAGTTATGAGTCGATGTTCATTGAACCTTATACCTATGGTGCTGTCATAAACTACAATATGAGTCCAATAAAAAAGGGAGCAGGCAGCGCCATTTTCATGCACTTGTGGCGCTCACCCAATTCGCCAACCGCGGGATGTATTGCTGTGGAAAAAAAGCATATGTTAACCATTCTTCATTGGCTCGATAAAGCACAACATCCCTATATTCTCGTCCATTAGAAGCCGCAAAAATATGAGCTGATAAAGTACACGTGGAAATCAGGTTAAAGATCCCTGCATCTGCGCACGCACATTTGGTCTATAATATTACATATAGACTTATTTTGGTTCTAATTATGGGTTTATCAGAAGACTTTGTCCAGCAGAATCCCGAGCTAATCAAAAAATTAACTAATGTTGGTATTGTGCAGGAACATATTGAATATGGTCCATTGAATAAAAATCCTTATACCTATGCGTTTGAACACTTGGTTTCCGCGTTTCTTGCTCATCAAGCTGGAAACGGCAAAGACCCTGTTACGTTTGAAGTAAAAGATGAGATCCTGTATGCAACCTATCAAAATGAGACTTTTGATATGAGTGAGATATTACGTTTTGCTAACATGAATCATTTGTCTTTGAGTAAAGAAACAGCAGAACATTATGAGAAGTTTATTACCAGTGGATTATCAATGGAAAAACCAGGTCTGCCAGATCTTGATGGAATTCCTACAAATAATGATTATATAGAACGAGAAAAAGCATCGTCAAAACCTGATGCAGTTGAACATTTAAACTGGTCGGAAAAGAGCGCTATTAATATCTATTCGGGTGGATTTTATGTCCCTTGTAATAGTCTATTAAGAGGATCGACTGGTCCAATATCTTCATTTGACTCAAGGCAACTGGGTGAAACGTTGAGCCATATTGCTTTTGTAAGTAGTGGCCTAAATCAGATTTCGGAAACTCATCCGTTGCATACTTTTAGATCAGAAGAAAAATTCAGCGAAGATTATATTGAGGAACGAATGAAGGCAGTAGAAAATGGTGGTCAGGTGACACAAGAGATGGCGTTCATCAGTACTTCACATGATAAGATCGATTCAGAATTTATGAGGGCAATGACCCAGGAGGGGATCGATATAGGTGTTATGACCGGCATTGTATATTCTAATGTCGTTGGGAAATACATATCGAGTATTTCAAAAAAACCGGATGAACTTGAATACCTGATACCTCCTACCCAAATGCAGTGGACGGCTTATGATAAAAATGCAAACGGGGGTTGTATCTTTCATGCCCAGCCAGTGAGCAGCTTGACCGGATTAAGTGACAAGCAATCAAGAGGCCTGGATGCGGAACATCCAGTAGTAAAAAGTTCCAATACGGGTTTCTATACAAAAATGATAAAGGAACAATTAACCGCAATAAAGGAAACGAACCCTGATAATGCTCCTGTTGAAGATACCTCTCTTTCTTCAACTCCCCAAAACCGCTAAACGGTACCACAACGATTTATGAATAGCTTTGTTTTATTTTATTGATGATATAAGGCAATAAACGTTGGACCTTGAAAAGAAAAGCAGCTGTTGAGCACTGGTCCTATATCTTCGATTGATTGTATTTCTTTGAGCTGCGCTCCAAACGACAGAGCAATTTGCTGAACATCGATTGGTGGATGATTCAAATCCAAAGATAAAAATGGTTTCTCTCTGGATGCTTTCTTTTGAGAAAAGTCAGTTTTTAATACTCTATATTCTCTATTAATAAAACAAATGAAAATCACCGGAATATTATATTTAGCTGCAGACCAAATCGAATGAATAGCATACATGCTTCCACCATCGCCCACAAAACAAATTGAATGACGTTTCGTAGCTAGAGAAATACCTGTTGCTAATGGCATAGCCCAGCCAAGACCTCCTCCTCTGGGTGAAAAATTATTGTTAACAAATCCAAGTGTTGAAGCAATATCTTGCACCGTACAATCCTCTGATGAGCCTTCCGTTATCAGATGAATAGAGCGATCGACTTTATTTAAAAGTGCAAAAATCAAATAATGCAATTGATGATGTTTGTATTTTTTTTCTAATTCTTTAATGTTAGCAATGGGTTTAAGTTGGATGGTTGTATTATTAATGTGTAAACGTTTACTAATGGCAGTTAAGGTTGCCTCCAGATCACCAAGAATGGCCAGATCACATGGATAATCGAAAGCAAGATGTTGTGATGATCCGCAAAGATGTATGAAATGAATATTCTGTGGAATGGATGCCTTACCCGTGTAGAGATACCCTTTAATTTTTTCTCCTAATAGCACAACCGTATTATACTGCATCAATAGATCATGAACTTCTCCAGATTTATCCGGCAATCGGCCTTTATAATTTAAACTTAATGGATTAATTACTTCACGGACATGATATGGAGCCGCATAAACATCAGCACCTAACTTATCTGCAATGAGGTGTAGCAAGTTAATACTGTTTGAAGCTCCTGTTTCATAATCAGCTATAAATGCAAGTTTTCCTTTTTGTGTATTGATTAATACGTCACACAAGTCATCAATTTCAGTGTTGGCACAGGAATGTAAGAATTTTGTTTTTTTTATGGCGATTTCATCAACTTTTTCTTGCCAAACATCCATAGGAATGGACAGGAGAACGGGGCCTGGGGCAGGTAAAGTTGCTTGAGCATAGCAACGTTGTAATGCAACAGCCAGATCATTAGCTGCAGTAACCTCATAAGCATATTTCACAGCGGTCTGAGCTAGGGTAGTTAAATCCCCGGACATTACTGGATCGTGTATCAGATAAGGGCGCTCATGTTGCCCTGCAATTACGAGTAAAGGAATTCCTGATTTGGATGCATTATATAGATTGCATAGTGCATTCGCTAATCCAACATAATTATGTAAATTAACTACAGCTGGCTTCCTGGTAATCATGGCATAGCCTGCTGCAATACCAACGGTACTGGATTCTTGCAATGTCAGAAAATAAGTAGCATTTTCGCATTGTTGAATCGCTTCCAGAAATCCCAATTCTGTAGTGCCGGGATTACCAAAAACATAATCAATTTCAAAAGTGCTTATAAACTTTTTAAGAACATCACTCCCTGTTTGCATATCGACAGCCATCCATTGCCCTATTTTTGCTTATTTCTATTCCAGCATAAAACAAGTACCAGTTCAATTTTTATATATTTACAAATAAGTTGTTTATCATTTTTCGGGTCGCTACATTGCCACGAGCACAATGGGCTAAGTGTTTAGAGCTAATAAAAAAATTTCACATTGTATTTTTTTTGATCCAAGATATAATTGTGAATTAATTTTATTATATTAATTTAAAGGATAGTAATGGCTTCAGAATTAACAATAAGTTATCTAACGGGTTCAGCAAAAGTAATTAGAAATAATTTTAGTAGTGATGAGATCATTTGGCGTAAGCCTCGTCCTGTAGGGCAAATGTTCTTTCAACCTTATGAATCTAAAGAAGAATTTATTTTTTGTGCGCGTCACGTAGTTATGCCCATTTCAGCAATCGCAATGATGGTATTAAACCCCGCTGTAATGCTGGGTGTGACTGGTGTTTTTGGCGGTTTATCTCTTGCATGTGCTGCCTTAGGTAAAATTAATAAGTTATGTGGCGATGAGCGTGGCGCATCGTTTTTTTTAGATATCGCAGATTTTCTTATTAAAGATTTGACTCAGCTGATCATCGATGTTTTGGTTTTACCTTTATCCGTGCTTGCACTGTTTTCTCGAGGAATATCAAGTGGATTGCAAGCTGCTGGAATCTGTAGCGAACCGGATGAAACCCCATCTCCGAGTCTTTAGGTAATCGTATCCCGTATTAGACGAAGTCGTAATACGGGAATAGCCTCAGATACATACCAATTTTTACTAAAAACCAAAGAATAAAATTAACTGGAGTTAGATATCAAAATCAGAGAGAAACACGTATTACGACTTCGTTTAATATGGGCTTCTCGCTTCATCATTTACCATGTTTCAGAGGGCGTTTGATTGGTAAAGTATTCGCTTAGTCTACGTTTTGTTCCTGGGCTTGTCGTTTCAGGCAGAGCCGTATAATCAAACCAGCCAGTGTTCTCAATTTCTCGAGAGTAGGTTTCAGTCAGGGAAAATTTTTTAACCACGTATACCACGGGATAATCGTTAACTTTTAACTGGTAGCGATGATAAATACCGAACAGTATCGGTTCTTCTAAAAGGGTCAATCCAACTTCTTCTTTTAATTCTCTTAAAAGAGCTGCTTTGGTTGATTCCCCTTTCTTTACACCACCACCTGGAATATACCAATGAGGTTGATAGGTATGTTGTACTAACAATACCTGATTATTTTCATTGAGAATAATAGCTCGAGCACCTAACGTAGAGATACCAAGAAAAGATTGGTATCTGCGCAGAACGCGTGTCGCTATTTGATACAGTGGGGTAATGTTCATGTAGGCAACTCTTTATATTAAATTAATTTATAGTACTCCAAATGAACTTCAGGTAATAATCTTATACCAGTGGGTTATCAGATTGTATAAAACAGTAAACAACCCCAATGCTAAAGAAGTACTTATAATCACAGGGTAGACAGTTTCTTTCTGAGCACCCATCACCTCATCTTTGGGCGGATCAGGAAAGTGTACAAGCAAGTAAACCATGAGCAGTACGCCATAAAAATAGAGTGAGTGAAGACTTATTCTATATATAAAAGGATCCATATCATTAGATGAAAAGTAGGGAAGAGGAGCATTAATCAAAAAGATACAAATAATCCATAACAAAGAAATTTTGGGGTACTGATTCAATGTGAGCCAGAGGAAGGTAAGAGGGATGAGCAAAAGCGAAAAATAGTAAAGCCAACCCATAGGACTCATCATTATCATTAATGTTAAAGTCAAACAAAATGCACGATGATGTTCTGATCTGTCGCGAAAAAAATTTATTTTCTTTATATACCAAGCTAATAAAACCAGAGAAACACAAAGATAAATGATTTTTATAAGGAATAAATGCTGGTGCGCGTACTCAAGAGTAAACAAACGAAAAAGAAAGCCAGAAATAGAGGCATTCCAATTACCTCCTTGCCACGGGATATTCAAAATCATTTTAAAATAGAGTGCATAAATTTCCGGCCCCCTGGCTAACAACGGCCAAAGACATGCAAGAAGAACAGTGAGCAACATCACTGCAATTAACGTGTAGCGTTTTTGACTAAAAGCAAAAATAAAAAGCAAGGCCGGGAATAATTTTATAGCAATAATAATTCCCCACAAAAATCCTGCCCAATAATCACGTTGTTGAAGATAAAAATAATAACCTACAGAAACAAAAAATAATAAAATACCGCCAATTTGGTTGTAGCTCGTATTCATAAGGGTTGAATACATGGCTAAATAGATAAAGAGATAAGTAAGCCAATGGTGTTTAAAGTAAGTTGCTGGGGAAATCAGATGTAAACTCAGTAAAGCTCCCCAGATACCAGAAATAAGCGAAATGCCAAACCAAAGTGATGACGCGGTTTTAATATTGAATCGTGCTAATGGAGATATTAATTGCAAAAAAAAGGGGGGATTCAAATTTTCAGGTACCACTACCGGATTAGGTAAAAATGAAGCTACGATAGTTTTATAAGGAACAAGTCCCTCAAGATATGCAAGAGCTGACGCATAAAATGAATAAAAATCCAGCCTTAATTGCAGCGCTCTCATGTAATAAAAAAGCATGCAATAAATGAATAAAATCACCCCAAATAAAGCCACTTTTTGTGGGGTTGTTTTAAGTTTGATTAGTGATGAATACAGGGACGTAATTTTAAAATCCTTGGAATTGACCTGTTCCATTCAGTCACCTGACCCATTTTATCGCGGAACTATTCAATTTTAGAATGTACCATGATCATTTATTAGTGTATACCTGGTTCAATAAAGATAGGTATCCGCTAATATTGGTGTCACACGAATGTGCAGGTGTAGCCTGGGAGTAGGCCCAAAGGGCCGTATCCCAGGTTTACATTCTGCATTCATTCTCCAAACTCTCTTTGAACTCGATCATGTCCCCAATTTCCCTGCATTACGCCTGTGGCTAATGCAGGCTACGCTTGGGGGCTTAATCCGGTTTTAAAGTAACCACCTCACGCTTTGGTTGAGTAATGTTTGGATTTTTAATCTAAAGTATGTAATCGGGTATTCTCTTCCTCGGGGTTTGGCGTGTTTTTAGCGTTAGTGATGATATAGTGAATAAAGACCAAAAGAGCTGCTGCTATAGTGTAATATTTCATCAAATCCATTGTCATCATTAAGGCGTCTTCTCCTAAGCAGATCATGCTGTATCCAGGTGCTTGGCCTCTGTGAGCTTCCATGCATTCATTAAAAAATGTTTGATTGTATGCCATAGTTTTCATCCTTGTATGAATTTTTAATGAAAGTGCACATTAACGTGATTTGTAGTAAAAGAAAAGTAGTTGTAGATCGATAAGTTCAGTGATCACATTAAAACGTGGACTCCGGGTTGAATATTGTGCACCTATATACAAGGAATTAGAGTCAGATCGATCCTTTGTTTTTTAATATGAAACACTAAAGGAACGATCTGACCCAAGCTTTAATATGCCTCATAGGGTGAATTATTTTAACAATAACCAGCACTCTGTTATTAATTCTGTGTCAGCAACTTCATGATCAAAATTGTAATAACAAAAAATGCAGGGTAAATCCCCTAACTCCTCACCTGATGTTGGTAGCCAGTCACGGTATAATCCATACACAGTATCACTGATGTTATTACGGGAACCTTTGTGTACAGCTACTGCGTATCGACCAGCAGGTAATCGTTTTTCAATTAATTTTCCTTCAATGTTCAGTTGCTCAGGTACAGTAATGCCAAGATCAAAACGAAATTCTTCTGGCAGTGTCGTTTGAGGATCATCATATCCAAATCCAAAAGCCTCTCCTGCTTTAGGTTTTAGGCTCATAATTTGAGTTTTAGCCCAACTAATTAATTGATTAACACTGTCACCTACTTTTCGAGGATCTCCTTTATGTTCTAATACGGCTAAACGTCTTGCTTGTATATTCTTAATCGTTACATTCATGATCATGTTACCTTGTTTAGGCATACAATACGGAGGTTGTTCCCAGGCATGCCAGCTTGATTGAGCTCTAAACTCACTTGGGTTTAGATTGCACGCTTGTTTAAATGCTCGTGTAAACGATTCATGAGATTCGAACCCCGCATTGATTGCAATTTCAATAATGGACGTCTCTTTATTAACAATTAATTGGTGAGCCGCTCTTTTTAGACGCAGCCAACGAATATAGTGTTGCAAAGAAATTCCAGTAAAAGCCGTAAATAAGCGATGAAAATGATATTTTGAAAAGCATGCAATATCGCTTAGTTGATCTAATGAGAGTTTGTCGTCAAGATGCTTACCAATAAAATCGATTGCTTTTTTTAATTGACGATCATAATTCATACTGTTCTCACTCAAATTATCGTTTCATTTACTAAGGTTAAGGTTACTCTGATTCTAAACGGGATATTTGACCAATATTGCTAACATTAATTAAGAATAGAATTGATTAGCAGTTGCTACGCTTGCTTCAATTTTTAAGCCGGGGACGTATTTAAACCTTTATTTATTGGGGTATCCACGTTGTCCCATTTGTCCCGTGTATTTTTTATGTGTTTGTAAATTAATTGGTATTTTGTTTATGGGTGAACGTTTGATTTCCCCGTTTGCAAGCAAACGGGCTACTTGCTGAATAAGTATCGTTTAGCGATATGTATGGGGTGCATTTATTTTCTCATCGTCAAATTATCTTCATCATCTGACTCTGGTTCTGATTCATTATCCATGCTATCCAAATCATTATCATCATATTCTTCACTATTTTTTATATTGATAAGCGATTCTTTAGTTGGTCTTCTCGGTTCCATTTGGTTAGCAAATAAGCCTAATGAAACCACCGCAGTTACCGCACCTACTACAGTCAATGTAATAGATGCCGCTAAAATAACTGGAATTAGTGGAGGAAATGCTATGGATAAAATTCCCACAGCACAAGCAGCAATGCCTAAACCTGTGAACGCTGCTAATACCTGCAGTTTAAAATAGTTGTTATGTGAAAATTGAGCATCATAATCGATCTCGGCATTCCTTCTTGTTTCTTTTTGCAATGCATCAATCAGTTCAGGATTGGTGCATGATATTTTATGCAATTCATTGACCAGTTGCATTAATAAATTGATCTTATGCTCATAGCTTACGTCCACCAATTCTGCATTGTAAGCATCAAGAAGGTTGCGAATGTTGCCTGGGAGTGTTTTAAACACCGGATTGTTATTATTGAAATCAGCTAGATAGTTATTATCCAGCCCTTCAAGTGGCAAGGGATTAACCTTGGCATTTTTAATTAATTCTCGTGATTTCTGATTTAATTCCGAAAGGATTTGGTTGACCTTAATAAGGTAGTCATTGTATTTTTGTGAGTCAGTAACGCCATATCTCTCTAATTCATTTGATGAACAAAATGCGGTAATTCCACCTTGCTCTAAAAGAAATCTAGAGTATCCTGCGCAATTATGATATCGACTAAAAAATTTGTAATACACACCGTTATTGTCATTATGAATCAACGCGTTAGGATCATTAAAACGCCTCATTCCGATATCCATTCCACGAGCATTTAATCCAAAAAGGTTAAGATTATCTGTAAAATTTCTATTGCTGGGATCATCCATTAAAGAGTTGCCTAATGGTATGGTCCATTCCTTAATAGGCAACTTAACGAACATATTCACATCTTCATCGGCATCTTCAGAAGGATTTAGAGCTAAACCTTTTTCTTCCTTTAGCTTTTCAGCAAAATTTATAAGGATGTATTTTTTTTCAAGAGGGGTTTTATCTTCACTCAGCAACTTGACCAGGGGTTGTAAGTGACTATGTTGATTTGCATTGGTTAATGATTCATTTCTTCTTTCATCACCTGTTTTAAAATCGAATCCTGCTAATTTTAAACTCCTGAAGTTTTCATCCACTTCATTATCATCATATTCCTCGAGGTCTTCTAAATCCTCATCTTCATCAAATGCGTAATGATCTATCATCAGCTGATATAAAGATTTTAGCATTTCAACTTGGTCATCACGGATGTATTGAGCGCAATCCTCCCAAAAGTCTCGAATCAAGGAGGGCTTTTTTGCTCTTTTATTTTCAAAAAATGTATTAATTACATCTTTTACGGTTTCTGGAACAAGACTGCTAGTGCACGTATCTTTGGTACTGCTATTATGAGTAAAGCCTCGAAATTTCTCAGTCCTAATAGGATGATTATCTGCATCTACATCAGGTGTGAATACGCCATTATTGAGGCTGTATTGGTTTTTGCTGATCTTCAAAGCAATATGATTCATACTCCATATGTAAACTGTAACATAGTGTAAGTGATTCATTTCTCAATCCACATCGATATTTATTTATTTTTATTATAGTCTTTAGATATTAAAGTAATATTAAGATGCCTAAAGAGTAGTAAGAAAAAGAGCAGCAAGCGTAGGTCGGGCGCCTCGCCCGACATTTCATTTCTCACCCAATGCAGGTAAATGAGATTGCAGATCACATGCCCAATGAGGTTGAAGAAAGCCTTTCCGAATAAATTGATGAATGCTTGAATAAGGCCAATTTATTGGATGAATAACATGACCATGTTTAACAGGATTGTAATGAATATAATTGACATGATGTTCAAAATCTAATTCATCACGAATTAAATGCTCCCAAAAACGCTTTTGCCAAACTCCTCGTTCCCGCCGGTTTTTTTGTATTGGAGTAATGGTTTCCTTTTTTGGTAATTGTCTTGAGAAGATGCCTTTGATTAGATTCCAACGCAATGAACAGTTCGCACCATTCTCTGGTAAGGTCAAAATCATGTGAAGGTGATCAGGCAATATGACAATAGCATCAATTGTAAAAGGATAATGATGCTTTGCATGACGAAAAGCCAAGCGTAATGAATCAATATATTGAATCAGCAATTTACTTTTTCTATTGTGCAGATTAACAGTAAAGAAATAAGTGGCTCCAGGGATGGTAACTCTTCGATAGCGCATGTTGGATTGTTTATATATTCCGTTATGAACGTGTATATATCATTTTTGATTTTAGTGCACAAAAGGTAAAAGGAAATGTCGGGCGAAGCGCCCGACCTACGCTTGCTAGGTTTCTCTTAATTTTCAATCATGATTTATGAAAAAAAACAGAGAATAACTTGCCAACATTTTGGGATTAGTGGTATAGATTGAATTAAAATTCCAATAGTTGTTAATGTTAATAGCAATAACTCATATCCTCTTAGAGATATTTTCTTCTTCGTCAATAACAAATTTCCATTAACATAAAGGTTATTTTTCCTGTCATATTGAAGATGAATTTCTTCGCCGTCATCGCCTTCGTGTGTAAATATGGTTTTTAGTTTGTTTTTTTCTTCCACAATAAATCCTTTTGCAAACATGATGGACATTTCATACCATTGTTCTCAAGATATCAGTTATTAGGCAGCTCTTGCTAGGTTTCTCTTAATTTTTAATCATGATTTAATGTAGGTCGGGCGCCTCGCCCGACATTTCATTTCTCCCCAAATGTAAGCAAATGAGATTACAGATCACACGTCCAATGAGGTGGAAGAAAACCTTTTCGAATAAATTGATGAATGCTTGAATAAGGCCAATCTATTGGATGAATAACATGACCATGTTTAACAGGATTGTAATGAATATAATTGACATGATGTTCAAAATCTAATTCATCACGAATTAAATGCTCCCAAAAACGCTTTTGCCAAACTCCTCGTTCTCGCCTGTTTTTTTGTATTGGAGTAACGATTTCCTTTATTGGTAATTGTCTTGAGAAGATGCCTTTAATTAAATTCCAACGCAATGAAAAATTCGCATCATGTTCTGGCAAGGTCATAATCATGTGAAGGTGATCAGGCAATATGACAATAGCATCAATTGTAAAAGGATAATGATGCTTTGCATGACGAAAAGCCAAGCGTAATGAATCGATATATTGAATCAGCAATTTACTTTTTCTATTGAGCAGATTAACAGTAAAGAAATAAGTGGCTCCGGGGATAATAACTCTTCGATAGCGCATGTTGGATTGTTTATATATTCCGTTATGAAAGTGTATATAACAGTTTTGATTTTAGTGCACAAGTGGTAAAAGGAAATGTCGGGCGAAGCGCCCGACCTACGTTTGCTGAGATTTCATTTCTAGATTAAGGGCTTTCACTGGTCTACAATTAGTTAAATACCAGACAAGGAAGAATAATGAGAAATAATCATTTAGTGTTGTTTTTAAAAGAAATTATGGAAGATATTCAAGAGGTTATCAGAACAGAAGAGGAAATTGAACGTGAAAACTTAGTAAGAGATAAGTTATCGAATCCTGGTCCTATCGAAGATTATATGAAAAATTTAGAGTTATTACAGATTAAATTAAGTGCATTGAAAGAGGCTATTGATCGAATAAAACGCAATCTTAAATAAGTTACTATATGTCTATTCATCTTCAATATATGAAATAAATTGATTACCGAGGTGAGTAGTTCTTTTCTCTAAACTTCCCTGACCAGTCATTGTAGCTTGCAATAAGGTTTTATCGCCGCTCACAAATCCTTTAATGTATAAGTCAGTCCAAATATTATCTACTAAGTCTTTTGAACCCCTTAATTCAGGAAACGCCTTTTCCAAGGTTCCTCGAACACTTCCAATTCCTCCGATTCCTGGAAGACTATTCTTGTTATTTGCAAACCATTTTTGTGGGCTATTGAATAAAGTCAGGATTTTTATATGCCAAATAGTAAAAGTATCTATGCAATTGAGAAAAATTTGTTGTAATGAAAAATCAGGGGCATTATTTTGAGCAGAATGAATTATTGCATTTTTTAGCGCTCGCCTTTTCTCTTCTTGATGATGTTTGAGACCCATAGGGATAGATTGGAGTATGATATCCATAAACTCTTCATTATTTTGTAATTGTTCAATGTTAACGCCCTTCTCTTGAATTTTATTAATAGCATCAATTAGTTCTTGCTGCCATGCTTCAGAACGTTTTTGGTATGGCATTTTGATTAAATTGGAAAGTAGTTCTGTGGCTATAGCTCCTCCTGGCACAAAGGAATCAACTCCAGCTTTAATTAGCTTTGCAGTCTTATCTATTAGCCCTTCTTTAGGCGGCTCTTTAATCGTCATACTGATTCCTTGTAGTAAGCGGAAAAACAAATTTATTATAAATTATAGAATGTGGTAATCTAAATTTTAAAATCGGTACCAAAACTGGTACCAAGCTTCAGGAGGGAAAACTTGGAATTGGCCAAAACCTAGACTGGAATTGGCTCCCCGGGACGGGCTCGAACCGCCGACCTAATGATTAACAGTCATCCGCTCTACCGACTGAGCTACCGGGGAATAGAGGCGGAATCTTAAAACGATTCCGCTTGATGGTCAAGTATATTTTTAATAATTTTTATTATTCACTGCAAAAACGTTGTAAACGGTTTAATGCGTCTTTCAAGGTGTCAATTCCAGTGGCGAATGAGATGCGGATGCATCCTTCGGTTCCGAATGCGGATCCAGGTACCAGAGCGACGCCAACTTCGTTTAATAATTTTTCAGAAAATTCGATGTCGTTGGCATATCCGCGTTTCTCAATGATGGCCTGGACACTGGGGAAGATGTAAAAAGTGCCGTCAGCCGGGATTACATCGATGCCCTCAATGCTTTGTAATCGATCAGCGACATAGTCATGGCGTTGATGAAAAGCATTAACCATTTCATTCACACTGTCGTTACTGCCATTTAAAGCGGCAACTGCTGCTCTTTGAGCAATAGAACAGGGGTTGGACGTGGATTGGGATTGAACGGTTTTCATGGCATTGATTAATGGCGCAGGCCCCGCTGCATACCCGATGCGCCAGCCAGTCATGGCATAGGCTTTGGAAACCCCATTTAATACGATGGTTCTATCATACAACTCTGGGCAGGCATTCAAAATATTGGCAAATGGTTGGCTCCAGATGATGTGTTCGTACATATCGTCAGTCGCGATAAGAATATTGGGGTGTTTTTTCAATACAGTTCCCAACGCTTTTAATTCATCCAATGTATAGGCTATTCCTGATGGATTGGAAGGACTGTTCAGGAATATCATTTTGGTTTTAGGCGTAATGGCTTGTTCTAACTGTTGGGCAGTGATTTTATATCGTTGCTCCGGGGTGGTTTGAATAATGACCGGGACTGCTTCTGCCAACAGCACCATATCGGGGTATGAAACCCAGTACGGCGCGGGAATAATGACTTCGTCACCAGCATTGAGGTATGCCTGGCATAAATTATAACAACTTTGTTTTCCCCCAACGGAAACTAAAATTTGATTCAGCTGGTACTCCAGACCGTTGTCGCGCTGGAATTTGTTCTTGATCGCGTCTTTTAATTCAGGAATCCCATCTACCGCAGTATATTTGGTATAACCCGCTTCAATGGCTGCAATGGCGGCAAGTTTAATGTGTTGGGGCGTGTCAAAGTCTGGTTCACCTGTTCCAAGACCAATAATATCAAGACCTTGTGCTTTCATCTGAGCTGCTTTTGCAGCTACCGCCAGAGTAGGTGAGGGTTTTACTTTTTGTACACGCTTTGCCAATGCGATATCCATCTGTTACTCCTGTGAATTATCAGTGTCCTAGCATATAATATAGAATATGAAAGACTTATTTAAAATTTATTCAAATTACCAGCCAGCCGGAGATCAACCTACCGCAATTGCCTCGTTAATTGATGGCCTGGAATCAGGTTTGGCCAAACAAACACTTTTAGGCGTAACTGGTTCTGGTAAAACCTTTACTATAGCTCATGTTATTCAGGCCATGAGAAGGCCCGCTTTAATTATGGCGCCTAATAAAACCCTGGCGGCTCAACTCTATGGAGAGTTTAAAGCTTTTTTCCCTGATAATGCAGTAGAATACTTCGTGTCCTACTACGATTATTATCAACCAGAAGCTTATGTCCCTGCTTCCGATACCTTTATAGAAAAAGACTCATCCATCAATGAACACATTGAGCAGATGCGATTATCGGCAACCAAAGCGTTAATTGAGCGTAAGGATGCAATAATAGTTGCTACTGTTTCTGCAATCTATGGTTTGGGTGATCCCGATTCCTACTTGCGTATGGTATTACATCTTTCCCGTGGAGAACACTGTGGGCAGCGTAAAATTTTAAAACGTCTTGCTGAAATGCAATACACTCGAAGCACCTTAACCCTTGAGCGTGGTCAATTCAGAGTGCATGGTGATGTTGTTGATATTTTTCCTGCTGATTCAGAAAAAGATGCCATCAGAGTCGAATTGTTTGATGAAGAGATAGAAAATATTGCCAGTTTTGATCCGTTAACCGGTGAAATCCTGCAACGTTTGCCTCGAATCACTATTTTCCCTAAAACACATTACGTCACTCCGCGAGAGCGTATATTGGAAACAGTTGAGTTAGTCAAAGTTGAGTTGCAACATCGTCTTGCTGAATTCAATTCGCAAAACAAGCTGGTTGAAGCGCAACGTCTGGAGCAGCGAACCTGTTTTGATATTGAAATGATGCTGGAGCTGGGCTATTGCTCGGGTATAGAAAATTACTCTCGATATTTATCAGGCCGGCAACCGGGCGAAGCTCCACCAACCTTGTTTGATTATTTGCCGCCTGAGGCTTTATTGATAATCGATGAATCACATGTGACTGTTCCTCAAATTGGCGGGATGTATAAAGGCGACAGGTCACGCAAGGAAACCCTGGTCAATTATGGATTTCGTTTGCCTTCAGCATTGGATAATCGGCCTTTACGCTTTGAGGAATTTGAAGATCGATCGCCGCAAACCATTTATATTTCTGCAACACCAGGACCCTATGAACAGGAACACTCCGCTAATGTTGCCGAACAGGTTGTGCGTCCTACCGGATTGATTGATCCTGTGGTAGAAATCAGACCGGTACGAACTCAGGTCGATGACCTCATGTCTGAGATTCACCAGGTTATCAGGGAAGGGGGGCGAATTCTGGTGACTACGTTAACTAAACGGATGGCAGAAGATTTAACTGATTATTTGACGGAGCATGGAATTAAAGTGCGGTATTTGCATTCCGATGTAGATACAGTAGAGCGGGTTGAAATCATTCGCGATTTACGTTTGGGTGAGTTTGATGTTCTGGTTGGTATTAACTTGCTGCGTGAAGGTCTTGATATGCCGGAGGTTGCTTTGGTAGCAATTCTTGATGCAGATAAAGAAGGCTTTTTGCGCTCTGATCGTTCTTTAATTCAAACCATAGGTCGTGCCGCACGGAATGTAAAAGGCCGGGCAATTCTTTATGCCGATAAAATTACTGGATCCATGCAAAGAGCATTGGATGAGACAGACAGACGACGGGAAAAACAAAAAGCCTTTAATCTGGAACATGGTATTACTCCCATGGGCATTAATAAGTCTGTGGAGGATATTATGGAAGGTACCTATATAGGTAAACGAAAAACGGTTGTGGCTGAAAAAATACCTGAATACATGCATTGGTCAGAACAGGAATTGGTCAAGCAGATTAATATACTGGAAAAGAAAATGTATCTGCATGCAAAAAATATGGAGTTCGAACTGGCTGCAAAAGTAAGGGATGAATATCTGTTGTTGAAGGAACAGCTCATTAAGATATAACCCGACAGTCATCGATTTTGAACCCTGAGGTTCAAGTGGGGGGCGAATGAATCGGTTCAGGCTTCCCACTGCTATGGTGGTCTTGCACAACGCCGATTACAGGATGCTCCCCTGGCTATGAGTGTTGGTTCTAAAATCACTCGCCATCGGGTTAATTACATTATAGCATCGCCCTTTTATTAAAACATAGAAAAAATCATTAGTCTGATAAAAATAGTTCTACACTGAGTATTTTATGAGTGAATTACAGGTGAGTATCTGTATTAGCGTGGAAGTTTTTTATCCAATAAGGATTTAAATTCATTGGCATTGATTGGATGAGAAAAATAAATGCCTTGACCGGATAAACAGCCTAACTGTTTTAATTTATCTAAAGTCTCCTGATCAGCGATACCATCTGCTTTGGTTTTTAAGCCTAAAGTATTGGCTATTTTTATAATCGTCTCGACAATTTTGATTTTCTTGGGGTCATGGGTCATTTTAAATATATAGGATTTTTCAATTTTGACTTCATTTATAGGGTAATTGGTTAAATAAATGAATGAAGTGTCTCCACTGCAAAAATCTTCAATGGATAACTGAATTCCAATTGCAGCCAGTTTGCCAAGAACTTCTTTGGCTATAGTTTGTTCTGTTAAACAGGCTCTTTCAGTAAATTCCAGTATTAAAGAGGCAGGAGAAACTTTATATCGATGAAGCAATTCTTCAATGAGGCCGGGTAGCTCCTTATCGGAAGCATCTTTAACCGACAGATTAACGGATGCCGACAATTTGTAGCCTTCACTATGCCAATTGGCAATTTGTTGAATGACCCCTTTTAACATAAATTCGGTTAATTGTTGAATTAAACTCGTGCCTTCAACCAGAGGAATAAATTTCTCGGGACTTAATATACCGTATTCAGGGTGCTCGAATCGTACATGCGATTCCGCACCAATGATTTGGCCAGAAGCCAGATTGAAAATGGGTAAATATTGAATTTCCAGTTCATTATGTTCAATCGAACGTTTTAATTCATTAATCATGATTCGATTCTGGGTCAAATCATCCTGCATTTCTGGACTGTAGATGGCATAAGGCCTGCCGTCTTTTCGAGCATGATATACAGCAATACTGGCATGATTAATTAACGTTACTTCGTCCTGGCCGTGGAAGGGGTAAATCGCAATCCCCGCAGTTGTAGTAATGTTGATATTAAAACCATCAATACCGTAATTCGACGGTATTAAGTTCAGCATGCTTCCTAACAATTCATTGGCATTGAAATCCTTTTTGAGTCTGGGAAGTAAAAAAGCAAATTCATCGCTTTGTAAGCGTGCGACCAAATTAATTCCGATCGATACTTGCAACATATAGGGGTCGATTAACAGGTTTTTTAATTGATCAGCAAATTGTTTCAATACCGAGTTGGCATTAAATGTCCCAAAATTATAATTAATATTTTGGAAATCATTAATTTTTATTATTATGAGAGCCAATTGTCCTTGCGTACCTAATTGTTCCATTCCAAGTTTAATCTGTTCACTTAACATGCGGCTATTCGGTAAGCTGGTTAAATTGTCATGATTACTTTCATATCGGAGTTTTAACTCCAGATTACCACTGATATTTAAAAATTCTCTGGTCTGATCAACCAATAAAGTTTGCGCTCTGTTTACAAGACCTTCACAGAATGCTTGTCCCCAATACACAAACATGAAGGGCGTTAAATCTAATACCCAAATGGCCGGATTGGAACGTTGCGCTTCAATAAATCCAGCTAAACTCACATAGCCTGTCATTTGATAGGAAACGATCAGGCTGGCAATTAATATACTGCTTACAGCAATGGCCAAACCTAAAAAAGTATATCGGTTGACATGACTTTTCAGAATAATGGAGCTTGGTGTAAGGCTGTTTTTGATATTCATTTATTTTATTGGCTCTATATCAGTAAATCGTATCGCAGGCGGATCTTCGACTTCCTGATTTTTAATATAATTTGCGCGAAGATATAAATCACCTTGAGGTGGTGAAGCGAATCCTCCCCATAGGGTTTCAGTTTTTGCTTCATGCAATCCCTTTGTTTCAATTGTTACATTTAATGGACCTCCATGAGGAACGCCACAAGGTGCAAGCAAACAATCGTGGGGATGCATTTCTATCCAGTGGTTATCCAGAAATCCACGGGCTGAGCCAGCCCAAATAATGACGCACTCATCAGAAACGGGGTGAGTATGGGCAGCAAATAAATCGCCTGGTGAACAACGTGTTAAATGAAATCCGCATTGACGCGCTCCATGACCTGGCCATAAGACAAATCGCATTGGACTGCCATTGGCTGTGAATTCAGCGCCCATAAATACATTGAATAATGCTCCCTTACTCCTTACTTCGCTGGCCTTCATATTCCAGGCGCGCAGTTTCGGATGAGAGTCGTTAAAATGCATTTGATTTTCTGTAGACAAGGTACCCGGAATAATTTTATCTTTTGCTACTTCCGCCGCATCAAAATCAATTTTCCCCAACTCCTGAATATAAAATCCTGATTGTTCATACAGGCTTACTAAAGGGGGGGTAATAGAACTTACTAATACAAAATTTTCTTTATTCCTGGCTGGGTTTCGTACACCATGAAGAATATTTTCAGGAAAATACGCAATATCGCCTGCTTCAATTTCAACCCATTGATCATGAAGATAGACTTCGCCTGTTCCTTGCATACATAATAAGGCTTCTTCAGAGATCTGATAGCGATACATTGGGCTTTCTAAACCAGGAGCTAATGTTAAGACATGGATACTTTCTGTTTGAAAACCATTTCCAGGCCAAGCAATTAAACGGGTAGGTATGTTATGCAGAGTTATTTCTATTCCTTCATTGAGATTCCCAATCGCTCCTCCCCTCCGGATGTCCTCATGTGTGCGATTTTTAACTAAATAGTGTTCTCTAACGTCCATATATCGATTCCTTCGATGATGACTATCATGATCACCTGTTATGAGTCTGGAATAATTAGCACAACATAAAATGAGTATAGCATAGTTGTTGGTATGATGATGATCATATTGATTATTCTTAATCAATCAGTCTGAACGACATCTCTATGCTCTGTGGTTAAAACTTTTCCGGATTTGCCATTTCCCAAAATTCTTTAAAACTGTCCGGAATATTATCGCCAAGTAATTGACCTGGTGAAAGATATTCATAAAGTTCATTAAACGGTTTTACTTCGATGACGCTGATGCGTCTCATGATATGGTTTGGCCTTAAATCACTGGGATTGCTTAAGCCCAATGCACCAACCATTTCTAAAAAACTCTTGATTGTATTCTTGTGATAGTTGGCCACTTGATATTTTTTTTCGTCGACTACCAGACCATATTGCAATCGTTTATTTTGTGTTGCAACGCCAGTCGGGCAGGTGTTTGCATTACATTGTTTAGATTGCAGACATCCGGCGGCCATCATCATTGCTCTGGCGGAGTTACACATATCAGCCCCCAGGGCAATATTGGTAACCAAATCAAAGCCATTGGTTACTTTACCGCTGCAGATAATTCGAATTTTATCACGGACATTTATGCCTACAAGAGCATTATGCACAAATACCAAACCAGCTTCCAAAGGGGTGCCAATAAAATTAGTATATTCTACTGGTGCAGCGCCTGTTCCTCCTTCAGCCCCATCTACAGTAATAAAATCAGGAAATATGTGTGTTTTAAGCATGGCTTTGCAAATTGCGAGAAATTCATCTTTGCGGCCAATACATAATTTAAATCCAATAGGCTTACCTCCAGAAAGATCGCGTAATTTTTTGACAAATTCCAGCAACCCTATAGGAGTATCAAAGGTGGAATGAGCGATGGGCGATAATACATCTTTCCCCATCTTAACTTTTCGTACTGTGGCAATTTCCTGCGTTAATTTGGCTGCCGGTAATATCCCTCCATGAGAGGGTTTAGCTCCCTGTGACAGTTTGATTTCTATCATTTTAACTTCATTGCGATTGGCTTCTGTAATAAATTCACTATCATTAAAATTGCCATCCTCGTCACGACAACCAAAATACGCAGTTCCTATCTGAAAAATGATGTCGCCACCTTGTAAATGATAGGGACTTAATCCTCCTTCCCCAGTGTTATGAGCAAAACCACCAATCATAGCCCCTTTGTTCAGGGCCATAATGGCATTTGCAGATAAGGATCCAAAACTCATCGCTGAAATATTTAATCGAGATGCATTATAGGGTTTTTTACAATCCGGTCCGCCCACCATAATTCTGTCTTCAACTTCCGCTGCGTGCTTGGGTACCATTGAGTGCAGAGCCCAGGTATACCCTACGCTGGATATATCGCGTTCTGTTCCAAATGGAATGGTATCACGAGTATTTTTTGCTCGTTGGTAAACGAGTGAACGCATTTCTCTATTAAAAGGAAGTTCACTTTCATCGGTTGCTACGAAATATTGTTGAATCTCAGGTCGAATAAATTCAAGAAAAAATCGGACGTGACCTAATACGGGAAAATTACGCAAGATACTGTGTTTTTTTTGAAAAAGATCATAAATCCACAGCATGATTATAGGAATCAGGAAGCCGATAAACCATCTGATGTCATGAAACATTGCAAAGAGGGCCATTAAAGTGAGTAATACCACCCCAAATCCAATATACCATTGACGTCGCATTATGAATTCCTTTCAACAATTCCAATATGTTTATTATAGAATGACTTATAGTAAACTACATGATTAATCAGTTTGTGGCAGATTATCTGCTTCACCACCCACCGTCTTATTAATTTTATTTTCTAAAGAAGTGATAAATTGGGTCACTTTAAGTCGTTGTTGTTCTTGCTCCGTTTTGCACAGGATTAATTCGTGACCAATATCTAAAGCCGCAAGCAACAAATTATGAAAATTATCAAGATTTTTAAACTTGCTTTTATTAATCTGCATTTGATCATTAAGTTTTTCGGCTGCGAGCAATAAATTGGTTTCCTCACCTTCCGGGCATTTTATTTCATATGATTTATTTAATATTTTAACTTTACAGGATTTAATATTAGTCATTATTATGCCTTAGCAGTAGCACCGAGCTATTTAAATAGTAGCAATTTTGCTGGATTGCAGCAAATAGTGAGAATTCCTTAACCTCGCGATTAATGCAGGTGAACACTCACTGTAAATCGGTTATCATTAATCATTTTTTTGAAATGAGTGAATTATGTCTGTAGAAAATACCCACTTGCATTTACCTGAGTACACTGATTTTGCCGAATCCATTGCTGTATTGTCACTAAGTATTTCCGGAAGTGAATTGCATGGGATGATGTGTGGTTATCTCTGTGCTGGTGCAGACAGTCAGGGTGAGGCTTATTTACGCGCATTATTGAACAATAAAAAAGATGAAGAAAGCCGTAATGCTTTATTGGTTATGTTTTCTGTTTATACGATAAGCCAGCAACAGATTAATAACTTTGATTTTGAATTTGAGATGTTGCTTCCTGATGATAATGAGTCTTTAGTGGAACGAGCTCAGGCTTTTAGTGAGTGGTGCGAGGGCTTTACTCAAGGTTTGACTATGGCCGGAGTGGGGGCGGATCAATTTTATGAAGAGGAAGCCCAGGAAGCACTTCAGCACATTATTGAATTTGCCGAGCTGGATTGTGAGACTCTGGATGTTGATGAAGAGGATGAGAAAGCATTGATGGAAGTGAGTGAATATGCGCGATTAGCGGTCATTCGTTTGCATGGTGATTTAGTGATGAATGAAAGAGAACGAGGCGGTTCGGAAACAACCCATTAATATAAAAAGGATGTTTATATGCAGCATTTACTCAACGAATACGAAACCAGACGAAAAAAATTAGCCCAGCAATTAACCGAGGACAGCATCGCTATAATTTCAGCGTCGCATGAATTACTGCGTAATGGTGATGCGCACTATAGATTTCGACAGGATAGTGATTTTTACTATCTAACAGGTTTTAATGAGCCGGATGCAGTACTGGTGATCACCTCCGGTAAGTCAAGTCAAAGCATTTTGTTTAGTCGCCCACGAAACCCTTCCCAAGAGCAATGGACAGGAAAACGTCTGGGCCAGGATGGTGCTGTCAGCGAGTTAGGTATGGACTTTGCTTATCCTATAAGCAGCCTTGATGAAGAATTACCTAAGCTCATGAGCGGGAAGTCTGCGGTTTACTTTATTCTGGGCAGGGATTTGTCATTAGAACAACGATTAATGTTGATTCTTAATTCCATTAAATCTCAAGTCAGAAAAGGGATTAAAGCACCAGAGACTTTTTGTGATCTGGAACCTCTGATAAGTGAAATGCGTTTGTTCAAAAGCGAAGCGGAACTTGATTTAATGCGGCGGGCGGCCAGTATTTCAGTAAGCGCGCATAAACGTGCGATGCAGGTATGTAAAGATATGGAGCATGAATATCAGTTAGAAGCAGAACTGATTTATGAATTCAGTCGCCATGGATGCCGTAGTGTCGCCTACGATCCTATTGTTGGCGGTGGTGAAAATGCCTGTATTCTTCATTACACTGATAACAACAAGCCATTAAGACGCGGTGATCTGGTACTTATTGATGCTGGTGGTGAATACGGTAATTATGCAGCAGACATTACTCGGACCTTTCCTGTTAATGGTACATTTAGCCCAGAGCAAAAAAGTATTTATGAATTAGTACTTAAAGCTCAAAAAGCCGGTATTGCGGCCATTAAACCGGGGCTTCCCTGGAATTCGGTTCAACAAATTATGATCAGAATATTGACCGCTGGTTTAGCTGAATTAGGACTTTTACACGGAACAGTGGATGAGTTGATTGAAAAAGAAGCATATAAGCCCTTTTATATGCATAATTCAGGTCATTGGTTGGGTCTTGATGTTCATGATTCGGGTCGTTATAAAATCAATAATGAATGGCGGCCTCTTGAGCCTGGCATGGTTTTAACTGTAGAGCCTGGAATTTACATTAGTGCAGGAATGAATGGTGTAGACAAGCGTTGGTGGGATATTGGGGTTCGTATAGAGGACGACGTCGTAGTTACTCCTTCAGGACATGAAGTATTAACTGCAGCGTTGCCTGTTGATGTGGAAGAAATTGAGGCTTTGATGCGTGGCTGATAAACAGACTGATATTCTTATTGTTGGTGGTGGCTTGACTGGTGCTACCTTAATGCTTGCTTTGCGCGGTTTAGGGTATCGTACTTTATTGGTTGAATCGAAACCGTTTAGTGATAAGGTAAATCGTGATTTTGATGCACGGTCTATAGCCTTATCACCCGCCAGCAAGCGTGTATTAAGTATGCTTGGTGTGTGGGATATTCTTAAAGAATATGCAACGCCAATTACTATGATTCATGTATCCGATCAGTATCGCTTTGGGGTATCCCGATTACAGGGCGAAGAAGCTAATCCTTTAGGTTACGTAGTCGAAATTCCATATATTAATCTGGCATTGCATCAATTATTGGCCAAAAATCAGATATTGGCTCCTGCTACTGTAAATGGATTGGATCTCGCTAATAAGACGGCAACAGTATTGACGCAATCTGGCGAGATAAGTATTGAAGCACAATTGATTGTTGCAGCGGATGGCGCTGATTCTATAATCCGTAAATTATGTGCTTTAAAGGTACAGTCCAAAAGTTATGAACAGAATGCAATTGTTGCTAATATTGGTTTGATAAAACCTCATAATTTCAAGGCATATGAACGATTTACCGCTCATGGCCCTCTTGCTCTTCTACCCATGCAGACTAATAAAATGTCACTGGTTTGGGCTATGCCTCCAGAAAAAGCAAAAGAATTTATGGAGTTAAGTGATGGCTCTTTTATTAAAGAATTACAGCAGGCATTTGGTTATCGATTAGGACGATTTGTTCAAGTCGGGAAACGATTTACCTATCCTCTGAAGCAGGTGCTGATGCCCGAACAAACCAAATGGCCAGTTGTTTTTGTGGGTAATGCGGCTCATACGTTGCACCCTGTTGCCGGTCAGGGCTTTAATCTGGGAATCCGGGATGTAGCAACTCTCGCTCAATGTATCGCTAAAAACGGGTTGAATGCGGATATGTTGGATGAGTACCTTCAGTTAAGGCATCATGATCAACAGGTGATTACCCGCTGTACGGATGGATTGATTCAACTCTTCACCAGCCGTTTGCCAGGAGTTGGTCTGGCACGGAATATTGGTCTTATTGCCCTTGATAATATTCCAGCCCTAAAAAATGTACTTGCGCGCTATGCTCGTGGTTTTGGTGGTGTGATACCTGATTTGGTCTGTGAAATTGCCTTAAGTGAACAGGAGTTAAAATGAGCCAGAAATTTGATGTGCTTGTAGTAGGCGGCGGAATCGTCGGACTAACCGCAGCAATTGCCATGGCTCAGCGACATTACTCTGTTGCGGTGATTGATGCAGGACCATTAAAGGTAGATGTTTCGATCACGGACATACGTGTTTACGCGATTAACAAAGCGTCACAGTCTTTATTCCAGAAATTAGGGGTTTGGAATATTTTGGATACGGACCGGATCTCCCCATACAATCATATGCATGTCTGGGACGCTTCGAGTGGCGCGTACATTGATTTTGATTCACGTATCATTGCTGAACAAAATTTAGGTTCCATTATTGAAGAATCCATTTTAAAACAAGGTTTATTGCAACGGGCGTCAGTTGAATCGAACATCAGTTTATTTTCAAATTGTCCCGTCGATGACGTTTCGACTATTGAAAACGGGGTCAGGATTTGCAGTCAAAATATCGTCTGGGAAGGGAAACTATTGATGATTGCTGATGGAGCAAATTCGCCAACACGTAATAAATTAAACATTGAATTAACCAGTTGGTCTTATAATCAAAATGCTTTGGTTGCAACAGTGCAAACGGAAAAACCGCATTTAAAAACAGCGTATCAAGTGTTTAATCCGGATGGACCATTAGCCTTTTTACCTTTAGCTAATGCCCATCAATGCTCTATTGTATGGTCAACTAACCCTGTTCGAGCACAAAAATTGATGGCTCTTAGTGAAGATGCATTTAATACTGAAATTACCCGAGCTTTTGCAAAACAACTAGGTACAGTTGAGTTGGTTGGCGTTCGTCATCAATTTCCGTTACGAATGAGGCATGTGAAACAATACACGGGAAAACGGTGGTTACTTCTTGGCGATGCCGCTCATACCATTCACCCTTTGGCAGGATTAGGACTTAATTTGGGGTTGGCAGATGTAGCATCCTGGCTGAAGATCCTTGATCAAGGTCAGAATACATTACTCTCCAACAAAATAATGGGTGCCTACCAACGAGAACGAAAGCATGCTGTTTGGCAAACCATTATGTTAATGGAGGGCTTTAAACAATTATTTACTCAATCTTTTACACCGATCACCGCGTTGCGCGGATTGGGTTTGCGCATGTGCAATGAGATAAGTCCCATTAAGAGATTGTTTATTGAGCATGCAGCCGGATGAATGAATAGCCATAAACGGTACTTAGGTTCTATTTTCAGTAAAATTTTTAATAAAAAGAACACAGTGCTTAATTTTTAGTTAATAATTGCCAGTTATAATCACTTTGAAAACGAGAAGAAAAACAAATTCATCGTTATAAATCATCGTTATTATAAAGAGGCAACTTATGTATTCCGGAAAGTTTTTTTCTCATGTGAAACAGAGACTGAAAGTTAAAACTAATGAGTTAGGGAATACTCTCCAAAATCTAGGAAATCCTAAAGTAGGACATCCTTTAGTGAAATTGCAACAACCTAAGTTGTTATTCCGCGTAGACGGTCGAAGTCATGATGTATTGCATAAGCAGGGCGGATTATTGGCACGCACTACAGCCGATGAGCTTATGTCTTTGCGGTTTTCTGATGTTGAAAATTATCAAAAATATAATGACAATCCTTTTGGCTGGGGTGCTTGTGCTTCTCTGAGGCATTTGGAACAATTTATGGAAGCAAATAAAACGCACACAGCACAATCCTGGATTCATGTATTTTACGGACCTGCAACCTGTTTAGGCTTGTTGAAAGTCCATACGGGTATAGAACCTGATGGCCTGGATAAAGAACATGAGCAATTGGTTCTGGCAGATTTGACTTTGGATCAATGGCTGGCTTCTACTTGCCCAACTTTTCAGACTAAATTTTTAGATGGACGAATGGTTCCGAATGTGATGGTCGAGTTTAATAAAGATCTACCAAAATCAATGCGTAAAACTGACTTTGCTACAGAACGGAATATCCTGAATTGGCTGTTGGTTAATGGTAGTGAGGAGACATTCGCAGCGTTCTCCAAGCATCTTTATACCGGTTTATCAGCTGAGCGATTAGCTCATCGAGTCGATGGTGATGAAAAAATAATTGATGCCATCGGATATTTCTTAAACATGACTAAAGAAGGTTGTTCACTGTAACGTCCAATGTTCTTATGGTTATAGTGCTGAGTTAGTTGCATCTCAGCACTATAAATGTCCTTTCATCCAGCCTGCTGGCGTTTTCATCAATCCTGATTTAAAAAGAGATTTAGATACTCTATCCGTGTTGTGTGTTGCATTGGTCTGTCTGTGTATTATCTGTGGGAGTGTGTTAGTAGTTCAGGTAAGCCCGCTGTTTCAATTTCCGCATGGTAATCCCCCATTATTTTAACAGGAATATGATGCTGAATATTTAACAGCAATGGATTAGCATGGGGTACTTGATCAAAGCGTAAAGAGCTGTTGTTACCTATCATTGATTCAACGCTGCCATATCCCCATTCATTGCCAGTATATGCAAATGCATCAGAGGGATTCACGGCGCAGGGAAAATAGGCTTCCGTTTCTTCTTTAGAGAATTGTAATACATCTCTACCCGATTGGATTACCTCAATTGGATTATTAAAATCTTCAAATACTGAGTCAAACTGCAGTTGTTGCAATTCACTAAATGTTGGAAATTCAATTTTAGCAATCCAGGAATAGGTTTGATCATTCAGTAATTTTTTAAATGCTCGAAGAAAAGAAGGGTAGAGCATATGTTGTATTTCATAATTTCCATCAATTTTGGCAAAAAATCCCATACCAACAGCCGTTGCTTTTAATAAAGCGGGTTTGCCAGCCGCTTTTGCAGTCTCATTTACAGAGGTTAAAAGTAACGAGGTGTCTTCCAATAAATGACGAAAATAGGCTTCTGATTGAAAAATTACTGCATTCGATTGAGTAAATGATGGGTAATACGTTCCAGATGCTGTTCTGGCGAGGTAGGGCAATCCTGTTCTGATACGTATTAATGATTGATTTAAATCATAAATTCCTAATTCCTTTTGTGCTTCCGCATATTCAGTGGGCAGGTTCTTAAAAATCGAGTCAAATCTGGCAGTATCAACTTTGACATTTTGACGGTCAAGCATAAACAATCGATAATGGAGATAATTGTTTTCAAAGGCGGCGCCAGCGAGTGAGAAAAGGCCAACGTTGATGGGTTGAGGATAGAGTGTTATTGGGTTAATAAAAGGATAACCTCCAGTGGCAAAAACCAGGCTCTCTGAATAAACAAGCTTTTTTGCCGATGTGAGTCGTTCCAATGGGGATAATAATTCTGGATGACCCTCAGGAATGGTCGCAAAAAAATTAGGATTTTGCGGAAAGCTCATACCGTTTTGAAAATAACCAGATCGATCACCTGAAACATTGACTGCGGGTATTTTTGTTAAGGAATGTTGAACAGCCAAATCATCAGGGAAATAATTTTTATTGAAAAATACTTTAACGGTAGGCTGAGATATTTTTAAATGTTCACTGGAAATTTTATTTTTTAATCCGCTTTCCAACAGTTGCTGCTCAAACCATTTGCGTGGGTGAACTGGAGTGCGTATGGACTTGGAACGAAAAAAATAAGAAGTGATACCTTTTCCAAACATATCAATCTCTATAAATATTAGATGAGAGATTATATTACACTATGAGTCAATTTAAAACCAAATTGGATAAAAATTTTAAAACTAATTTGGCTTTGTTTACAAAAAAACCAATTTTTGCCATAATAAGCTACACATTGGACTATGGTTGTAACCTATGTTTGCAAGAAATTTCTTTAGAATGATTGGTAGCAGTATGCCTTATAATTTGGAACAGTTGAATGTTCGTATAGGTCGTATGGCTGCAGAAACTACTGAAGACATCGTTAGAAAAGAATTTGTAGATGAGGTTAAGAAGGAAGGTTGGCATAGTATAAGAGACAGAATTCATCTCGAAGAATCTCTTCTGGAAGAATTGACTATTGAAAAACGTCAGTTGCAACAAGTTGTGGATACACGCTGTCTTACCCCGGCTATATCGAGAGCAAGGCAGGGTTTTGCTGTTAGAGGAATGTTCTGGGAAGATACGCAAAAAAAACTTAAACAAATTGCTCCATCAGAAACTTTAAAAATTCTGGATGAACAAATTGATTGGTTACATACTCGACAAAAAATATTCGAAGAAATTAATGCTCATACCTCCCTTCATAATCCCACTTTTTAGGTTCGGTTGATCATTTATCTTATGTGCGAGCAAATTGCTCGCGACTGAACGTTACTTTATCCGTTGTAGATTCCTGTCCATGTTCCATAAATCGGTTCTCAATAGCCCTGTAACGATTTAATCCACCTTCTCGATTTGCAATCTGAATATTTAATCCTGGTCGCGCGTTAAGTTCCAGCATTAAAGGTCCATGATCTTTATCCAATACAATGTCAACGCCAAGATAACCCAATCCGGTTAAATCGTAGCAACTTGATGCAATTTCAAGGATTTTATTCCAATAAGGTACTTCGATATCAACTATTGGATTTAAAGTATCTGGATGATAATCAATGGTGTCGTTTTGGAACACGCCTCCAAGAGTCCTTCCAGTTGCAAGATCAACGCCAACACCTATTGCACCCTGATGCAGATTTGCTTTTCCGCCCGAAAGGCGAGTAGGCAATCGTACCATGGCCATTGCCGGATAGCCCAATAAAGTAATGATACGAATATCAGGAATGCCCTCATAACTGACTTCGGCAAAAACGGGATCTACAACGACTCGTTTTTCGATGATGGCATAATCTGAAGATCCACCGAGACTATAGGCACCTGATAAAAGGCATGACAGATGGTAACTTAATTCTTGATGGGTAGTCAGTTTGCCATTAATTTGTCGATAGCGACCGTATACTTTATCTTTAAAAACTAAAATACCATCACCACCAGATCCTCGCGCGGGTTTCACTACAAAATCATTATATGGAGAAAAGCGTTCTTCAATGTTTCTGATTTGTTGTTCTGTTTCAATGATGTCGTATAACGGTGGAACGGCAATTCCAGCTTTTAAAGCAAGCTTTTTCGTTTTAAGTTTATCGTCAACCAGAGGGAATAATTTTCTTGGATTATAACGTAAGACAAAATCAGTATTCCGCTGATTAATACTTAAAACCCCGTGATTTTTTAAACGACGAAAGAGACGAATCATTCTATAGCGCTCGCAAGTGCTTTAAACCGTTTCAATTCGGATAGTCTATAACCGCGATATTGACCAAACCATAAAATAAAGCCCAGGAGAATCAGAAGCAGTTCGGGGAATGCGAATACCAGGTATTGAACGGGTTCGTAACTCATTGCCCAATAAGATAAAACAGCGGCGACCAGACTTCCCGCGCCAGATTTAATCGCTTCGGATGCCCCACGCTCATCCCAGGTGATACACATCCGTTCAATGGTCATGGTTAAAATAACCATAGGGAATAAGGCAACGGATAATCCGGAATCCAGCTCAAGATTTTGACTGACCACACTGATGAATATCATCAACAGAATGACTACCGTGAGGATGGCGGCCAGCCTCGGCACCAGGAGCAGTCTTAACTGATCCAGATAAAAACGGGCGAGCAAACCAAAGGATACAATGATAATAAAGAGGCTTATCCCCCAGACTACGTGTGTTTCTCTAAATGCTAAAGCAATTAATACCGGCATAAAGGTACCAAAGGTTTTTATACCTACGAAATTGCGGAGCAACAAGATAATGAAGGCACCGATAGGAACCGTTAGCAGGATTTTATAAGTGGCCTGGACATTCACTGGCAGCTGTAGAAGGGAAAATCGTAAAAGCTGGGAGTCAGATTGTAAACCTCTGGATTTGGCAACACTGAGCGCGTTGATAGGAGTTGGTGAAACGGTAAGCGAGAATTGTGCTTTGTTACCGCCTGTTACATTAAACAAGGGATCATTACCGTATTGCCAGATGAGGAATTCTTTGGGTAATCCTGCCCCGCCAGTTCGTGGATTGATGTATATCCAGCGTTTTCCATTAAATACTGCCAGGAATGATTTCAAATCTGCTTTACTTTGCTGGTTCAGATAGATTCCTTTCACCGGAATAGCAAAAATCTTGGATTGATTGAGTAATAGAATAGTTGCATTGATAATGGATTCATCATTGAACTCATTCCCAATTAATAATTTGGCATTTCCATCTTTTTTGTTTAATTCTTTAATGGTGCTTTGAGCAAAAGTCTGAATATCAGCAGAGGATTGCCTGACCTGGTTGGTAATGGTTTCAACTGCAGATCTTTGGCTCTCATCCAAAGGCTGAGATTTGATTACAGAAGGTTTGGGTAAGGAGGATTCATCGCTGTCCGTTTGGCGAAATATGGCTCGGTAATAAAGTGATTGAGCACCATGACTACGCCTGATAGACCATACGGTTTCTCTGTTATAACCATTTAAGTTGGTTGTTACCCCATAGCTTCTGGAAACAAAATATTCATCAAGGATAGCGAAATGAGGGGGTAAATAAGGAATTGTAAAACTGGCTTTAATGGGAGTATTGTTATCTGCGGTAAAGCGTAAATTGGATTCAACCATCCAGCTGTTTATTGTTTCAGTGTCTGTTAGAGGAACATCCAAAATAATATGTCGGTATAAAAATATTCCAGAACCCAGTAAAAACAGAGTAAGGATCAGGCCGTAAACATGTCGCGTGTTTTTTTTCATTATTTAGTAAGGCTCTTGGATTTCAAAGTAAAGGTAAGGGCGGGATCAACAGCACCATCAAAATCAATAATTGCATCTCTTCCCAGAAGTAATGGATAGAGGAAGCGTTTTCGGTTCGTTAGATTAACCTGAATGGCTCTGACCTTATCTCCCAGTTTAACATTCAGGAGTACCACTGGACGCTTGATTGGAGTGGATTTTAATAACCCGGGATTCGTTTCGCTGGCTCTGACTTTTATTTTTACTTTACCTATATATTCGCACTCAAAAATATGGTCGCCATTTTTAGTGGGTACAGTAAAACGCAAATAAGGGACCCCTTTTACATCGATTTCAGTGATATTTACTGCGTTTAATGATGCTGATTTTGCACCAGTATCCAATTTTGCCGAAAGAGTGAGATTTTTATCAACTAAGGTAGCTTTCTCAACATAACCATAAATCTGTACTTCACTTTTTGCCATAATGGGTCCAGTCAATAGTGACATAAATAAAAAGAGAGCAAGTATTGATCTCATCTAATCCTCAATTAGGGTTCTATGTAATTATTAGTGCAATATCGTATCAGGTTTGTGTCTCAAGTCACAGTACGTGGATGAGATTAGTTAAAGAAATTTGAAATTTATTCATATTTTTTCTCTTTGATTGTGATAAAATCTTAAACCGCCCTAATTATTTGTATTTTTTTAATTCAGGGTGAAAAGTTTATTGACATCAAGAGCAATAATGCATACAATGTTGCGCAATCTTAGCTGATGGCCCATACGTGCACGAATGTCTCTTAAGAGTGATGAAAATCAAGCTATAAAACCTGTAGATTTAGTTTTCATACTAGCAATAGCTGGCCGTATCGATGCGCAAAGTCGAATCCTGGCAGAAAAACTCGATAAAGATCGCACTGTATATTACGCCTACTCAATTTTAGATTCCCTCAGTTCTTCTTACAGCATGTTCAAATATTTCTTTGACCTGTGTATTCCGAACGGTAACAATGATTTGATGCATGACATGATGATGACCCCTGCCGGAATCATCGCAATCTCTCTTGAATCACTTTTCCTGGTTTCATTTTCTTTCCTGGCAACCCGATTTGAAAAAGAAAAAAGTGACTCTGTTAAAAAATTCATCGCTACAGCCTGGCCTTATTTCCGTGACATTATGAAAGGTCTGAAAAATGCTTACAAAGGGTTTCGAAGCGCGATAGTAGCCATCAGTTTAATTGGTGGTATCGATTTAAAATATCTTATCGCCCCGGTTGGATTATTTCTGGGCATTTTTGCGGCAGCCAATCGATTCTGGTTGCGAAAAATGGTGGAAGACCGAAAAGTCATGATGACTGCCAATGCGGAACTTTTGCTTGAAATCAAAAAATTGAGAACATTAACTCATGAAGAAAGTGAAACTTATCTGAAACAAATGAAACGTCAGACATTTGATACACGATGCCTGGCTTTTGCTGCAGTAGCCGCAGGTGGATTTATTGATGGATTGTATTTGTATGTGGGCGTATTAGGACTGGCTATATTATCATCACCCATGTTGACCTCTATGGCCATTATTTGCGCTATATACACTGTTGCCTGTGTTGTTACTCGTTTATATGAAGAATATGATTTTCAACTCAGATTGTTTGTTACTCAAACAAAATGTGAATTGGCTTTGATTACCAAGGAAATGGAAACCAGCTACGCTCAATTATTAGCATTGAGGGGCAAACTCAATATAAATTTAGAGGACTTTATTGCCATTCGTTGTTTGGAACTGGAGGTTTATAAATTAATCAACCGGTTTGAAGAAAAGCGAAATGTATTGAAACAGCAATCAACCCGTACTTATTTATCAGCTGCACTATTAGGGATAAAAAATGGATTGTATGCGTACAGCGCTCTGGCAAGTATCTTGTTTTTAGTGGGATCGATATTGGTATTAACTGGAATCGCGTTCCCGCCAGCGTTACTTGTCAGCTGCGTCATTCTTGGTCTGGTATTTATGGTAAGTTTCGCAATTCATTCCCTGGTTTCAACTTATATTCAATTAAACAAAAAAGATGATCCTGAAAATCATCCCTATCATGAATTGATAGATATGAAGAATACTTTATTGGAAGGAACTGCTCATTTACTTGAGCCCGATTCTTTTCAACAGTCGCTTAAAGACGGTCTCTTTCTGGATCGGTCACCTCAGTTTTTCTTTCAAGAATGGTTTGAAGTATTCCGCTCCTTATTTTCCGGTTTTGGCAAGGGACAAAAATTTGTTGATTTTGCAGGGAATCCTTTACAGGAAATGGACGAGCAGGGGCATTATCAGGATACGCCAATAATGTATGTTTTATCGGTATTCAGTGCCTTATTCTTCGGTATTATCCTGGCGCTCAGAGCCTTGGCAAGAGGATTGGGGCGCGTGCCATTAGGACAGGTTGATCTTGCTGCTGATGTTGAGCCACAACCTGTCAATGATTCGGTCACAGCCAAGGTAGTGCTGCAAACCGAGGCGCCAGGGGAGTCAATCCAGAGCAAAAACCTCCGGACTGATTCCCAGAAATCGTCGCCCACTACCTCGTCACATTATGGATTTTTTAATAATAAATCAGTCAAATCAGATCTGCGTCACGCTAAAAGTGAACAGGATTTTTCAATATATACCTCTAGCCCGCAGAGTACAATTCAGGGTTTAACGTAGGATCATTATACATTTTAAATTGGTGATATATTCTAAAAGTACGTTTTTTTGCTTGTACTTCATTAAGAAGTTGTCCCAGACAAAGTGATAATTGTTCTAATTGATTATGGATGATTGCCAATTTCTGAGTACAGGTTGTTCTATGTTCTTCGCTGACATCAGAGCGTTCTGTCTGTAAGGCCATATGATAGGACTTCAGAGCTAATATCGATAGACGGTCAATAATCATCCCTGGTGATTCTGAATTAACCGGACATTGAGTTGGATTTGCTGGTTGCAATAAATGAAACAGCCATTCATCCATAGCCTCCATGCGATTATTTCTTAATTGATTACAGGCATCTATTTCACGTTTCGCTTGATACACAAATTCAAAACCCATGTCATCTCTGCGAGCGCGATCCTCGGCATGCCATAACTGATAATTAAATGCATGATTTTCTTCAACCAGTTGATAAAACTGTTTATGTTGGTATTCGATCCCTGATGATTTCCATTGGATGATGCAGTTTTTATGCAGATCAGTGATAATTGAGGGATTGATATCGTGGTACATAATCTATCCTACTGATTAAAAAGTTGGATAGTTTAACCTTATTTGTGGGGGGGGATCCAGTTTTCTTTCAACCGGGACAAGTGTACCATGCCAGGTGCATGGATGCTTACTTATCCTCTCCAAAGTAGAGTGTGTAGAGGTTGAGATAAGTACCATCAGACTCCATACTGAGCAGGGCGGTATTCACTTTATCAATTAATGCTTTATTGGTTTGGAGTCCGAGAATGCCATACCCCTCTCCAATAGGCACTTGATTGCCAATCATTTTGATACCTAATGACACATTATAAATCATGTAATGGGCCAGGTGATTATTAATAAAAATGGCATCAATCTGATTATTTTCAAGTCCTGATACCATATCTGAAAAATTGGAATATTGCGTTATTTGTTCATCAGAATAATTTGAATTAAGCAGTATTTGATACAAGGTATCAGTAAGAACGCCAATACGTTTACTTTTCAGATCGCTGGCAGTATTAATTTTGTTTTCACTTAGTGTTACAAATTGACCATCACTGATTAAATAAGGAAGACTAAATAAATAATTTCCTGTGGCGTCGCTAGTAATGGGTATTTGAGTGAATGCAAGCTCAATCGTACCATTTTGCAGTTCAGCCAGCTCAGTATTAAGTGTGATGGGTTTATAGACGCAGTCCACATTAATTCGCTTACAAATTTCATCCATCAGGTCAACGGTAAATCCATAAAAATGTTTTTTGTCATCGTCTGCATAAACCGCGTAGGGAGGCGAAATAATAAAACCCACATTGATTGTGGTTCCATAAAGTAGAGAACTGCTTATAAACAAGATTATAAAAAATATTTTTTTCATGTTTATAGCCTGATCAAGATTTACTTAAACTCTAGGTGGCTGGAGGTTGTTTGTCAAATTAACAATCAATAAGTGTTAAAATAGTATTATGCTTTTTTAGCCAGGCATCGATCAAGAGCATTGGCGAAAGCAGTTTTTTCTTTAATGCTCAATGCTGAGGGACCACCAATACGTTCTCCCGTAGAGCGTAATTGCTCATTCATATCTCTTAAAGTTAAACGTTGTTTGATGTTATTTGCCGTATAAATTTCTCCTCGAGGGTTTATGGCCAGGCCGTGTTTCGCTACAACGTCCGCTGCAAGAGGTATATCTGCGGTTATTACTATATCGTGAGCGTTTAAATGACTGACGATGTAGTGATCGGCTTGATCAAAGCCTTTTTCTACTTGTACAGAGCGTATGAAGGGTGAGTTGGGATATGTAAGTAATGCGTTAGCCACCAAGGTCAGATGTGTTTTTGTGCGTATGGCCGCACGAAATAATATTTCTTTAATTATTTTGGGACAGGCATCAGCGTCTACCCATATATGCATTATGTTGCATCCTTATATCAGTGAAATGGCTTTAAGTAAGATGACGCAGGTACGATTAGTGCTGGAGACCGATCATTCCTGTAATTCTTAATTTAATGCACCAAGGTTTAACATTCTATCAAAATTGTAGTGAAATCATAACCAGGGTGTATATATTATTATGTTTATGCTGTATTAATCGTATCAATTGATACAGCTGTATTTATCAGATTTGCTATTTTATTGAAGAGTGCATTTCTACATTTTCAAATCAACAGATTATCTGTATATTAAAATCATTGTTCTTGAAGGAATAAAGTGCCAGGGATTTTTGCGGTTTTAAGGAAAAGTGGTATGAAGCTGTTAATAGACATCGTAAAATCACAAATTCAACAATTAACGAGTCCTGCTTTAAAAGATTGGCTGCTGAAGCATTTTAATGAAGATTCTGATACTGTAACGGAGCTTTTTAGTAGACAAATTCCTGTAAACTTGAATGAAAAGCATGCTCAGAGCATTTCGAACATTCAATTTCCCGCACATTATGCGATTGTTCCAATTGTAGCGAGCTATGCTCCCGAAGAAGTACGTCAGCAATTAAGAGAGTATCTTCGTGCTGCTCCTCAATTACAGAATGACGTAGAGGGTATAGATAATAGCGCATTCAGTTCTCGAATCTGCAATGAATTAAAGGATCTTTCAGAGGCCTGGCCAATAATCACTGCTTTGCAAAAGCAAGGTCCTAATGAATTAATTCAGGTACTTGAACAGTTTAGCGAACCTTCATTAAGGGCTTTGGCTCGTTTAAATCATGATCCCAATGTACAGGCTTTGCTGGATGTTTTTTTTAGTAAAAACAATAAGGAGTTAGAGGCAATTAAACGAAACGCCTTGTTTCAGTTTTTACGCCAACCTGATTTTTCCGGATGGTTTACCCGTTATCTTGATTCATATGTCAATCAGGCAATGGACATGATGTCCTTTCGCCTTTTATTGCTCCTTTGTTCGCCAGGAACTAATGAGCTGGATAAATTGACCGAATTGAGAGCCTGCATTGATGCTCATCCGTTTCCTCTTCATTTAGAAACGCTGTGGGTCATTTGCTCTTATTATCAATCAGCATGTAATCCTGATACATCAGTCGCATCGGCATTTATTATGATGATCCACGACTTTTTAAAGAAGATGGATTCAAAAACACAAATTGAATTTTTAAATGGCTTGAATCCGGCTCAGTACTTTTTAATTGTTGATTATTGTTTAAAGAACTCTATCCAGGGAGGTTTGGAAGAACGTCAGCTGTTTATGGAGTTGCTGTGTTTATTCTGTTATGAATCAAGTGTACCTGATAAACAGTGCCTGACGTTGATCCAAAACCGTTTAATGCAACCGGATGACGTACTGTTTACGACACCTCAAATAACCACATTGGCTAGGCCGATTCCGGATGAGCCAGTTCTTAAAACCGATGGATGTTTTGTTGGCTCAGGGATAGAGCAGTTGTTGGTATCACCTGACTTTGTTGCGACAAGTTCATCTGAATTATTAAAGCAATTAATTGATCGATATACATTACTCAGTTTAACGCTGAGTCAGACCGAATTTAATAAGTACATCCTTGCTTCAGATGAACGAAATTCCAATACTGCTGAGTTTAAGGAGCATTTAAAACGGATTAACCTGCGATTATTGAAACAATCTGAACCCCACGAAGATTGGTTAGCCAAACGATTTAAAACCTTAAAAATGGGTATCGAGTACAGGGTAAACGCCTTGTTGTTTCAATTGGAAGAACATGCTAATCAGCAAAAAAATCAGGGTAAAGAGCATGGGGAACAGGCTTTGCGAGTGCTATATAGCTATTATAGCCAGATGTACCCTTCCTTACGTTTTGATTTGTTGATAAGAGCTATAGCAACACATTATCAGAAGGTACATGAGTCAGGAACCATTTTGGGCAACGATCCCAATCATGTGCTACAAGGTTTTAATTTATATGGTTCGCAAGTTACCATTGATCCTGTTGATTTGGCGCGAAAAAGGGACATTGGGTTATATAATTCAGCAGGTCAAAAGATTGGATTTATTAATGAAGCGAATGAAGCCATTACCTACGTTAATGAAGAACCACTTCCGTTAATTCAATCCGGCGCCGTACAGGAGAATGAACCACTCTTTGATCAAGCAGCCAGAGTGATTGGTCATTTATCCGAATCAGGTCAGGTGAGAAGTGCCGGACAATTTCAAAAAGAGTTCAGTGTCCGAATATTGGGAACAACTCCTGAGCTGATATTGGATAAGTCACCTGCAGGTTTGGCGTTATTGCTTCAGCACGTACTTTTTGAAAATTCATTGAATGTTTTTTATGGACTTGAGGGGGTTACAGCGGGATCTCCAAGAGTTCAATGGTTTGAACGTCGCATGTCCACGACGGTACAAAATCTGGCAAAGTACATTAATCCAGCCACCCTTGAATCGATAGTCAATCATTTTAGCGATGATGAAGTGTTTGGATTATTGGCCAATATTCGGCATAAGACTAATGCAATTCAACTATTTCATAGCATTTTAAAACACGATAATAAACGTGCTCAATTATTCAGTGGCTTGTATGAAGCAGATGTTCATCAATTTTTGGATCGGCATCATGTGGTAGAGTGTTTGGCTGAGTATATGGCTAACTATTATGATAAGTCCTGGTTTGCAGAAGGTTTGTCGCGTTTTGCCTATTATGCTAAAAAAAATAAGCTGGATAATGTACTGGGCGATTCTCTGGCTTTATTATTCAAAGAGTTAGGTCCCAATGACATAAAGACCGGTACATTTGATGCTTTGTTACAACAATTAATTGGAACTGAAGCTTGTGCCGTAGTTGTACTAAAAGAATTTCTTAATGATCGTTCGCTAACCGCTGTTCAGCAGGTAAAAAATCCTGAAATCAGCCGGGTGACTCAATATTTTAACAAGAAGCATTTGGTTGCTGCTATTCCGGTATTAAATAAAACGTCCTTCTGGGAAGGAAGGGCACAATATAAATTCGTGTTGCATGTTTTAGAAAAACAGCATGCTGTCCTATTTCCAAAAGCGGAACCACATTCCTCTGCAAAAACATCATGGCAAAAAAGCGAATTAGATGAGATGGCAAAATTCACTAATCGGCATTTAAGCAAAAAGCGTTCTTTAGATAGTGATTCTTCAATTGGGCATAAAATCCTGGGGGACTTAATATTTAGAAGTGCCAGCTTGGGACAGACCTCATTATTTTATTCTAAAAAAAAGTTTAATAAAACGCTTGCCCGCTTATCATTTTCGCGCGTTTTTCTAGAGAAACTGGTTGATAAATTCTGGATACCTGACGGAATAAAGGAGCGGATAGCCGGGGAATTACCCCGCATAAAAGAGTGGTTTCGTGATCAGCTTCCATTGAACAAGGAGTTAAAAGATCATCAGATTTTATTGGACTGGCGGCATTTAATCTATGAGACCTGGAAAGAAATTAATACCAGAAAACTCCCCATGATTTGCGCCTATCTCTTGAATTATTCAGGTCAGAAAAAATCAGTATTGCTATTATTGGAGGACTATTTTGCCTCATTTCAACATAATATCGAGTACCTTCATCCCGTTTCAGGATTGTTACAACAATTTCCACAACGCGATATAAGTTTTGTTGTATTTGATGCTCTGGAAGAGGTTATGATTAAAAATCCCCAAAAACTGGATTTTGTGGTATTGCGTGATATGGCTCAGTTTTATGCAAAAAAAATCATAAATCATGAGTTGAAATCCCCGCAGGCGGAACTGAGTCTATTAACCTATTTTGGACAAAATAAGCATTATGAGCTGGTACGACAGGGATGTGAGCTCTTAGCGAAAACCTGTACTGATAAAGAGTTAAAAAAACGTTTGCTGAAAGGTGCAACTGAAGCTGAAGTTGAAGGAAGTTTACATTCCAATATAGGCGAGTTTTATTTTGGATTTCTAAAAACTATTAAACGATTGTGGCATTATGGTCTTTTTGCGGAACAATCGACTTCGAAAATAGTTAAATTATGTGATGATCCTTCACCTGGAATAACGCGTCGACAGGCTGCTGATGAAGTGAACATACCCAGAACCATGCAAATGAATAGTGAATACCTGGGTTTTAATGTAAAAAGAAAACAATTAATTGGACTGCTGGATACTGTAAAACGTAGCCCGGTAATTATTACGGTTGAGATCCATCGTACTAATATAAAACAAACTTTATTTGGCTGTGCACAGGAACTCCGATCTCGGGAGCGAAAAGAAGTTGTCGCTAGTCAGAAGGGTATGATAACTATATAATCACAATAATCTTGGAAAATAACTCTGGAGCTGGTCATGAGAATAGTATTCTCTTTTTGCTTACTGCTAATTTCTGTTTGCCTGTGGGCAGAATCTACTCTACCCGATGGATGTCAGGCTGTTGCTGTCCAGGGTGAATCGGTCACTTTAAAATCAAAGAGCAGTAAATTGGTCTTTATCCATAATCTCACCAGTGCGGATCTTTGGATTACTCATCCAGTGACCAATCCTGGAGCCAGTGCTGGATGGACAACCCGCTTGCAGGCCGGTAACTGGTCGGCATTGGCAGTGGATAAACCTCCATTTGAATTGACTTGCATTGAATCCAGGCCCGGCCATGAACAACAGGTTCCTTGCGAAGGAGCCATTGCAGTGTGTCAGTGGAAAGGAGTAAAAATTCCTGCTGGAAGTGAAGGTACTTTTTGGGCTGGTGAAGACATGTCGTTACAAGCTTTGACTGCGGCTATTGGTGGACGTGGTTTTAAATTACCGGTAGCGAAGTAAAAGGCAAACCTTTCACCTATAAAAGGCACTGTTCTTGCTAGTTAAATAGATAAGTGGTAGAACAGACTAAACTGTGTTTAAGTACTAATTATGACAATAAAATATATAAGTGGTGAAAGGTGAGTAAAAAATCTAAAGATCCTTTTTATAAGCGGGAAAGTGAAAAGTATGCCGATCCTATACCGAGTCGAGAATTCATTATGGAAGTTCTTGATGAGTATGGTCGACCCATGTCGCGAAATCAGTTATTTGATAAATTGCATCTGAATGAGGAAAGCAAGCAGGAATCCCTTGGTTTTCGATTGAAAGCAATGTTACGTGACGGGCAAATAATGCAGGACAGACGAGGACGGTTTTGTCTGTTGCAAAAAATCAATCTACGCCGTGGAACAGTTCAAGGACATCCTGATGGATTTGGGTTTTTTGTTCCTGATGAGGGCGGGGAAGACATGGTGCTTTCCGCTAAAGAAATGCGGACCGTAATGCATGGTGATGTGGTGCTTGCATACCAGGCCGGAGTCGATCGACGAGGCAGGCCTGAGGGTAAAATTCATGAAGTACTTGAGCATGCCAATGCTACAGTAGTCGGTCGATTTTTCACGGATCATGGTGTGAGTTTTGTTCTGCCTGACAGTAAACGTTTGACTCAGGATATTTCCATCCCGCTAGAATTTGCCAGTGGTGCGAAAAACGGTCAAATGGTATTAGTCGAATTAATTGCTTTTCCCAATAAACGGGCACAGGCAATTGGTAAAGTCATTCATGTTTTAGGCGAGCATATGGCTCCGGGCATGGAAATTCAGGTTGCAATTCATGCTCATGGTATTCCATTTGAATGGCCAGATGATGTCTTGGCCGAAGTAGCAAAAATTCCGCAACAGGTTACAGAAAGTCAACTCAAGAATCGGACTGATTTGAGATCACTGCCTTTTGTTACTATTGATGGTGAAGACGCTAAAGATTTTGATGATGCCGTATATTGTTATAAAAAGCCCAAAGGCGGATTTCAATTGTATGTGGCAATCGCTGATGTGAGTAATTATGTCGCCCAGGATTCTGCACTGGATAAAGAAGCGTCAAGACGCGGTAATTCCGTGTATTTTCCTGGCAAAGTTGTGCCCATGTTGCCAGAAGCGCTCTCCAATGGCTTGTGTTCATTGAATCCTCATGTGGACAGATTGTGTATGGTTGCCGAGATGTCCATAAGTATGGATGGCAAAATATCACGTTCCCGTTTTTATCGTGCCGTCATTCATTCCCAGGCTCGATTAACCTATACCCAGGTTGGGTTATGGCTCGAACAGCAGAAAACAGATGAAAAACATCAACATTTGTGGCCTGTTCTTGACTCTCTTTATGAGTTATATCAGATTTTATTAACGACGCGAAAATTGCGCGGCGCGATGGATTTTGAGACTACTGAAACCCGAATAGAATTTGATGAACATAAAAAAATTAAATGCATCGTTCCTGTCATTCGTAATGACGCGCATAAATTAATAGAAGAATGCATGTTAGCCGCCAATGTTGCTACTGCCCGATTCCTGGAAAAAGCAGAAATACCTACTCTGTATCGTGTTCACGCGGCTCCCGAAGAAGATAAAATAACGGCTCTGCGCCAATTTTTAGGTGAGATGGGACTGCAGTTGGGTGGGGGTCGAAAACCTACACCAAAAGATTTTCAGCGCACCATGAGTATGATTGGTGACCGGCCTGAAAAGCATTTGATCGAAACAGTCATGCTTCGCTCATTAAAGCAGGCTCAATATGTTGAGGCGAATGAAGGTCATTTTGGTTTGGCTTATTCGGCGTATACTCATTTTACTTCACCCATTAGGCGATTTCCTGATTTATTGATTCATAGAGCAATTGGCCATTTATTGGATAATCATCCTGTTTATGAGTTTAGTTATACTCATGAGGATATGAATCGTTTAGGCAAACACTCTTCAATGACCGAGCGTCGTGCAGATGAAGCAACACGAGAAGTTGTGACCTGGCTGAAATGCGAATACATGCAGGATAAATTGGGACAGGTATTCAAAGGGAGAATTTCCGCAGTCACCAGTTTTGGTATCTTTGTTGAACTTGATGAAATTTATGTCGAGGGCCTGGTGCATGTAACCTCGTTAAAAAATGATTATTATACCTTTGATTCAGTAAAACATCGTTTAATTGGAGCGCGTAGCGGCCAGGTCTATCGTTTGGGTGACAAAATGACGGTATTGGTGGCGCGCGTTGATTTAGACGAACGTAAAATTGATTTTGAGCCTGCAGAGGATGAAGTTAGCAATGAGTGAGCAGTTTGTATATGGGGTTCATGCGGTTACTGCTTTATTGGCTAATCCCCATCGAGTGATTAATAAGCTCTTTGTCAGTCAAGATAGAATTGATAAAAGATTGCAAGATGTATTGGATAAGGCAGAACAGGCACAAGTAAGTATTGAAAAATTAAGCGCGCAGAAGATGAATCAGCGTTTTGCAGAGTTTACCCATCAAGGAGTTGTCGCTTCAGCTCGTCCATTGCCGGAATATGGTGAATCAGATTTAATTACTTTATTAGAGGCCAGTAAAAAACCGGGCCTAATATTGATATTGGATGGAGTGACTGATCCCCATAATTTAGGCGCCTGTTTACGTTCCGCAGACGCGACTGGTGTCGACTTTGTCGTGATCCCAAAGGATAAAAGCGCCAGCATTACACCTGTAGTCAGCAAGGTAGCATGTGGTGCCGCAGAGTCCGTTCCCTTGGTGCGTGTAACGAACCTGGCAAGAGCCATGGACATTCTAAAAGAGCAAGGTGTCTGGATCTATGGCGCAGCCGGTGAAGCAGATTGTTCACTGTATCAAATAGATTGTACCGGTACAGTGGCGATAGCTCTTGGAGCGGAGGGAGAAGGATTGAGGCGCTTGACTCGCGAACACTGTGATGGCCTGTTTTCATTACCTATGGCAGGAGCGGTAGAAAGTTTGAATGTATCAGTGGCTACCGGTGTTTCATTATATGAAGTAATCAGGCAAAGACAAAAAGGCAGTGTGTGATGAGTGAATTGAAAATCAGAGCAGCAAAAGCAGCCATGGATTTTATCGAAGACGACATGGTAGTTGGAGTGGGTACTGGATCTACTGTCAATTTCTTTATAAAGGAACTGGCGTCTATCAAACACAGAATTGACGCCTGTGTTGCAAGTTCTAAAGCAACTGAGTCTTTATTACGTGCTGCCGGTATTCCCGTGATCGATCTCAATGCGGTACATGAATTACCGATTTACATTGATGGAGCCGATGAAGTGAATGAGCGCGGAGAAATGATTAAAGGCGGCGGTGGTGCTCTTACTCGTGAGAAAATTGTTGCCAATGTAGCACAAAAATTTGTATGTATCGTGGATGAATCTAAAGTGGTGACTCATTTAGGCGCGTTCCCAGTCGCAGTTGAAGTGATTCCTATGGCGCGCAGTTTTGTTGCCAGACAACTCGTTAAATTAGGTGGGGATCCTGAATACAGAGAAGGGTTCGTGACGGATAATGGGAATATTATTCTCGATGTATTTAATTTAACCATTACTACACCCATGGCACTGGAAGACAGTATTAACCAGATACCGGGAGTAGTTGAGAACGGATTGTTTGCCCATCGCCTGGCAGATAAAATTCTGGTTGCTTCAGCAGACGATGTTACGAGCTTGAAATAAGCAGGAATACATTAATTAAAAGACTCATTTTATAGGTTTTGAAACAGATGGATGCACATAAGGTTTTTGTAAATCGAATTATAAACATGAAAAAAATTAAATTGATTGGTCTGGATATGGACCATACCTTAATTCGTTATAATTCAGAGAGTTTTGAAGCCCTGGTGTATCAACTGATTAAAGAACGATTGGTTGATTTGAAACAATATCCTGAAGCCATCAAAAATTTACAATTTAATTATCATGATGCCATACGTGGTTTGGTTATCGACAGTAAAAACGGCAACATTTTAAAGTTAAGTCGTTATGGTGCCATAAGACAAAGTTATCATGGAACCAAATTAATAAATTATAATGAACAGCAAAAATTCTACAGAAGTACTTATGTAGATTTAAGTGATCCAAATTACATGGCAATTGATACTTCATTTTCGATTGCTTTCTGTGTTTTATATGGTCAGCTGGTGGATTTAAAAGATGCGTTTCCAGATGAAATGCCCAATTATCAAACCATAGCCCTGGATGTCCAATATTGTGTCGATAAAGTTCATTCGGATGGCAGTTTAAAAAATATTATTATTAAAGATTTAAATAAATACGTTATAAAAGAAAAAGCGGTCGTTGAGGGGTTAAAGCATTTTATTCGTCATGGAAAAAAGATTTTTATTTTGACCAATTCGGAATACTCCTACACCAAATTGTTATTGGATTATGCGATTACTCCTTTTTTGAATAAAGGAGAAACCTGGCACGATTTATTTGAATACGTTATTACTTTAGCCAATAAACCTCGGTTTTTTTATGATAACTTACGCTTTTTATCCGTTAATCCTGAAAATGGCACGATGACTAATGTGTCTGGGGCTATAGTTCCTGGAATATATCAAGGCGGAAATGCTAAAAAGTTTACCGAAAATTTGAGCGTTAGCGGTGATGAGATTCTTTATATCGGTGATCATATCTATGGCGATATTTTACGATTGAAAAAGGATTGTAACTGGCGTACCGCTTTGGTAGTTGAAGAGTTAGGTGAAGAGATTGCCGCGCAATTAAAAGCCTTACCTATTGAGAGAAAAATAGTCGAATCCATGAATGTTAAAAAAAATCTGGAACAACGTTACGTCAATATTTGTACTCTGAGCATTGATGAGGCATCCGAGAAATACGACAATCAAATTCATGATTTGCAGCTTGAAATTTCTGCCATTGATTTACACATTAGCAAATTATTACAAGAGCAAAGTAGGTTTTATAATCCCAAGTGGGAAAGAGTATTCCGTGCTGGAGCAGAAGAAAGTTATTTTGCTTATCAGGTGGATCGATTCGCCTGTATTTATATGGAAAAGTTAGCGGATTTTCTGGAGCATTCACCAATTACTTATTTCCGGGCAAACCGACGATTATTGGCTCATGATATCGAGATTTAATTTTAATTCTTAAGTTTTTCTTAAGGTTTACCCTTTATACTCATTTTGTGAGTCTTAGGGAGCCGAGATGCGAGTATTAATTGTCGAGGACAGTGCGTTTAATGCATTTTGTTTACGTCGTTTGTTGGAGTCAGTGGTGACGCAGGTATCTGTGACTATTGTGAATAATAGCCAGGCCGCTTTATCAGTGATTAATAGTAACTCACCGGATATGGTAGTCATTGATGGGGATTTAGGTGTAACCTCTGATGACCAATGCTGCAATGGACCTGAGCTTGCCGACATCCTGATGCAAAAATATCCCAATCTTCCTCTTATTGCCTGGTCTGATTCAGAATACATGCGGGAAGCATTTAGCCTGGTGTTTAAACGTCATAATCATAAATTGAATGAATACAATACCTGGACCAAAGTGATCAGTCTCGACCGAATTTGCAAAACTTGGGCTTATTATTTTGGTGAGTTTATGGGTGGGCAAGCTGAGGCTTTTTCCTGTCAATCTTGCGTGGTATCTTGCTGAGTCTGCTAAATAAACGGGTTGGCTTTGAGATAAGATGTTTCATTACGGGCGCGTCGCTATTGAGCAAGTCCTGACTCTTCATTCCTTTTGGAGTGCCTTTTAAAGCAATAACTCTTATAAATTGGCAAGCCTCGGTTTGTATGTCCTTTGTGCATTTCTTCAAAACATTGGTGGGTATTGGTGATTAACGTTGTCAAATGATTTACATTAACTTATAATGATCATCTTTTTACCATATAGATACTAAGAAGGTCAGCATGCCTCATTTGGAAACTCCTGCGCAACTTGCCACTCACCCTATAGCACACCGAATTCCCTGGAAGATATGGGAAAAAGAATTTAATTATCAAGCAAGTAGTTCAGAATTAAAGTACATGAATTTCGATTTTGGCAGATTTTTACGATATGTGAATAAATCGTACAAACCTTATAAAGCCATGTTGTGTATGTTGGTAGGGCATAAAGAGGCATCACTTGAAGAATTGTTACCTGTGCTCTTGAATGTTAAAAAAAAGTATTTGGAATCAATGCTCAAGGCGTTGTTAGTAGCGGGACGAACAGACATTCTGGAGAGCTATATCAAGCACCCTGATGTCAACATCCATCCACGAGTCTTGCAACACTTTTGGACTCAAGGATGTGTCATTGCTGCACGATACGATAATCATTCTTTCATGCAGTTTATGGAACAGTGCTTAACACCCGAACAGTGGTGGATCGCGATTGAATCCAATGATTTTGCAGTGTATATCGAAGCAGCAGCAAATGGTCACACGGCTTTTCTGCACTATCTTGAAGAGCACGAACACCCTATTAACCGCCGTGTGGCTGTACTGGCCCAGAGTTGTCGGGCATTCAAAGAAGCGTTATCAAATGGGCATATTGGGACAATACGTCATCTGAATTCCCTGATGCCGCAGACATACAGGAGTGAAGCGCTCACAGCGGATGACTTTGGCGCTCTGCTACAAGCGGCGGCAAACGGCCATACCTCTACCCTGGAATATGCTGAGCAATGGATGACGGAAGAGCAAATCATAAGTATGGTTCAGACCAATCAATTTGAGGCGTACCGAAAAGCAGCTGCCAATGGACATGTGGATACCTTGCGATACCTGGAAGGTCGAATGCGCCCTGAAGATGTCAATATCGCGATTCTGGCAAATAACTTTGAGGCCTATCGAAAGGCCGCCGCAAAAGGGTGTATCGACACCTTGCAGCACCTTGAGTCGCACATGACGAAACAACAGATCACAGCTGCAGTTGTCGCAGATTACTATCAAGCATATCGCGGAGCTGCTTTAAACGGCCATGTCGCTACCATGCAGTATCTGGAGCCACTGATGCCCTATGGACGAAAGCATGCTGCATTACGAGCTAACCAATATGAGTTGGTGCGAGTCGCGGCGAACAGGCGCGATGTCCTGACGCTCGAGCAGTTACAAACAGGGTTAGAAGACCGTGTTTGGAGAGAAGCGCTGAGTGTAGGTGGTTACGGAGTATATGGCCAGGCTGCAGAACGGGGTGATATGGCCACCCTGCACTATTTGGAACGTTGCATGACTGCGGAACAAATAAATGTAGCGATGTCAATGTCTAACTATGAAGGCGAGGGTTGCACACCTTATATCCGCGCCATCAGAAATGGTCATTTGGAGATGGTGCAGCACCTCGAATCCCGGATGACCTCTGAACAAGTATTCGAGGCCTGTCAATCCAGAGACTTTAACCCTTTTGTCCTTACGGACGATATTAATATACTCAAACACTTGGAATCAAAGATGTCCAAGGTACAAATCTACAGTATTCTAAGTGCAGACTCATGGTCAGCATATCAAGAAGCCTTGAGTGGTCAAAAAATCCACATTACAGAGTACATCGAAACCTATATGTCTGTTGATGAAATTAAGCAGCAGTTAAGGGCACGAGATTATAACGTATATCATTATGCAATAGGTTCTGGTTGCCTTTCAAACCTCAAGCACATAGAACAATATCTTAATAAAGAAGAAATTCAGGAAGTGCTTCGAAAAAATAACTACGAAAAATACAATTGTGCCATATCCTGCGGTAATATTGAAATCCCGAAATACTTTGAAGAACACTTTCTATCGCGTGAAGAAATTAGTCTTCGACTTAGAGCGAATAAGTATGTATCAATCCTAAGAGCTCTATCAACAAATGATATTGCACTCGCTGAGTACCTTAAAGGCTTTGTGACCCCTGAAGAAATAGATGAAGCGATCCGGAGTAAACGCCTTGAAGAATGGGAATATGCTATTCGCTACAATCACTGTGAATTCCAGGAGCTCGTTGAAGGCTTCATGACTCTTGATGAAATGAAGCAGGTACTTCAGAAAAACGATTTTCGTGTATTCAAAGAAATTGCCACAAATGGCCATATCGAAACACTCCAGCATTTGTTTAAAATAATGCCTTCAGATTTCATGGAGGCAGCACCGCAGTCGAATCACTATGAAGTATACCAAAATGCTCTTAATATGCGGAAGTTTGATACCTTGCGTTACCTTGAGTCTTACATGTCTGGTACACAAATCCGTGCCGCGATTTTGGGTAATAATTATCGTACTTATTTTAGGTCCATGCGACATCCCGAAACCGCGCATTATGTGGAAAGACGATTAAAGCAACTGGGATATCCCCCGATTCCTGACCAGGTTATCGCCGATAAATACATTGATGCTGCGGCAGATGGCGATACATCAATCCTGCGGCACCTGGAACGCTCGATGACGCCAGAGTTTTTGAACACCGTACTCCGATGCCTTTGCGGAATTGACGATTTTGAGGTGTTATTCAACGCTGAGATTTTTAGTGAATTTCGCCTCACCCGCTGTGCCAAAAGACATCCCGATACATTGTGGCATCTTCTGCACCATCCGACATTCATGGATTGGGCGCTCTTGCATCAGGCGGAGTGTGGTGATGTATTGCCGGTATTTTTGTACGAGTGTTGTGAGGTATGGCAAGCAGAAGCAAGAGCCTTAACCGAGAGTAATCCAAACGAAGTCTTTATGCTGGATGAGGCGAACACCGCTTTTGCTTTGCGAGTGGCAATCGGACTTACTCGACATAACTGGCCCGCATCGCAACATTTTCTGCAATTTTTACTGCGTATTCCCAGTGTGGCCGCCCAGGCACATGCTGTAGTTCGCGATGAGGAAAACGCGCTCTTGCGCGCAGCGATTCGTCATGAAAACCAGAGGGCGATTCAACTGCTCATGGAAATACCGCAGGTGTATGAATTGGCGCAAGCCCATAATTTTTATGCAGATGACATTTCAGGCAATGTGGACTTACGAGCCATAGCACAGGATAGGGAATCGTCCCTGCGTGCCTTGACACCCTTGGAGAAACGTCGCTTATCCCGCCTTCAAAAACACTACGTGCAGAAGATTTTTGGAGGCGAGGACAAAATAGATCCCATCAGAGTAAACCAGTTATTGGAAGAGCTGCGTGATTACCTGCGCAAATGTTATGAAGCCAAACCAGCTCGCATCACTCTTAATGGCAAGGATCTGATCCTGCCACTGTCATGGGATGCGTTTCAGCGACTTGACCTTACCGGTGAGGCGCGCGCAAGCGCATTGAGGGCGTATTACACACACACTGTGCATACCGCGCTTCGCTGGATACTAAAACCCAACCCATGGATGGCGGTTAATGCGTCATTTGCTGAGAATAATCCGCGGGCAGGATTGGGTTATTCTTCCTTTGAAGGATACAGCAAAGAGATCGTTCTTCTTTGGGCAGCAGCAACGGACGCAACGGCGGCACCTACTGAAGGACATACTCTCCATGGCCGGATGTTTCATTTTATCACTGAGCTTGCCCTCATCAATCGCGCCCATAATTGGGATAAAAAACGTCCTGCAAAACGCCTTGACGGTACTGAGTTTATGGAGCAATACGATGATCTCGAAGGCGACAAGCCCAGCTGTTTTTCAGGCGGCTTACGTCGTATTTTTCAATCAATTACTGCACATCCCCTGATGCGTGCACTTGGAACAGAGCTTCTTGATGCAGAACTTCGTGACTTCGCAAGAGCGCATTTTTCTTCCCGAATCACACCTCAGAACCTGCAGCAACTCCGTGGCATAGCGGAAGCGCTGGTAGATTTGAAAGAATTAAGTGATCAGCAGATAGAAACTGTTCGTAGACTGGACATTTCTGAGCAGGAATTCAATACGTTTATAGAGAAACTGTCTGAAAAATATAAAATGGAATGGAAACCATGCCATGAGGCGTATCTGAAAGAGCGTATTGCGCCTAGAAAAGGTGCCTCCTATCATGTCACTCGACTGTGGAGTCTTGTCGATTTTGCACAGCTTCTCGAATCGCAAAAATTATCAGTCACTACAACGGCATCGACATCCGGTTTCTTTGCTGCAACCAGTGGGGCTGCTGCTTCCTCCTCAGTTCCAGTGAGCGACGACAGAGCAAAGCGCGATCGTCCTGAAGAAGATTCCGAGGAACAGGAATCAGAATTATCTCAAACGCAAAAGCGCTCTCGTCACTCTTAAAAACTGTCTGCCAACCAGGAAGAATTGGTCTTCTTCCTGGTTGGCAGACGTTTTGTTTCGTTGCCGATAGTGTTCTTCAAAACAGTTAGTACCCATTTGTATGGGCACCTTAAGCGTAACACTTGGGGATTTCGTCATTTGAACAGTCTGTTAATGAGCATCATCCCAATTAGCGCCTGTTCCTATTGAAACCAGTAAGGGAACAGAAAGCTCAACCGTATGCTCCATGAGATTATGGATTATTTTAGTGCATGACTCGACTTCTTCATGACGCACTTCAAAAACCAGTTCATCATGTACCTGCATGATCATGCGGGCTGGAGGGTTGATTTGTGAATTTTGCCAGTTTGCTACGGCAAGCATGGTTTTTTTTATGATGTCTGCAGCTGTACCCTGCATGGGTGCATTGATTGCCATACGCTCTGCAGCTTTTTGCCGCATCATATTACGGGCATTAATTTCAGGCAAATAGAGTCGTCTTCCAAATAAAGTTTCAACATAACCCAGTTGATGAGCCTGTTTTCGAGTTCGTTCCATATATTCGAGGACACCAGGGTAACGTTGAAAGTAGGTATCGATGTAATGTTGAGCATCCTGACGATCAACGCCAATTTGTTTGGCCAGACCAAAAGCGGACATCCCGTAAATCAAACCAAAATTAACGGCTTTCGATTTCCTTCGTTGTTCTGAAGTGACTTGATCGAGTGGTGTTTGAAAAATCTCACTGGCGGTTGCGGCATGTATGTCCCATCCATTGGCAAAAGCCTTCAGTAAATTCGGATCTTGCGAGAGGTGGGCCATAATTCTTAACTCAATTTGAGAATAATCAGCAGCAAGAATGACGCAGCCTGGTGGCGCAATAAATGCCGTTCGAATTAGCCGGCCTTCTTCACTCCGAATGGGTATATTTTGCAAATTGGGTTCGCTGGAGGATAATCGTCCAGTTGCAGCGACAGCCTGGTTGTAAGAGGTATGAACTCGATGAGTTATCGGGTTTATTTTTTTAGGTAAGGCATCAATATAGGTTGATACCAATTTGGTTAGACCGCGATACTCCAAAATGACTGCAGCAAGCCTGAAATCAAAAGCCAGTTCCTGCAAAACAGATTCCGCAGTCGACGGTTGTCCGGTTGGCGTTTTTGCTATAACCGGTAATTTGAGCTCATCAAATAAAATTTCCTGTAATTGCTTCGGAGAATTGAGGTTAAAGGGTCTTCCAGCTAATTGAAGCGCTTCGTTTTCCAATTCGCCAATCCGTTCTTTTAACCGATTCCCATGAGTTTTCAGGGTTATTGGATCGATTAAAACCCCATATCGTTCCATGTCCGCAAGTACGGTGAGCAAGGGCATTTCAATAGTCTGTAATACTTCTCTTAATGGTTCATCCATCATGGGGTATAGTTTATGATGAAGTTGTAACGTGATGTCCGCGTCTTCAGCGGCATAAATTCCTGCTTTGGCTACAGGTATTTGGTCAAACCTTAACTGTTTCGCCCCTTTTCCGGCAATTTCTTCAAAACTGATGGTTTTAACGCCTAAATATTTTAAGGCTAAAGTATCCATATCATGCCGTCCAGCACTGCTATTGAGTACATACGACTCGAGCATGGTGTCGTAAGCTATTCCTTTTAAGGTAATTCCATGATTCTTAAACACCCCGTAATCATACTTTATATTCTGTCCAATTTTTTTAATATCAGGATTTTCTAGGATGGGTTTTAGGGCGGTTAATACTTCTTCTCGTTCCAGTTGAGGGCTACCGTCTGTATGTATTAACGGAATGTAAACTCCCTTTCCTTCTTCAATTGCCATAGAGACGCCAACAATTTCTGCCACCATGACATCAAGGCTGGTTGTTTCAGTGTCTACTGAAAAAACAGGGCATTGTTCTAATTTATTTAACCAGTGGTTCAATTGCTGATTGGTTGTGATGATTTCATAAGATGTATATGAAGTATTCGGTTCATCCGTCGGAGCTGGTTGATTTTCTTCCTGTCCTAACAATTCTTTAAGCCAGTTTTTGAATTCCAATTCTCGAGTGAGTTCGATTAACTGTTCTTTGTCTGCCGGTTTTGGTTTTAAATCATCCAGGGTTAAGGGAAGTTCCAAATCTGTTTTTATGGTGACCAGTTTTTTGGATAAAGCCAAGTGAGGGATACAGGCACGTAAATGCTCTCCTATTTTACCACCAATAGCCTCTGCATGATGAATCAGGTTATCCAGAGTTTTGTATTCCTCTAACCATTTAACCGCGGTTTTGGGGCCACATTTGGTCACACCAGGTACGTTATCTACTGAGTCACCAACAAGCGTGAGATAATCAATAATTTGCTCGGGAGTTACGCCAAATTTTTCTTTAACGCCGGCAACGTCCATGCTGTAATTGCTCATGGTATTAATCAGAGAAACATGTTCATTGACTAATTGAGCCATATCCTTATCCCCAGTCGATATGACAACGGGTAAACCAAGTTGTGTTGCCTGATGCGCTAAAGTACCGATAACATCATCTGCTTCAACCCCATCCACAATCAACAAAGGTAAACCCATGGCCTGTAAGAGCTGGATTAAAGGTTGAAATTGAGAACTTAGTTCTACTGGCATGGGGGGTCTGTGTGCTTTGTATTCAGGATACCATTCATCTCGGAATGTTTTTCCTTTCGCATCAAAAACCACCGCCAGTTCTTCAGGTTGGTAGTCCTTTATCAGTTTTTTTATCATGTTGGCTACCCCATAGACTGCTCCAGTGGGTTGGCCTTTAGAATTCGTTAAAGGGGGTAAGGCATGAAATGCCCGAAAAAAATAGGATGATCCATCAATCAGTATTAACGGGGCTTTCATATTTATTCTGCCTCTTGTTGGGCTAATCGCTTATTCAGCAATGCAACCTGTTCGGTCAGTGTTTTTATATTTTTACGCATCAAAGGGATACGATTTACCGATAACTCATGTTTTATTGCCAAATCTTTGGGACGGGCCGGATTACCTAAATAAATGGTTCCTTCTTTTAAATGTTTATTTGGGGGTACACCTGTCCTGGCTCCCAGGATTACTCCATCATCAATACGGACATGATCACTCACGCCGACATTAGCCGCAAATATGACATTATTACCTGTTGTGGTACTTCCAGCGACGCCAGTAAAACCACATAAAATATTATGTTTGCCCAATTTTACCGAGTGTGCGACCTGGACCAGATTATCGATTTTAGTCCCCTGGCCGATGACGGTTGCGCCCATTGTGGCTCTGTCCACAGCGGTATTGGCACCTATTTCCACATTGTCTTCAATGATAACCTTACCTAAATGAGGTACTTTAAGGTGTTGTCCATCCACAAAAGTATAACCAAATCCATCTGAGCCAATTACGGTTGATGCGTGAATTGTTACCCCTGAGCCTATCTGGGTATTATCATATACCGTTACATGAGCGTGTATGGTGGTGTTATCTCCCATGATGACATCATGGCCAATGTGTATGTGGCTTTTCAGAGTGCAGTTGTTACCTATCGTGCTTCCCGATTCAATCACGACGTAAGGGCCTATAGACACACCCTCTCCCAGTTGCACTCCTTCACCTATGACGGCAGTTGGATGAATGCCGGCAATTGTTTTTTTGGGGGGATTAAAATGATTGAGTAATTTAATAAAGGCTTTGAAGGGATGAAGAACCTGTATCAGTGGTTTATTGGATTTAATTGTTGATTGTCCTACCAATATGGCTGCTGCTTCAGACAGTTCAGCTAATTTAATATTGTCTTCACCTTCAGCAAAAACTAATGAACCGGGAGTAATATGATCTATGGGGGATAAGGCGGAAATTATTATTGAGTCATTACCTATCACAACTCCTTGAACCAGATTTGCTATATCACAAAGGGAGGTATTCATTCATTAACCTTTTTATTCTGCAAAATAGGTCGATTATATACCCCTTACTCTTCATTTTCGAGTTAATACGGATAGAAATGAGAACTGTTCCATTTGTCTGTGACTGAATGATTTAGATTTCAATAGAAAAAAATAGTTAAATAAGGTATAAAAACAGATAATTACTAGTTCATTCATTTTTTATTTGAGCTTCACTGGATGACTAATTTGAAATCAAAAGGATGGGATATGTTAAAAAGAATACTGATCGCCGGGCTTGGTGCTTCCTTTTCAATGAGTGTTTCTGCTGCAGAATTGGTTTATGAAGAAGAAATACCGGTACTTTGGTCATCGATAATTACTTTAAGTGGTGGTCCATCCTGGTCAGCTCCCGGGCAAAGTCAATATTTGTATCCCGAACCCATTCCGCGTTTTGATCATTATACCTACAATTCAAAGACCGGTGTGATGGCAAACGCAGAAATCTTCTTTGGATTGCAACGCATGGTTCGACCCAACATCCTCGGTGAATTGGGACTGGGTGTCGCAGGTGCCAGTGATGCCAAGATTACTGGTGTGGTTAATGTTGATGGTATTCCGGATTTGTATTCATTTCAGTATAAAGTAAATCATGTTCGGGTTGAAATGAAAGGCAGACTCATAGGAAATTTAATCCAGCCTGTTCAACCTTATATCAGTGGTAGTTTTGGCGCTGGATTTAATAACTCCCATGGGTTTAACTCACTCTCAGTCAGTCCTTATTTATACCCGTCGCCTTGGTTTGTTGACAATACAACCGTTGCATTTTCTTATACTCTGGGAGCGGGCGTGCAATTAATGCTGAATCCTAACTGGCAAGTTGCCGTAGGATATGAATGGGGTGATTGGGGTAAAAGCTATTTGGGTGGTGATGGAGATACGATAACCAAAGGACCACGGTTAACCCATTTATATACTAATGAATTATTGTTTAGCTTAAGTTATTTATTTACTTAGTCTTCTTTCAAGATTCCTTATTTGTGACTAAGATTCAGGGCTTGTCCACGGGCTCCATTAATCTTTTAGCATCACTGAATCCTGTGGACAAGCCACAGGACGTCGAGTTTACGAGATGTGCAAATATTTAAATTATTCGGCGCTCTAGCCTCTGTATTTACGCAGCACTAATGCTGCGTTTGCTCCACCAAAAGCGAAATGATTGGATAATGCTATGTCTATCGCTTTGGGTCGAGATACATTGGGTACATAATCCAGATCGCAAGCAGGATCGGGAGTATTCAAGTTGATGGTGGGTAAAAGCATGTCGTTTTGCAGACACAAAGTTGTGGCTATAATTTCCATGGCGCCAGCAGCACCAATAGTATGACCGGTCATGGCTTTTTGAGCCGTGATTGGGATTTCGTACGCCTTTTTTCCAAAAACAGATTTAATCGTTTCCGTTTCAGTACTGTCATTTAACTGGGTACCTGTACCATGAGCATTGATGTAATGAACATCATTGATCGATAATTTTGCATCGTTTAACGCAGCAGCGATTGCTCGTGATTGACCTTGAGAATTAGGTGCTGTGACGTGAAACGCATCGCAGCTGGCACCAAAGCCAATAATTTCAGCGAGAATTTTTGCTCCCCTCGCTTTAGCTTGCTGCAGTTCTTCCAGAACCAGTACGCCGGCACCATCGGCCATTACCATTCCATCTCGATTGAAATCAAAGGGACGACTGGCTTGAGTTGGGTTTTCATTGTTAGTGGACATGACGCGAAGTTTACACCATCCAGCCATTACCGACTCCCAAATCAGAGATTCAGTACCACCACAAAGAGCTGTAGAAATATTGCCCTGGGAAATTTGTTGGTATGCAGTGCCAATAGCTTCGCCAGAAGAAACACAGGCGTTGGAAATGGTCGAATTGGGTCCGCCAATACCGAAGGCTATGGCTATATGATTGGCAACAGAGTTAGGCATACCTCTTATCACACTGAGGGGAGGAATTTTTTTCCAGCTTTCAGTAAAAAATGCTTTATAGCCTACTTCCAACTCTGGGTGACCACCAAGGCTTGTACCGATGTAGGTTCCTGCTGATGCAAGATCCTGTGTCGTAAGCCCAGCTTGTTGAATCGCGTTATGAGCACAATACAAGGCATACTGAGCTGCTTTGGGATAACGTTTGCTTTTATTAAACTCTGGAAGATTATCAAGTGATAAATCGGTAATTTCACCAGCAATTTGAGTTGTATAAGGCGAAGGATCATAGGCTTGTATTCGTTTGATACCACAAAGACCCTGGATTGCGGCATTCCAAAATTTATCAATTCCAGTTCCTATGGAAGAAGTAATTTCCATGCCCGTGATAACAACCCTTTTTTTCATTAATGGTCCTTTTTGTTCAATAAATAACGCCTTCCTTTAGGCAGACATCAGCAATACTAAAGGCGAGGTTTAAATAATGTCAAGTTCTAATTAATATATGTTTCAGTAGACCTGTACTGGCGGTAATGGACGAGGCCTAGTATGACAGTAAAACTGATGCCACCAGTTTCAATGTTGTTGAGTATTTGACTATCAAAAGACGCTAATGAGTGACGTATTAAAAGGATTCATGAATGGGAACGCAGAACACTGAATCACTCTATAGTTTTTGTAATTGCTTCAGGTTTATTTCCCAGTAGTCACAAGCATTTTGTATCAGAAAACCAAGTCTGGAATACAAGTTAAGCGCTTTAAGATTATGGGTTTCCACATCCAGATTAAGATGAGGTTTCCCTTCAATTAATGCCAGATTGATGCAATAAGTGATTAATGAGGTTCCTAATCCTTTACCTTGATAAGCGGGTAAAATGGCGATATCGGAAAGAGTAGCTCCATTATCCTGCCAGCGCAGATGCGCTTTTCCAATGGGTTTGTTATTTTTTATAGCAATTACGATTTGGTATTCTCTTCCTTCAATTAAATGCTGGAATCGTTCAACCGAGTCAACGTAATGTTTTGGAAAGCAGACTTTATCGATGGCCGATAGAATGGGGATATCATTCATGTTGGCTTTACGAAACGTCAAGGATTTATTGTTATCAAGTAACGGATTTAACTCTTCTCGCTCCATGTAGTATTCACTATGAAGGTAGGTAAATCCCTTCGCAAGTAACCAGTTATCGTTAAGATGAGAGGGGCTTGAGAAAATTAATCTATGAAACTCATGGTATTCAATAAGAGGTATTATTGATGCGATGAGTTCCCTGGCTATTCCTTGTTTGCGTTCTGAAGGTTTTACCATGAGTGCGATTTCAACAGCGTCCTCATAAAAGAAATAAGCACTTAAGAATCCGATTAATTGTTCTTTTTTATAATAAAGCAAGCTGGCTGGTAATGAACGGACTTGGCTTAAAATATGAGTATAAGTATTGGGGATGCTCCCGTCAGATTTTTTACAAACAGCCATTAACTCCTCGAGTTCCTTGAGTTGTTGCGTATTAAGTTGGTTTATATTAGTAATCATAGTGGTACTTTATAATTCATATTTATTATTGCTAAGATTAGCGTGTTTTATCAAGAATTGCTTATTTTTTAGAAAAAAGTTTGAGATAAGCACCATAACCCCTTTGTGCCATTTGATCCTTGGGAATAAACTCTAAAGAAGCAGAATTGATGCAGTAACGGAGTCCACCAGGTTGCGGGCCGTCAGTAAAAAGATCCCCTAAATGAGAGTCGCCATTCTTTGATTTTACTTCAGTACGTACAAAGAACAGATAATGTCTGCCTGTATGCAAAGTAATAAATTGCATGTCGATTGGCTTGGTAAAACTTGGCCAGCCAGTTCCTGAGGAAAATTTATCAGTAGAACTAAATAAGGGTTCACCTGATACGATATCGACATAGATTCCTTCGGCTTCATTATTCCAATACGCGTTTTTGAATGGCGGTTCAGTTGCGCCTTCCTGAGTCACCTCATATTGCAAGGGGGTGAGTTGCTTCAGTTTTTGTTCTTTATCAAATGCAGGGTACGCTTGAGCTAGAACACTGATGCAACAAAAGCAGACGATAGTACTGTATTTAATGGGGTTCATGAGACCATACCTCTTCTACTCGAGCATCCCGGCCGCAACGGTAACGATAGTATTTATAGCGTATCGGATTTTTTTGATAATAATTCTGATGGTATTCTTCAGCAGGATAAAATTGAGTCGAAGGTACTATCTCGGTATAGATTTTCGGAACTGTATGCATCAGTGAGTTTTTGACTGCTTCAGCCACAGTTTTTTGCTCATTATTTAAATAGAAAACAGCACTACGGTATTGATGACCTTGATCACAAAATTGCCCATCTTTGGTAGTTGGATCAATGTGTCTGAAAAAATAGTCAACTAATTGCTTATAGCTGACTTTATTAGAGTCAAACTCTACAAGGACTGATTCTGCGTAATTAGTTCCTCCGGCAGATACCTGTTCATAGGTCGGATTTTTAATGGTATCTCCATCATATCCAGAAGTTGTCGAGATGACTCCAGGAAGATGATCAAAATCAGCTTCCATGCACCAAAAACAACCTCCGGCAAAAATCGCCTGTTCGGTTTTGCCAAAACTCGAGATTGCTGTGAGGAACAGGATGCAGGCAACACCTGAACGAATGAAGGGATTTTTCATGTTGATCCGCTCTCTTGAAGTATCTGGGTGATACTATGTCAATGTATTTAGTTTAGTACAAATCAACTGGCAGTATTACTGTTTTTTTTAAATTCCATCATTCGAATCAATGCTGTAAAGCAAACCAAAATACAAAATAGCCATGCTAAAGGATTAAAATATCCAGGGTATAAGGTCATGACAATAAAGAAAATAAATGCTTCAGCTCGCTCCATTAATCCTGGGCTGTAATGAAAACTTTTATGTGTGGTGTTGTTGGTGAAAATGCCTACAACCAGAAAGCTGGTAATACACAGCAAGATACTGCCTAACATTAAAATAGCAGAAAAGGCATTTTGAATTGGATTCACCAGATAAAATGCAAAAATCACTGCAAATTCAACGGTTCGGTCAATAATGATGTCCATTGCTGAGCCAAAGTCGGTTGATTTCCCTTGAAAGCGAGCTATTGAGCCATCAAGTGTATCTAAATATCCTGAGATTAAGAGACAGCTAATTGCTAAAAACGGTTTATTTAATAAAAGACAAGGAATAAATAATAAACCAAAAAAGCCAGATAACCAGGTAATTGATAATGGCGTTATTCGATTATTTAAACGACAGACTAGAGGATCAACCAAAACACGTTGATAATGATGTCTTAATGATTGTTCTAACATAATGGTTCCCTTAAACTTTAATAGAATCCGGTCTTACAAATAACATTCAATCTCTTTATTAAAAATTTAAATAAGGAAATTCATTCTTCAGAAGATGTACTACTTTATCCAGGTAACTCTTGCTCTTGATAATTAGAAGTAAAGTATCGTCACCGGCAATAGTTCCCAAAATTCCTGAATCTTTATTTTCAAATGAATGATAATCCACATATTTTTGATCGATGTAATAGCCAATGCTGTTCGCGTTACCTGGTTCTGTATGCAATACAATGAGTCCATATTCAGAAATATTAATGCCAAGTATCATGGGTAAATTAGACGATTTAAAATCAACAACCTTATACACTCCGGAAACTTTGGCAATATTCAATTTTTTTAAACGTCGCGATAAAGTCGCCTGAGGAACATCATAACCTCTGGCTTTTAAATACTGTTGCAACTCCATCTGTTCCGCAATTTTACTGCTTTGAACAATAGTTAAAATATGCCCATCCAATACGGCATCACGCGACATAAAACCTCCCCTTAAAATTTGGATATGCAATCAATTGTTTGAAATTATATCCATTAAGCCTTGACAAGGCAATCCAGGATCCATATAGTGAATAAATGGATATAAATTGGATATAAATGCATTATGAATAAATTACTTTACGCTGTTTTAATATGCTTTACCCTTATTGTTACTGGGTGTGACGGGGAAAATGAGACTCAGGTCCTAAATGTTGCTACTTCAGCAGAATATCCACCATTTGAATACTCTGATCAAGGTGAAATCAAAGGTTTTGATATTGATCTGGCTCGCTTGGTCGCCAAAGAGTTAGGAAAAAAGGCGGTGTTTCATGACATGCAATTCAGCAGTATTTTACCGGCTGTTTTGTCAGGGCAAGCCGATTTTGCTATCTCAACCATCACCATTACTAAAGAACGAAAAAAGAATCTGGATTTTAGTACACCTTATTATTTTGAAGGCATGGCTGCAGTATTTAAGACTGGGCAATCAATGAATTCGCTATCTGTACTGCATGATAAGAAAATAGCGTGTCAGTTGGGAACCACAATGGAAATCTGGGCGAAAAAGCAGGTACCAAGCGCAGAGCTTGTCCTTATGGATAATAATAATCAGGCTGTAGAAGCGCTTAAGGCCGGGCATGTTGATGTGGTGATTATGGATGGCGCGCAAGCCCCCATTTTCAGTAAGAACAATCCAGGATTGGCTTATGTATTGATTGCACAATCTGAGGATGGATACGCCTTGGCGCTACCCAAGAACTCATTGTTAACACCGGAAGTGAACCAGGCGTTAAAAAATCTGGAGGCAAAAGGAGAAATTCAAAAATTAAAAACTAAATGGTTGGAGAATGACGCATGGAACAAATAAGTGAATACATCCTGTATATTGACTCCGGCATGGTTCTGACTTTGAAGCTTCTGGCAGGAGGACTGCTTACCGGTTTAGTGCTTGGAACCGTGCTGGCCATATTACGATACAACGGTATAGGCAAAGGATTAATCACCCAGTTTATTTCTGTTATCAGAGGAACGCCCGTTATATTGCAATTGAGCTTTGTGTATTTTTCCATCCCGGGTCTTACCGGGTTCCGACCCGATATTTTAGCTGCAGGCATTCTGACCTTCGGTTTGAACAGTTCGGCCTATATTGCCGAAATTTTAAGGGCAGGTATTGAGCATTTACCAAAAGGGCAGTTTGAAGCCGCGGCAACCTTGAACGTATCTAATTTTTACTTATGGAAAGACATTATATTACCTCAGGTAATAAACAATATTCTGCCAGCGCTGATTAATGAAACCATAGCCTTAACCAAGGAAACGGCATTGATTTCTACTATAGGCGGTATGGATTTGATGCGTAAAGCGCAATCAGCGGCTTCAGAGCATTTTACTTATTTTTTACCTCTTTGTATTGCGGGTTGTTATTACTACGCCCTGGTTTTATTGATTGAATTTCTGGGTAAACGAATCGCCAAAGGAGGATCGCATGTTAACAATTGCTAATGCTTGCAAACAATTTGGTTTCAGTCCGGTTTTGAATAATATCAATCTGCAGGTTGAGAAACACACTATTCTGGGTCTGTCTGGTCCTTCAGGCAGTGGAAAATCAACTTTATTAAGATGCATCCAAAAACTGGAACATTTAGATTCAGGAGCAATTCACGTAGAAGGAAGCAGTGGATTCATGTTTCAGGATTTTCAGTTATTTCCTCATATGACGGTACTTAAAAATCTGACTTATGCCCCAGGCCTGCACAATAAAACACAGAACCATCAAGCACATGCCATGACTCTTTTGGAAACTCTCGGTATTGCAGATAAGGCTGGAGAGTACCCATTTCAGTTATCTGGCGGACAAAAACAACGTGTGGCTCTGGCACGAAGTTTAATGATGCAGCCCGCCGTACTGCTTTGCGATGAGCCTACATCTGGTCTGGATTCGATCATGATAGAGGAGGTCATCATGCTTTTGAAAAAAGTGAACACTATGGGGGTCACCATGATCATTGCCTCACATGACTTAGCTTTTCTGACACAGGTTACTGACCGGCTTGTGGTGCTTAAAAACGGGCGGCTTATCGCAGACATTAAGCCTGGAGAACTGGAACATCCTATCCATTATGTAAAACAAACATTAGCAGGAGTTGATTATGAAGCAAGCAATTAAAAAGATCGTTTTAGCCTATTCTGGCGGGCTTGATACCTCGGTAATGATTCCCTGGCTTAAGGAGCACTATCCTCTGGCGGAAATTGTTGCGGTGATTTGTGATTTGGGTCAGAGCGAAGATCTGGTAGCGATTAAACAAAAAGCTCTGAACAGTGGCGCGATAACTGTTTATGTTATTGATGTTCAGAACGAGTTTGTTACCGATTATTTATGGCCTTTGGTTAAATCAGGAGCGTTGTATGAGGATCAATACATCCTGGGTACTGTGTCCAGGCCATTAATCGCACAAAAACTGGTAGAAATTGCTACGTTAGAAGAGGCTGATGCTATTGCTCATGGCGCTACAGGTAAGGGAAATGATCAGGTGCGATTTGAATACACGATTAAAGCTCTGGCACCAGACATGCACATTATTGCTCCCTGGCGTTCCTGGGAAATTAAATCAAGGCAACAAGCGATAGATTATGCCAATTTGCATGGTATTGAGGTTCCTGTCACCCCAAAATCGCCCTATTCCAGAGATCATAATATTTGGTATATCTCTCATGAGGGTGGTGTCTTGGAAGATCCTGCTCAGGAACAACCCGATGATTTGCTCTTGATGACTACTCCAATAGAACAGACGCCTGATGAACCTGAATTCATCACGATAGAGTTTAAACAGGGTGAGCCGGTATCTTTAAATAATACTCCGATGCACCCAGTTGATTTGCTTCACTTGCTCAATCAAAAGGCCGGTGCACATGGGATAGGTGTTGCTGATATTGTAGAAAATCGATTGGTTGGCATGAAGATCAGGGGGGTTTATGAGGCACCGGCGGCAGCGGTTCTCTATAAGGCGCATCAGATGCTGGAAAGCCTTTGTCTGGATAGAGCGACTCTTAGCCTGAAGCAATCTTTGCAGGGGACCTATGCCAATCTGGTTTATGAAGGGCGTTGGTTCAGCCACGCGAAAAAAGCGCTGGACGCATTAATAGTGGTAACGCAGCAACATATTACAGGTACGGTAAAACTCAAGTTGTTTAAAGGCAATATGATTCCTTGTGGTATGCATTCACCCTATAGTCTTCATCAGCCAGCTCTCGCAACATTTGAAGAAGATACGGTATATAACCAACAGGATGCAGAAGGTTTTATTAATTTATTTTCCCTATCAGCACAAGTCTATGGCAAGGTTCATAAAGGAGAGCAGTATGAGCAATAAAACCTGGGGCGGTCGATTTAAAAAAAGCCTGGATCCATTAGCCAAAACGTTCAATGCTTCATTAGCTTTTGATCATGTTCTTTATTCTTATGACATTCTGGGCAGTCAGACTCATGCCAAAATGCTTGCGCGTCAGGGAATTATTCAATTAGAAGAGGCTCAGGCGATTTGTGTCGCTTTGGAAGAGATCAAAGGTGAGTTGAACAAAGGCGAGCACGTTCTGAATGATGAGTATGAAGACATTCATATGTTTATAGAACACCTGTTGATAGAGAAGATTGGTGAAACAGGTAAGAAATTGCATACTGGCCGAAGTCGAAATGATCAGGTCGCTCTTGATTTAAGACTCTATACTCGAGATGCGGCCTCTAAAATAATTGGTTTGTTGCACAGCGTCAGGGATGTACTCCAAAAACTGGCCATGAAACATGCTGATGACCGTATGCCAGGATATACTCATTTGCAACAGGCTCAGCCTATTTATTTGGGATGGGTTTTTGATGCGTATCTGTCCATGCTGGTACGAGATATAAGCCGATTTGAAGACATGAGAAATCGAATGAATTTCTCTCCATTAGGCGCAGGTGCATTGGCAGGCAGCAATTTGCCTCTGGATAGAAATTGGGTTGCCCAAACCTTGGGATTCAGCGGCATTATCAACAACACTCTGGATGCTGTGAGCGACCGCGATTTTATAATGGAATTTTGCAGTGCCGCTTCAATTTTGATGGTACATCTTTCTCGATTGGCTGAAGATTTAATTCTCTGGGCTACTCAGGAGTTTGGTTTTATTACTCTTGATGACGCTTTTGCAACCGGTTCATCCTTGATGCCAAATAAGAAGAATCCGGATATTCTTGAGTTGATCAGGGGTAAATCTGGCAGGGTCTTTGGACATTTACTCGGTATAGTAACCGTATTAAAAGGATTGCCTCTTGCTTATAACAAAGACTTGCAAGAAGACAAAGAAGGGCTATTTGATACCGTAAATACCTTAGTATCATGTCTTACTATTCTGCCCCCATTTTTGGAAAGCCTGCACTTTAATACTGAGTTGATGGAAAATAAGGCGAATAGTGGTTTTCTCAATGCCACCGCTGTGCTGGAAGCATTGATTATGCAGGGTATTCCGTTTCGAGATGCTCATCATCAGGTGGGGCAAATGGTCGCTGCGGCTTTGGAGAATCAGTGTACTCTGGAAGAGCTCAATTCGGATGTTATCGGTTTCTCCTTAAAACCAATAAAACCATTGAATCCGCAACAAAAGGATTCAGTTCAAATAAAACATGTCGTAACAGGAATGGAATTAGATGGTCAGGATATTCGGTTATTATTGGATAACGCCATCAGGATAAAAAAATATCCTCTTGAATTTTCGAATACATTGCTGGGCAAAAATTTGGCCATGATTTTTGAAAAACCTTCGTTCAGGACGCGATTGAGCTTTACTCTGGCAATGGAAAATATGGGAGGAACAGCGATTGAAAGTATCAGTAATTCACGAAAACATGAAGAACCTCGTGACTTGATTCGAGTGTTGAATGGATATTGTGATTTTGTCATGGTCAGGACTCATGATGACACGGTGCTGACTGAGATGGTGAATTATTCCAAAGTACCCGTTATCAATGGTTTATCGGCTTTGTATCATCCATGTCAGGCTCTGGCTGATCTCTTATCACTGCACGAGCATTTCGGCATCCTGGAAGGGTTAACAATCGCTTATGTTGGTGACGGCAACAATGTCCTGCATAGTTTATTGTTAATGGCTCCTTTGGTGGGAGTTAAAATTAATTATTGTTGTCCTGAAACTCGTCAGCCCAAAGACGAGATACTGAAACAATGTTCACCGTCTTTTGAGTCAATGATTAATTGCTATTCCACACCCGAGGAGGCGGTTCGTCATGCTGATGCGGTTTATACCGATGTATGGACCAGTATGGGCTTTGTTGCTCAGGATAATGAACATTGCTTTGCAGGTTTTCAAGTGAATGAGGCTTTGATGGCTCAGGCAAATTCTGGAGCCGTGTTTATGCACTGTATGCCCATGGAACGTGGAAAAGAGGTTGCAGATTCATTACCGGACCATTCCTGTTCCATCATATTTGCGCAAAGCGAGAATCGTTTGCACGTGCAAAAAGCGCTGCTTTTGTATCTAGGACAATGAGTATAACGATTTAAAAATCCGGTTGACGTTTTCTCGATCTCAGGGATAACGTGTGCCGGATTTATTAGGTAGTGATTATTTAACTAATTACAAAAAACACTACAAAAATCAGGCTTAAAATGATGACCAAGGGGTTTTGTTTTTGCCGGGTTAACAGTTTGAGTACACTATAAAGGATGATTCCTCCTCCAATGCCATTTGCAATCGAACCGGTGAAGGGAATCATCATGATTGTTAGCATGCATGGCGCGGTTTCACTGATATCGGGTAATTTCATATCAGTTAAATGCTTCATCATGCAGCATGCTACATACAATAAGGCTGGCCCTACAGCGAAACTGGGAATCATTTTGGCTAAAGGAAAAAAGAAGAGCATTAAGATAAATCCCGCCGCTATGACCAATGCGGTGATACCGGTTCTTCCTCCTGCTTCAATTCCGGTCGCTGATTCTATATACGGAGAAGTGCTGGCTGAACCCAGAAGACCTGCTAAAGAAGACGCAGCAGCATCCGCGGTTAAACTGTAACTTAAACGCTTGGGATAATCCTCTTCCTGTTTGAATACGGTAGGATTAAGCAGTCCTATTAGTGTTCCTGTGGCATCAAATATGGCGATCAGAAAAAAGGTAAAGATTGCTTTTAATGCGGTTACACTGGTAAGACCAGAAAAATCCAGTTTTAAAAGGGTGGGCTCCATAGAGGGCGGTAAGGCAACCAAGCCTTGCCAGGAAGTTAAACCAAGTATCAGGCTCAAAGCAGCGATACTCAGAATACCGATTATAATCGCGCCGGGGATGCGATAATAATCAAAAGCTAATATCAACAAAAATCCTAAGAAAAACAAGCCGATTTCCGGATTGTTGAGATTTCCAAGACGCATTAAACTGTGAGGATCGTCAATGACAATCTGATTGGTTTGTAAGGCAATTAACGCAATTAACAAGCTAATACCAATTAAAATCGCAATTTGTAAATTGTAAGGGATTGCTTCAATTAACAGTCGACGCAGACCAGTTAAGGTCACTAAAAGAAACAACAGTCCAGAGATGAACACCATGGCCAAAGCGTGCTGCCAATCAATCCCCATTCCCTGAACGACGCTATAAGAAAAATAAATATTTAAGGCCATGCCCGGGGCAACGCCAATGGGGGTATTGGCAATTAACCCAGTCAGTGCGCAGGCAAAGGCAGTAACTAAACAGGTCGCAGTAAATACAGCACCCTGATCCATACCTGCGTCATGTAAAATAGAGGGATTAACGAAGGCAATGTACACCATGGTGAGAAATGTTGTCATTCCTGCCAGAATTTCAGTTCTAAGGCTAGTTCCATCAAGATAATTGGATTTTGGAGTATTCATCTGGGGATTGATTGGTAGCAAAAGTTAATGCTACACAAATACAGGGGTGATTTGCAACTGAACTGATGCGGATTATGCTACAGACTGATGAGAGTCATTCTGCAGCGTGCATAAAAAACGATGGCGTCAGAATTTCAGCTTAAAAATGGAAGTTTGATATCAAGAGGACTATTTCTATTGCAATTAATACAATAATGATAATTTCCAGATTATGCCCATGGCGGTTTTCCAGATAACCATTAAACATATCAAAAATCTCATTGAGCGTATCCAACCTATGATTTATTGCATTAACCCTTCTTTGAATATGTAAATAGCGTTCAAGCATGGTGAAATGCTCTTCGAGGGTCGGATGTTGCCAAAAGTATTTTGGATGATAGAGAAAATTACTAATTAAATTCAATTCGCTCTTGGCGCCTAAAATCTCTCCTATAACCTGCTGGATTTGTTTCCGGCTAATAGGCATTTCACCTTTGTGAGACAAACTTTGAATCATTGGATTGTATTTTTCTATCAGAGCTTCAATGATGGTTTCAAAATATTGTAATTTCACCGATTGGGAAAAGCCGTAGGACAAACTGAGCTTCAGTTCATCGCTGTCATCCTCCATAGTCAAACAGTCCACATCAAAAAAATCATGGGGCTCGATTGCTGTCTTGTTGGTTATTTGATAATGGAATTCATCGTGAACTAATATAGCGACAGGCTTATCAATCAGCAGCTTAATGGTATTGAGATAGTCATTAATTTCATATCGTTTGATACCCCATGAAACTACCGTACCGTTTTTAAAAATAAAAACGGTGTGATCTTTATTATCACGAGGATTCAGTTTGAGTACATCTCGAGTTTTAACTGAACTGTATTCATTAGATAAATTTTTGAAGTGGTTGTCTAAACGCGCTAAGTCAATCGATTTGGCAACGCAAAAGCTTAAGCATTCCATGGTAATGATAATCCGCAAATTGATAAGGCGTTTGCTGAACAATCAATTTGAGGCAAACGCCATTTATTAGGCTTTAGTATACAATAATTTCAAAATTATTACACGCTATCTGCTGTCTCACGTCCTGGGTAGGCTTTTTTCCTATCGGTTGCTCCACCTAACCATTGTGGGCACACTTCCAGGATTTCTGCGATTTTATCAAGCTGTTCTCTATCTGGAAGTACATGACCAAATATCATTGAGTTTGCCAAATGACGGGTGACTCCAAATACTTTTGCAACTGCTTTGGTCTTTTCAGCTAATTCTTCTGGAAATCCCAGTGCAGCCAATTCGCGATTAAAGCGTTGTGAAAACACTTTACTGTTCATTTTCTCACTCCATGAAAAAATAGTTAATCCAGCACTGCCTTGTCGACTGGCTGACCCAACATCAATACCTCGTCAATCCATGAACCAGGTAAGAGTGTTATAACTTATTTTTTTTCAATAGCAAAGACTTTTTATTATTAAAATCAATTATATTTCATCAAGTTATCGTGAACATATCAAGATGACCAAGTAATGAGCGCCTAGAAAAATGAGGATACATACCTGTCAATTTGTATTGTTTTGAGGATGATTTAATAGTAGTTTTAATTACAGTGATACCTAATTAATAGGGATGTTATGAATGTATTAAAAATAGATTTTGAACATTCTGATGCCAAAGGCCAATTTGCTTCTTCATTGCACCATACCGGGTTTGCTGTTCTGGAAAATCACCCAATTGACATCCAATTAATCAACGAAATCTATCAGGAATGGATGACGTTTTTTAACAGTGAGAACAAATATAAATATCAATTTGTTGTTGAAACCCAGGATGGATATTTCCCCGCCTCGATTTCTGAGAAAGCGAAAGGAGCTGAACTAAAGGATTTGAAAGAGTTTTATCAGTATTATCCATGGGGACAATATCCTCAGAATATGGGTAATAATACCCGAAAACTATACCAGCAGCTGACCCAATTGGCTTCCACTTTGTTAGCCTGGTTGGAAGAGGAACTACCTCCAGAGATCGCCAATACCTTATCCATGCCTTTATCTGCAATGATCGAACATTGTGAACAGACCATGCTCCGTATATTGCATTATCCTCCTTTATCGGGTAATGAACCTGTTGGTGCTGTACGTGCTGCGGCTCATGAAGATATTAACTTGATTACTTTGCTTGTTGGAGCAACCAGTTCAGGATTACAGGTAAAGGATAATCAAGGTAATTGGCACGAAGTGCCCTGTTCTAAAGAAAGCATCGTGGTTAATAATGGGGACATGCTGGATTTGGCTACCAATCATTATTATCGTTCAACCACACATAGAGTTGTGAATCCACATAACAGTAATGTGGCCAGATTATCTATGCCATTATTTTTACATCCAAATCCGGATGTCCTTTTATCGCCAGATAAAACCGCAAAACGCTACTTATATGAGCGATTAGTTGAATTAGGTTTGAAGTAATAGTGCACCACTGAATTGTGGTGCAGGGATACTGAACAATGAATCAGACCTTGGAACGTGCTGGCGGCACTATCATTAAGGTCAACGTTTTATATTGTTGTCGGTATTTATTACTAAAGGGCACTTCGACGCACTTAAAATCCTGAGCTAAATAGCGCTCTTTCAGTTGTGTATTTCTGGTTGGACTGCACCCTTCAATAACCATCATAAATCCTTGTTTTTTTAGTTCCCTTTGATCCAGCCATGGACTTAGTCGAAACGAATAAGCTTCAAGCAATTTTGGTCTGTTGGGCAGGTACGCAGCAAGGTAATAATCGTAATTCTCATCACCAGCTACATAGTTCAGCGGCTTGTTGGTAAATTGATTCCAATAGCTCTGGGCTTCCTGAGCCAGCATATAACTGGGATTATTGGTTCGAGCATATTTGAGTGAAAAATAGTTGGCGGCCATATAGATTCCCAGGCCGCCTGAATGAATTAATAACGCCATAAAAAGCAGCGGTTTTAAAAGTGCTGTTCTGCTCTTTAATTGAAAATAGGACATTAGTGCTGGCACGGTGAATGAAAAGAGTGGAAAGCCCCATTCAGGCTGAATTTTCAAGCCAAAAATAAGTGACAGTAGAATAACCAAACATAAAGGGGCTATTCCCAGATAGACTAGATAATTCCATTTAACTTTGTCTGTTTCACGAATTGCTGGATTAATCCGCCTGGTTTTAATCAACAGGATGAGTATTGCTATTGCAGGTGCTATGTGCCCCAGTTGCTCTCGTAATGCCTTAATGGGATAAGCCAGATGGGGATGTTGCGTATAATTGCCTGGATCCTCACTTACTTTGCCCTGAATAAACTCCAGGGTTAAAAAACCATGTTCTGCTACAGAAATCAGATGCGGCGTGAGTAGCAATAAAGTTAATCCCATAGCCATCAGCAATTTGAACAAAAATCTATACTCAAAATGCCATAGCAGGTAGACCAGTGCGAGAAAGATTATTAACAGGGACTCGTATTTAGCCAGTACTGCTCCTGCAGTTACTGTTGCTAACAAAATCCAGTCCTGTAAGCGGTTTGTATGGATACAGCGATCAAGAAAGTAACATATCATGATCCAAAAAGGGAGCATGATGGTGTTTTGATTAAATTGAAGGACGAAATTAGTCTGATAATAAAGACAAAAAGAAGAAACAACACATGCGACAAAGGCATCATGAGAACCCAGATAGCGTTTTGATAATAAATAAATAAAGAGCAAACTTGTTGATAAGCATAAGACACTTGCACAAAAAGTCGCCACTTCATTGTTGATGCATATCATACTCATGAAGCTAATGAGCCAGGTGCCAAGAGGTGGATGACGATTATAGCTCCATGCCCAAGTGTGTCCCCAACTAAGGTTTTGTGCGGAGTCAGGTAAGATGGATTGGTATCCAAAAGAGGGGATCAGGATATAAATTAATGAGAATCCCAGAAGAAATAAACTGAGTATATGGCTCGGATTAATTGCGTCTGTATCATGAAACAGGGATTCCTTTAACGCTGATAATGGACTAAACCAGTAATTATTACGCATTAGTACTATCCTGAGTGAGTCGAAAATGAACCAAGTTTATTCTATAGCCTTATTCTTTGGAAGCCTTCAACTGTTTTTACTGATCCAGAGCGAGCTTTAGAATCCCAATGGCCATTGCCATTAAATTAATTCTGCGTAGCCTGTATTAGCGAAGCGTAATACAGGATCTAAGTGGCTACAAACGCCATTAGTCCCCTGGATTACGCTTCGCTCCGTGGAATCCTGGCATATAGTTAATCATCCTACGGACCTTAGTTAATTCACTCTGAGTGAAAATACGTCATCTCGCGAAGGCGGGGATCCATTTAACAGACAAAATCAGGTGCTAATTTGATGAACGGATTCCCGCCTTCGCGGGAATGACGTGTTTTTTGCTCCCACAGGTCTGTAGTTAATCAGGTGAGTAATTATATGCCTGGATACCTCAGCGCTTCGGTACTATAGGCCATGAAAATAGCCAATCCACAATAACCCCTTACTTAATGGCAGTGCTCCCAATGGACGAGGTTTTTAGCTGAACTACTGTGGTGTCGTACCTGTCCTGATTGGCGAGTCATGGTCATTGTTTAGTCGAATATATATCTGTTATTAAACTGATTAAGGTCTTTTTCATTGGCATGTTCTGCAACTTGATTAATTGAGCTTAATAACGTTGTGGTTTTAAAAAAATGATGAGCAGAATAAATCAGTGTTCCTGCGCCGGATAATGAAGAACCAACTGCAACTGAAACGGCACTGGCACTGCCTGCGGCTAAACCGGTAAAAAACGCGCCGGGTCCTGACCATGCTCCTAAAGCAAAACCAATTCCGAAGCCGATCACTGCGGCAATAATCGTAACAGCTGCAGCGTAAACAAAAGTTAATAAAGTACTTTTAAGTTCGTAATGAGTCCCTTTAATTGCTCTATTACAGTTAGCGATGAATGTTTTAAAACAGGGGGCTTTATCATCAATGGTTGGATCTTCAAGTTTATCAAGCAGGCTATTTGTTTCAATACCCAGTGTTTTGATTGTTTCTGGGGATAACTCTTTGGCTTCATGATTTAATTTATCTAACGCACGATACAAATCAGAGTTTTCCATGCATCGATTTCGAGCATAAAGGATAGTCATTCTTTGTTCAGTATTTTTGATTAACTCTTGTGCGTTTTTTAACTCTTCTTCTTGCTTTTGTAACGCTATTTTAGGCGTTTCTAAAGTAATGAGGTTAAACAGTTCTAGTGTACCCTCTATCTCCCTTGCAGAGGTCGATACAGCTGATTTAAAGGGAATTTGTTTAAACTGTTGTTTTGCATTTTCAAGCGCATTGGGTAACGCTTCATCGCTTTTGGTTCCTACTAAAAGTAACAGTGCAGCAGGATTGGCTTCCCGGAACATAGCCAGGTCATCATTGAGTTCATCGATTATTTGTTGATCAACAGGTTTGGATAAATCAATACAAAAAAGACCAAAATCCGAGCCTGCGAGAAAAAATGGGGAGGTGTTTTTGAATTTCGGATTTCCTGATGTTTCCCATAAGTTAAGCTGAACTTTTTTAATTCCTTCAATATTAGGAATCTCAATTGTATTAAAATCTGGACCAATCGAACGACTGTATTTTTGATCTGGCTTATTGGTATATTGAGGATTAGTCAGTTTTTTACATAATTCTGTTTTACCTACGCCTTCCGCGCCAAAAATAAATGCTTTTAGGAACATTGTATTCATCTCAAGTTCAAATTTTGAGTCATTGTACATCAACATGGTGATATTACAATCACTCGATGATTCAGACGTGTTACGGTTATCGTCTTTTGTTAGATATCCCTCCCATTTATTTACAAAAAGGACATCTTGAACTAAAATGATCCAAATTGTTGTGAGTAGTATCTAAATAGGAATAATAACTCTATGAAATTTAAAGAATTTTCTGGTGAAGAATTAATGAAAAGAGTTAATGCTCTTCACGATAATGTAACATGCTCTCCTATGTTGGGTACTGTTTTTTATACAATTGAGTCCTCAAACAGCAAAATAATCGAATTAAAAAAACACTATAAACCGGAACTGGATAAACCGGGTATTTTTACTGATTACCATAAAAATCTAAGAATACAAAAAGAACTGATTGAATTAATGAACAAGAAATTGTGGGCGAATGGATTCTATGGTGAGCGCAACTGGAACCCACAAGGTGCATTAAAATTACACTTGAATCTTAATAAAATTGCTGAAATGGATGAAGCAATTATCCTGGGGTTAATCCATTTATTGATTCAAGAATCGGAGTCACCTGACAATAACCTAAGCTTTAGTTTTAAAATAATTGATCCTTCCAATCGTGCTCATGATCGTTTTTTTGATACCGATCAACTCACGCTTTATTTTGATAAATATTCTTCAGCTGCGGATATGATTCGCTTATCACAAAAAATAGAAGACTATTTACTATCTAACAGTGTTCCACCTAACACGATTAAACGTGGACCTAAAGACAGTTTTGGCTTTAATTCTTTTGTATCTGCGCGATTTGATACTAATAGACTATTGGGTCAATATGATGTGTATCCATTTTTTGATCTGGAGCTTGAGAAGTTTTTTAAGTCTCATTCAGTTGACGAGTTGAATATTCCTATATGTGCCTTCGAAGCGGTTTTTAATATGGTGCTGATTGCTGATATAGCTCGGAATATAAAAGTTAAAGGGTCTGGCTTGTCTAAAAAGGAAAGTGCTGCGGTACAAGCAGAATTTGAGACAATGCTACAGGATCCTAAAAAGTATATGTCACATAGTGAAATAAAGGTCAGGTTAATGGTACAACAAAAGTTGTCTCAAGCACCTGCTAAAGTTAGAAGTATTATTCATTCAGTACAACAATATGGCCTTAAATTTACTCAATGTACAACTTATGAAGAGATTAATCATTATTTAAAGCAAGAAGTACAGAATCTCGATCAACAGAATGCAGCTTTTAAAAATATAGAGAGTGACTTTGTTAAACTGGATCAAATAATAGTTAATGAGTTTAAACGTTTGGTAGAAGATAAATTAAGAAAATTAAACCAGGCAGCAGAAGTACAGCGGATCAGATTATCGCAAATCCATAACAACACGTTTCAGGAGCTTTTGCTTCAAATAAGCAATAAAAGTAACCTGCTTAGGGAAGAACTATGTCCTGAGAAAGCACTTATCGCTGAAAACCTTTATACCCAATTAAAAGCTGCATTTGATCTGTATCAATCTTCCTCAAAGACCGGGCAAGATTATCAGCAGTTCAAGGATGAATGTACAAAAGAGATTAATTCAGCCAAGCCCCATTTAGAAACGCATCGTGGATGGAAAGAAATTTTTGTCAATCTGGCAATAGGAATCGTAACTTTGGGGTTAGCATTTGTTATTAATTACAGTTGTTCAAAAGGTAATGCTTTTTTCTTTAAGGTAAATACAGATTCAGCCAATAAGCTAAATGATCTGTCGCACATAATTGATGAAATGAATATGTCCCCATCTGCTGCATAAACCAGACTGAATGATCTCTTTAGTCAATCCAGCAGTGTGCCTTGTCCGATAGAAGCATTCAGATAGGGCGACTCGATGAGTTATTACAGACGTCAGGAGCTACCCGGGTACACACAAAGCTGGTACCCGGGATTCAGGATTAATCTTTATTTGAATCGGATTTGTTCTTGGCAAAATAATTCAAGTCCAATTCTCGAGCCGCTTTCACATCATCAAGCCGTTTCACGGGTAAGGTATGAGGCGCATCTTTGAGCAGATTGGGATTATTGGCCGCTTCTTCCCTGATGGCTTTCATTGCGTGAATGAAACCATCTAACTCTTCTTTACTCTCAGTTTCAGTTGGCTCGATTAGAAGACATTCTGGAACCAGCAGAGGAAAATAGGTGGTGGGGGCATGAAAACGGTAATCCAAGAGTCTTTTTGCCAAATCCATCGCAGAAATTCCGAAGCTTTTTTTCTCCGGATTTAAGGTCAGAATAAATTCATGAGACGCTCTTCTACCTGGATAAGCAGGAGTAAAGCCTGCAGTTGTTAATTTTTTGAGTAAATAATTGGCATTAAGCGTGGCGTATTCAGAAACTCGCAATAAGCCTTCTTTTCCTAATACAACCATATAGAAGTAAGCTCGCAGGAGAATACTGGCATTGCCCATAAAGCAGGATAAACGACCAATGCTTTGTGGGAAATCCTGTCTTGTGGCCCATTGGTACTCTGTGCCTGTCTTTTTCACAACGGGAAGAGGCATAAATGGAACCAGTCTTTTGCTGACTGCGACTGGACCTGCTCCCGGGCCACCACCTCCATGAGGCGTTGCAAACGTTTTATGTAAATTAAGGTGCATGACATCAAAACCCATATCGCCAGGCCTTACTTTACCCAGAATGGCATTAAGGTTGGCACCATCGTAATACAGTAAACCACCTGCTTGATGCACAAGAGTAGCGATTTCCTTAATCTGACGCATAAATAATCCCAGAGTTGAGGGATTGGTTAGCATAATTCCTGCAGTTCTTGGACCTACTTTACTTTTCAGCTCGTCCAGATCGATATCACCGTCAGCGCCAGTAGTAATTTCTATCACTTTAAAACCGCACATGACCGCAGATGCTGGATTCGTTCCGTGCGCAGCATCTGGAATCAGCATTTCATCACGTGCTGTATCGCCTCGAGATTGATGGTATGCCTTGATCATGGCTACACCCGCAAATTCACCTTGCGAACCTGCCATTGGAGTCAGAGACACTCCCGCCATACCGGTAATTTCAGCAATATTATTCTGTAAGCGGTACAAGGACTCCAGGAAGCCTTGACTGTCTCGTTCCAGAGCTAATGGATGTCGGTTGGCAAAACCAGGAATAGAAGCCGCTTTATGAACGCCGCGAGGGTTGTATTTCATGGTACAGGAACCCAGCGGATAAAAATTGGTATCAATTGAAAAATTTTTATGAGACAGGCGTGTATAATGTCTCACTACCTGTAATTCAGAGCAAGCAGGCATTTTGGGTGGAGTTTTACGTTGAAACTCAGCCGGGATCGCATACGTGCTGTGTGCAATTTTAGGTGCCTGGGCGGTAGATTGTCGACCGTGTTTGGATAATTCAAAAATCATCATATTTTGCCTTCCGTTTTTTGAATAAGTTCTTTGAACTCGTCTCGATACATCATGGGAGTGAACTCAATAAATTGGTACTCAGCGATTTCAGCCAGAAAATAAGGATCTTTTTGAAATACTGACTCAAGGTATTCCCTATCATTGGTGTTGGCGATGATAATGCCCCCTGTTCTTGGCTTCATAGGGCCTGAAAACAGTAAAAGACCTTGTTTGTAATGGTAATCAAGAAATTCTCTATGTGCCCGCAGATATTTATCTACTTCACTAAGAGGAGTCAGATACGTTAATTGCACTAGAAACATCAGGCACCTCGTCTGGTCATAATGGTTTTTAATGCCCGGGCATAAGTCGCAATATCTTCCTGCGTACGCATTTCAGTGGCGCAAACCAGTAGAGTATTGTTTAATTGGGAATAATGAGTTCCGGGCGCATATCCTCCTGCAATACCCGCGTCAGCTAATTGTTTTAACACGTCTTCAACGGGCTGATTGAGTTTGAGCAACGCCTCATGGAAATAAGGAGCCTTAAAAACCTGTTCGACGCCATCAATTTGTGTCAGTGCCTCAACTAATTCATGTGTGTTCTGATGGCATTGACTGGCAACCTGTCTTAGTCCCTCAGCACCAAGTAAACTCATGTGAATCGTAGCAGCGGTTACTAGCAAGCCTTGATTCGTGCAAATATTTGAAGTGGCTTTGGCTCGGCGTATGTGTTGTTCACGTGCTTGTAAGGTTAGGCTAAAACCATCTTTACCCTCTTTATCAACCGTGCGACCAATTAATCGCCCAGGCATTTGCCGCACATGTGCCATTCGGGTACTTAAAAAACCAAAATATGGGCCGCCAGATGCCATAGGTGATCCTAATGGTTGTCCTTCGCCACAAACGATATCAACACCATGTGCTCCCCATTGACCAGGAGGGTTCAGCAAGGCCAGTGAAACGGGATTGACACAGGCTACGCTAATGGTTTTATTGTGATGGGCCCAGTCGGTGAGTTTGTCTACCTGCTCCAGACAACCAAAGAAATTAGGTTGAGCAATAACCAGAGCCGTAATGTCTTCGCCAGAGTATTGCTCCAGAGCTGACAAGGCAGTGATTCCCTGCTGCTCATCAAATGGCAGAGTCACAACTTCAATATGTTGATTGCGTACAACCGTTTCTATGGTTTCACGATAATAAGGATGTACAGTGCCTGCAATTAATACTCTATTTGTTTTGCTGTGCTTGTTGACCCTGACCGCCATAAGTACGGCTTCAGCCAGAGCAGTGGCGCCGTCATACATGGAGGCGTTAGACACTTCCATGCCGGTTAATTCGCAGATCATCGTTTGGTATTCATACAATAATTGCAAAGTTCCTTGACTGGCCTCAGCTTGATAAGGGGTGTATGCCGTTAAAAATTCACCACGAGAAGCAATATCCCACACCGCAGCAGGGATGTGATGCTCATAACATCCTGCGCCAATAAAACAGATACCATTTCGGTTTTTATTTGCTAAATGCTGAGCTTCTTTCAGCATATCCATTTCGTTGATGCCGGAAGGCATGTTTTGAAATCCGGCATATTGCAATGATGAAGGAATTTCATCAAATAAGGCCTGGATTTCGTTGACGCCAATTGACGCCAACATTTCTTTGGTATCTTCAGGAGTGTGTGGAATGTAAGGCATGATTAATTTTCCTCAGCTATCTCGTTTTGATATTGATCAGCGCTCAATAATTCATTAATTTCGTTTGGATTACTGGGTTTGAGCTTAACCAGCCATCCAGCGATATAAGGATCCGTGTTAACAATGGCTGGATTCTCAACCACCGCGTCATTGACTGCGGTTACAACACCACTGATTGGCGCATAAAAATCAGAAGCGGCTTTTACTGATTCAACAACACCTAACTCCTGTCCCGCAATGACTTCATCACCGATTTCAGGCATTTCAACAAACACCATATCTCCGAGTAATTCTTGAGCATGATCGGTAATTCCTACAGTAACTTCGTCTTGACCTGATTTTAACCATTCATGTGTTGCTGTGAATTTTAAATCATTCATTATTTTATCCTTATGTATAGAGCTTTTATTTAAATGGAATTGAGTTATATGGCCTTTCCTTGTTTAACAAAACGTGGTTTTCCTACTTTTGCAGGAACCAGTTTACCCCGTATGTCTACCATAACACTGTCGCCGGTTTCTACTGGAACACGTGCCAGAGCAATCGAGTGTTCCAATGTCGGAGAATAAGTGCCACTGGTAATTACCCCATCAGTACAGCCTTCAATAATCACTTTTTGGCCATGACGCATAATGCCTTTGTCCAATAAAGTGAGACCTACCATTTTTCGTTTAACACCTTGTTGTCTCTGGGAAAATAAGGCGCCCATACCAATAAAGCCGCGATCTTGTGGTTCCCATTTGACGGTCCAGGCAAGTCCTGATTCAAGAGGAGTCGTTGTCTCATCCATATCTTGACCATAAAGCATCATTCCGGCTTCCAGTCGCAGAGTATCTCTGGAGGCAAGGCCACAGGGTTTTACACCGGCTTTTATTAAATCTTCCCATAGTTGAATTATAAGCTCCTTGGGAACGATGATTTCAAATCCGTCTTCTCCTGTGTACCCTGTGCGTGCAAAAAACCAGTTATCTACATCCACACATTCAAAGTTCGTCAGGGTTGAAACCGCATCGATTTGAGCAGGGCTAAGAATAGTCAAGGTTTTAGCTATGGCATTAGGGCCTTGTACCGCAATCATGGCCAATTCGCGTCGTTCTTGTAAACCAACGGCAAATCCCTCACTTTTCTGTCGAATCCAGTTGATGTCATTTTGTCTTGTTGCGGAGTTGAGTACTACTCGATAATTGTCTGATGCGCGTTGATAAACGATTAAATCATCAATAATTCCGCCATGTTCATTGCACATACAGCTGTATAATGCTTTGCCATTATGCTGTAATTGATCGACATCGTTGGTCAGTAATTTGCGCAAAAATTGACGGCCACCAGCTCCAAGAATATCAACTATGGTCATATGCGAGACGTCAAAAATACCCGCATCGTTGCGGACAAAATGATGTTCGTTGAGTTGTGAACCGTAGTGCAGGGGCATTTCCCAACCATGAAAATCAACCATTTTTGCGCCACTTGCCAGGTGAGTGGCATGAAGAGGGGTTTTAGCAATCATTGCATATCCTTTATTTATCACCTTGATGCTTGTGATTATACTCGTTGCGATTAATTTTGCGAGATTTAGCTTTTGATTTTTCGCATAATTAGAAGAAATAGCTATATACTTTAAATTTAAGGGATTTTTATAATGAATTGGCTTCACTCTGGGAGATGGGTGCTGGATTTAGGTTGGTTGAGTTTTCTTTTATTACTTTTCAGGCATTTCTGGTGTAGCAGATTAGTTCTGGTAAAATCAAAATCCTGGTTAAAAGTTAAAGGCCACATTACCCGTTGTGACTGGACCAAGGTTGGTCATAGCCTTTGGCCTAAAATTGAATACATCTACCAGGTCCAAGATAAGGAATTGATTGGCGAGTATCTTTTTTTAGATACCTCACATAACAATCCACATTCCAAATATTCCCGTCTGATTGCCTATAAAGCCGCGGTGGCTTTTAAAGAAAACTCTGAAATTGATGTCTATTATAATCCTAATGATCCGGAACAGTCGGCTTTAGATGTTACTATTCCGGTCAAATTAAATTTTATCCTGATTTTTATCAGCTCCTTAATCATTTTTCATATTGGCTTCATTGTTTATCGGATTTTTGGGTAGAATTCTCGTTTTCCGGGATTTTGCATTCACATGGAGGTTCTGTAACCCTGGCTTGCAAACTGGTAACAGCAAAACCTCTTACTCCCTGCCCTGCGGGTGCCTGGATGAAACTTAATACGACTTTTAAATTTTGCTGCTGTTGATATTGTGGATTTTTATAAACGACTAGCACGGTCATGGTCGCCTGCCAGTGAGTAGGATCCAGGGTTGTCAATACAGGTGGTTGTGTTGCTACTGCTGTTACTTCATATGAATTTTTTTGCACCGCCTCCGGTAATTTGGATTCATTCAATGCTTTGGTATAGGCTATCCAGCCATCAGAAGTAAAATACTTGGCAATTTCCTTTTGTTGTTGCAGGTAGTTCTTATAATCAAAAGTATACGTTGCAATAATGGCTTCATTAGCCCAGACAGCCAATTGAGTTCTATCCGGTGCTGCGATTCCTGTATGTGCTGCCAAAAACAATACTATGCCTGCAGCAAGAGTGATCAGTTTATTCATAGCTGTATTCTCAATAGTGGTATAGCCTCATTGTAGTCCTATTTTAGAGGACTGACCTAAAAATTGTGATGAATCATAGTTCAATAAAAAGTGATTAAAAGTCTAATATAAAAAAAACCCCGGTTAAAGTACCGGGGAAAATTATGTGTCTGAATTGGATAAATACAGACACCACCCCGCATAAAGAGGGGAAAGCGGGGCAGAGTATTCGGGGGGGAATACTCATATACTTAGACACTGGGTTTGCAATAAAGTTCAATATTTGTTCAAAAAATATTTATTTATCCGAGCCGCGACCGTCAGGGAGCGGAACAATTTGAAGGTTTATAAGATACCGCTCCCTGATGGTCGCGGCTCGGATAAATTAAACCTATCTGAACAAAAATCGAGGTCATGCTGTTTAAATTTTAGCTGAACTTGTCCTTGTAAAGCGCATGACGTATATAGATTAAGGCCATTTTGTGGTATTTTATTTTGACTGGGACTTACGAAAAGCTTACTAATCCCTGTCTAAAATTAAGGTATATAATTCATGGTACGTAACAGTCGTTTTTATTTTGCTAATCCTGATACAGTTGGCCGATTTATTAATCGCTGGGATATGCTGTTACTGATTTTAATTTTTTCTGTTTTGTTTTTTTTAGGCTGGGCCGGATCACAAATGGCCACACCTTATCAATTGGGCGATCAGATCCCTATTTCTCTGGCTCCTTCCAATCTTCCTTTTTATGCCTTACGTACCGTACTACGCTTATTTATCGCGTTAATTTTTTCAATTATATTTACTTTTGTAGTCGGTGCTCTGGCTGCCAAAAATCGTCGGGCAGAGCAGGTAATTATTCCTGCCATTGATATATTACAATCCATTCCCGTACTCAGTTTTTTATCCATTACGGTTACTGGATTTATCCATCTGTTCCCCAATAGTTTGTTAGGCCCAGAATGTGCTTCCATTTTTGCAATCTTTTGTGCCCAGGTCTGGAATATGACTTTTGGTTTCTATCAATCATTAAAAACCTTGCCTCATGATTTAAAAGAAGTTTCCTCGATGTTCCGACTCTCGGCATGGCAGCGTTTCTGGAAAGTGGAGGTTCCATTCTCCATGTCCGGATTATTATGGAATATGATGATATCCATGTCAGCAAGCTGGTTCTTTGTGGTTCTATCCGAAGCCATTTCGGTTGCGCATCAAAACATCCGATTACCTGGAATTGGGTCGTATATCGCCTTGGCTATTGCACAGAAAGATTTACATGCAGTGGGTTATGCCATTTTGACGATGATGATTGTTATTTTCTTATACGATCAAATTTTATTCCGACCTTTAATTGCCTGGTCGGAAAAATTTAAAGTGGAACAATCACCAGATGAATCCGAGTATCAATCCTGGCTGATTGACTTGATACGCGGAAGTCGATTGATGAAACGATTTACCAAAGGTATTGGAGTATTGGTTGATGGTTTTGTGAATGCCCGATGGTTACGAATCAGTGAGCCTAAAGCAGTTAAGGAAATTGATTTTAAACGACAGAAACGTCTGGATAGGCTATGGGGAGCCTTGGTGCTGTTATCTATAGTGAGTGGTGGCTGGTTATTATTGAGATTTATTCTTGCTGAGCTGAAAGTCAGCGATATTTTGCATGTCTTTTTACTTGGAGCTGCTACAGGTACCAGGGTTATCGTATTAATTATACTCAGTTCATTAATTTGGATACCGGTTGGGGTATGGATAGGTTTAAGACCGAGAATTGCTCAGAAGATACAGCCTGTAATACAGTTTGTTGCTGCCTTCCCAGCCAATTTATTTTATCCCCTATTTGTCATAGCGATAGTTGAGTTTCATTTAAGTGTAGAAATATGGGTCACTCCACTCATGATTCTGGGCACTCAGTGGTATATATTATTTAATGTGATTGCTGGAGCATCAAGTATTCCCAGAGACTTATATCTTGCTGCAGATAATTTTGGCCTGAAAGGATGGAACTGGTGGAAAAGATTGGCTTTACCCGGTATTTTTCCATTTTATATCACGGGTGCCATCACAGCTGCAGGCGGCGCCTGGAACGCCAGTATTGTGGCTGAATTGGTGAGTTGGGGGAATATTACTCTTAAAGCGACTGGACTGGGAGAATACATACAGGCCAGTACAACTGCGGGTGATTTTCCAAAAATTGCTCTAGGGACTGCAATGATGTGCGTTTATGTTTTGGCTTTTAATCACCTCATATGGCGTCCACTATATCGATTAGCTGAAGAGCGTTTTAATTTTAATTGAGGCACTTATGTCTGAAACCATTATTGCCATAGAAAATCTGAGGAAGTCCTTTAAAAAGGCTTCTTCTCAGGATTTGTTGGTTCTTGAGGACGTTAATTTCAAACTACAGGAAGGTGAAATAGTCGCTTTATTGGGTAAATCAGGTTCGGGTAAATCCACCTTGTTACGGATTATTGCTGGATTGGTAGCCCCATCCAGTGGAACAGTCACCTATAGAGGGAAACCGGTTACCAGACCCGTGGCAGGAATTGCCATGGTATTTCAATCCTTTGCACTGATGCCCTGGCTTAATGTGTTGGAAAATGTAGAACTTGGCCTTGAAGCACAAGGGATCAGTCGTGATGAACGCAGGCACAGAGCAATTGAAGCCATTGATATTATTGGTCTTGACGGCTTTGAATCAGCATTTCCAAAAGAGCTGTCTGGAGGGATGCGGCAAAGGGTTGGTTTTGCTCGTGCTTTGGTAATTAATCCCGACGTTCTGTTAATGGATGAACCGTTTTCGGCACTTGATGTATTAACTGCAGAAAACCTAAAGTCTGACTTGCTGGAATTGTGGAAAGAAAAGAAAACCAACACTAATGGAATATTATTGGTAACCCATAATATCGAGGAAGCGGCTACTCTTGCTGACCGAATTGTGATTTTTGGTAATGATCCTGGGTATATTCGAGCTGAATTACCAGTGACTTTACCTCAACCCCGAGATCCTGAAACTCCAGAGTTTCGTGCTTTGGTTGATAAGATTTATACCTTAATGACTACGGGTCCTAAAGAAAAGGCTAAACGTGCGCAAAGAGAGCGTCAGATTGGTTTAGGGTACAGATTGCCTGATGTTGAACCTTCAGAATTGTCAGGATTGATTGAAACCATGAAATCATTTGAGGAACGCATCGATTTACCTGAGCTTGCTGATGAGCTCATGATGAATATTGATGATTTGTTTCCTATTCTTGAAACTTTGGAAATACTTGGTTTTGCCAAGGTATCGGCAGGTGACATACAACTCAGTGATTTGGGGAAACAGTTTTCCGAAGCTGATTTGCAAGAGCGAAAGCAGTTATTTGCTCAAAGGTTATTGGAAAAAGTTCCCCTTGCCCGCTATATACGCAGGGTTTTAGATGAAAAAGTAGGACATCGTGTTTCTGAAGAGCGCTTTTTAAGTAAGTTGGAAGATTATTTGAGTGAGAAAGAAGCGGATCGCGTTTTACGTACAATGATTGACTGGGGGCGATATGCTGAAATATTTGCCTATGATTTCAATACGGGAATTTTAAGTCTGGAAAACCCTGGTAAGGGTTTATAAGGACGCGAGTCACGTTAAGTACACGGTCGGCCCCTATCAGGGAACGGCCATGTTTCATTCAAGCTGAACTCAAAGCTGGCTGCTCGACCAAGATTCAACAATCCGACGTATCCTCACCAAATTAACAATATATCGAAATCATGGATTTGTGTGCTTTGTTTGTTGCCCATATCATGCGAAGCTGATAAGGGGAACAAACAGAACAGTTATCTGGATGGATTAAACTGATTTTCGGATCAGGTAATTGAGGATCTGAAATAAACGTTCCTGGCTGCCAGCCATTTGCAAATCGGTTTTATATTTGTTGTTTATCACAAACGCAGGTACGGCATTGATTTGATAACCGGCCATTAACGTCATGCCATTTTGCACACGCATATCAATAGTCGGCGAGTTTTCAAAAGCACTTTTGGCAATTTCTTTATCAACACCATGAGCTGTAAAAAAATCTATCATTGATTGTTTTGTTGACAAAGGTTTTTTCTCTTCCTGGATGGCTTTAAATAATTGGGGGCTTAATTTATCAGATAAAGCTAAGGTTTTAGCGGTATAGTATGCTTTGGCATATAACTCCCATTCGGGTTTGAATACTACAGGAACGCGATCCAGTTGCACATTGGTTCCCATTTTACCTGCCCACTCACTTACTGAGGGATCAATTTTATAACACCACGGGCAACCATAGCTGAAAAATTCGGTAATCACGGGTATTTTGCCTTTATTTACCGATTGTTGAGGATTGCTGACCAGTTGGTAATCTTTACCCTCTACAAATTCGGCTGCAAGTGCCATAGCAGGTAACAACAATAGAATACAGATTAATTTTTTAAACATGGTTAATTCCTTAGTATAAACCTTCAATATAATGGGCTACTGCTTCCATATCATCCTGAGTCATTCTGTTACTGATATCTCGCATGATATGGTTTAAGTCATTTGTTCGTTTACCGTCTTTAAATGCCTGTAACTGCATCACTGTGTATGCTGCTTTCTGGCCAGAAAGGACCGGAAAACCAGCTTGGGCATTACCTGTGCCTTTGGGGCCATGGCAGGCAATACACGCCGTGATGTGTTTATTAAAATCACCGCCTCTATAAATTTGCTCGCCACGCTGCAGGTATTTTTTAGGAGTAGACCCTTCAGCGAGTGGCATTTTAGCATAGAATGATGCCAAGTCATTCATATCTTGTTCATTAAGATTGGCAATCATCGCTGTCATGGTAGGGGCGATACGCAGAGTTCCTTCTTTCATGTCTTTTAATTGTTTTACCAGGTATTGTTGATGTTGACCTGCAAGATTAGGCCATTCTGGTGTAGGACTTATACCTTGTTGACCATGACAGGCAGCACACACTTGAGCCTTATTCTGCCCTGTTTGTGGATTTTCCTGTGCATATATAACTGCCGGGAAGCACAAGATTAGAGTGAGTGCTAATTTTTTCATCGTTATCTCATAAAAAATTGATATTTTAATGGTACACTGCTTAGGTCAAAATCCCAAAATGAAATTATATCCCATGTTAGTAAATTTATATTCTAAAGCAGTATTTTTAAAAAGTGCAGCCCGAGTAGACCAATTACCTGAAGATTCCGGGTATGAAGTCGCATTTGCAGGCCGATCAAATGCCGGTAAATCCAGTGCTTTAAATTGTTTAACCGGTATAAAAAGTCTTGCCAGAACCAGTAAAACACCAGGCCGTACACAATTAATCAATTTATTTTCATTGGATGAACAACGTCGACTGGTCGATTTACCGGGTTATGGTTATGCTAAAGTAGCCCTGCAAGTGAAGTTGGAGTGGCAAAAAAATCTGGCGCACTATCTTGAGGTCAGGGAGAGTCTTAAAGGCTTGATTCTGTTAATGGATGTACGCCATCCTTTAAAGGATCTCGATCAAATGATGATAGATTGGGCTTTGAATCGCCAGCTTCCAGTACATATTTTATTGACTAAGTCTGATAAATTAAGTCGTAGCGATGTAAAAAATACAGTGCTTAAAGTGCGTAAGCATTATGATTTGGCTGATCATTTGATTTCTGTTCAATCCTTTTCATCTCTGAAAAAAGACGGGATTAATGAATTGGTCGCAGTATTAAATTCCTGGTTTGCATTGGATTAAGCTTTGCTTCAAGACGAGTTGTTTTTATAGTGACCTGGGTACAGAGTCAATTCTGGTCTTTTTTCACCATCTTCCTCCCTATTAGCAATAATTCATAATTGATTTGTCTTCTTTTAGCATCGGCTATTCATGTAAAGATCATTTTGCTTTAATCATGGATGGTTTGGTTGTTTTGTGCCTTATTTGTATTGATTTACCATCCTGTTGGATGTTATTATTTCACACGGTTCAAATATAGTTCAGCTCGGGCATGAGTAGATTTAAACTTTTTAGCAATTATTATACAGATCACTACAAGGTAAAACTTCAATTTATCATAAAAAGTAAACTGGGCATGAAAAATGGTTCAGTATTCTTTGATCTATTTCATAATCTATTCAGTATGCATCCCATGGTAAAACTCAGAGGGCATTTATATAAAGTGAATGTATTGAATCATATTGTAAATAGTCCACTGGCTATGGAGCAACTTTCCGCGTTGTTTCATAAGACGAACAGAACCACATTGAGTTCAAAACTGGTGAAACTTGTATCGGCAAGTTCGTTAAAAATTGAGCACCTAATTAAAATATGCAAGAGATTTCATGTTGATGTGACAGATGATATATGGGAGTGGATCAATCATCAGCTGTTGAAAACTACTCCGGTATGGAGTTTGGCATACACGCATCCAATAAGAAAAGCTTGGGTCAATTATCTATTTGAAAATCCTGATCGAAAACCAGAGATTGATCCGGAATTTGCCAGTATATCCATATGTGGTATTAAACTGGATGATACCTTACCCTATGTTTTTAATACCCATCATCCAATAGCTGTCTGGTTTAGTACCCAATCAACCGTTGCATTGCGGGAGAAGGAACAACAATGTTTGATCGATAGAAGCGATCATCCATCAACTGTGACCAATACATTGATTTATAGTTCTAACTTATTGAATTCACAAGCCCTCACCGAATTAAAAACATTTGCATTAGATTATTCTATTGTCTTGGTTGATATTGATAATCTTAAGCTAATTTTATCTCCACTTTCAGCTAAGTTGCTTCAATTAATCAGACTCGAATTAAAAAACTTAGGCCAAGGTGGTAATCCTGCCGCAGCTTCAGATCTGGTTCGCTGGATACCCGAATTGGTGAGAGGTAAGGTTTATGCGGATATTGATCTTCCTTTGAAATATCAGGACAACGAAAAAATGTATGCTATTAAAAAAGCAGGTATTCCAGTAGTTGTAAATATGGGATCGATTGTCACACCTCCAAGTCAAAAATCAGGTACTGAACGATGTGCGATAAATACAGACATTATTGCTTACAGTGACTGTAATGATACTGCAGTCTTTATGAGTAAAGTTGCTGCACAATTAATCAAAATATATAAGGATCCTTTTACTGCATTAATTGACGCTAAAGCTGAAATTTGTGAAACGGAGGCATTTAAGCAAATTCAAATGCGAAAAGGAACTCTTTTTGACTTAAGAAAAGAAGTCGAACAATGTAAGACAATTGTAGATTTTTATAAATTTGTTGGCGAGACCTTATTTGCCAAGATATTTCATTTATCAGAGGATCAGGTTGCTGAGTTTTATTTTTCAATCAAATATGCCAATACGAATCCCAAGTTCTTATTCATGAATGGACGTGATCCCCAGTTGAAAATAAAACAAGTATTACAAAAATACTTTAAATCATTGGTTGAAGAAATTTCCGGTCCGGGAGCTATTTATCAGGCTTTAGGTGGTGATGAGCTATTCACCAGCGGTGAATATCGTCCTGCACGAATGATGCCATCAATACCGATTAGGGCATTAGAAGGCTACGCCTGTTCCAATGGGATGACTGACTTTATATCTGATAATATACCGCCATGGAGAACGCAGGAAGATGATCTGAATCAAATGGAATTTAATTCTTCTGGATTATCCTGGGTTCCTGAATCCGTAAAATTATAAATCATTAATGGTAGCGAATGGATGATTGATTTCTATTTAGAAATCACACACCCATCCGCGAAATGGAGTCCGCAAAAATTTCAGGTGAAGAGTAAGCACTGAGTTCAGGATTACAGTGCTGACGAAATTCCCGAAATTATTGATCGGTTATTTAATTAAAATTTGTCCCGTTCAGAGAGATCCTTCATCAGCTCTTCAACAACATGAGGGTTGGATAGAGTCGATAAATCGCCTAATTCGGATATGTCTTCCACCTCATGGCAGGCTATTTTTCGTAAAATCCGGCGCATTATTTTACCCGAACGGGTTTTAGGTAAATCAATAGCAAAATAGATTTCATCCGGCTTGGCTATAGCACTGATCTCTTCTTTAACCCGCTCGATTAATGCTGCTTTTAACCGATCGTCGCCAACATGACCCTGTTTTAAGATGACAAATGCGAAAATCCCCTGTCCTTTTATGTCGTGTGGAATACCCACTACACCAGCCTCTGCTACACTGGGGTGGCTGACGAGGGCGCTTTCAATTTCAGCGGTACCGAGGCGATGCCCTGAAACATTCAATACATCGTCGATGCGGCCAGTAATCCAGTAATCGCCATCTTTATCTCGTTTGGCCCCATCGCCGGTTATGTAATAGCCATTCCTTAAATAGGTCGTACGATAACGTTGATGATCACCTGCTATAGTTCTGGCGATTGAAGGCCATGGATATTTTATAGCCAGAGATCCTGCTCCTGCTTCATGTATTTCATGTCCTTGTTCATCTAATAAGACTGGAACAATTCCTGGGACTGGGTGACTCGCTGCACCTGGTTTAATTACTGAATCATTAGCTCTGGGACTAATCATGATGGCACCTGTTTCAGTTTGCCACCAGGTATCAACAACCGGGCATCTTCCTTGTCCTACCTTTTGATGATACCAATTCCAAGCTTCCGGATTAATGGGCTCACCAACAGTTCCTAACAGGCGAAGGGACGCTCTGGAGCTTGTATTTAACCATTCGTCACCAGCACGCATTAATGAACGAATGGCCGTAGGCGCTGTATAGAACACATTCACCTGATATTTATCAATAATTTGCCAGTTTCTTGCCGGGTTCGGCCAGGTAGGTATTCCTTCGTACATCAGGGTAGTAATTCCGTTACATAAGGGACCATAAACCACATAGCTATGCCCAGTAATCCAGCCAACATCGGCAGTACACCAAAATACTTCATTACTTTGGCAATTAAATATCAATTGATGGGTATAGGCTGCCTGTACCAGATATCCACCAGTAGTATGAACTACCCCTTTAGGTTGTCCCGTACTCCCCGAGGTATATAATATAAATAGAGGGTCTTCTGCATTCATGGGTTCAGGTTCACATTGAGCAGATACCTTCTGTTTGAGTTCATGCCACCAATGATTGGTCTTGGCATTAAATGAAACAGGTGAATTGTCTTTTTTAATGATAAGGGTTTGCAGGTTCAGATTCTCACTGGCTTCATCGGCCTGTTCCTTTAAATTGACATTCTTCCCACCGCGTTTAAAGCTGTCAGCAGTGATCAAACATTTACACTCGGAGGCGATTAAACGTTGTCTTAAGGCATGAGGTGAAAAACCGGCAAAAACTACGGTATGGACTGCTCCAATTCGAGCACAGGCCAGCATGGCAATAGCTGCTTCGGGTATCATCGGTAAGTAGATACCTACTTTATCCCCTTTTTGTACATTCAAATGTTTCAGTACATTACTCATTCGACAGACTTCGTCATGTAATTGAGCAAACGTCAGCGTTTTGTGTTCTTGTTCAATATCACCTTCCCAAATAATGGCCGTTTGATTTGCTTTTTGCGGTAAATGTCGGTCAAGGCAATTGGCGCTGACATTTAACTGGCCGCCATTAAACCAGGTGACATCACCGTCTTTAAAGCCTCCTTCAAGCACTGTATCCCAGGGGCGAATCCAATCAAGGGTCTGACTCGCGATTTCAGACCAGAATTCAGTTAATGATTCCAGAGTGTTACTCAGTTTAGGGTGTGATAAATGTACAGGGTTCATTTTATACCTCGTCGCCTTTGGCAATCAGTTTGATAATTGCTGAGAAATCGGACTCACCGAGTCCTTGATCGATAAAGTGTTGATACAATTTGGTTACCTGGGCTCCCAAGGGAGTTTTAACATGCGCTGACTGGGCAGTTTCCTGACTTAATTTTAAATCTTTCAACATCATTGCAGCAGCAAAACCGGGTTTGTACTCATTGTTGGCCGGAACATTATCTAATACTCCTGGAACAGGAACGTATTTGGTCATTGCCCAACATTGTCCTGATGAGTTACTGACCACTTCAAAGAGTTTTTCAGCGGTTAAGCCCAGTTGTTCTGCCAGAATAAACGCTTCGGAGACAGCGACCATTGAAATACCAAGAATCATGTTATTGCATATTTTTGCAGCCTGACCACTTCCAGGGCCACCAGTATGAATAATTTTTTGTCCCATATTGGCGAGAATAGGGCGGGCGGCATTAAACGCATCAAGATCACCGCCAACCATGAAGGTCAACGTTGCGGCAGCTGCTCCGGCTACACCGCCTGATACCGGCGCGTCCACAGTGCGCATGTGGTGTTCCTTTGCCATCTGATGAAACTCGCGAGCAGAGGACACATCGATGGTAGAGCAATCAATGAATAAAGTGCCTGATTGTACCTTGCTGAATAAGCCATCTATTCCTTTACACACGCGTAAGACTTGTTCCCCTGTTTGCAGCATAGTAATCAGGACATCTTGTTGGTTTGCTACTTCTTGCTGAGTGAGCGCAACCAAGCCACCAGCTTCAGCAAAATGAGCCCGGGCAGACTCTTGCAAGTCAAACCCGGTGACTTTATGCCCCGCTTTGAGCAGATTAATAGCCATGGGCAAACCCATATGCCCCAATCCTATAAATCCTATTCTAGCCATTTCTAACTCCATAATAATTAATAGTGTTCCGTTTAATTGGTCATGTTAATGAGTTGGCATAGCAAAAGCACTTCCCTTTAATTTGGTGATGGGCCATTTACTGGTAACTGTTTTACGACGCGTGTAGAAATGGATGCTTTCATCTCCGTGCATGTTGGTATCTCCAAAGGAGGAACGTTTCCAGCCTCCAAAGGGATGATTGGCAATGGGCACTGGTATAGGAATGTTCACTCCTATCATGCCAACCTGTACTTTTTGACTGTATTCACGAGCGGTAAATCCATCCCGAGTAAATATGGCAGTACCATTACCGTATTGATGCCTGTTGACCAAAGCCAGAGCCTCATCAAAATGATTAACCCGGACTATGACGAGTACGGGTCCAAATAGTTCATTTTGATATACTGACATCTGTTCAGTGACCTGATCAAATAGACAGGGCCCCATAAAGAAACCTTGAGGATATTGTGGATGCTTATAAGAACGGCCATCAATAATTAATTGAGCGCCTTCACTGACGCCCTTGTCAACCGCGGCCAGAACTTTTTGACGGTGAGCACTGCTGATTAACGGACCCATGTCCGTGCCAGCAACATCTCCGGCATCAATGTTCATTGCACGAATCTGCGGTGCCATTTTGGCGATTAACGCATCGGCGGTCTGATCACCCACAGCAACGACTACAGACAAAGCCATGCATCGTTCACCAGCAGAACCATATGCTGCACCGACTATGGCGCTGGCGGCTTGATCCAAATCAGCATCGGGCATGACGACACAATGATTTTTAGCGCCACCAAAAGTATGAGCGCGTTTACCATAGGCTGTAGCGGTAGTATAAATGGATTGGGCAACTGGTGTAGATGCTACTGCAGTAAATGCGGCTATATCAGGATGAGCCAATAAGTGTTCGACTGTGACTTTATTACCCTGCAAGCAATTGACAACTCCTGGGGGTAAACCAGCGTCATTTAATAATTCCATTAAACGTATTGGAGCAGAGGGATCTTGTTCTGATGGTTTTAAAATAAAGGTATTGCCACAGGAAATGGCTGGAATCATCATCCAGATAGGAACCATCACTGGAAAATTAAAGGGTGAAACGCCAGCGCATACACCCAGGGGTTGTCTGAAGGTATGACAGTCTATATTGCTAGCTACATCTGCAGAGAAGTCACCTTTAAGCTGATTGACCAGTCCACAATGTAATTCAACTACTTCTATGCCACGTGCAACCGAACCTTTGGCATCATCCAGAGTTTTACCATGCTCGCGAGTAACAATACGTGCCAGGTCCATTTGATGCTTTTCTAATAAATCTCTGAATTTAAAAAGGATACGTGCTCTTTTGATTGCTGGGGTCTGCGCCCATTCAATTCCCGCTTCTTTTGCCGTTGCTACTGCTTTATCGCAGACCGCTTTAGAGGCAAAATGAACCTGACCAATGGTCTCGCCCAAGGCTGGATTGAAAATAGGATGGGCTTCAGTATTGGATTCATTGATCAGTTGACCACCTATAAAATGCGGTACGTTATATCCCATTGTTAAACTCCTTTTTTAATTGTGTGTAATGAGCGCCGTATGTCGGTGCTTAACTTAATCACATGGTTTATTGCTGAATTCGTTCAAACTGGCGAATAATTAAACGGTCTTGACATGTATCTGAGCGTCATCTGGTTTAAAGTGAACCGTTAACTTAACATTATAGTCGCAATTGTTTATTCAGTTATTGTTTTTAAGGTGACCTGATATTGGCGCCTGGTTTTATTATTTTGCGAGCCGAGTGTTTCCACCACTTCATAATGCATTGGATTCCCTGCATTTTCCAGCGCATTTTGTACGGCATCATCAATACCTGACTCAGAAAACCCTACAAAATCCTCTATACTTTTCATAGACATCCCTTTATTATTTATCCAAAAAAAAAATATAGTTTAGCATGAAGTAAAACTATTAAGGTACTCAACTTCCTGATATCTTATCTGAGAAAATAATTTTAATGACGAAACATACGATTGTTTCATTGAATTATTTATACAATAATGAAAACAAAAAGCAGTAAGGGAATAAGCTATGGGAAAAGGTATAATTTTACGTGTTTTGGAAGGTACTGAAATATCGCCTGAGTTATCTCGTACATTAGATACTCTCATACCCAATTATAAAATCGAATATTTTCAGGAAAAACCCGATTACAAACGAAGTTATGAACGACGGATAAACAGTCTCCATGATGCTTTTTTGTTCATGCTGGATGCATATCCTCTCGACCCCAAATTTACGGCCTTGACAGCTAAAACATTAAAAGCTTATGCAGAAGAAGTTAAAGAATCCTGCGATTTAACAAAAGACTCTGTTGAAGAGTTACAAAAAGAACTGGAAAATTATACTGCCAGATTGGTTGAAGTAATAGCAACTTCCTGGGATTGGCCGAAAGGTACTGCGATTCATGAGGGTGTCGCCTGTTTGAATGAAGCAGAGCAGTATGTATTAATGAGTCAAGGACGTCCCGACCTGGCAACATTAATGCCCATGCAAATGGAGCATGGTACAGAGTATATTTTACAATATGATGAATCTCTTCCACCTTATTCCGAAGAATTTTTAAACGAATTAAAAGATTTAAAATCAAGAAATTATCCCAAAACTCCGGTATGGTTTAAGAATATTGATGAATATCAAAAAGCTTATTTTACTCATCTGAAGTTAAGTCCCCTTCAACCCACGTCAATTATGCAGGATATCAATTCTTTCATTGCCAGCTGGGATGAGATAAAGGGAGCCTCGCTTAACATCGCTGCTGAATTAGACCAAATTTATAAAGACATTCAACCGTATCCTACCTGGTATAAAGATAAATCTGAGGATCCTCGGGCTAAGGGGTTTAGTAAAGCTCAAAAGGAAATGATCAAAGTATTAGCGGCTCAACCCGATAAATTTGATGCGAATTTAATTAAATTTAAAGAGTATATACTGAATAAAAAAGACAGTGTCGCATTCAGGAATTCTCTCGATAATATAGCTAATCTTCCCTTGTGGTATTGGTCATTATCCAAGGTACAACAGAGCTTTTTAGCACACGTTTTGCAAAAAGCGGATCGGGTGGAGGATGTGATGTCCTTTTTATCCAGTCGCCATAGGACATTACCCATTCCAGCAAACTATGCAGCTCATAGCCTATTAAAAATTAATCCCCAAGTTGTAAAAAAAGATCAAACTTTTGATGTACAACCTTTATTTGGTAAACGCTTTAGATCCAGCCATATAGTCAGTCGTGATGTTTTGGATGCACCAGAATCAGTTCAACAGCGACATAGCGATGCAAATTTTGCCAAAGTTATGGAGCATGCAAAACCAGGACAGCTGTGTTTATTGCAGACCCTCATCAGCCCACTTCACGGGGTGGACTATATCCCTTCAATGGTTTTGGAATATTTGCCTCTTCCACCTGATCTGGAATTATTTAAATACGCGCGAGCGACTGTTCAAAAAAGCGGAAAAGCGCCCGATATTTTACAACATAATCATCCTTTTAATTATGCGAAGTATTTCTATTATACTGCTTCGGATGATCCTGATAGTCTCCATTTATTAAAGACCGCACAAACTTATGTGGCTAATACTCCAGGATTACAGGATCTTTTAGACGAGTATAAACGAGTACTTGAATCCCCTCTTTTTTCAGCGACTTTTAGGGATTATGTTGGAAGAGAGCTGTTTCTAACATCTTTAGAGCAGCTGATTACCCTGACCGTAGATGGTCATAGCTATGGTTCCTGTGTCAGCGGAAAGGATAGAAAAGCTATAGAGTTAATGCACACTGATGCCATGATTTTATTTAAAGAAAAATATGGTGTATGGCCTAAATTTGGTATCCCGAGTGATAAAGTAGAGCGTATTAATTTTGTTAATATATTTGCAGACATCTATATGACCCGACATCAGCATGAGCATGCGGGACAAAACGCTCCAGGGTCTGACGGTATAAAAACCCCGGATATGTATTTGCCAGCAGATATTATCGAGGCGATTAATGCTCGTTTAGGTACGGGAAAAGGCGTGCAATATGATGATGTGATGGCCACAGACAACGAAGTTAAAAATATTAGTAAAAACTTGAAGTCTTATTTTTTATCTGGGAATGATTTGCTCTGTAAATTAACTGCTAGGCAGTTAGGCGAAGATGTTTGTACCAAACTTTATGATGCATTAACCTCATTAATCAATGAAGAAAGCCGATTTCATAAACCTAAAAAAGATTCGTGGGGTTTGGGGTTGTTTGATGGGAAAAAATCTACTGCCTCACCCACTGGTATCAATAAAATTCGAGGCCTAATGCAAGATAAGAACGCAGGTAACGATAATATATTACGATTGGAAAAAATATTTTCAGTAGTAATAAGTCGACCTGTATCGGATTCAACACGAACAAAAGAAACGAATTCAATCTATGATCGTCTTCGCGATTTATTATCATGTATTTTTAGCGTAGCTGATGAAAAGCTTGATTTTCTTGCTGATAAAGCGGTGGCTGAGTGGTCAGAGTTGTTTGAAGCTTCCAAACGAGCTAATAGTACCGCTTTAGCTTATTAGTAAGTTTAGTACACGTATATTATAAAAAAGCCGGAGGTAAGTCCTGAACGACCTTCACTTTTTATACGTCATCGCTGCTTTCGCGAGGATGAAGTATAAAAAGTGAAGGTCGTTCAGGGCTTGGCGGCGGTACGGCTTTTCAACCAAATGAAAAATGCTTCTTTTTTTACACGGGGTGTGCGTGTTACAACAAATGCTCCAGGCCATAAATCAGGGTATTTAATCCCCTTACTTTCTGGCACGCAAGCAAAACCCCTGGCATAAAACACCGACGATCAATACTGTCGTGAGTAATTGACAGTGTTTCTCCAAGGTTGCCGAATATCACTTCCTGTCGAGCGAGTACCCCAGGCAGTCGTATCGAGTGAATATTGATATCATGGTGAGAACCACCTCGAGCACCGGGAATTAATTCTTTTAATTCAAGCGTGTTTTTTTTATTTTTTCTTGCTGCGGCTATCATTTCCGCCGTTTTTAATGCCGTACCTGATGGAGCATCCAGTTTTTGTTGATGATGGGTTTCTATTATCTCTACTTCAGATAAATATTCAGAAGCTTTGGCTGCAAACGTCATCATTAACACTGCGCCAATTGAAAAATTGGGAACAATTATTCCCCCAAGATGTCGAGACTCACATTCTGCAGATAATTCTTTGATTTGGTTTGTAATTAATCCTGATGTACCAATAACTGGACAGGCACCATGTTGGATAATGGTCAGAGCATTCTCATAGACGCAATCTGCTCGAGTTAAGTCAACGACAATTTGAGCATTAGTGCTGGTTATGGCTTCAGCCAGATTATCTTGTTTTGTTAACTGGGCTACTAATTCAAAATCATCATGATTCGCCAGCGTTTCACAGGCAAGGGAGCCCATTTTACCTTTCGCTCCATTAACAATAACACGAGTCAACATTATTTCTCCAATTGGTCTGCTTGAAACACTAAAAATCCGCAATAGTTTATTCTTCTACTTCATCTTTGGACGCTAATTTTGCTGGATGAACTGTACGCCAGGCCCAAATTGTTGCAAAGGGCCATCCTATGACCGTAGCCTGCATGATTAACGCGACAATAGCACCACCTGGATTATCACGAATCAGGAGGACTAGCCACGGAAATAAAATCGCAAGAATTGACATAATTATTCGTTTCATTATGAATCCACCATTTGTTAAATTATTAATTATAGGCTTATCTTAATGCATATTTCTAATCGGATACAAATTAAGAAGTCTTTAAGTCTTGATTTTAGTACCCTGAATTGCTCCATAGTACTTGCAAACAACCGTTAAACATTGTACATTGTGCGCTCATTTCTAAAGCGAATAACCGTATTATTCCATTTTCTAATTTCGGACATGAAAACCAACAATGCACGGTCAATAGACTTTATCCAATCAAATAACTTGAGTTATTTTCATCCTATAATACTTTCTACAACAAAGGTACCATAATGAGAAAACAGGAGCTGCATCCACGCACCGCTGTAATCAATAAATCCCAGAAAAATCAATCCAAACGAGCTCGATCTGAAGCATTGATTTGGCTGGCTGCTAATTTTCCCAGTGCATTTGATAATTCGTTACGAATTCGTCCTTTGAAAACAGGCATAATGGATGACATTTTACAGTATGCTGATAAAGCTGCTGAGGCTGGTATTTCTAAAAGTAAACTAAGAGAAGCGGTTGTGGTATTTACTCGTCGTCTTGACTACCTGGCTTGCCTGAAAGCTCGTGAAAAACGAATTGACTTGAATGGGAATACAGTCAGTGATGTTTCTGAAGAGGAGTCTGAACATGCGGCAGCCAAAATAAAGAAACGAGTAGAAAAAAGCGTAAGAAATGCGCGAAAACTTGTGGCCGCTAAATCATCTTCACAACCTGTCAGTGCGACTCATCAACAGACAAATGGATATAATAAACCAGCGAATCCGGTAGCAACAGCCTCCAGTGAAGATTATTTGCCAACCTATCCTGTCAGAGCTCCAGCCTACAGTACGCAACATGCAACGACCCAACCGGTCAGAACAGCTGCTGTAGTGGTGAAACACAAAACCACAAGACAGTATGATCCCGATGCAGTGGCTCGTCTTAAGGAAAAACTGGGCTTATCCCGCAATGCCGAGGAAAAAAAGGAGACAGCCGAATAAATGAATATACGAACTTTATGGCTAAGTTTACTATTCGTTCAATCAACCTTCGCTGCGCCGCATTTTGTTCAATCAGCCCCGTTGTTTAACGGTACTTATGATTTTAAAGGGGCTGAATTATGTGCTACTGCCAAACAAACCTTAGCTTATTTGAATAAAGGTTCGAGTTATGATCCGCAAGTGATTCATGGCGGTAAGGCAGTCACCATTTCATTGACTCGAGTAAAAGCGACTCTGGAATTTATTTGCCGAAATCAGGAACGATTAAATGATCCTGCTTTTGTTAAGCAACATTTCGATTTTATCCGTTGGTATCCCGATAAAAATCAGGCGAAACAATTGTCATCCAATAAACCCTTATTAAAAAATCTGCCCAATGATCGCATCTTAATGACCAAATATTATGTTCATTTAGCTAAGGCCAGTTCAATGAAAACATCCAGAATGCCTTATGCTCTTTATGGGTTGCCGGCAGATGAACAAGGTTTAACACTTGAAGAAGCAGATTTGAAGCCTGGAATAATTCGCTTGAAGTATGGAAAACAGGCTATATTGGCCGGCGCACTTAAAAACAAGCCCGTGCCGGTATTGGCCTATTTAAGCCGCGAGGATTTGGAGGCTGCTTTGTTACAAGGTACTGTCGTGGCTGATTTTGGCAATAATAAAACGAACATTTTTAATGTCCACAGAACTAATAACATTGCTTATGATCGGACTAAAGCGCCTTATCTTCAAGAACGTTATTGGTATTTTAAGCAGGTCGATGGGATCAAAGGTTATGGTAAAGACGCTGATCATAAAATTACCGTCAATCCCAAAGTAACCTTTGCTGCTGACTTGAAGCAATTTGGTCTGGGTAAAGTATTAATGGTTCAGTATCGTGAAAAGTCTGGTCAGTTAATCTCAAGAGCAGGGATAATGGCAGATACAGGCGGCGCATTTGCTGATAATTTATATCAAGTTGATTATCTTGCAGGAAGTTATCCGGGTAAAGAAGCTTTTTATCAAGAGACTCAACATTTGCCAGATTACGTTGAAGCTTATATTATGATTTTAAAAGATGAGTAATTAAATTAAAGACCGGTAGTTAAAGCAAATTAATTTTGGTAACCAGGGATGGTAGATATGACAAACGATAAAATAGTTCTTTCTGGATTAGTCGGATTAGTGGCCGCACTGTTGGTTGGAACCGGCGAGTTTCTCCTGCATTACACTTCTGAAGGTTATGGTTCTGATATCCCTTACCAATTTATGATGCATATCTCCACGCAAAGATTGAGTTTTGGGCACTTCATTGCCGTATTATCTGCTCCGCTCTATTTAATTGGATTTTGGCATATGTATAAAATGCTCGAACCCGCTGGTGGTAAACTTCCTGCAGCTATAGCTATTTTGGGCGGATATGGTTTTATTATGGGGATAGTCTGGATCGGTTCACGGTCGATGATCGCGTCTATTGTGCAATTAAATAGTGATGCCGCTAATGTAAATCTCCTCATCAGTTCTTATCAGTTTTATGATGAAACCTTATTGCAGATTATCCGTCTTACTACTTTGTTGTTGTCTTTAGGTTTTTTTTATTTGGTTCTAAAAGGTAAAACCAATTATCCAGTATGGATGAGTTTCTTGAATCCATTTTTTCTTTTATTAGCAGTTTTTTCCATTTATCTTCTGCTGCCAATGGTCGGTAAATTCATTATGCCTATAGCTATGAATGTGGCCTATGCTGTATTTTTTTCAATATCTACATGCATTGCCCTGAAATTAAAAAAAGTAAATGAATGATTCCCGAGTGCGGAAGGATTTAAATGCACCAAATAAATTTGATTATTCAGAAGTCAAAAATGGCACGCATCAATAGTTTAGACGTCCTGTGTCTTGTCCACGGGACGTCTAAATCGAGTTGTTAACACATTCTAATTAACTATCAGGGTTGTATTTATTTCAGGTTTATCAAATTGTTTATCCGTTCCATTCATGTAATGTATGGACAGAGAAACAATGTTATCTACTTTGCCTAAACCAAATACGATTTGATTTCCTTGATAGGCACAAAGACCTTGGGTTGGTACAAAAAATCGGGTCAGAGTTTCACCATTTGCCAGTTTTAATGTTAATACAGCACCTAATGCCTCAGGTTTATAAGGCATAATAACTTTTAAATAATTATTTTTATCCCCTTGATTAATAAATACTTTTAAAGGACCATTCAGATTGGTATAGATTAAATCGGGATATCCATTACCAGTTAAATCAGTACTTAAGGGAGATATGCTGTAGAATGGATCTTCTGCATTAGACTGTTTTTCCACTGATACATAGGTAAAGTCAGGAAGTTCTTTTAGTAAACGGCCTGGCAAACGAAAGAGTTTATGCAGAGGGAAGGAAATGTAGTTTTGTGCAATAACCAAATCCTGATAGCCTTCATTAGTAAAATCCTGGAATAAAACGCCCCAGCCAAATTCATAATTTGCTGTTTTAGTTTTTTTTGCCACGTCTTCGAACTGGAAGTTACCATTATTTTGCAAAAATATATTCTCACGTAACAAGGTCTGGTCTTTGGTTAAGTCCCCGCGGACAATAAAATTGGGTGGGGCAGATCCGAAATTCCACCAATAAAAGGGCCCTATATTGCTAAAAAACAGATCGGGTTTCCCATCTTTGTTGTAGTCACCGACTGCAATTCCCATTGGATAGGAGTACACATCGGATGTTGGATTTGGCATGTTTTTAAATTTCAGGTTTCCCATATTTTTATAGGTTCTAACCTGGCCTGTATCATGAGCTACAACCAGATCCAGCTGATTATCATTATCCAAATCGACGAACATGCCCTGGAAGGTATTATGAATGTAATCCAGACCAGCCTCATTAGTAATGTCAGTAAACGTGTTATCGCCATTGTTTTTTAGAAGCATGCTTTTGGAACCGTAATTTTTTTTGTTAAAAATGGATTGCCCTTCAACGTAGGGCGGTTTAACGTAGGTTGCTACAAAAAGATCAACAGTTCCTTTTTTCTGCAGGTCTGCTATGGCTATTGAGATAGGTGCATATCGTTCATCTATGGCGACATCTAACTTTTTGATAGTAAACACGCCATTTTTATTTTCATAAAAATAGATGCCGCTGTCTCGTGTGACAAATAAATCAGGCTTTCCATCACCCGTAGCATCGACTGCAACAACACCATAAGTCGTATCTTGTTTGGGCTTGGTAATACCTGCTTCTTTCGAAACATCAATAAATGAACCCTTTCGATACACAAACAGTTTATCCTGCTGATTGTATCCACCTCCGACAAAAAGGTACTGTTCACCATTTCCTAGTAAATCAAACAGTGCGGCGCCCATAAAAGGCAAAGAATTTTTGGAATCGAATTCATGAGTAAAATCTATATCTGCCGTTTTGAAATGAGGAATATCTGTTGGGACTTGTTGTTCTGGATAGGGATTGGTAGGCCAGGTGATTACTCTAATGATCACAGCGATAACCGCTAGAATAACTACACCAAGTAATATTTGTTTAATCATTATAAACTCGCGTGTTAATCCGTTTATTAAAATATAGTATAAAAAATACTAAATTCCATACAAAAACATGAATCTTCTTTGACAGGTGCGTGTTAAATGAAAAGGATTTTATCGTTTTAATTAGGAATTCATGATATCCCATAATTCATTCATAACCCTATGATTGTTAATGTAACTGAAACGATATAATTAAAAAATAATCGTTATGGATTAAACTCGAGGAGCAGCTGAATCGGAAGCAGCCTCTGTCTTATCAAGATCTTTTGACTCTTTCTGAGCATGTTTCATATCGAGTAATTCTTTTTTAATTGATTCAGCGTGCTTTTTACAATCTGCGGGTCCAGGGTTTGCGTCTTTATCGTAATCTTTTTTTAATTCAGCTCTGGATGCAATATTATAAGATACATGAACTACATTTTTTGTTTTCATCGATAGAGTTTCAGTAAAGTTCAAGGCGTTCTCTATGAACTGTGCTGCTTTCAAACATCCATCCTCATCATTACTAAAGGCGCTGGAGCGTTTTTCACCAAAATTAGGATCGTAGTAAGTCAGTTTGAACTGCCCACCCTCCAGATGTGTAATTCTCATGCCGGTTGTATGGCCAGAACCTTGTTCCAGATCCTTCATAAAGAATTGGATGCGATCTTTTGGGGGTTCATCTTTCATACCTTTAACAATATCGTTAACAATATTTTGAGTTATCTTTGATTTTCCTTCCTTATCATAGGGTTCTTTTTTATCTTTAAATGCCGCGTTATGTCTATCATTTACTTCTGCATTTCTTTGCAGAAACGCGATCTGGCGTACCATGGGCATCTCACTGTAGTCTACGCCAGTGTTTACCTCCTGGCGTAAATTATTGTGGAACTTATCAGTAACCAGCCAGGTACCCGTTAATCCCATACATTCTCCAGTGGGATCCAGTAAATTTGTTTTTTTGGCAAAGGCTGTTTGGGAAAAATGGATGAAGTTAATTGATATAAAATTAAGGATGCGAGCCAATATGTTATAGGTACCATGTTTTGATGAATCTAATGCTTTTATATATTTGTTTTGAGTATCCTTATCTAGCAAGAATAGGGTCTCACTCATAAAATTTCCATCTTTATCTTTTTTTGCATCACATAAATTGACATAATCAAAAGCACTGACATTTTTTAAAAATTCAGTTACTGCCTCTGGTTGTTTTTTCTTAAGAGAAATTAATTCTTCCGCGATTTTTTTATATTGTTTCTCACTCACTCCTAACCAGGCTGATTTCTCCTGATATTTGTAAAGAGGAGAGGATTCTTCAATGGTATTTCCCATAATGACTTCTTTTGGTAGCTATTATTTTCAGTATAGCCAATACAATTTGATTTGCTCAAATTTTACTCTAAGTAGAGTTGTTACATTTAGATCTATAAATGTGATTTCAATTTTTAAATAGAATGTTTATTAGGAGCCACACGTGTCATGAATGACGAGGAAAGTTGTCTGTCATTTATGGAGCTTTATTGCGAGATCAGCTGATCTCGCATAAGAAAAACGGGGGATACAAGGAGGATTTCACAATGAATTATCTTCAATTAACTAAAGCTTAAACTTCAACCGAAATTAGTTCCATACAATTGGTTCCCCCAGGCGTTCCAATAGTTCTGCCTCGGGTTAATAAAACATAGCCATTTTTATCAATGAGTTGTGTTTTGACTAACTCCTGAATAATTTGTTGATTCAGGTTTTGATGATCCAGATTATGATAATCAAGATAAATGGGATATACATTATTAACCAAACATAAGCGTCCTACGGTTCGCTTATTGGCAGATACTGCGATAATAGGGACGGTACTGTGTTGTCTGGATATCCATAGTGCCGTATCACCGGATTCTGTCAGAGTAATGATTGCCTGGATCGGAAAGTGATTAGCCGCGTGCATGGTTGCCATTGCAATGGCCTGGTCAGCGCGTTGATAATGACATGACTCGGGATCTGCATGATAAAAAAAGCTGGCGTGCTTTTCAGCGCTTAAGCAAATTTTATTGACCATAGTAATTACTTTTATAGGAAATTGTCCACTTGCAGTCTCGGCAGAGAGCATGACGGCATCTGTTCCATCCAATATGGCATTGGCTACATCGGATACTTCAGCGCGGGTAGGCTGAGGATTGGTTATCATTGATTCCATCATTTGAGTTGCGGTGATTACCACTTTATCCAAAAGACGGGTTTGTTCAATAATGTGTTTTTGGATGGCTGGAACTTCAGCTGCGCCAACTTCTACTCCCAGGTCGCCTCTGGCTACCATAATGGCATCTGCTTCCTGGATAATGTCAGTTAAATGATCCAGAGCTTCAGTTCGTTCAATCTTGGCAATTATAGGCGTAACTTTAGCGCCAAATTCGGTCATTAATGCCCTGGCATTGCGAATATCCTGAGCATCTTTTACAAAGGATAAACTAATATAGTCTACCTCAGCCTGAATTGCCGTGCGTAAATCGTTGACGTCTTTCTCTGTCAAGGTTCTTGCAGCAAGTCCACCACCTTTTCTGTTTAATCCTTTCAAATCGGTGAGTACGCCGCCTTCTATGACGTGGCAATGGATTTTTGAGCCAGCAATGTCGGTCACTTCCAATTCAATCAAGCCGTCATTCAGTAATAAATGATCGCCTGCATCCAGTTCATCTGCCAGATTCGGATAGGCAACTGAAACTCCCTGCAGATCACCCAATTCTCCTTTGGACTGACAATCCAGAATAAAATTCTGGCCATCAACCAAAGTAATGGACTTATCTTTGAAACGTCCAATTCGAATTTTAGGACCCTGTAAATCTGCCATAATGGCCACGGGATGATTCATTTCCCGGGCAATTTCTCGCACGAGAGCAATAAGCTGTATGGCTGAGGCATCAGCATGCGAAAAATTAATTCGAACCACATCGACCCCGGCACCAAGCATTGCGCGCAAGGTGACGGGATCTTTACTGGCTGGACCAAGGGTTGCTACTATTTTAGTTCGTCTTAACATCTTTAGCCCGCTCCTGCAAAATGGCTACTGCTGGCAGGGTTTTCCCTTCCAGACATTCAAGAAATGCTCCACCTCCGGTGGAGATATAAGAAATTTGATTATTCAAATCATAAAGATCCACTGCGGCCAAAGTGTCGCCACCTCCCGCTATGGAAAACGCATCACTTTCTGCAATGGCAATCGCAAGGGCCCGGGTTCCATATGCAAACTGGGCAAACTCAAACACACCAACGGGTCCATTCCAGATGATGGTTTTTGCTTCATCAATAATATCGACATAATCACTGACCGTCATTGGACCAATATCCAGTATCATGTCATCTGTAGCCACATTAGCCAGTGTTTTATTAAAGGCAGGGCAGTTTTCACTGAATGTTTTGCCAACCACTACATCGTTAGGCAGAGGAATTTTACATCCTTTTTCTTCAGCAAGTTTGAGAATCAGGCGTGCTTCATCCAGTAGGTCTGGCTCATACAAAGAAACACCAATTTCAAAACCCTGTGCCTTCAGAAAAGTATTCGCTATTCCGCCACCAGGGATCAGGTAATCCACCATACCTACCAATTGTTTCAATAAACTCAGCTTGGAGGATACCTTTGCTCCGCCTACTATAGCCACAATGGGCTTTTTCGGGTTCTTGAGTACCAGTTGCAATGCTTCAAGCTCACGCACTAATAATGGGCCTGCAGCAGCCACTGGTGCGTATTTTGCTACACCATAAGTAGACGCTTGAGCTCTATGCGCAGTTCCAAATGCATCCATAACAAATACATCACAAAGATTGGCTAATTTTTTTGCCAGTTGTTCATCACTACTTTTTTCACCAGGATTAAACCGTACATTTTCACAAATGACTAATTCACCGGGTTTAATGTCAATCCCGTTCAGATAATCACTGACAAACCGGACTGGATAGTCGAGATTTTGCTTTAAATAATCAGCAACAGGTTCTAAGGAGAAGCGCTTTTCAAAGCGACCTTCTTCAGGGCGGCCAAGGTGCGAGAGAACCATCACCGCAGCACCTGCATCCAGAGCAGATTTCAAAGTGGGTAGTGCTGCTTGCAACCTTTGGTCACTGGTGATCATTCCATCTTTAATCGGCACATTGAGATCTTCACGAATTAAAACCCGTTTACCAGCAAGGTCTATATCGCTCATTTTAATCAGATTCATTCGTTATCCTTTAACAATTCATCATTTGGTGTGCTGTATCTATCATACGATTAGAGAATCCCCACTCATTATCATACCAGGCAACTACTTTTACCAGATTACCCAATACTTTAGTTTGAGTTGCATCAAAAATTGCTGATGCAGGATTGTGATTAAAATCACAAGAAACCAAGGGGTCATCATTGATTTGTAAAATTCGACTTTTCGCCTGGCGAACCAGATTATTCACTTCTTCAACTGTAGTGTCACGTTTCGCTGTAAATGTTAAATCAATCACGGAAACGTTAAGAACAGGTACACGCATAGCAAAACCATCCAGTTTGCCCGCCAGTTCAGGTAAAACAAGACCTACTGCAGCCGCTGCACCAGTCTTGGTTGGTATAATTGATTGAGTAGCTGAACGGGCACGACGCAGATCTTTATGGCTACCGTCTAACAGCATTTGATCTTTAGTATACGCATGGACGGTGTTAAGCAATCCGTGTTCTATGCCTAATCCATCGTTTAATGGTTTTACAATTGGAGCCAAGCAGTTAGTGGTACATGAAGCATTGGAAACTACAGTATCACTTGCTTTAATCACCTGATGGTTTACACCGTAAACTACGGTTGCATCAACCCCTTTTCCTGGTGCTGAAATCAATACCTTTTTAGCACCGGCAGTAATATGCTGAATGGCTGCTTCTCTATTGGTAAAGAAACCAGTACATTCAAATACAATATCAACATTCAAATCGTTCCAGGGAAGATTTAATGGATTGCGTTCCGCAATGACCTGGATGTTGTGTCCATCAACGACGAGCATATTGCCTTCGATTGATACATCAGATCCGAAATGACCATGTGTTGAATCATGACGGGTTAAATGAGCTGTGACATCAATACCTGATAAATCATTGATTGCCACGATTTCAAATTCATTCTGTCTGTTGTATTCAAAAATCGATCTTAAAATGCAACGACCAATGCGGCCATAGCCATTAATTGCGACTCGTATTGCCATGCTACTTCTCCGAGTTAAGGTGCCCTACTAATACTTGTCTGTGACAAGTATATCCTTTTGATTTTTAAAAGGTGCGGGTTACACAAGTGTTTGTTTTGTTAATCTATCTAATGTAATCATTATATGTTCTACGGTAATTTCCAGGAAATTATAAGCCTGTGTTGCTGGTGCTGAAACACCAAAACTATCCAGACCTATCACTGCTCCATCCAGGCCAACAAATTGATACCAGTACGCAGTACTTGCGGCTTCAATTGCTATACGGTTCCGAACATCATTAGGTAATACCTGATTTTTATAAGCAGCATCCTGAGCTAAAAACCGCTCGCCACAAGGCATGGATACTACTCGTACTTTTAGCCCTTTTGAATTAGCCTGCTCTGCAGCTTGAAGGGCCAACTGTACTTCTGAACCGGTTGCTATTAAGAGAGCGTCAGGCTTTCCGGCGCAATCTTTAATAATGTACCCGCCTTTTTTTATTAATTCGGCAGCATTCTCGCTGTGAGGCAGGGCTGGTACATTCTGTCGTGAAAGCAGTAACGATGCCGGTCCATTATGATGCTCTAAAGAGTGTTGCCAGGCAACAGCCGTTTCCATTAAATCTGCGGGGCGCCAGACAGTCATGCCTGGCGTCATGCGTAACATGGCAGCATGCTCTACAGGCTGGTGGGTTGGACCATCCTCGCCCAGTCCTATTGAATCATGGGTAAATACGTAAATCACACGTTGTTTCATTAAGGCGCTAAGGCGAACGGCATTTCGTGCATAATCCGAAAATACCAGGAAGGTTCCTCCATAAGGTATGAATCCACCATGAACAGCAAAACCGTTCATAATAGCCGCCATTGCAAATTCCCGAACTCCGTAATAGAGGTAGTTACCTGAATAATCCTTAGTCGTTATTGCCTTGCTTCCTGACCAATCGGTATTATTGGAACCGGTCAGATCGGCCGAGCCTCCGAACAGTTCTGGTAACAAAGCCGCAAAATACTCAATGCACTGTTGAGATGCTTTTCTTGTGGCTATGGCTTTTTCATTGGTGCGGCATTGATTGACAAATGCAGCTGAAGCTTCTTGCCAGTTATCGGGCAGATCGCCATTAATTCGACGTAAAAATTCAGCGTTTTCTTCAGGAAAACATTGCTGATATTCATGTTGCAATTGCAACCATTGTTGCTCTTCCTTTTCACCTTGTTCTATATGATTCCACTGGTGCGCAATGGAGTCAGGAATGAAAAAAGGAGCATGAGGCCAGTTAAAAAACTTCCTTACATTGACAATATCATCCGCACTCAGTGGCGATCCGTGTGATTTTTCACTTCCGGCAACGGAAGACCCAAGTCCAATGACCGTTTTGCACATGATTAGAGTGGGTTGAGTTTTATTCGCTTGAGCTTCAATAATCGCCTGTTCTATGGCCTTCATATCGTGACCATCAACCGCTTCAATTACATGCCAGTTATATGCTTTAAAACGGGAAGCTGTATCATCTGTAAACCAGGATTCAACCTTACCATCAATGGAAATTCCATTGTCGTCATAAAATACTATCAGTTTTCCGAGTTCCAAAGTTCCGGCTAATGAACAGGCTTCATGCGAAATACCTTCCATCAGACAACCGTCACCAACAAAGGTATAGGTATAATGATCTACCAGTTCAAATTGCTCGCGATTAAATTGACTCGCCAGTATTTTTTCAGCCAAGGCCATACCAACGGAATTAGCCAATCCTTGCCCTAATGGTCCTGTTGTCGTTTCTACGCCAGGTGTATGCCCTTGTTCGGGGTGACCCGGTGTTTTAGAGTTTAATTGACGGAAATTTTTAAGTTCTTCAATGGATAAATTATATCCTGTCAGATGAAGAAGAGAGTAGAGCAGCATTGAGCCGTGACCATTGGATAACACGAAACGGTCTCTGTTAAACCATTGAGGATTCTTGGGATTATATTTTAAGAATTTTTTCCATAAAACGGTTGCGATATCTGCCATACCTAATGGCATTCCAGGATGACCCGATTGTGCCTGATTTACGGCATCAACACTTAATATGCGCACGGCATTAGCTAATTCTTTGGAAAGATTCATGCGAACTCTTATGCATTTAACTGAGGCGCTATTGTCGCTCAGAAGGCATAAATCAGCAAGAAAACCATTCATTTTTAGTTGTAACTAATGTAAATTCCATACTTTAATGTTTTTAAAATTTTACTTATTGTTTATTTTTTGGCATAATGTGCCTGTTTTTGTATCCTTTCAGATACAAACGGGATTTGTTTACACAGCACCAAATGATTCAGGCCAAAAAGAAACTAATTTGATATCCAATAGATATTTTTAGGAAATCATGACGCCAGTTATCTTGCATTTACGAAGCAGTTTCCCAGATTTGCCTCAAATGGCAGAAAGTAATTCCCTGCTTTGGTCTTTTGATGAGCGTATTAAACTTCTTGGACCTGATTTCTATAAGAAAATTGTTCTTAATCATCCTACCCTAAACATGGAATACAGCATTTTATGTCATCAGATCAGGCATAATTTTTCTTTTCCTAATCAAATCCGCCAAGATCAGGTTATTGAGCAATTACAGGCTGCCTTAATGCTTGCTGAGTTATTAGAGCACGTTCATTTGCATTATCTGGTTGTTCCTCGTGAAGTGGTGAGATTACGTCGCCATCAACACGTGTATAGAACGCTACTTGAAGAAATGACGGGAATGAAGTTTTCTCTCAAAAACTCAATAATTGAACCGCGTCAGCCTGAATTCTCATTAACTCAATACATTCGGGATAATACGGCACAGATTAATTGGTTCAGACTCCTTGTTACCCGTACCAAACGTGTATTGAATTTTTTAGATCTTGTAGGAACAGGTTCAGCGACATACAGAAATTTTGTCGGATTAATGGATAATTACACGAATCCATTTTTTGCTTATCTTGCCTGGTGTTTCTTTATCCCGCGTTTAACCACCAATCTTTTTCTGATCGCAAAACATACCATTTCCTGGCCTGACATGGATGAAAAAGAAAAGGCGCTGGATTGGTATGTTCGTCTCCAGGCTCAATTGCAACGCCGTTGGTTTGAATTAGGCAACGATTTGGTATGGGTTAGTGTGGGATTACTTAATTGCTTTGTATTGGTAGGTACTTTAGCCCCGTTTTCTATTTATTTCACTTTGTTTGCTTTTGCTTTTGATATCGCAAATGCGAGTTTAAGAACGTACATAGAATTAAACCGACTCTATAAATTGCAAGATGACTATAAAAAGATGTTTCTTGCAACGGATGATGAAGAAAGTAAGAAGGCAATTAAAGAGTATCAGAATTACATCAATCATCGCATTGAGTTTGAAAAATTGCGTTTAGGCTTGAGCCTGGCTGGTACTTTGGCCATATTTTTAGCCATGTGCCTTGCAATACCTGTTCTGGCTGTAAACCCGGTTCTTCCTTTTCTTGGCGCTGTATTATTAATCGCGATTTGGGTGGCTACATTTGTATTAACCCGCAACGTGGAGCAGTACCGACCTAATGATACTGTTGAGAAACCTTCCGGCGTTGTTCAATTCGGACTGTTTGCCAGAAAAAATAATGAGCAGGTTAAACCTATTCTTGCTTTGGACGATTCACTTGTACCTTCAGAGGATGGTCAAAATTTATTGAGTTGTGGATAGAGTGTTAATCAATTGATATGCTATGCTGTCCCGCATGAATTTTCAGATCTAGGTATAACATGTCATCGTCAATTGCATTGTCAAAATGTAGTCATACAGACGTTGCCTGATCCAAAAAACTGTATCAGCTTATTAAGAACTTAGAGGTCATGCTGCAACGGTAGATAGCTTACTCAGATATAATGGCTTTTCGCTGAGTAGGGTCTTTAGCATTTTGAACAATCAACAAGGACATTGTTATGAATAAGGATAGGACAAAATTAATTCCGAATAGTTTATTAAGCCTGCTTGCTCTGGGGTTGTTTCTCACCAGCACACTCAGTTTCGCCCTTGCATTTAATATTGTTCCAAAAGAAGGTACCCAATTACCCACCTCATTTAAAAATGGGCAAACAGTATTTGCATATTACACTGTTTACAATAATACTCTGTCTACAAGATACGGTAATTTTGTTAAATACTTACCCTATAATGTGACACAAGTTACTAGCAACGGAACTTATCCTGATACTTGCGGAGCATCATTTGATTTGAATGGTAAAGGTCAGGCGGGAAGCAGCTGCACCTTACAGCTTAGAATTTCTGGAGCAGTCAATAAGGATGATCCTGATCCGCATCATCAACTGTTTGTCTGCTTTCCGGAAGGGAAAGGTTGCTCCGGAACTCAATATCAATTAAATGTATCTCAGGATTTAACAGCTTATATTACAACGTATAACTTTAGTTCAATTATAAAATGCCCAATCCTCTCTAATGGCAATTTTGATTCCTGTTCAGCAGCGGGAGCGACAGCGATTTCACCTTCGGGGCTTGCTTTCATTCCTAATGTTCCACAAGTCTGGTTTACAGAAGAGGTTAATAATAATATAACTGCGTGTACGGTTAACAACGTTGGAAATCTTGCAGCGTGTAATGATGTTTTAGATATATCTTTTCCTTTTGGAATTGCGTTCCATCCTTCGGGGAAATATGTTTATATAACTAATGTATTTAGTCATATCGTCACCTACTGTACCTTGTCCAATTCGAATATTCCCGGGTCATGTCAGCAGACAGGTTCCGGATTTAGTTACCCTGCTTCTATTACAATAAATCCATCAGGAACTTATGCGTACATTGTCGATAATTTTTATGGCACGTTCGCTGGCGCGATTACTTCATGTCAAATCAGTAGCAATGGAAGTTTGACCAATTGTACAGCAAATACGAATGCCTTTATCAAAGTGCCCGATTCTATAGCAATTAATCCGGCAAATCCGTTGATTGCTTACATTACAAGTAACGAAAGCGACAGCATTCTTTCCTGTTCAATCAGTCCATCCAATGGAACGTTAATCTCATGCAGTGCGATAATAACGGGTATTCATTTTCCATTCTTTATTGTGGTAAATACTACAGGAACTTTTGCTTATATTACCAGTACTGAAAATAATATGGTTTATTATTGCGCATTAAACCCTAATGGCAGTTTTGGTAATTGTAATAGCACCCGATATAGTTTTCCCTCTCCAGCTGGAATTGCTTTGTATTAAAATTACACAGAGGTGTCCGCAGAAAGACTGCTTCGAGACCCATAGTTTCAGGCTAAGGAGAAAATCATAAGTAGCCCGGATGCAGCATAGCGAAATCCGGGAAGCCTATGCGCAGCATGGTACATTTTAAATAGGTGCCCGCTTCGCGGGACTTCCCGGATTACGCGCTTCGCACTTCATCCGGGCTCTTACCTTAGTCTGACATCTATGGGTCACGACCCAACCAGCCTATTCCTGATCCGGAACATTCACTTGAACCTCCAGAGGATGGACAGACTTTATTGAATTGTGGATAGAGTGTTAATCAATTGATATGCTATGCTTTCACGCATTAATTATCAGAGCAAGGTATAACATGTCATCGCCAATTGGATTGCCACAATTTAGTCATTTAGACGTTGCCGGATTCAAGACTCATCTGGAAGCATTATTAAAAAATCATTTGGAACAAATAGATACGGTACTCAAGGAAAATCAACATTATACTTGGGACAATCTGATGTATCCTTTGGATGATTTGGCTGATTCCCTGGAGCGTTTCTGGTCGCCAATGTCCCATCTTCATGGAGTGATGGACTCCAAGGCTTTACGTGAATGTTATGATGCGTGTCTGCCATTATTGTCAGCCTATGAAGCAGCTATAGGTCATAATCATCAGTTATATGAAGCAATTAAATCCATAGACAAACATACTTTAAATTCAGCGCAACAAAAAATCATTGAGGACAGCCTCCTGGATTTTGAGTTGTCTGGCGTTGCCTTGTCCAAGGAAGATAAAAAACGCTTTGAAGCAATTCAGGCACGGTTAGCCGAGTTGTCAAATCAGTTCGGTAATAATGTACTGGATGCAACACAGGCTTTTACCATACACATCACTGATGCCAATCGATTAGCAGGATTGCCAGATCATGCTATGAATACCGCAAGGGAACTGGCTGTAGAAAAAGGCCTGGAAGGTTATGTTCTGACCTTAGAGTATCCTTGCTTTCAAGCAGTTATTACGCATGCACAGGATAGAGCCTTACGTGAAGAAATCTACCAGGCCTATATAACGAGAGCATCAGATCAGGGACCCAATGCTGGAACCTTTGATAATACTGATTTGATCAATGAGCAATTGGCATTGCGGCATGAAAAAGCCCAACTCTTGGGATTTAATAATTATGCGGAACTCTCCCTGGCGACTAAAATGGCTGAATCAACCAGTCAGGTTATTGAATTTATGACGGATTTAATTGATAAAGCGCGAAAGCAGGCTCAGCATGAATTTGCTCAGTTAGAACAGTTTGCTGCAGAACAATTTGATCTGGTGCCAGTGAAACCTTGGGATGTGGCTTTTTTATCTGAGAAAAGAAGACAGGATTTATTTACTTTATCTCAAGAAGACTTACGTCCTTATTTTCCTCAACCTAAAGTGATGCAGGGTTTATTTACTATAGTTAAAAAGCTTTATGGAATGACTATAGAAGAAATTCCAGGTGTTGATGTATGGCATAAAGACGTACAATGTTTCGGTGTTATCGATGAACACAATCAAGTTCGCGGTTATGTTTATACCGATTTATATGCCAGACCTAATAAGCGCGGTGGGGCGTGGATGGATTCACTTCAAAGCAGACGAAGGCTGGAAGATGGGGCCTTGCAGCTTCCCATTGCAACATTAACCTGTAATTTTGCAAAAACCTCAACGAATAAACCTGCAACTTTGTCGCATGACGAAGTCATTACTCTGTTTCATGAGTTTGGTCATTGTTTGCATCATCTTTTGACTCAAGTGGATTACTTAAGTGCTTCTGGAATTAATGGTGTCGAATGGGATGCTGTTGAATTACCCAGCCAGTTTTTTGAAAATTGGTGTTGGGAGCAGAGCGCACTTTCTTTATTAACATCACATGTCGATACAGGTGAACCGCTCCCTGTTTCATTATTTGAGCGCTTGTTGGCTGCGAAAAACTTTCAATCGGCTATGGCCATGTTGCGACAAATCGAATTTTCTTTGTTTGATTTTCGTATTCATCAGGAATTTAAAGAAAATACAAGTACATTGGTAGCTGATATTCTTGCTGATGTACGTCGTAAAACCAGTATCATCCCAATTGCTCCTTATAATCGGTTTCAGCACAGCTTCAACCATATTTTCAGTGGAGGCTATGCAGCAGGTTACTACAGTTACAGTTGGGCTGAAGTATTATCCAGTGATGCTTTTTCACGTTTTGAAGAAGAGGGGATTTTCAATCCTAAAACCGGCCATGATTTCCTTAAATTTATTTTGGAAGTAGGTGGCTCCAAAAAAGCAGCGTCGGCGTATAAGGAATTCAGAGGTCGTGCTGCAACGGTAGATGCCTTACTCAGACATAATGGCATTCTCTCTGCGTAGGATTTTTGGCATTTTGAATAATCATCAAGGAAATTGTTATGTATAAGGATAGGTCAAAATTAATGTCGAATATTTTATTAAGCCTGCTTGCAACAGGTTTATTTATAACCAGTACACTAAGTTTCGCACTTCCATTTAACATCGTTCCAAAGGCAGGTACACAATTACCTACTTCGTTCAAAAATGGACAAACGGTATTTGCATATTACACTGTATCTAACAACACCTTGTCTTCAAGAAATGGTAACTTTGTTAAATATTTACCAGTAAATGTGACTCAAGTGACTAGCAACGGAACTTATCCTGATACTTGCGGATCATTATTCAATCTGAATGGAAAAGGTCAGGCGGGAAGCAGTTGTACTTTACAACTTAGAATTTCTGGTGTTGTTAATAAAGATGATCTCGATCCACATCATCATCTTTTTGTCTGTTTTCCAGGGGGGATAACCTGCGCCGGAACTCAATATCAATTAAGTGTGTCTCAGGATTTAACAGCTTACATTACAGGGTATAACAATAAAGATATTACTAAATGCCCAATTCAATCTAATGGAAGTTTTAGTTCCTGCTCAAAAGCGGGCTCCATAGTGAATCCGCCTTCGGGACTTGCGTTCATACCTAATGGCCCAATAGTCTGGTTCCCTGAAAATGGTAGTAATTTTATAACGAGTTGTACTATTAAAAATGATGGAGACCTTACTGCTTGTGGTGATATTTTAAATATATCTTTGCCTTATGCCGTCGCGTTTCATCCTTCTGGGAAATACGTTTATATAGCTAATAACTCTAGTAGTATTGTCACATACTGTTCACTAACTAATTCGAATATACCTGAATCATGTCAACAGACAGGCTCTGGATTTAGTTACCCGATTTCAATTGCAATTAATCCAGCAGGAACTTATGCATACCTTCTTGATAATGTGTACCCTGCATTGGGCGGCGCAGTTTCTTCATGCCAAATCAGCAGTAATGGCAGTTTGACCAACTGTATAATAAATACGAATGCTTTTTTCAATGCGCCTACTTCTCTAGCAATCAACCCTGCTAATCCGTTGATTGTCTACGTTACCAGTTCTGCAGCAAATAGTATTCTTTCCTGTTCAATCAGTGCGTCCAATGGAACCATACTCTCGTGTTCTCAGTTGAACACGCCAATCCAAAATCCATATGCTATCGCAGTAAATACGACAGGTACTTTTGCATATGTTACCAGTTTTGTAGGTAATTCGGTTTATTATTGTTCAATAACACCTAATGGTGCTTTTGGTAGTTGTACACTCACCGGAAGTGGATTTAACTCACCGAATGGAATCGCTTTATATTAACATTATATAAAGATGATTTAAGAACGACTGCTTCGCGATACATACAAAATTGTTCAGTAATCGCGAAGCGGGATTCCATGACATAATATTTCATAGTCAAGTGATTATACCGTGTGATTTTATGTTATAATTAAAGTGTACAAATTGGGGGCGACCTGGCTTCGACGTGGGTTGCAAAACCAGAGGTGCATGCCGAGAATGAGAACTCTCGTAAATCAGACTCAAATAAATATAAATGCAAACGATGCAAACTTCGCAGAAGCTAACCTTGATGACGCTATTGCAGCTTAATCAATCTTGGTAGATGCAACGTGTACCGGCCTTAACCCCGGTGCCCCGTTCGACCGAGCCCGCTTATCGGTATCGAATCAACGGTCATAAGAGATAAGCTAGTGTCCTAATCCATCCCGGGTTACGATGCGAAATTCAGGGAATCGCTGTGTACCATCCTGCCTGTCGGAGTGTCCACAGTTAAATTCAATTGACAAGGCTACGCATGTAGAGCTGAAGGCAGAGGATTTGCGGACGCGGGTTCGATTCCCGCCGCCTCCACCATAACTTATTGATTTATAATAATATTTCACTGATGATTTTTCTATCATCACCATAGCGGCACCAAACTCGAGTCTTTTCCAATTACGGGGCACTTCATCAAGCACATAATATTCTTAATCGGTAATTTTCAAAATTTCTAAATCCATAAGCTCTACGTTGTATCAATTTCATTTTTCAATGTAATCCCATTTGATTTATTAAATCGCTACATACATGAAATTTCTTCTTTCCAGGAATCCAGTGTTTTACCCAAAGTAGCTAATCCTTTAAAGGGATTTTGTTTTAAAGCATCAATCATTTCTAATCACGGCATTGTATTTTTATTCCGTGTAATTCGGGCTATGCTAATTACAATAGAAATTTTGATTCAATTGATAGGTGTTTTTTAACATTATGACAAGAAAAACCAATTCGGCTACAACTACTGTTTATTTAATTTATGATGGCGATTGTATTTTGTGTAAAAATAGTGCGCAAGCAATGAAAATTAAGAAATCTATTGGTAATCTTGAAATAATTAATGCAAGAGAGGAACACCCACTGGTTAAAGAGGCCATGAAAAAAGGGTATGATTTAAATAAAGGAATTTTAGTAAAATACAATGATCAGTATTTTTATGGAGCCGCTGCTGTCAACTTTCTTGCTTTGATCGGTACCTCTTCAGATGTTTTTAATAAAGTAAATTCATTTCTATTTAAATATAAGTGGCTGTCCCAATGTTTTTATCCTTTATTTGTAATAGTAAGAAATACAATACTAATGCTTAGACGAATCCCGCCAATTATAAACCAAGATCAGGAACCATTAATTCAGCGTATATTTGGAGATCAGGCTCAAAAAAAACCGAAAGTTCTACAACAGCGTTATTCAAATAGAGTTTATACGCAAGATACACTTTTGTTAAAAGGTGAAATGAATATTGCTATGTCAAAAATATTTCGCATCATGTCACCTTTGTTTCGATTAGTGGGGGCACTTGTGCCTTATCCCGCAGAAAAAATTCCAGTAACCGTTAATTTTGTGAGTGATGAAAAATCAGATCGAATCCTTATGAATCGAATTTTTTATTATCCGGACAGGCCGCCTTACCACTTTTGTTCTCGTATAAAACATATTAAAGACAATATTGTTATTGAGCTAATGCGTTTTGGGTTTGCATCCAAGCTAATTTACCATTTTGATAAAACAAAAATTATTATGGATTATGGCGGATATGTTATTTGTATAGGTAAACGGCTGGTTCCTATCTCATTAGGGTTTCTCATTGGAAGGCTTTCTGCCTTTGAAGAAGTTGTTTCCAATGATGAATTTGCTATGCAAGTTAAAATGGTTCATCCATTATTTGGGACCATATTTCAGTACAATGGCCATTTTAGAATAGCGACCTATGAGTAAAAAAATTTTAATTCTTGGTGCTTCAGGAAATTTTGGAAGTAAAATTGCAAAAGGATTAGCCAAAAATAATATTCCCATCATTATAGCTGGGAGACAAATACAGCTTTTAATTTCTTTAAAAAATGAAATTCATCAATCTAATCCAAATGTGTTTGTGGAAATTGCCTGTTTTGATATACACAAGGAATTAATACAGCAGCTCGTTAATTTAAAACCTTATGTGGTAATTAATACTTGTGGTCCATTTCAATCAGCGGATTATTCTATTGCTTTAAACTGTATTAATGCAGGTATTCATTATATTGATTTAGCTGATGATAGAGATTTTGTGAATGGAATTCATAATGCATTAGATCAGTTAGCAAAAGAAAATAATTGTTTGGTTGTGAGTGGTGCAAGCACTGTTCCATGCTTATCTTCAGCAGTACTGGAGCATTACAAAAATCAATTTTCGTCAATGGATTCATTAATTTTTGGTATAACTCCCGGCCAAAAAACTGAACGTGGATTGGCCACAACCCAAGCTATTTTAAGCTATGTTGGAAAACCATTTAAGCCTATTCCTGGAGCATCGCACACAATTTATGGTTGGCAAAACCTATATAGACAGCCTTATCCTATAATTGGGAAACGTTGGATGGCTAATTGTGAGATTCCTGATCTTGATTTATTACCACGATATTATGGTATTCAAAATATTCGATTTTCTGCTGGGATAGAAAACAGTGTTTTGCATCTAAGTTTATGGGCTTTATCCTGGTTTGTGCGATTAGGGCTGCCAATCAAGTTAAAAAATCATGCAAAAATGCTATTAAAGTTAAGTCACTTATTTGATTGCTTTGGTTCAAAAGATGGTGGCATGCATATGGTTGTATCTGGGAAGGATCACAATGGTAGGGAAAAAATGGTTAAATGGTTTCTTATAGCTAAAGATGGAGATGGCCCACATATTCCAACAATACCGGCTATTATTTTAGCGAAAAAATTAGTACAAAATAAAATTAATCTCACAGGCGCAATACCTTGTTTTGGATTAATTCTTTTAGAGGAGTACCTAAAAGAGCTAAATAGCTTTAACATTCAAATTTTATAAGAGATTTATTAACCCGTTCATGTTATTTCAGCTATCTTAAGCAACTAGACTACTTCGCTACGAATTAGAAATATGGCGATAAGTTTCGAATTTCAAAAGAGCTTCCATCTCGCATATATATCAAATTGACATATATTTTTATTAAATACTCCTTTAGTGAAAAACTTGCGTATTATATCTAAGAAAAAACTACGTGATTATTACGTCAGTAATATTCACGCTGAAATTCCACTTACTGAGTGGTATTACAAGATGATAGAAAAGAGTTATTGTCAAATCTGGAGTTGCCTAAACCAACTTGCAATTTATATCAAATCAGATATAATTATATCAAAATAGATATAAAAATAATAAATGAAACCAATACGATTTTTAGGTGACTCGCTAAGTCGCCTGCGAGAATTTGATGCTGATGCAAAACAAGATGCTGGTTATCAACTTGATAAAGTACAGCGTGGTGAGCAACCAGATGATTTTAAATCCATGCCTTCAATTGGAAAGGGTGTTGAAGAAATTAGAATTTGGGATGAATCAGGAACGTATCGTGTCATTTATACAGCAAGACTAGTGGATGCGGTATATGTTTTACATGCATTCCAAAAGAAAACCCAAGCCACAGCAAAACGGGATATTGATCTCGCAAAAGCACGTTTTACTGAACTGATGAGGAGCAAATAGAGATGAGTAAAGTAGAAAGCTTTGATAATATTTGGGATGCCATCGCTGATACCGCCGGAGAATCAGCTAATATGCAAGCGAAAGCCGAATTGATGCGCCAAATTGTAGCGATTGTTAAAAAAAATGGTTGGAAACAAGTTGAAGCCGCTCAACATTGCGGAATCACCCAACCACGTTTGAATGATATGTTACGCGGCCGTATTTCTCGATTTTCATTAGATGCCTTGGTCAATATTGCAGCGGCTATTGGGCAACGTGTTCATATTGAATTAGAAGCGGCATAATCATCGGCACCAAAACGGCACCATGTGTAGACAATTAAAGACTTTGAAAGACAACTTAGTATTTTTTAGAAAAGAGACGATAGCCCAGAAATGACGTGGTTTCTCATGGTCTTTGGTGGTATTTCATGAGAACGACAAAAACCCATAGTAGCGGGTTCGATTCCCGCCGCCCCACCAATTCAAAGACCGCTAAAGACAGTCATCGACTGCAAACAAACTTATAAACAAGCTATTATAACAATACCTCATTTGATCTTTGAAAGTCTCAAAAGCTTCCCAAAAACCTTTAAATGTACCCAGATTATGCCTAAAATGTAGGTGTTCATAACATTTATACTTGTAGGTAATTGATCAATTAAGACATGATTTTAATCAGATTGATAACGTACTTTATCTTTCTCGATGTGTCGGTTTGTCAGGCTCATGGAGTCGTTTTTTAGGCGTTTTGAACCGTAAAAACTCAATCTTTGAGATAGATAAGATTTTTTTGTAGCCTAATGAATGTTAACAAATTGGCAATCCTGTGGTTTTCCAATACTCAAACAAATGTTTTACTTCATGATAATGACTTAATTCCTGTTTAACAGACATCTTGCGTTGATGAACTGGTTTTATTAATTCATCGTACAAAAAATCGTCATCAAAACCATATTCAGCCGCACATTTCCTGTCCGCGATAAAATAGCATTTTTTTATTCCAGACCAATGAATGGCGGAGAGGCACATAGGGCAAGGCTCAGAGGTGCAATAAATAGCACTTGTTCCCAAATTATAAGTTCCCAATTTTTTTGAAGCGAGTCTTATCGCGTTTATTTCAGCATGGCATGTGGCATCATTGTCTTTTAAAACAGTATCATGCGCCAGGGCAATAACCTGATCTTGATTTACGATGCATGCTCCAAATGGCGCGCCTTCGCCATTAACAACACCTTGTAGTGCTTCTTTTATGGCTAATTCAAAATAATTTTGCATTTCTAAACACCCAAAACCAATTAATCGTAAAATGATACCATGATTCAATGTTTAAGCAGTTTATAGTCTTCCATAAAACGCTCCTCAAATGATATCGATGGAATAGTTGTTCTTCCCGATCAGTTCCACATGATGATGACCTTACCAGAGAACAATAGGAATTATTCTTTACGGCTACGACTAATAAAAGGATATTTCTCGCAGCAAATTAATTCTAAAGAATATATTAATCCTATCAGGATGAAAAAAACGAAAAAGGTATCTGGCAACTTGGTTTTGGTAGCATCTTATTTGTGATGAATAAGATTATGAGTATCACCTAAATTATATACAACAATCCAGTCAGGCATGGGTATGTGAGGGCGGCATCTACCAGGCCACATTCAAGCATTCATCTTTTGATAAAAACCCTGAACATTGGGCTTATTGACATGCTTTCAATGATCGAACAGATGGCGTGTGAGGCTAATGTTGGCTCATAACTCAACCTGTTTGCTACACGATAATCTGGAATATTATTTGCCATTATGGCTTGTTTTAGATACAATTGGTTCTCATATGTTTTAAATAGGGTTCAACATGTGCATTAATTCCTCTGATTGTTTGTGTCACCATTTGGAAATGGCTATTAAACAAGATAAGACAGAAGAATTAAAAGTAATTTTTACTAGTTATTATATTGGTGAACTTTATAATTTTATATTGGATGCCTATCAACTGCTCGAAATCAGGGATGGTCATAAATATGCAGATGGAATGAGTAAATTAGTAAAAAACTATCTTTTAGACAACTCTGCAGATTCAATCAATGTCAAGAATGAGAGTATAAAAACGGACTTTATGAGTCTATACGATGAACAGATTGACGATCTTGGGACAGCAAGATCGTTGCTTAATGATAAGCTCCTTACTCTAATACATGACGTTCAGTATCTAGCCTATCAAAATCTCTCAGGCATGGACTCGTTTAATAATTGTCTCGCAAAAGCCAATGACGAAAGTATCGGTGATATGAAAAATGTAAAATCTCATAGACGGAGTGGGTGTACTATTTTCTAAGAGGGGTTGCAAGAAGTTCCCATTTATTCTCCATGACATTATTGTGTACAGTCGATGATAATTCACAATATTATTTAGAGTATGGGATATAATAGATTGACTTTAATTCTATTAATAGCCAATTGGAAATTTTTCGGATTTATTTGTTTGCACCCTACAGTTAAGAGTTAGACATTTTCGAACTAGTAGTAGCAGTTTCTTTATCGCTTTGTTCTGGGGTTAATTTTTGTTGAGCATCTGTACTTATCCATCTAGCTTCTGCTTTAAAAATTTTTTGAGCTTCTAATTTTTCAGGCGTAATGGGATCGGGTTTTTCAGGTTTTTTAAGCCATCTTGTTGTTGATATTAAATCCAGTAGTTTATCAAATTCCTTTTTAAAAAAAACAGAAAATGAGTTTAAGGACTCAATTAAAAAATTTGGATTTTTTATCACAGCTGGTATTGATTTTGGGCTGATTCCTGCAAGTTCCTTTAGCATTTGAATGCATTGTGAATTTTTAGACTCTTCAGCTGCTTTAAATATTTTTTTTTGATTATTTTTTATTGTATCAGCAATTTCGTTTTCCGTTACCTTATTTTCTTTTAGTACCTTAATTAACTTTTCAATGCATTGTGGATTGCCAGAGCAAGCCACTTTTTCTAAATAAATACCGCGATTAAATTCAGCACTTTTACGCTCAGATTCAGTACATGTACTTGTAACTGTTATACCATTTATAAAGTACTTATTTATCTCTGGATCTTCCAAAAGGCGCTCAAATGCTTCAATGCGCCCACTTCGTAATGCAGCTTTACAAGCATTAGAGTAGGTGGTTCGAATATCTATTCCGTTTAACTGGGTACGGTATTTATCATTTAATAAAATGTCTAAAGAATCAAGTCGGTTATGTTCTGCCGCAATTTTTAAAGCAAGAGAGGAGTCAGTCGCACCATGTTCAAATAAGTGAGCAATCATTTCCTTATCATTTTGCATGGCAGCCATTGTTAAGGAATTATATTCTAAGGTAACCTCTACGTAATCAATTTGATTGACGCGCGCAGGTTCATCTTTAAGCCAATTATCTAAGATATCTTTGCTTTTATCAGGAAACTGAAAATCAATTTTTTTATCAGGGTGAGCTACGATATTGACGGTTAATGGCATTTGTTTTAATGCATCCTTTTCATTCAAACTAAAACTAAAACTTTTAGCTAGCAGTGTGGCCATTGCTTGTCCATCATCACAAACCACAATTTTTCTGCTATTTGGATCATAAACATGAAATTTATTATCAATTACTGAAACAGCAATGGTATGCAACGGATAACTAATGGTCCACTGTGTATTTGGTGCTTTCATTTTATCGAATATTGGGCCCCAATCTTCTGTTTTAGCAACTAAACCTAACTTAAAAAGCTGCTGTAAGGGTTTAGGCGTTGTCGCAGCACTCATACCTTCATGTAAGTGTTCTGATTTAACTGGTGTCTGAACGGTTAATAGACCTAGTGAGTCATCTTGAGAGTATTTTTTATTAAATGATTCCGGTGAAAATGTCCATAATACATCACGTATAAATTTATTAATTTGGCTATCATCAATGTATTTATTTGCTTCGACATTCAGTCGAACAGCATCATCAACGCGACCGTTTTTTAATGCTTCAATTATTTCTCCCTTTTTATTAATAGCCAAGATTGTTTTAATAAAGTCATCTTGTTTTCCTTCAGCGCTATACTTACAAAAAACAGCTGTTAAACCATGGCAAATACCGCCAGAATTTACTTCTAAGTTATATTTTCCGGATTCTTGCGTTAAATAAGCAGTCATCATGTCAATCAAACGGTCTTGTTCGAAACCTTTAAGATCCGTATAACCGAAATGTGCCTCCTTATTTTCTGGCACGCTCATTATCAGTCCATAAAGTTACCTCATAATTAATTGTAGTACACAGGGCTTCGTTAAGTTGTGTGATGGGATCGAATATTTCATTCTGAGCTTCTCATTGTCCATGCGACAAAGCCTTGTGAAATAAAAAAGAATTGCAAAATCAATGAGAACTTGGATAGTTCGTCTTATTGTAATTAATATCAGAACACACAGAGGGTCAGGCCTTGAGTTTTGAGTTGAAAGATATCTGAGGGGTGTGATATCAATTCAAAATTCAAGGCTTGGCCCCATAAGAAGCCATAAATTATACCGCAATATACATTGGATAATGTTCAGTTATTTGTAAAGAGTGGGTAGGACGGAACACAACCCCCCCGATTTTTTTGCAGTTCAATGTGCCAATAGTATGTGTCCCAAAACCCCATTATTTAAAAATAATCTTTAGGTTGTTATTCCTAATAAGTATATTTGCTAAGATTCATTGCCCTCTTAATCAGTTAGATTAGCAATTAATAAATGGACTAAATGAATGTCACCGAATATCAAAATTAGACAATTCAAAAAAGAGGAAATTACTGTAATTTTTGACGCTTTTTCAAAAGCAAATTGGTTCAAACCCATAAGTATTTTTGATAACTATTTTCGCGAACAAACAAAGAATACTCGTCTAGTATGGGTGGCATATGTGGATAATGATTTAGCTGGATATGTAACATTGAGTTGGAAATCTAAATACGAATTTTTCTCCAAATCTGAAATCCCTGAAATTATGGATTTGAATGTACTACCGCAATTTAGAAATATAGGAATAGGAAATCTGCTTCTTGATCAGGCTGAAAAAGCAGCCTCAGAAAGAAATGAAAAAGTGGGTATAGGAGTTGGTCTCTATGCAGGGAGTGATGGTGGCTATGGTGCTGCACAGAAAATTTATGTGAAACGAGGCTATGTCCCAGATGGTAAAGGGGTAACTTATAGATATAAATATGTTGAACCCGGCAATAGTTATCCAGTTGATGACGATCTTGTTTTGTGGTTAACCAAGGTGCTTGGATTATATGGTTTTCATTATAGATTCTAGATTTAAAAATAATTGATCTACGAATTTAATAAAGTCTAAAAACCCCGTAATTATGGACCCAGTATATTGAGCTAAACTGGCAATGAGATTTAATGAGTTATTTTTTTAATCAATTTTTCCAGGATATCAATATCATTAGTATTAGATAGAACCTCATTAAATAATGATAAAGTCTCCGGATCGTGATCTTCTAAATATTTAAATGCTTTTTTGGGTCCCTGATAACGCAATTGTTTAAAAACAAAATAATCTTCTAGAATTGTAAAAATTGACCAGATGTGCCGATATTTACCTTCTAAATCTCTAGTGGATGCCCTTGCTAACATTTTTTGATACCAGACCTTACGTGCTACGATTTCATCAGGGCTGATAAGTTCAGGTGATGTGATAGCAGCAGCGAGTTGTTTCAACAACTTTGTGCCAAAAGAGTCATTTTCAATAACAACGACGCCATCCGACATACATAAATGTTCATCGGAAATCTCATCAAAAGCACTTTCTGGGAAGACAAAAATATCATGATAAACTCGATGTGTTTCGTCAAAACGAGCGATTCGTTGTTTTTCGCCTGTTTTTGTAATCCCTGCAACATCATAATCACTGGTTGCGGTTGAATCTCCTCGAGCACGTGAGCCATATAAAATAATCGTATGGCAATGGTAAGCGGAAGTTAATTCATCAACTATTGATTGAAGAACGGTATCTTTATTTAATGATTTTTTCTTTTTTGTCATATAGATATCTTATTAAGATAAAGCTGAATATTGCGTTATTATAGATAAAAATACATTAATAATTTATGTAAATCACTTTTCGCACTTTCAATAATGACCCCAATGTCTAGATCAGCATTCCAAAATCTCATAGTTGGACTACTCAATTACCATTTGTGTTAAAAAAGAAAGTTGCTCTTTCGAAAAGCAAGCCAAAATGACCTCATCACATGCCTTCTTACTTAAGCAGTCTAAGCGATAATTTTTTAAAATGGCTTCTTGAATAAATCCACATCGTTTGGCAACAGATATACTTTTTTTATTATCTGATTGTGTACAGATTTGTACGCGAACAGCTTTAAACTTATCAAATGCAAATTGTGTTATTGCATTAACGGCTTCAGTTATATAACCATTTCCTGAATATTGGCTGTCTATCCAGTAACCAATTTCGAACATAGGTACATCAGGTTGACTTTTTTCATTGAATCCGCTGGCACTAATTATTTGGTTATTCGATCTGAGTTCAATGATCATCGGAAACTCCGTTTGATCTTTTCTACTCCATTGTTTAATGCCTCTTTCAATAAAATCTTCTGTTGGTTTTAAGCTGGGATCTGAAGCCCAAGGCATCCATCGAGAAATTTCTGTTAGAGATCGGTTAATTGCATCGTTAAGAGGTTTAGCATCACCTTGTTGAGGTGGTCGAATAATAAGTCGTTCAGTTTTTATCATTTCTTTATTTCAATTCAATTTTAAAAGGAGTCAGGTAACCTGTTATGTTTAAATTAAAACCACTTTAGTAGAGATGAGTACTTTGTCCCAAAACCCAAACTTTGATTTAATCACATTGTTTTTAGGTTGCTAGTTTATTGGTAGAATAGATACACTTTATATAGTGACTTACAGTATGCCACATCTTATTTTTGAATGTAGTGAAGAAATTAAATTAAAACTGTCATTTGAATCAATATTTCTTGAGTTGCATAGTATATTGTCGAATTTTCTTCCCACTCAAATTTCTAGCTGTAAAAGTAGAGTATTACCTTATAGGGAGTATTTGGTTGGTGAAACTGCGAATAATGTATTCATCCATGTAACAATAAAAATCCTGCCAGGGAGAACAGCTGATGTTAAAGATATGGTTGGAAAAAAAATACTCAATTTTCTAGAAAAAATTGTAAATGATTTGGATCTTGATAGTGTCTCGATCAGCATAGAAATTGTAGATCTAACCGATCACTACTATAAACTATTATAGAAATTTGTTTTGATTTTTGATGTCCTAAAATCCTATTATTTTGTAATTCATTAAAGTTCAATTTTATCTAAAGAAGCTGCTACCAGCTATAATGCTTAGATTATTTGATAAGAGGGGCGTTCTGAGTGAATAATGAAATAGAACTAATTATATTTGATAATGACGGGGTTCTTGTCGATAGCGAGATTATATGGCATAAGTTTTTTGTAGCCGAAATGACTCGCCTTGGTCATGAAATGAGCATTGAACAGTCTTTAAAATTATTATCAGGAGTAAGCCACGGAACAACACTCGAGGCTATTCTTATAGATGAATTTGGTTTATCTAATATGGAAATAGATTTTCCTAAAATAGGAAAAGAAACGGAGGCAAATTATCCATTGCTTCTAAAGCCAGTCCATAACATTCAACTAATTTTAGATTTTATCGAGAACAATAAATTAAAAAAATGTATCGCATCAAATGGTGACTTTGAATACATAAAAAGAACATTAAATATTACTGGTTTGGATAAGTATTTTAATGATGAGGTAATTTTTGGCGTTGAGGAACAATCACATAGGAAGCCGGAACCTTACGTTTTTCTGCAAGCAGCGAATAAGTTGTCTGTAACCCCTGAAAAATGTCTTGTTATTGAAGATCATGCTTTTGGAATTATGGCTGCAAAAAAAGCTCACATGAATGTTATCGGTTTTTTAGGTTCTACTCATGCTCAAAATGATGAACATCGTAATTGGATTGTTAACTCGAAGCCAAATATGGTTATTAATGACACAATTGAGCTGTTAGATCATATAAAACAGAAATTTAATTTCGTAATAAGTTAGTTGTCTCCCAAACCCATCATCAAAGAATGCTACTTGATTTGACAATATAGTTTAAAATCACTAAGAATAACCAAAGATAAATTCTTTTCAAATTAAGGTAATCATTTATGTCTAATATTGATTTACTTAAAAACATTTGGGAATCAGTCTACGACCCTAGGAACGATGTAAGTACGGTTATAAAACAATATTTTCATCCTAATTACACTCAATGTATCAATGGTGTTGAAATGAGTTATGATGATTATATTTCCCACGTCAAAGAACAAAAGCAAAATATGCAAATCAATAAAATTGACTATAAGCATGTTCTTGAAGATGGTGATGAAGTATTTGCACTATACTATCCAAGAGGTACTAATAATGAAGGCCTCTTAGTTGAAGCAGAAGTAATCGCTTATTTTCGATTTGAAGAACAAAAATTAAACAGAATACATGGACAAGTGAGATTAATCGTAGGTAATTTGTCTGATGTTGATATGTAATTTGAAGCCCTTTTGTTGTTCTAAAACCCCAAGATATAAAAGTTCACATAGATAATAGAATTTTCTATATTAAATTGACTTCAAAAACTGATCTGGATCTTTTATGACTAATAGAGATCAATCGGGTCAGAGTTTGGCCCCATTGATCTTTGGTTTCTGGTCACCTCAAACCTCTATTTCTTACCTGTTTCCAAAAATCAGGGCGTTAGCATTGCTTCGAAAAAAGTTATTTTGGAGAAAAAAAAGATTTATTGCTGTATAGTTGGCCACTGAGGCAAAGGGGAAATTTTAAAAAAGGCATGATGAGAGTCATGTGATCACTGTTTTTTTAATTTTGCAATAGGCTCATTGTACGAAAAAATCATTTATTTAAACAATCGAGGCTTGTATGCAAGATAAATCAGTAGTCATCAATAAATCACTTAATAATAATGGTCCCCATGAAATTTTTGAAGATACAGGTCAAGAGTATCAGGTTATTAGTGAGGATGACTTTTTAGATGAGCGCCATGAGCTGATTACTCAATTCAAATTACTCCTGAATGAACGTAAAATTAAAGCCGTTATGGAAATGTGGAATAATAATCTGTATATACAGGAATATTTTGGTGACCATTCGATAGATATGAATGGAACCCCAGAAGAAATAAAATTATCCGCCGATACACTAATTCAAAGATTTAAATCTATTTTAACGACCCAGCGAACAGAAATTATTAAAGCAGTATGGGAGAAGAACACTTTTTTGCAATCCTGGTTTTGCGGTGAAACCATAAATTTTGGTGATGAATCAACTCCTAGTCTGTCCTCTCTTTCATTTGATGATCAAATTACAAATTTTAAATCCACTTTAGCGAGTCGCAGTACTTATATTATTAAGATACTTTGGGAAAAAAATCCGACTTTATATTCATGGTTTAGTACTAAGGAAACTAATTTAGGCATTGATTTCAATGGGGAGGTTATAACTAAAACTATTTCCTTTACTGAACTGCTTCACTTTTTTGAACATGTTTTTTATCAATCATCTTTTATTGCTAAAGCTCTATGGGATGCAAATCCATCTCTCGCAGAATGGTATGGAAATAAATTGGTACCTTTTAGTGAAACGGAACACAAAAGGATTTCATTCAATCAAATTATTGACTCATTTAATTCTGGCATTTCTAATCAAATACATTTTTTTGTAGAAAAATTATGGGAAATTAATCCTATTTTACGTGATTGGTTAGCTGGTAAAGAAATTACTCTTATTGAAAATGGAACAGAAGTTAAAAAAACTCAATCTTTAAAAAAAGCGATTAATTTTTTCGAAGAACATATCTTGATTGGCAACCCCTTTATCATAAAAGCTGTCTGGCAGGGAAATTCCGCGTTACGTAGTTGGTACTGTCCAGAAGTTGATGATTTGTCTGACGGGACTAACAAAAAATCTGACAGCATTCGTTTTGAAAAACTGCTGGATTTTATGTATTTAGTTATAAAAAGTAAATGCGCTTTCTTAATTAAAGAACTGTGGATGAATCACTCTCTCATTAAAAAATGGTTTAATGGTGAAGAAATCTGTACAAGCACAAATAGCAAAGAACAATCAAAGAAATACAAGATTACATTGCAAGAAGCAAAATCTTTCTATAAAGCAGCACAAAACAGCAGATGCCATTTTATTATAAATGAAATTCTCGAGGCGAATTCGTCGCTAAAATCATGGTTGAGCGGTGAAGAAATATCAATTAAACCTAAAAAAAATGTGACAACTAAAATAATTTCATTCCAAGAACTTTTAAATAATTTCAATCTTGCTTTAATAAATCAAAATAATGCCTCATTAAAAATAATAATAGAAAAGAACGCTTCAATACAAATGTGGCTAACTGGTCAGCCTGTGAATATACGTGATAATAATGCAGATAAAATATTTACAATTTCACTTAATGAGGCAATTCGCATCTTTCGACAAAGCATAACTGGACATGCAACTTTCTTGAGTAATAAACTATGGAATGAACATTCACTTTTGCGTGCATGGTTTAGTTGCGAATTCGTTAATATCAGTGAAAACGATCACATTCCGGAAATGCGCTGTATTAGATTTGATGAACTGCTCAACATTTTTAAATTAGCTAATCTTCGACCTTCATTCATTTCTAAAGCATTGTTCAATGCAAACCCTATGCTACAAACCTGGTACCAAGGTGGCATAATAACGTTTGACGATACACAACAGACTATTTTTCCTTCACACGATGAAATTGTAGCTAATTTTGAATCGAGTATAAAACAACAAAGCACATACCTCGTTAAGTATATGTGGGATAACATAGCCAGTCTTAGAGACTGGTATAGTGGCTTGCCTATCTATTTCGGAGATGACATATATACCATCTCCCCTGAATCAGCTAGCAATAATTTCTTTTCGGCAATAAAGCATAATAATAATTACATAGCCCATCAAATGTTAAAAAGAAATCCTGCTTTACAAAAATTATATCAAAGTCATCCAGTTAATGTGGGTGGCCAAGCAACAAATCATCATATTTTAACAGAGGTTGTTCTGTTGACTTTTAAGGAGGCATGTAACAACGGGTCTACCAAAATAGCCAATGAAATTTGGAACCAAAATCCTGCCTTACAAGCATGGTATCAAGGTCAATCTGTCCATTATGAATGCCATGTGACAAATCAAATCATCATTCGTGAGCCTGAACTTGCAGAATTAATTAATAACTTTTCTTTCATTTTAGAGAAACACAGTGCTATCGCATCTCTTATATGGAGAAACACACCTCTTATTAAGCAATGGTTGTGTGGAAACAGTATAAATTTTGGCTCTGGAGAGCAACCAAACTTATGCATCACGTTTGTTGATTTTCAAAATAACTTCTTTTCAGCATTGAAAAATAATTCTTATATAGCAAAAGATATATGGGCAAACCAATCGCCAGGAACTAAAGCATGGTTCTGTGGTTTAGCTGTCAATTTCGGATCTTTACAGCAGCCTGTTATGAAAACTATTTCTTCAGAAGACCTTAATAAATCTGTTTCACGTGCATCATCTAATAAAATTATTTTTAATGAAATGAAAAAAATCAATCCCGAACTAGCTGAGGTTAACAAGAAAGAGCTTGAGTTAGAAACCAAGAAGAGAAAAAATTCAATCTCTCAACCTATAAACAATATGAAAAAACACAAAGCAGCAGTCATTAATTGGGATCTTATTACTCAACTACCTTTAACGAATGCATCAAGTTTTAGCGTTTGCGAATCATTAGCATTTGATTTAAAAAACCTCCCGGCAACAATCTTAAATGAATTTGGAATTCATACGATTACTAAATTGATAAATAATCCAACTTATGAAGTGAAACTATTTAACAATCAATTATACATAAGTGCTTTAAGAAAACTTCAATATTATGGTCCTGAAATATTTGCAAATTCAATGGTCGACTGTCAAGTGAATCATATCGCATCAAATGGAGAGGATTTTGTTAGCAACATTGATTTTGGTACTAGTAATAACCAAAGTCTGATAACAAATACAAATACAAATACAAATACAAATACAAATACAAATATCGATATTGAATTTCAACTAGCTTTTAATCAAGAGGTTCATATATCAGATTCATTTAATGAGAACATTTATTCACCCGTTAAAGAACAACCATTTTATACCAATCATGATTCGTTTGAGGGATCAGCATCTATTACCGAGATTGAAATCAAAGAAAAATCAATTAATACATCTTCTCTCCTCTTAGAATCATATTTTGAGCCTGGTATGTTCGAAAATGGACAGGAACTGATTATTACTTCTGATTTAGAAATAAAAGAATCTGGACATCAAAACCCATTTTTTTATAGTCCCTTAAAATTAAATAGAAATTTCTTTTTTACTAACCCGCAAACGACTAACCTGGACTTAGAAAAGAACTTGGGTTGGGATGGAACATTTTTCGGATGACACCTTCCCGATATCATTCATTGATCTTAACTATTTTTAGCAGGTTGAATCGCTACCCAATCTGCTTGCTGCAGAAGATGTGAAAAGGGTGGGGTGTAGACCTACTTCTGAAAAGAAAACTCTTTGAAAGAGCCTGATTCTTTGTAGGCGATGTTAGAATAAATCTACCCATGAGCTGGAACCAATTAATTATGTTCAAATTTAAAACGCTCAATCAACATGATTTATCTCTTATCTATCAGTGGTTTCAAGAGCCGTGTGTTAACCAATGGTACGCAAGAGGACAACATTGGTCTTTAGAAGCAATTAGAGAAAAATATGAGCCAAGAATTTTAGGCCAGGTAAATGTACCAAGCTTTATTATTTATAAGGATGAAATTCCTATTGGCTTCATTCAATACTACCCGTTGGAACATGGTTTTCCTGAAGGGATTCATGGACAGCATAACTTACTCTTTAAGCAATACAAACAAGCAGAATTAGTGGGGATTGATTTATTTATAGCCGAAAAAAATATGCGTGGGAAAAGCTTTGGAGGTAGGATAATTAATCAATTTATCAAGGATTTTCTTACTGGTTTTTCTGCTGCAGTTGTCGACCCTCACATACTTAATGTTAACGCGATAAGGTGTTATGAAAAATCTGGGTTTATCAACACTTTATTTAGTGAAGACTCCAATTATTTAGTTATGGTTAAACAACTTATTAATCCTGAAGTTTTACGAGAAGTTAAAAATTTACTGCTAACACGATTTGCGACAGAACCAAATATTGAGTCAATTGATTTTTTAAGTGAACCTGAACGAAGAAATAGTGTTTTAAGAATAACACTTGAAAGTCCAAAAAATGGAGTTCCAGACAGTATTATCTTAAAACAATCTTTGCCAGAGCAAACCGATGCAGATGACAAAGAAGCTTATGCTCGATTTGCTCGTGACTGGGCAGGTCTTGAATTTCTCAGTAACATTCCTCAACCAACTCATAATGTCCCTAAATTTTATGGTGCAAGCAAACAACATCGTTTTATTCTTATTGAAGATTTAGGCCAACAGCACGTTAGCCTTGTTGATTCTTTAACTGCTCCAAATCAAAAGAAAGCCATTGCTGCATTAACCCGGTTTATGAAAGCATTAGGTAGTTTTCATGCAACTACGTTTGGCCATACAGAACTTTATGAAAAGATTTTACACAGAATCCATGTAAATGCAGAAACAGTGCAGGAGGAACTTGATTTTATCTTAAAGGACTTGTTATCAAAACTTGAGTCAGCAAATAAGCAATTAAATTTACCTGTTACACAGGCATTAATTGACGAAGCAGTAGATATCATTACTACCATGGTAGGCCCAAGTCCATTTACTGTTTTGACTCATGGTGATATTTGTCCTGATAATGTTTTTGACCATGAGGGCAAAGACCTTCAATTGATTGATTTTGAGTGGAACTATGTTCGAAATGCGTTGTTAGATGGCACTTATTTGCGCATGAGCATGCCTACCTGTTGGTGCGCTAAAGCAATCCCTATTGATGTTATTGAATCCTTGGAGATCATTTACAGGGCGGAACTAAAACGCACTATTCCCGCGGCGCATGACGATTTGGCATATAACAATGCTTATACTAAAGCATGTGGTTTTTGGGTTCTACAACAAACCTTACCTTATCTTGAAGGCATTCTACTTCAGGAAAGGATAGGACCATCAGGTCCTGTGCCTGAAGGCTCATTGTGGAACGCAGAAGATAATACCGTTAGACCACGCTTTTTATCACGTCTTCAATCTTTTGTGGATGTGGCAACCAAGAACAATATCCTCCCTCATTTAAAAGAAATGTCGAAGAATGTACTCGTAGCTGTTGAGGCAAGATGGCCTGATACCCTACCGTTAGCTGTATATCCTGCATTTATTAATGACATCTCATAGAGATAAATATGATGCATTTTAATCAAATTTTAGTAGTTAAAGAGACTTGAGAAAATGAAAAACGAGTTGCATTAACACCTCCAGCAGTTGCACTGTTAACTCATCTAGGATATCGGATCCTCATTGAAGAAGATGCCGGGATGCACTCGAGATTTCCAAATTCAGAATATGTGGTTGCTGGAGCCGAAATATTTGTATTAGGTTCAACTGGATTTCCTGCAAGTACATTTATTGTGAGAGTACTTCGCCCAAGTAAAGAACGAGAGCTAATAGAAAAAAAACAGGTGAAGGTTATCGTCACGATGCACTGTATGGTGACTTTGATGAAGCAAAAATGTGTAAAAACTAAAAATTATTAAATAGCAATAACTTAATTAACAAGTTAAATAGCCACCGCCCTAACTCAAATCAATAAAACCATTTCAGACCAGCAAAAACCATGACAAACTCATTTAAATTAGGGAATTAAAGCCAGTTTTCTGTGTGGGTTTCTGTTGGCTCAATAATGTGTCTGGTTTGATAAGGATTTCTAAAATGAACTCTAGCTTTTTTCATGGTATTTATCCAGGCGGTACCAACAAATGGGGTCAGACCCTGAACGTGCACAAAGCGCGTACCTGAGTGTGTAACAAAAACAACATCTACTATTTTGGACCAAAGTCAGAAGCAAAATATGTTGGCGGATTATCATAATGCCGAACAACAAATATAGAGTGGTGTCTGAGTTTATTTCGGTCAGCAAATTGTTTTGTTAATGATTCACTTTTAGCGTTTGGTGTGAGCAAGTTTTGGTGCAGCTCTTCAAGTCGTTGACCTGCTATCATCATATTTTGCGATTTAGATCCTTTAGGGGTGTTATATTCTACAGAACAATCTTTCTCAAACCCCAACTTTGTGAAAAAACCAGAACTAGGCTCAAGGGAAACTAGCTTTACGTGTAAAGGTAATTGCTCCATTATCAATATCTCTAATAACGCTTCAACAAGTGCAGTTCCTACATAACAATATTTATCTGGCTCTTGATTAACTATTACTTGCAGGACAACATACCCATCTTTGATTCGAATTTGACCATCACCCAATAATTCCTTTTTTTGGTGAGAGAGAACAGAATAGTCTATTACATTTTGCTCTTTAGAGTATATGAATGATACGTTACAAGCATCTTTGGAGGGCAATGTTTTGCATATGGTTTTTAATAAATATTCTTGAGTCATTATAGTCTTTAATTAAAACGGCCAGATATGCTTAATATTTTAACATATAGACTATGTATTTTTCAACCTGCGTGTGCATTTACTCAAATGTCAAGCCAAAGTAAACTCCCCCATAATTTCTAATATAAAAATTGATTTTGGTTAGGCTAATGAGATCAATGTAAAATCAATTTACTCTGGCCCTATTGATACGTATTCAGGATCTGCTCCTCAATTCCCTTATCAATACTCCAATCCAATGGTTTCATGAGTTATCGTGCTCTTTTTAAGTTCGATTACGTTATTTTCAATGGTTTTGCAAATATCATTCAGGGGCAGATGACTCAAATTGTCAATTGAGAACGGGTTTTGTAGTTCGACTCCGATTTGATCTAGTGAGAAAAGAGCATAGGCCACCAAAGTCACAATTATTGGATTAATGTATATAGAGTAACTGACTAGGGCTACGGGAAGTATAAGAAGAAATAAAAGAATAAAGCGGCGCGATTTGATTGCCATGACAAAAGGCATGGGTGTTTTTAATATCCGTTCGCATGCACCTTGGCAATCAAGAATCATCTCACGAATCTCTTCAGCTTTCAAAAAAGAAAACTGATTTAACGAGTCATCTTCTTGCATCTGCGATAACTGTTCAGCGAGCTTGGATGAGATGAAATTCGGTTGATGTTGCCAGTGCTGCAATTGAATATAAGTTTCATTATCCAATAGATGTTGTACTTCATCTGTCGTAGTGACTCCCCTAAGCTGATTTTTCATAAGATAGGGCATCGCTGCAATGAGGCCTAAACTATTATCTATCTCGTCACGATTGGATTTTCGACTGTAATTTATGACGATGATTGCCAAGTTTCTACTGCAATTAACCACTGTGCCCCAAAGTTTTCTTGCTTCCCACCAACGATCATACCCAGCATTAACACGAAAAACTAAAATTAAACCCATAATTACCCCTGCATACTCAAAGGGGCTTATAGGAAGAGAGAGGGAGGGAATAAAAATACTGAGCAAAGAGATGAGACACGCATAAATAAATGCGGCCAAGACCTTTGTCCATACTCTAGGAGTAACCGAACCATGAATAGCTAGCGCACAGTCTATGAAATTGGAGTATTCATATTGATTAATTGTTTTTTTATTTTCAGTCATGATACTTCTCACCTAATCTGGGTCCATAACTCCTGATTGAGGAACAGACGACAATTATTTATCTTTCTATGAATTTGTTTAATTTTATTGAAAGATCATCAAATGGGCATTGAATTGTTGATAAGTCAGAAGCCAAATGATGTGTCATTTTAGTTGATGGAATGTTTTCACGCCTATTAATTTTAAAAGATTAAAAGCTGATTAAATTTTTATAAGAGTTTTTAATGGGAAGGCCTCTTGATGAGGCCTTATTATTCTTCAATACTGATCTCGATTTTTTTCTCAGCCGCTGCTTCTTTTTTAGGAATTCTAATTTCAAGAACCCCATGAGCATAGCGAGCGGTGATTTTGGCATCATCAGCAGTTTGAGGCAGGCTAAAGCGACGATAAAACTGTCCTTGAGTCCTCTCTCTTCGAGTATAACTCTGATGCTGCTCTGTTTTTTCAAATTGACGTTCGCCTTTTAAAGTGAGGACGTGTTGCTCTAAAGAAATGCTAATATCTTCTTTTTTCACCCCAGGGATATCGGCGATGACTAAAAAGCAGTCTTTTTCTTCTTTAATGTCCACCAACGGTGACCAAGTGCTTGTTTCAATGTAGGATGAATCATCCTGCTTTTGAAGGTTAAAAAAATCATCAAACAATTGACCCATATCACGGTACATGGGCATAGTTCTTCTTAATGTGTTCATGCTGTCTCCTTAAAATATGTTTTTGGTTGATTTCTTAGATAAGGGTTCTTGAATAAAATTCAAGCCTAAGACCTAAAAAAATTGATGTTGATTGGCTCTTAATGCATGGTTCTAAGACTTGCTACTCGTTTCGAAGTCAACGGATGGGTTGCACATCAATAGGCAAACTTCTTGGCATTAATGAGATTGACGATAGAACAATATGGGCGAGCTCATGAGCTGTAAGTCCAGTAATTTCTTACTGAGTTAACCGTTAAATTAAACCAGTCGTTACTTCAATGCTCCCATTTTGTGGATCTCGACTTGTAGTAAAAGTATTAGGTGACGCGTTATTTTAAAAACACACTCTTGAAAATTGATTTTTTGAACCTACCTTATCAGTACCACCAACTTTAGGAGGGTTATAACTTATTTTGTGATTATTATGAACTTAGGAAACTAGGACTAAAACAGCTTAATTTTGTTTGTATTTTTTGCTTTTAATAAAAATTAGAATTAAGAGGATTTAAACTATGTCAACAGTTCAAACAACAATCCGAGGTATTTCATCAACACCAGCTATCAATTACTATGTTGATAGACAGTTCAACAAACTTAAAAAAGCCTACAGCAAAATCAATAAATGCAAGGTGGTCGTTGATTTGGAAAAAAACAACACGCACAAAGACAAACTCTATAGTGTGTGCATCGATATAACCATCCCCGGTAAAGAATTGGTAAGTAAAAAGCAAGATTCCAATTTATTTATTGCTATTCGTAATGGCTTTTTAGCACTCGAGCAATTATTAGAAAAGCATCACAAAAAGAAACAGTTCTTCAACAGAAATCAGTTGGATTATTTGCGACATTATAAAAGTGATGTAATGACTCAAGCCGTGTAAAGAATTCATAAATTGTATTAATTTATCGAGACAGGGTCTGTAGTCATAGCCCCTGTTTCTAAAATGTTTCAGTTAGATATCGATTGATAGAGAAGGAGGATGTTATGAAAAAAGAACACATTCTATTTTTATCGTGGGCGCTCATCCTTAGTGCCATGATGTTCGTGGAAAAAGCAGCTGTTGCAAATCCGATACCCAAAGGTATGTATCAAAGCGCATCTTTATTTGATAACGATCCATTTTTTCAATCCGATGATGACGTATTGAATCAAATCAAGACCATGCAACAGGCTATGGACCGTCTAATGCAGCAGCAATTCAAACAAATGAATAACAACCCAATGGGTTTTATGAACTCAAAAAGCACTCTAAATCCTTCACAAGATATTAAAATGGAGGAGCACAACAACGAACTCACTTACACGATCACACAACCCGAAGGCAGTGATAGTAAAATCGATGTTTCTGTTAAAGACGGTTTAATGATTGTTAATACTCTCCTTATACAGAAAACATCACATAGTGAACATGGCAACAAAAGCTATAGTTATTCTCAACGTAACTACACACAGTCTTTTAAATTGCCAAGTGGTTATGACCCCAATTCAATGGATTTAAAGTCCAAAAATTCTAATCTCATTGTTACCTTCAAAAAACAAAAGGGATCAAATTCTCTGAAGATCTAAGAGTAATGTTTTATTAAATGACAGCGGTGCTATGAAATAATAGAGGCACCGGTGTCTTGTCATAAAATTCAGAACTAGCTGATTACGAAGTGCAGTAATTAGGTCTAAGCGGATTGGATTAGAAGCACCATAATCGGCACCATGTGCAGGTAATTAACGGCCATGAATGACTTACTTAGGATATTAAGTAAAGAGACGAGAAAACGGAATGGACGTGGTCTTTCATGGTCTCTGGTGCCCTTGCAGGAACTGCTTAAATACCCTGGTAGCGAGTTCGATCCTCTTTCCAACAATTATTTAAAACATCACTCTTTATTCAATACCTTTTGAGTGAGTTTTTGAAAAACCTTTGCCGTTAATTTGTTCTCGTCATTACCATACTGTTTTAGTACGTGTTCATACGCTTCTTTACCCAATTGGTTGATCACATTATTAAATTGAGCTATAGACATGTTCTCGACTTGTTTATTTTCTTTGGGCATTTTAGGTACTTGTCGTTTGGGCATATGTTGCTCGTAAGCATAAGCCATTTCAATTAATGCAGATTCGGTAAATTGTTTACCAATCAGCTCAACTCCTACTGGCATGTTTTGGAAATATCCAATAATAAATGCGATAGAAGGTATCCCTGAGTTTGATGAAACTGGGGCACGCCAAGTATTTATAGTATTGCCATCATAAGTTGCAATTCCTTGTGTTGAAATGGGTATGAGCAGGGCATCCAACTGCTTTTCTTGCATCATACGGTTAACATATTCATTGTTTTTTGAAGCAATACTCTTGGCAATTTTGATTTCATGTACTGTTTGCTTCTCCATTTTTTTCATGAACCTCAAGCACTCATTAAGTGTACCAAAATTACGAGTGCGGTTTGATTCGCAAATATCACGGAAATTTGTTCTGGTTGCCGGATAGCTGTTTAAGTACTGATTAATATCTTGAATTTCACCGGCTTGATTGTATTCGCGATTTGTATCAAATCCAATTAACTGAATTTCAATAAATCGTGCACCAAGATTTTGCATCTCGGTGTATGCTTTTTGCATCATCTTGTGAATGGGTTCGGGCATATCCTTAAATGTATCAACAGTACCCACCTGTCGCACAATACCTATACGCTTATTGTGTAATCCATTTTTATTCAAATAAGCAGTATAACTTTGGGGTTGAATTGTATTTTTGGTTTTCTTATCGTCAGGATCTGGTTTGGCAATAACATCCAATAGAATTGCTAAATCTGAAACTGTTCTGGTCATTGGTCCCGCAACACCATCAATTTTTCCCATAGGAAACAAGCCTGATTGACTAATTAAACCGGTACTTGGTCGCAATCCTATTAACCCATTAAATACAGCAGGAATACGTACTGAACCGCTATTATCTGATCCAATTCCTGCCATTGCAAAATTCGCACTTACTGCGGCAGCAGGACCTCCACTTGAACCTCCTGGATTTTTATTAGGATTATAAGCATTTCCTATTCTGCCATTTCGACTACTAATGCCCATCATGCCCCAGGCAAATTCATCCATCCCACCTTTTCCCAGAATGATGGCGCCTGCGTCTCGTAATTTTTGGCTTAAAAAAGCGTCTTTTGAAGGTTGATTGCCTAGTAAAGCATAAGAGCCGGCAGTTGTTGTGGTATCAAATGAATCAATATTATCTTTTAAAATAATAGGGATGCAGTGCAATGGTCCAGATAATGTATTCGTTTTTTCAAAAAGATTATCTTTTTGTCGTGCGTCATCCAAAGCAGATCGATTAATTTCGGTTAGAGCATTAATGGGAGGAGCATCAGTAACGGATAGATCAAATTTTTTAATTCGCTCAATGTAGGCGGTAACTAATTGCTCGCAAGTTAACTGATGTTCCCTTATTGCATTTTGCACCTCTGTAATGCTCGCTTCTTCCAGTTGAAAACCAAACACTACCTGCGGTAATTGAAGAAGAATAATGAAAAGATGAATTAATTTCATGAATATTCCTTATGCAGTTCATTTGCATAATAATTGCAATATTTTGATTGATATAATCAGACCAGTTAAAGAGGATATGGTCAAGAAAATTGACCATTTCAATGATACAGCATATCAAGAGGGGCCATATTTAATGGGGACCCTCCAGGATAGAAACAAGATTAATTGAGAATATGAAAAGACCTAAATCATGCCTCTAAATGCAATCTTAACAACGGTATTTAAAAGCCAGGGTTGCGCCTTGTAAAACTAAATCATTAGTATGAGTTCCCGTGGCGTTATCAAAAACTTGAAATTGATTGAACCAATCGGAAATTTCATAACCAATGTTCATGGAGAAATTTTTATAATCAACATTGATACCAACAAGCCCTTGGAGTGCTAAAGCGCCCAGGTCTCGCTTTCCAACTATAACCGAGCCAATTTGCGCTGAATCATTTCGGGTGAGCGTATCGTAGATAGACCATTTGCCCCACATGTAGGAAGTAGCAACATGAGCAATCAGGCTGTACTGCATATTATTTTTCTTATAAAACGACCATTGACTTTCCAGGCCGATTTTTGGCCCAATGCCTGTGAAATTATTGGTTACCTGCTCTAAAACTGAGACTAATCCCTGATAGCCGGTATTTACATGTTGATTGATCGCGCCTCCTTTGAGTCCGATTAGAGGATTCAGAATTAAGGATTCACCAACTGGAATGCTTTTATAGAGATCAAGATCAAATATATTGTAGTCAATAGTAAAGTCGACTTGCGCTGTTTGATAAAACGTCTCGACAAATTTGCTCGGCATAAACGCCGAGATTACATTGTCCTGAGTAGTTGCTTTAGCCTGTACATAGTATCGTGTATAAAATGCTCTGATATTCCAATCTTCTTTTTGTAAGCCTGCACCTACTCTAAATCCTGGCGCAAAATCAAAATCTATAGTTTTATAGGCGATAATTTGATTCGGTAACCTTAAATTATTGGTCAAAGCCCAATCTACCGTTTCTGATGCTTGCCAATACAAAGCATCAGCATAAAAATCAATGGAATAGGCAATTGAGGAAAAAAATAACCCTGAAATAATTATAAATTGATTGAAATACCGCATGTGGCACCTTGTAATGTCAAATCACCATGTATAGGAACTGCTTGGAAAATGGGTATCCTTAATTGGTTACTCCAAAATTGCATTTCATATCCCGCTTTAATTGTTACCTGGGCTTTTGCCTGGAAGGACCATTCCAGCCCCAAAAAACCTCGGGTCATAAATGATCCCATCATTGAATTATTCATATTCGAAGTGACTGTTTTTTCTGGAACAAAGCCTAATAGAGCTTCTGGTTGATGATAAACATCTTTTATATTCCAATGTCCCCACAAAAGGGCAGTTGCAAAATCACTACGGATATTAATGTTTTTATAAAGGTGCCATACACTGTCTATTCCAAAGCTTGGTCCAACTCCCCAAAAATTATTTTTTAAATGTTCTGTAGCGGAATATAAAGTGGTATTGAATAAGTTTTCTTGCCATGAGGAATTTATTGATTGGTTAATGGTTCCACCTTTAATTCCTATAAATGGGCGTATAATGAGCGTATCAAGAGGGTTAAATTTATGGCCTATTTCAGCATCGACCATATTAAGGATTATTCTCCAGTTTAATTGAGCGGCATTAAACACGTTTTGCACTGTAAATCCATTAAAAAACTCAGGCAGAATAATTTCGTTAGGATTGGCGGTTATTGCTTCTCGTGCTTTGTTAGAAAAGTAAGTCCAATACAATTTAGTATCAAATAATGCGGGTTGTTCGTATTGAATTCCCGTTCTAACCCCTGGACTCCAATTAAAATAGACATTGGGTTCAGTATAGGTGTTTGATGGGCGAGGTGGTGGAGGCTCAGGGATTTGAATGGTTTGAACGTATGCCCAGGTTGATGTTGATTCTTGAGACGCATGCCAATAAAGAAGATCTTCAAAAACAGTTATTTCACCTGAAGCCGCGCTTAAGAAGCTTAAGCAACTCAAAAAAGCGCATGTACTAATTTGTTGTTTTTTCATTATGAATCTTAATCAAAAGTGAATAAAAAATCTAAAACACCACCTTGTAGAAATAGAGAATCATTCGTCTTCCCCATATCGAAAGTGTAATATCTCAACTGATTGAACCAAACTTGCCCTTCATAGCCTAGACGGATGTTCAAATGGGTATTTTTTATTGCGCTTATCCATTCCATACCTAAATATCCTTTTGCCATTGGCGCTGCCGTTGTCAGGCTGTCATTAATGACCGTGATAGTTACCGGAGTATTATCGTAGTAGACGTCTGCTAATGCCCAATGTCCGCCTAAAAATGCGCCTGAAAAATTACCAATCAGATTCAATTGATGATTAGCCGGCTCAAATAAATGCCAAGTGGTATCCAAGCCGAATGATGGTCCAAATCCTTTAAAATTATTGGTCATATTTTCAGTTGCTGAAGAGAACGTTGTTATTCGTGTAGGGTTTGGATTTGCGTTTGTGGTTGGTTCGTAGGGTTCTTGCCAGGTTGTATTAACGTTCTGATTGATAACAGCAGCTTTAAGCCCGACAAATGGACGAAGATTTAGAATACTGTTAATTTTAATCGTTCGTCCAAGCTCCAGATCAAGGGTATCATACACTACATTCCATTGTATTCCTGCTTGATGATAATAGGGTCCTGATATGCCATCGCCTGCAGCATTGTTCGCATAAAAATTACCCGCGAAGGCTGAGTGAATTTCACCTGAATTGATGCTTGCCTGATTCACACCTTTGGTCTTATATCCGGTGTAATAAAGCTGAATATTCCAGGGATTCTCAGAAGTGTTGTTATAGCCTATTCCTATTCTAAATCCAGGATCCCATTTGAATGGAACATCTAAAAATTGAATGCGTTCATTAACATCTGCTGGCTTAAGAATTTGAGCCCAATTATCATCACTTACTTCTCGTATTTGCCACAGTAACAAATCTAAAAAAACAAAAGTAGAGTTAGACGATTGAGTAGAGTGAATTGTAGCGTTATTTGTATTTTGAAAACCAAAAACCTGACTCGTAACACAGAGTAATAAAAGTAAAAATCCTTTTTTCAAATACATTCTCCAATGATAGTATTTTTTGTTTTAAAAATTTCGGGGGAATTTACTCGAAATATTCATATATGTCCAGATTTGGTTACGAGATAAAATTTATTAAAAAAGAAGTATTTATTGTGATAACAGGTGGGTGATGGAGCTGAAACCGCGAAGCGTATCAAAGTTCCGCTGGCAATCAGGTTCGTACCAAATTGCTGGCGGTCAGAAGGTCAGCTTATTTTGGTGAATAAGTAGTGTTTTGTTCATCCAGTAGGGTTTCTACGTTATTCCTATATGAACTCTGCAGGCGCGATAATCGTTGTGTATCTGCCAGTGCCTGAGTTTGCGATATAGAGCCATCTTTTAATTGGCGTGCTATCAACTCCTGTTGTGCAGATAAATTCTGTATGGCTTTTTGTAAGTCTTGTGGGGTAACCCCATTTTTTGTATTTTTTGAAAACATAGTGATCTCTTTTGGTGTTGCGGGCGAGTATCTTACCTTTAGTCATTTTTAAGATCAATGTGAAAAATGCCGAATACTTTCGGAGCATTTAATGATCTCATTATCCAAATGGAACTAAAACTGATTCGTGTTTGTGAAGACTCAATGTCGCGCCTGAGGAACCATGGGGTCATTTGGAGTTTCCGAATAGAGTATTCGTCACTTTGGATTCATCGGGCAATTTATAATCAAAACAGGTTTGCAAGTTTTTTTTCAGTGCGCTGGGTATGTTATTCCCCTCAAATTGAATGCCAGGACCATCTATTTTGATATGGGATTGTTCTGTATTTATATTGGCGGCTTGTGGTGTAGTAATAGTCACTTCGGTATTTATTCCTTTGAGTAACATACTCATGATTTGCGGCAGCGGACATTCTTCATAAATTATGTTACCCGAAAGGTCTGTTAACAACGCATTGGGGAGGGTCAATTGGATGATAATGGGTGATTCCCCTGCGAGAGTGATAGTGGCTAGTAGCGTTGCGCTGGGGAAAACAATCTGGATTGGCGCGATGCTTAATTGATGCTGTTCTGCCTTGAGAGTGGCATTCATCTGGGTAGGTAAACGCATCTTTGCTATTGATATTAATTGTGCAAGAATCTCTGGGTTTTTTATTGCTATATGGGTTTGCAGTTGGAAGCCGTTTGCTAGGGTATTGCTCGTTAAAAAGAGTTCATTTCCAGCAAAGTTGATGTGTGCCATTAGCATGGGGTAGTTTGAATTGAGCTTGATCGTAACTGTTGCATTGATGGGTTCATTCCACCAGCTACCTGATAAAGTAACAACATGCTCTGAGTTATTTGTTAGAGTATTATCGTATTGAATGCTTTTTAAATAAATTGGTTGACTCGATTGCGAGGGCGAATAATTGATTTGCAGGTTTGTTAATTCAATTTTATCCAGTGAAAAAAAAGACGATTTCTGACTCGTGGTATCCCGAACTGTTTTAATTTCTTCGCGGTGTTCCGGTTTCTTTTCTTTTGGTTCGGCAGTTTTTGTATGTTCTTTCCATTTTATCTGCGGAATATTATAAAGATTAATAACGCCATCATTGATGGACAGTTTTGTTATATGCAGTTTTTTACTAAATAATTGCCAAAAAGCAATTTTAACGGATACCTCATCTATTTTGATAATGGATTTATTGTCTTGTTTGTATTCAAAATTATCAATACTTAATTTTATGGACGGGAACAAACGAACATGTGCATAAAAAGTAACAGCATCCTTTTGATTATTAATTTGAGGAACGATGGTATTGGATATAAAAAGATTGGCAAGATAGGTCAATATGAAATTAATTAAAAAGAGAAGGAGCACGACGATGCTAATCAATATTAAAATTATTTTTCCTTTTGAGGATTGAGTATCAGTCATCAGTTCTCTAATTTTATATTGGTTTTCACTTCAATAGTTTCAGAATATCTTATGGCTGCAGTGACTGCAAATGATAGCTAAAAACATCTTTATTGTTCAGGGCGTATCTTATTGTTCTGCCCATCTCACTTCATTAGAATATTGTGTTGCTTACAATACTGAAACATTGCTTTACGATTATTTAATACTATGCTAATTTGTCTTAAATTTATGAATTATGTAAAGAAAATATAAGGAAAACGATGTTAATTAAATTGATGCTCGGATTACTTGAATTTAAGAAAAAACCTTTTCAGGGGATGAAAGATTTATTTGAACAATTAAGTGTTAAACAGAATCCGGAAACACTATTTATAACGTGCTCTGACTCAAGAATTGTTCCAAGTCTTATTACTCAAGCAGATCCAGGTGATTTATTCAGCATACGTAATATAGGTAACATTATTCCGCCTTATCCATCAAGTTTTAGCGAAGCTGCTGCTCTGGAATACGCATTAAATGTATTAGATATAAAAGACATTATCATTTGTGGTCATTCAAATTGCGGTGCAATGAAAGGATTATTAACGCCACATATTGAAGACCAATTGCCTGGCGTAGCATCTTGGCTTGGTCACTCTCACGCTGTGTTAGAAGAAATGAAGGCAGCGCGAACAAATGAATTGACTGATCCGGCTCGAGAACTTGAGATTGCTACTAAAAAGAATATTGTGCATCAAATGAAACATTTAAAAACTTATCCACTGATCGACGAGAAAATGGCGCGTAAAGAGTTGACAATTCATGGATGGTATTATGAGTTGGAAAAAGGGCAGGTTTTTATTTATGAACCTGAGCTTGACGAGTTTATTAATCTTGAATATGCATTAGAGCGGGCTCTTGAATCTAGAAAAAACAAGATTCTTTCCGGTGTTTCTATGAACTATCTGCAAAAAATGCTTCCGTTAAAATCAGAAGCAGAATATCTGCATTTAATGGAATTAATGATTAAACTTCAAGACAATATTCTGCCAATTTGGGAATCGATTAAAGAGCCTGTTACGAAGAAATTATGGAAGGAGCTAGGTGGATTTTATGACTCTCTTGATGATGAAAAATTCAAAGCCATGGTCGAGTCGAGTACCTCGTTCAGACTACCCGCATTAGAAGAGTTTCGGGATTCTATAACATTTCTAGATAATAATACGTCCAAGAGCCCTTTGTTAAGCTCATCAATTTTTACAAAAAGAGCGAATGATGTTAGTAAGCTCGATATCATTCCAGAAAACACGGAATTGTCAGAAACACCTGAAGAATACGCTCTAAAAAACACGGGGTCATTATAATCTAATCCATGATCTATTCTTTTATTCGTACCCCGTTACTGATTAAATTTCCAGGATAAAGGACTACTTTTTCTCCTTCCTTGAGTCCGTTTGCCACAATTGCAGTATCAGCATTATGACGTTTTATTTCTATGATGCGCCTGATAGCCTTGCCATGTTCAGCGACAAATACTGCCCAATGTTCAGCGTCTCGAAATAAGGCACTCATTGGGACCAGTAATTCTTTTTCTGATTCATATGTAAAAATATCGACATCAACTCGAAACTCATCTCCAAGATTATTCCATTGTTCATGAGGAGAAGTAATATCGATAATGACATTTACCCGTTGCTCTTCAACGCCCAGAGCTGAAATTTTAGTATAGCCACTGGGCTCAATGGTGCGCACGGTACCTTTTAAATCTACAGGTCCACCCCATCGTTTAATTAATACTTTTGCTTTATTGGGGATTTGAGCCGCGTCAGTGCTCAGGACATCCGCTACAATCTCCAATTGAGTCACGTCAGCCAGTTCCATTATATTGGTACCTACATTGAGGGTACTTTCACTTTTTTGGTTAATACGTAATATCGTTCCAGAGATTGGAGCGAGGAGGTTAATTTTTTCTTTAGAGTAGTTTTGATTCGATTCAGTGGCGGTTAAAGAGGCTTTAATTTTTTCAATATCGTGTTCGGCACTATGCACTTTTCGTTCTGCAGCATGAACGATTTTCTGTTTCAGTTTGTACTCTAATTCAGTATGTTCTATGTCACTTGGACTGACATATCCTTTCTCTACTAACGCTTTTTTTCTATTAAAATCCGAAAGGGCAGTATCTAATGCGGCTTTGGCTTGTTCTAACATGGCTTTGGCTTCTTCGTATCGGGCTTCTGCCGCGCCTAATTCTTGCTCCAGTTGATCTTTGGCACGAACATCAAGTAATGATGGTAAGGCCGGTAGAAGGGTTGCCAGTATGTCATTCTGGTGTACAGTATCTCCTTCAAGGTAGTTAATCCTGAGTAATTTTCCCATCACTGGGGCGGTGACGGTGTATATATTAATCGCTCGGGTTTTTGCATCATCTTCTATGTATTCTGAATAAGGACCATAGTGAACTACCGCCAGTTGCACCTTGATCGGTGAAGGCAGGAATAACCAAAAAATAATACTGAAACATAAGGCTAAAATAAGAGACAGCCCAATGTATTTTTTAATGTTTGGATTAAGTACTGGCACTAATCACCTACTTTTAATACGGCTGTTAAATTGAGTTGTTGTATTCGTTTTCTAATAATAAACATACTGATGATACTTGAAATCACTACTACAATTATGGATATGGCATAGGTTTTTGGTTCAATTATAAACGGGATCTTAAACCAGTCAGTCTGCATTAACTCTAATATAGACCATGATATCCAATATCCAAAGAGAATACCCAATGGAATCGCTAATAGCACTTCAAAAATAATAGTGTAAAAAAGAATTTGAGACACCTCGCGCTCAGTGAACCCTAATACTCTTAACGTGGACAACTCCCAAGAACGTTCAGCAAGAATAATGATGGCATTGTTATAAACAACAGCTATCGCAATAACGAGTGCAAACCCGGTTAATATCGAAGTAAAAACCAGTATGTGTTTTGCAAAGGTTTCTTTGAATGTTTGAACAATTGAATTGTTAAACGTTATCGAACTTACTTTAGGGATCTGTTTGATTTGTTTATACAATTGATTAATGTAGTGATGATCAATGGAAATACCGGCACGATTTATCAGGTGATCTTCATTCAGTATTCGATTAATTAAACGAATATTCGTATAAGCGAACATTCCTACATAATCATTAACTATGCCTTGAACTTCAAGCCTGGTTTTTGCCCTGTTCCCTTCAAGCATATTGATCTGAATCCAGTCTCCCTGAGTTACATGCAATCGCTCAGCCAAGCCTTTACTTAGCACCAGCGCGTTTTCAGGTATAGAGATTGGGTTTTCATATTCATCGAGGATTACCTTTAATTTGGCGTCAGATGGAATGCCAAATAATGCCGTTTGTTCGGAGTAATTTTGACTGCTTAATAGCGCAGGGGAAATACGGTAGCCTTCAGTATTGAGTATCCCTTTGACATGTTTTAGTTCAATGAGTACGTTATCTTGTACTTGTTGAGTAAACGATACGGTTGCATCTTGTTTTTGTGACATTAAAAATTGTGTCTTTATTAAATATTGGATTGCGTCCTGCCAAAAGAGGCCTAATATAACTATGGCCATTGCTAAAGCAATTCCTACGGAAGTGATAACAGTCCGAAATAAATGTCTGAAGGTATGGCGATAAAACATTTTCGCGCTTGCCGAACAACGAGATAATAAACCAATACGTTCCAGGCGTAGTGTTCTATAGATGGGGGGCGCTGGTGGACGCATTGCTACCGCTGGAGCCAGATTCACTACTTGATGTATTGATCTTAAGGCTCCGGATCCAGCAGAAAATAAACTGACCAAAACCCCTATGATTGCGGCTTGTTCGGAAAATGAATAAATGAACATGGGAAATCGGAAGTATTCAGCATAGAGCTGAGTCATTAATTTACCAAACCAGGCACCAAGGCCTATCCCCAGGATGGCTCCCAAAAAAACGATAACCAACACGAGTTTTGAATAATAGAAGATAATTGACGCATTGGTATAACCTAGTGCTTTTAATAGAGCAATTTGTTCTCGTTGGTTTTGAACCAGCCGTCCAGTAACAAAATTTAATAAAAAAGAAGCGACAATCAGGAAAATAGGTGGAATAACGGAGGCGATTATCTTTTGTTGCTTAATTTCATTCGTAACGAATCGATCTGAGACTTGTTCTTTCCTGGGATAGGTAATCGATAGACCGTAATCCTGGAATAATTGTTCCAGCTTGTTGCGAACTAATTGTTCTGAGGCGTTGGGCGCCAGAGTTAAACTGATATCATTAAATCCTTCCTGCATTCCAAACGCAGCACTTAATGCTTTATGATTCATCCAGAATACCCCAAAGTGTTTATTATCAGGGAGGAGATCTTCACCACGAATTGCATAGACGTATTCTGGAGATAAAACGATGCCTGCTATACGCAGGAGTTGCCGATGACCATTTAACAGGGCATAAATCTGATCCCCTGGCTTTATAGAGTTTGCTTCGGCGAATCCTTCATTAACCAAGACTTCATTTGCTTTGCCAGCCTCAAGCAAACGTCCTTTACGCAAAAATAACTGATTCAAATGAGATGGCCTTGAATCGGGGATGGATATAAAACGTCCAATAGCCGGTTCTTGTAACCAAGGCAAATCCAGAGTGACGTCTTCAACTATGCGCGTCTCGACTTGAGATACGCCTGGAATTTCTCCTATCCTTTTTTGCATGGCATCAGGTGCTCGTTTTAAAGTCGCGAACACCTCTGCAAAATGATAATCGGAGTAAAACGTCTGTTGAGCCTGAGACAAGGATTGATAGGTACTGAATGATGAAATCAGAACACTAATCCCACTACAGACAACCAGAGCAATAGTGATGACCTGGCCTTTAAGTTTGAATAAATCACGAAATAATTTCTTATTTAAGCTCATTACCATGATAAATCAGCGGCTTTTCGTTTGTTTTTGTTTTCAACGATCTGGGCGATTCGACCATCCGCGATATGAATTATCCGATCTGCCATTTCACCAATCACTAAATTATGGGTAATGATGACCACGGTAGTGTTGAGCTTTTTATTGGCTATCTCAAGGGTTTCCAGTACGATTTTACCCGTTTCGCAATCCAGAGCGCCAGTGGGTTCATCGCACAGGAGTACATCAGGTTGTTTGGCTATGGCGCGGGCAATAGCAACACGCTGTTGTTCTCCTCCCGATAGTTGTGAAGGGAAGTGTGATATTCGATGCTCAAGTCCCAATAATTTGATTGCTTCAAGGGGATTCATCGGATGTTCCGCAATTTCGGTAACGATTGAGATGTTTTCTAATGCAGTTAAATTGGATATTAAATTATAAAATTGAAAGACAAACCCAATATGCTCACGCCGGTAGCGAGTCAGTTCATGTTCACTTGAAGCCGTGATTATATGATCTTTATAGATTACCTCTCCAGACGTTGGAACATCCAGGCCGCCGATTATATTAAGCAGTGTTGATTTACCGCTACCCGAAGGACCCAAGAGCACGACCAATTCACCTTGATATAAATCCAGATTAACTTGCTGCAATGCGTGGATTTGTACCTCACCCATTTGGTAGGTTTTAGTAAGGTTACGTATTTTAAAGGCAGGTTGGCGCTTCATTATAACGTCCATTGTTCATTTGATGGTGTACTTATATTGGGTGACTCAGGATAAGTGTAACAACAAAATACTATAAGAGTAAGTTGCCTTAATGCGGTTGTAATCTGTTTGCAATGCGTATGTTGTGGTTCTTTTATGCTTTAATTCTTTTTTTGACAGAACTGTAGGCAGTAAAAACACTTTGCAATGCAAAAGCATGTGGATAAGATAGAGCAATGAACAGCAAAACTCTGGATCAAAATGATTTTAATGTTTGCAATACCCCATTGTGATACGGTAAAGAAAGCCCGCAAATTCCTGGAACACAATAAAATTGATTACGAATTTATTGATTTCAAAAAATCCCCGCCGACCAAAGAACAAATAAAAGCATGGGGTGATTATGCAGGAGAGCTTCCCATCAATAAAAAGGGAATGACGTACCGAAAATATAAAGAGCAGTACGAGGCTTTAAGTATGTCGGAAAAAATTGATTTTATTATCGCAAATCCATCACTAATCAAGAGACCTGTTCTGGTACAAAATGACAAAACAATCGCATTGGGTTTTAATGAAGAACATTATAAAGAACTTGCGAGAGCACATTGAAATTAGTTAGCCCTACGGTCCTAGTCAATCGTATGCACAGTATAAGTTAATTTCATACGAAATTAACCATTTTCTCCCAATTGGACCATAATATAATTATATTGTTGGTTTATTTCTCATTTATTGTCTGTAATTGAAGCAAACCTATGATTAATGAATCCGTAAGGAGAATGGTATGCATCCGAAAATAGAAGCTGCACAGAGAGAAATTGTTGAAGCCTTTAACGACAAGCCTAAAAAGGGTATCCAAAAAATAAAGGATTTATTAGCGGGTGAGGAACATGTTCAGGTTGAAGAAGAAATTGCCGAGTTATTTATAAAACAAAAACAAAATCTGGATTTAGGGGCTGTTGGTGTTTATCTGAGTGGTATAGAAGCTGAGAATCAGGCTGTATTAAACGCGTTTACTCTTAGTTTTGATTTTAAAGAGCAGGATTTTACTACGAGTTTAAGAACTTTTTTAACTGCATTTAAATTGCCAGCGGAAGCCCAGCAAATTGATAGGTTACTTGAAAGTTTTGGTAAGTCTTATTGTAATGCAAATCCTGGTGTTTTTGCCGATACGACAGCGGCTTATGTTTTTGCGTTTGCAGTCATGATGCTTCAAACTAGTTTGCATAATCCCAGTGTACTCCCAAAAGACAAAATGACTTTCGAGCAGTTTGCAAATATGCTAAAGGGTTGTAATGTTGAACAAGATAGTACAGATAAAAAAGATTATGACATGGCTTTTTTAAAACAAATATATGAGGATATTAAAGCACAACCCTTTAAGTTCAATTTCATAAAGACTAGCCCAGGATATGAGTTTAATTCAAATCTTCTTGATAATGATCCTACTTTTAATAAATTGAATTCATTGCTTCAATCCAATACAAAGGCTCAAGATGTATTTCCAGGAATAAGTGCGGAAATTAAGGCTACTGTGGATAAGCCAAAATCATGGCTAAATATTTTGACCGGTTATGAAGGTACAATAACCTTAAAGGATGATAATGCGAAAGCGTCAGTTACTGTTCAGGTATATAACCCAGGTTTCTTTTCTAAATTGTTATTTGGAGATCAACCCAAAGTAATCATTCAACCCGCGAATCAAGATGGGAATGATCCTAAGGCATCAATCGATTTGGCGGGAAAAATTGCGGCTGGATTTCAATCACCAGTAACTAGTATTAAGGCTACATATGATAATGACAAAGCCGATTTAGTTGAAGCTTATGATACCAATAAATCTGCCCTTAAAACGGAAGCTTCTAAAGCATTTGCAAATAACTGGAAAAGCGAAATAGGAGCAGAGCGAGACGCAATAAAACGGGATGAAGATAAAGGTGAGCAGATGCAGATCAAATAGGATTGGTAAGAAAATTCAGCTGTTTTTGGGAGTGGACTCTGCATTCTGAATGCTGTTTTAACATCCTGTGCCTGACATGAGGGCTACAGGAACCAGAAGATCTTTTATTAATGTATAGGTTTTATTCGGTATCAAATCGACCCAGTTTGTAAGACAATCTGGATTTCCTTTGCCCTTTGACCAGACAAGTACTCTAAAGTACTCCGTGTGTTCAGGAACGGCTAAATTGCTCTTCCCCATTTGAGTAAGTACTAACAAGGTATCTGGATTTAATTTTAATCCTTCCCTGACCCTTTTATTCTCCATTTCAACATCTTTGGCAGAAGCGGCCCATTGAATCGCAATTGTTGATTTAGGAAATTAAAGACTTAGCTTAACAATTTTTTAAATTTAATGTAAATCATGCAGGCAAAACAAGACAATGAGCGTTCATGTTCCCGCAAAGCTATGGAACCCTAATAAAATGAAATACGTCAGGACCCCTAGTTTATGCGAAGATCATTAACACCGCTGTCCTTACGAATAATTATTTCCGGTGAATTTACTGCAACCAGTTGAGTAAAGAACGCCTGAGGCACTACTTGAGTCATCTGTTTTGTAGGACCCAAGTCGTTCTGTATTGAATCATTTGGTAAGACGTCCATTTTTTTTAATTGAGATGACGAGCTATGTACAAGTGAAGAACCTTTTTTCTGTTGGAAGATAACAGGTGAGTTTGGATACGATGATTCGTGAGAAGCGGCGTACTGTTCTAAATAAATGGCTGCGGCTTCTTTAACAATGTCCTCATTAGCAGATTCCAATAATAGATGGATTGGTGCCTCATTTATTAATTGATGACTTTTAAACAATTGAGGTATTGTGTCATTCATAAGGAATAAGGGGAATCTGGATGTACCCCCAAATCCCAGATTGACATCACCAGCATAATACACACTTGTGATCTCGGTTTGTTGGGTTGTTACATAGGACAGAATTTTTTTTAATTGCTCAATAACGACTTCACCCACCTGATGTTCTACAGAAGGAATATCTTCAGATAATTTAAGTGGGGGCAAAGTATTCGTATCATGATATTTTTTCTTAAGATCTACAAACGCTGTGACTGCAGAAATTTGATTATGGTAACAACAAATTATAAGAATATTTTTGGAAGTGATTGCATACTGTATATAACATTTTTGCATAATATATCCCAAATAAATCAAGTGAGAACAGAGAGGAAGCCCTGATTTTGTTTACTAAGCTCAAAATTATAACAAATGAATATTAAGTGATTATTAATGACGTTGAATGTGGTGTGTAATATCTTGAAAATAGGTGATTAATTGTTTATCCAAGCCTGTCTTATTGTTTATGACGCGACGAACTCTTTATTCCAATAGGGATTATATTTTTTAAATAATAAAACGGCTAATACTGAGAATTTGATTCATTTCTGATGCTGCCACTCCCTTTTATTCGGGAATGGCTCTTTATGACCCAAACAATCGGCGTAATTGCGTTATGATTGGCTTAGGGGCGATTATTTAGGCTTTACTTTATTTTCCGGGAATATTTCGTCAAACATCGCCGCTCCACCTACCGCAATATTTGCAAGAGCATTTTCCACCTCAGTGCTCTTATCTCCCGTTTTAGCGCCAAAAAAACTATTAGCGCGGTTGGTTGCATTTTCCAGAGGTCTTCGATTTTTACCTACCTCATGAGCTCCATAGAGAAATGCGGCAGTGGCAAGAATTGATGCAGAGAGCCCCAGCCGAGTATCAGCCCAGTAAAGTGGTGCTAAAATCATGTTACCCAGACTAAGTAATGTTCCTGTTTTTCCGGCATCATCTGTTGATATTGTATTTCCTGGCATAATCACTCCTTGTATTATTATTTGTATCAAAGAGTATTTGAGGGACGATTAAATTGCAAGTTTTATCAATGCGATAAGTTTTTGGACAGCTCCAGATCATTATTAATCATTGCCATCCTCAGGTCATGGGTTTTCATTGCCCATGCCTGTTATGGATAGCTACGGTGATGCTATGCTCTTTTAATCAAGATCAATAGCAGATCGTAATAAATAAGCGTTTAAGCGATCAGCGAGTTGTGTCGCTCGCTCATTGGTACTGACCCATCGTGTTTCTTGTGGGAGTTTAGAAGGCAAGTCGCTTAATTTGACTAATTCTGTCTGCACGGACGCCTTGCCAGTGGTTGGTGCTGATACAGGCAGATTTTGCCAACGCAGCATCATGGTGCCTTCATGAAGACCCGACGTACTTATCCAATGATACACACCTGGATCTGTACGAGAGATGACAAATCGGTATTGCCCATCGGCATCAGCTAGAGCTTGGGTATTGTTGAAGCTGCATAAATACTTGCCTGGATCTACGGTAATAGTCCAGGGATTCGTTGCCGGAACAACAAAATATTGGGCGCCACCTGAATTAATAGTGACAATTAATGCTTCATCATCCTCCAGTTTAAAATGCCCAAAAGAGCTTGCCTGAGTTACCAGAGTTCCTAAATCATCTGATTGGCTGGGCTGTTTAAACGTATTCACTTTATTGATTTTTGTTTTAATACCTAAAGCACCGGTACCATAAAAAAAGGTAGATTCAGCAAGATTTTTTAATGTTTCCATATAGATACGAGTATCGCTACGTGGTTTATGATCGGAAACGTCATCAAGTACTTCTACACTTAATTCATCGGGTTTATTGGTTTGCCAATCACCGAGAGTATTTCGTACAAAAAGCATCACTGCACTGCTGGTGGATTGAATATGGTTTACTCGTCCATTAGCTGGTTGGCTATCAATCGTGATATCATAGGTGCCATCAGCATTGATGACTAAATCATTGCCCGTCAAGACGGCAACCGTTTTCTGTGAATTGGGGTTACTGATCAATGAAAACGTTGCATCAGCTAAACCATTACTATCGCGTATTCCATGTAGGACATAATGGATCTTGTCCTTGATAGGAATGGTACGATAGATAACATCCGGATTATCATAAGAATAACGGCCTCCGGGTATTGATTCTCCGAACCAATGACGTGGTCCGGTGTCGACCCAATACACTTTGGGGTAGTAGGGGTCACTATTAACCGCTTTTTGAATGGAACTGAAAACCAGTTCATCGATCATGCCATCCATTAATGGCTTGGCTTCGTCGCTTACAAATAATCCATAAGCTACTGTATAGGTTAGTTTGGCTTTATAGCGCAATAAATGAAATGCATGATTTTTAAAAATATTAATTGCCTTGGCATCAAGATCCCGTTGTTCTTGAGTCGCCAGCGGATTGCTGCTGGCTTCAATCTGTGTTGCAATACATAACAGAGGAAGTATCGCGAAACAACATGCCCTTTTTAAGTGTTTTATTAATACATCCACTGTATATTCTCCATTTTGAGTGCTTATGGGTTGGGGGGAGTGATGTCACTGTTAACCCGTTTAAGCTTAAATAAGTGATGCCTTCTTTTCTGGGGGTGCAACAAATTCAGTAAGAGACGGCCTGATATTTTTATAGTACAAGCAATAACGCCTCAATAAGTCCAGGAAAAATCAAGCTCCCGACGTCCCGCGGCTTGTCCGCAGGACGTCAATCAAGTATTGTTCCCAGGCTTAGGGAGAAGTTACTAAAAATGATTATAACCTATTGTTAATTAATAATTAAATTCATTTATTGTTCTAAGCCTGATTTAGAATATCCTCACCAGAACATAGTTAATGTGAGCCGGCCATTTGAGGTGCTATTTCGTGTGCGTTCTCACCAGATGCATAAGCAGATCGATTCGTTTCCTGCGCAAATAAGGTACCCGCTTTAGAATATCTAAGATTGGATTCCTGCTGATTGGCTAAGTGCTCTTCAGGTTGCGAACGATAACCCAAACGCTTCATCACTTTTGCAGTTGTATGGTCAGGGGTTTCTACATCAGTTGCGTTATGTTTATTATTGGATGCTGCAGACACAATGTCCTGTTGTTTAAAACGATACAAATTGGCTAAAACAATTGTGGATTCAAGAACCATCAAGGCAACGCCCAAGACTGGATTCAGTGCAAAACCTATGGCAACAAATAATCCGGCTGCTACTAGAGTAATCCCTGAATTATAAGCCAGGCTCACGAATAAGTTCTGGAAAATATTATCTTTTGTTTTTTTAGCCACATCAAAGGCCGTAGCAATAGGGAATAACAAACCTTGTTGAACTACTATACCGGCATGTTGTTCGGTGACGGTATCACCGATACTCGATTTAACCGCAATACCAATATCAGAATAGGCGATAGCCGTTATATCATTAGCGGCATCACCTACCATGGCGACTTTGTGGCCTTTGGCTTGTAATTGTTGAATATAACTTGTTTTTGATTGCTCACCGGGTTTTGTGATAGCCCCTACTGTATTCGCGCTAATATTCGCTTTTGGAATACCTAATAAAGCGGCATATTGTTCTGCCGATGCTCTATCAGCTCCAGTACAAATATGTACTGTCTTGCCAAGACGTTTTAATTGATTCACCGTGGCAACAGCATCCGGACGCAAAGGATCGGTTAAGGCAATTTGTCCTATTACTGTTGTTCCTCGCACAATATAAACAGAGCCGTTGTCCGGATTATCATAAGGTTCATCGAACTGTGTAATTTCATTAGCAACCAGCATGTCCTTATTACCAATGATGAATGTTTCACCATTAATTATGCCTTTTATGCCTGAGTGATGGCTTTTATCAATCGACGTGATTTCTAAAGATTCACTTGGAATAATGCCTTTATTCTGTATATAAGACTTGATAATTTTGGCGGCTGGATGATCGGATTGATCTTCTAATAATGCGACATGGCTCAAATAGTTCTCATCTGAAATACGCATGGACTCTACTGCAATTTTGCCTTCAGTAAGGGTTCCGTTCAGATCAAAAACTACGGTGTCTATATCTGAGGCGGCCTGTAATGCCTTCCCATTATTAAAATGAATCCCTTGTTCAGACGCTTTTTTCATCCCGATTTTAACTGCCATGGGGGTAATCAAACTCAAAGCACATGGACAGGCGCTCACAAGAACAGAGATGACGCATTGGATAGCAAGCGCGGGAGTAAATAATGAACCGATGACGATACCCGATACCAGCGCTACGCCGAGTAAGCCGGGAATAAAGTAGTATAAGACTTGATCGGCAAACAGCTCGACTGGTGCTTTTTCATGATTCGCTTTATTAATATTTTTTGCGATTAATGAGAGATAAGAGTTTTGATATGTTTTTGTAACACGCAGTTCCAATGAAGGTATATGGTCAGCCAGGCGCATACCCGATTTTACGACATCACCAGGTTTAAACATCCTGAGGTGGGGGGATCCGTCGACCCGAGTTGTGTAAAGTAGCGTTTCTTCTGTTACAACACCATCGACAGGAATCACCTCTCCTTTTTTCACTACAATCATATCGTTTGGAATTAATTGTTTGACTGAAATGTCCTTATCCGGGTTACCCTTTAAAAGAACTAATGGAGGTACGCAATCGCGAACATCCAGTTTTTTATTAATTTTACCTATCAAGGTATGCTCTATTCCTTCGCCTAAATGCCAAAAGCCTAAAACTAAAGGTGCCGCTTCAAACATCATCGGTAACCCGGGGACAAACATACTGGCTATAGATACACCGACTATGGTCAAAGTACTTATTGCGTATAAAGTTGTGGTATCCCATTTTAAACTCTGTAAGGTATGCCAGGCTGATTCATAAACAGAGCGTCCTAAATAAAATGTCATCAACGTAGTAAGCCCGGTTATGACGTAATAGGCCATCATCGGAATGTTAAAACTCGCAATCGAGATGACCAGTAAGCCTATTCCCCAAATTAACCCTAACGTCGCTTTTAGCCAATGATTTTCATGATGGTCATGATCATGGCTATGGCCATGGTGATGGCCGTGGTGGTGATCATGGGAGTGAGGCTGTTTCGTATTTTTTTTGTGTTTTTTGGGATGACTGGAATGTGTTGGTTTGGATTCATGCGCGTGATCTTTATGCTTTATTTCGTTTTCGTTCCAAACTGCTTCTAACTCGACACGTTCACTTAAGGAGATTTCTTCGGCCAATAAAAGTTGTGTCACCTGGTTTTGAATGGTTTTTTGGTCTTTGGATGTACACAACAAACTAATGCTTCTGTTAGCACTAGTGGTATCGATTGCAACACGCACTATCCCTAATTCGTTCGCTTCATACAAAATCCGTTCTATTTTTGCCGGTTCGAGAAGTTGAGTATCATCTGAAAGATGGAATCGATAATTATAATAATACATTGGTTTCCTCTACTTAAATGATTAGAGAGATGCTAAAGAAGGTTTTGTTGTGCTTGATTACTTTAATTGCATTTCATCACCCTCAAAGAAGTGTTATAATATAACACTCAATTGTTGAAGAGCAAGTAAGATTAAGTAATTTTTAGACACTATATAAAAATTATGTGTTTATTTGTGTTCTTTATTTGATTATTTTTCATTGAAATTGAGAGTATGATAAAATTGAAGGTTCTAATAATTAAACGTATAGATGGTTGATGAAACATAATTTGTTGGACAGAGCATATAAGCATTGCATGAGTCATGGCTACCGATTTACTGAGCCAAGAGAGCGTGTCCTCAAAATATTAGTGGATGAACGAAAACCTCTCGGAGCTTACGATATTTTACAGCGATTATCTTTGGAAATTGAGAACCCCAAGCCTCCGACAGTTTATCGAGCCATCCAGTTTTGGCATCAAGAGGGATTTATTCACTGCATTGACAGCCTTAAGTCTTATGTCGCCTGTTTGCATGGACATCACGTGGGACAGGCTCAATTTCTCATCTGCAATCAATGTGACTTTGTTAAGGAGTTGGAATGCATTATCGATTTTACCTCTGTAACAGAATCGGCTAACGCCATTCAGTTTTCAATTATTAATTGCACTGTAGAAATTAAAGGTCTTTGCGCCGAGTGTAATCTGACTAATTTAAGAAATTAGAGTGTGTTGACAATTCATCGATTTATTTCTAATGTCCCACGACTTACTCCTGAGAGATCCTCATAAAGTTTAAGCATAACGGGAGTAGCCTGTATTAGACGAAGTCGTAATACAGGATCAATCTCTTCAATAACCCACTGTTCTTGTATCTTGTGTATAAATATTTGAGTATCTATCGATTAATTAAACGTAGAATGATTGATGATAACTGGAGTGCATCGCATTGGGGAAACCACCCTGTATTACAACTTCGTCTAATACAGGCTACCTTGACTAAACCAGTTAAATTCACTTTGCTATCTGTGCAAGCTGCTTCACCTGCGATCATTAAGCTTTTTAATCTATTTTTATGATTGTCAGGTAGTTTTACGTAAAGGTCATAATTGCACCTAAAATTATTAAGATGTATAATATTGGAACACTACGTTCAGTTCTGGTTGCAATGAAAGCTATTTTTAACTCATTTCCCAATAACAGCCTGTTTTCTCTTAAACATTTTCGTATTTCTTATACCTTGTTATCCCCGATAAGAAATCTCATCGCGAATTTCAATCAGGATGAAATTAATGTAGTGAGTATTGCATGTGGCGCAGCACTGGAGTTATCAACCCTTGAACTACTCGCCCGCTCCAGGGGAGTTAAGATTAATTATGTTGGTTGTGATATTGATTCGCGAGATTTAAAATTTAATATTCGTGTTTTACAAAAGAAAGCTCCATCGGTTAACCAGATTTATATCCATTCAGATATTGCCAGCGCTCCTCCTGTATTCGCGATTTCCCACGCTCATTGCATTATTTGGCGTCATCCAGAGTTTTTAAGTGATCATGATGAAACCCCCAAAAGGTTAATTTTAGATATGTGTCATATTTTATGGAATATTCTGGAAAACAAGAGTGAAGAAGCTCCAATTTTAATTACGTGTTATGATCCTCATGAAATGATGGTGATATTAGAACTCCTTCAGCAGTTTTGCGAAGAAGATCTTAAATACAATTTGAACATTGATATGCACGATGGCCGAGCATCCTGGCAAAACCCGATTATCGAACCAGATGATCGAGATCCTTTGTTTAATCTAAATCACCAAGATCAATGCCAATTAATAATCACACAATGTCACCTTAAAAAAATGATAGCGAATAGCGAGGTATTTTTGAGCGCATTATCGAAGGCGTTTCAAAATATCGTGCCTCGAATTCAAACGAATGAGCAAATCACCCCCACTGTTCTTTTGGAGCATCTTGATGAGCCTACTCTTGATGTACTCAGAGAAGCTACTTCTTATTTAAATAATCAGATAAGAGAGGATGACAATCCCTTTGCTAAAAGAGATCAATTGCTAGCGGTGCTTAAGCAGTCTTATTCGCAACCGGAAATGAGCCACCCATTAACGTATTAATATAAAAAGAAGTGTTAAATGGTTTAACTTATTGCAGTTATTTCTCTTGGATACCCTTTGGGCAAGTCATGTTTGTACTTACCTGTTGTTGGATCACAGTCTTTAATAGTCATTGATACAGTAGCTGATAATTGAACTGGTTTATTGAGTTCGTCCAATAATTTAGTGAGTTCATCGCGATTCCATCCTTTTATACCCACATATCCTCCTTAAGTTAATCGTTCTTATTAGCCGTAATCGATATTGTATAGCTATTATCTGGCAGTGTGAGTGATACTTTGAGGTTTTAGGTGTAGCTCTAAGTTCATTAACGGTTTTCCTCTCTGATAACTTATTCTTCCACCGGACTTGGTAAAGCGGGTTAAATCTCAACTTCCACAAAAGTTCGCTTTGTACTAAATAAGAGTTTGATTTGAACTAGATATCAGGATCGATGACTGTGTCAGACTCGATTTGTGACAAATTTTAATTATCTATATAGTATATTATTATATTGCAAATTCGATTCGTTAAAAACGTACATCATTATTAAGGATAGCCATGAGATTGATAGGGATAGGATTGATTATTATATTAGGAACCGCACTCTATCTATTTCTTCATAAATCTCCTACTTATCATCAGGGCCCTGTTTTAAATTCTACAGTTATTGCTTTTGACTATGATGGTAGACATGACACAGTGACTTCCGAAAGCTTAATTAATGGTGACGCGCTTATTTTTTTAAAAATTGATCCAAATTCTAATAAATTAGAGCTTGTGAGTTCGTTTAAACAGCTTCAAAGTTATGATGGTAAACGGAAAGGATATATCGCTCTGGATAACCCTAATTTTATAGATTATTATTTTGGACGTTATTTAAATTATAGTGATACTCTGGAATACCGCAAATTGGCTAATTCAGGTATAGCCGGCATCACCCTTAAGTATTCTGGAAATAAGGTTACATCTGCGCGGGTTATTCTATTGGATAATTCTCGTCGAAATCTGATGATGGTCAAAATCAATAGTGATGTTTTGGAAGACGTTAAATTGGAGAAATGTGGTATAAAATGCGATCTTCCTCAATAGGATAACACTAAATAAGAGAGAATCAGGACTTGCTTTCACATTTCTGGTCGCCTTGATTAACTTCAGGTAATTAGGAGTACTATTGGATTTGATGAGCCTGATTTACGTGATTTTTTTATTCTGTTAATTCCAGATCGAATCATTCAAATGCTCGTCCATATCTTTACCTGGAGCACACTCTTTAGAAAAATAGCCATCATTTCGTTTTAAATAATGGTTATTATAATAATCAAGGGCATTTTGTTTTGCGATGAGTTCGGGTACGCCTAGCAGTTTTGCTGTGCGATAATTTCTTTGTACTGCCTGACATTCTGTTTTTGCTTCATTGTACTCACCTCGGGCGTGCATGCTTTCGTGAGTTAGTATGTTCAGGCTGATGATTTCTTCTTGACTCGCGTGATCGGGATGGGCAAGATAGTCCATCAGGATGGAACACCTCGGGTATTGAATGACTATATATCCGGTTTTCGGATCCGTATGGCCGCCAACCCTGATTTCCTCATCGAAAAGCGTGTCAAACAAGGTATTACAATGTACCTTTGCTGGATGATTGTCGGCTAATTTACTGGCTGTGGCAGAAAATAACCGTTCCATTCGCCAGTGATGAAAAGGCGGCCATGCGCTTGACAGGGCTAACAACAATAAAACAGCAAGATAGGGTTTGAAAATGGGCATGTGGCCGTTGAGCTCACGGTAAATCAACCAACAGAAAAAAAGGGAAATCAGGATCCAAAGCATCATGCTGCTCTTAAGAAGTGGTCACGAGATGTATCAGTGAAATTTAATCTGAACGATACATTATCAAGTATTAATTCACTATTCTATGCAAACGGGTTTAAAAATTATTTTTGTCTCATGGTCTAAATGCCCCATAGCCGTAGAGCTAAGGAATTTCTGTATATTAAGCCGCCCGGATTTCGCTGCGCTTCATCCGGGCTTTTGATTTGCTCTATAGCGTGAAGTTACGATAGAGCAGGTTTAGAGCGAGTGCTATAAAGGCCGGGAAATTTAAAATCATTGGTTTTTTCAACGATCATTGAGGCGATATCATCTAATCGTTGAGCCAGGTTTTCAATTTCTGCCATTACTTGTTCATCACGTGCGAGCAGTCTATCCAATAGTTCTTTAAGACCTTGTTCATCACTGTTAAATCCTTTGTATTCTGGATTGCTTATCATGAATGCATCAATCATTAGACCAGTCTTCAAATTGATGTTCAATGAAAGTACCATGTCAGTGAGCATAATGTCTTCTTTCAAGGTTTCCTCGGGCAGTTTGGTGAGATCGATTTTAACTGAAATTAAAGCGGTGAGACCGGTGTAATTGTCTTCACTATCTTTGCTCGTTGAGGTAATTACGGCTTTGATAGATGCTGCATCACCATATTCTTCTTCGGTGTATTCTTTAGCGAGGGTTTCTATCATTTGAACTGCCATGGGAATCAGATAGTTAATTTCGTCTTGGGGTAGCAGTTTTGTGAAATCAACTCCAAGTGATCCTTTGATGACAGTAGTTGGAGTGGCACCTACACCGTAATCATATGCGAGATTATCGAGTTTTAGTTCGAAAGTATTTTGGGAGCCTGTTTTTCGATAAAATGAATTCAGGGCAACTTTGAATGCATGCTCCGGAGTGGTTTCTACTTCGTTGAATTTAAGCTGTACAGTGGTTGATTCATTCTGGAAGGGGCTAAGAATTTTTACAACTTGTGAGTTGAGCTGGTCAAGTACATTGTCTGCAAACGCATTCACCGCAAGAGTGAGACCGAGACCTAAAGAGAGAACGAGTTTTTTCATAAATACCTCCATTAGTTTTTTAGAGTTGAGTTGTGTGTAAAGTGGGATTGGATAAAGGCCAATTGTGGAGTAGTTGATTGTTTGATTAGAGTATGCTTGTGAATAGTAACATGATTGAGTACAGCAAAAGATTGAGTCCATGTTTTATTCATTTATAACATCCTGTTGTCACGATCGAGTTAAAGCTAGAGTACTATCCTCGATCATTTGTGTAATAAAATTAAACCAGGCTGCCGAAAAAAACTCTATTTTTTCAAGCAATAATCATTAACACCCTAACAAAAAACGACGAGGGGATAGTGTCATTTTTGCAGCATCATGACAAGAAAAAAAATACAAAGTATTTTTTATTTTTGATTATTTATAATTTCTGAAGTGTATTTCTTTCTGCAGAATAGAGAAACATCGCTGAGTATTAATTGATTAAGTGAGTTTATTAGGAGCACCACTTTAAGTTAAGGATTCTGCTTCTGCCCGAGCGGATTAAGGGTAAATTGGATTATAAACTCCCTGACTTGTAAGCAGTAGTATTTGGGGTGTTAGTTCAAAGTAGCAATTTTTGTATTTGTTTGAGAGTATGAAACTTTGCCACGTGTTCATCATGAAACACGAGCGAGATTGTAGTTCTGTTCGTTAAATAGTCCGTTTAATTTGAGAGTAAGGAGTACTCGATGTTAAAAATGTTTAAATCCATGGAACCGGAATTAATTACCTATACTAAAATGTACAGCAGTTTTACTGATGAGATTACTGAGCCGGGTTTTGCCTATGTTTTAATGCCGGCTTCTCCACAAAGAAGCTTGGTTTGTTTGCAGTCTATTCAATTTGTGTTCAATGCCCGCGGTGACGTGACCCAACTGAGCATTCACTATCTCGGTAAGGAAAAGGAAATTCAAAAAAAAGTTCGCGATACCATGAGCGGTCTTGTGACACTCAAGCTACGTCATGGGGCTGGTCGCGAATTGTGTACTTTTGATGAAAACAGGAACATGTTTAATTTGCGGATTGATGGCAGCAATGATTCACCCGGTTTCTTGACCGAAATAATTGATTTGTTAAAAGAAGAGTATTGGATGAAACCTGATTTTGTCCTCGATTTAAAGTTACAGTTGCTCAACAAGAACTACCTGGAGCAGGAATTTATTCGTTTGCGGGGGAAAACCCCTGAGCGGCAATCTGCTTGTATCATTTGCTAGCGAATCAAACACTGAGGCGACCTCTTCTGAGTTATAGTCCTGCCTGAATGAGCGGATCTAAAAATATATCCAGAAAATAGCTACTAAAATCAGCGCAATTATTAAATAATGGTAGCTAAAGAACGATGGTTATAAATGAATAATGAACAAGGGATATGAAACTATTTTATGGATATAAAATTATTTATGCCAAAGAGTACACGAATCATGATAAAGAATTTCTTTCTGTGTATCTTGTACAGTTTCGTCTATTCATTGACCTCTTTTGCGGCCAATAGCGATGCTGAATTAACTAAAAAAATTTCTGCTATCGAGAAAAAATCAAATTCTATAATGGGTATTACCGCTATCTATATAGAGAAAAATAAGGTTGTGACCCACAACAGTACGCAGCGATTTTTTATGGCAAGTACTATCAAATTACCAATTGCCATGGCTTTTCTGCATCGAGTTGACCAAAAAAAAGACTCCTTGAATCGAATTATTAAGCTTGGACTGAGCAATTCAGTTCCTGGTTCAGGTACCTTGCATCAAGCTTGTGAACGAAAAAAAATCAGTATGTCGATGCAGCAAATACTCAAGTACATGCTCACTAATAGTGACAACAGCGCCAGCGACACAATATTGCATACAGTGAACGGACCGGAATATGTAACGAAACGAATGTATGAACTTGGATTCAAGAATATATTAATAAATCGTTCTATTCTCGAAATGTTCATGGATACGAATCATGTAGATCATTCATTAATGAATCAACCCCGTTCTGTTTATTCCTGGAAAAAAATATTTAACAGTATTCCTCTAAAGAATAAAATGTTGGCTTGGCAGCGCTTTGAAAATGACAAACGCGATACAACAACACCTGCTGAAATGGCAAAATTACTAGTAAAATTGTATAAAAAAGAGGCTCTTTCGGAAGCCAGCACGCAAGTACTCATCAAGATTATGGAACAATGCAGAACAGGCCGAAGCAGGATCAGAGGTTTACTGCCAAGCAATGTCAAAGTAGCACATAAAACAGGAACCTGGGCAATAGATGAACAAAATTATTTAAAGTATCCTGGTTCTAAAAAATTGTACCGATTTGCCAGTGACGTAGGGATTATTACTTTACCTAATAATAAAGGGCATATCGCTATTGCGGTCTATGTTAAATCGCAAGCAGCCAGTGATTATTCAAGGAGTCGAGCCATTGCCTTGGCCAGTCGAGCGATTTATGATCACTTCATGAAGTTGTCGCTGAAATAAGTTTGTCCTCCTCGCTTTCACGAGGAGGACATAGGAAAAGAGGGGCTCATTCAGGGCTTATCTTCAAGAGCACCTCTGCACATCATAGAACATGAACGGGCGGCCATAAGAAATGCTCCTGGACATCAGTTGAGCATTTCTGGAGTAAAGAGTTTTCCGTTAATAAACAGTTGTTGATTATCAATTTTAATGTCAACAATATAATAATCTCCTTCAACCCTCAAAAGCCCTTTATTTATATAGTTCTTGATGATGGTGTCTGCTTGCGCTTCTGAATTGTCTGTATCATTTACAGGGGTTGTAGTGGTTGAGGATAGAGGCACGGGATCTCGAGCTGTTGTTGATTGAGTTTGATTATTCGTTGAATTACTTTGCAAAGAGGCGACTATGAGTGCTTTTACAGTAGCAGCGGGCGCTTTAAATTGCCCTTCGCCATGTGCTTTTTTCATTATTTGTGCCGCATCACTTATGTCGCTTTGAGGCAAAACAATGTTTAAAGCACCAGTGATTTGTCCATCAGGTACAGTTAAATTCATCTCGGATAATTCAAGTTCTGATCCTTTAGACAAAAGTTTAGGTAAATCAGCCAGTAAAGCCAGCATGTTTAATTCTGGATGTTGATTGTTTTCCAACATGGTCCACTGCAGTTTATTGATATCAGCCATGGCAGAAGGGTCCAGATTTTTAATACTCAACTTAAATGAGCCTGGACCGTAGTTATTATTATTAACAAATAACTTCTTCAAGGATATGTTGGCGTTGTAGTTCAGTAATTTATTGCTGATATCTGAACCTAAATCTACGTCAAATGCTTCCATTTCTACTACTTTGGCATTATTCGCATTGAGAGTAAAAAATGGAATGGATAAGTGAGTCTGACCTATCCACAAGCCTTCAGTATAGTAAAATTTAAATTTATTAAACACTTTTCCCAGTTTAAACGAGACATTACTAGCATCTCCATTGAAACCATAAGCTGTCCAACTGCCTTTGATTTTATCTACATTCGGTGAAATTTTAAGTACTGCGTTTAAACCCAGCCATTCAAATTGATAATCCTGAGAGCCGGTTTTGCCTTTTGTAATAATTGAGGGGAGCGAGTATTTGAAAATAGTATTATTATAATAACTTATTAATGCACCATAGTGTGTTTGCGGTTTGGTTGTCACATATCCCAATCCAAAGCGCATCCCTGAATCGGTAACGATAAATGGTCCATGGTTAATCTTGAGAGGGAAGTTAATATTTAAATCGACGGGAGGATTGTTTTTTGTACTTCCATTCTCGTTGGTTACCTGTTGCGCGGGTATATGCATTTCGAAAACCAGGTTGGCTCGAGATGAGAACCAGCCCCGATGGTATTTATCCAGATGAACACTTGCCATAGACGTATTATGAAAGGCATTGATATTTTTATTGAGAGTGCGTTCTACCAAAAATCCCATAATGTAATAAGCGAGTAAAATTAGCACTACTAAGGATATAAGCAACCCGGTCCATTTTTTCATAATTGCTCTAAGTGAAGGTACATGGTTATTATTTAGTCTAAAAAACTGATTTTGTAAAATTAGAGTAGAATTGTTAAATAAATAGTTAACTTATTCATAAATTTAAGGATTATAATGATTTCATCATTATCACTTATGATACACTCATTATAATTATGAAAATTATTCTATCGCTCTCATTTTTTTTCAGCACCTTGGGGTTTGCATTCTCTTGCTATGATCCCCAGGTAATTCATCAAAAACCAATTCAATTTGGCAAGGAGCGTATTGCCTTAACACGTGATTATCAATTAACTCATTATGGAATTGATTCGAAATCTATTGAAATTGAACCCAGAATGATCGTGATGCATTGGACCTGCGTTCCTTCTTTAGATGTTACCTTTCGGATATTTGATCCATCGAAGTTACCCGCCAGTTCTCCAAGACGAAGTGAATTACCGGGAGATTTGAATGTATCAAGCCACTTTTTAATTGATAAAGATGGAAGTATTTATCAGCTGATGCCCGAAACCTGGATGGCCAGACATGTTATTGGTCTTAATCATTATGCGATAGGTATAGAAAATATTGGTGGCGTAGACGGTAAAGATGATTTAACTGAAGAACAGGTTAAAGCCAATGCTTTTCTAGTATGTTATTTAAAGAAGAAATATCCGACAATCCAATACGTAATTGGTCATAACGATTATCTTAATTATAAAAATACTCCTTTATGGCTTGAAAAAGATCCAACATACCAAACCGATAAAACAGATCCAGGCCCAACTTTCGTTAAGAGGGTAATTCAGTTAACGGGTAAATGATCCCCCCGACTTTACATGAGTTTTTTTGTGCAAGAGCAGATTTTGTGAATACGAATCACAGGATAACGAGGAATAAAAGGGACAATAACAATGTACGCTTTTAATCGCACAGGTGTTCATTTTATACGATTTTTTAAATCCATTTTCTTTTTTTTGAGTTTTATTGGGCATTTAAGTCACAGCATCAAAAATATTATTACCCGACATTTGACCATTTCCTGGCAAAATGTGTGGAAAATATTATATTACTCTGGCGTAACGCTGGTCACACCTTTAATCATCATTTGTGCCTTAATGACCATGTCCTTGTCCATAAACAGTTATACGATTTTAAGAAACTTTAATATACAGGATAAAGCCCTTTCGATAGCACAAACCCTCCTGATCCAGGATATTCTTCCTGTCATTATTGGTTTTGTTTTATGTGTTCAGGTCTCTTTGAATATTATCAATGCCCGTATCAAAATTACCAAATTACAGCGGTCTCCTCAGGATGTGATTCTGGAGTACATACTTCCGATTATTATCGGAGTGAATATTACGGGATTGTTATTATATATTTACTTAATCATCATTATATTTTTGAGCATGTACCTTACGTTCCATAATTTTTTTAATATGAGTAATTATATTTTTTTACTGGATTTGGAACGGACAACAACCCTGTTTGCCTTTGCTTATTCAGTTGCTAAAACTTTGTTATATTGTTCCATTGTCAGTTTTACTGCAGGATATTACTATTATATGGTTGCCACCAGACATGTACCTTTGAGAAAAGCGGTTTCGCGAATTTTAACTCGGGGATCGTTGTGGTTAACTATAAGTAGTGTGTCCATTATATTTTTAAATCTATAGGGAATTTGATGCGCTCCGAAAAATTTTATACATCAATTGGTGTTTTCGTCGTTGGTGCATTGATCCTGATGATCATGGCGATCGTATTTTTTTACGAGGAGTACATCCATGCCCAATCCCAGATGTATGTTATGTTTTTTAAGGGGTCTTTAAAGGGCTTAAACTCATCAACACCTGTCACATACCGGGGAGTAAAAATTGGTGAAGTAAAACTGATTGAAATTACTGAAAACAGAGCGATGAATAAGGTCAGGATACCCGTTTATGTTCAGTTCTTTGTTGAAAAAAATTTGGGCTTTACGCAAAACCCTATTCATCTGTTAATGAGCAATGGTTATGTTGCGCAAGTATCTACTCCTAATTTTATAACAGGTAATGCTGAAATTGAATTGGTGAAAATGGATTCCCATACTCCATCAAAAGATATATTTTTTAATGATTACCCCGTATTTCCAACCCGGAGCCGAGTTGAGAAATCACCTACGCTCGATGACTCCATCAAATCCGCTAAAATGTCCTTTGAAGCATTCAGAAAGCTGGTTACTTCTGACGAAGTGAAAGATCTGATTAAGTCTATTAATCATATGAGTGACAGTATGTCAGTTTTAGCGATTAGAATGGATAGAAATCTGCCTCCAGCCATGGCGTACTTTAATATAACCATGCAAAAAATTGCTGATGCAGCATCATCAACTCAAAATTTGACGGATTATTTATCCCGAAATCCGGAATCATTGCTGCGAGGTAAACGGTGAAACAGTATCAGTTAATCATTATTTTGGCATTGGGATTCATATTATGTGCTTGCGGGCGAAGTAAACAGCCAGAGTATTATATGTTAAATCCAATTCCACCCAAGTCAGCTCCCGTTGATCGGCATACTTTTTTGAAGATTGGAATGGAACCCATTCACACTCCGCCATTTACTGAGAAACCGCAGTTGATGATTTATGACAGTTTAAATCGGGTGCAACTGGAAGAATTTCATCAATGGGCTGAATCATTGGATAAAAACATTAAAGGTGTTATCAAGGCCAATTTAAATACGCTGATTCCTGGTATAGTTATGGAAGATGCGCCCTGGGATATAGATTTCAAACCTAACTATAATGTGCAAATTGATATCTCTGAGTTCAAAATTGATATCTGCGGCAACAGCAGTTTACGTGCCAGTTACTCTATATCAAACCAGGAGCAAATGATTAAAAAATATGATCGTTATTATCATGTCAGAGTTCCTGTAGTCAGTGTAGACGCTTTAGTTCAAAGTATGAATTCAAATTTAAATTCGTTTACCCGAGATCTGGCAAAATCATTAATTGCCTTGAAATATAATCGAAATACAAAGTGATATAATTTACATTTTGTGTCGTAATAGTACTTTTTTGTTGAGACGTAATGAATTATCCCAGGGTTGGTATTGGTGTTTTGATCTTTAATAACAATAAGCTATTGTTAGGTCAGCGACTAAGTGAACATGGCCATCTCACATGGGGACCGCCTGGCGGACACTTGGAGCTTGGTGAAACTTTTGAGATGTGCGCCATTCGTGAAACCAAAGAAGAAACGGGATTAATTATTACTTCTCCTAAAGTATTTGCAATTACAAATGATGTCTTCGAAAAAGAACACAAGCATTATGTTTCTATATTTTTAAAAGCCGAATATCCCCGCAATCAAGCAATACATAATATGGAGCAGAATAAAGTCGTTTCCTGGCAATGGTTTTCGCTTCATTCATTGCCAGAGCCTATATTTTTGCCATTAGAGCATCTGTTCGATGAGGGGTATTTTATAAATAACGGCCAACAATTCATGAGGAGTTGATTGTTTAAAAAATTCGTAATCTCAGTCTTTAATAAAAAACGTACTATTAAGTCAAATACTTACCCTTTTTTATGAGTTTATAATCTAAAGGATGGCTAGAATGAGCCACCAATTCATATAGAAATACCGTGATAGATATTTGCGGATTAGCTTCTCAACGACTAAAATTAAATCGAACTTTAATATCATCGGATTTGAGGCCATATCCTGAATAGGATGCCTGTTCTGTGAATAAGCCTTTTAAAAGAAGACTTCAGGTGTTTCGAACCCAGGCTCAATCAGTCCAAAGACACGCTATGATTTTAAAGTATGTCGCAATTTAAGATATGTGAAAGGGTTTTGGGTACAGTTTTATATGGAGTCATTAATGGCTGCATTAAAACCGCACTCGTTTCGATCCGGTAGTATCACGGATCTCTAAGGAGAGAATAACATGTCTAATCATTTTACTGGTCTAAGTCTAGGTCCTCCTCTTGATGATCAACGACTCGACTTATGTGATCTATATGCATTCCAGTCACCAAATAATCCAGAGAGGACGGTCATTATCCTCAATGCAAACCCCAATGCTGACGCACTACATCCTGATGCGATTTATCGGCTTAATATCGATAATGATGGCGATTGTCTGACCGATATTGCAATCAGCTATGTGTTTTCACAACCGCAAAACGGCAAGCAGACGGTGGATGTTTTTGTCGCAAAGGGAAAAGAATCTCATTCACCTGAAGCTGTTGGCAAAAAAATCATCTCTGGCGCCGAGGTATCTTTTGGCCCTCAACCCAATATAGTGAACGCAGGGGAGTATACTTTTTTTGCAGGAAGTCGCAGTGATGCATTCTTTTTTGACTATGATGGAATTAAGAATCTTTTTGATACATCAGGTGGAAGAAACTTTACAGCGCCGCACCTTGGCAGCAAATCGCCATGGACCGGTATTGATTCAAATACTGAAGCCAATGTGTTCTCGATGATAATCGAAATGCCGACAAAAGAACTGAATCCTAATCCAGAGATTCGTATCTGGGGACGATGTAGTGTACGTAAGGACGGTAAATTGATTCATGCCGATCGTGCCGGGCATCCCAGTGTCAGCAGTTTTTTTAATACGGATGATACAAAATTGGAGTTTAATGCCAGTGAACCAGTGAACGATCGTGATCGTTGGACGGAGCAATTTATTCATTTAATGGGACACACTGGTAACTATACACGTGAAGAAGCAATCGCTGCTATCGACGATCATCGTTTATTACCTGATATGTTGTGTTTTAATCCATCAAAACCGGCAATGTATCCTAATGGGCGAGTCTTTACTGATGATGTGATTAATAATCGACTTGCTTTTCTTACCAAGGGTGAATGTCCTCCTGACGGTCTTAAACCGCATACGGATACTCTAAAAGAGTTTCCATATTTGGGCACCCCCCATCCTAAACAAAAGTAAATTGTAATTTTGAGAAGTGGAACGAAGTCATTGTATCAAGGGCCGTGTTAATAAGCCCTTGATACCATGGATATCATAGGAATTGATCCGCATGAGTGAGTAAGAGTCATTGGGTGTCATCGGAGGAAGTTTTTAAATTTATCCTATTGTTCGTACGATTAACAATAGAATAACCCAGTAATTACAGTATTATTCAATTCATTAACTCAATTAATACTGTACCAACAGGCGAAATAATTGGTTCTTTGATCTACGGTTTAAATGATTTATTAAATTAAAAGGTATCTTTAATGCGAAAATATCTACTAACTATTTTTAGTGATTATGGTGGCAGTCTTCGTAATAAAATAACAGGGATATACAGTTTGTTGATTGTGTATCATGTTATTGTATGGATATGGGCATTTTATGCCTTGCATAATAACCCACTTCTGTTTAGTACAGCGGTGTTGGCTTATACCTTTGGTTTACGTCACGCTGTAGATGCCGATCACATTGCTGCCATAGATAACGTGACTCGGAAGTTGATGCAGGAAGGCAAAAAGCCTTTATCAGCCGGATTATTCTTTTCTCTTGGCCATTCTACGGTGGTTGTTATAGCAACAGTTTGTGTTGCCTTGACAACAGCTACACTGATGCAAAGTAATATAAACCGATGGCATGAAATTGGCAGCATGGTGTGTATATCTATTTCGGCATTGTTTTTAATATTGATTGCTCTCATTAATCTATTTATTTTCATATCTATTTTTAAGGTGTTCCAGCAAGTCAGACAAGGAACTCATTATCAGGAAGAAGATATTGATAACTTACTGAATAGCAAGGGATTTTTGGCTAATCGATTTCGACGTCTGTTTCAAGTGATCAGTCACAGCTGGCAAATGTATCCTTTAGGTTTCTTATTTGGACTTGGATTTGACACTGCAACTGAAATTATTTTACTTGGAATTACCGCGTCTGAAATGGTACATGGCTTATCGTTTTGGTCAGTATTGATTTTCCCCGCATTATTCACTGCCGGTATGACCCTTATAGATACTACCGATAGTATGCTCATGGTCGGCGCTTACGGTTGGGCATTTACGAAGCCTATACGGAAACTTTATTATAATTTAACAATTACTTTGGTTTCAGTTCTAGTGGCGTTTTGCCTGGGAGCGGTAGAAGTGCTTGGTTTAATCGCTAATAAAATTGAAGCGAATGGTGCTATTTGGAGTTTAATTAAAGGGATAAACAGCCATTTTGATATTTTAGGATACGTCATCGTTGGAATTTTTATGACCAGCTGGATTATTTCTGTAATGACTTATAAATACATGCAACTTGATAAGCTGGAATTAAAAGTAAACAATGAGAGGCACACCTAATTGGATGGTATTGATGTTTTATGAGTGCTTTTTCATTGCTATTTGGCAGTGCATACTTTATTGTAATTCAATAAGTTAAACGGATATCCGGTAACTTCTCAATAAGTCCGGATTTGAGGTTATTGAATGAAAAAAATGGATTTAAGAGATTCACTGATGTTTGTAATCTCAATATTAGCTTTAAGTCTTACAAAACCAATAAGTGCAGAGTCCTTAAAGCCCCAGAAAAACAGCGTTAAAGAAATCAATCAAAGCCAGAAAAGCCCTTTAGTATCCACGCTGGATACATCGTTTAATTATAAGGGCTCGTGGTTTGCAGGTGTTGGCTTCGGGGGAATGCAACCCAGTATTCCTGCCGGTTTTTCGATAAATAACGGATCGGATTTTGATCCGCCCAACAATATGGACGCCTTCTCCGCGAAATGGTCTGATTCTTATCTTGCAACAGCAACTGTTGGGAGATTCTGGCAACGACCCAGTCAATTTATTCCTGGCTATGCTTTCGGTTTGCGTTATCAGCATTTCTTTGCCAAGGATATTACGGGTCAGGTCATGCAATACTCGTTACCTGAGTTTACCAATTATGACTATAACCTGGGTGCGAGTATTAATACTTTATCCCTCTATACCAAGTTGGAACTAATACAATTAGGTCCAGTATTACCTTATCTGACGGGTGGCCTTGGTTTATCCCGCAATCATTCAGAACTCTATGAAGAAAAGCCTCTTCCAGGCATTGTTCCAAGAGACAATCCTGCTTTTGCAGCACAGACTAAATCACAACTGACTTATGATCTGGGATTGGGCGTTGATGTTCTGATTAATCCTCAAATTATTCTTTCTCTTGGCTATGCCTATCAATATTTTGGCAAATTCAGTACTGGATACGGCCAAAGAATAGATTGGGGAACTCAACGATTAAATCTTGGTAATTTAAAAGCCAATACTTTTCTTCTTGAGTTAACTTATCTGTTTGATAAAAAAGAAAATAATGTATTTATAAAATAGAACAAGTCGAATAGATCTGATCTTCTTAATAAAAAAATAATTAAGTATCTGAGTGGAGTTGACATGAAACAATTAAGCATAGTATGTGCTTTATTTTTAATGATGAACCAGGTTTTTGCCGATAATCCAGTAATTTACTCTCTTGATGCCCCTTTCCCTGCTCAGGTATCTACTCTAGGTGGAACTGTTACTGCAACATATACGTTCACAAATAATCTCCCTTTGGCTTTTAAAAAGCCGTTTCAGGTCACCGCAAAATTTTGTCCTGCTCTTAACGAAGTATGTACTGCTAACGCTAATGAATACACTATCATTGATCAATGTACGGGAAAAAAGTTACAGCCTAGGGAGCGATGTACCTATAGTGTTTCTTTAACTGCTAAAACTACTGGACAAAAGACAGTTCAGATCAGTTATGGCGGATATGACAATAATGTGGTCACGATTAGACCTCCTTTGACTACAAATGCAAAATCAACACCCGCTGGAGTTTTGGGTACCATCAGATTCCCTTTGGCAAATCCTTTGCCCAGTCGGGGATTTACTAATACTGACTATACCGTGACATTTACCTTTGCTAATTATGAACCAACAGCGGTGAGTTTTACTCCGCTGATTTTACAAAATAATGATCCGCTGCATCCTAATTTTTTAATAACCAGTAATACATGTTCTCCATCAGGAACAACGGGGACTTTAGCAGGGGGAGCACAATGCCGTATTACCGGTAAATTCAATTCACCAAGCAATGGTACTTTTACTCTGACAGCAGAGTTAATCGGTTTAATCAGTTCAAACAGGGTGAGCACTACGGCCATATTACAGGCGCCGAGTTTTAATCAATTAATTGGTGTCGATTATAATCCCAATCATTATACCAACAGTTACCCATTTAATTTTCATGATGTGTTTTACACAGGAACACTAAATAATCCCGCGGCTACAAATGTTTATGCTGAATTACAACAACTTCAGAACGCAGGATTTACTACGGTACGTTCCTATCAGACAGAACCTTACAGTTGGATAGATATTATTAATCAGGCCCATGCTCTGGGGATGCAAGTCATTTATGAAGCGGTAATTCCCCAACAACCAAATGACTCAAACTATGCTGGGTGCCCGGTTGGTGTTGGTGCCTTAAATTACATTCCCTGCGCTCAACAGACACTGCAAGCCGTGATTACTGGAGTTACTCAACCAGTATTTAACAGTACGGTCAGCCTTGTTTTGGCTGGTCATGAAAATTATTGTGAGGCTGGAAATGTTACATCTCCTTGTAATAATCCCATGGTTTCAAATGTGGGTTATTTAACTACTGCCGTGATGGATTTGCAATTAACAATTGCAGCCTTAGGGTTGACTACACCTGTCAGTTCAGCCCTGGTCAGTGGCAATCTGGTAACACCCAGTCCTGCGATTGCTGCTGATATGCAAACGCTAATTAATCAATATTCGCCAAGCGCGCCTTTAGGTTTTGATCCTTATCCTTTTCAATGGGGCGTTTCTCCGGCGAATGCAGGAGTGTGGACCCCGCCTTTAAGCACTACTACCCAACCAACAAATTCATTAGCCTGGGATTACATTCAGGTTGTTGGATCAGCGAATCCTCCCGCATTGCCAAGTGCCGCAGGACAGTCATTTTATACTGCGGGTCGTGTTCTTTTAATGGCGGAAACAGGTTGGGCAACTGCTGGCACAACTACCGGTTATGCATGTAACTCTCCGGGACCCTGTGTTCCATCCGTTGCAAATGCTACAACTTATTTCCAAACTCTATATCAGATGAACACCAGTAATTTTGTCAGTACTTCAGGATACAATAATGGTGTTCTGGCTTTTGAAGCTTACGATGAACCGGCGAAACCCGGTCCAACAGCAGAACAGAACTATGGCCTGTTTGACACGAATTGCAATCAAAAAGCAGCGGGCATGGTCCCCAATAATGCCTTGGTTTCCGCAACGGGGTGTCAAGGCTACATTAATGGCACTCTGTTGACCATTAACGGAACTATCCCTCCTTCACCACAGCCGGCATTTAATGTACAAATATCTTATCCCTCAGGACAATATCCAAACATTAATGTCACAATACCCGCAAATAATGGGACAGCTCCCAATATAAACACAGTCACTCCATGGCCTCAATTTTTAATATATCAAGGCGCGACAATTAAGGTGTCGTCAACTACCAGTGGACAGGTGTGTACCACTACAGCTACTACTGTCACATCTTCACCTTCATCAATAACTTTTTCACCAGTAGTGTGCACGAGTACTACGAGTAGCATGGGGTGTTTTGGTTTGGGTTGCCAGATTTCTAATCCATATTAGATGGATCAAGGTATAGGTAACAGGCAAAGGAGTCTCGTGTTGATTCCTTTGCATATCAGTGGAGTATCCAGGACGTCTCATGAAGAATTTGGATTCTATTCTTGATAATAATGTTTCAATAAAACAAATCATTTCCTGGGCATTTTACGATTTTGCCACTTCTGCTTATTTTGTGGTGATATTTACTTTTGTATTTGCTACCTATTTTACTGATAAGATTGCCTTGAATGCTATTGAAGGAACCGCTCTTTGGGGATATACCATTTCTGGTTCTGCCTTATTGATTGCCTTAGTCAGCCCTTTTGTTGGCGCAATAGCGGATTATGGTGGTCATCATAAATTGTGGTTGATCTTTTTTACTTTGCTGGCAGTCATCGCTATAGCCTGTTTATGGTTTGCTTATCCAGACAGCAGTTCCATCCCACTTGTTTTAGTGTGTATTTTTGTCAGTAATTTCGGATTGGAAGTGGCCACTGTTTTTTACAATGCATTTCTACCTAAATTGTCTTCATCTCAATATATAGGCCGGATTTCAGGGTGGGCCTGGGGGATGGGTTATCTGGGTGGACTAGTTTGCTTGATTATTTCCTTAACTATTTTTATTGATGGTCGTTTGGGAGTTTGGCTGGGAAAAACAGAATCAGCAAATATTCGTGTTGTCCCTTTGTTTGTCGCTGTATGGGTTGTTTTTTTTAGTTTACCCTTTTGTTTCTTTGTAAAACCAACGCATGGACAATATTTAACACCGGGTATCGCAATAAGAACAGGGTGGAGTGAATTACTGTGCGCATTAAGAGGTTTGCCGGGTCAAAAAGATCTTTTTTTGTTTCTTATTGCGCGAATGTTTTATATCGATGGTTTAAATACACTGTTGGCACTGGGTGGAATTTACGCCGCAGGAACCTTTGGCTTAGAAATCAATGAGATTATGATTTTTGGAATTATCATTAATATTATGGCAGGTATTGGAGCAGCATTGTTTGCTTTATGTGATGACTGGATGGGGTCAAAAAGGACTGTTCTTGTTAGCCTGTTTTGTTTGGTCAGTACTTATTGTTTTTTACTAACGGTTACCTCCGTATCCTTATTTTGGTTGACCGCGCCTGTTATTGGTGTTTTTGTCGGGCCAATTCAAGCCTCCAGTCGTACTTTGTTAGCTCGTTTGAGTAAACCTGAAGAGATTACCCGGATGTTTGGTCTTTTTGCTCTTTCTGGAAAAGCAACCAGTTTTTTAGGGCCTTTATTAGTTGGAATGGTCACTGCGTTCAGTTCAAGTCAGACGGTGGGTATGGCAATGCTACTTCCTTTTTTTCTTCTTGGCGGTCTACTCATGTTGTTTGTGAACGAGCCAGACCATCATAAATCATGAGTTGATTAGAGTTCCATACTCAACTCTTTCTTGCAAACTTCATCTTGTTCCATTTTACGAGGCATATTAAAAATGGATATTCTGGGCAGTTTTTCACGCACCCGCTTCATGGCATGCTGTAAAGTTACCGAGTCATTAAACAAATTTGGGTACGTACTTTTATTAGGTTTGCTGAAGTCTGGATTGGTATAGTGTTCACCTGTAATGGTCACATTGTTTTTATGCTGACTCCAAAAACGTAATAAGGACTGCATTCCCGTGTTCGTGATTCGTTCTGTGGGATGCTGTTGTTCCAGTACTTGGAAAATACATTTACAGCGCCACAATGTGTGATCGAGAGAAGGAGCCTGATGCAGTTGCTGCTCCAAAAGGGAACGTAAATGATGATTATTTTTTTGTAGACCCGATAACCATGCTTCTATGGCTTTGCTCGACAATAGAGGATTTTGAGGTTTCTCATGATTAAATACATCCACCTGATCCAGCCGTGAATTAACAACCGCATTGAATGTAATATTTATAAAATTATTCAGCAGGGTTTTTGCTTCCGTCACATTGATTTTATGTGCTTTAGTATTCCGGCGCAAATATTGGGATAAGCTGTTTTTAATAGTGCAGGCTGTTTCATAGAATAAATCCAGACCTTCATTGGTATTCAGCGAGTGATAACTGATTTGTAATCTGTTTATAAGAGGTTTTAAATCATGAAATGAAGTCATTTTATCCGAGAGGAGGTTGATGATGTTCATGACTTCACTATCGGATAGGAGTTGGTGTTTCAATTCTCTTTCTGCAAATTTCGCCCACTTATTCTGAGCCTTTTCTTTTGTACTGGTTTTATTCTCATTTGAAGTAAGTTCAACCCGGCAGATATTCAATAGCTTTTCTTGTTGTTCTGGTTCTGGATTAAGGTGAAATAATGAGAGTATTTTAATTAACAGAGTTATTTGGTTTTCGTTTAATACGTAGTCCTCAAGGACATGCGTATTATTTGAGGTGAGTAAATGGCGCAGTGGCCATTTTATGGTGTCAGGCAGCATTAATATTGTACTTTCCAGCGTAAGTGGGGTTAAGTCTGTAGTTAACTGTTCCACGTGATGATTGAAGAGCAAGGTCAATATCCATTGCTCATCAAATACCTTCAGGACATAGTTTTGAACTTTCTGAATGAGCTGATCTCTTCGCTGTAAAGCCTTCTGAATGGCGCCGTTAAATTGAAATAATTTGATATAGTTTCGTTTTCCTTCTATAGGTGTTTGCCTGTATGACTTGACTATCTGTTCCAACACTTCGTTTTGTTTTGAGTTAAGTGAAAATGTGGATTGCATGGTTTTGAGTAGTGTTTTAGGCTGATCTGAAAAAAGAGGGTGTGTTACACATTGGAATACAGCATGAATCAGATTGTTGTTGATAACGCCATTATATCGATGAAGAAGAGCCGACAAATCTTTATGTTCTGCCGCGTTTAACACGGGAGCAAATAACGAGCTCCAGTCCTCTCCCGTCAGGGGAAAGTCGGCTAGTACTTGTTGATTACAAAGGGTTAAATCTTCTGCGCTGATGTGAGGGTATAAAACACGAATCAGCTTCGTGGTATAGGCAATTACTGAGTTTTTTTTAGTTTCGAGCGATTGGTGTGTTCCTAACAAGTGTAACAAATAATCACGAGATTGAGCTGATACCTCTGTTTTGGTATTCAGTTCATTGGCTGGCGCAGCGGGAAGTGCCAATGGATTTTCAATATTTTTAATGGGTTTTCTTTTAAAATGCGTCAATTGCCAACTAAAAAAATCGCTAAGCATATGAAATGGAGTCGTAGTCGTTTGCCACAATCCAATAATGATACCGTGCCAGAATAATCCTTCTAATGCGCCTTTTAAGGCCCATAACGGTTTTAAGGGGTCATGTTGATGTGCGGCTGCAATTTGTTTTGCGCGCGTAAAGGTTTCGTAAATGGGGTTGTGGATAATCGCAAAAAGATGATATTTATGCATGATTTGTAGACCAGCGCCCACATGTTTTGCGCTCCAATCGATAAGACGATCATTCGTTTGTGGTTCTCCCTGTGGCGTGCCATCCGGGTCACGATAATAGGAGGGAAAATTATAATCGTGCATTCGTCCGTAATCGCGGGCTACTGATTTTGATGGTCCTTGGTGTTTAAGCGCGGCATAGAGCATTCCAGGTGTTTGTTTCCTGGATAAATTTTCCTGCTTATTCTGTTTTTGAGTATTAAAATAAGCTTTTATCGCATGTGTTTGTAATAAGGGACTCACATGCAGCTTAGCTTGCTTGGCTATTTCCTGAGCCAGTTCTTCAGAAGGTTGAGGATAGAAATAGGAGGTGATGTCACGTAAAAAGTTCAGTGTTTGATCATATCGAGACATGGCCTCAGGAGATACTTCAACCGGTTTGGTGACCGTAAGGTCGCGTATCAACTTGTCACATTTGGCTCTGTTTATGGGGTAAAAAGTATCCTTGGAATTAATAAAGGTCAGGAAACCCTGTTTGAATTGTTTATCGTCACGGCCTATATCGTACAGACTATAAATCAAGTTTTTGAACACGCTAAAAAATAATTTTTGGCACTCTGAAAAGTTTCGCTCATTATTGGCAAGGGTGTTGGTGAGCTTCTTGTGTTGTTCAGCAAGATAGTCACTACAAAATGGCGGTAGTGCGGGAGGTTGCTTTTGGGGATCAGGTAAAAAGCGTGTCTTGATCTGATCATAAGCCGACTTGAAGGTCGGACAGTATTCCATAATGCGGGCTGATTGCAACACGCGAATAACGAATGAAGCGCACAGTTCATTAGGTTGATTAAAATAGCGGTCAAAATTCTTGGGGATTACTCCTATAAAAGGTAGATAATCATCATTATCTCCGCGGATTACCTGGCCATAAAATGCATCTTCCAGAAATTGATCGGGAGCAACAGGATCATAGACAACATGTCCTCTGACGTTTCGATACATTGCTTGGGCATATTGCATTTGCAAAGGCCCCAAGGGATTGCCTGCATAACAGACTTTGGATTGCTCGCTATAGGTCGTATTTTTAGGAAATGCCTGGACGTCCAGAGTGCCGGCACGCCGGTACATCGGGGTTTGTTTTTCTTCCCCATCTCTTCCTTTAAAATAAGTGCCCTGGTTACTCGGTATTAAAAAACTGTCAATCTCGGTTAAGCCGCTTTTGTTGTTTCTGACGACATAGTGCTTTTTGTACTTTGGATAACGTTCATTCTCGAAGTAGGCTGGTTCTGGTAACAGATCGGTTACCAGATTATCGATTAGGGCATTGTAAATAACTTCATGATATTCAGAAGGTTGCAATTGACTCATATAATTAAAATCGGTCAAGAGTGATTGAAGTTCAAATTTTATGCCTATAGCGGCATTCATTTTTGCTTCAGAAGGACCTTGTCGATGAAGGCTGATTTGTTTAAATCGTCTTCCCCAATCAGCCTTGGACTCTCTGAATTTAAATGCATAGGCTCCAGCTTCGTTGGACAGGTTTACCGTTCCATCCCAATTCGCCCCAATACCTAACGCCAGACCAGGATTGATTTGAAATCCTTGTAACAACTCAAACAAATATTGTGACAGTATATTGATTTCAGATTTGCCAGGATTGAATTCTTCATCTGTAAAATTGACTAAGGTTTTTTTAAGTACGGTATTGATTTTTTCAGGGCTTAAAAAACTGATGGGTTCTTTTAAAAAGGGATTGACCAATATATCTGTGGAGCTGTCCTTCTTGTTTTTTTGGATAAATTCGACACCGAGTTGAGCTAAAGCAGTTTCCAACCATAATTGAAATAATTCAGTTGGCCACACGTCCATTCGATGGGACAGTTGCCGTCGAATGATGGCATGCAGCTGGTCCAGAGGAATAAAACGAGGAGGATATTTGACCTGAGCATCAAAATGACCACCCAATTTCATCCCAAAAGCATTAAGTAATAAGAACTCTGTTTCTGAATCCAGACGCCCTGCGCCATTAAAATTGTAATTATAATCCGGGATAAACGGGTTTTTGATAATAGGTTTCACATCCTGTGGTAAATCAATTACTTCAACAGGCGTTTTTATGGATTCAATGGATGAATGAATACTCGTTGGATCTGACGAAGATGCGGCTATAGGAATGTTTTCTCTGTTAAATACATCCACGGGTGAGATTTTTGACCAACCAGCCATCATTCCTATTAATTGCCATAAGGACTCATTATCACAATTTAATTGCCAGAACGAATCACTGTCTCGATAGAAGCCTTGTTCCTTTATCGCCGCGAGAATTGTTTTATAATGCTGTTCCAGACTCGTTTCCGAAAGAGCATCAATCTCACCACGATGATAAGCTTCTATAATTTCATTAAATTTCTGAATGGCCTGATTAATAGAGCGGCTGTGTTTAGGGAATTCACTTAGAACGATGGGAAGCCTGTATTGAAATAATGCATCAACATTAAAACTGCCTTCCAATTCCAACGTCAACGATGTCAACCGTCTCGCCAAATCTTTACTGGTCAGAGGTTCTGGTATAGCGAGACTAGTGTTTAATCGATTCACCACATCACGATTGGGGCAGAGAAGATTCAGCAGCGGATAAGCCTGCGCTAAAACAGCTTCCTCATTGGTTAGCTGTATACGAAATACATGAGGAAGCGAATGTTTTAATTTGCGAAAGTCTGCATCGGGTAAATAATTTGGCATAAATCCGCCTGTATCAATTTTAATTATTAGGAGATGCTATTTCCTCATAGTCTGCTTTCGGATGCGTCCAATCATGAAGCAGTTTTTCTTTCTTTTCTGCCAGAGTTTGTTGGGGGCGTTTATTTTCACCACGATTAAAAACGCTATTTCTAACGTGTTCTGTTCGTAATCGATCACACACTTTATTGACTATATGTTCCCAACTGCTTTGGGTTTTTCCACTTAACTGTTCATAATTGAGCATTTCACGCTTGAGTTTGTCCAGCAGGGAATTGGGTCCATGCTCAGAATGGAACGCTCTGTCAATAAAGGTAATTAATACTGCGTTAGCATCATCACAACCTTGAAAGCTATTATTTGAAATGAGACTGTTTGAGTTATGTACTCTATTACTCTCAATAATTCCGCCATGATCACTATGATAACTGGATAAAATAATACCGCCACGATGAAATCTTTGAATAATTTCTTCAAAGGCATCATCAGTTCCAGAGCCTTCAACCATAAGACGAATTAATAATTTATAAAATCCCTTTAAATCCAGGGTATTGGTTTCATTCTCATCTTCCAGAAGCGCAATCTGATCAATTCGTTGATTTACCGCTTCTTGAAATCCACGAAGGGAATCTTCGGTAACAACAGATTTTCCTGTTTTGCTGGCAAGTGAAATCCCGGCTGTACCTATGCTTCCTGCGACCAAAACACTTTGTGACTGCTCGTTTGAATTACGAGAGAGTCCATTGGGTTGAGACAATGCTTGCAATTCAAGAGCTAAAGCCTCACCTGGCCGTGGGTGAATACACAGTATTTCCATAATTTTTGCTATGGATAAGGAGGTATCCAATCCAAGAACGGAGGCTTGTAGTAACAGTTTTGTGGTTGTAGAAAGTATACTGGAAACACAATCTGTACCTATACCTGTTAATAAACTGCTCTCAGAACCACAATCCTTTGTTGATTGCGCGCTACTGTGAACAGGTTTTAATACCAGTTCTTTATCAATGCTATGTACTAACTCTCGTAGGGCATCAACACTGCCTGCAGTAGTTAAAGGGGCAACGGGTAATAATGCAGTAAGAGATAACATGGTGGCGCTGCATTGGCTAAATACTGAGGTCAGGGATCTTATCAGGCTGATTTGTGATGAATGTATCTCTAATTTATCCTGTAAAAGCTCAGGCTTTCGATCCAATTCACTGGCAATATTCCCCAGAGATACACCTAAGTGAGATAGTGTTAAACGCAAAGCCGAAATAACGTGAGTGAAATTGTTTTCTTGTCCTAATGCGCTATCATCTGCTATCGCCTCACGTGATAGTTTTGCTTCTTCCTGAGTTAACTCGCTTGATTTTTGGGTGGATTTATCAAGCTTTTCTTTATCCAGGAGTGTTAAGGAACGACTCAAGCAAATCTCAAATAATTCCTCGCACAATAAAGACACAGCACAAGAACCTGCGATATTGGTTGCAATAGATTCAGCTGAAAGTTGAATTGCAGTGCTGTTCTTAATGGGATCTCTCATGTGCAGCATTTCATCTTTAAAGTTGATGGTGAATGCCTGGATGACATTTAACGATTCGCTGATTACTTTGCTGATGATACTTTGTGCCGATACGGCTTCATTTTTGATTTCATCCTCAATGACGCTGGCCCTTTTTGCAACGACTATGGATTTTAAAACGGGTGTAATGAATGCGCTATGTGAGCATAATGCTGCAGCAATGCTGGAATTGGTCACTGTAGCCAGTTGTGATGCCATTGCCGCATTCAGGCCGGGGATCGGATTATGATTTGCTTCTGCATCATCCAGCACTTTCACTATATTGTTATAGAGTTTAGGCATTATGGCGTCAGACACAAGAGCGCTGTCTGAATACCCTGGTGCTGGAATTTGTTTGTCTTCTTTCAGTCTGTCTTCTTCCAGTTTGACTAATCGACGCAGCATTTCCTTCAAGGCGCCTGAATGGCATAAGGCTACTGTCATCGAGCGGGAAAAAGCCGTTTCTGCCAGGAAATATGTTGTTTTGGAGCTGGCTTGAATCACAGAGGATGAGTCCATGGATTGTTCTGCCAGTCTTGTCGCATTACTGGCAAAACTCAGATTGGATTTGAAGCCATTATCCAGTTGAGTTTTGTCAACACCATCACTCATTCTTTTTAATGCAAGACTGTATCGTAAGCCTCCGAGTAAGGCTTCTACACTGATACCGCTTTGTAACCCGATTAAAGCAAGTACTCCTACAGAACCTAATAAAAATCCGGTGCTGTTGCCTTGAAAAAAGGCTATGGTGGATTTACCAGCAGAATCCAAATCATTTCGCTCCATATCCGGCAGGATAAAATTTCGGTAAGAACGATGAGTTAATACCACGTGTTCCATGACGCTTTGGAGGTGGTGATTTAGGGAAAGTTTATCTGAAATGGGGCCTGTTCCTGTTAATTTAGCACTGCCTTTATTAGAGTCCAGCACGGATTGTGCGTATTCTTTAGCTTTTAATTGTTCTGCTTCATTAAGTTGCAAGGGGATGCTGGGGCTTTCTGCCAATGTGCGCAGTTCCCTCAAGGCTGAGTACATACCGGCAATCACATTCAGAGACGCGATCAGTGAGCCGGAAGTAACGGCTTCACTCATACCTAAGGCTACGGGAGCTGATACACCTAATTGCTCGCATCGTTCAAGCCTTTCTTGCAATGCACACACTCGGGACATGAGTTTATCCAGATCTGCACCTGTCATTTCCTGACGGGATTGCAAGACGACTTTGCTTTCCTCATTACTTCCCTTGTCATTTTTAGTAAAGTCCACACTTCCACTGAGTTCACGTGAAATCATCCCGGTAAAGCCAGGAATAAGACTGGAGGCAATGACGAGAGCGGAGTGACTATGCACGGTGCCAATAGCGCTTGAAGCGATAACTTCATGGTTTTCGATTGCTTGAAGCTCACCATCAATATGTTCTATTGCTTTATCAAATTGATGGCAAAAATCAGTAACATTTTGCGAGTGATTTAAAGCATCTCCTCCAGAGATGTCTTTGAGCAGACTGGCTTTGGACGCAGATTCCTGGGTATTTTGCGAAAATTTATCTTGTTCTTGCGTTAATGCATGTTCCGCTGCAGTTACAGCAAGAACAGAAGAGTTCACTGCCTGTAATGATTTGACAAATGGCATTGCCGTTAACATTCTTATAAATACGGACATCCCGGGGCTGGTCACGCTATGGTGTTCTTGCATTTCTGCTGCAAGTCCATAATTTAAAAGCGCTTCCTCAAGCTTGCGAAGAGCCATTAATGATTCCTGACTGTTCTTGCTTTGGGAAAAGGTTGTGCAACATTCCTGGAATGCCTGATATACATTTTTTTCTTTTGGATTTGAGGTCTCTTCTTTTGAAAAATGGGCAACAGCGCTAAGCTCACGCAGTGCGGAACCCAGAGCATCAACCACAAGAGCTATAAGACTGGCTGTCCCCAGAGAACCAGCAGTTGCGGTATTCGCGCTGGTTTCTACCAGATGTCGATGTGATTTGCCCGCACTTCCATTATGTTTAAAATCATGATCAATATTTTTGTTCAATTGATCCGAAATATTACTCAAATTCATCCATAAGGCATGAGAGTTAGCCGATAATCCACTTTTTTTATCTTTAAGTTCTTGTTCTAGGTCAAGAGTAGAGGCTCGTTGGGTTTGAGAAAATTGTTTGTAGTGTTCAACTGAATGTAAAATTCCCTCAATACAGGCTTTGACATCGAGGGGTAATTGAGCGATATGTGATACGGTCATCGCAGGTCCAAGTAATGCTTTTTCTACCGTTGAAGCGACAGCATTGTGCGTGAAACCAAGCATTTCCTGGAGATCGTCAGGGAATAAATTCAAGCCAGGAGCTTTATCATCACGAAATTCATCAATACCATTAAATAGTAGATTCAATGCTTTTAATAATGAATCGCGTTTTGCTACATCACTTTCTTGTAAAACTTTTGATGATACCAGTCCGGATTTTTGGCTACCAGCAACAGCGCCACTCATTGATGAGCCCACAGTTCCTGGAACAGCAGAGGTAGTCATGGAAAATGGTGCTAAAAGGTTTTCTCCTGGCATGATAATAACGTCCTGTAATTAACATTATAAGAATTAGAAAGAACTGAGGAGGTCATCGAACAGAGTATCTGAACTGATACTTTATATCACTATGTCGTTTCCAACCTTGCAGAGTCCATTCTGCTCTAATTTCGTAAGGTCTGTTTAAAACAGGGATTACACACCTTATGAAAGAGCTTATTTTTAACATGTAATATTATTTTGAACAAGGATAGATTTAATTGAGGTTTTGAATTTCAAATGCATTATTGAATCTTCCATGAACGAACTTGCTAGAGATTTAAATTGGTATAGGTCATGTTAGCAATCGCGATTTTTAGAGTAAATATTAAAAAAATGATAACCACTATTAATAATTTTAATGATTTTGATATGGATTTATTCATCAATTTGCAGTAAGCCAATAAAAATCATTGAACTCATGAACATCTTATTGAAGTAATTACCAAAATGATAAGTTAAAAAAGGTTTATAATTATACATGTGAATTTATTTTAAACAGCTCTCCAGGTTTTCTGGTCTATAACTTATCTTGGTTTGTGATATGAAAAAACCCATTGATATTCTGAACTCGCTCGGTCTTCTTTATGAAAAGACTCAATTACCCGTAATCGAGTCTTCAGCTGAACCTAATGGAGGAGTTTTAAACATTGATCGGGTTTTGAGTGATAATCCCGAATGTTGGGATATAGTCACTTCGGGTACTTCGCAATTAGAACAAAAGACTATTTTTATAAATTGTGATTTTAATGAAGACTTAAAAGACGATTACCTGAAAAAAAGAATTATCAGTAAATTAATTGAAGATGGTTTTATTATTTATTTTCGTACATCTAAAGGATTTATCACATTAGAGGATCCTTTACGCGTTGAAATCGATTTACCCAACATGGTTCCAATCACACCTCAACAGCAGAGTGTTGAAATAAAAAATTTAAATGTAACAAAAGATCGTACTGAAGTATTTGATAAATCCAGATTGGATGAACTATCGGAACAGATTTTAAGTACCCCTGATTTATTTTTTCATTTTATTAACTTTAGCGGATTAAATGATTTTTCTGGATTAATTTCAGACGTTAATTGCACTGAGTGTGTTTATTCTTATCTGAAAGGAGGTGTTGAATGGAGTGATGATGCTCCTTCTCATTTTGATGCTGGGCAGGATTGGTCCGCGAAACACGAGTTGTTTGAACGTAAAGTTTTAAAAGAAAATAAATCAATTAACCTCTACCCCCAGTTTTTACCTTCAATTCAAAATTCCGAGATAGATGACGAGATAAAACATGAATTGTATTTGGATTATCTGTTGAATTGGCATCTTGATTTATTAAAAAAAATTCGTTACGCAAGCATACCGAACACTGAATGTAATTTAATTACCTTACTGAATCAAGCCGAGTCTTTAATCTCTCTTTCTCTGAATCATTGTGAGTTGCTCCCCATTGGAGAAGAACAGCTTTTTACTTCATCATTGCGACATCTGGAAATTAAGGATACTCCTGTCCCGGCGGATGTTTTGTCAGAAGTGCTTCTTCATGCGCCAAACCTAGCCTCACTTGCGATTAGTGGTTTTGAAATAAATGAGGATACAGAATTTAATCTTCAACATAGAAACCTATCAAAATTACAGAATTTAATTCTCGAAAACAAATTGAGATTATCTGTTCAGCAATTAAATGCGCTACTTAATGCGACGCCCAATTTAAATAAACTAAAGCTCGATTCGATCAACCTTAATTACGATTCATCACTGCACATTAACTATCCTCTTATTCATCTAAAAGAGTTGGATATAACATTCACTTTTGGCTTGAGTGAACTCTATTATCTTTTAAGTAACACACCTAATTTAGAGGAGTTGACTTTATCTGGAATAAACAATGTTCTTTCAGATGGATCTTTATTTCAAACAACGAATGAGTACAAAAATTTAAAAAAGTTGAATATAACTGATTCTACTTTAAGTCCCGAACAACTCAGCGCTTTATTAAAAATAGCTCCAGAGTTATGTGAATTAGAACTAAAGAATAGTTTTCTCTTTGATGATCAACCATTCGATCTTAAAGAAAATGCACTTTCCCAGTTAACCCATTTCAATGCTTCGGGAACATACATCACTACATCTCAATTAAAATGCATTTTTGACGCTGCACCTAATTTACAATTTCTAGGTCTCAATCCAGTTGATGATTTTCCTGAGTTTCTTGATAGTCTGAAAGCGAACTTATTACCTTCCTTAACTACAGTACAATCTGAATTGGATTGTTTAAGTGTTGCTGAGCTTATCCAGTTAGTAAAAATTGCTCCCAATTTGAACATGATTAGAATGTTACAACCAGACAAGGATGGGGAGGCAGCTTTGAATTGGTTTATCCAAAGTTATCCTCATATTAAAATAATCTATTTGGCGCCTCCCTCCCCAACAGAACGTTATTCTGAACGCTCTCAATTCAATGTTTCTTCCAAGTCATTGGATGGCCATATAGCCGATAAAAACAGTATTCCAATACTGCCCGCCAGGACATTATTTAAGGCTAAAGAAGAAACTCAGCCTCATTTCAGTCATTATCATCTGAATTCTTTTTCCTGGGATTCCGGAACCAGAACTTTTGTGCCGGAAATACCACAAGAAAGTAATTTGGAACCAATTGACGAATCAATGGAGCTAACCAATCAACAGGTAGATGATTTATTTAATCGTTCTGAACCGTCTAAAAAATATATTTATGGCCAAATCTCATTGAGTCAACCAGCATTCAATCAATGGATACAGGTACCGGCCTTAAGTATGGATGATGAATTGGTTTATTATGCCAACAGCACTGCGGATTTTGAATTAAAAAAAGACAAATATTCAGGGTATTATTTTATCAAGTTTAATAAACCTGCATTATCTTGCGTTTTTAATTACATCATCCATTCTTCGGAATCTGTGGATGACACCCTCAATCATGATGTTCCAGAGGAGCATTTGGATTGGTTATCAAAATGTACTTTTGATTTGAATGGACGATTAATTCATTCTTCTGAATATCAAAAACTGCGGGCACTTGATTACGATCAACGTGTCCAGGCTCTGGCTTCATTCTGCAGATTTCCAGATACATCCTCGGCTCATAATATTACAGGTGATGCTATAGACCTTCTTAATGGTCTAATCCACCAACGAGCGGGAGTATGTCGTCATCGTGCACAATTGTTTGTAGCAATGGCTGAGTCACTCGATATTGATGCTGCATTGATTAGTAATGATGTACATGAATTCGTTAAGGTGCGTGATGGGAATCGCCGTTATAGCCTTGATTTAGGAGGAGGGGCTGCTCAGCTTATCGATTTACCGATGCCTGCTCTGAGCAATTTAGCTGATAAGCAATCTCATCTAACTCAGGCTGAGCAGCTTTTAAAACAAGAACAGGACGCTAAAAAGAAGGTAAAAAAACACTTTATTCCCTTGACCGAGGATAACCGATTTCAGACCTGGAATAACCTTCCTCTTGTGGCACATGATGCAGCTGAACTTGTTGAGGCACTTACTGCAAAAGAGGCCTGTGCAAGACAATGGCTGATTTTTAAGGATAAACAGGGACTTGAAGCTCTTCATCAGGAGTCGACTCAATATCCAAATTGTTTTTTCTCTCGAGATCTGGATACTCTGAAACTGGAATCTCTTCGTATTGATAAGGGTAAGGATACGAAAGTAGACAGTCCTCTAAGTCTGTTCATTAAAACAGCTGCCTCTAATCCCAATGAGACCTATACCTGGTTTATTAACTGGTCTGATCCTAAAGCACGACATGTCGGATTAAACAGTGTAATTGATAATGACGGCCGTAATCTGGATGGATTGGTTATACCGTCTAATGTTCATATTGTAGTGGCAACTGATCAGACCTCCGCATCAAAAATGGGGGATGATTTTTATTCCCGCTTCGATGCGATAAGCCAGGCTCCAGATCTTCCTGCCATGAAACTACCGGAGATAATGGTAAATCAGCCCATCAATGAGAGCGATATATTATTTCCCTCTCCGCTGACTTGGGAAACTGTATTGCTTGGCCGTCCTACACTTGATAATGGCATTCTGGATATGATTCCTGGCGCCCTGATGACGGCGTCTGTAACCAAGGCGGAGCAGTTAACGTTACATAACGCCCCGTTTGAAGATCCTAAATTTCGTTTTTTTATCAATGAATTGATGAGAAGCAAGCGGTTTTTTTTCAATGGGGAGTGGCATCAGTTATCAGAACAGGTTCATTTTAATTTTGTTACTCCTGATTTATCGACCTATCCCTTGATCATTGCGCCTGGTGAACATCTGAATTATACCCGCGTAGTGAATCAGAACACCTATCCTTTGTTGTTCAATCAATACAAAATTGGTGCCGATCAGCGGCTAAAACCACAAGTGGGTTTTCTCGAGTCCGACTCATCAATAAAACTGATAATTACTGAACATCTGACTGAAATTCAGTGGTATAACCTCTTAAAGGAAGCTAAAGAAAAGAATTGTGCTTTATCCATTCAGACAACACCGGATGTTTTTATTCCTGACCCGTTACGTTCACTGGTCACAGTTGGTCCGCCTTTAAAGAATAATGACACTCTGTTTATCACGACTGATTTGGATGCCGTTCAGGATGCCAAGGTAGATGAACAGGCCATAGTTATTAATGTAGATCTAAAAACCAATTTTAATCAGTTGTTTTACCATGTCTCATTAAATAATCGAGAATTTAATGGCCAGGAAACTGAATTGTTAAACGCCATTAAAACGGGTAAACCAGTCATTTTGAAGGGACGATTTTCCGTAACCCTGGCGCAACAATTACAGACACTTTTTGTTGATCCTCCAACCATTTGGGTCAATGGGGAGTCAGTTTTAGCGAATAATCTGATCCTGATAAGCGATGATGCTACTCCCTTTAAAGCCATACAACTTAATGAATATGTGTACCAACCTGAAATGGATTTTAATCGATTAACCAAGGACTTAGATGACAAGTTAAAAAAAACGTATCAAAGGCTCAGGGTTACGCCGTGTCATAGTCATTTTGCAGATCTGCCCGAAGATATTGTGTTGCATGAAGCCTGGGTCGACAATTTAATCAAGCGGCTGGAATGGAGGGCAGGAGCGCTCCCTGAAAGTACCGGCCCAACATCACCTGTGACCGTGATGAATTATCTGGAACACCATTCCTTTGTATTTCTCATCAGCAAAACAGGTGAAGGGAAAAGTCATTTTGTCCAGAAGACTTTAAGGGAATATTGTCGCAAGCAGAATAAACCAATCACTCTTTATTATGAAATGACGGGGATTAAAGATTGGTTACGGCATACAGGAGAGAGTCAGCCCGTATTGTTTATTGATGAGGCCAACCTGGCCAATGAACATTATGCGGTCTTTGAAGCTTTGGCTCGCGGCGATAAACACTTCTGGTTTGAAGGAGAATGTTATCCTCTGACGAACCATAAAGTCATTTTTGCTGGAAATCCAACTCAATATGAAGGGCGATTTGAGCCCGATTTATTCAAACATTACCCGAATTATCTGCCGTTTAAGGGACAGTCTCTAGAGAACATTTTAACTCCTTTGCTTGCGCAGTATGATAATGCAAATAAAATGCTTGGGCTTATAGAGACCTACTATGGCAAAGCACAAGACGCGGGACTTACGATTACCCCGCGAAATGCTCAGATGATGTGTCTGCGATTTTTTATCTTAAAGGAATCGCTACACACTCAATTATTGCCCGATGATTTTTTGTTGCGTTACGCCATCTTAAGTGAAATCAAAACATTAACTCTGGATAAAAAGCTGAGTCGGGATATTCGAACCGATATCAAACAGGCGACATCTTGGCGCCAAGATAAAAATAAATTAAAAGATGCTGTTCAGAACGCTGTGCCCCAATCCAGTGATCAGCAATTCGTATGGACTGAATCACGCAATAAAGCAGCATATGCCATTGAAACCTTGTTACTGATTCGTGATAAGAAAGTTAACGGTCAATTTAAGCAAGAACATGGCATTAATGGGCTCATTATGGAAGGTGAGCCTGGTCTGGGTAAAAGTAAATTGGTCAGTTCGTTGTTAAAAGCCAAAGGGGTGGATTGTGTAACGATTTCGCCCACAACTCCTGATCTCATGCAAAACAAACTATTAGAAGCTTTTCATAAAGGTCAGGTAGTCGTTATCGATGAGTTTAATACTCTTGTTAACGAGCAATTATTGAATGCGTTACTTTCTGGATACGATTTGGAGGGTAATCCTCCGCATAATCCTGGTTTTTGTATTATTGGTACTCAAAATCCCACTACTTTTCATGGTCGACAGATGCTTTCTAACGCTTTGGACAATCGATTAATGCATATTGAGTTACGCCATTATAAGTTCAATGAGTTTAAAGAGATTCTGACTAAAAAATTCAATTTAACTCCTGATGATGCAGTCAAATTGACAGAAGAGTATTTGTCTGCCAGGAACTTTGCCAGAGAACAAGGTTTATTTCCTCCTCCAAATCCACGAAATATCATTAATAAAGCTGAAGATATGCACATCCAAACAGATACATCCCACTCGAATAAGTGAAATGAACAGGACTTTCGAAAAACGCCCAATCTCTTCGTTAATGATTCCTTTTTACCTCGACCTTGGGGTTTTTCGTAAGTCCTGATAAATTGTCTTATTTTTCTCCAGTCACTAAATATATAGTAAAGTTAAATTGATATTCTCCGTGGTATTTACGCTGACATTCATTATCAAAATATTGAACCATAGCTTCATTGACTCTTTTAATATCAGGTTCTGCTAACTGTCCTTGATAGAAGGCAATACCATTAACGAATTTTCTAAATACATCCAGTGAGGGCAGGACAATCGATTGTTTGCATAATTTCACGTTGAGTTTTTTGCAGGCTATGTCCTTCAGTTTTTTATCCAGATGGTCCATCTGGGAGTAGTCAACCGGTGGTTTGAAATCAGACAGGACACTGAATTGGCCTGAGTCTCTAAGAGCATAATAACTCATAATGAATGGATCATCACCTGATGGGAACAAGGTAAAAAAAGTACCGCCTTGTTTTAGAGCTTTAATAATATTTACAAAAGACTCATAGATGTCAGTGGCCCACTGCAAGCACCAGAATGAGACAATAGAATCAAACTGTTCGGTGTAATTCATACTGATTACATTGTCTTTTTTAATCGAAAAATTGGGGTACTCTAATGTGATTTCCTGAGCCAGTTTTAACATATTTTCTGATGCATCAATTCCCAATACGGAACCGTGTGGGACCATATCAAGTATCTTTCGAGTATAAGTGCCATTGCCACAGCCAATATCCAATACCTTGTCAGTTGGAGCAATATTGAGTTCTGATAGGTGATGATCGGCTACAGATGCCTGAATATAAGAGCCAATTGCATAATCATTTGCAGGCCAATCGCGTTCGGACATAGTAACTCCATTTAATAAAGTACACATGATTGAATAATAATTAAATCTTCAAATAATCAAATGATGAATATAGCTCTTTAATAAGTAAAAAGTCTATTTAATCTAAAAATTCTGGTCTGCAACCCCTGTTTTAATTTAGTATGACTATCTGTTTCAAGTTTTGGAAGTCTTTAATTATAAAGGAGTATTTTATGTCTCAATTGCCAAACCAGAACATTGTTTGTGTACTTTATGATGATCCCGAATCAGGTTTCCCCCCTGAATATGCTCGTGATTCCATTCCACAGTTATCCCAATATCCAGATGGTCAAAGTATGCCATCACCAACTGAGATTGATTTTATTCCCGGGGCGTTATTAGGCTCTGTTAGTGGTGAATTGGGATTAAGACATTTTTTGGAACGCATGGGGCATCGATATGTAGTAACCAGTGATAAGGAAGGCGCTAATTCAGTTTTTGCACGAGAATTAAAGGATGCCAATATTGTCATTTCTCAACCTTTTTGGCCCGCCTATTTAACTCGGGAGCGCATACAGCAGGCTCCACAACTCAAATTAGCTATTACTGCGGGTATTGGTTCTGACCATGTGGATTTACAGGCAGCCATGGAACATAACATCACTGTATGTGAAGTGACTTTTTGTAACAGTATCAGTGTTGCGGAACACGCTGTCATGATGATTCTGGCTTTAGTTCGCGATTATATTCCACAATATAACACGGTGTTGAAAGGCGGTTGGAATATTGCGGATTGTGTAAGTCGTTCTTATGATTTGGAAGGTATGCAGGTAGGGTGTGTGGCAGCAGGACGTATCGGACTGGCAGTTTTAAGACGATTAAAACCATTTGATGTCGGATTACATTATACAGACAGACACCGATTGTCTGCTGCTGTGGAAAAAGAATTAAATTTAACCTATCACCCTAATGTTGAGTCCATGGCAAAAGTGTGTGATGTTGTCTCTATTCATTGCCCCTTACATCCTGAAACGGAGCATTTATTTAATGAACAATTAATCAAGCAGATGAAACGGGGCGCTTACTTGATTAATACAGCGCGTGGCAAAATATGTGATAGAGACGCTATAGCTGACGCGTTAAAATCAGGTCATCTGGCCGGTTATGCTGGTGATGTATGGTTTCCACAACCTCCATCAAGTAACCATCCATGGCGGAGCATGCCGCATCATGCCATGACCCCTCATACTTCAGGTACAACCTTATCAGCACAAGCTCGATATGCCGCTGGTGTTAGAGAAATTCTTGAGTGTTGGTTAGGTAACAAACCTATTCGAGATGAATATTTGATCGTACACAATGGCAGATTAGCTGGTGTAGGTTCGCATTCTTATAGCGAAGGAAACAGCACAGAAGGGGCTGTTTAATGTTATTGAGTTACTGGTCTTGAGTTGTTTCTGATTATTCTTGAGATGAAGGCAGGTACAAATCTGCCTTCTACCGCAGATGATTAGAGCAAAGGGTGAGAGACTCCCGGTTGACTCGGATAATCAAGCAAAGATCCTCTGGGCAAGGGGTTCGCAGTTGAAAATAATGTGCTGTTTGGTAGACTTGCAGGCATTCCACTTCTATTTTGACTTTGTTTCAGATTATTGTTCTTTTGTTTTTTTACATCTGGATGGGGTTTTGAAAAAAACGAGCTGCTGCTCTGGTAATCCGTTGGAGTTTGGTGGGTTTTTGTCTTATTGCTTAATGGTTCATCAGGAGGACATGGCTTTTCTGGTTCCCCTCGATGTCTCTTTGATTGATTTTCCTTCCCTGATAACGCAGGTAAAGCAAAATATTTGTGATTTTGAGCCAGTAAATTAAGGCAAGGTGACATATCAGTCATTGACTTAGAATCGAGTTCAGATATTTTTCCTTCAATTACTTCATGAGTGAAGCAATCTCCATTTGTCTTAAAAGTAAAATAATCAATTAACTGGCCAAATCCTGAGAATACATAATCGATATTGTTCTGGAGATTTTCATCATCAAGAGGGAACGCCAGATTTAACCAAGGGTCCATTAATATTTGTTCATTAACAATGACAATAAAATGATTTTTAAATGTTGCCAGCCTGAGCGTATGGATTAGGGAGTTCATGTTTTGAGACTCAAGTACTAAAGCGGCAAATCCAAAAAAAGCTTTTTCCTGACAATTTCCAAATCCAGATTGCTTGGTCAAGAGTGCTATATCAAGAATTTTACGTAACCAGCTTATACGCCGGTTATTCAATATACTATCCGCTGAATCTTGAGTTAATTTGACTAAAACCGCATCTTCCTCATTGTCCGTAGGTAAATCAGAAGAGCAAATTTCTTGAGCTAATTGATTCACTGCGACAATCATATTCCAGACTGTGATATCATCCGTACTGAAATCATACTGCTTTTTTGTGGCAAGCGCTTTTTTTCTTACGTCAACAACATCTGAATGGGTGAGTTCTGCATATCTGTTTGCTTTCCTTGATTCCAGTTTTTTTGATTCCGGATGGGGGTTTATATCCTTTTCAGCAATTGTGGCGGAAACTAGTTCTGCATTTTTAGCTTTTAATTGATGAAAACTGGAATAAAAGTCATCAAGGAACAACTGACGTTGTCGTTCGCTAATAGGGGCGCTTTCTAAAGCACAGAATTTGGTGTCCATATATTGCTCTTTTGGTAATAGTATTGGTAAATATGGATTGGTATTATAAGGTTTGAACATTAAGAGAGTATTAATTAACAAAATATCATTGAATTAAATCGTGCACATTTGCTCATATATGATACATTTGGATGTTTTTTGTGATAAAATAATCAATTAATTTCAGATTTTAACAATTTGGGTTGTTATCATGCGGTCACAGGTAATACATAAGATTGTGAAACAAGTTACATCAGAGATCCATCAGGAAATAAGAGCGTGTAACATACCTGGTGAAAAGCAAAAAAATCGATTTTTTTCTACTCTTGCATACATGTCTCAAAGTGCTTCGGACACTATACTTGCAAACACGGAGTTGTCTTTTTTGGAGCGTATACTTCTGTGTGTCAAAAAAATAACAGAATTTGGAGCAGGTAACTGTCAGCTTCAGTCTTTTGTAGCCCTGGATAGATTAATAAGACAATTTGTTGCTGTTACTTTGTCGACTAATGATGTATGTATTCCTTTATCGATCTATACTACTTCCCATCATGCTTTTCTCTTGGTGAATGACTCTCTGGTCTGCGATCCATGGAATAATTATGTTGGCTGTATTAAGGAGAGTCCAATTGATTTGTCGAATAGAAAGGAATATTTTGGCATAAGATCGAACTGGGAATGTTATGATTCAGGCGATTATGATCCTTATTCTACTCAATATACCTATGCATTAATGCAACAAATAGAAATTGACTCTAAAAAGAAACTAGGAATTGGATGCGTGTTGAAAGAGCATAGTGGTGAGAGTGACATTGTTTTAGATAATAATTTATCCTATCAGAGATAATTGTTCGAGACTTGTGCTTCTATTGCTTTATTTATTTCCATCTAATTATTAATAGCTGTTGACCATACCGATTTCTAAGTATCTTGACGTTAGGGATCTATGGATGAATGGCCAACAGATTCTATTTTTTTAATAATATATTTTATATTGAAGATCATGGGATAGTTTGTAATTATTCTCAAGTCGTTACCCTATACAACTCTTCCGGCATCACTAATGAGAGTTAAAAACTGCTGAGGTAAGTAAATGAATTCATTAACTAATAAAATTGTATTAATAACTGGAGCATCCAGTGGTATTGGTGAAGCATGTGCGCGCTTGTGTGCTGCTCAGGGAGCCCGGCTTATTTTAAGTGCGCGCCGAACAGAGCGTTTGGAACAATTGGCTCAAGAATTAACACAACAGTTTAAAAATATAAATTATAGTGTTCCTCTTGATGTGCGGGATAAAAAACAAGTGAAACTGCAGTTAAGTTCATTACCTGAGGAATGGTGCTCAATCGATGTGCTAATTAACAATGCAGGTCTTGCTTTAGACACTCTGCCTATCTCTCAAGGTATAGACGATCATTGGGATACCATGATTGATACTAATATCAAAGGTCTTCTCTATGTCAGTCGAGAAGTCATTCCGGGAATGCTGGAGCGGGCTAGAGGGCATGTAGTCAATATAGGATCGATCGCCGGACATGAGTGCTATCCAAATGGGAACATATATTCAGCAACGAAACATGCAGTACATGCATTATCTAAATCGATGCGATTGGATATGCTTGGGAGTGCTGTCAGAGTCACTGAAATAGCTCCAGGTGCAGTAAATACTGAATTTAGTGAAGTACGTTGGAATGATAAAAAAAGAGCTCAGGATTTTTATAAGGAATTTCAGCCCTTATTGGCAGATGATGTTGCCGATGCGGTAATCTATTGCATCACTCGACCACAACATGTTGATATTGAACAAATGATCATCATGCCTACAGTACAAGCTTCTGCGAATCATTTACATCGCGAGGTTCGTTAAAAGTAATCCAAGAGTTGTTTTGTGGCTATCATCAGGAACTTGTGAGTATATAAAAGTATATTTGCATTATAATTATACATATGTTCCTGATGAGGTTTTTATTATGTCCGATTTTATTCCTGTATTATCCGATCATGCTTATCAATCAACAGAGTTTTTATCAATCAATCCAGAAGACAACAGCGTACAGATTCAATTAAGTGTAGGCACCTGGAATATACAAGACAAATGTTTTTCAAAAGCGAACCATGTTACTCAAGCCTATGCGAATAATCCTTATGACGCAGATGAGACTCAGGCTAATTATGAGGTGCGTAAACGTGCTCAATTCAATAAAATCGAAGCGAATATTTCAAATGGCGGCGACGATATTGTGTTTCTCCAGGAAGTTGATTTTTTGTTTGGCAAACAAAATCTTGGATTAAAAAATGAGTTTCAACAGATGTTAAAACGGCATGGCTATGAATTGGTGTTTACTCAACGACCGAGCGATCCTAATCGTACTCAACAACCTATGGCTATGATTTATAATACGAACAAGCTGCGATTAAATTCCAGTCAGGGCGTTTTTCCAGCTCCCCCAGACGCCAATGGGAAACAGAAATATCGTGGGTATGAAACGACATTTACTTTAAAAGATGGTTCAAATCGTAAAGTTGTCGCTACCAACCTTCATTTACTTTATGGGCATGATTATAAAAATGAAATTGAAGAGTATCAACGAACCATGGAGCAAAGAGGTGTTCTCTCTGTTATGGGGGGCGATACAAATAATGTACAAAATTCAAATTTGAATACAGCTCTGGGCGACTGGTCAGCATCGACCAATATTTCTCGTGATCCCCAAACGAACCAATTAACAACGGCACATTCCGACCCAGGTAAACCTGGCCAAAGGATACAAAAAGCCTATGATAGATTCTTTGGCGTACCATCCGCCGGTAATTATTTAAAAACTCAGCCAACACAACGAAGTGAGCAGGTTGTACTCAATTCAACAGGTGAGGCTGAATTTAAACCGTTCACCAAATTTCCTGTTTCATTATCTCGAGTTAATGAACGATGGCGTCGGGGTAAGGATATCATTGCTGAATTGGAACTTGTGTACAGTAAAACTCGTACTTTACCTGAACGTCATGAATTATTGCAAGAAATGAGCGACGTGATTCAATTTAAAAATTTAAAACCGGCAAATTGCTTTACCAACTCTTTGATTTTGGAAGATTATAGGAGTTTTATTTTTAAACAGAAACATGATTTTTCTAAAGACAATGGTTCGGCTCACGGGACTCCCTTGCAACCGGCACCTAACCCTCAACCGATATCTCATACTCGCTTAAAACATAATCCGAAAAGTGATTATGCCTACTATATAGAGAAAGCAGACAGGTCAACTAATCCAGGTCGATCTCATTGGTTTAAAGTTTCAAGTGATTCAATGAGAAATCAATTAAAAGGGGATGCTTTAAAGTCTGAAATATTGGATAAACTCTATAAAAAAATCGAAAAATGTGAGACTGTACAAGACCTTAAGAAAGAAATTAAAGCAATTGAAAAAAGTACTGACTATGCTATTTTGGCTACCGGTCAAGGCTTAATCACCAAGTTGTCGCTAGGGCTTATTAAAACCAGTTCTGTTATTGCGTTTGAAACACTATGCCGTGAAAAAATGAGTGAGCTGAAAGGCCCCGGGTTTAAACCCTAAATATGTTGAGCATCCATTCTTGTTGCCCACTATCCAGTCTCCTTTATTCGACACCAGTGAATCTGTATAAAAATTTGCCAATAATGCCTTTGGTGGTCTATTATTAGTACATATAGGTAATGACTGATCCCGACTGAACCAGTAAATAATTCCAGATTGGGAGGTTGTTTTGGAGAGTGGTGTGTAAGCCTACAATCGGTAGGAAACCTTAAGCTCTACATAAATCTCCATTTTGCATTTCAGTCGCGGCTCAGAACTCGGGAGGTCGTTGCCTGTACTATATGTTACACCGGAATCTACCGCTAACAGCCCGTATGAGCTTTCGCTAATACGGGCTTAATTTTGTTATTGGTTGTTCGCTAAAGGAGGCTCTGGTGGAGTGGGCGTACATCCTGGAGTAGTGCCAATTATCGTTCCACACATACAGTAGCCATGATCATTTCCCATCGAGCAGGCTTTAAACTCACCATCTAAAATAAAACAATAATGAACTCCCCAGCCAATGCAGTACTCATCACAGGATTGTTTTGGATAGGCATAATTTTTTGCTATAGCGTTTCCTGAGCAGACATCAGCGGGCGGTTGTGAGCAATAATAAGAGTATTGATACCAACCCCCTGGTTTTTCGGAGCATCCTGGAGAGCATTGGGTTACAGCGCCTCCAGTGTCACATACGCCTTTACCTTGACACATGTCATCATGATTTGACTGACAAATTCCATGAGCCATGTACCGTCGACTTTCATTCCATCCAAACTGATCAGTTGACCAGGCAATTTTCGTAAAGCAGAGAAGGAATAATATAAAGCATGGCATAACAAAGTGAAGCAGTGTGTTAGTTGATTTGGCATATACGTTCATAAAAATCCTTTTCAAATCATCAGTTATTGGTGTGAATATCAATCAGGCGATAATAGTAAATAATAGGATTCTAACAATCAATGAATATCTGTTGGATAGAGAATCTGCGGATGGTTTGTTGTGCGTTATTCTATTTTATAATAATCATTTTTATCGGTAATTAAATCAGACTGCTTTGGGTTAACTGAGTTAAAAAGCCAAGAATTTTGTTACAGAAAGTTGTGTCTAATTTGAGTAATATTGGATCATGTTGTATAATTAAATGGCGACAACCTTGCTAGGAAGCTATCATGAACAAGTTACTACTTTCTCTTGTTATAAGTGTTCCTTTATTGTTGCTGAATGGTTGCACTGTAGAAACTGTTTCTGTTGATACAGTGGCTTATGATCCAGGATACAGCAATGATTATGTGTACTCTGTTGGTTATTATAATAACAGACCGTACTGGGGAAATAATTATTATTACTCCAGCTATTGGGAAGATGATTACGGTTATTGGGGTGGTGGCTACTACAATGGATATTAGAATATCTGAATTTGATTCTGATATTGTTAATGAAATGCCATATGTAATTGGCATTTCATTAAGCTACCTAAAATAAGGCTATTAATTTTATTGACGATTATTCTTTTGCTCGAGAAACATATTCGCCTTTACGGGTATCCACTTTGATTAATTCGCCTGTTTGCACAAACAGAGGTACTCGAACTACTGCTCCTGTTTCTAATTTCGCTGGTTTGCCGCCGCCGCCAGAGGTATCGCCTTTTAAGCCAGGATCCGTTTCAACAATTTCCAAAATAACAAAAGTAGGAGGCATAACTTGTATTGGTTCATTATTCCATAAAGTTACAATACAAATATCTTGTTCTTTTAACCACTGAGCCGCATCTGCAAGAACAGCTTCATTAAGTGCATATTGTTCAAAATTGTCTGGAACCATAAAGTGCCATTGTTCGCCATCATTGTAGAGATATTGCATTTCTACATCGGCAACATCAGCAGAAGGCAGGGTATCACCTGACTTAAAGGTACGCTCTACTACTCGTCCTGTTTTCAGATTGCGAATTTTAATACGAGTAAATGCCTGTCCTTTACCCGGTTTAACAAATTCACAGTCAAGAATGCTGCAAGGAGCATCATCTACCATTACTTTTAAGCCATTTTTAAATTCATTAGTGCTATAGATTGCCATTAGTGCTCCATAGTTGAGATTTTGCTGTATTTTCGCTAAAGTTCGCACAGTTTATCAAGTCTGTATAATTAATGCGAGATACCTCATTGAGTTGGCAAAAAAAATTAGCACTAGGATTCAATTCAGCAACTGATTTATTAAGTTATTTAGAATTGCCAAATAAAATGGGGAGCGCTTTAGCTGAGAAAGAATTTTCCTCACGTATACCCTTGAGTTTCGCAAATCGAATGCAGAAGGGCAATCCGAATGACCCCTTGTTATTACAGGTACTGGCTGTAGAAGGCGAGTTGGTCAGTCATGAGGCGTACAGTTTGGATCCTCTTGAGGAATTAAGTACTAATCCCTTAAAAGGCTTAATTCATAAATATCATGGACGCGTACTATTAACAGTAACTGGAGTTTGTGCCGTTAATTGCCGTTATTGTTTTAGAAGACATTTCCCCTATAAGGAAAATAATCCTGGACGAAATGGCTGGAAAGAGATTTGTGAGTATGTAGCGAATGATCCTTCAATTTCTGAGGTTATATTAAGTGGCGGAGATCCATTACTTGCCTCCGATTTGGTATTAAAGGAATTGATCGAACAATTAGAGCATATACACCATGTAACAACCTTACGGGTGCACACGCGTATTCCTGTAGTATTTCCCGAACGAATAGATAGTGATTTACTTTCGATATTAGAATCAACTCGATTAAATAAAGTAATTGTTTTGCATTGTAATCATGCGCAAGAGTTGGATGAGAACGTCCTTAAAGCCTGTACTGACTTAAAGACTGCAGGTTGCCTGTTACTGAATCAGAGCGTTTTATTAACAGGAATAAATGATGATCCAAAAATTTTGGCTGCATTAAGCCATGCTTTATTTGCTTATGGAGTACTGCCTTATTATCTCCATGTACTGGATAAGGTTAAAGGTGCTGCTCACTTTGATATGTCCATTTCGAAAGCACAAACCATCTACCAGCAGTTACAAAGTCTCTTGCCAGGATATTTATTACCACGTCTTGCAAGGGAAGAGCCGGGCAAGACGCACAAAACACTACTGATTTAGTGTGGTCAACACACCTTAAATTGGTATATCCTTTTCGGCATAAAGTTCAATTAATTTTTCCTGGGCGCAATTATTCCCTTGCGTTGTAGGTTTATAAGTACCATCACTTTGCATTTCCCAAGTGTTACTGTTGTCTTTAAGATAGTTTTTAATAATTTCATTCTTGATTCTTTTTTGACACTCATCATTGAGTATAGGAAACATAATTTCAATGCGATGGTATAAATTCCGTTCCATTAAGTCAGCGCTGGAGCAAAAATACTGTTCTTTTTCATTTGTTCTAAAGTAGAATATTCTATGATGTTCCAGAAAACGGCCAATAAAGGAAAGCACTCTGATGTTGTCAGAAATTCCTGGCAACCCTGGTTTTAAGCAGCAAACTCCACGGACCAGAAGATTAATTTTTACTCCCGCTTGTGACGCTTTGTATAACGCTTGGATAGTCACTTTGTCAGTTAATCCGTTTACTTTAAGCATAATTTCGCTCTCATTGCCTTCTGCAGCTGCAGTACTGCACTGTTCTATAAGTTGTAAGAGTGTTTTTTGTAGAGTAAAAGGGGAGTGACTAAGCGCCTTTAATTTTACTACCTTTCCTAATCCTGTTAGCTGTTGAAAAATCAGTTGAGCATCAGAGGTAATCGTTGGTTCAGAAGTTAACAATCCAAGATCCGTATAGCGTTTCGCGGTTTGTTCATGGTAATTTCCAGTACTTAGATGTACATAACGTTTTAACTTACCGTGCGTTCTTCTAACGACCAAGGTCATTTTTGCATGAGTCTTATAACCCACCACGCCGTAAAGCACCAAAATACCCGCGGCATGAAGCTTATTCGCCAGTTTTAGGTTGGATTCTTCATCAAAACGGGCTCGTAATTCAATAACCGCAGTGACTTCTTTTCCTGAGTGTGCTGCATTCACCAATGCATCAACCATAACTGATTCTGAGTGAGTTCTGTAAAGAGTTTGATTAATTGCCAATACATTGGGATCTGATGCGGCCTGTCTGACAAAATCAATGACCAAATCAAAACTTTGATAAGGATGGTGCAGTAATATATCTTGCTCATCAAGAACGTTAAATAAATTTCGCTGTGACTTAGGAAGCTTAGGATATTGTGCGGCAAAAACAGGATAATTAAGATCCGGTCTGTCTATGCTATTAATGGCGGTCATGTATCGTTGAAGATTAACAGGACCATCACAATAATAGGCATCTTCATGGCGTAGATGATATTTTTGTAAAAGAAAATCTACAATTTTATCTGGACATTTTTGTTCAATTTCCAATCGGACCACATGCCCATAATGGCGAGAAAATATTTCTCTCTGCACCGCTTTAGCTAAATCATCAATCTCTTCTTCTCTAAGAAACAAATCGCTATTACGAGTCAGGCGAAAAGAATAGCATCCGCTTATTTCCATTCCAGGGAATAAGCTGTTTACATGAGTTTTTATAATGGAGGACAAATAAACAAAATAATGAGCATCACCACATAATTCTGAAGGTAAATGAATCATGCGAGGTATAGACCTTGGGGCGTGTACTACTGCGTAATTAATATTTCGATCAAAGGCGTCTTTGCCACTTAAAGAGATGATAAAGTTAAGGCTTTTGTTAATTAATCTGGGTAACGGATGTGCCAAATCTAATGCTATGGGGCTGATTACAGGCAATATTTCATTTTTAAAATAATGTTTTGCCCATAAGTGAATATCATCAGTCCACTGATGGGTTTCAAGGAAATGAATATTTTCTTTGCGCAACGCAGGAAGTAATTGTTTATTGAAGATGCTATAGAGCTGATCGATTAAAAGGTGTGCTCTTTGACTGATTTGGCTAAATGCTTCGTCGGCTCGTAAACCGTCGATTGTTAATTTTCCTGAAGAAAGAGCAATTTTTTCTTTAAGTCCAGCAACACGAATTTCAAAAAACTCATCAAGGTTGCTGCTGCAAATACTAAGAAATCGCATTCGTTCTAATAATGGAACACGATCATCATTAGCGAGCATGAGCACTCGCTGATTAAATGCAATTGCAGAAAATTCTCTATTAATATAATAGTCTGGGTTATCCAGAGTCGTATCCAAGGGGAACTCCATTTTCTTCTTTTTAGTCAGGGTAGAGCTAAATCTGAAAAAACTCAACCCACCAGTAGGTTTTAGCCATTTTTTATTGATTCATAATGAGTAGTTAGCGCACCAAAAAAAAACAGAGCGCAATAAATACAAGAAAGCCATAAAAAGGAGAAACATTCCATACTGTCAAGGCAATAAAAAACAATACGGTAATCAATGCAATAGGGATTGAAAAATGCACGTCAATAACTCCCTGCGCTACCGAATAGGTTGCAGCAGCCAAGAGGGCTAAGGCACCATATTGTACTGAAATCATTATTTTTCGCGTAACGGGTCCGTTATGTGACGTTAACCAATGATAACCCAGTATTGCCATAATCAGGCCAGGTAGATTCAGGCATATCACCGCAAGGACTAAACCTAAAGCTCCTCCCGCCTTGTATCCTATAAGTGCTGATAGTTTTACTGCAGTTAGTCCAGGAAATAAAAAACTGGTTCCCAGCATTCCTATGAACTCTTCATTTTCTACCCAATGCCTGTAATTTACTGCTTCATATTCCAAAAGCTTCAGCATGGAATTTCCGCCACCCAGGGAGATGATGCCAATTTTTCCAAAACTGTAAATGATACCTAACAGTGTTTTGATCATGATTTAATGATGTTTTTCAGGAATGTTACATATTCGCAGGAAACCTGCTTGCCCAGCAAGTGCTCGCTAAGTAATTCTACTAAATATAACGATTTACCCTCAATACAGGCACTAAAATAGACATGATTTCTTACTTCCAGCCGAGCGAGTTCCAATTTTATATGAGGAGTGGTTGGAAATTTATAAATAAAAGCTTCTTTCCTGACAAATACTTCAATGCCCTTTTGTCGTGCTTCCTGGGCAATAGAATCTAAATAATCTGATTTAATGTCTTCTGCTGTATCAGGTTGATTATGTATCGTGTCCAGATTTATTTTGGTACCAAATCCTGTTGCCGACGGGGTATGTTGCAGTATGGGTTTGTACAATAATTCATTGCGTCGAAGTTTAATATTTAAATTAGAGTCAGGGAGCAGGTAATAAGAATCCTCTTTATGTTTTTGATGATAATTAGCCAGATCCAACAAAGAATTATCAATGCAGGTTAAATGGATAATTTCATCTTCAGACCAAAAAAAACGTCGTTCCCATTTAATCTCTTCATGCTCATCCGTGACGAGATTCGTTAAGGGAATCGTTTTGGTTGTTGAAAATTCAAAATTCCAAACAAGTCGTTGCGTCATGCTTTAATCACCTGTGTACATAAGTTTACGCTAGATTAAGAAGTTAATTTATGCAAGTTTAACCTTCATTTTCATTTTTAAAAGTGAATAATATGATACTCGCAAAATGGAGTGCAAAGAGTATATACTACCAATCTAGCCTGCAATAATAAAAAAGCAAAGGAAGGTATATTTATGGCATTATTATTTTTTTTAGTTTATTTGGTATTTACTCTGGTAGTGCTATATCGAGCCATGAATCCATTGGTATGGGAAATAGGTAGTATTGTTTATCTGATTCCAGCAACTTTTGGGTTGGGTTTTCCATGGGTAATAGGAATAGTACTGTGGGTTGTTATTCTGGCCGCCCTATTAATCGTTCAAGTTGAACCTGTACGTGCTTATATTGCGGATTTTTTATATAAGACTGCTGGAAAATCAGTCCCTAAACTGTCAAAAACAGAAGAAGAAGCGTTAAATGCCGGAGATACCTGGCTGGAGCAGGATATTTTTACTGGTACGCCTGATTGGGACCGATTAGCTAAAGTGAGTACCGAGCTTACAGCGGAAGAACAATCATTCGTAGATAATGAGACCCAAATTTTATGCAGCATGCTTGACGAGTGGGAAATCAGCCAGGAACGTGATTTACCGGCAAAAGTGTGGACTTATATTAAAGAAAAAGGGTTCCTGGGATTAGTGATACCTAAAGAATTTGGTGGTAAAGGCTTTTCAGCACGAGCACACTCGGATGTTGTATTAAAACTGGCGAGCCGATCCGGTGTGGCTGCTGTAACGGTTATGGTTCCTAACTCTTTAGGCCCAGGCGAGTTACTCAATTATTACGGCACAGAAGATCAAAAAGCGTATTATTTACCTCGTCTTGCCAAGGGAATTGATATTCCCTGTTTTGCCTTGACAGAACCAGGTGCTGGTAGTGATGCCACTTCAATTCAGTCTTACGCCATCGTGGTTAAAAAGAAAGTTGAAGGTAAAACGGTATTAGGCCTTAATATTACATTAGATAAACGCTGGATTACCCTGGCTCCAGTAGCTACGCTAATCGGTTTGGCAGTCAATTTGAAGGATCCTGATGGTTTATTACAGGGTGAGGGAGAGGAAGGTATTACCTGTTTATTGATACCGAGGGAGACTGAAAATCTTGAGATTGGTAACAGACATCTGCCTGCTGACCAACCCTTTATGAACGGTACCATCCGTGGCAAAGATATCTTTGTACCTATTACCTCTATTATTGGAGGTCAGAAAAAAGCCGGGGCAGGTTGGCAAATGTTGGTTGAATGTTTGTCAATTGGGCGATCCATTTCCTTGCCTGCCTTAGGTGCCGGATCATCCTCTGTGTCTTATTTGACTACAGGGGCATTTGCACGAATTCGTCGTCAGTTTAATGTGGAAATTGCACAGTTTGAAGGCGTTACAGAAAAGTTAGCCGAAATTGCTGGTTTAAATTATTTAATTAATTCAACCCGCTTATTAACGGTTGCGGCGGTGAATGAGCATAAAAAGCCCTCTGTTGCTTCTGCAATTACCAAGTATTTCAATACAGAATTAGCTCGAATCGTAGTTAATTCGGCTATGGATGTACATGCCGGGCGCGCTGTCGTCGTCGGTCCTCGTAATTATTTAACCAGTTTTTATCAAGGTGTTCCTATCTCGATTACAGTGGAAGGAGCCAATGTTATGTCACGAAATCTGCTGATCTTTGGTCAGGGTTCCATGGCGTGTCATCCTTATATTCGTGAAGAATTTTATGCTGTTGCAGGTGAGAATAAAGAGGCATTCGGGGAAGTAATCTGGAAGCATATTCAGTATTTCATGCAAAATCTGGCTAAAACGGTGTGTTCTGCATGGACCGGTGGGATCTTTATTTCGGCTCCAGATAATTCAATGAAACGGGAATATAAGCGTTTAGCTCGTTTAAGTCATGCTTATGCCTGGCTTGCTGATTTGTCTTTAATCTATCTGGGTGGTGATTTAAAGAGGAAAGAGCGTGTATCCGCTCGTCTTGCTGACGGGATGTCTTACCTCTATATGGCTATGGCGGCATTACGCAATGTGCAGATGAACCAAGATCATCCTGATGAACAAATTCATGCAAAATGGGCTGTCAGTTATTGCTTTTATCACGCACAAAAATCCATGATTGCTTTATGCCATAATTTTCCCTCCAGATTTTTAGGGATCGTTGCGCGTTTACTTGCTTTTCCTTTTGGACAAACCATGCAATACCCCAGTGATAAACTGGATCAAAAATTAGCAAAACTGATGACTGGTAATAATAATTATCGTGATCGCATGAAAAAATACATCTTTTTAAGTGGTGATCCTAAAGAACCAGTTGATCGAATGGAGCATGCTCTTCAGTTGATCATTCAAACTGAAGGACTTACTGCAAAGATAGCTGATTCAAAACGATTGAAATTCGGTAAACTAAAAGCGAAACTGCAGGAAAAAGTTGAAAAAGGCGAATTAAATCAACAAGAAATGAGTGATTTACTGGCAGTTGAGGATGCTCGCTGGGATGCGATTCTGGTTGATGAGTTCACCTTTGATTCTATGAAAAAGAAAACATTTAACTCCGTTATCGATACAATCAAAACTCCATTTATGTAAAATTTACAATTAATTAACGTCTATTGAAAAACCAGCTACCTGAACAAAGGTGCTGGTTTGCTATAATAAATTTATACATTTTACTTATTTTATATACATGTGAAGGTGTTGCGTTTCACGCTAAATAAAATGTTAATGGTTTTGCTATAATAGAGCATAATAATTAAATTGAAATAATTGATGTTCTGATCGCCATTGCCTTGGTGATTTTAACTGAAACAGTACGCCAACAGTTTTAGAGAGACTTATAACATGCCCAAAAAACCATTGCCCCCGAAGGAAATACTTTTACAGCTTATGAAGCTAACGGGCTCATCAATCCCGGGAGCACAGTATTTTGCTCAACAATTTAGACAGCTTCTGATCGATAACAATATGCTGAAAGAATGTCAGGATATAATGGATAAAGTAGATGAATATTTAGAATTTACTATCCATAAATTAACACCAAGCACACAATTCTGGTTTGGTGATCAGAGGTTTTTAACCGATTTTCAGAATATGCAAGAAAATCTGGCTACTGCTGCCGCTAAGAAATTGTCAGACCTGATCAGTCCTATAAATCTGGATATTGCCTTTGGGAAATTTGCTGACTTGTTGCGAGGGTATAGCACCACGAATGGTAGTCCTCTTTCGTCTGAGCAAATTGGGGCATTGGATGTTCTTTTAAATGCCTGGTTTTCTCAACAAAATAACGTAAGCAAGGGAAGCAAGATATATGAGGCCGATACTAATGGTGAAGTAATAACCGACGCAAATGGGAAACCAGTCACTGCTGATCCAGAGGAATTAATAGCAAAAATTTCGGATCCAGAGTCAGGATGTGAGTCATTTATGGAAGAAAAAGGAATTCCAGTCGTTGTGCAATTACATGAATATCCAGAAGAACAAATTGTGTCTGAAAAAGAACAAGTTGTTGAAAAAGCTCCTGAAGTGCGCAGAGAACCTGCTGCTGGCAAAGAAGAAGGTGTTGAAATCGAACCAACCGTAGCGCCTACTAGCACGGGTATGCCCTAAGAAGGCTAGTCCTTATCAGCGGCTTTAAGTCGGTCCATTGAGCCTATATCAAACCATGTCCCTTGATATAGGCTTCCAGTTACCTTATTTTGTGTCACCAATTGTCGAATTAATGGAGCAACAGAATATCTTCCCTGTTTGCATTGACTAAAGACTTTGGGATGATAAACGGCTATACCTGAAAAAGTATATTCTGGGTTTTCATTACACAGTTGATTTTGATTAATTAAACTAAAATCCCCATGATGATTTAATGCTGGATTTTTGTTAGTCAGAATAAGATGAATCGGTTTTTCTAACTCAAGATCAAGTTGCGCAAAATTGAAATCTGTAAATATATCAGCGTTGACTGTTACAAATGGTTCATTACCTAATAGAGGTAATGCTTTTACTATCCCCCCTCCGGTCTCAAGTCCACCTGGTGGCTCAGGAGAATAGCAGATTGTTATACCATAGCGTTGTCCATTACCCAGAAATTGCCTGATTTGACCGCCTAGATAAGCATGGTTTACCACCAGTTTTTCAAAACCTGCTTGTACCAGATTGAGTACATGGTGTTCTATTAAAGGCTTATTTTTAACCATGCACAGTGCTTTGGGTTGATCATCAGTAAGAGGTTTTAAACGTTCGCCTCTTCCTGCTGCCAGTATCATCGCTACTTTCATGGTAAATAGACTCGTTTTTGCAGAAAATGAAAGAGGGGATGAAGTTCTTCATAAGTCTCACTGCATTCAAGAACATATTTTAAGGTAAGAGGTAAATTATTCAGATAACCCGATTTATTATCTCGTAAATACAATCGGCAAAAAATTCCTAAAACTTTTAAATGTCTTTGCAGTCCACAGAGATCAAAGGCTCGGACAAATTCAGAAAAATTATAAGTGTTTTGCGCACTGGTCTTATGTTCATAAAAAAATCGTACCCATTGCAGAACCTTGTCTCTGGGCCAGGAAATGTAACAGTCTTTAAGAAGAGAGACCAAATCATAGGTTAAGGGGCCGCGCATAGCATCCTGAAAATCAATAACTCCAAAATCAACAGAGTCTGGACCATCGATTAACATCAGATTACGTGAGTGGTAATCCCGGTGAATAAAAGTTGAAGGCTGTTGCGCTACTTCTGTGGCAATCCATTCCATCATCTGTTGCATCAGGAGTGATTCATCTTCCTGCAAATTTAGTTTCAAGTATCTTTTTAAAAACCACTCTGGACAAAGCGCCATTTCATTTAACATGAATTGTTTATCAAAAGCAGGTAAATTGGGATCATCAACGGAACAAGTTTGAATTTTAAGAAGAGTTTTAATGGCTTCGTGATAATAAGTGTCGGCTGTATGTTCTTCTAACTTTCCTAGCAGAAGTTGATCGCCGAAATCACTGAGCAACAAAAATCCCTGTTCGCTATTTACAGCAAGAATTTCAGGAGTGTTTACATTGGCACTGGCAATGGTTTTGGCAATATGAATAAACGGTTCAAGATCTTCCTTGTCTGGTGGCGCATCCATTACTATCCTTGATAAGCCATTATATTGAATACGAAAATATCTTCGAAAACTGGCGTCTCCTGTTAGCGGAGTCAGGCTAAAATCTTTCTGAGGAATAACATGTTCCAACCATAGTTTCAGTGCGTTTTCTCTTTCATGCATGTTATACTTCCCAACTTTATTACCGGCTATCAATTTATATACTCGTCGTAAATGAGGATAATTGTGTGCATCATAAGGCATTTTGTTTGCTGTGAACATTAGGTTTTATAAGAAGCTTCTTAATTTTTTTTCACGAATCGTCTTATTGCGAGATAGAGCCTATTGTTTTTTTAAATGTTCTTCTGAAACCGTAACTGATTTATTTAATTCAGCCAAATGGTTTTTAATATGTGCTGGTATGACTGGATGCCTGCTGCTTCTGCTGATTTATCATGGATTTGCCTATTCTGCTTCTCTTATATCCGAACCGGTACAAGCCTGTGTCATCGCTCGAGATGTCGATTTAACGGATGCTATACGGGCTAAATTTGCTGAATGTCTAGGCTGGCAGGCTGATCAAAGCTCCCCTATCTGTTTGGGGTCTTATAAACCAACAACCGTTACGCCTTTGGGCAGCGTTGACGAAGTGCGCATATTGGCTGACCGTGTTTCATTTTACCGTGATAAACGATCTACTCTTTCTGGCAATGTTGAAGTGCAACAAGATCAGCGTGTTGTTAATGCGCAAACAGCCTATGTATATAGAGATGCCAAGACCAATGAGGTCACAAAAATTGAGTTTCTGGGAGATGTTCGATATTTGGAACCTGATAGACTGATGATTGCACGTAAAGCCGTCATTAATCCGCAGGATAAATCAGGTATAACAGAAGATGTATTATACCGATTTAACACCAATCGAAACAATGCGGCGCTTCCAGCATGGGGACGTGCAAGTTTAATCAGACGATTTGCGAATAAAGATTACTTCCTGCGCAAAGCAACTTATACAACCTGTGCTCCTCAGGATAAAGCCTGGGACATACAAGCTGAAACCTTATCCTTGGATGATGCAAAGGCGAAAGGCGTTGCGCGCAATGCGGTATTACGAATTCATGATTGGCCCGTATTTTATACTCCATATCTCAGTTTTCCTACCAGCAAAGAACGCAAATCAGGCTTTTTGATGCCGCTTGCCGGATATTCCAATGTGGGAGGTTTTGATCTTGGCTTACCCTATTATTGGAACATCGCTCCAAATTATGACATGACTATCGAGCCACATTTGTATTCCGAGCGTGGTGTCATGATGGGGGGGCAATTTCGTTATTTAACAGGAATGAGTTCCGGAAACATTGAGGGCAGTTTTCTTCCAGACGATAGAGCCTTTGGTACTTTTTTGAAGAATAACGAAATTCAATATCCCAGACTTTTGGGAAATTCAACAAATCGCTGGTCTTTTGGCATTTTGGATAGAACCTATTTTACTCCTGATTTACAGATGAATATTAATTTGGAACAAGTATCCGATGATTATTATTTTCAGGATTTCAGTTCTAATCTGGTGATGATTACCCAACGACAATTATTACGTCAGGCAGACTTAATTTACTCTACTGAAAATTGGACCTTCAGAGGAATGGGGCAAAGTTACCAAACATTACAACCAGTAAATGAAATACGTCTTTCCCCTGTTTATGAACGATTACCTCAGTTAATGGCAAATGGTTACTACTATGATTTACCGTTTAATGCCAATGTTAGTATTCTCGGTCAATATGATCAGTTCCATTGGCCTGTTGAACGATGGGATTTGGCTCCCTTGAGAATGCCTCAAGGCCCTCGATTTCATTTTAATCCCATAATATCAGTTCCAATGATAAAACCCTGGGGTTATGTCACTCCTTCGGCTCAATTTGTGGAGAATTATTACAGCGTGCAAAACAGCACCAATTTTGGTTCATATCACCAGGATTTTAATCGTACTATTCCGCGATTCAGCGTGGATAGCGGCCTGTTTTTTGAACGGGATCTATCGTTAAAGGGGGAGTCATATACTCAAACTTTAGAGCCAAGATTATATTATTTGCGTGTTCCATTTCAAAATCAGACACCTATTCCTGTTTATGATTCAGGATTTATGATATTTAATGCGGATCAACTATTCAGAACGAACCGGTTTTCAGGCTTTGATCGAATTGGAGATGCAAATCAATTGACTTATGCGCTCACTTCTCGTTGGTTATCTGAAGAAACGGGTGTTGAACGAGCGAGTTTTACTGTAGGTCAAATCAAATATTTTTCAGACAGGAAAGTTCAATTATGTCAAAGTCCTACAGGTTATTGTGTCGATGATCCCAATACCTTTGGTAATTTATCCTCAACATTTGGCACATCACCCGTTGCATCAAGAGCGGTTTATCGCATAAATCCAGCTTGGGCAATAACGGGCGATTACATTTGGGATCCTGCTACCAAGGCTACAAACAATGCTGATCTAAATTTGCATTATCAACCCATCCCCAATGCTATAATCAGCGGGGGGTACAGCTATTTGGTTAATGGAGATGTAACGGCCGTCAGGGACAATGGAAGAGCAAATAACGCGCTAAATCAAGCTATTGCCGCTTTTTCCTGGCCATTAAGTGAAAAGTGGAGCAGCATTGGAGCATACAGTCAGAATATTAGTAAAAATTACAGTATGATGTCTTTGCTTGGTGTGCAATATGATAGTTGTTGTTGGGCAGTACGAGTAATGGGTGGACGAACATTTAAAAATCTAAATGATAATTTTGAACCTCAATATAATAATAATGTGTATTTGCAATTATTATTAAAAGGCTTAGGATCAGTGGCAAATAGTGATCCTTATAATATACTGAGTACCTATATTCCAGGATATAATGATCCATTCCGTCGATAATTAGAGTAGAAATTAACCAAAGTTGCTTGTATTTTGATTAAGAATAACCTAAATTGCGCGGCATAGAGTAGATGAGGATTAAGGCATGTTAAAAAGATTGGCATTATTGTGCATTTTACTTTCAGGATTAAATATCGCTGAAGGCAAACAGCTGTTGGATAAAGTTGTTGCAATTGTGAATAACGGAGTGATTACTTCCAGTGAGTTGGATGCACAAGTTGAATTATCCAAAAAACAGATTCTTGCTCAAAAAATGCAAATGCCTGAAGAAACCGTTTTACGTAAACAGGTTTTACAGCATTTGATCGATGTCGACTTGCAAATGCAATTGGCGAAACAACATGGAATTACAGTGGACAGTACTGAGCTCAACGAAGCAATTGAGCGAGTAGCCACGATGAATAATTTAACTTTGTCTCAGTTACGTGAAGAGATTACCAAACAGGGAATTACCTGGCAGGAGTACAGACAAAATATTCGCAAAGAAATGTTACTCAGCCGTCTGCAACAGAAAGCAGTAGGAAAAGAAGTTCAAGTAACCAATGAGCAGGTTGAGCAGTATTTGAAAACAGCGAATACAGTTGACAATTCGGCGGTTACATTTCATTTGCAAAATATAGTGATTCCTTTAAATGAAGAGCCTACTACTGAAGAACTGAAAAGCGCCAGAGCAAATGCCGAAAGATTATTAGCAAAAATTAAAAAAGGTGAAGACTTTAGTCGATTGGCAATTGAAGAATCCAGTGGTGAACTGGCTTTGGAAGGTGGCGACCTGGGGGAAAGGCATTTAGCTGAGTTGCCCGAAATTTTTGCGAAAGAAGTGGTTAAAATGAAGGTTGGCCAGGTAGTAGGCCCCTTGCGCACAGGGAATGGTTTTCAATTAATTAAATTGGTTGCTAAGGGTGGAGATAATCAACATCATGTGGTTACCCAGACTCATGTTCGTCATATATTATTGAAGCCTGATGCCAGTATGTTACCTTCTGATTCATTGAAACAAGTGAAAAACATATACCAACAAATAAAATCAGGAAAAGACTTTGCTCTTATGGCCAAACAATATTCTTTGGATGCTACGAGTGCCGTGAAAGGGGGCGATTTAGGGTGGGTCAGTCCAGGGGAATTGGTACCTGAATTTGAGAAGACAATGAATAGCTTGCCTTTACATAAAGTAAGTCAGCCGGTGAAAACTCAATACGGTTGGCATTTGATTGAAGTTATCGCACGTAAACAAAAAGATGATTCTGAATCATTTAAACGTCAACAGGTAAGACAGTTTTTACAACAACGTAAATTTGCTGAAGCAGTCCAAAATTGGCAACAGCACTTACGAACTGAAGCATACGTAAATATTGTCGATAAGGATCTAGCATGAAGCCACTGCTTATTAGCAGTGGTGAGCCTGCAGGGATTGGTCCGGACTTATGTTTGGCTCTTGCAGGTTATGATGTTCCTTTAGTTATTCTTGGTGATGTGAATGTCCTTAAACAAAGAGCGATTGAATTATCAAGGACAATTGATTTTTATGAATATAAATCTGAAGAAAGTGTAAAAACAGACCCGGGTTGTTTAACGGTTCTGTCTGTACCCTGCCCAGGATTGGTCACTCCAGGACAATTAAATCCAGAAAATGCAGCTTATGTATTGGAACTGTTAACACTTGGCGCAACTCTTTGTAGCAAAGGTGAGTTTTCTGCATTAGTCACTGCCCCAGTACATAAAGCCAATATTAATGCTGGAGGCATCCCTTTTTCAGGTCATACAGAATTTTTCGCGCAGTATTTTAGTGTAGAACAAGTGGTAATGATGCTGGCTTGTCCGTTTATGAGAGTTGCGTTAGTTACGACTCATCTTCCATTACGCCAAGTTCCTGATGCAATAAACACCTCATTAATTATTAACGTAATCAGCACCCTTCATCACTCATTAATTCAGGATTTTCGTGTTTTGAATCCAAAGATAAAAGTTGCCGGGTTAAATCCTCATGCTGGCGAATCAGGATATTTGGGGCGAGAAGAAATTGAGGTCATAAGTCCTGCATTAATAGCATTAAGAAAAAAAGGAATTGATGTTCAAGGCCCGTTACCTGCTGATACCATGTTTACTGCAAATAATGAGGATAAATGTGATGCTTATGTTGCAATGTATCATGATCAGGGATTACCGGTTCTAAAATTTGCCGGTTTTAATCATTCAGTTAATGTCACTCTTGGATTACCCATAATAAGAACATCCGTGGATCATGGAACAGCATTGGAATTAGCTGGAAAAAATAGTGCTGATTCTGGTAGTTTATTAGCAGCAGTACAAATGGCTGTAGAAATGGCGAGTGCAAGGAATAGTTTATGAGTATTATCAGCTTAATCGCGGCAGTAGATGAGCGAGGTGGTTTGGGTTGTAACAATCAACTATTGTGTCATTTGCCGGCAGATTTACTGTATTTTAAACAAACAACTATGGGTAAACCGATTATCATGGGTCGGAAAACATTCGAATCAATTGGCAGACCATTACCAGGGAGAAAGAATATTGTATTAAGTTATTCAGCGACTGCTATAGATGGTGTTACTGTTTTAGATTCACTAGAGAAAGCAATATCCTCTACATCTGAAGAAAATGAAGTAATGATTATCGGTGGCGCTAATTTATTTTCTCAGGCTATAGATAGTGCTCATAGAATATACCTCACTCGAATTCAGCATGTATTTTCTGCCGATGTATATTTTCCAGAAATTAATGCATCAGTGTGGGACTGTCGAAATGAGGAATTCCGACAGCGTGATGAGAAGAACCAATACGATATGACCTTTCTTATTTATGAAAGAAAATAATCAAGAGTATATCAATAGTGTGAATGCATAGTATTAGGTTGACCCCTTGGAATTTTTGAACCAACAATGATTTCTTGCTGTCTGCTTAATACCCGATAATAATCAGTAATAACTTCACGCCCTGCATAGGAAATATTACAGTGATTGTAACCTGGCCAGGTTTTTCCAGGCTGGATACTGCCATTAAAATTAGCCTGACAAACAAATAAAGGATTTCCATTTGTATCTTTACCAATTTGCAGCGCACTATGCTGATCACGTTCCCAATTAAATTGTCCAAAACTACGTTGATTAGGAATGGTAAACTGATCAACTACATATTCTTTACCGCCATAAGGAACATTGCAGCGACCATATCCTGCCCAAGTTTTTCCAGGTTGAATACTGCCGAACAATTTTGCCTGGCAAAGATATAAAATAGATCCATTGGTATCTGTTCCAGTTCGTAATGCATTGGTTAATGGTGAAACTTGATGGTGATGCACATTAGGATATGCAAAAACAGAATGAACCAAGAATGTCATTAATAATAAAGTGATAGCGCGAAACATCTTAAATCTCCGTACAATTAAAGTAAGGGAAGGATATCTCAAGCAAAAAATATGATCAACATGATTATTGGTAGATCGATATGGTGGAGAGTGAATTAATAATAGAAAAACAATTAAAAAAAATGCAAAAAGTATTTGACACTGATAGGGAAATCAGTAGAATACGCAACACGCCTTCGGGGCAGGTTCATTAAGAATTGAGTTTGTGAATGGTGCAATCCATTATTTTTAAGAGTGGAATTATGGAGAAAACAGCTGAAATAATTCGGATGGAATCCATCCTGTATTACGACTTCGTCTAATACAGGCTACACATTCCTACTTTTTGATACCAATCGTAGCCTGTATTAGACGAAGTCGTAATACAGGGCGCACTTCACCAAACCTACCACTCCTCATTCAATTTGGTATAATCCCAATCGTCCAACTTTAAGGAAGAGTATGTATGGTTCACTACCGAAGGGATTATTCACCCGGCGCAAGCTATTTTTTCACATTAACGTTAATAGACAGGCAATCCAAATATCTAACTGACCATATCAATTATTTAGGAAATGCATTTCGATCTGTTAAAGTAAAATTAAATTTTATCACTCGTGCAATTGTTGTTTTGCCTGATCATATTCATTGTATATGGCAATTGCCCCTTAATGATTCAGATTATTCAAAACGAATTCGATTGATTAAAACTCATTTTACCCAGTCCTTATTAGATTTAAATATTTATTTAGAGAAAAACGCTCGTGGAAACGTTAATCTTTGGCAAACTCGATTTTGGGAACACCGAATCAGGGACAATATTGATTTGCAAACTCATGTCGACTACATCCATTACAATCCGGTAAAGCATGGTTATGTAAAAAAACCTTTGGATTGGCCTTATTCAAGTATCCATCGATACATCAAAAAAGGTTTGATGAATAAAACATGGAGTTTAGAGGAAACTGATTGAATGGTTATGTTGTAAATCCATCCTGTATTACGACTTCGTCTAATACAGGCTACATATTGCAAATGTAGGAAGAAAGTAACTAATCACTTCAAATTTTATCAATTAACAACGATCTCCCCTCTCCACCGCGCGCAGCGTGGGGGAGAGGGATCAAGGGTGAGGGGGTTTTAAATTTGTCGCGTAAGCGACTCCACTCTATTAACCAAGGCAACAGCTCGGCTAATCTTATACCCCATCATTTGTTAGGAAAATTCAATTGTTACACCATGAATTACCTTGCGTTTAAAGCGATGCAGGTTTTGACACAGGTTAAATGTACCTAACAGATTAAACAAATTTTATTTTAAGGAGTCGCTTACGCGACAAATTTAAAACCCCCTCACCCTTGATCCCTCTCCCCCACGCTGCGCGCGGTGGAGAGGGGAGATCGTTGTTATTTGATAAAATTTGAAGTGATTCGTTACTTTCTTGCTCCCTCTTCTCCACGCTGCGCGCGGTGGAGAGGGGAGATCGTTGTTTTTTTGATAAAATTTGAAGTGATTAGTTACTTTTTTTATTAAAATGGATATGTTCCACAGCCTCTATCGGGCGAAGATCGGTTGAACCGGTTTATTCACATAAAAGTACGTTATTGTAATTTTTTTGCTGGATGGACTATGGCATACTGTTTCTATGATTAAATCTGGTGTTTTGCACGAAATAAGTAAATAAGGACATTAATATTAACTCAATTATATCGAACTTATTATGAGCGATGCTTATTCAACGTTGACACTTAAATATTTAGGTATCAATACATTTAAAGATCCCATAATTTACATGAGGGAAGATTGCCATATCTGTCAATCAGAAGGATTTACTGCGCAGTCACGGGTCAGAGTAACCTTAAAAGATCGTTCCATTATCGCCACCGTGAATACTGTTGAAACCAAATTATTGCGACATAATGAAGCCAGTCTTTCTCGTTATGCCTGGGATTTATTGTCAGCTCAAGTCGGTGATGAAGTGACGGTTACTCACCCTAAGCCTCTGGATTCATTGAGTTACATTCGCTCTAAAATTTATGGCCATGAATTGAAAGCTAATGAAACCCGACAAATCATTGAAGATCTGATTTCCGGACAATTATCCGACATCAATATTGCCATGTTTATAGCGGCCAGTTCTGACGATCGCATGTCCAAAAGGGAAGTAATTGATTTAACTAAAGCAATGATAGAAACGGGACAAAGAATAACCTGGCCTTCATCAATTATTGTTGATAAGCATTGTGTGGGTGGACTGCCGGGAAATCGAACGACGCCCATAGTTGTTTCTATAGTCGCAGCCTATGGTTTGATGATCCCTAAAACCTCATCAAGAGCCATCACATCCCCAGCAGGAACCGCGGATACTATGGAGGTGTTTACCAATGTCGATCTGGATCTCTCTGCAATGCGTAAGGTGGTCGAGAAGGAAAGCGGATGTCTTGTCTGGGGTGGTTCCATGGCATTGAGTCCAGCAGATGATTTATTAATAAGAATTGAACGAACGGTCAATATCGACAGTGAAGGACAAATGGTTGCTTCAATTTTGTCAAAAAAAATTGCGGCTGGTTCCACTCATATTGTGATAGATATGCCTATCGGTACAACGGCTAAAGTCCGATCTATAGAGCGTGCGAGACGCCTCAAAAACTTTCTGGAATCAGTCGCTAATGAATTCGGATTGCACATAAAAATCGTGTTTTCTGATGGTGCTCAACCTGTAGGCCGAGGTATAGGCCCGGCATTGGAAGCAGTTGATGTGTTATCTGTTCTTAATCGGGATGCAGATGCGTCGCAGAGCTTAAGGGAGCATGCACTCTTACTCGCGGGGCAGGTTATTGAGTTTGCTCCAGGTCTTGTACCTGGTCAAGGATTAAGTCTTGCCACTGAACTGCTTGACAGTGGCAAAGCTTTAGCTAAGTTTCAAGCGATTTGTGAAGCGCAGGGCGGCTTCAGAAGTATTCCCAAAGCCCCTTTTTCTCAGACCATAGAATCGACCGTTTCTGGTACTATAGTCAATATTGATAATCGTCATATCGCCCGTGTTGCTAAATTAGCAGGGGCGCCTGAAGCAAAAGCCGCAGGTGTTGAATTATTTGTACCTTTGCATAGCGTGGTCGCAAAATCCCAGCCATTATTCAAAGTTCATGCCGAAACCAAAGGGCAGCTGAATTATGCGCTTGATTTTTTGAGACAGGAACATGATATTTTTCAAATTGAGGTCAGCTGATGAACAATAAACCGATTATATTCCCTTTATTTGACTACGATGAGCTGGCACTTGCAATACAAAAAGATTGTCATTATGAATTAGGTAGAATGAAACAACATCAATTTCCAGATGGGGAAACCGTTTTTAAAATTGAAACAGAGGTCACGAACCGTCCAGTACTCTTCATCGCCAGTTTAGATACACCAAACCCTAAAATAGTGCCATTACTCTTTGCTGCAGAAACAGCAAGAGCTTTAGGAGCGACGAAAGTAATTCTGATCGCGCCTTATCTCGCTTATATGCGTCAGGATAAGGTATTTGAAAAGGGTCAGGGAATTACCTCACAATATTTTGCCAAACTGATCTCGCATTACTTTGATGGCTTGATTACCATAGACCCTCATTTACATCGTTGGCATTCCTTAAATGCTGTTTATGAGATACCCACTGAGGTGCTTCATGCGACCAAGCCCATTGCGCACTGGATAAGAAATAACATACAGCAGCCATTACTTATTGGGCCTGATGAAGAAAGCAGGCAATGGGTTAAAACTATCGCAGATGAGGCTCAGGCACCTTGTGTCATATTAGAAAAAAACAGAAAGGGGGATCGTTCCGTTGACGTATCAATCCCTAATCTTGATCTTTATCCGGGAAAAACACCGATATTAATTGATGACATTATCTCTACTGGCATGACCATGATAGAGACAGTGAGACATGTACATTCGCTCAATTTACCTCCCCCAGTGTGTATTGGTGTGCATGCGATTTTTTCCGGAGATGCATATCAACAGATTTTGGCTGGTGGAGTGGACAAAATAATTACCTGCAATACCGTACGACATTGTTCCAATACGATAGACATAAGCCATGAAATAATACAGTCTTTAAGGACCCTATCGTGGTTGGATCAAGGCATTGGATAATCAAAATGTAAATTGACTCATTGCATCATGAATTAATTATTCTGATGGATGAGGGGAAAGTATATACCCCTGAGTTGAGGTTTAAATGGTTCAGCCACCACTGAGGGGTTTTATGTCATTTGAGACGATACTTTCGTTTAATTGCTCCACTTGTTTGATGCTGTCTGTTTTACTAAAGAATGTATAATGACCTGTTACTTGTTTATTAATCAGTATTGCGGCAGCATAACCGATTCCAAGCAGAAGTATTCCTACAGTGATATTGGCCAGGATGTATTTCCACTCTTCCCTATGCTGAATCAATGTGTTTTTTGATGCATCAATGTGGCGTCCTGCCTTGATTTTAAAATTGTTCAAAGCAAGCTGTTCATTTTGCTCGTCACTCTCGGCATATTCTTTTATTTCTGTACGAATTTGTGAAGCAAGATTTAACGCGGCAGCAGCTGCCTCGGTTTCATTTCTTTTAGCCAGTTTGGCCGCTTTCATTTCGATATTATTTACTTGAAGGAGCACGGGAGCCATTCGTTCCAGGCGAGCAAAATTAATCGGTTTATTATGTTCTAAAGCAGTTTTATACTTTTGTTGTGCTATGGAATTTAATTGAATCAGTTCATCTAAAGGATTTGTCTGTGCTTTACGTTTCTTCAGCTCTTCTTGAAGTAATGCAATTTCCTTTTTTAACTGCTGTTGAATTAATTCATCCTGCTCCTTACTCCTTACAGATTCAGTTGACGGGAGATCGGCTGCTACCAGAGGTTTATCTACAGGAGATGTAACGGTTCTTTGTTGTTGCAGTTCTGAAATAGAGCGGTCTTTTTCAGACAGTTGAAGGTGCAGTTGTTCCATTTGGATTTTTAGCGTTTTGAGTTCCTCTGTCAGTTTCTGAGCAGAGTGTTCAGCCATTGTTTTGCCTTCTTTCAGCTGACTTAGTTCGGAATGGAGGGTTTTATTGAGTTCATCTAATTGTTTTAATTCTTCATGTGCTTGTTTTAATAACACTTGATTGGTCTTTAACTGGCTACCAAGCGCTTCAATTTTTTGCACTTGTTCGCTGGATAAAAGAGAACCCTGCTGTGTCGCAGTTGTTAATTCGTGTTGCAGCCGACTTAATTCTGGACTTAATTTGTCCAGTTCCTTTTTAACTAACTCAGCAGATTGTTCTGCGTGTATTTTTCCCTGTTGTTCCTTTTTAACCTCGGCTTGAAGTTCAGTATTTACTTTTTGCAGGGTTTGTAACTGCTCCTCTAATTGGGTAATACGCGATTCTTTTTCGCTGATCTTTTGATTGAGCGAACTGATTTCTTCAGAGTGTTCTCTTAAAACCGACAATTCTGTTTTTGCTGCTTTGTCTAACTGGTGTTGGAGTAATTCAATTTCCGGTTTTAAACGTGCTATTTCTTTTTTAATGGCGTGAAACTCTGATTGTTGTTGTTCTAATTGCTCTACTTTCTTTAATAGCCCCTGAGTTGCTTCTTTTTGTTGCTGCAAGTCACTATTCAGATTTTTCGCTTCTTCTGATTTTTCTTTTACTTCTTTATTTAGTAGAACGGTCTGTTGTTCCAAGACTCTGATGTGTTGCGCTGTGTGCGCATGTTCTATTTCAAATAATTGCCTCCATTCACGAGCTTTTGCTATCTTTTCTTTAGGACTGTCAAGTCTTGGATTATAGACACCACTATCAAAAGCCTGATTCATTCGATGCCACAAGGTATCATTTTTTATGATGCGCACGATTAATTGGCTCGGAACAACCTCATTCATCTCTTCCAGGTATATAGTAGCCAGTTGATCGCCAGTCATTTGATTTAACTCGATGTCCTCTACAGGATAAAAAAAGGTACTTTCGTGATTAGGTTCTTTTTGCGGGGATACTCCTGGATTCTCGAATAAATGACGAACTTCAGCTTCTGCTATCAGGAACGCAGCCAGATTCGTTTTAAAACGTTCAATATTCTGGCTGACTTCTTCTTCCATACCAAACTTTCGGGTTTGGTTGATTATATTAAGGAGCATTATTAGTTCTTGCCCAAGACCTAACATTGTTTGTATTTTCACCCATTCAGATTCGGTATGTTCTTTTGAATAATTTTGGATTGCTTTCTCAAAGGCTGCAAATCTTGGTGTACTAAGCGTATGGGGATCCATCGAAAATAATCGGCGTAATATGGTGCTTTCTTTATATTGTGGAACGAAAGCATGGCCGTGGATTTGCTCACCCTGACCCATATCATAGGGCTGGAATATATTGTAATTATTGGAGAGGGTATGTGCCCATTGGTTAGTGGATTCGCAGCTATTGGCGAGATCTGAAACATGACCATTAAATACCTTCGCCAGATTTGCAAGGTTCAACCCAGAGATATCAATCGTGACACCGGGACGAATTGAACTGCTCCATTGTTTTATTATATCGGGGAATGAAGTAGTTTCCTTAAATGTAAGTGTATAAGGTGGTATATGAATAACGCTGGCATACATATTTTCTGGGATTTCTTGTACGACAATATCCTTTAATTCAGTGATTTTAGTCATACGTTGTTCTAGTAAATTGGCCATTTCTGTCGCAAAAGTATCAATATGAGCTTCTGAACCCAATTGTACCTCTTTGAACGAAGGCATATACATATCGCTTGCTAATTTATCTTTGGCTGTTTGATTAATGAAATCGGACGGGATTTTTTTCAATGCGCTGACCACCATATCCAGCAGAATATCTTTCGGCACTTTAGGGAGTAATTCTTTAGCTTTTTCAGCCATTGCAGGAAATAGTCCATTGATTTTCTTGAAATTGAGGAAGTAGTCTTTTGTAAACCTTTTATAATTGAATACGCCTCGGTTTTCATAAGCGTACAGAATATCCGTATTATTTTCTTTATGGGCAAAATTACGAAACGCGTCACCCCAGTCAATTCGGCCGAATTGTAAGCTGGTGGATTTCTCATCCCCTTTGAGCGCGACAATGTTTCCACTATGAACGCTGTGGGCTCCGAGTAATAAGGAAAACATCAACGCTATCGATAGACCAAAAGATTCGCCTAACTTGGTAACGGATGTATAGTAATTAGGCCCGGCTAGTGCTTCTTTTAATGGGTCTCTATCACTTCCATCAGTATAACTGGTACCAATAATTTTATGTAATTCGTCAAAAGCGACCAAGGGTTGGATCAAGCCGTATGAGCCATCATCAAATTGAATGACATCGGCACAAATGAGTGAGGGAAAATAAACCTCACTTATTAATTTGCGATTTTTGAATTCATTGAGCAATAAACCGGCAAATAATTCGGTAAACAATTCACTCTTATCAGCAGGTTTTTTGATAAAAAATCGCTCGTGATCGCTGTTTTCATAAAAGCCATCTACTTCACTCTTATTTTTTCCACCAGACTTTTCTTTATAGCGAGTAAGTTCTTTACCTTGATAAAATGTAGGCATGGGCAATGTGTTCCAAATATGTAATAGAGTGATTATAGCAACAAAGTGTTAAGTAATTATTAAGTTTGGTTTATATTTATGTTTTATATGCCACCTATTTATCAGAAATTAAATGATTAAATATTCAATAATATACAGATTTAAATCGGATGCTTTTTTCTGAATTAATTTCTGCCAAGACATCAATGGAATACCTTTTTGGGCAGTTTTTTTGCTTCCTCTATCCAGTTCATTACTTGAGGGAGTCCGGGAATGTGTCGTACGAGATGGCTGACCTCATTTTTTTCTTTTAACACAGAATAAAGGTGTTCTGGATTGCGATGAGCCAGCTCCGGGATTGAATCTACCCCAGCCTTCTCCAGTAACTCGGCGAATTCTTCACTGATTCCGTCAACACGTGCCAAATCGGCCTGATTAGTCCATTTCAGAATTAGTTTATGACTGATTCCTGTTTGTTCTGCTAACTTCAACCTTCCTCTTCGGCTGCTGCATGTGCGTAATAGCTCTTCCTGATCTTCAATACCAGCCTGTTTCAGCATGGCGGCAAATTTCGGTCCTATGCCTTCAATTTGAGTTAGCTTATACATGTTGTCTCCGATTTTTATCGCATAGATATTTTAAATTATAGTGTATTTTTGGTTAATTTTTGTTCATATTTTGCATGTCATCCATGCGAAGGCAGTAATTCATGCATTCAATGAGCACCTCATTGTGCTTAATTAATGGCTCCCTTGCTTTCACGCGGATTATAGATGGAATACCCGTAGTCCCTGCGGATATTTTGTCTTTAACTCATTGATTATCAAATATCAAGTGATTACAATTAGATCAATAAGAACTCTTTTCGTTTGTAAGGATGTACCGTGCGTCTCTTTCTAGCTATATTTTTACCTTTTACGGTATTTTTTACTATTGGACGACCTATTCAGGGTATCATCTGCCTGCTATTACAACTCACGCTTATTGGATGGGTACCTGCTGCTCTTTGGGCTGTTTATTCACTTTCCCAATACACTACGGATAAAAAAATTCGTAATTACCATCAAAAATAAAAGGTTTTAGAACAGGGGGTGTAGGGTTCCGAAAGCTGCCAAAAAAAACGAATTATAGCGTACAAACCCCACGTAGTGCGGATTGTCAGCGCCATCCAGGGATCTCCTGGATTCTGCGGACAAATTGCAGTACGTAAGGTTGTTGAATCATCTGACTTGATGAACTGTTAACAGGTCTTTAATAATAAAAATAAAAAGAAGGTGAACATCATGATGTATATCAAGAGCACTGCGCGAAGAATTTGTGGGCTTGTGCTGGGTGTGCTTGTCTGTACTGCCAGTCAGGCCTGGAATGGGGGCGCAGTACGCGTTGGTTTTGGTGGTGGTAATGTCCATTATCACGGCGAAGACATAACGGTATATAACCCCGGTGGTTATCCCTATCCAGGTGGTTACCCATATTATGATCGAGGTTATTACTATGGTATTGGCCCATCGATTGTTGTTCCAAATGTTGTGATCAATGTTCCTGTACAACGATATTACGTTCCGGTCTGTGAGGAAGTTGAAGTTTGTGATTCATATGGAGAATGTTGGCTGGATCGATACTGTAATTAGGTCTATAGTTTTAAATCATTATGAGTTTACAGACGGGTTATAGGCTGTTGACCCTTATTTGTGGCATGCTCGCGTAAATGACGTGCCACGATTGGATTGTAGAGTAGTTGTCAACCGCTCTTAACGCAGTTTATTTAACTTTTTTCAGTGTAAGGACAGATTATGTCAGCAACAATTGGTTATGCCGCGCTTCAAAGGGGCGCTCCCTTACAACGCTTTGATTTTGAACGTCGTGAGCCGGATGCTAATGATGTAGCCATAGATATTTTATTTTGTGGCATTTGTCATTCAGACATCCATCAGGTGAATAATGATTGGGGCTTTTCTCAATATCCTATGGTACCCGGGCATGAAATTATCGGGCGGGTCACTGCCGTCGGATCTGATGTCACTCGTTTTGCTGTGGGTGATCTGGTTGGGGTTGGGTGTATGGTTGATTCCTGCCGTCATTGTCCTAATTGTGACAACCATGAAGAACAATACTGCTTGGCTGGGAACACGCAGACTTATAACACTAAAGACCTACATTCTGGCGGAGTGACCTATGGAGGTTATTCCAAAAAGATCGTAGTAACCCAGGATTTCGTATTACGAATCAATAAATCAATGGATCCGGCAGCTGCTGCACCCTTGTTGTGTGCCGGCATCACTACCTATACTCCATTGAAAAGAGCTCAGGTAGGAAAAGGAAGTAAAATAGGAATCGTAGGATTAGGCGGTCTAGGGCACATGGCTGTTAAATTGGCTCATGCTATGGGCGCATACGTTACCGTATTCACTACTTCTCCAAATAAAGTTGATGCAGCAAAACAGTTGGGCGCTTCAGATGTTGTATTATCGACTGATGAACAAGCCATGCATGCCCTGGCCAATCAATATGATTTTATTCTTGATACCGTATCAGCCAAACATGATATGAATCGCTATCTGAACCTTCTTAAGGTTGGTGGACAATTCACGCAAGTGGGGTTGCCGCCTGAGCCAATGGAACTTCCATTACTGCCGATGATTTTTAAGCGCTTGAGTGTCAGTGGGTCATTGATTGGTGGAATAAAAGATACGCAGGAAATGTTAGATTTTTGTGCCGAGCATCACATTACCGCAGATATTGAGCTGATTCGAATGGACGAAATCAATACGGCATTTAAACGATTGGAACAAGGCGATGTTAAATATCGTTTTGTTATTGATATGTCTACATTAACTTAATTCAAAGTTCCTATCTTGGTCCATCTTGAACGAAAAGCATCCCGGAAAATGCTCACATAGCCACCTATGTTTCGCTTTTCTGGGAATTTTTTTCGTTCAACCAAGATTCACCATTCCCACGTGACCTCTTACAATTCAGGTATCAGTTAAAGGGTAATCCAGTCTTCATAAGTTAATGCGAATCGGATATGGTCACACCAGATTTCATTTATTTTGAGATATCTGGGTGAATATCCTTCTTCTTGAAAGCCATTTTTGGTAGCCAGATGGATTGATGCTTTATTGGTTGGTTGGATGTTTGCCTCTATCCGGTGAAGGTTTAATTGGGTGAATACGCGATGCAGAACTAATTTTAATGCTTTGCTCATCAATCCTTGTCCAGCAAAATCGATTGAAGCAAAATACCCCATGTAAGCACTTTGAAATACTCCATGCACCATGTCATTTATATTAAAGACACCAATGATTAAGTGGTCTTTATTTAGTGCTAAATAACTTTTATTGTTCGTTTGTTGGTATTTAAGATAATAATCTTGAAATTCCTGTGAAGTACTCGGCGCTTTTAAGTAAGGATGATGCAATGATTGACTGCGTGCCATAGTAGTCACGAAGTGTTCTTCATCATGCAGGGTCGGCTCGCGAATCAGGATACTTGAAGACAGTTTTTCCAGATTTATAGTCATAAAAAACAAGTGCTTAAAATTTGGTAAAATAATATCACAGCAGGGCTTAGCTCTGCAAAAAACGCAGAGTGTTGCCTTCAGGAAAGAGGCGTGGAACATATCAATTTTAATAAAAAGTAATTTAATAAAAAGTAACTAATCGCTTCTAATTTTATCAAAATACCAACGTTCTCCCCTCTCCCTCGCGCGCAGCGTGGGGGAGAGGGATCAAGGGTGAGGATATTTTTGTTTTATTCTTCGAAATGACTCACCCAACAGGTCAATATGATTGGTTAATATTGGTGAGTTCCGATTTCTCAAAGCAAGAGTAAAAAAATAAGTACCGCCAGGTGTAAAATCTCTGCGAAAGTAAACCATAGTTGTTTATGAAGTTGGATTTCCTTTGAATGGAATTTTATACGGGTTAGTTGAGCTATGGTAGTAAAATGAAAACCTGGAATACAACCCTTTGAGCATACTCCCAGGATAGCTGCATTCCATGCTCCTTGTTGGCTATCAATTACCCAAACGTTGTATTAACCTGATGCTCTCCAGCGGTACACCAGTTAATTTAGAAACAAAATCGGGATCGGAGCCCTCTTCCAACATTTTTTGAGCAGCTTCAATTTTTTTTTCTTTCTCAAGTTCATCCTTTTTAACCTGTATCACTGCTTCTTGATGGGCTTGTAATAATGCCTTATATAAACTATTAGGCGTCATTGCTATATGAAACTGTGAACCATAAATCTCATAATCTTTTATATCTTGTTCAGTTACAACCCAACTTCTACCGTACCAGGGAATCGCATGAGCAAAACTATTTTTTGCTACAATGCAAACTGACTCGTTATTTTTTTTATCAACATACTGTAACAAACCAAAAACAAGCTCTCCCTTTACAGGATCAAAATCTTCATCAACAGGCGGTATCAATTGCTCATTTATCCAATTTTTTCTTCTCTTCCAGTTATTGCTTTTCATATCAACTTGAACAATACAAACAGCTGCAGTATGAATGCACTTTTTAAATAGTTTAATCATATTACGCTCCCCATCAGCAGTAGCAAATAACATATGCCCATCTGAAACAGTAATATATTTTATTAGCTTATCAAAACCCACTGCCTCACAAGGCTTGGGAGTATCTCCATAAAGCTCAATACTGAAAAAAAGCCCAATTAATAGACAATAAATCCTCATCTTTTTTCTCCAAAATATCCCGGTATTTTTTTTCTATTTGTTCGGATGAGCTCAATACTCTCTATATAACTCTTACCATCTTTATTAATGTGATTCACCCAATTGGTACCATGTTCATTTATTGCCTTAGATACATGACCTAATCCCTGATTATAAGCCGCAAGAGACTTATTGATTCCATCTTGAGTTGAACCGAATTTTTTTAAATATCCACTTAACATTCCTACTCCATAATTAATTGATTTCCCTACATTAAAGGGGTTAAAATTTGCATTTTGCCCTTTATAATAATTATCCGCAGTAAGTTGCATCACTCCTAAAGCACCCGTCGGAGATATTGCATTCCATGCACCCTTACTTTCATGAAAAATAACTGCGTTGATGAATTCAATAGGCACATTCGGATAGTTTTTATGAGCAGTCAATACATGTTGTTGCAGATTATCTAAATTAGCACTCATTTGTTTTTCCGATAAATTATTCCATTCTTTTCTATCAAAACCAACAAACCGTTCAATAGCATCAACCCGTCCTGCTTTTTTATTAGGAATAGGCTCTCCTTGAAATGCTCTAATATTCCATATTTCCTCTGCTGATAAGCTTAATATAGGGTCAATTATATTTAGTCCCATAGCATCAAAGCCTACTTTAGAATCACCAACAAATCCTTTCTTACCATGCTCTTTTGCACTCCAATACACTTTATTCTCAAAATTATTTTTATCCGATTCACTATTACCCAATTGAAACAAATCTGAGTCAAATGATAAACTTTGATAATTACCTAAATATTGTGCTTGTTTAGTTCCAAGAAGGTCAGAAGACGATTCATATCCTCCACTTCCGCTCATCACTGTTGCAAGATAGTTCTGAAGCACCAACTTTGCAGTCCTCTCGGGATGGATCATATCAAGAACATTGTCTGTTAAATACAACTCATCCGTTAGCTCACTCTTTTGGGGTTCAGGTAATTCACGTGATCCGGCTAAACCAACCAGTGCGTCACCCGCGGCACTACCTAAGTTATCCGTTACAACATCTACCGCGTTAAAATGTTCGCCTTTCGCTACGGCTTCGGCTCCTCCATGGACTACTGACTTGGCTTCTGAAGTGATGATACCGGTGCCCTTGTCCAGTTTGTTTAATTTGTTGGTTATATTTTTTCCCGTTGTGCTGCCCATCAGTCCTCCGGTAATCCCTGCTGCTCCTAGCTGTTCCCAGTCAAAATGCTGGTGTTTTTGTAAGGCTAGGCTGATGCCCTGGCTTAAGGTGTTTTGTTCCATCATTTGGGCAGCGCTTGAAATACTGAAGTTTTTTGAAACCGATAGATTATCCGAGGCCGTTACAAAATCTTTATAGGCCTGGCTGCCATTTAATCCTCGTAAAAACCCTCCTGTTGCTGCAGTGGCAAGACCTGAGATTAAAGCGCCTTTGAAATTTATTCCTTCTTGCATTCCCAGTGTTTTAGCTACTCCCTGACTGGCAATGCTGCCCACAAAACCGGCCGTAAACCCTGCCGCAAGGGTGGCTCCGAGACTCGCTGTAGCAGTACCTCCCAATATGCCCATACCTAAAGAAAATAAGCCTCCGCCACCGCTAATGGCAGCGCCAGCTAATGCACCCACAATCCCGGCCGTCATCACCGTGGCTACTACGGCGATAATGCCCACCACAATTTTCGAAAAGAGTCCATTGTGTCTTTTCGGTAGTGGCGGTGGAGCTGACCTGATCATTGGGCTTTTGGTTGTAGCACTGGTGTTGCCTAAAACCTCATAGGCATTCAGTACCTTGTGTGTCCCATCGGTGTGCTGCTGACCGGTGGAAACAGGCGGGATGTTCAAACGCTGTCCGACGTGAAGTTGACTGCTGCTTCCTGCAATCGCATTTTTATCCGTGATGCCGTTGGCATCGGCCAGGACATACCATAAGCTGCTGTCTCCATACACTTGCATAGCAATACGCTCCAAAGTATCTCCAGTTTGTACGGTGTAGGCGCCTAAATTATCTTGTGGTGCTTCCGGCAATATTCCATCCGCATTTTCTCCTGGAGTACGGTCTAAAAAGTTACTGGTGGTCCGCATGCCCGCCCCACGTTGCCACGTAGATTTAGTAGTAGTCTCTGCTGCTTTTTGCTGACTTCCCGATGGAGTGAATCCTCCATAGACCGTAAGATGCTGTTTGCCTGAATTGTCCACGCGTAAATCACCTATGGTTTTTCCGGCAACAGTCAAATAACTGGTTTGACCGTCTTTGTCTTTTCGTCCTTTAATCCCCTCCACACCACTGTTCAGATAATACGTTTTGTTGCTGCTTTGCTCGTCTATTGATTCTTTTAACTGGCCGTTTATATCATAGGCTTTTGTGCTCTTTCCTGTGCTTACTCCACCCTGGTCAACAACTTGAGTCGCTTTATCCAGGATTTGTTGGTAGTTATCCCAAAGTTCATAACTGTATTGGTGAGTCAGGGTAGAACCTAACGTGGAGCCCTGGCTGTTTGTCCGTGTCTTTAATTCAGTTAAATTCCCCACATTATCGTGTTCAAAAGTCGTTTTTGATACTTCAATGCCACTGCTATTCAACGTACTTTGCGCCTTTAACAAACCCTTATCATAAGACATGATGTTTTTTTGCGATAAATTACCCTTTGCATCAAAACTGTTCTCCTGAATAACCCGTCCTGCTTCATCATAAAATCGAGATTGGAGATTAACATTATTCTTTTGAATCAATTCCAATTGATTGTCGTTGTTATAGACATAAAGATAATTTTGCAATTCACCATGCTCATACTTCGAAGCAGTCTGGATATTGCCCGCCGCATCATAAGTTGAGGTACTGCCCTGGGTGCTGGTCATCATGATCTGGCCATTGACTAATTGCCCTTTGTTCACCGTCATGCGATTGTTTTCATCAAACAGGTAATAATCATCACTCTGCACTGCATCATACTTTGTATAATTCGCGCGGACCTGGGTATGACGGATATTCCCCACCCCGTCATACTCATAATCAATGGACAATAAGGCATGGTCTTTATCTGGAAAACGCTTGTCTGTATCCTGAGGATTTCTGCGCCTGACCTGAACCAATCGTCCTAATGCATCATATTGATAATGGTCTGTTTCCCTTATCCAGCCGTCGTCAAGAGTATCGCCTCGAGCAGACTCTTTACTGGTCATCTGACCTTCAGCATCATAGGTGTAAGTGACTGTTTCTTTAAGCGCTTCATCCACGTATTGAATCAGTGCCCCATCGCCTTGATAATGGTATTTAATGTGTTTTCCTGTGGTGGAAGTTTCTTCAAGCAACAATCCATTTGTATTGTAGTCGTAAGATGTAACATGCCCTCCTAAATCAACGTGCTGCTTTAACCTGCCCTGCTCGTCATAAACCCATGACTGACTGCGTCCATTGGCATCTGTTTCTTTAGTCTTGTGGCCAGCATCATCATATTCGTAGCTGGTTTCCAAACCACGAGCATCTCGACGTTTGATTTGATTGCCAACGGCATCATACCAAAAACTGCTCGTCTCTTTCTCACCATTAACTTGTTTAATTAATTCACCCGCTTCATCATACTCATACTGTTGATGCGTTTTAGGCGTGTTGACTGCGACCAAACGATTGGCCTGATCGTAGGTGTAACTCGTTACGCCTCCCAGCTCATTGGTCAAATTGGTTAACTGTTCCAATAAATTGTACTGCCGGGTACGCTTATTCCCTTTGGCATCACGCTCTGTTATCACACGACCCAAGGCATCATACTCTTTGCTCACCGCATGGCCATTGGCATCAACCATAGCTATAGCCAGACCTAATTCATCATAAGCGTATAAATTAATAGGCTTTAACAATCGCCCTACGCCATGTTCATCAACCACCTTCACTTCAGGCAATTCCTGTTTAATCACCTGGTTAAATGCATTGTATTCGTAACAGGTGATCTGCCCCAGCGCATTGGTGTAAGTCAGCATATTTCCCCAGCGATCTACTGTTTGGGATTGGCTGGCATTTTGTAAATACACTTCTTTGCCCTGTGCGGATGTGTTAACACCATACTCCTTTCTTTGGCCTATCAAACGACCTGACTTATCGTAAATATTGCTCTGTCTTTGTAATTCATATTGAAAACGATCCTGATCAAAACTCACCTCTCGTTCAAAAGCTTCATCCGATAAATCTAATCCATGTCGGTTCTTCTCGGCACTAAAAATATTGCTCGAAGTAACCACTTGAGTGACGTTATCGGTTAAGTCATAAACAAAAATCTGATAATAACCCTGACTGTTTGACCGCCAAACACGACCCAGATTGTCATAATCGTAATGTGTCTTATATTGGCCGTTATTGCCTTTGGCTACCATTTCACCAAAGGTGTTGTATTGTAAGTCTTCAGTATGTAGATCACCTGAATTTTTAAACGTCGAGGTTTGCAACAGATGCTTTTCGCTGTCATAGGTGTATCGTTTATCTTGAATCAAAATGCTGCCATCAGCCTGTTTTAAAGTCTGCCAACTGCGTGCCAGGTTGCCATTAGCATCATAGCTGTAATTCACCTGATGGTTTATCCCATCCGTCTGTACAACAAGTTGACCTTGGTTATCGTATTCCTGTCTAGTTACAACATCCAGAGTGGAAGCACCCTTTAATAAAAAGTGGGTCTCATCCGCTTCAATAGCGCCCTGCGCCCAGCGTCGTGTTTCTACCAAATGACCCAAGGCATCATAAGAATAGGTTGTCGCTGCTCGACCTTCCTGAGTTTTAGGGGCAACCTTGGCAATCAACTGACCTAACTCATCATAGTAGCAATACGCTGTATTGCCTTTTGCGTCAGTTGTGGATGTTAAGTGGCCAAGCGCATCGTAACTGTAGGTCGTGGTGAGATCACCCGTGAATGTTTCGTAGGAGTTAGTACCTGATTTCAAGCGCTCATAACGCACTTGTTTTAAGGTTTTAGCAGTTAATTGTCCTAAAGCATCATAGGTGTAAGTAACCGTTCTATCTTTGGAACTGGTTTGACCCGGAGTGAAATGCTCCGTATCCCAAGCACGGGCAGCCAACGCGTATTCGGTCATGGTTTCCAGGTCACCGAACACAGTGTATTGGTAAGTGGTTACATATCCTTCGGGATCAATGACTGCCGTTGGATGCCCTTCGTTATCATAGTAAGTGTAAGTCTCAGCCCATTCGGATTCATTGATTCGTACTGAAGATTGAATGACTTCACCAAAGGCATTGTAAAGCGTTTTTGTAGTAGGGCTGATGGTTTTATCATAACGACCGGTTTTGGGATTATACATTAGAACCGGATCACGACTGACTTCGATGACCTGATTATCCAGATTATAAACATAGAATTCATGCCGGTCGTAACGGCTTGTGCTCAAGGCATTACTGATATTACCTATGGTGTAGTCAAAGTTTTTGCTTACCTCCAGTCGATTGGCATAAAGCGTTTTACTGATGACTTGGCCTAAGGAGTTATACTGATAATAAGTTAAGCCACCCTGGGTATCGAGGCTATAAACTAATAAACCTTGGTTATCATAAGCATAGTGCTTCCAGTTGCCTGCTTTATCACTGCTTGCGATGACTTCACCAAAGGCATTGTATTGAATTTCCTCAAACAAAGTCTGAGTGATTTCTTGCCTTTGGTTGGATGCTTGAGCAGTAGAGCCATTCACTTTGACGTCCGGATAAAGCGTTTTTATTTTATGATTGTTAGTGTCATATTCATAAAGCACTGTTTGCTTTTGACCTTCGGCATCTCGAATAACTGCGATTAGATTACCAAAGCTGTCGTAACTGTTGCGCGTTACTATGGAACGCCATTCTTGACTTCGTGCCGTGGTTACCTTGATACTGGGCGATCGGGTTTCTATGAGCTGATTGGCTTCATCATACTGATAAGTCCATACGGCCTGATTGGCTTCTGTTTTACTTAATACATTACCCTGGGCATCATAAGTATAATGAATAACTCCATGTTCAGCATTCACTTGGGTGAGAAGCCTTCCGATGGCATCGTATTCATATCCAGTAACTTTGGCTTGTTTGTCCTGAGTCAGCACATTTTTGATGGCGTTTTCATTATATTGAGCCAGATGAACGGGTATTGAATGAGTTAATTCGGCAATCACATTACCGACCCCATCGTATCGACGTTCAAGCACCCGGCCTTCACTGCTAATCCGATAGACTTCACGGCCTGCCGCATCATAAACAAAATGATTGGTTCTGTCATTGGCGCTGGTAATTAAGTTCAATTCTCCGTTGATAAACTTGGTTCGTGTAGCATGCACGGTACTGGATATGACCTGACCCAGATTATCGTATTGATACGATTTAGCAATTCCTTCTGCGCTGAGTTCTGCAGTGAGACGTCCAGCGTTATCGTAAGTATAACGGGTAGTTTGATCACGTTGCGGATTGGGTTCTAATTTTTGAATAACGTTATCTAAAGTGTAGTGGCCATTAGCACCCAGACTCAATCGCTCAAAATACTTGGTGTTACTGACTAATTGCCCATTCTTATCATAACGGGATTCCGTAACGTATCCATCATTAGTGCAGGTAAAACGAAGTTGATTTAATCCGTCGTACACGTAATGCGTTTCTCTCCCCACATCCTTTGGCGATTCAGGACTGTTCCCGTTTTTTAGCTCGTCGAGAGATACAGCGCTGGCATACTGACGAGTATGGATCAGATTTCCATTACCGTCATAATCATAAGTCGTTACATAGCCTAAGCCATCATAGGCTGCAAGCACTTGACCATTGGTGTTAAATAACCGAAATTGATAGTGATCATGCTGCGCGTCCTCTTTTAATATAGACTTTAAACTGGCTTCGTCATAGTGCGACAGTTGAGGTATGGATTGGGCATATGTCACTGTTTCGATTTCATTGCCATTGATATCGTAAATATGTTCAGTAACTACGCCTCGAGCATCTATTTGATAACGGCAACGATTCAATGCATCATAAATGTAATGAGTACTGTGGTGGTTTGCATCAATTTGACATACCAGATTGTCATTGGCATCATACTGATAGGTCGTGATCAGTTTCAAGCCGTCGGGATCACTAATAGTCGCCGTCCGTCGTCCCAAATTATCCCATTCATAAGCGATACATTTGTTCGCTCCATGTGTATTAATTTCCGTTTGCCTCTGTAATAAGCCGCGATCATCATAAGAAAACTCAGTAACTAAATTCAAACCATCCGGATCGACACAGGTTCGTATTAAATTGCCTTGATCGTCATACACAAATTGCTTAATGCCTCCATTAGCATCCGTGATTTGCAATTGCCTGCCCAGAGCATCGTATTGGTAAAGGGTTGTTATTTTTAAATGATTGGGATCTACTGTTTTCGACAAGAGATGGCCTGATGCATCGTAACGATAATCAATAATTTGTCCACTCGCATCGTGCTGCCAAATAAGATGCCCTGCTTCATCATACCGATATTCTTTAAAAGTCCCTTCAGGAGAATCCACCCGAACAAGTTGCCCTTGTTCATCATAATGAAAATCAGTGGTATAGCCATTAGCATCTTTTATCGAAACTTTATCTCCAAAGGAATTAAATTGCGTCATAACAAGCGTGTTTTCGTTAGGATTAGATAAAGAAATAGTCTTATTTTTATCGTCGTAACTGAATATTTTTATAGTTTTTGATGAAGTATAATCAGTTTCCGTTAACACTCGGCCAAACGCATCATAACTGATTTTTTTTAATTGATTGCTGGCATTGAAGATTCTTACATGCTCACCACGTTTATTAAGAACGAAACTGATCTGATTCAGTTTGCCATCAATCTTTCGACTCACCCAACCAAAAGCATCATAACGAAGTTCGCTACTCCTTGATAATCCACCAAAATCGTCGATACGCCGAGTTAACAAGCCGCGTTTGTCGTATTCAAATACAGTATCAATAGCTCTATTGGCACTAATGCGCTGGCTGGTAAACTCAATTTCACCAAAAGCATTATAAAGGGTAGTTACAAGACCTCGTTTTCCGCTGTATTGTGCGATGACCTGGCCAATCGTATTGTATTCATATCGAGTGAATTCATCATAACGATCGTCTTGCAGCAATTGCACATGATGACTCAACTCGTCGGTGCTTAACCCCATCGGATTGATTTTTAAATAGGCACTATACGCTCTGGTGAATGCAACCTGACCAAAAGAGTTATAACCGGTTTCCATCACCGCACCGTCAGCGTTCACGGTATACTTCAGTTCTCGACCTTCATTATAAAAATAGCAGGTTGTCTGTTTCAAAGCATTAGTTTTACTCAGCAATAAACCGGAATTATCGTACTCAAAATAACTACTGTGCTTTTGCCAAATCAACTCGATTTGCTCTTGGGAAGGATACCCTTTTTCCAATAAAGCACACCCAACTTCATTCAAGCTTTGGATGACTCGCCCCAAAGCATCGTAACGATAGCGTTGTTGCCTAGCCAAATGAGTTTGCTCATCCGTTAAGGTTTTTACCACTAATTGACCCATTTCATCATAAACGTATGTGGTTATTAGACCAGTATGACTTTTTTCCTGGGTTAATAAGCCCAGGTCATTATATTGATAAGTGGTATGGTGATCATTATTTTGTGCTCGCGGCCGGAGCTGATCCAAAGTCGTTGTGTCATTAATTAAAACACTTAGATCAATAGCCTTCTCGTAGGCACACTTCTCCACTAATAACCCGCTGGAGTCATAGCGATATTCCGTAAGATATCCTTCGCCATCAATGTCGGCTACCTTAAGGCCTCGGGTATCATAAAGGCTATAGGTATGAATGTCTTTGATTGAATTATTCGGCTTATCCTGCAACCAATCCCCGCACAATCGAGTTGAAATGGGGTTTGCATAACGGACCGTTTCAATCAGATGCCCCAAGCGGTCGTAATGATATGCCGTGGCATACCCCTCACCATCAAGTTTGGCTTCCAGTTGCCCCAAAGCATCATAATAATAGTATACTTTCCGATCTGCGCCATCTGAAGCCAAATGAATATTGTCCCAAGTCAGTAATTGATCTGGATAAAATGGACTGAGCCTTTTTGCAAAAGCAGTTGTAGCAACCACTTGCCCCATAGCATTGTATTCATACCCAATCACTGCCCCCTGAGAGTCAATGCGGTACGCGATTTGATTGTACTGGTTATAGACAATCTGAGCGATGCGATCATTGAGACTATTTTTTGGTTTTATCGACTCAAAAGTTGGAATCTGCTCCAACCAGCCATAGGTTGAAACACGCTGTTCGTACTGACGGGTTTTTACAATCAAACCTTCATCATTATAGAGAGTTTCTGTAATTTGACCGCTGGAACTTACTTGAGCCTGTACACGCCCCTGATGATCATAAAAGGTATAGGTAGTCAGGCCATCTACCCCGGTTTCGGCAATCAAACGACCCGCTGCATCGTATTTATAAGTCGTACTGCCATAAGCATGGCCACTGTCCAGGCGCATGACGGAAAGCAGTAAACCACTTCTGTCGTAAAGACGAATGGTTTGCAAGCCATTGGCATCGGTTTGAATCACTCGCTGATGTGCATCATCGTATTCAAAGCGTTGACTGTGATTTTGATTATCCATGGTTTGAATAAGACGTCCCAAATCATCATAGAGGTATTGGGTAATACACCATTCTCCATTAATAGGAGTACTTTTTTCAACCAGACGTCCTGCTGCGTCATAACGGCAACGAGTACTGAGCGCACCAGAATTAATCCCGTGCCCTTGTGAATCCACCTGAGCGTAATGCACTTCTTCAATGAGTTGACCACGCCAATCGTAGCGATAATCTATCAGACTGACGTCCTGAGGATTTTGCCTGGTCACCCAGGATTCTAATTCCTTCAGACCAGGAAGCTCATCCTGCCCCATGGAATCCAGATCATAGCCTGCACGTAAATAGCAGCGAGTACTGACTAATTGTCCCTCTTCATCATAACGTCGTTCGGTAACCGTGCCATCTGCTGCGATTGTAAAACGTAAATGACCTCGTTCATCATAAATGTAACGGGTCGTTTGTGGTTTAGTCGGATGATGAGTACCATCAAAGCGTTGATACTTCGTTTCAGAAATCACATGATGCGCTGAATCATAAACACGTTGCGTCACCTGACCTGATGGCTCTTCAGCCCAAATGCAATCACCTTCGTTATTATAACGAAACCTCCAAACCTGATTACCCTGAACAATAGAGCTTAATAAAGCTCCTTCATAGTAATAACGAATACGGTACTGCTCTGGCCCATCAATGCCCGTTAATCGGTTGTGCTCATCATAATAATAAGTCCAGGACTCTCCCAAACCATTGGTTACTGTTGTTTTTCCTGATTGATAATCATAAAGCGTAACACGCCCCTCACCATCAACCAGTTTTTTTACTCTGCCTTGAGCATCGTATTCGATATGGAGAGCAGTTCCATCAGATTGTTTAATGTCACTGATTCTGTTTGAATCTCCGGCATAATTGTAGGTAATCCAAAAGATCTTTCCCTGACCTAAATCGCGGCTTACTTTATGTAAACGCTGCTGATCATCGTATTCAAAATGCACATCATGCACGATTACCCCATCACTGATGGTTTTCACTTCACGTACTAAACCATTTTGAAATAACCAGCGTATGGTTTGTTTACCGCTCTTGTCTGTTATGTTGATCAGTTGTCCATGATCATAGGTAAACGATACACTATGGCCATCTAAATCTCGAATTTCGCTGAGTTGTCCCTCCTGACTGTAATAACAGACTGTCTTTTGAGCACCCTCACGATACATCCAGCCATTTTGACTGTAAGTAAGACGTGCAGTACCCCCTTCTTCTGGCACATAGGATTGTTTGCTGGCATCAAAAATAAAACGGCTTCTGTGGCCGTCTTCAGCAATACGAGTTACTGTGGAACCCGAAGTATTGGGCTCACCGGAAAGTTCCAATCTGGATTGCATATTGAAGCGCCAATTCGATCCCGATTCCCCCATGGAATTGTAAGTTTGAAATAAATCCAGGCCAAAACCTATATCCGCTAAAAAGCCATCCGATTGGCGCAAAACCAGGTTTCCATTTGCCGCATTGACGTACACAGACTCGCCGCTTTGCCCCAATGCCGCAACGCCTTTTGGCCCATAACTGCCTAGGCCTAAAGAGGAACCTTGTAAACCCAATCCTTCACCGGTGAATATTTGTGTCATAATACGTCCTGATAGTTGGTCTATTTTTCTTAACCGACCCTAAATTAATTCATAAAAGTTAAACTCAATAAATATTCTTTCGATAAACCACCTGGAATATTTTTTATCACTATTTTTATTTCTAAATCATCATTAACAATCTCTGGGGGAACCATATCTGAAGTTAATTTGTTATCTTCCAAACGCATCCAGTCTGGAGGAATAAAGTCTTCAGCAAAACGAATCACATAAGGAGCATCCCGATAATCAGGATAGATATCTTTATTTGCTACAAAATCATAATAATAAGGCTGTCCCGGATAGACCAAGGGCAGCAAAGGTTTAGCTGATTTAAATCGTGGTACCCGTGCTTTATCAATAATGATTTGCAAAGGAATAGTTACAGGCTCTGAGCTACCACCAGTTGAAGTATTAGCTCGCAAAGTAAGTAAATACTTCTGGCCTGTAGCATCATCAGGAACAGTTCCTTCCAATATCATTGGATTTAGAGAATTAATCCTAAGCCAGGTTGCAGCAGGCTCTACCTTATCCAAAATTAATTTAATGTCAGGATCGTGAGCAGGATCATTAATGTAGCCTGACAAGTCTTCATAAATATTGGCTCCGGCCAATTTCTCCAGCTCAAATGAATTAATTACTGGCTTTTTGGCTGGGTCAGAAGCAACAGAAATTTTTATCGTTAACGGTTTTAAACAATCACCACCTGTATTTGAAGAGGCAATAAGAGTGGCTTCTACTTCCTTACCTGCTGCACCAGAAGGTACTATCCCTTCCAGACGAGTCGGATCATCACTTGAAATTTTTAACCAGTCAGGATGAATCGAATTGGGGTCGATGCGAAATGAAATCTGATTGGTTTGCATGAATCTCGCTTGCGGTTCAATTAATTCCATGAGATTTAGACTGTATTTTTGCTCGGGTAAGGCACTGGGTATTGGATAGTTCTGTTTAAAAACAGGCTTGTCTTTTTCATTGACCTGAACCTGTATTCTAAAATCCACAAAAGCTGCTGTACCATAACTGTTATAAGCTCCTACTTTAAACAAGTACGTTCCAGTGCGAGTTGGTGTTCCAGAAATAGAAAAATTGTTCGGATCAAAGGATAATCCATCTAGTTTTTCTGGACTCACTATGCCTTTCGGAGGATAACCTGCCTTTACGTTTTCATCATAAAATTTTACTGCCGATTTAAGGTTATATTCAAAATGGATATTTGCAGTAGCTTCTTGGATTGGGATAGTTGACATTGATATTCCATGAGGAATCACCTGGACTGAAAAGTTTGGGGAGAAAAAAAAGCGATCCAAATAAGGGGATGTTTTGCACGTATTAAATTTTAATGCCCCTGCTACAGTCCCAAAGGAATTGCCTGGAATAACGATATCGAAATAGCAGGTAAATGGATGGGGATTTTTATTATACACATCATCCGTAAACTGACGACAATCTCCCGAGGTATATTGAAGACTACTACCTATCGGTAAGTCCCATTGCTTGCAAGTAAGGGAGGCACCAGGTGTTGCCCACCAATGCACTGCTACATCCATTTGCACTGGAATGCGTACCGTCTCACCGTAAAAAACAGTCGATGGAGGACTCTTTCTAAATATCATACTTACATAAGATTGAGCAAGAGACACCGAGGAGGAACAATATAAAATAAAAAATAATAACAACAGATTTTTCACAGCATAATCCTTTACAAACTTAATCAATTAGTTCTGATAAACTTAAAATTCTCAAAATAAAAAATAAAAATTAATTAACTTAAAAAAGCAAAATTAGAACAAATTAAATAAAGTAAAAGAAAAGCGATGAGTACAACCTGATGTCTGATAACAAAAGGAACGAGGCATTCCATTAATTTAGTAGGTTGGATTTTATTTTGTTTCTTCATGATACAACTCCGTAGTTTCCATTAGGCAATTCCGAGCCGTCGCCATCTTAAACAATCACATTATTCAAGTCAATTGGAATTATAAAAACCGAAGTAACGATTTATACCCATCGATTTAGCAGAAACGGTGACATTGCGGGGAGATCCTTCGCGCAAAAAAACGCGCTCTGGATCTGATGTATCCCCATCGATTTAGCAGAGATTGTGCCACTGCCGGGAGATCCTTCGCGCAAAAAACGCGCTCTGGATGACGTACCTTTGGAGTGAGAGCATAGCATTATTTTGGTTTCTAACAAGCCATAAATCGGTTGGTCTAATGGCTCCCCTATCAAACTGATTCAACCCTGTCAGCCTCCAAAATCCATTGGATTTGTTTGTTTAAATTAATTGGAATTTCAGACAACACTTCCAATTGATGATCTTCATAAGGATTGCTATCAAAATGAGTTGTCTTGTACTGTGAAATGACTCGATCCCGTGCGTTATTGACCCACTGAATTTGAGGCGCAAATAAATGAAGCATCCCTTCCACCCAGCGATCAAGTACCTGCCAATACGCACTGTCGTTCTTTGTCATCTTATAGCGTCTTATGAAATTCAAAGTATGTTCTGCATCGTAGCAGATTTCATGGGTTATCCATCGATTAACGCTGAATAAACGAATAGGCTGGCCATAGCGATTCATTGCAATGGCAACAAGATGCGTCATTGGATTGTCAATGTGTTTATCCCAGTCCGGTAACGGTGTTGGTTTCATGTGTTGCGGAATATGACCATAGCGCAAAAAACAATGAAAATGTCCGTGTTCTTCTGTTTCAAAATTTTCGCGATGACAATGATAGAAATACTGAGCTCCAGTAACATGATCGATCCGATCACCCTTAGGGTAATGGTCCATATGTTGATGACGACTTTTTTTCTCTAAGGTATATTGAATAATATTGTTTACGCCCGGAGTCATCATGTGTTGCTGGGCTTCAAGAACCTGTCGCGCATAACGCAAAAATTTCGATTTTTGATGTTTTGTTAAGTCTGGAAGACTAAATTCCGGTATTTCAAACATGTGCATTTCCCTATGACAAAGGGCTGTTAACTCGTACTCTATAAACACCAACGTGACGTGGGTGTTTATAAAGGCGAAATGTCAACAAACCCTAAATAAATTTCTATAAAACACTGCCCCGAATGGCACTGACTTAAGGAATATATAGTGTAAATAGTCCCTTCATAAGCTGGTGCTAAACGAAGTGCAGGGAAGTCGCTACGCTCCGTTGTCGGGCTTCGCTACGCTCAGCACCAACCTGCATTTGCTAGCGATGTTCCTTAAGTCAGTGCCTTTCAATTCTGCCCTCCCTGGCCCCTTGTTACATCCTAAGACCAAGCCAGTTTTTATTAGTCAAAAAATGGGTATATAGTTTCGCTTCTTCAGTTCCAGATTGAGGCTGCCAATCGTAAACCCAGGATGCTTTAGGGGGTAAAGACATGAGAATTGACTCAATCCTTCCTCCTGTTTGCAGACCAAAAGCTGTTCCGCGATCGTAAACCAGGTTAAATTCTGCATAACGACCTCGTCGATATAATTGAAAATCTTTTTGCCGTTCAAAATAAGGGATGTTGTAGCGACGCATGACAATTGGCACATAGGCTTTCATAAATTGATTGCCAACTGATTGTAAAAAATTAAAACATGTTTCAAAGTCCCACTTGTTCAGATCATCAAAAAATAACCCGCCTATCCCTCTTGGTTCTTGACGGTGTTTGATGAAAAAATAATCATCACACCATTGTTTAAAGTCTGAATACACCTCATCGCCAAAGGGGTCACACGCCTCTTTCGCTTTGGCGTGCCAATAGACACAATCCTCTTCAAAGCCATAATAAGGGGTCAAATCAAATCCGCCCCCAAACCACCAAACAGGTTCAGCCCCCTCCTTCGTAGCCATGAACAGTCTAAAGTTCGCATGAGTTGTAGGTACAAAGGGATTTACAGGATGAATAACGAGCGAAACACCCACCGCTTCAAACTCATAGCCACTGAGTTCAGGCCTTTTCTCTGTAGCGGAGCCCGGCAGATGCTTCCCCTTGACATGGGAAAAATTCACTCCGGCTTTTTCAAAAACGTCGCCATTTGCAATCACACAACTCACTCCATAACCCAAATTGGGATCCTCCCAGTTGTCTGCTATAAAGCTGGCGTTGTCATCGATCAGAATCAATTCCTGACAGATTGAACTTTGTAAATCCGATAAATAGGATGTAACTTGAGTGATGTTATTCATGTTCGTTTCCACCTCGAATAGTACTTATTGAGGATTCTATCGGCCGTATTCAGGTATGACCTTGATCTACATCATGGAAAAAAATGATATAATAAAAAACTTGAGCCCCGTACATGATGCAATGACTCCATTGAAGCGCTTTATGAAGATTCACCAATGACAGACAACGACACCAATCCATCAACCTGCGAACATTGTACTTTCTCTCCTTTTTGCATTGCGGAAGAGAACTCATTGGATTGGATAAATCAAAATAATCATACGGTAAAACAACACCATCATCTAAAAAAGAATGAACCCCTATATCTTCCTCAAAATATGTTTCGAAACCTGTATGCGATTCAACGTGGAACTTTAAAAACCTATCAAGTTGATGCGAATGGAAATGAATTAATTCAGGGTTTTTATTTTGCCGGGGAAGTTCTGGGCTTTGAAGCCATTTATTCACGGCACTACCTTTTTTCAGCCGTTGCTTTGTCCGATACTGTCGTTTGTGAAATTCCCTACGATAATTTCCTTGAGTTACTGCAATTAAATCCGTCTTTGCAAAAGCATATTTTATATTTAATGAGCCAACAACTGAGTGTAGGTTCCTATTTATGTTACATCACCGCGGAACAACGACTTGCTGCTTTTCTAATTGATTTAGCCACTCGATTACATCCATTAGAAATGCAATTGCAATTTCTTCTGCCTATGTCTCGTCAAGATATAGGTAATTATTTAAGGCTTACCGCAGAAACGATTAGCCGTCTTCTCGCTCAATTTAAAAAAAATAAACTGATTGCGATTGATCAGAAGAACATTCAACTTTTGCAACCCGAACAATTAAAACTCATTGCGGATATGGAACACTGTTCCGTCATGAAGAATCAGGGCATTTTTCGTAAATCCTGAACGTTACTTTTACATTTCCATGATGTAGATCAAGGTCATTCCTGAAAATCCATCTAAAATACCCCGAATAATAAGTTTGTCATCCTCAACACGATTGGGTTCTTTGGCCAAAGTGAGCACTATGCCACATTGATGCATGGATCCCCGCTTTCGCGAGGATGACGTAATTTTTGCTCAGGTTGAATTAACGAAGGTCTATAAAATGACTCAATAAATGCCCGTATTCCCAAGCGTCTTTGCGTAGATGACGTATAAAACAGGACTTGTCCCTTAGTGGCCTTGGCCAACGCTGTATAAAAAGGTAGTGTCTTATGAAATCCATCCAGTCAAATAAATTATGGAAGCAAGTAAAGGAAATAAAATCATCTGTGGCTCGCACCAGCATTCCGCATGAATGTTATAAGCAATCTCAGGTTAAAAATCTATTTTGGTATTTTTTTGATCTCATACTGTTTTTAGGAGGACTTGCTCTTGTTTTTTTGAGTAGTCATCTGGAATTCCAACTGATTGGTGGTGTGATTGCAGGTGTTGCTACAGCCATGCTGTTTGTTTGGGCTCATGATGCGGCTCATGGCGCGTTGTTTAAAAACAGCAAAATTGCCGAAATGCTGGGAACAATAGCGATGCTTCCTTCATTAAATGTGTATCGAATGTGGTCCTTCGGTCATAATAAGGTTCATCATGGTTTCGCCTCTTTTTCTCCAATTGATTGGATATGGCGCCCCCTGACACGAAAGGAGTATCAATCACTTTCCAGTATTCAACGCGTCCTCTATCGGATAGAACGCTGCTTTTTCACCTCTGCGTTCCATTATTTGCGCCGGATATGGTGGGAGCAAATGTTGTGTTTTAATCCGGGTAAAGAGAAACAGGAACGTCGATATTATCGCAATGGTAAACTAATAGTGCTGTTTTATGGGCTAGCGATGTCTGTGTTGGCATATATTTTTGCTGGAGGCATTGTGGGTGTTGCTGTCGCTGTAGTGGTACCGTTTATTGTTTTTAATTATTTCATCGCCATAATTGTCTATTTGCATCATACACATCCCGATATCCCTTTCTTTGATTTAAAAGCAGAATGGTCTCATTCTGTTGGCGCTTTGTACTGCAGTACGATCATTCATTGTTCAAAACTATCACGAGTATTATTGCATAACATCATGATACATGTCCCTCACCACCTCGATCCCAGAATTCCTTTTTATAACTTACCTCAAGCTCACCAAGCATTAAAAGTTAAATACGGGGAATACGTTCATGAGTATCAATTTAAATTACGTTACGTGCTCAATATTTTTAAGAGTTGCAAGTTATACGATTTTGAGAGCAAACATTGGTCAACTTTTAAAGAAGCCAAAACATAAATTCTGAACGTAAACAATCGTCTGAAGAACACTCTTCTGGCCTTTTACCCTACAGATAGTGATATTGAATTATTTTATACGAGTTACATTATGAACATAAAATCTCCAGAATTATTGTCTCCTGCAGGCTCGTTAAAACGCATGCGAAGAGCCTTTGCATATGGCGCAGATGCAGTCTATGCCGGTCAACCTCGTTATAGTCTTCGCGCTAGAAATAATGAGTTTTCTCATGAAAAATTGGTTATAGGGATTAATGAAGCGCATGCCCAGGGTAAATTATTTTTTGTCGCGAGTAATATTATTGCCCAAAACAATAAAATCAATACGTATCTGGAGGATCTGGCGCCAGTGATTGAAGCGGGGCCAGACGCTCTCATCATGGCAGATCCTGGACTCATTATGATGGTTAGAGAACAATGGCCTGATCAACCGGTTCATTTGTCCGTTCAATCTAATGTGATGAATTATGCTGCAGTGAAATTTTGGCACTCTCTGGGGCTTGAACGAGTCATTTTATCTCGAGAGTTGTCTTTAAAAGAAATTCAAGCCATACGAGACTATTGTCCGGATATTGAATTGGAAGTATTTGTGCATGGCGCCTTATGTATGGCTCATTCCGGACGCTGTCTCTTATCCGGTTATTTTAATCACCGTGATCCCAATCAAGGTGCATGCACTAATGCATGCCGGTGGAACTATGAAGTAAAAGAAAGCACAGAAGATGAATGGGGTAATGCTCGTGTAGAAAGCAGGACTGCTCTATTTCAACAGTCTCCTCAACGCGAGGGAGAACTGAATATCATGGAAGAAGATGAGCATGGGACTTATCTTTTTAACTCGAAGGACTTAAGAGCAATTCAGCATGTGGAACAACTTGCTCAAATGGGTATTGATTGTTTAAAAATAGAAGGTCGAACCAAATCAGATTTTTATGTGGCCCGCGTGACCCAGTTGTATCGAAAGGCGATTGATGATGCGATTGCTGGCAAACCATTTGACTGGAGTCTCATGGATGCTCTGGAAGGATTATCACTCAGAGGATACACAGAAGGTTTTTATCGTCGACACGTTCCCGAGGAATATCAAAGTTATAAAGATCGCAATGAAACAGGTATAAAACAGCAGGTAGTCGGTGAATTGCTGGATTATGACTGCAGTAAACAACTGCTCAAAGTCCAAGTAAAAAATCAATTCTCTATAGGCGATACTCTTGAAGTCATGCTGCCGACCGGTAATTACATTGCTCCGCTCGAAGCCATCGAAAGCACTGAAGGTCACTCAATGCAACGAGCTCCTGGAAGCGGTCATGTGGTGTGCATTCCAGCCAATATTCAAGACGTAAATCAGTTGGAGCATGGCTATTTAATTCGTCACTGGAGCGAAACTCAACCTTAGGACTGCCTATGTCAACTATCGAACAATTGAGAGAACACATTCAAGAAACCGATTGTGCCATTATCAGGAATTTAGCGCTTCGCCAGGACTTGTGTAAAAAAATTGCGCGTTTAAAACAGCTGGAAGGTAAATCAATTATTGATATGAATCAGGAAAAAAAGAATTTTGAATTCTATCAAAATGTGTCACAATCCTACGCAATCGATCCTGATTTCGTTGCACGCTTATTTCGATTAATTATTATTCATTCAAGAACACTACAACACCACACCATCTGTGAACCTAATTGAGCCATAATTCGATAGTTATAGTGATTTCAAGGAATTGATTCGGAGTTGTTTGTAACTCCGGATTCATTCCTTTTTTTTAGCACTAACCATCCTCTGGGAAGATTAAAGACCGGGTTGTACTGACTCATGGAGTGATAAAGAGTTTGAATATTCACCCAATACAAATCTTGAATGGATGAATCAATATCGCATAGCAATACGTTCTCTTCTTTAGCATCCCACCCAACTATAGGCGAGTAATGAGGGTTACCCTGCGAGCATGATACAACATTAGATACGAAATCATCCTGTCTGTAATTAACGATGATGACCGACTTTTTTTCTTGTACCGATTTTTTTACATCGTTTAAAAACAAGGGAAAATGTTCTTCATAAGCGCGTTGAGTCCTTATATCAAGCCTGTTTTCATAAATAAGCTCGGAAATAAAATGCAGTTCATGCAAGGCCATTCCTCGTTCTAAAAATTGGTGAACGGGCATAAACCGGGAAAAACGAGTGCTTATCCACTCTGATTCGTGTTTTTGTTCTAAACCCAGGCCTAATGTTGCAAGAATAATTGAAGCAGGACCGCAGGTCGCTTCATGCTCCTGACGAAAACCGGCTTTATGTAGTTGAATCATCTTATTAAAGATATTGCGCATAGGATTTTCTGGGTGTTCACTATCAAGATGTCATCTTGGACGTTATTTATTAACATCACCCACCTCTTTTTACACTATAGTGTACAAGAAATAAAAAAGCTTCATCTCATAGTCATTTTAGGATAACTTCATAATGTATATCCAGGACGAATAATATGAATAGAGATTTATCAACATTAGTCACTCTTAGCCCCGAACAAGTGCTAACCCAAATGGATAGCTCTCTACAAGGACTGACCAGTCTTGAAGCACAGAAAAGGCAGGAATTATCCGGACTGAATGAATATGTCCGTAAACCCTATCATTTACTTATTTTTGAAGCCATCTCTCATTCACTTAATCCTTTAGTTGCCATCTTGTTAATTGCTGCTCTGGTTTCAGCCTTTACTGGGAATATAGTCAATTCCAGTATCATTGTTACAATGGTGGTTATGAGTGTTGGCCTGGATTATTTTCAGAGCCATCGATCATTGCTTGCCGTTAAAAAACTTCAAACGCACATTGCGACCACGGCCAATGTATTACGTGACAATCAATGGCAGGAAATTCTTTGTCGAGAACTGGTGCCAGGGGATATTATTCAACTCATAGCGGGTGATGTAGTACCAGCAGATTCATTATTGATAAAAGCCAGAGACCTGCATATTCAACAAGCTGCCCTTACTGGTGAATCACTGCCTGTAGAAAAAGAAGCTGTTGCACAAACCACCAGACTTAAAAACCCATCTGAGGCAAGTAATGCTGTTTTTTCAGGTTCATCTGTTGTTAGCGGTACAGCAATGGCTGTTGTAATTTCTACCGGACAAAACACTCAATTTGGTCACATAGTTGAAGCGCTCACAAAAGCGACACCGCGTACAGAGTTTGAAAAAGGGATAACTCGATTTGGCATATTTATCATGAAAGTAGTGTTTTTTCTGGTGATATTTGTCTTCTCAGTCAACATATATCTTAAGCGATCATTGCTTGAGTCATTATTATTTTCTGTTGCCCTGGCAGTAGGCCTGACTCCCGAATTATTGCCCATGATTACTACTGTAACTCTCGCAGCTGGCGCCCTTCATATGGCAAAGAAAGACGTCATTGTTAAAAACCTGTCAGCAATTCAGAATTTTGGCAGCATCGATATACTGTGCAGTGATAAAACGGGAACCTTAACCAGTGGGGAAATGATATTAGAGCAACACATTGATCCTTTTGGAAAAAAATCTGAATATGTGATGTTACTGGCCTATTTGAACAGTTTATTTGGAACTGAAATACCCAGTCCTTTTAATATTGCTGTATTAAAAAAAGCAAACATTAACCCACTTGATGTAGCGATCTTGAAACATGATCACCCGGATGTACAACCCTACAACAAAATCGATGAAATTCCATTTGATTTTGAGCGACGCCGCTCCAGTGTGGTTATTGAAAAAAATGACGCTCATATTCTTATAACCAAAGGTGCGCCAGAGTACATAATAAAAGCCTGCACCCATTATGATAACGAAAGCAAAAACCAGGTATTGGATGATGAACATCGTAAAATGTTTGAAGCGACTTTTTTGTCATTAAGCGAACAGGGTTACAGGGTATTGGCTGTTGCTTATCGAAATATAACCAAACAACCCTCTTATCATGCACGGGATGAAAAAGACTTGGTCTTAGCTGGATTTCTTGCCTTTTTAGATCCGCCACTTAAAGACATTCCTGCCGTAATAAAAGAATTGCATCAGGAAGGGGTGAAGATAAAAATTATTACGGGAGACAATGAATTAGTTACACGCCATATCTGCAACAAAGTTTCGATTGATTCAGGCACCATAGTCCTCGGTGAAGAATTAGAGCATATCAGTGACTCCGCATTAGGCTCAATTGCAGAGCAAGTGGATGTATTTGCGCGCATCTCCCCCATGCAAAAACAACGCATCATCAGCGCATTGCGCTCTCGCGGTCATGTTGTCGGTTATATTGGCGATGGAATTAACGATGTCCCTTCACTGCGCAGTGCGGATGTGGGAATTTCCGTTGCAGGCGCTGTCGATGTGGCTCGCGAAGCTGCAGATATCATCTTATTAAAACATCATTTAAGTGTATTACTGGATGGAATAATTGAAGGTCGTAAATCATTCGGAAACGTGATGAAATATCTGATGATGGGCACCAGCTCTAATTTTGGAAATATGTTAAGTATGGCTGTCGCTATTCTCTTTTTACCCTTTTTACCTATGTTACCGTCTCAAATACTTTTAAATAATCTGCTTTATGATTGCTCTCAAATTACCATTCCGACTGATAATGTTGATCGCAGTTTTACGCAAAAACCCAAGCATTGGGATATCGGTATAATTCGTAAATTTATGTTTTATATTGGCCCTATTAGTTCACTTTTTGATTTCATTACTTTTTTCATCATGCTGAAGGTTTTTGCAGCAACAGAAGCATTATTTCAAACGGGTTGGTTTGTTGAATCGTTGGCAACCCAAACTCTGGTGGTATTTGTTATTCGTTCTGTTAAAAATCCCTGGCAAAGCAAACCCAGCATACCCTTGATATCAACAGTACTCCTTTGTGTTGCAATTGGAGTCCTTTTGCCATTTACACCCATAGCCCCTCTTTTGGGATTCATACCACTGCCAGCAACCTATTTTCTCTTTCTTATTACAGCGACGGTTACCTATCTGTTTCTGGTAGAACTGATTAAAAGAAAATTAATGTGGAAATGGATATAAAAATCAGTCTTACAAAGCGAAATAATTTAATGAGCCTCTTTTAATTTTAATTAGAAAGGCAGACTATACTAAATACATCATTGAGCAAAATAATGGATTAGCTATGAAAAACTCATCAGACATTGAAAACGAAAATAAAACTGTGGATGTAATGGATGCTCTCTATAATCGTCGAGCTGTTCGCGATTACCTTCCTACTAAAGTGAGCTTAGATCTGATTCATACTTTATTAGACGCAGCGATACAAGCTCCTACTGCTCTGCATGAAGAACCCAGAGCATTTGCCGTAATTCAAAAGAAAGATCGATTGGATCGATTGTCCAATGATTGTAAAAAAGCGTTACTTGATGAAAAACTAAAATACAAAACAGAACAAACAAAACATATTCTTGATGTAATAAAACAACCAGACTATAACGTATTTTATAACGCAAGCACATTAATTGTTATATACAGCACTTATTCAGGCCCATTTGTAAAAGCTGAGTGCTGGCTCGCTGCTGAAAATTTAATGCTTGCCGCGTATGCTAAAGGACTGGGCTCATGTGTTATTGGATTTGCCCTCTCTGGATTAAACTTGCCAGAATGGAAGCACGAATTAGAAATCCCGACCAGCATGAAAGCTCAAGCCGCGATTATCCTTGGATGGCCTGCCGGAGAGACACTAGCCCCGTCTCATACTCCACCAAAGATTCTTTCGTGGAAATAATAGGCACAAGGTAAAACATATGATCTACTTGATTTACCTGAGCAAAAATAAAAGTGTATGCATCATTCAGGAGTAAATCTTACGAGATGTACTCCTGATGCCTGAGCATGGTTACAATGGACTCATCATAGAACGCTGATCAGTTATTATTTGAATGACTTCTTTTGTCATGGCATTGACACCTTCGGAAATTCTCTTAGGAGATTCAGGCGGAGTGAAAAAGCTATACCCATTCAACGGCATACTGTTATCAAAACTGCTGTAGTATTCTTCACATGGTAATGCACCATTTGAAGAGACTGCCACAAACGGTTTTTCAGGTTTTGGTTGTACCGATACGATATCAAATGGCATCGGAATAATTTTTCCGTAATTGAATGCAGCGACGCGGGTTTCATTAAATGAATTCTGACTTAATCGTGTTCTATAATGAGGAACTGAAAGACGATAAGAACGGTCCTCATCCAATGAGGATGGATTATAAAATGAATCATCAATAACAAGCAATGTGCTTCCCGGACGAGAGACAATTTGCTGGTCAATTTCAGCCCTTGTTAAAATATAGGCTTCTAAACCCCTTGATTGCAGAAATTGTTGTACTGCACTCAGGGTAGTCTCGCTTGCAATGGATGCATCAAGCAATATGGGCTTTTTCTGAGCCAGCAAATAGGGTAGATGATGAACAACGTTGGCAATATTCGCATTAATGCAAAATCCGTCAAACTGATGGTTCTCTTTCAAATAGTGCTCAAAGAATGAAATCATGTGTGATTTTGAAAAATCCTCCACACCATTATATGCAATCACATCCCTGCCACATGACATCCAGAACAAAGACCGCTCATGCGTTGACAATCTGGATAATGCCTCTGCCATTAATGTAGCCAGGCTGACACCATCATTATATTGCATATAGCTCACATCGTTTATCTGTCTTTGCGAGAAATCAAGCCCTAGATAATGCTGCATTTCTTCCAAATCCACAGCATAAACAGTGTGATAACTTCTATCGGCTGGAAGTGCACTAATTTCTTCCACTGAACGAAAAGTAATATCAACACCACATTCCGTGTTCCACTTGGAAATAATGTGTTGTAATAACATCGGATACATGTCACGTTCTTTTTCTACAGAATCCAAATGGATGGTAGTAAATCCCATCTCATGTAATTTAAGTAGAACCATGAAATCCTGAAACAAACCACCACTTCCTATACTTAATAAATTAATTGGAGTACTTCGATCCAAATGAGCTACTGCATCCACCACTCTCTGTTCAAACTCTTGTCGTAGTGTTGAATCCTTTCGAGAGTGAGCTCTTGAGCCTTCACACCAACACTCACTTAAAAAGCATCTCTTGTTTTGTTTTAAAAACTCAACCGGATTTTCTCGAACGTGTTTAAGAAAATTTTTAAATTCCTCCTGAGAAAATAATTGAATACGTTCAAAGATTGTTTCCATAGAACGAGCTTTAGAAAAATCATAAGCAATTAATTGGGATACCTGGTTAGAACTTGCTGACATACTATGCCTCCTGTTTGGTTATTAATTTCTTGATAAACAGGATTAAATGGACAATAAAAAACCTGATTGATCAATTAATGATATTTTATTAACCAAACATTAAGTATTTCTTAAATATTCTCTGCATTTATCTATAGGTATTATCAATTTTTTATATAAGCAACGTACTTAACGTTTTTTGCAATCCCCAAATCTCAATTGAAACACAGATTGTTTAGCGTACTTTGATTTGCCCCCATCGCTCGTGCTACAAATTTGAATAATATGATATAGCGCTGACTATTTAAAATTAAAAATAAACGAAGCAACACGTGCTGTAGGGATATCCTCGATGAGTTCTTCCCGGATGAGCGCTTTCGCGCGATCGTTTTCAAATACCTCTTTGAGATCCATAATCTTCCCTGCTGGAACTTGTTCACCATGCAGGATTTCGAGAAGACTGGTGCTCTGCAATTTCAGTGTTTGTTCAGCGATTAGAGAAGCGAGCTTATCTCGGTTCCTTACCCTGTTTTGATTAGTCCTGAATTCATTCTTCCCAGGTAGATCCTTGAGATCCAGGACGGCGCATAATCGTTTAAAATGCCGATCAGAACCAATTGCAAAAGTAATCAGTGCACCATCCGCTGTACGGAATATCTCGCCATAAGGAGCGATATTAGGATGTTTTGATCCAATACGTTGTGGTATCTGTCCCGTCATCAAGTAATTCGATGCCTGATTGACAAGACTGCTAATGGCAGCATCGTAAAGAGAGACCGAGACAACCCTGCCTTTCCCACTTTGTTCCCGTTTATAGAGCGCCAGAAGAATAGCCTCTTTCAAGTGGTGTGCTGCCAGGACATCGATTAACGCGATCGGCATTTTTACTGGACCACTCTCATCGGTACCGTTCATTGACATAAAACCACTTTCACATTGAAGTACCAGATCGTACGCTACCCGGTCGCTATCATCACCGTAGCCGTTTATTTTTCCAATGATTAGGCGTGGATTAATGCTTAGAAGAAACTCATCTTGTACTCGAAGCTTGATGTCATCGTCTTTTTTAAAGTTCATGATTACAATGTCCGCTTCTGAAACAAGCTTAAGAAAACTGGTGTGGTCTTCTTCTTTCATGAGATCTAAAAACAGGTACTCTTTTCCATAATTAACACTGGCAAAATAGGCAGATATCTCTGCATCAGGGTCTTCTTCTGGAAGTTTCCATGTTCTGGTCACATCTTTATGAATGGGATGTTCAATTTTAATTACGGTAGCACCCAACTCAGCAAAAAAAGTACCTACAGATGGACCTGCAAGCACCGAACTCAGATCAATTACCTTTAATCCCTTTAACATAGCTTGAATTTCCATCTCTCAATAAACATCGGTTGAATTACATCATTCCCAGGACATTGGAACAGAATTTCAACTTGTGAAAAACTATAATAAACCGTACGTTCAGCGATTGTAATTTATTGGCTAAACGCATCAAATCGGATTATAAAAAATAGTTAGGTATTCCCAGTCAATTTCAAACCTAAATACATTCCATTCAAATTGAAGTTAGCTGTTGAGTTATTGCCAACATTAGCGAAAACAATCCCATTGCCTGTATAACTTATAATTGAGTTTAAATAATTCATCCACATATACCCAATATCAAAACTTAGTATATTTTGTTCAAACCTCCAATCATATTGTGCCCCCAGTTTGGCTGCCAGCTCAGGAACTACGACACCGTTAAGTGATTGAATATAATTACCCGTTACAAAAGGACTGATGGGATTATTGGGGTAAGGATAGTTTTGATAACCGCTATTCCGTTGTTTCGCAGTACCTATGAGCATGCTTCCAGCCATTTTTGCGTAAAGCCCTACGCTATCTCCAAGCATATATCCCAGATCAATGCCCAGACGTGGGCCAAAACCATTATAGGAAAGGGTATCCGTCGTGGTATAGGCAACTACTGAAGTTGGGTGCAACAGGGAGATGTTACCGAACTGATTTTTAATGCGTCCAAATTCCGCCCCTGCATGAAGTCGCAACAACCTATTTCCAGCGAGTTGCAGGTGCTGTCCAAATTCAATATCAACTTCATCCCAATTGGTTCTCACTTGAAATTCACTGGCATAAAATCCATCGTTATTGCCCGCAAATGCATATCCTATTGGGAAATTTCCCTTATTATGAGAATTCAGATGATACCAATTGACAACTAAATCATTGGCTTTAAATTGATATGTTCCATTGATTTGGAAACCCCACCCCCATTTCGGACCAATATTAACCATTTGGTTGGGTGCACCACTGGTACCAATAAAGACACCATTATTATCATTGCCAGAGTAATTGCTATAGGCAGTGTATCCTAAACCATTACCACCAAAGGAAGGCTGTAGATAGAGCGCTGTGCCGCCAAAGCTCCACGCCTTAGTTCCACAAGGGATTTTTACCTTACCAGGCTCACAGATTGGCCCCATAGAGCCAGAAAATGATATGCTGCAATTCACTATCAATACAGCTACGGCTATTCCTTTCAATTTAAACATAAATCCTCTTTACGTCAGTTTTGACTTTATTTGACCCATTTCAGACCGAAATACAGTCCATTTAAATTAAAGTTTGCTGCAGAACTGGTACTGCTGGCAGAGCCTGCTAATCCTGAACCGGTTTGACTGACGAGTGCATTGAAATAATTGATCCACATATAACCCACATCAACACCCCATAGTCCCTGTGCTGTGGGATAATCATACTTCAGGCCTAATTTAGCCTCTAATTCAGTGATTACAACGCTACGATTTGTTTGAACATAATTCCCTGTACTGAATGATTGGGGAAATGCTAAATTTTGATAACCAGAAACCTGTTGTTTGGCAGTACCAATTAATAGGCTAGCCGCGCCTTTTGCATAAACTCCAAATCCATGTCCCAGTAAATAAGTAAAATCATCACCGATTCGAGGTCCAAAGCCATTGAATGAGATATTATCTGTTGTGATAAAAAGCGGGCTACTATCTGGAAGAAGTCGAGGATAGTTCGTAAATACCGTCTTGACTCTTGAATAATCGATACCCGCATGAAGACGCATTATTTTGGTTTCATCAAAATCAATGTGCTGTCCCAGTTCAATATTAACGGCATCCCATGTTGGTTCAACCGTAATAAGTCCCGCATACAGAGCAGGGGCGTTACCAGAAAATAAAGAGCCGCGTGGCAAATACATACTGGTACTGTTGTTCTGATGATACCAATTTACATCCAGATCAGTGCCAGAACCAAACTTATAAGCACCTTCAATTTGAAATCCCCATGACCATTCGGGTTTAATATTAGTGATGGTATTGTTGGGATTATTGGCACCTACAGTAGTACCAAAACTGTCAGTCCCATAACTGAATGCACTATAGCCAAGACCGTTTCCACCAAAAGAGGGTTGCAAATATAATGCTTGCCCACCGAAGCTCCAGCCTGCTTTGTCACAAGGAATGCTGACATCGCCAGGCACGCATGCTGAGCCCATTGCGCCTGCAAACACAAAGCTATTACCAATCATTAAAAGTGACGTTAATGAATATTTTAATTTGAACATATATTCCCTATGACATGATAAACATGTGTAATCCCAAAGTGGGTGCATGCTAGCATAAAACATTGAATTTAAAAAACTAAATTGAATAGGCATCATGGTTTCTTTTTGCGCCACATGTGGCATGTGTTGACACTAAAAGGGGCAAAATAAGCGCGTGTTGTAATTCAACAAGGGACGGATAGGATGTGTTTTTTTTCTATGATAAAAATCATAGAAAAAAAACACATTAAAACTTACACAGCTGAATTGACTATGTTAATACTCACTGGGTCTTGAGCAGGATATTCCTGATAACCTCCTAATTGACTTTGAATTCTATGGTTAAACTCATGAACTAATCGTCCCTTAATTATTGGGTCCTCAAAGTGATCTATTTTATCCTGCAATGCGTTTAATTCATCAAACGGAAAAGCAAAAAACTCATCATGATTCATGGCACTAATATTGTGTTGAATTTTAGCCTCAAGAGCAGAAATTTCAACAAAGCACTCATCAAAAACACTACTGTTTGTTGGCGCTTTTCCTAGTGGACTTGCTTGAAAGAGAGTTCCGTAAAAGGCTTGGGAAAATACGTTGAGACGAGATGCTTCATCTGCTCTATCGAATTCATCTTTTGATGCGGTATTATTCGATGTGGGATTTACAATTGGAGCTGTTAATAACTCGTCACGTATCGCTATTAATTTCTTACATTTCATACAGGAGCCACATTCATTATCCCATAATAAAGAGTGATCATTATATTTTTGACGATTCGATTTTCTAAATTGTGCCCCCGTAAAACATGAAGACACTAAATTTTTTAGATCATCGCGTTGCATCACTAAATTCACATATTCTTTTTTGGTTTTGAATGGAATTAACAACTGATGCGTTCCAAGTATCGACTGAGCATAAGGTAAAAAAAGTTCATTGGAGCTTATCGTATCTGAGAAATGAGTACACGGTGAGTCGTCTTGTGCTGGTATAATAATAGTCCCGCACCCATGCGCTTTCATATATTCTAGTGCAACCAACCAAATATACTGATTTTTTGCCGGGTTTTCCTTGAGTCCTAGCTCCTTTTGTTTGAGATTTAGTTTTCTCAAATTTGGCGATTGATTCACAATGATCAAATTATTAATTAACCCTAACTGCGTCGCTATGTTTATAGCTGCCTCTCGTTCAAGTGAAGCCGTTGAAAAATTAAGTACATTAATATGCAATAGATAAATCTCGTACTGCCTTTCCTGTGCCCATAAAATTGCTGCAGTGCTATCAATTCCTCCTGAGAAAGGAATCAGTACTCTTTTAGGATCAAGCTTACCGGGATTGACCTGTAGCTCTGGATGACTTGGATCAATCGCAGGCTTAGGTACATGATGAAATTCATACAAACATTGAGCATAGTGCACTAATTCGCTGGATAGAGTTAGTCGATTTGGGAGCATTGCAAATTGCGTATAGAATTCTATTGCTTTCTCATTCGTAATGCGTGGGTATTCTTTTGCCTTCTGCTTTTTTCTATTGGGGTAGTTGTCTATTTTACGCTTTTCACCTGAGTCAGGGACAGTGATGGATCTGAATTCGGGTAAAGGTCTCCGGACGGCAGCAGCAGACCAATTATTGGAGTAAGATTGATATGTTTGGTCTTCTGCGGATTTAACATCCGCATTTCCTGGGGGAATGAGTGGGGCTGGAGAACAGCGAGATGGTACAGGTGCATACAGTTGAAAATCGCCTTTATATTGCATAACCATTAAAGCAGAATTTTCAACCGTTGTTTGAAAAGCACCTAAATAGGTAACATAGCTTAGACTTTTAACGTACTTTTGGAAGTCAAGATGAATATTATGCCCCTTACTTGTACCCAAATGAATCGCAATAAAACCACCTGGTTGAAGTGAAATAATGGACTGACCTACTAATTTATATAAAAAATTTTCTTTCCATGATGAATAGACATTATATTTAATGTGACTTTGATTGCTTCCATTATAATTTTCAAGATTGAAATAAGGTGGGCAAGTCATCATTAATTGATTGGGAGTATGTTCTGGTGTTAATTGCTCCTGAGTGCACTCTTCCATTGGACTGGCATAAAAAAAGGTTGAAAAACCTGGTGGTGAAAACTGTTCTGCCATACGTTGGTAGCTTTCATGTAACAATTCCTGAGGATCAACGCCTACATATCTTTTCAAACCCAATGATGCTGATGCGAAAGAACCAATTAATCTATCCCCCCACCCAGAACACAGATCAAGCATATGTTCAATTGGAATTTCCGGATATCGCTCACCTAAAAATTTAATTAATAACCCTACTAATATAGGTTTGTAATTTGTAACTCCAAAGTTTCTTATTAGTTTATTTGTCATGCGACGATTACTAAATTTTGGAAATTTAATGTTCCTTTCATCAAAGGTATTTGTACCATGCGTTCCATTCTGATTATTTTTTGCAATCTTTTTGGCTATTATGCTTCTTCTTTCTTTAACAAGAACACGAACCTGATTAGATAAAAAAGACAATAAAGTGCTGCTGTTCCATACATCAAAAACAGTCTTTTTTGAACGGTCATTATAGACTTTTAGTCTGTGTTCGTCGGTGTAAAATCTTGATGCCTTTTGTCCCGCAGTAGTACTGGGTAACTGAGTATTCAATTCACGTATTGACTTTATTTTCAGATAGTTTAGAAGTTTTTGAAAGGAGCTATCTCTATCCTTTTCAGAAACAGAAAGGAAGTTACACCCTATTCCCTGATAACGAATTTCTTTATAGATACGCAATGCTATAATTTTTGAAAAAATAAATTCTAAAGCATCACGTTGTTCCGCTTGGTCTTCGGTGCTAAGATGAACATCATTTTTTTCAACATGCTCTCTAATCGAAGCAATGACCTCACCCATGTAATTTGAAGGCAAATATTCAGTTTCATTAGTAAATGATTCACCCAAAAGAATTTTATAAACAAGATTCATTAATTCAGGTGATTGTTTAAAATAATCTACATCAAACAATTCGGTACATTTGAAACTTTGAGTATGGATTTTCATTTTAGGAAAATCATCCTTCTCAATTTGTTCCCGGGGATCAAACTGATTCCATTCCTCTTGATTTAAAATGTCTCTTATAAAATTAAAATTTTGAATTTTTTTGCTCTGCTTCATAGATAATTATTTGCCAAATATGTCATAATTTGGCCATCATTATATTATAGAAAAATTGGGTGCTCAATATTTATATTACATGAATAACAAATACCCATCTGTTGTATAATTGACATCCAGGCTATTAAGTTTGTGGTAAGGTGCAATGACTAGTTTTATAGTACTACTTACACCAATTAAATATAAAAATGCAGAATTTTATATCGGATCACCTTAGCTCTAAAGTTTAAGATTTTGTGTATCGTCGTGATCTGGTTCTTCATCTGTATTGTGTTCTGGTTCATCTTGAGTTTTTACAGATTCCAGTCTTGTTTTCAAATTGGGTTCTTCTTTTTTCAAACCGGGTAACATGGGTACGATATAATGCTCGGTTAAATCCCAGAGTTTTTTAGACGCCATTACACCAAATTGCCTATGGAACTCCTTCATCTCATCCAGTGCATCCAAACCGTTTTGATCCATATAATCCTCTGGATCAGCTCCCGTTTTTACTTTTAAGAATTCCTTGAATGCACTCATTACAAATTTGCTATACAGGTTTCCCGCATGTTTTGCAATTGTGTCTCGATCGGGATGAAAAAAAACATCTACTGCAGGAGCTGCTTTTTTCATCTGTTTATATTCATCACGGTACACTTCTTTTGCAACTTTTTTCCAATTCTTTTTTGCATCCTCAATAAGCCCACCTACAGCTTCATTAAAAAAAGCAGTTAATGTATTGGGATCTTGTTCGTTTGTTTCTATATTTTGCTCTTGATTTTGCTCTTGATCTTGATCTTGCTCATTTTGTTTGTTAGTCATTAAAATACCCTCAGATCAGCATCTTATGATTAAATATAGATCGAATTGAACAAATTTTCAACGAAAACCACTCTAAAATTCTTTGCTGTAACAAGGGTGAATCAAAGCAGATAACTATAGAGGATACACATTTAAATCGAATCAAATTGAGATATACCTTTGGCTTAAAGGAAAATGATATAGAACTATAATTCTACAGGTTTTGATTGTAATGCGTTTTTTTATCAGGGTCTTAAATCTGAACTATCCTCAGCTTCTGGATTATCTATTTGAGGCTCTGATTGCTCTTTTGATTTATTATGACGATCTTTGAACTCCATATTTCTTCTCAAAATCTCCTCAGGAGCACTTTGGGATTGAGCTATTTCTTGATGCGCAGTATTCAATTTGACCGTATTTTTTAGAAAATCAGCCAAACCAGGAGTGTTATTATATAATTGTTTTCCCATAGCAACTGATTGAATAAACAGGCTTTCCCCGATATCTTGCCATTGTTTATAATACTCATCGTATTGATTTAATGTACCCGTCTTGATAATGGAATCAATCCTCATATGCTGATCAACATTTATCCCCATAGTACCTTCTGCATTAGGCGCAAGAGCATCCCCCAAATATCCCATTGCAAAAGAAAAGCCTAGACCTACTCCATAGGTCACGACTCCCAAAGCAGATTGCTGATATGGTTCTGGAACCTGACTTAATAACATATTGTATAATTTTGAGCCTTTTTGATCCTTTGAAGCATTATTATCGAACTCTTGAACATGCTCTTCATGTTTTTCATTAGCCATTTTTTTCACACTATAAATTTCAACCTTATTGATATTATAGTGCAAATTGCGCAAAATATGATCTTTTGGTTTAAAACAAATCAAAGCATTGTGTTACCATAGAAACTAAAGAACATCATGATTTATTGTTTGCAGCTGACTGTGGTTTTGGGCAAGGCTATCTGTACAGTAGACCTCTTCCGAGTGATGAGTTTGAACGTTTTATGATTAAAGGCTGATTGTATCATTGACTGAGCTATTTAATAGAAACAGCCCCTCTGCTTTTAAGCAAGTTTATTATTTTTTCGTTACCGATCGCTTCACTGAGTACAAGTGGTGTCTGATGATTTTTATCAATGGCATTGATGTTAATATCCGTGTGATCCAAAATCCACTGTACTGTACTTATATCCCCACGATAGACCGCCTGGTGCAATACAGAATGTCCTTGCATATCAGATAAATGAACATCAACGCCTTTATCAATAAGCATGCTCATTGCAAGTTCATTGCCGGCTGCTGCAGCCAACATAAATGGTGATAATCCTGTATTATCAAGAGGATTAATTGTCGGTGCGGCATCACAGCACAGCTCCACCATCTCTTTTCCGCTATAACGGGCTGCGTAATGGAGTGCTACCCTACCCTTACTATCCGCTAAAATACTGATGTCTTTGTCTTTTAAAAGAATCCGCAGGCAATCAAGCTGATCATTTAAAATCGCAGTGTGTACGGGATAATGTGAATTATTATTTTTTATATAAGCTAACATGGGGTTAGAGCTCACGCTCTCTTCCAGCAATGAAGAGAATCCATGAGTAGCCATCAGGTGAAGTACGGTATCACCATTATTATCCTGCAAATTCAGCATAGTGGGTGTTTTTTCTCGTAACATCCTAAAAATTTTAATTTTGGTTTCTTTTAATTCAGGAGCATAAGAAACAGGAAGTACTAAAGCGCTAAATAAGGGCAATTGAGATTGCATATTCTTAAGGTTTGAATCAGCCCCTAACGAAAGAAGCACCCAAACTGTATAATAATATCCCTCTAATGCGGCAACATGTAAGGGAGTCATTCCATAGGTATTAGTTTTATTAACACTATCTTTAGATAGCCTCATAGACAGTAGAACTTTGTCCAGTCCAAAAGAGACCACGGTATCAAAAATAGTTGCACCATGAAGCTGTGGCATAGGTTGGGTGCTATCATCAGAGAGATACAGAGCAAAATTGTCTAGATAAGTCTCGGCTAACTTCAGATAATTATCATATTTTTCATTTAACGAACCAGAAAATATGAGATCACGCGAAACATTCTCAGAACACCAGCTCTCCAATTTGTGGAGTTTTTCTGCATCAGGTTCCTGACCACTAAGACCTAGCTGTTCACATAACATAGTAAATTTCATCTAAACATCCTTTATTTGCATCTTTTAATGAACTTTTATACTACTACTTGCTTCGGCTTCATTTTCTACCTTATCCTCATTTCCATGCGTTTGTTGAGCATATCGCTCCTTGTAATTTTTAAATGTTGCAGCTACTTGCGCCGTATTAGCCTGAGGGACATCACTGGAGGCAGATTTATTTAAATGGTGGTGAGATTCAATGGCTTGCTTCACAACTGAAGAAGTCTCTGAATGATGCAGTGTCCTTCGTTCCTGAATGGGAATGTGTACCATTTCTTGTTCTATCTTATCCGCTCTGGTATTGATACCCATGGCAAATTCATCAGGATTGTTCCTAAAGTTGGTAACAATTCGATTAGCCTCACTCACCGTTGCATCTGCTTTTAAGTCTTTTATTATTTCTTTTAATTCACTAATTAATTCCTCTCTTTTTTGTGGCGTAGCGTTACGGATCTCTCCTATTTTTTCATCAATAAATTCATCCATTTTTTTATCTTTTGGACCACACTTTAATTCTTTAAGTTCTTTGACTAAGGATTTAACTTCAGGATTATTCATAAGAAAAAATTGGGTCAAGGCCTCTTTAACTGGCATACGCTCAGCAGGATCAGGCTTGACCAGTGCTTCAATTAATGTCCTTATTTCAAGCCCCTCTCCTTCTTTGAAAAAAGGATAATTAAAATCAAACTTAGAGCCATCATGAGCAGATTGAATAGAACCGGTAATAAATCTATGGATATTTTTTCCTAGTAAGTACGCATGAGTACTATCGGCATTGATTGAGACAGGTTGGACATAAAATTCAGGTGGATTAAAGTTTGTTGAACTTAAAAGCGTGCAATATTCATTGCCAGGTATTCCTGGTACAAAATTCTGATTCTCATCGGTAAATAAAAAACTTTTTGTATCAGAAATTATAAGTTTTCCATCCGAATTGATCAGCCAATTCGTTATTTTTGCATCTGGAAACATACAACCGGCGTCTTGAATTTGCAACATTACATCAGCCATTTGCTCAAAAACCCTTGAAACTGTCTTAACGGGTTCCCCCCCTCGCAAGGAATCTAAACCATAGCTAAATAAATCACCCCCAGAACAATATTCGGTAACTAATAATGTTCGAGAAGCAGGTTCACCACTTTTGTTCGTACAAAATACTTGACGCTCAGTATCTATGACCGCCAAACTATTCCCTACATGTTCACGTAAATGAGCCTCTGCCTTTCTTGGCATATACAGTCGATCATCTATTTTTAAAACTGCAGTGCTATTATCTTTTAAGTGAGTTACTTTAAAATTCTTTGCATTCCCCCCCCCTAAAAAACTAATCTGATGAGTAGCCAAAAACTCGCGAAACAGCTCTGCTTCTGGGCTCTTATCTTCTAAGGGATATAAATTTTTAAGATGATCATGCACTTCCATGCCAGACTTTCTTTTCCCCATACCACTCAGTATGTTGACCAATTGTTCTGCTTTTTCTGGCGCCATTTGAGCAATTATTTCCGTAAGAAGAGTTGGTGTAGCAGTAGTAGGAAGTAACGACTTGATTCCCAATGAAGACGTTTGATATTGGATGCTTTTAAAAAGTTCTGAACTTATTTTTTGGTATCCAGGTGAATTAGCCAATAAATCCTGAGGATAGGTATAATCAATCTTTTTCATTTGTTTTTGAATTTCTTTAAGCAAATGAATTTTACCATCAACATCACGGGTATTATTGAATTCTTCAATTAACTGATTTACGTCTCTGGTAAATTCAAAGACGGCCTCATGGGGTAATGCACCCGCATCAAAAGCCTTAATTAGCTCCATAGGTTTCGGATAGACAGGCATCGACATGATTTTGTGCAGATCGGATCCGGTAACTAAAAAATTAAAGAACTGATCCAGTTTCAATCTCATTCTGCCACCTGCAAAAAAAACAGAGCAACATGCAGTTTTTCCTGATGCAACTGCACATTCTAATTATCAGTAACTCAGTATCACGAGCGTGCTATAAATTGAGCCTTAAACACTTTATTCGGCACGTACTCTAGGCTCAATCCATTGCATGTTTGGACATAGTTAATTTCCTTTATATCAATTATAGTTCAAAAGATACTAACAATTAGCCAATAAGAATAATTTGCGATCATTAATTGAGGATAATTTCTTGTAATAACAACGAAGACCCTGCTTCCAGGTTTTCAACGGAATCCAAATGAAGGGTAGTTAATCCGGTGACATGAAATTTTAAAAGCCATCCAACTAACTTTTATTCCAAAAAGTCAGACCTGCTCTAATTATATAAAACACCCCATGAACAAAATTAGTAACATTAATGGGTCCTAACAACAATAACTGTTCACCTTGAGCCGCAAATTTATTGATTTTATAGAAATAACTGTCTTTGCAAGGATCGGATAATTGATCCTTATGAAATGGACACTGGTATTCTTTAAGCAACTTAGCCAGTTTATCAATAATGATCCTGTCTTCTTCTACACGGTAATGAGTATCACCTACCAACTCTCTTGCAATAAATTTCATTAGTTGCACCATATGTTCAGGCGTTCGATACCGCTCATTGGGCCAAAAAATCGGTGAATGTTGCGCCCAATGATATGCTTTCTCCGAGCTTGCAAAAGCACAGAGGAATTTGTGTTTTAAAGGATATTTAAATATTAAATGCAGAGCATTCCGTAATTGGCTATGAGCCAATATCCCGCGGTGTTTGTAGTCTTCATCAATTACTGTATTGCCTAAATAGGAAATCACTTTATTCTCTGTTTTAATATAAGATATTCCTACCGTGGCAATTATTTGGTTCGTTGCTTTAGATCGGTATAAAATAATTTTGTCCCTCTCTTGCAAGAGTTCTCCAATCAATTGCTCGGGTAAAGTAAAAAACTGTTGATGCAACACACAGATTTCATGGAGTTCAGGAGCAGTTAACTCGTGAGGTAGCTTATGCTGGCAATAGAAGTCTTTCATAATGAGCTATTCTTATGTTCTTTCAGTACTCTTACTTACTATAATATGGATTAGGTATACGAGTACAACTTGAACTACAATTTCTACATCATCCCCTTCATTTTGTGAGTTCCTTTGAAAAAAACACTGTTTACTCAATATGAACAGCAAATGAAGCCTGCTCGGAAACAATTGAAACAGGACATTGACTCTCTGTATCATCAAATAGACCAGGACACGGCGCTATTGTTTCTCATTTATTTTTGTGCTCTTGGGGTTGGAATGACCGAATACGTCAGCACCTGGATTAACCATGCCGGCAAACGCTGCCAGGAAACAGGTTATCAGGAATTAGGGCAATCACTGATACAACATGCCCGTGAAGAAGCAGGACATGAACTTTTAATGCATCATGACACTCTTGCTTTAACCGCCTTTATTAATTCACGTTATCAATTGCATCTTGATGCGAATGTATTTTTATCACAAACCTTAACTCAAGGTGTATTAAACTATAAAGCACTTCATGAACAATGCATCAACAGTGATACACCCTATGGCCAAATTGCCATTGAATACGAAATTGAAAAAATATCAATTCGCCATGGGCCAAAACTGCTGTTTAAAAACATCAAACATTATGGTTTTGGACTCATTAAATGTTTAAGCTTCATCCGTTCTCACGTGAATTTAGACATACTTCATACACAACACAATAAAACCATGTTAACTGATTTTTTAGAACGACATCCTGAAACGTTACCAACATTAATTGAATACGGTACACATTCCCTGCACTATTACAGTGAATACCTTCACAATTGTTGGCAATTAGCTGATGAACATAAAAAACTGTTGAAGACAGTAAATTAAACGTTAACAGGATTTTTAATCAATAACCATTCGTGATATTCCCTCTCATCAACCCTCTTCCCGAGAAAACACATTAGCTTACAATTCAAATTCCTTACGCGGAAGAAGGAGCAGATCGAGCCAAGCGGAACATTAGGTGCATAAACTAACTCTAGAAGGTCTACAAAAACCCTTGTGGACCTTACCTCAAGGTACATGAGCCTAATGAATACGCAGCTGTCCCCTGTTCATCCGAGGTATTGATTAAATAGGAAGTGAAACAATGAATAAAGGACATCAATAACACACTTGCAAGTAGAAGAGAAATGGGAGTTGTGAGGAACAAGAATAATCCTACGGGTATAAATACATTATACAGGATCACCTGATTAAGATCATTGAGACGATTACGAGTTAACATCTTTTGCTCTTTAGCTATAAGTTGTGGATCAACTCCATCCAGCCTCAGTTGATTCATTAATTGCTTATCCTTCTCAGCATCAATCAAAACGCGTGACAATGCACTGATTAGGAGGATTGCAGAAATGATAGGAGATACCGGGACGGATGCAATAGAAAAAGCAAGCAAACCTAAAGCTACCATAATCGATGAAGCAGTGAGGAAGGATCGAATAAAATTTAATTCTCTATGCCGCCACTCCATAGTCAGGCGTTGTTGATCCGCGCCACTTGCCTGCCTGAGTTTTAATTCATATTCCTCCCGACTTTCTTGAAAACGAGTAACCATAACTAAAACATCAATCAGTTGTGCGATAACCTCCAATTGTATCCCGTAAAAACCTGCTGACTGGGAGTTGTTAAATGACAACCAAAAAAACTGGGTGAGATTAACAGCGCCCCACAAGCTGTCATTCAAGAGGTTGTAGTATAAATCCTTGATTGTTTTATCATCAGATTCATCGTGCTGCTCCCCAACTAAAATTTGCGCTAATAAACTGAAATTGACTGAAAAACGCGCCATATAGAGCGTAAAACTCATCACGCCTAAAGTTGTATCCAAAGGAGTAAGCGTCCTTAAATTTTTGTGCGACTGAGCAAGATATTTGGCGAATCCCTTGCTTCGGTTCAACTGAAGCCTTTGTGTGTTCAAATAAGTCAGTTGGCTATTAAAAAACGTTAAGGTTGATTTCAGGACTGGCTTTTTTTCCTTTAGATCTTGAGTGTCTTTTTTCATCGGCATCCACAGGAAACGAACTATAGAACCATATTAATGATTCAATCCTGTCTTAAGAGTGACGGTTACATTACAAACTTGTAATCTTCATTCATTAACTTCACTCTTCTTTTATGCTATTATTGGCTAAGTTTTATCCATTATGCCCGTATGCGTATTTTAATTGTTGAAGATCAAAAAAGAACCGCTGATTTTATCTGTAAAGGATTCAGGGAATATCAATTTCAGGCGGATGCCGTTTACGATGGCGCGGAAGCACTGTTTCAACTGTCTGAGATAAAGTACGACGCGGTTGTTCTGGACGTCCTGTTACCTATAATGGATGGCTGGACTGTACTTGAAAAGATTCGTGAAACAAAACCCGACTTACCGGTTATAATGCTTTCAGCTTGTGATGATGTAGAAAGTCGAATCAGAGGTCTGGAAGCCGGCGCTCATGACTACTTAATTAAACCCTTTTCATTCAACGAACTACTGGCTCGCGTCAAATCTCTGTTGCGCAGAAAACCAAATGACAATCCCATAGCATTAACCATTGATGATCTGAAACTGGATTTAATGAAACATACTGCAGAACGAGGTGGGAAAAAGCTCTTGCTAACGGCAAAAGAATTCATGCTCCTTGCCTTGATGTTAAGACGAAGCGGCGAAGTGCTTTCACGAACCATTATTGCGGAACAGGTTTGGGATATCCATTTTGATTGCAACACCAACATCATTGATGTCGCAATAAAACGTTTAAGGGAAAAAGTAGACAGTGACTACCCCAGAAAATTAATCCATACCGTCAGAGGAGTGGGATATGTCCTGGAAATTCGCTAACTCAATGTCAATAATTAATCGGTTGTTATTAATTTTTCTCAGCACCATGTTGCTGATTTTGATAGTCATTACTGGTTTAGTATACCCTCCACTGAAAGAGTTGCTTCATGTAGCGCATATAAATCATGAGCAATACAACTTTGTATTAACACAAATTTGCATCAAAAAATTTTTTATCGGGCTTTGGGTTTCTGCCTTAATATTAATTTGCGCCAGTTATTTAGTTGCCAAAAAAAGCATGAAACCTATATATAACTTCGCCGAAGAGCTTGCCTCAATTAACGCCTCATCATTAGATAAACGCCTGAAAAATGAAGGGCATCCTAAAGAACTGAGACAATTAGCCGCAACATGCAACGCCATGTTGTTTCGAATCGAAAGTGCATTTCTGCACATCAAGCAATTTTCTGCTAGCATGGCACATGAATTACGCAATCCCGTACACTACCTCCGAACAGCTACGGAAATCACCCTGGCTAAACCGCAGTCGGTTGAAGCCTACCAGCACCTGTTGCAAACGCACATGGAAGAGTATCAAAATTTAACTCAGCTTATAGATAACCTCCTGTTTTTAACCCGTAGTGAACATGGTCAAATTCAGTTAAATCGAAAGCAATTGCCAGCAAAGGATTTAATCAATTCTATTGTCGAATATTATCATTCCACCGCCTTGGACAAAGAGATAGAAATTAAGGTTGTTGGTAATGCCAGGATAGAAGTAGATGAGCATCTGTTTAAACGTGTCATTTCAAATGTGATTGATAACAGCCTGAAGTATACGAAACGCGGTGGAGCGATAGTTATCACGATTGAAGAAAAAGCACATCATGACATCCAAATCACCATAAAGGACAATGGCATTGGCATAGCCAAAGAACACCTGCCCTTGCTGTGTCAAGGCTTTTATCGTGTTGATCACTCAACCAGCAATGAAAACATCGGCATCGGTTTAGGATTGGCAATTGCTAAATCAATTATGACCATACATAACGGTCAGATTGATATACAGAGCGAACCTGGTTTAGGGACTTTGGTATCACTGTTCTTAAATAATGAACATTCAAAAGACTAAATTAATACCAAGGACTACAATTTATATTCAATTTGGACTGTGCTATTATCAAGCAAATTGAATGCTGGCGAGAAAATAAAATGTACGGCAAAGGTGAAAAAAAGAAGTCTCTATTGGGTAAATTCTTTGGCAAAAAAAACAGTGAACCTCAGGGGCCTGAGTATGATTATCTATTCAAAATATTAGAAATAGTCGGTACTTCTGTTAACAATAAACCCACTACAAGCAGTCAACCGAATCTTATAACTGATATTACTCTCAGTGAAAAACAAAGTTCTCTCAATGAGCAAACTAAAATACGAACAGTTCGGTTTGAATCTCTAGAGCCATTTATAAGTAAAGATGCTAGCGTAAGAAGCCCCAGACCACCTCATGGTTGTATTTTTTATTTGGCTGGCATTGATGAAGACCAAGTTAAAAAGACTATCGATACAGTGCAAAAATATTTTGGAACCGATATGCCATTCATCTTGGTAGGTTCCCCGATACACAGCGCAAGGTACCAGGTCACTGCTATACTCGATAGCGCCACCAAGAAAATAGATGTCCTCACCCAGATCTCACAAGTAATCCTGGACAATTTAGTTAGTCCTTCCAGCGTCATCCGGAACAATTAGATACATTGCCTATCCATTCCCCATAGCCGTCAAGCGAAGGGATTTCAGTATTAATTGTAGCCCGGATGAAGCGCGAAGCGCGTAATCCGGGAAATTCCGCGAAGCGGACACCGATTAAAAAGGTACTATGCTGCGCATAGGCTTCCCGGATTTCGCTGTGCTTCATCCGGGCTACTTTTGATTGTCTCCTTAGCTTGACGACTATGGTTCAGGAAACTGACCCAGAAAATTCAATAATCAAAAGATTCCAGGGTGTTATCAATTCATCACCCTAACCTCATCGTTCTCTTCTTCAAATTCGAAATTAAGATGTAGAACGACTATATTTATTTAATTAAAGTTGAAAAGGATGTTGCCATGCTTCTACTGAAGCCATCACCAGAACAAGCTAAACTCGGATTAAGAGCGTTTAAAACTATCATGCGTGCTGATCCTGAGGTTAATTCGCTGACAGAACTACAAATACGAACTTTAGCAGCAGTGCAAAAATTTATTACGTTTACCGATTTCCCTCTGGATGAACTTGATGAGCCTATAAAAAGTGACGAGTTGCGACTAGGTTTCACTGATACAGCACTGAGTCACCAGTTGGTTTCAGGTATGATTATCATGGCCATCGTGAATGGCGTGCCCAAACTGGAGCAAGTAAAGCTGATTGAGCATTTGGCAAAAGCACTTAATGTCAATGAAGGGGCGGTTAGTGCATTATTTAAACTGGTTCATCAACATCAGTATATGTATGCCTTTGATGTCATGCGTCATATGTATATAGGAGAGGGTTTTGCAAAAATCTGGCATGAGGAACGATTCAAAGGAATATATAAAATCATTGGCAGTATGAACGGTTTTTATGAAGATCCGCAATTAGCTAAACGATATGAGCAACTTGGGCAATTACCTTCCGGTACATTAGGCAAGGAATTCTGGCGATTCTATAAGGATCATCAATTTACCTTTCCAGGGCAAAAATACGGCTCTCCTGTAATGATTACCAACCATGATATGGCTCATGTATTGGGAGGATATAATACAACTCCAGGTGGGGAATTACAGGTTGCGTCTTTTACCGCTGGATTCCGAAAATCAGGAATGGTCTGGATTTTATTATTTATTATCAGCCAATTTCAACTTGGTGTTAAAACAGTACCTATAAACGCGCCTGTAACCACAGGAGAATTTAATCCGGAAGAAGAATTATTAGCCCTTCAACGGGGTACTTTAATGAATGTGGATCTTTTTGACAATTGGGATTATTGGCCGGTGATAGACTGCAACATTGATGATTTACGAAAAAAATATCATATTTTGCCCAATCAAGAAGTACTTGAGGTCATTAAAAAAAGAGAGGTCTGAGCGGTTCATGCCTCCCCTTAACAACAATGCCCAAATGATATGAGAAAACCTGCTCACCGCTTTATTATACGTATTATTGAATAAGGACGGATCACTAGATCGCCGAATGATTCAAATAGGTACTCCTCTCGTAGTCTCTACGTCCCGTGGACAAGCCACGGGACGTCAAGACTGTTTGTTAATAACTATTTTTGGCTTATTATTCGTCAAATTCAATGTGTACTTATTTAAATTATTAGGCGCTCTAGGCAGTAACCGTCGCATGAACACGAGACGCTACAGAATTACTTGTTACAGCAGATAAAAATTGACTCAGGTTCACATCGGTACATTGCACAACGGGTTGCGTGGTGCCTTTTTTATAGAACACCCCTACCTTCAACGCATTTGTTTTATTCAGTTGTTCCTTGATCTGCCCGGCCGTACTTAAATCAGGCACTTCAATCCAAAACAGAAGCTTTGGTTTCGTGCTTATGTTCCATCCTGAGTGTCCGGTCAAAAGATGCAACTGATTCTTGATCAAAGTTCGGGATTTAGATACATCAAAAAAAGTATGACTGTTAGAGTTCAGCTTATTCATCGGTGGAGTACTTGTTCTGAACTCAGTATTCTTCCTCAGATTAGGTCTTGAATTTTGAGGAACTTCATATGACATAAAAGGTACTTCAGACTCCAACTCCTTTACCTTGCTTAAAACAGAACGTACCATTTCATTAAAAGTTGATGAACCGTATTTTGACAACAGGTCCGCACTCAGTGTGTCGATACGTTTTTGTAGCTCTGCTTCTTTTCCAATTGCGCTATAAAATGATTTTAAGAAATACAACTTTTTCAGTTCCCAAACATCCTTGCCCTGTTCACGCTCTGTTGATCTGCTGCCATCAATACCTTCTCGATTTATAAGTTCAGAGACAAAACCAATCAAATGACCTAGACGATTAACTTGAACTAGGACGGGTTGATTCTCTCGCATCGGCGTAGATTCACAAATGGATTGCAATTGTTGAAAAAGAGAGCTGGCCTGGAAAATTGACTCAACTTCAGCACTCCAAATCAAAGCTTCAATAAAACTGGATAACATCGCTATATAATTGCTCGTTTCTTTTGGCAATTCTAATTGAGTGTATCGATATTCCAATTCGAAAAATAATGCGGCAGCTTGTTGAATTTGGGCTGTTCCAATATTCTCGATTACCTTTTGATCGTTACAGTGATCGATCTCTTTCTCTAAGGTTGCTGATGCGATATTGCCCAACATATTCACTAATGTTATGTCGTTTAAACTGCTATTTGTTTTCTTGTTAGCCAATAACATATAATTCAGGTTGATGACATCTTCAAATCGATTCATCGTCATTAAAGATCGAGAAATACCTTGATAAATATAGTCTGCCAACAAGTCATAAATTGAATGGAGATCATTCTGAACTAGGAATTGCAATAAAAACTCCAGCAAGCAGATTTTTTTATGAATAAACGTATTGGCTTTTTTACTATTCAACTCAGCTAAAGCTTCCTCTGCACACAGTTCGTATAGCCATGCCTGTGAAAATACCAACTCAATATACAAGGGGGTTGGTAAATCAGGTGATTTTAGCAAGGTTTCATAACAGACATCTGCCTCATCATATTTTTTTAAAATAATATAGGCTTCCGCCATTTTGAATAAAACTTCATGCTGATCATCGCAAGGCATCAGGTCTTGATGTTTACTTAAATGATCTATCGCTTGAATTTCCCGTGTTATAGGAAGTACCTCTCTAAGCAGGATACGATGAGCATCCAAATCCATTTCCAGAGCTGTTGTATGCATTAATTGATTTCTAGCCTTAATGGTAGAAGTCATGGATTTTATCAAATCAATCGGAGCGAATTTTTTTACTAAGTTATTGTCTTTGTCTAATAAATCTTTTATCAATTGGCCAATTTTTGAAATGGAAAATTCCAAAGCATACTTTTTAACAGCTGATTCTGATTGCCTTAATTGATTCGCATACTCCAACTCATCTGCCAAACACTTAACCCGAGCCAATTTCTTTTTATCTGAACCAGATACTTTTTTTACTTCCGATTTACCCTTATTCGGACTGTTAATTGAACTGTGCTGGTCACGTTCTGCTCTGGCTCTTATTAGAGGTACTTCGATAGATGCGGGGAGATCGGCTGAGTAACGATCTTTCATTGTTCGAATAAAAGATAAGATCTCTTTAAAATCAAGTGGCTTATTTTCCTCAAATGGAATAATCCATTCAGGAGTATTATCGCGTAAAACTTTAGCATTATAATTTTTAATAAATTTTATTATGGGAATATTTAATTGAAACATTTTGCTGATTTGTTTGATGCCAGCCAAAAGCAAATGTTCTTTTTTATTGTATATCGATTGGCGATGTTCTATGAGTTTTTCTAACTCCAGCAGTCCTTGCAAAGGACTCATGGTAGCGACGTTATGATTTATCCTGGACGTTTTTTTCACTGCTTTAACTGGTGCGACATGAATTTCTTTAACTTCTGGTTCCATTGCTTCAGGCAAGGCAAAATGATCCTGGCTAAAAGCATCAATTAATACCCTGCATTCCCTTTTCTCATCAGCAGTCAATGATGTTACCTCCAGGGTAACTTTGGAATTCATAATATGCTGCCATAGCACACCTGGTTCGGAATCCTCCTCGGGAATGAGTACACTGTGCTTAAAGTGTCCAAGAGCCTCTTTCAACCGTGGAATCCACTGATCGGTAATTCGTCTTAAAATGTGGCCATGACTTTCTGAATGCATGGCTTGATGTTCATGAGCCAGTTTATCGCGAATTTTTTTAAAGAAGGTAAAAACACCTGAATCCTTGCCAAAATTAAGAAAATCAATTAACTCTTTGGATAATTCACCGATACGAGTCAGGACTCTACCCAAATAATATCGATGCTCTTTATTCGCATAATCCAGATCTAATAAGTGCAAGTCATTCAGGAGCAAAGAAATACGATTGATATGTTTTTGTGAATACGAATATTGCACCAGGGCAATCAGATGGGGAGATATTTTAAAACCTGCTAAAATACTTCCTGGTGATTTATTAGTGTGTTCCGCATTAAGAATGGCTCTGATTTTGTTCTTTATAGTACTAAAATCATTTTTTAGATCCTGAAGTCCCTGTCGAATGGTTAATTTATCCGATTCAGTACTGATTGTTTGACCAAGGACACTTAAATAAGTGAGTTCCAGTCCATTAGGCCTGCGTTTCGCATTATCATGGCGATTAATGTTGCCGTATTTATTTCGGATGTAGTGATGAGCATGCTCCCCTTTATCATTGTAACTGATCGATTTTGCAAGTCTGCTGATCTCTTTAAACAGTTGAGGAAGATCGTCAAGATGTTCCTCTGAAAGTTGTTCCATTTGCTCAATCAATACAACCAGATGTTCCAATGTTTTAAGATCTTCTGTCTTATCCTGTTGAGCCTTTGTTTTTGTATCAACACTGTTATTAGATCTTTGTTTCTTAATATGAATCGTGCTGACCCTGTTTATTTTTGCCAGCGAGTTAATATCAAAATGTTCCTCATTAACTTCGTCTTTACTGAAATAAAAATCCGATCTGTTCTGAGCCTCATCACGGATAAGGACTAAATAGGAAAATGAATTATTTTGCAGGAGACTTATATCAAGCCCTTCTTCCATAAACTTTTTTATCAGATCATCAACACTTGCTTTTCCAATAGAGTAACAAAAGACTTTCGCTGTTGAATCAGGCACGTTAAATTGTGAAGCTATTTTCAGATCAAAAAGCATAGTAATAATGAATTAAAAAAATTCAGCAGATCCTATCACAAACCACCACAATGCTCAATGTTAAATCTTAGTGTAAAAATTTCACCCTATCGGTATTGTTTTAACAAGCGCCCTTACTTTATCAATCCTTAGAACATCCACAAGATTATTCCACCTATACTGCATAAGCTCACAATTGTTGATTGCGTTCAACGCAATAAACAGTGCCATCATCACCAATGAATTGAAAACAGATTCATTTTACGAACCAAGATTGCAAACCAGAAGATCACTCCGTATTATTTCGAAGCATTGAATTTCAGAGACCCTACAATGTCATTATCAAACGCTGTCCTCATAGATGAACTACTGAACGACTATTTAAAATCCAGAAACTGGGACAAAACCACACATCATTTAGCTCGATGTATTCTTATTAGTATCAACCAAACGTTGACATAATTGAGGAAATTTACTTTTTATATCATCCACTGCCTCTTCAAGCGATTGTGCATTACAAATTGATTCAAACAAAATTAATCTGTAATTATTTTGAGTATGATCTCGCTTAGGATGTTGCTCTTTTACTTCATTGTTTTTTTCAATTCCTTTAAGAGCAATATACTGAAGATCTATCAATTCATCCTTATTTTCAAGAGCTTTTACCAATGCTTTTAAATTTGGATAAAATTGTTCTTTAAACCGGATTCCGGGTTCAATAAAAAACCCACTGTTTACTATAGATAATAACTCCAAATAAGGATCCTTAATCGAACTGTTGTCCGAATGTGCTCCTTCAGGATCTGGGTGCCTCAACTCCGATAGAACTTCGGTCTGAAGCGCAGAATGAAACGGCTCATCAGAAAGCGATTGGGTGATAGGTGTTAATGAAGAATATAACCAGATTTGTTCAATACATAAATGAGCTCGGGGTCCTATAAATCCACAAGGAACCCGAGGATTAGAGCCAAGCTCCGATTCGGGTGGGAAATTCAGTCCCAAACATAAGCCATTAACAATTTTTTCAAATATTTTTAATGGAATTTCATTCGGTAATTGAAGTAAGTGAGCATTATGTCCTTTAGTAGAGCTGTTAAAAAATGCATAATAGTGATCAGTGTACTTGATAGAAAGCACATTAAGAGAGCTGGACCTATTGTTATAACTTTTAAATCCATAAACTTGCCCCTCCCGATTCAAAGGCTCATTTATTAATTCATTGAACATTCTGGTTAATGATTCGTTCACTTCACTACTTACAGCCCCAGATGGTTCCAGAATAAGCTGCTTTATCACCTTTTGTATCTGCTCAGGGAGTTCTACTGGATTGATTTGAAAATCAGCCTGTTCCAGTGTTGAATGATAAGTAATACTGCATTGATGATGTTCGTAATCGGTATTCAGATGAATAGTGTCTGACCTGGATTCATTTAATAAATTTGGTTCGATTGCAGATGAATTAATGTGCACCGTTAATTCTGTTTTAGGGATTGGCAACTGAGTCAGAATATTGGTTATCTCATGTCGTTCAGCAAAAGTATAATCCGTTATAATTTCCTTTTCTGGCAGATGCTCTAATGCCTCATCGAGTCCCTGGATGGTTGATGTATCTATTTCTGAAAGAACACAACCACCATGGTTAGATAGAGGTACCCTGTTCACAAAATGCAAGGACCAGCGTTGATTCACATGATCCCGGGTAAGCAAATAATCATTGGGAATTCGCCCTTCCCTGTCAGGCAAGGTAGCTAAAAATCTCACAGCAGACCCTGCTTTAAATACTGATCCGCCCATCAACAATCCGTTATCCCTCTTTGATCCAAGTCCCAATAGGGAAGCAACCTGATCATGCTGGATTCCACTATTAAGAGAACCTATAGGGGCGATAATTATATCAAGGCTAAAAGGGTAAGTATCTCCTTTTTGATTCACTCCATGAATTAAACCATCATCCTTATAAAAAGCTGGAACAAGATGAAGTGTAACACTTGATGGATCGTCACCAATATTCCGATCTGGAAGTTCCAAAATAAAAATAAAGCCGGCGCCTGGAGCAGCATTTACATAAAATTCTTTGGATTGTTCTGTCAGTTCAATCGTAACATCTGGATTGAATAGATCAAACCCACTGGTGAGCGTGAAATGAGCTAAATGATCAGGAACATCTCTGTCTGTATCACGCATAATTGATGCATCATCTTATGAATAAATAAAAGTATAGCAGATACAAATTAGTCCTTAAGAATAAATCCAACATGTATTCCGCGCTACAAATACAAACATAATTTCAACTCGCAAAGCCCAAATGAGCAGCAGACTGTCAAATCATATTGCATTGATGTGCTAAAATTAGCATAATGGTCGATTTTTCCAAGCAGGTCCGTATGACAGAAAATTTATTAACTATCAATTTGTTAAAAGAATTAGTTGAATCTGCTGAATTAAATCAGGCAGGCAATACAGCTTCCTACATCCCTGAACTGGCAAATGTGAATCAAGAACTGACTGCCCTGGCTGTTCAGCAATTGGGGGAACAACCGATTTCCTGGAGCAATGCAGAATTAAAACCGGTTACCCTGCAGAGCACCAGCAAGTTAATCCCGCTCATAGGTTTACTGGAAGAAGTGGGGGCGGAACAACTTTTTGAATGGGTCAAAGTGGAACCTTCGGGAGATGATTTTGCATCCATTACCCGACTTGAACAATTCGGTCCTAAACCATCAAATCCAATGCTTAATGCAGGAGCTATTACCTTATGCTCTCATATTCCTGGTACAGGTGAACACCAGTTTGGCTGGCTGGAGCATTGGGTAAAAAAATTATTTAATGAAAAACTGAGCATTAATCCCCTGGTATATGCTTCAGAAAAAAGAACTGGCGACCGCAATAGATCTCTGGCCTATTTATTAAAAAGCCGTAACAATTTGGGTGCTGATGTTAATGAAACTCTGGATTTGTATTTTGCCTTATGTTCCTATGAAGCAACACTGGAACAAATGCTTTATCTTCCGTTATTGCTGGCCAATGGCGGTACAGATCCCGTGACTCATGAACCCATCATCTCTCAAGAGACCTGTAAAATTACTTTGGCCATTATGGCGACCTGTGGTTTGTATGATGAAACAGGAACACACATGGTAAAAACCGGGATACCTGCTAAAAGCGGTGTATCAGGCTACATTATCGGCACTGTACCGGGAAAAGCAGGCATCGTTGCACTAAGCCCCAGAGTCAATGCAAAAGGAAACAGCATCCGTGGAGAATTAATGCTGGAAGGTCTATCTAAAGCGATGAACTGGCATTTCGCGTTGCCAGGATAGGAGCCACTGTCAGTTAAGGAACATCAGGATTGATGCTATAAGGTTGGTTTGAACATGAGTAGCCCTGAGTAATCACCTCCTTGTTCTTGCGAGGATAATTTTCAACTATACAGTTTAATCGTTCGTCTTTGCGAACGGAGTGAAGCAATCCAGAGCACAGTTCCAATAAGGCTCCGTTAATGTATAATATACGGCCACAAAGGACAATCTATAAGACTTCGAGTACAACTGCAATGGTAACTGAACTTAATTTTCTGACGACTACTGATGAGGCAAGGAAACGTATCCTTGATCTACCGACCAGCGAAATTAAATACTATCTGTTTATTTTATTAGAAACAATTAAAGGTACAAACAGAGAAATAACCCGATCGTTTTTAGCGGAACTGATGTCACTTATAGACGTGTTACACCTGTTACATGAACGAAACAACTTAGATAGAACGGACAGTCAAAGCGCATCTGAATCAAATGAATTATTGATAACCATCAGTAATCATTTGGAACAGCTGCAACGTATTGCAGGTACGCACACTGTTCCCGCTCAAGCTAAAATTGTTGTACTTCACATAACAGGAGTATTTGCTGGTGTTGTTCTCGGCATTATTGGTGGCTTCGTAGGAGCACTGATAGGTTTAGCCAGGGGACTATGGAATTACAAACCTGTTATCGGTATGCTCGCCGGCGCATTTGCAGGCAACTTCATCGCGGGTGCCTTTGGTTTTAGAACTCCCAAAAAAATATTTAAAGACAGTCTAATACGCCAATTCAAATTTGGTCTGGATGGCCTGGATGAGTGTTTGGAACACGTCCAGAAAGAACATTCACCTGCCCTCTTTGCAGCGAATAAAATACAACCCTTTTCTTTTTATCATAATGAAGTAGAAGCAGAAATTAAAACGCTTTTTGAAACCGATGAAGACTATAATGAATTCCTGGAACAGGAAGTTAAATATGAAATCAACACCTTTTTGGCCAGTTTTATTGGTGTTTCCTTGCTGCACGGGTGTGTTGGGCATCATGCTTATATCAAAATAAACATTAAAAATTCAGAATATTTAATAGAGCTTTCGCCTGAGCCCGCAGACACGAGTGAAAAACCTGCTCAAAGTGAAACACGATCAGTGATGGGTAAACAACTTATTCAAATGCTGGCATATCACAGAAAGCTTCAGGAAACCAATGCCCCCACACCGAGTTATATCATTACAAAAATGAAAGCAGGTGATAATGACTGTTTTAGTTACGTGAATAAAGTATTGATTGGTACAAGTCAAAATGGCACCACGCTGCATCGATTTGCGGATATGGATGTAATGGGACAATTTGTTGGAACAGCTATTGAAGCATTAAGTCCGTTTAAGCCCAATTTTTTTCAACAGGTCCGGTCTGTTGACAAGTCAGAGCATGATATCAGCCATTCACTGTCTTTTGTTTCCTGAAACAAGTAATTAAGATATGATTTGGCAGTATTCCTCCCCTCTCTTCAATAGCATTTATTACTTAAGTAGCATGCAATAGAGGATTTAAGTTAAGAAATAAGGCCAAGGTTAGTTTCAGTCAGTACGGCCACTCTGTTCTCTATTGTTTGCGAAGCATAAATTCGAAATAGACTAAACTCATTTAACTCATTTATACTTCCTCGTTGTTTACAGGGAACCGAGCTTAACGAGGGGATTGTATGTTAATAAAAAATATCTATGTTTACGACGAACAGGGACTGAAAGAACTTAAACATGTTGAGCTAAAAGAAGATGGTTCCAAAATAATCTACAGTACAGAAGATGATTTATCCGTTATTGAACAACAAGAAATAAAAATCATTGATAGCAAGGGTACTTTTTTCCTAATGCCCGGAATGACTGATGCTCATATTCATGGTCAAGGTGGATTTGATTTTGCCAATCTCAGTGAGGAACATGGCGAGAACGAGTTGGAAGTCATAGTCAAACAATTGGGGAAAACCGGCTTATCCTACGTTGTACCGACCCTGGTATCCATGCCAGTGGAATCTTTAAAAAGATCTCTGATAATCATCAATGAGTATATGAAAAAACAAAACATCAATCCAACCCCCGGTCACACAACTCTGATCGGTGTCCATCTGGAAGGCCCCTTTATCTCTAAAAGTTGTAAAGGCGCTCATAGTGAAGACGCGTTGCAATCTGAAATCAACATGGAGAAATTCAGAGAGATTATTGATGTGGCCCCTGATATTAAACAATGGAAAATTACTATAGCTCCTGATTTGAAAGGTGCCGAAGAGTTTATCAAGCAAACTAAAACTCTTGAACAAGAAGGTATATGTGTCAAAGTATTTATCGGTCATACCAATCCAGAAGATAAAGAAGCTATTGATTGTGCTATTTCTGCTGGTGCAGCAGGTTTTACTCATTTAGGAAATGCATGTCAGGAATCCTGCAGTCGGGAAACCCGGGATCTATCTGTACTTGATACCACAAGTAATGTAGTGCGATGGGTACTTGAACATCCAGATCGATGCCCTTCAGGTGTTGAACTGATTCTTGATGGAGCCCATCTCTCCGCTTCGTTTGGTACTCTGATACATCACGCAGTGAAAAACAAAATTATGCTTGTAACCGATGCTTTAGGACCCACAGGCTGTAAAGACGGTTTGTATAAGTTGGGATCCCTTGATATTCGTAAAGAACACAATAGTTTTTATCTGGCGGATGAGGAAGGTCAGTTCAAAATGAAAATGGGCACACTGCCCTCTGGACAAAAAGGCGAGGTAAGAACACTGGCTGGCAGTGCGGCATCCTTGGCTCAGTGCGCACAAAACTATTTCGACTTACTGCATGATGAACCTATAGAGAGTCGCATGGACTCTATATATGCTGGGGTCATTTCCAACCCCAGAACTGCTTCATTATCCGATGAAGCAATAAAAAATCTACCCGATGATACCAATTTTGTCATTTTTAACGGGAAAGGACAGCTCATACTCAGTTCTTGCAACAGCAAATTAACAGAACATCAGCAATTACAATGGCCTATACATAGTTTACTTAGTAACGGACTGTTATCACCACCTCCACTGTTTAACGAGAGCGTAGAGAGTTCCTCGGGATTTCGGCCTTGATTCAGTAAATTTTAAATGAAACATTCCACTGATATTATATTCACCAACTAATAGCCGCACCTCTGATATCAATGTATCAGCAGATGATGTTGCGACTCAGGAACATTTTTGTATACCACTTAAACTTCTGAATCATTAGGGTTTGTTACTCATTCCGATTTCGCTGACCTGCATCTGGTCCCTGAACGATCCTCATTTTTTATACATCACCCTCCGAATCCCCGTCACCCTCCAAATCCCATCCCCGTCACCCTCCGCATCCCATTCTCGTCACCCTCCGCATTCCATTCCCCGTCACCCTCCGCATTCCATTCTCCGTCACCCTCCGCGAAGGCGGAGGGTCCATGTATGGTAAATCCGATAAAAAAAAACCATAAGAAAATATTCATATCAGTACATTGCAACTAATAAAAAAGGGGGTGTTATAGTCTAGTAATATATTAAATCTCATTAAAAGGGTCTGGGTACACACGAATAATGCAGGTATGTGAATTACACACACCATGATAAAGAATGGACCCTCCGCCTTCGCGGAGGGTGACGTGGATCGGGTGCTGAGGGTTGACGGATACTCTTCGCTATCTTCCTTCGCCCTCCGAATCCCATTCTCGTCGCCCTCCGCATCCCATTCTCGTCACCCTCTGCATCCCATTCTCCGTCACCCTCCGCATCCCATTCTCGTCACCCTCCGCATTCCATTCTCCGTCACCCTCCGCGAAGGCGGAGGGTCCATGTATGGTAAATCCGATACAAAAAAACCATAAGAAAATATTCATATCAGTACATTGCAACTAATAAAAAAGGGGGCGTTATAGTCTAGTAATATATTAAATCTCATTAAAAGGATCTGGGTACACACGAATAATGCAGGTATGTGAATTACACACACCATGATAAAGAATGGACCCTCCGCCTTCGCGGAGGGTGACGGGAGGCCGCGGAAGGCGACGGGAGGCCGCGGAAGGCGACAGGAGGCCTCGGAAGGCGACAGGAGGCCTCGGAAGGTGACGGAAGGCCTCGGAAGGCGGCGGGAGGCCGCAGAGGGTAATATATAAAAAATGAGGATTGTTCAGTAATGGACTCAGGAAGTTTGGTATAAATTGATAAAATGTCAACACAACCTAATGAGAACTACTCCATGCCTTTTATTTTAAACAGGATTAGAGGCTACCTATGTTTCTATGAGCTTCTAATCAATTAATTAAACAGCCAGCTCAGTTGAACCAAAAATTGATTCGCATGAAGATTGTTTTGAGTCAGGGTACCGGCTACAGGGGTTGTATCAATATAAGCGTTGCCCAGCTTCATTTTACCCAAATCAGTATATCGGTATCCGATTCCAACACGCATGGCAGAAGTAAGATCAACATCAAGGCCTGCCCCTACTGCATAACTGAAATCAGTAGTGTTATTATCATAGAAATTACGTGAAAAAGTGATGTACCTTGGTATATTCACCGAGTATTTATATGCTTTATTAAATGCAGCGCCCAATCCTCCAAACAGATAGGGATGAAATCGATTTTTGAGTGTATAAAGCAATTTGGAGTTTAATAAAATTTGATTGGTCAGCACCTTGTAGGTATATAAATAAGTATCCGCTGACTGTGCGTCCGCACCTTGTAACAAAATGCCATTAGCTAAAAAAGGCTGCGTACGATTATAGTCAAGGCCAGCCTGTATCATCCAGTCTGTATTGAAATTCCACTCCGCATTCAGAAGGATATCCAATAAACCTGAATTTTGAGTTTTTTGTGTTCCTGAATAATAGTAAAACTCATCAGTGATTTGATTTACAATGGGAAACTCTTGAGCATCACCCGGTTTTGCTGAAGAACTTCCGGCACCAAGGCTAAAAACAGGATGCCATGATTTAACCGGGGTAGATAAACCTGCAAATGAAGTACTGATTCCATAAGTCAGATAAGCTCCGGTAAGAAGAACGGCGCTTCGACTGTTTAAAGCCCTTAACAATTTTTGGATTAACATTAGAACAATCATTCCTTTGCTTAAGTTTAGTTGAATTAAATTAAACTAATAAGGCAGTAATATCAAGAGCAGTATGCAACCGAACCGCGATCGTCAGGAAGCGGAATACTATCTACAGTCATCTAAATATTCCGCTTCCTGACGGTCGCGGCTCGGTTTTTTACCAATATTAAAATCATATTAGAGAATATTAAATTCATTCATTAAAAATTAACTTGGCCTCAACCCTGATTTTGTATGAAAAATGAATCCATCAGACAACCACTAAATATGCTACAATATTAACCATATAGGTCGTTAATGACTCTAAAATCAACACCTATCCTAGCAACCATTCGTAAAAGGATTTCCAGATGAAAACGATCATTATGATATTAATCTGCTTAATACCCTTTCAATTACAGGCGTCCTGCAAATGCAATTGCAAATTTACCGACTTGACTATTTGTGCCAGCTCCTATGATCTGGATAATCCATGCCCAGGGCTATGTCCGGCAGCTGCGCCAGGGATTGCTCCGATGAAAACAGCCTGTCCGCCTACTATGGTTTATAACCCAATAACCCAGCAACAGGAGTTGAAAGTTATTTGTACACAATAAGACCCAATAACGTTCAATCGGACAGGCGAATTGGCTAAAAAAATGCTGCTTTACTACAATTAAATCAATAAAATCAAATTGAGCTGCCATGAATCAACTTTTAACCATTATTCTCATGTGCTGGTCCATATGCAGCTTTAGTCAAAACACCTTATTTCCTGGCGAAAAAATAATCAAAGTTAATGGTGTAGAATCTCTGGTTTACTTTAGTCCGGGAGACAGCAATAAACCTTTATTGGTTTTTATTCCTGGTGATTCTCATCTGGCCAGGATCGCCTATGGATATCCTGCAGGGAATCCAAAAAATTTTCTGGCCTATTGGTTAAAAAAAGAAGGTTACCCCTTTTTAGCTCTATCCTATCCATTAAAAAACGCTGTATACAGTCAGGTTTATCCTGATTTTACTATTCAGGATTGGGGCGAACAGGCAGCCACCATTATTTCCCAGACCATCACTGATCATCAATTGAAAAAGAAATTTATTATCCTGGGTTGGAGTATGGGAGGAAGCATCGAAAATCGGCTCACTCAATCAGCGCATCAAAAAGGTTTGGATGTGCAATTATTTATTGGCCTCGCGTCCATGCCGCCATTGCCATTCATTATGCAAAAGGGACAATATGATACCAACATCATATCAAAACAAGGATTGGCGGACCGAAGACCAGTTATTCCACTGTTTTATCAATTAGTACAGGCTCAGGAACACGATCAGGGTGAAATCATCATCCCTAAAAAAATTTATGAAGAGGAATTTGTTGGAGACATTCCAGCAGCCTTAAGCGCTGAGGGTTATTGGCATCAGGGAAATAAAATTATCAGCAATACGGATGCGACATTGAAGGATGCCGCTGTTTTGGATTTTAGCACTACTCCGTGGATAGCTCTATTGGTCGATACTGATCCGGGTACAGCCAAGATTAGCCTGATTGATCCTGCCAGCTGGTATTTACTTCGCAGTGAAATGATTTATGCACGATACTTAAAAGGCAAAATTCCAGATGATATTTCACCTCAACGGTGGCAAGCCATAACAGACTTGATAAACAGTTTATACACTCAGCTCACCCTAAGTATTAATGGCAATCATTTCTTTTTTATAGGGGAAAAAGGAGCTCAAGAAACCGCAGAAAAAATTACAATTTTAATTCAACGGGTGGAGCAAGTTAAATCCAAACTGAACCAATTGATACCACAATAAACACCGACTAAGATTTCGAACACTCTGAACTTAATCAATTTCTACGCATTTATTACTCAATTTTTAATCAAATAGTAGATTTTTTCAGACAATTAGAGTATAATTGGCAGAATTTTTTTCAAACAAGGGAACGACATGATTTCAATGACTACCTATTGGCAGCAATATAAGGATTGTATTGATAGCCTTCCAGCAGATTCAACTGGAAATGAAGAATACTCCAGACAAATTGCTACAGCAAACAAATTAATTGCTATTGGTTTAACAATAGAGAAATTAGGCATAACAGAAATCAAACAAGTAGTGAACTCGCTGCATACTATAGCCAAAGACTTTAACCATCAAGTAGTCTATAAGGCTCCAGATAAAGAATACAAATTCAGTTTACCCAAAATAACGAATCCCAAGAGTTTGATTTTCGCAATCCTGTATTTTCAACATCTATCCAATTACGCAGAGGTCAGTTATCAAGGATCAATTAATTTTTTTATGAAAGGTTTCGTAACTAGCGCGGTTAACGATAAAAAGAAGCCTACTGCCAATCAAGCAAATGCGATGCTTGTTGAAATTAAGAATTACTGTCAAAGTCAAAATATTGAACTGGATGAAACTCAGCTTCTAAATAAAAACAAAGAAGCAGCTAATGATTATGTTTCAAGATTAGTCAGTACTTTTCTTTCGGTGAAACCAGAACAAATGGACCTAAAAAGTTCTGATGAGCCTGTTGAGGCTATCGAAATCCAAAAATCGATTGAAGATCAAGAGTCCTCATCAGAAGAGCGAGCAGATCTGACTCGAGCAGGATTACCTCTTGAGGAAGTAATGCACGCTCCAGAAACCACGGAAGATCTGACTCAAATCCAAGTGTCCTCTGAGGAGTTAAAGGACGAACCAGAAGAACTGCCCCGTATCGAATCACCACTTAAAGAATTAAAGAACACATCAGAAGATCTTGAGAGTCTGGCCATTCTTCGAATGTCTCTTGAAGATCTGGATAAGCAAAAAGTACAATTACAGCTTAAAATTGATTTATTCTCAACCAAAAGAAATCAGTTAGAACAAGCCAAACAATATCATCTCAAAGTAAATCAGGAATGGCAAAATACAGGGTTTATAACCAAATTCTTTTATTGGTTAATTTCCTGGGCAATTGAGATTCCATTGCTTAAAAATATAAAAACAGCAGAACAAAATGTACATGAAAAAGAGGCATCACTAAATCAGGATATTCCCTCTGGAAAAACCTCAGATTCTTATCTTGGAGAGTTAACATTAGAGTTAGAACAACTGAACTCTTCCTCCAGAAGCATTGGAGACAAGATTGAGCATCAAATTAAAATAGAACGAGCAAAACAAGATGCTTTAAAACAAGAACAATTAAGGCAGGAACAATTAAAACAAGAAGAATTATCAAAACAAAAAGCATTAAAGTCAAAAGCATTATTAGACGAATTATTAGGAACTCCCCGCTCAAGCACTGATATCTTCTTTAGTAATAGAGAGTTAAATGCCGATAAATTAGGTACTGATACCTTACACACTAAAAAAATGCTTACCGTTGAGCCCGAGAAAATGCCAACCTCTGAGCCGGAACAAGAATCAGAGAGTCAATCAACAAATATAAACTCCAATCACGGATTTTTTAAACAATATATGCCCAGTAAAATGACATTACAAGCTGCTGCCGTAGCTGGTGCTGCCATTGTCATTCAAAATATGCTTTACGGTTCATAAAAACAATTTCGTCAGGAGATGTTGGGCAATCAAAATGCCCAACAGAAGCATTGCGAACCCCATTGCCAAAGTCCATCATGATGATGTTGATGCGGCAATTCCCTGCATAGATGCTGCGAGTGACGGACGCTATGAGTCAATGTTCGATTAGCGCCATAGGTTCCATAATGATTTATTGGTGACCAGTCAGGAGTAACAGGGGGTAGAGAAGGACTATAGTTTGAGAACTGGTCACCCGCATGAACAACTTTGCCTCCAACGACTGTCATGATTGAATAAATGTCCTTGATTTCTTCATCCGGTATGGTGAAGAAATCTTTGGATAACACCGCAAAATCAGCTAATTGATTGGGCAAAAAGGAACCTTTGATTGTGGATTCATTTGAAAACCACGCACTCCCTTTCGTATACAGTTCCAATGCTTTTTCTCTGGAAAGTATATTATCCTCCTGATAAAGAGAAGTTCCTCCGATAGTCTTACCCGTTGTTAACCAATAAAGACAAAGCCAGGGATTATAACTGGATACTCTTGTGGCATCAGTACCCATACCTACAGGTATTTCTGCATCAAGTATTTTTTTTATTGGCGGAGAACGCATTGTCGTCTCGCTCCCATATCGATGTAAAAAATACTCCCCTTGAAATGCCATTCGATTTTGGATGGCAATACCACCTCCGAGATTTTTAACTCGTTCAATGGATTTATCAGAAATAGTTTCAGCATGATCAAAAAACCAATTTAAAGTATTGATTGGTATTTCTTTATTTATTTCCTCATAAACAGTTAATGCTCGCACAATCGACTCATCATAAGTGGCATGTAAGCGAAAAGGCCATTGATTTTCTGCCAACAATCGCACCACCGGTTTTAATTGCTCTTCCATAGTCGCAGCCAAGTCTGGTCGTGGTTGTAAAAAATCCTCGAAATCAGCGGCAGAAAAAACCAACATCTCCCCTGCTCCATTATGGTGGTAATATTCATTGCCCTGTTGGTACTTTGTTGTTTTGGTCCACAGTGAAAAATCTTCCAGTTCCTTACCGGGTCTTTGGGTAAATAAATTGTAAGCAATTCGAACTGTGAGCTGATGTTCCCGATTCAAATGTTCAATAATCGCATAATCCTCAGGATAATTTTGGAAGCCTCCTCCAGCATCAACAACGCTGGTTATTCCCAATCGATTCAATTCACGCATGAAATATATCGTGGAATTCACTTGATCTGCGTGAGCCAGTTTGGGACCTTGAGCCAGAGCTGAATAAAGAATGAGTGCATTAGGATTAGCAATGAGCATACCTGTTGGATTTCCAGATTTATCCCTTTGTATGAAGGTTCCCGGAAGTTCTTTAGTATGTTTATCATAACCAATTGCAGCTAATGCCGCTTTATTAAGCAGTGCTCTATCATATAAATGCAATACAAATACTGGGGTATCTTTGGAAACAGCGTTTATTTCTTCCAAGGTAGGCATCCGCTTTTCTTTAAATTGAAACTCAGTCCACCCACCAACCACACGAACCCATTGCGGCACAGGGGTCCGTTGAGCCTGTTCTTTTAACAGATACAAGGCGTCAGCAAGACTGTTAATTCCATCCCACCGTAATTCCATATTAAAATTAAGACCACCGCGAATCAGATGAATATGTGAATCATTTAGTCCTGGAATAACTGTTTTCTTCTGTAAATCGATCATTTGGGTTGAAGGCGTTTTTAATTTGATTATTTCAGAATCTAAACCAAATTGAACAAAACGCTGATTTTTAACTGCAACAGCAGTTGTCTTCTGATCACCAATTCCAGGACCTTGAAACAAACCATTAAAGAAAATACTGTCCATAATAGCGCCTCAGCTGATTTATTTAACCACTTTGCCTTGCCATTTGGCTCTTGGTTTTTGCTTATGAACCATAGTGTAAGCGTAATCAACACCAATTCCATAAGCGCCACTATGTTCTCTGACTATATCCATGGTTCCATTGTAAGTGGATTTTTGAGCCCAGTCTCTTTGCCATTCGAGCATTAACTGTTGCCAGGTCAAAGGTACAATTCCAGCCTGTATCATCCGATTCATTGACGATCTGTGAGCAGTTTCACTGGTACCACCGCACGCATCTTCTACGACATAAGTTTCAAAACCGTCCTGCATCGCAGAGAAGGCACACATGTTGATACACACTTCGGTCCATAAACCGGCTAAAATTAATTTTTTCCTTTGGGTACTAATGATGCTGTTTCGTACTTTTTCCGAATCCCATGAATTCATGCTGGTTCGTTCAATAAGTTCATTCTGAGGAAAGACATCTAATAATTCAGGCAATACATAACCACTAAAACTCTCGGTTTCAACAGAGGTAATAATGGTGGGAACATCAAATAATCTGGCTGATTTTGCAAGAGCTACAGCATTATTTTTTAAACTCTGACGATCAATATTCACAACGCCAAAAACCATTTGGGGTTGGTAATCAATCAATAACACAACAGAATTTTGTGGTGTTAGAAGTTCCAGTTTCTTATCCATAAAATGTACTCCTTTAAAAGTAATCAAGGCAAATCAAACAATAAAAACTCAGATGTATTTTTTGATTTAATTTGGATAGGTTCTTGAGTTATTGCGACTCCATCACCTGAGGACAAAGGATGCCCATTGAATTCAATTGATCCTTTTATAAGCTGTAACCAACCACATCGACTCATCCCGAACTCATAGTCCAGTACTTGATTCTCATCAAGATAAGCAGCATATAGAGCGACGTCCTGGTGAATTTTAATAACTCCGTTACCTGCTGCTCCAGAAGCAACCAAGATTAATTGATTGTCTTTTTTGATGATGGGTTGTTGTTGATACCCTGGTTCGAGGTTATGTTCATCAGGAGTAATCCATATTTGAAGAAAATGCACTGGAGCTGTAGAAGAATGATTAAATTCACTGTGTGCTATACCAATCCCTGCAGACATCAACTGGATTTCACCTGAGCGAATAATGGAACCGTTTCCAATACTGTCCTTATGCTCTAACTCGCCCTCAATGACGTAAGAAATAATTTCCATATTTTGATGAGAATGACGCCCAAAGCCCATTCCTGGCTGAACGGTATCTTCATTTATCACTCTTAACTGGCTGAACCCCATATACTCAGGATCATAATAGTCTGCAAATGAAAAGGTGTGTAGGCTATTAAGCCAGTGAGTATGAGTTATCCCTCTGTCTTTGGCTTTTCTGATCGTAATCATCGCGAAATACCTATGTCTGGACTAATACCCTGTTTAACAATCAATATAACAATGTCTTCCCGAGCGAGTCGAAACGTTCCATTATGAAGTACAAACGAAACATCACTCTTTATTGCCCCGCAAATACTCGTAAAGATACGTTCTTGTACCCATTTAAACCAATGAATAAAATCGCGCATGTAAAACATCTTTAAATAATAGTACAGATTAAAAAATCTGCAGGATTGATTGATTTATCAAACGACATCCTCACTGGATGAGGTTCAACTGTGCATTTCATCAAGGTAGTCTTGAGAGTAAAGAATTCAACTCCGGGTATTGCTTAAAAAAAAAACATATGTTAGGGTTGTTCTGTAGAATATTAATACACTAATACTTTATGGCTTTACCTGAATGATATTAATACAACAGATCACTACAATTCACACCACAAATACCACCGGCTAGTCCGGTACTCATCTTCTATACACATCATTCCATTACTTTTTTTTTAACCTCTCCGAGGAATTGTTATGTTTCGTAAAATGCCATTTATTTTATTAGCCATTATATTGGCAGTTCTATGCTTTGCCCCGATGATGCCCTACGGGCTAAAACAAGTTTTATACTCTATAAGTCTGAGTATTAAATCCCTCATTGTTCTTGCCCTGCCGTTTATTATCTTTGCTCTCCTGTTAAAAACAGTACTGACCTTATCCAGTAAAGCAACCAAAGTTATTGGCATGATCCTGATCTTTGTCTGCTGTTCCAATTTTATTTCCACTTTTCTTAGTCATTTTGTTGGAATAGGGATATACCACCTGGGTTTCTCGATGATAGTTCCTCCTAAAACCATGGAGCTGCTTCCTTTATGGATGTTTGAACCGCCCAAATTAATTGCAAACGACAAGGCTATGTTTGCGGGAATTATTCTGGGTTTCATCCTGTCCAGACTTAACTCTTATAAATCATTGATGATTGTGCGCAAAATTGACAACGTGATGCACGTTCTTTTGTCATTCATTGTCTGTCTCATACCCTTATTTGTGGCCGGATTTCTTATCAAATTGCAGTACGATGGAGTGGTATCGGTCATCATCAAAGACTACGCCCCTATTTTTCTCCTAATAGCCCTTGCTCAATTTGTTTATATCGGATTTGTCTTGTTGTGTTTAAACCAGTTTCGAATTACCGGATTATTCAAAGATCTCAAAAATATGCTGCCTGCAGTTATTAGCGGTTTTAGCACTATGTCAAGCGCAGCCAGTATGCCTCTTACTATTATTGGCGTAGAAAACAGTACACAGAATAAAGAACTGTCGAGTGCAGTTATTCCTGCTACAGTGAATATTCATCTGATTGGTGATTGTTTTGCCATCCCCATATTTGCTTACGCGGTCTTAAAAAGTTTTGGAATGGATGAACCTTCTTTATTAACGTATCTTCTGTTTACTTTCTATTTTGTATTAGCCAAATTTTCTGTAGCGGCCATACCCGGTGGCGGAATTATTGTAATGCTGCCTATCCTTGAAACTTATCTTGGCTTTAATGCTGAAATGATGTCTTTGATTACAGCACTGTACATTCTTTTTGATCCGGTCATTACCAGCGCTAATGTCCTGGGTAATGGAGCATTTGCTAAAATGATTGATGCATTCGCAGCCTATCGAATCAAAAGAAACGCCGTAGCTGATGGAGCAATTTCCAGTTGAAGCGTCATTACTTAATCAAGGCTCTTGTAAAACCAGGAGCCTGTAATACCAAGAGTGCAAATGACTGGATTTATCAAAACATCAAAACGAATCTGCTGCCGTTTATTTATAGCTTCATGCGATCACTTTAAGTTAAGATAATATCAGGACGCAGTTCATAAGTACTGATAGTGTTTTAAGGGATTAGACCATGACCCGTCGGGTTATTAATAATAATGTTGATATTTACAGCATTCCAAATCAATTGGATATCAGTCTAGGCTCTCTTACCTTGGGCGACTTACATGGCAATCCCATCAAACTGCTCTATTTTCTCTTTCGTCATCAGATCATCGGCTTTAAAAAGGAAGTAATCAATAAAGAGAATACCTACCAAGAGTTTGTAACAGTTTATGAACACTATGGGGACCTACTCCAGACATACCGGGAGCTGCAGATCACCTTACACTTCATACAACTAAAAATAACGAACGCCGAAGAACGACTTGCCAGCACTGAGAACCATGTAACGAGCGCAATACAGCATAACTCATCACAAATAGCGCAATGGATCATCCAAAAAAAGCACATAACAGAACAGTTACAAAATAACCTGAATACTAAACAAAGCCTGGTACAGCAATTACTCGAACAAAAAGAACACTGTCGCGCTTGCCTCAATCAATTTAATCATTTGATGACCACTCTGGAATTAATAGATAATAAAACGCTTCTACGATTAATTGGTGATGAAATTGCAGATCGAGGAAATTGTGATTATTTTACGTTAAGAATTTTAGAATTTCTTCAGCACCATCACAGTAACGTACGCATCATACTTTCGAATCACAGCTGTGAATTTATTTACGCTTTCGAAGAATTACTGAACGGACGACCATTTCTACCTATGGGTACCATCAATGAGGCACAAATTACCTCATTTATTGGACTTAAATTACTTTTGGAGCATGATCTTATCAATAAAGAAGAACTGTCTCGTATAGTAAAACAAAGTTACAATCCTGCTCTGAACCTTATTGATTACAGCTTGAATCAAGAAGGCATCACCCTGTTCAGTCATGCGCCTATTCGATTTGACAGTATTCGCAAGTTAACCAATCGATTAAGACTACACTATGATGACTCCTCCAAAGAAGCCCTGGCAGCTACAATCGAACAGATTAATTTCCAATTCCAAAATTACGCTAACAACAATACCATTCATTTATTGATTCATAATCACAACATCCATGATAAAACCAATATGTCAGAAGATGAATGTACTGCCAGTCCTTTGGTTTATTTCATCTGGAATCGATGGAACCTGGCAAAAGATACAGATACTGCAAGACCTGCGACTCACAATGGCTATACCCTTACCTATGTTCACGGACATGACCCGTTCCAAAGTATACTGCCGCACATTCACAATCTGGATACCTTATGTGGAAAAGAATCCAGAAAGACTATGAATGAGCAAATCAATCAATCATTTCAATTTCTAAAAGAAAATCAACATAAACTGATTGATAAAACTGCAACAGAAGACTATCTACGTAATGTAAACAGATACAAAGTGTTCGATTCGGATGAGCACGATTTAAAAACCGAACTTAAGATTAAACCGGTTTATACTGAAACCAACGAAAATGGCAGTCTGAAAACACTGAGCCTTCTGGGAAGACCCGTTATTGATCCCGATCTCCTATCAGTAACCCTGGATGATCAGGAAATCCAGCCCAACTTACTCTCACCAAAAGTCCCAGTCCTTAAGCAACAAACAAACGAATCATTTCATCGACAGAACATGAACAAGAGAACCGAGCCGCGACCGTAAGGAAGCGGAACAGTTTAATAGCCATAAGTATCCTCATACTGATAAAATATAATAAAATTTATCCATCAATAATTCCATTACCATCTATTTTACTCACGGTATTTCAATTAAAAACACAATGAACTATAATTATTCCATATTAATATAATTTGAACAGAACATGCTTATAGATGCCTCATTGTTTGGCCATATTGAAAACGACTCATCCCTTACCGGTACCTACCATCTACAAGGACATCCTTTCGCCAGAACGGTCGAATATCTGAGTCAGTACCTGGATCATCTCATCCATACGAAACAACCCTTTCCCCCTGAGTACAGTACTTTAATCGATCAGATGAAGTACATCAGCAGTATTGAGCAAAAAACGTCAAACATGACTCAAGCAGCTCTATTTGATCGGGATATAAATCAACTGGCTGATTCAATAGTTGAACACATTATCAATATGCCCAAGAAGGGCAAAACTCTACTCCCTGGAGGATGGCATAACAGTGATGGCGGTCATTCCATGGTGTATGAATTTACGCCTGACGACACAGGTTTCATTTTTAGCGCAATCAATGCAGGCGCAGGTATACAATACCATGCCAAAAAATCAGCTACAGAAAAAGAGTTATATAACCCAAGAAAATCCTGGCATATCCCCACTCCGACCTCTGCCAAAGAAAGGGAAGAACTGGTTCATTTTATTGCAAAAATTCTTAAAGCCAGGTTGCCATTGCCAGCACACTCCAGAAAAAAACCCTTGAATGAAAAAGTACTTTATGAAGAAATTCTACCCAGCATCAGCTACGTTAATGGGGTAGAAATTGATGCAAGTCAAGGACTTTCAGAGCATGCCTATACCGGTGGACAATTGTCAGGAACGTGTTCACAACGATCACCCCATCAAATGCTCAAGATAAACACCCAATCACTAAAAGCATATCAAGGGTTCATGTTCCAGTTCAAACAGTACGCTCTGGTTGATTATGTTGAATCCTGCATCAATAAACAGGTACCCTACACCCCGGGAGTATTGGATCAAATACGTCTGGCTATTGATAATAATTTAAAGATATTGAATAGTCCCGATCTATTTAACGAAATTGAAATTGAAGCAGAACACGATAAAATAGTTGCATTAGAACAACGATTAAGCGCAACACCATTTGACGCACCTGTAGTAAAATCGCTCCCCCATGCGGAAGTTTTTTCATTAACTATTCACTCCCAAGCCAATGCAGCCCCTCAAATCCAACTGGATCAACAGGCGCATGATGCCCTCATTCCCACGATGATTGAATTGAAGGACGGGACAAACCTCCTTGACAATCTCACACGAGCCCTTTCAAACATCAATGCTATTAATGATCCGGCTACTCAATACAATTATCTTGAACGACTTATTTTGGAGATGCCTCTGGGTCCAAAATTGCCGAATAATCCCGATTTTTATCGTGAACTGCTCAGCATGAATGATTTTGAGCGATTTAAAGACCAGCTACAACAGATTCAGGGTCTACTTCTCAAACTTAAAACCAACTGGTTTAACAAAGAACAGAATCCGGCCATAAACTTGATGCTTTTGAGCATCATCAGTCTGCAAATCGATGCCTATACAGTCATCCCACTAAACAGCAATCTGCCCTCATTTTTACCTTTATCACATTGTCTGATGCAATCCCTTATAGGAAATCAGGACAGAAACCCTTTTTATGCCACGAATAATCCTGTCCTTGATCAGCGATTCAAAGAAATGCAGGAACGTTACAAAAATGCAACAAGACAGTATACAGACGATTATCATCGCTATTTAAAATTATTATTGGAATCTGAACCTCAACTGAATAATGAATTAATGGCTCTTTACGATCAAGAATTTGGCCAAAACACTACGGAACTGCATGATGAAATCAGGAGGCTGGGACTAAAATCATTATTCTTGATCGCACGACATTATGATAATACCAAACGTCTTGATGCTAAATTTAACCCCATTATCACAAAAGTTGTGAACCATATGGAACATGAGTCCACGCTCAGAAAAGCCGTCAATCCATTTTTTAAACAAGAATATCTGGATAGGGTTTGGTTTAGATTGAGTATCGATTACAACACCTTTCGCGTATCATCACCTTTATTTCCCGGCTTCATTTCCAGCGAGAAATTAGTTACTGGATTAACTCAATCCAAATACAATTTAAAAGATTCGCCGGCTAAAGATGCCCTTGAAGCAGATGTTTCTGAATTCACGGCCTACTCCAAACGAATTACCAGCAAAACAGCCAACTCTATTCAATTAAACCCGGAAAAACCGGCTGATGATAAAGAAAGCGCCAGACAAATCACTCAGGCTGATATAGTAGCAAGAGATTATTTGCATCTGAGAAGTGATCCAGAACTGCAAATTCCGCTCACTCTTGATTACTTTACACGTCATATTGATTCATTGTCAGACGAGTCCAATCAACGCTACGTTGAAGCGAATATCTTCCAACCTGGACTGCTGTTAAATGCGAGCAAGAAGCCTCAATTTATTCCCCAGTTTGACACGTATCTCAAAACAGGGATGCGGTTTTTTACTCAAAATGGACAACATACACGTGATTCACTTCAATTTTTACGCCTCGATTTTCTGGTCAGCCGCTATCTTGCCCTGGATAAAAATCCAACAGGTATGAAAAGACTTCAAGACATTCAACATGATCTGGAAAAACAACTGTCGCTGCCTAATGAGCCTGAAGTAATCTATGTACTGCAACATTATCTATTTTTGAGCCTGGTAGCGCGCATGGATCAAGGTGAACAATCGGATGAGATTTTTACCCTGGCTTATAAAGCCTATATCTATTTGAATAGCCATACCAATCCCCTGATACTGGAGGATAAAGCGCATCGTCTGAGTGTAGACTGCGCTATTGCCCAATTTAAAGCGATCATCAGGCAACAACCTAGAGTCGCTTTAGGACAAACAATAACAAGCGCATTACAGGAAGTAGAACACGTCACTGAAAACGATCTCATTATCAGAGGCCAATTTCCAGTGTTTTATGTTGAAAACCAGTTAACTCGCAAATCTTATGAATTTAATGCGTTACAAGGAAAATTATTTGAACGCGGCCTTGCTCGAAGTGGTGTGCCGCTGGTTATTCAAAATCACCCATTAATCAAGGAACTGGGACTAGAGCATGTTAAAGAATGTCTCATGAACTCTAATCAAAGTTATATGATTTTGTCAGAAAAGGGACAAGAGGTTCACCTGTACCATAATGCAAACCAGTTAACGGTTCGAAAAAAATGGACCATTCAAAGCATTCAAGGCGATTATGAACTGCAGGCGCTGACTGAAAATCATCAGGCATTGCATGCCAATAAAAATATCCTGCCTATTAGAGCGGATCTACCCAAAACTCTAACTGACGGTACGATGAATTATTGGCGGGATGTGAACAGCCTCAACCATGGGATATTAGTTCAAAATAATATTCCAATATATTCAGTGTACAATGGCAAGCTAAGAGCACTTGATTCAAAAGGAAACGAAACGAAAGCCCAGTTATCGAGCGATAATCCACCATTACTCAAACAGTTTGAAAGTTCTCTGTTCCTCTTATCTCATGAAAGTCAATCCGGTTCTTATGTAAGCCTCCCAAGGTATAATCTGAATTTTGAGCTTAAAAATTCACAAATCATTAACAAGGAAACAGGTGAGCTAGTAGTCGATTCTCCATCACCAATTCATCCTGGTGTAGCCGGCCTGGTTCTGACCTCTAAAGATCAGCAACGCTATATTGTTCCAGTCGCCCGATTCTATGCTACAGAAGAGGGAGCGCAAAAAAGTGAGTTCTATCCAGTAGAACACGACATACATGGACTCATTCCTGAAATCAGGCTCCAATTTCATTGGAAAAGTAATCCGCCCCTTCAAAAACCGATGTGGCAGTACCAAAACTCGGGACACTACATCAGTTTTCGAATCAAGGACGGTGAACCCATTGCGGATAACGTCGCTGACGCCCTGTATCTTGTTTATGTGTATATGGCGACCAATCAAACGGAAAAAGCCTGGAAGACTTTGGAGGAATGTAATACCCGATTGGGAGGATTAACAGGGAGTCCTGAAGAGCTGCAATTTATCCACTGGATATGCAATGAAATGCCGCACATTCTTCCCAGTGATAAGAGTGAGTACGAACAAAATAAACCCAAAAGAAGAACACCCCCCTATGTTGCGTGTCAATTAAAAGCAATGAGTCTTTTATGTGATTACCTCACCCAAAATGGCCCCATTAAGTTAAAAGATACCAAGCTTCCCGAGGGAACTGCCAATGCTCTTTATGAATCATTAAGACAAGATGAATTAACAACTTTTCAAAATAACCTGCCACAAAGGATATATCACTCTTTTTCTCGCTTACAAACCATGCGACGCCATTTAGAGCACAGCTATATTCTTTCACCCCTGGAACGCAAAAGGTTATTATCTTATTACCATCAATCACAACCCAAAGACCATGCGCCTCAAGGAGCTTTGGGTTATGAATGGATGAGTTTAAGTCTTGAAGAACTGCTTAAAGAACGCGATGGGATCCTGGCTCGACAAACTGCCGATAAATCATTATCGCGTGCCGATGAAGATCGATTAAACTTTATTAATGAAAATCTGGCCCGTTTAAAACCTGTTGTTGCCAAATCGACTGTCCTGGAATTAGTACCGATTGATTTGGAACTTCCTGCTTCCAGCAGCATAAAACAGAATCTGCTCACGCAGAGTACAATCGCATTAATGGAGCAGTGGTTTCATAAATTACCTGGAGACGACGTCAGTCCTCATCAGCAACAGGTAGCAGTTAGCGCTCTTTCATCTGTAATGACTGATGATGATTTCATTAAACATTTTCCTGCCTTCTTACAATTAGCCTGTACAATAGCCTCAAAGGAACGCAAAGAATTATACGACTTCTGTTCTCAAACCTTAATTGCTACACGTCACACCCAATTAGAACATCAAGAATCCAATATACCTTTGTTATGTAATATATTATATCGATTATTAACCACAGAGAGTCATAATACATTCAAGTATAAAACTTATAAATTCAATGAATTAGTCTTACACTTGAATCGGTTAAAAGTCCCTCCCTTGTCTGTTTATCAGGCTAAAGACGTCTACCAACACATTTTAGCAAAACCTGAAGAGTTATTGGCTCATCATGAACGTCCGGACCACCCCCCTTTAAAAGTGACCCGAACTGCTTTACCTTCCCTAATCGCACAAATGGGAATAGAACCCCTACTGTTCCAGCAGTCGGCTGGATCAAAAGAGGCAATCAACAGAGTACTTGCTCAATATAAAGAACTTGAAGAGAAAGCCAACGAAGCGATTTCTTTACTGAGTAAAGGCCTCAAAAATGATCTGGAACACACCTTCGCCATTGAAGAACAGGCGGGAAAAATTCTTTTTGCCCTTGAGCATGAAAAAAGGTTGGCTGCAAGGACATTAATCCAATCTCCTGAGTTGACCCAAAAACTGCTCACCGCCGCAAAAACTGCAGAACCCTTGCTCGTTCAACAGATAAAACAATCCTGGTCTGAAGCTCTTGCTCTTGCCAATCAAGGTCCTGAAGATCCTAAAAAACGCAGGATATGGTCTATTGAAAAAAAATCCAGGGCCCGAGCGGCATTAACACAGTCTGATCTGCTGTCACTCTACTCCCGAGCAGACTTTGCCTACAGCGTTGAAAAAACAGGTTTGAGTCTTGAAAACGTACAACGCCTGCACGATTTAATCCATCAATCCTTAGTGCACGGAATACAACTTCAGTCTCTGGAAAAAGTAAAAACCAACCTGAGCAAATCATTAACTACTGGTAATGCCAATATCATGGCTCAAGCTCTGGATATACTGGCTCGAACAGAAATTCCAGGACTTGATGATCCATCCATAGTGATTTTGCAGCATGAAGACAAGATCTTGTTGCGCAAACGACAAGTTAGCGCCCTGGAATCCTTACTCAAAGAACCTAAGGAAGGACGTCGCTTTAATGAAACCATCGAAAAAATCATTATGGGTGGCGGTAAATCCAAGGTAATTCTCCCTATTCTGGCTGAAAAGAAAGCACAGGGCGACAACCTGGTGGTAATTGAAGTCCCCCAAGCGCTGTTAGCAACGAATCACGTTGATTTAAACCGTACCTCACAACGTCTGTTTGGCAAAAGAGCCTACCGTTTTGAATTCAATCGAGACAGTGACTGTTCTCCTGAACGCTTCGAACAAATGTACCAGTTATTGATAGAAGTCATGACTACTCGAGGCTATCTGGTGACCACCGGAGAGTCCATTCAATCGCTGGAATTAAAGTACGTAGAGCTTTTGCTTTCAAACGCAGAGCACGATGAAACATGGAAAAAGCAAGTTTATTGGTGTGATAAAATTACCAACCTCTTCCGAAATCACGCCGATTGCCTCATTGATGAAGTCCATCAAGGCTTATCTATAAAGAAAAAGCTTAACTATACCTTAGGTGAATCAAAACCCATCAGCCCATCGTTAATCAAAAACGCGATCGCTCTGTTCAGTTTTATTGATCAGAACATCATCCGTGAAGCCCCTTCATATGATGACTCTCATGATTGGACACCGTTTAAAACAGAGTTGGCAGTCAAGCTCATTACGGATCCCTCCAGCCCATTAAGCACCTTTGTGGCCCAGGCAAAAACCAAATACGGTGCCCATGTTCAGGCGGAACTTATTGCCTATCTGACCAATAGCTCGCCTTCGATGCCTGAAGCGGTTAGTACCGCAAGCAAGGATGACCAGGCAACATTAGCATTTTTTAAACAAGAAATTAATGTACGGTTGCAACAGACCCTGACCCAGAAACTGGGTAAAAACTACGGTGAATCACATCGTAAAGATTTAAGTCCTCTGGAGAAAACGCTGGCGATTCCTTATGCTGGAGTGGACACGCCTAACGAAAGGAATCGCTACAAGGAAGAACTGGAAGCAATTAACAAAACCATTCAAATGATGCTCCTCAAAGGAGTCAGCAAGGAACAACTGGTTGAACGGATTGAAGAATGGATAGCCTTAGCCCGACAGGAATTATTGCAACTCCAGATACCTGCTGATTCAGACAAGATTCCTTCAATTGATGATACACCTACAGCTCAAGGTTTTGCATTATTAACCAGTGGATTAGGCATTCGGTTAAGTCAGGTTGATAGTAAAAATGATGCTCAAATGACCGAGCTGCATCAACGACTTCAATCGAACACTTCGCTCATTTTTGATTTTTTAAGGGAATATTCGCTAAAACAAATCAAGCAGGACAGTGCCATCCTTTCCAGCGATAACTTCAATCATACCGACCAATATCGAAGCGTTCAGGGGGTATCAGGCACTCCATCCTTAAATGGTGCGGCTTATCATCAACGACTGGATTACGATAAAAGTTCTTCCCTCGGATCAGACGGATATATTTTTGAAGTCATGCGGAGTAAGACTTCCGTTTCAAGCTGTGACTATGACCATTGCGCTCAATTTATAAACGACATCATTTCTCGCTCCAAAGCCCGCGATCGAACACGCTGCATCATCGATATTAAAGGAACATTTACTGGTGTCAGTAATCTGGAAGTCGCTAAAGAAATAGCTCGATACATCAGAACGAACCCAGCTCAGTTCAGCACTCCGTTAAAACAGGTTCTGTATTTTAATGAAGACCAGGTGTTATGTGCTTTAAATGTTAACGCCCCAGATAAAACCATCATACTGGGTACAACAGATAATGATGAATTAAATCGTCTGCTCGACTCAACCCCTGAAGAACGCTTTACCTTATATGATCAAATTCACACTACAGGCATTGATATTAAACAATTCGCTCAAGCGCACGCACTGGTTTTAGTGGATGATAAAACAACCAAGCAAGAATTATTACAAGGTTCAATGCGGGAAAGAGAACTGGATTTAGATCAAACCAATGAACTGATCACTCCTGAGCGCATGAAAGAACTGTCATTGGAACAACTGGATGCCAAATTCAAGCACAATGATACAATGGCTGTGGTTATGGATGCCCCTGCTGCCGCAGAAGGCCAAATGCGGAATCATATAAGAAGAAAATTCCTAACCCTGATTCAGGATATTCCATCAGAACAGGCGGATAAAAAAGCCGCTTTAATGCAACATTTCCGACCGCTTTTTGAAGAGACTCAATCGTTGGATCTCTTTGCTCTTTATGGTGGTATCAATAAAAAACAAGCCATAGGAGTAATCCTTAAACAGTTTAAGAAGCAAATGAAAAATCTGTGGGAATCCAGATTAAAATCAGCTGACATGCCCCCTTTTGCTGAAGACATTAAACAGATGTCCCGCGAACTGCAATCCATTATCAATAAAGCGATCCCATTCTGTTTACCTGAATATGATGCCATTGATAATTCCTTTAGTACGGAAGTTGAAGTACAAAAAGAGGTTGAAAAAGAAGTTCAGATTGAACTATTAACCCTGAATGAATTTTACAATGCCCAATTAAAAGAAAAACCAGCGCAAAATTGGAACTACATATACGATCTTGACTCATTTTTTCATAATAAGGAAGCGCTTGAAAAAGTGGCATTGAGCTTAAATGCAGTATGTGCACGTGGAAATAAACATCCTGATCTCTTCTCAGACAACCTTATGGCCAGTACTAACTACGCGTATAACTATAGAGGACAAACTGAATGTGCAAACGCATTTATTAAACCCGTATTTTTAATATGGTACCACCAAAACTATCAAGGCGAACTCACTGCAATGATTGTTACTCCACAGGAAGCCCAGGAACTGACAAGAAAGGCGTTCAATGATAAAAAAAAATCAAGCTGGATTTCGACGACAATGGACACAGTAGTTGCAGGGAACCGACCAGATGGGATGCTTCAAACTGAGCGCTACCAGATAATACGAGAGCAGATCCGCTTTTTTAATGGGGAATTTTCCGGTCTGTTAAACCAGGATAGTCCTTTATTATGGCTAAAAGCTCATCCTGAAGAAAAAATCAATTTTTTTGAAAACACCTTAATGCCCTATCGTCCTGGATGTGAAGCAAGTCTTCATCAACTGAAAGAAGCGCTAACCCAGGCTAAAGCGGAAGGATATACTTATATTGCCGACCATCCCTATGAAGACCTGACTCAGTTTAACTGGATTGATATACTCCCCAACATCATCCCTGCACAAGAAAAAGAGTATCGCAAGTTAGCGGAAGTTTTTGTCTATATCAATCAGAACTGGGATAAAAAACTGATTCGACTTGAAGACTTACAAATCCAGTTCAACCTGCCCATGAATAGCCTCATCTATGTCGATAAACATTTAAAGCACCTTATGTCGCTTAGGAGTTTGCTGCAACGTTTTGAGCAATATCATTCGCCGATTCCTTTTTTGAGCTTTATTAATTTATTGAAAGCAGAAGAAAAGGAGCCTATTGAACAATGTCTGGGGATGACTCTTGAACAATTTTACCAATTGCGACACTTCGAACCACCGAAGTCAGTTGAACTACCGATTGGTAAACAGCTCGTCGAAATGACACATATGAGCATACATCTTATCAACATATTGAATACTACCCCTGCCTTTAAAGGCAAGATGCTATTCAATCAATATTTTGAAGAGTGTATCCAAAGTGCAATGAATCTGGATGACTTACGCCCCATAATTCATTCAGAGTTTCCTACAAACCAACTAATTTTTAACATCATTAACAACAGGAAATATGATGAATCCATAATACTGGAAATTCTTGAAGCCAGAAAAGATGTTACAAGCTTTCAAGCGATACTCATTGTCAAAAGATGCAGTACAGAGTCAGTAATCGACCAGATTCTCAAACAGATAAAACTGGATGATGATGCACTCATTGCATTACTTAACATACAATCCCTTACTGAATCCCAGTTACACTCAATATTAGACCGTGCGCAAAATGAATACACTGTATCACTAGTCGAGGGGCATCCGTCATGTTCTGAACAGCTTTTAGATCCGATACTGAACCATCCATTATTCAATAAAAGCCACATGATGCTTTTAATCGATAACAAACAATTCACTAAAGAGCAGCTCCTCCTTATTTTAAAACATCCCTATGCAGCGGATGAAAAAGTAATTCAGGAAGTACTTAAAAATCAAAAACAACTTGATGACGAATTATACAATCACATTCTCACTAATCACCTCAAGACGCCCAAAACTCTTGAATATGTTTACAGCAGTCAATCGGCGAGTTTAACGATACAAAAACAGGTTTTGCAACATCACTTGCTCACTCCTAGTGGAGCTGAAGATATAGTACAACATAACACGCTCCCTGAAGACCAGTTACTCCTTCTCTTAAAACATCCGACAGCGATCAATGAAACGGTTATTCTTAGAATTCTGATTTTAAAAGAATTGAGTGAACCTGTTTTACTGACACTCATTGCAAAACATTGTGACAATGAACGAATCGCAATAGCAATATACAGCCACCCATCCGCAAACTCCACAATTCGGGAGCAACTCTTATCGAATAAAAATCTGACTGCATCCTTCTTTATGATGCTTTTTTATAATAAAAGCATCCCTGATAATGAACTGATAGTTATTTTAAAACATCAATCAGGTCATAACTTTAGTGTTCAAAGTCAGGCGTTGCAGCGTTCCCAACTCAAGAAAGAACATTTTAAGGAACTTCTCATACACTGCTACAATGACCGGATCCTTGAGTACGTGTATAACCATCCCTCTGCCGATTCGGAGATTTTTGAACAGGTATTACGACATAAATTGCTGTCCCCTGAGACCATTCTGAATCTTTTAAATGATAAATCATTTACCAAAAACGAAATTCTCCTGATCTTAAAGCATCCGGATGCATGTAATGAAGACGTGATGAACTCATTACTCGCTAAAAGCCAACTTGACGAAGAACACTTAGTAGCAATACTTTCGCGTTGCAAGAGTCAACAAACTATAGAACGAGTCTACACCCACCGATCCGCCAATTCACAGGTCCGCAAGGGGCTACTTCAACATCCATTGCTTACTGTTCCTGTATTATTGGACATAATTGATAATGGACAAATGACTGATGATGAATTAATGCTGATTATTAAGCATCCGATAATCAACAAAAACCCTGTTTTATATAAAGAACTCAATCGATTATCACTGACTGAACAACACTTTGCTGAGCTTCTTAAAGGCACAATGACTCAGCCCCTAATGGATTTTATTTACAATCACCCCTCCGCGACGGAATCGGTACAACACAGTTTGTTACAACATCCAGCATTACCCGCGCGGGCTCTATTAAGAAACAACATCCCTGATCCTCAATTGCTATTGCTTCTAAACCAACGAACAACAGTAACCAGCGAGATTCTTCAGGAGATAGCGCGTATGCCTGCGATTGGCAATGAAGTTCTGTTAAAAATGATTCAGCATCCCTTGGTGAATGACCGAATCCTTGGCCTCATCATAAGTCATCGATCATTTGATGCAGAGGCGGCTTTGCTGATCCTGAGAAATCAGCTACCCCTGAATTTATTATTAGAACTTGCTACCAAAGTGTGTGACATTAAAAAACACGATGCTCAATGGGAGCAATGTTTCGATGAAATTGTTAAACAAGCCAAAATCCACAATGCGTCTCTTAATATAAGCGCAATTATCGCAGATAATTTTTCCAATATAAGCCCCAGTCTGGCACTTAGACTGTTACACAATTTAGGCAAGAAAGCACTGGATCATGTAAGTCTAGAGCCCATTATTCGTAAGGCTGACAAACAAGAACTGGATGCTTTAATCAATCTGGACAAAAACTTTTTTCAGAATGAGTTAATGGTGCTTGCCACTATGCGACTCGATACAGCACAAATAGACACATTTCTCGCTCATCCCCGAATGAACAGTACTGTTGCCGAGTTTTTATTTAATAAACCAGAATACAGTGGAACAATTAAAGCGTGGAACTGGTTAACTCAAGATCAGCTCCTGAAAACTCTGAATAACACAAACGACTATGACAGCCTGGCTTTAGCCCTCAAACACGGTGCTCTTCTGTCTGAAAACACAAAAAATCAGTGGTTGGAACATAAACGTGACGAGCACAAAGAATCCATTAAATTAAATTTAATGTCGAACAACATCCAGGGTAAATTCCTCTGTATTCTGGAAGAGTTGAGATTAAAATCCTTGTCTCATGCCATTAAGGCTACTCATAATCCTAAATACGAGCAACCCGCTCGAGTTGCCTTCGATCTCTATCATAAGCTAAAAGGGGAAGTAAACACTTTATTAATAAACCCCAAAGACAATGCCGCTCTCTTCAAGAAAAATTGTACTGACGCACTGGAAAAGGCAAAACCGGTTTTGGAGAAACATCGTGGCTACAAACAAATTGTTCTTGATATTATAAACGTCCTGTTCGCAATAACGGCACTGTTCAGAGGCGGTAACTGGAGACTATTCGAAGCGCGTACAGCTAGTATGAATACCGCAAACAAAGTTCTGGGCTCTATGGATAAGTTAATTGAAGAGAGTGCTAAGAATCTTATTCCCCCTGTCCAGTAAATGAATCGCAAGGACGCGATTAAATTACGGTGTCTACTGACTGAATGGTCAATTCTGCTGCCTTAGCTCCTGTTGTACACGCTTCCAAAACCTCTTTATTCTGCTGTAATCCATGTAAGATTCCAGCAATAAACGCGTCCCCTGCCCCACTTACATCTACAGTTTGTACATCACCTGAAACGGGCACATGAACTTCATGATCATCATTTACAAGTACATAACCAGATTTCCCCATACTGATCACGGTATTTTTTACACCTCGCTCCTTTAATTTACGTCCCGCGATCAGACAATCGTTTATAGTGCGAACCGGCATCTCGGTTAATGCGCTGGCCTCCTGCATATCCGGTTTGATTAGAAAAACGGAATCCAGTCGATACGGCAGTTTTTTAGCTTTCTCAACCGATACAGGATCAATGCACACGGGAATATCGAATAAGGCCGCGCGTTTTAAAATTAAATCAATCAGTTTTGCCGGCAAATTGGTATCGATAAATATCAGACTCTGCTCCGTCCATAAATCCCAGGAAGCCGTGATGAACTCTTCATTGATCTCATCATAAACAGCCATGTCGGCCAGACCGATGAAGAGTTCACCCTGGTCATTTAAAACAGCAAGATATTGTGACGTCCGTTTGCCATCGAGAATCAAGCTATGTGATGTATTGACTCCTAATGACCGCATATGCTCAAGTAAAGAACGACCGCCTTCATCATTTCCAACCACACACTGCAAATGAATATCAGTAGTGACCTTTGCAAGATTGTGGGCAACATTACGCGCGACGCCACCAAAGGAAGTACTTGAAGTCACTTGATTTGAGGTATGTAAGAACAAATGAGCTTCGGATTTCAATTTTAAATCAATATTGGCTCCACCAATACACAATATATTTTTTTTCATAAAATCCATGTTCCTTGATCGCAATGTTCCTGCATCTTATTTATTTCATGGCTAACTGGCAAGAGAACTGATTCTGTATGTGATTGATCGCCGTATTTGAAAATAAAAACTGGGCATTGCGTACAGCCTTCTAACTATTCTGCTTCCTAAGGAGTCGCTTACGCGACAAATTTAGACCCCCTCACCCTTGATCCCTCTCCCCCACGCTACGCGCGGTGGAGAGGGGTCAGCGTTGTTGCTTTTGATCCCCTTCCCCATCCTACGTGCTGTGGAGAGGGGTGAGCGTTGTTGCTTTTGATCCCTCTTCCCCATCCTACGTGCGGTGGAGAGGGGTGAGCGTTGTTGCTTTTGATCCCTCTTCCCCATCCTACGTGCGGTGGAGAGGGGTGAGCGTTGTTTTTTTGATAAAATAAAAAGCGATTAGTTACTTGTTATTAAAATTGATATGTTCCACAACCGCATGCAATCGCGGCTCGGATTTATTGTGCTTTTTTATTTCATTTTAATTGAATCGCTGTGGGGATATCCCTTAAATTTGCACTCTGAATTACACTTCCCTATAATGCAAAATCCAGTCAACGCCTGGCTTTTTAACCGATTAAATGAGTTAGGTTACTCTAACGACTAACCTTCACGGAGATAGAATGGTTTTTTCTTCTTTAGCATTTCTTTTTTTATTTCTCCCAAGTCTTAATTTAACCTATTTAATTTGTTTAAAACGAATAAAATGGCAAAATTTTATATTAATGATATTCAGCCTGTCCTTTTATTATTGGGGTGAAAAAGATCATATTTTCATTATGTTAGGTTGTATTCTGGTCAATTATCTCTGCGGTATCTTTATAGAAGAAAGCAAAAGCGTAAGACAACGTAAGGTGTACCTCATCACCTCCATTACAGCCTCACTGGCCCTCTTAATCTATTTCAAATATTTTAACTTTTTCCTCAACACAATGAGTGACGCGTTTAACTTGAACATATCGGGTTTCAAACGAATTGCATTACCGCTAGGAATCAGTTTTTATACATTCCATGCTTTAAGTTATGTCATAGATGTATATTGGAACAAAGTGAAAGCCGAACGTAATTTTGTCACCTTCGTTTGTTATGTCTCCTTCTTCCCCCAATTAGTAGCAGGTCCAATCGTTCGCTATATCGATATCCGACATTCATTCTATTATCGTTATATTACCCGGACTGGTGTGCGAAACGGAATTCTACGATTTTGTTTTGGCCTGGCAAAAAAAGTATTAATTGCCAATGAAGTAGCTAAACTTGCTGACTATGTTTTTTATCTTCCTCCTGGCGATTTAACTTTTGCTGTAGCCTGGGTTGGTGCCATCGCTTATGCGCTGCAAATCTATTTTGATTTCTCGGGTTACTCTGATATGGCCATCGGGCTTGGTTTAATGTTCGGCTTTAAATATAAAGAAAATTTTAATTTCCCTTACGGTTCATTATCAATACAGGAATTCTGGCGAAAGTGGCACATTTCTTTGTCCAGCTGGTTTAGAGATTATATCTACATCCCATTAGGGGGAAGTTACAAATCCGATATGCGAACCAAGCTTAACTTAATCATCATATTCACTTTATGCGGCTTATGGCACGGAGCCAATTATACCTTTGTACTTTGGGGATTATACCATGGTGTGTTCCTGATTCTGGAGCGAACAGGTTTTGGCAGGTTTATGGCCGGACTTCCCAATGTCATTCGGCATGCCTACGTCCTGTTTGTTGTGACGATTGGATGGGTCTTTTTTAGAGAAGAACATCTGGATTCGGCATTAAGTTTTATCAAAACCATGCTTATTCCCGGTGACTTGAATTTAACCTCGCTATCAACCTGCGTCAACATTCTGACCGTATGCGCGATTATTACGGGCATCATCCTATCTTTGGGCGCTAATCGCTCCATAAAGGATTACCTGATTCTAAATCGCGATAAAACGATGATTGTTGCCTACAAACAGTTAAGCAGTTTCCTGGGTTTATCGGTATTACTGGTTTCAATCCTGTTTTTAAGCACTAATTCATATAACCCATTTCTATATTTCAGGTTTTGATCATGAACGTTTTTAGCAAATATTCCGACCGATTTTTAATTTTTGTCTTTATTCTAATTATAACCATACCCGGTATTGGACTTTTTTTTGAAAAACAGGCTAGTGAAATAAGGACGTTGTTTAATCGTGATCCCTACCCGTTCCCCCCATTTAATATTATAAAGTTGGGACGAACGGATTTTAAAGGCATTGAAAACTGGTTTATCGACCGTGCATTACTCATTACCACCCTAAGCAAGATCACAAGCAATATTGTTTATAAATTAGGAACCAGTATAAAACCCGGTCAGGCATTACTGGGTAAAGACGATTGGCTGTTTTTGGGCAATGATTTTTCTGCGACCATTGATCAATACACGGGAAAAAATCAACCTACTGAAGAAGAAATATACATCCAACTGTCCATTTTAAAACACATGAGCAAAATAGCCAGCCAGTACTCTGTTCCCTTTCTGGTGGCTCTTGCGCCAGATAAACATGAGATTTACCCTGAATATTTACCGGATAATATTCAAAAAGGAACAAATAAAAATCGACTGGAACTTCTTGAAGATGGGATGGCGGCAAATGGAATCGATTTTGTCAGTTTAAAGCAGAAGGAATTAACCGCAAAAAATTCCCTGGGCAAACAATACGGCGATTTATATCTGAAAGGCGACAGCCATTGGAATTATCTGGGTGCCTACGTTGCCTATCAAGCCATTTCGGAACAGATGCAGCGTAAGGGAATTAAAATTAACCACATTAACTTTAAGTTTATCCCTCAACAGACAACCTATTCTGATCTGACCAATTTTCTCCAACTTACCCATATTAAATCAAATAGTCCACTTCCTGATACTTCAGCACTAAAAATCGACTTGGTTGGAAAAGAATTCAATGGATCAGAAATCAAAATAGATCCGCTGGCAGGTAGCCCTAATATCCTGAACACGCCCTATCAAACGATCAACAAAGCGCTAAACCATAAACAAACCTGCCTGTTAATTGGTGACAGTTTCTCCGAAGCGCTGGGTTTTTATTTTCATAATGATTTTTATAATACAGTGAGAATTCATCCAGGAAACAAAGCATGGAGTTTATCAACTCTTATTGAACTGTATCATCCGGACATTATTGTCTATGAAAAAGTTCAACGCGATTTAATCTTTCCAATGCCGAATTTTCAATTATATTCCGAGCCGGTTCAACTCAACGTACCTGAACATGCATTGGCAGCCCATGGAGATCTGGAACAGTTCAGCATCAATGCTGACAGCATCACTACCTATGGCTGGGCGTATTTACCTAATCAGGATGCGGGGCTTAGTGAACTGTATCTGAAATTGACGGATGGCAAACACACGTACTTTTTCAGTATGACTAAACGACAAAGACAAAGTGTTAGCCTTGCATTTAAACATGATGGCAAGCATCTGAATCTGGCAGGCTTTTCTGGCACCATTCTGCGTAAAGACATACCCAATGGTACTTATTCGGTATCTTTGGTTGTTGTAAACGATGCCGTTATCGGTGAAAAGAAATTGCCACAAAACTATACGTTAAACTAAGATCCTGATGTGTACTTCTAAAAAGCCTCGGGAACCGTCATCCCGAGTGTAATGAGGGATCTCCTGAACGTGGTTCGGTGCCTGCATTTGGAGATCCTTCACTGTGTTCAGGATGACGACCACATCAAACCGTCATCCCGAGTGTAACGAGGGATCTCCTCAATGAGGCACGGTGCTAACTTTTTGAGATCCTTCACTGTGTTCAGGATGACTAAATTCCTGGATTTATAGAGAAGTTACTTTGTTGTTGGATTGTAGAATGAATCGAAAAGCATTACTGGTTGTCATTGCCCTGGTCTTCCTCGAATGGCTGGATTTCAGTTTGTACCTCTATCTGGCTAAATCAGTATTCGCCAAAAATTTTTTCCCGCCATCAAATTACAGCTTGATGCTTTCCTTTGCCTTATTTGCTACAGCCTTTCTCGCCAGGCCATTAGGTGGCTGGTTGTTCGGGCGTTCTGCCGACGGTTATGGTCGAAGAACGCCTCTTATATTTTCTGCAGCTTTAATGGGTATGGCGACTATAGGCATAGCCCTTCTTCCTGGCTATGAAGTTATAGGTATCAGTGCAACCTGGGGATTGCTTCTGTTACGAATCGCCCAAGGTCTTGCTTTGGGTGGAGAGATCAACAATTCAGCCATGTTTCTGGTGGAACATCAATCCCATAAACCTTTGATTGCAGGCAGCTTTGTCGCGGCCAGTGGTGCTGCAGGCATGTTTCTGGGTGGAGCAACCGCAGCTTTGGTTCAATCAGCACCAATTGATGGCTTATGGCGCGTCATCTTTGTTTTAGTTGGGCTGCTCTCACTATGGGTATGTAGCTTACGGAAAAAATTAACGGAATCTCCCGAATTTATTGCCAACAAATCACCGATAAGACAAATAATCCGGGAAGAATGGCCTGGAATAATTAATATCAGTATCATGGGAGCCTTTGTAAGCGTCACGGTTTATATCTGTAATGCATTCTGGGTTTCCTATGCCACCGATCAGGGCATAGGATCTCCCGTTGTCTGTGCCTGGGCGGGATCAATCGCTCAATTAATGTCTGCCCTGCTGGCATTACCTATCGCCCGCTATACCCCTCCAACCAAAGTGTTATTTTTATTACGAAACAGTATGATCGCCGCTTTTTTCGGAGCACCGGTGTTATTTATGTTTACTGCATCTGGATCGGTAACCGGGGTATTACTTGGCCTTGTTTTTTATGTAATGGCCAATGGCCTGCTGTGCTCTGCCCTCTACTATTTTTTATACCTCCAACTTCCCGCTCAATACCGTTGTCGTGGTGTATCCACTGTCTGGGCAATATCCGCAAGCCTTGGAGCAATCAGTTTACCAGCAGCAGAACAGGCTCATATCCATCACATGACCTGGCTTGCCCCCTTGTGGGTCAGCTTTATTGCTCTAATGGGATATTTAATTCTATCCCGAGGCCGATTAAGCAAGCATGACCCCGTTGCCTTAACCTCACTGCCATCAAGTTAATATCTATGTAGCCCGTATTAGCGAAGCGTAATACGGGAGCGAAGTGGCAAGAAATTCCATTGGTTCCCCGTATTACGCTTCGCTAATACGGGCTACAAGGACTAAGCCATCCTTCATCTTTAAATGAGTGCAAAATGCACTGGTTTCTAACCAAACTTGTATCCAGAGGAATTTCAAATTAGTATTGATCACATGGGAATCAGTTGATGAATTATCAACACACCCTAAGTATTTTGTACATCCTGAAGACATCAATATTTTACAGGAAGTTACGTTAATGAAACCGATAGTCTACCTCGCCTTTATAGTACTGAATGTGATCCTGGCACAACCCGATGCAATGGCACAAAAACCATATAATGAATTACAAATAAATCATGTAAACCTGAAAAAATATCCTGAACACATCACAGTACACGAACCCGGGGTTGAAGTAACGATTGGTGATTTACATGGCAACGCGCTTAAATTACTTAATTTTCTTATTCGAAATGATGTCGTAAAAATTACCAAGGAAGATTATAAACTCTTTGTTTCTATCTATGAAAAAAGTCCGGATGATCTTACAGCAAAAGACCTGGCTTATTTTCAGGTACTATTGAATGCTGCTGAAATTAACTCTCATCATCAAATCAGATTTCTTGGTGATGATTTATGTGATCGGGGAATGAATGATTATTACACCTTACAACTCTACAAAAAATTAGATATGGCCGGTGTTCCTTTTGACGTTGTTTTATCCAATCACGGTAATTTTTTCCTCAGTGCTTATGAACGGCCAGAGCAATCATTCAGCTTCAATCCTTATGGTGAGGGAGAAAATGAGTCTACTGTACAGTCAATGCTCCATTTGGGGCGAATCATCGATCGCGGTATTATAGAACGACAAGACGTACTGGATATCATTCAGAATCACTACCTGAAGCATCTCGTGTTTCCAGGTTATACTTATAACAAACAAAAAAATGAACTGACTGTTTATAGTCATGCGCCAATCGATCTCGGCATACTTGCTGAGTTGGCAAAGGATCTCAAGACTCCTTATAATGATTCGAATCTGGCTGAATTAACCAAAAGTTTCGATAGCATCAACCATCAGATTCACCAGTGGATAATGAATCGTACGTTTACAGTTCATTACAATGAACTGAATGAGGAACACAAAAAGTCGAACACACAAAGCCCTATAAAGCAGGTTTTATGGAACAGGGATTACACCATTTTACATCGTGATCACGAACCAACGGGCAAACATTTTTTTGTGAACTACGTCCACGGACATGATTCAATGCCCAATGTCTTCGATCTGGATAATTTATTCGGTAAAGGGAATGATAACTATACAGGCCCTTATGCGATTCATGTGACCCATTCTTAATAATTCGGCACATTAAAAGGATCAGGTTATGTTACAAATTGCTGTAATTGGATGCGGGATTGCTGGCCCTGCTGCTGCCATTTTTTTAAAGCAATTAAATGCTGAAGTTACTGTATTTGATAAGGTCGAAAATTTAAAACCTGTTGGTGCAGGATTCTTGTTACAACCAGCGGGTCTGGATGTGCTGAACCATTTAGGGATTGTTCAATCTCTAATTTCCAGAGGAGCTCCCATTTCGGGGCTGCATGGAATCAATCATAAGAATAAAGTTGTTCTGGATTTGCAGTATGCGGATTTGGTGCCACACCATAGAGGTTTAGGCATACATAGAGCCGTCCTCTATGAGGAACTCTATAAAAAGATGACAGAATTAAACATCAAAATCATTAATCCCTGCGAAATTACAGGGATTGAAAACCTAGCGGAATCTGTTCATCTTAAAGATAATCAGGGAACGCATTATGGCCCTTATGATTGCGTCATTATTGCAGACGGCTCACGATCTCAACTGAGGCATAGCATGAACTGCAAAATAAAAGTCACACCCTACGAATGGGGTGCTTTATGGGCAATATGCCAGGATACACAACATCAATTCAATACCGTTCTGGAACAGGTTTACAAGCATACCGAAATTATGGCCGGTATTTTGCCTATGGGGCATCAGGACAAGAACCTACTGATCAGTTTTTTCTGGAGTTTACATCAATCGAAACTGGCACAATGGAAGCATACTCCGTTCCCCACATGGAAAAATCAGGTCCTGAATGTTTGGCCCAAACTAAGACCATTATTTGATCAACTTCATTCGCATGATCAATTTGCGTTTGCTTCTTATTCGGATGTGAACATCCATCCATGGCATGACAACAGAGTGGTTATCATTGGAGACGCAGCTCATGGCATGAGTCCCCAATTAGGTCAGGGTGCCAATCTGGGTTTAATTGATGCCCAAATCCTGTTTGAATGTTTGCGCCAATATCCTGTTCAAAAAGCTCTGCCCCTTTATACCGAAAAAAGAACATCTCAACTTAATTATTATCAGACCGCAAGCCGCTTCGTTACCCCTTGGTTCCAATCCTCAAATCGTGTTATGGGTTTTTTAAGAGACAGGTTACACGGTACTTTTTGCAAAACACCTCTAATCAAAGACCAGATGCTTCTCACCCTGGCCTGTATGAAAACAGGATATTTCAAATCAATCCCTTTGGAGCAGTATCCACCCCTGTTTAGGCCAATACATGAATAAAATATTAGTCATTTACACTTATTACATCGTCTGGTTTGGCTCTCTGATCCTGGCCGCAAACAATTTTGCCTGGCTCCCTCTCCTTTTATCCCTAGCCATCAGTTCTCTTCAATTATTTTTTTGGTGTGATTTGTCCAAAGTCAACAACTGGAAGTTATTTATGTTAAGTCTGTCGTGTTTGGGGTTCTTAATTGACAGTATTTTTACAGCAACATCCCTCATTCATTTTCAACCCAATCCCTTTTATCCATACCTTGCTCCCCCATGGATGTTGGGTCTATGGATAAATTTTAGTGTGTTATGCATCAGTTTGGTAGAAATGCTGAATCTGCTACATCGTTTTCTCTGGCTGCTTGCTTTAATTGGATTTCCCGCCGCATATCTTGGCGGAGTAGGATTTCATGTAGCCATTTTTCATTTAGGTACTACCAGCTCTATTATTCTTGGATTAATATGGATGGTACTGTTTCCTATTTTATGTCAAAAGTTTTTATTCCCAGCTACTCACTCAATGATTAAGGATTAACTCATGACCGCTCTTAAATGCATTATTCCTACAATGATTTTATTCTGTCTTCTGGATTTTCTATGGATTGGATGGATTGGAAAATCATTGTATTTTAGTCAGCTTGGTCACTTCTTAAATATTGAAGGGAATCAATTAAAACCGAATCTACCCGCTGCTTTCATAGTCTACATCCTGTTTGCGGTCATGATATGGTATGTTGTCCTTCCTCTGGCAGAGAACCAAATATCCCAGAGTGTACTCTACGGCGCGTTATTAGGTATGATAGTCTATGGAATATATGATATGACCAATCTATCGGTACTAAAAAATTGGCCTCTTTATATTTCATTAATTGATTGGTTTTGGGGAATTATCCTATGCAGCATCACCAGTGGTTTTTGCTGTTGGATTAAAAAGTTTTTTGTTTGAACCACAAGGAACACAAAGTTGGCAAATCCTTTTCGATCTGCCAACCTTGTAAAGCGAAATTAAAGTCCCACCCAACGAATGAAGCGATTTGTAGCTTTTAAATTGAGCACTGGTTTGACATCAGTGTTCATAGTATAACTCGTTATCGCATCATCAGAATAATTTGAGGTATTCGCGTTTGAATGCACTCCATTGATTTTTCCCATATTAATTAGTTTCATTTGCGTTTCATAATACCCGCGAACCATAATAATGACCGGTATCACGAAATTAATAGAATCCAGCCCTTCCCTGTCATTTTGAACTACCAGTTTATTAAATTCATTACTGCTTAAGGCAACATACTCTTCATTATTAATTTGACGACGCAACATTCTTCCTAAAGGTACCTGAGTGTGAAACACACGTTCATAAGCATTAGCAGACATCACGATAATGGGTTCCTCTTCTTCACGCCTGTCGTTTTTATTGATGTCAACAAACAACACCGGTTCACGAAGATCCACATCTTTAGGTGGTGAATCGATTTTGCTCATCTGTACATTTGAATTCGCTGAATGATCTACAGCATCACAGGTTAAAAATTTGGATTTTCCAAACCATTCGTCACTGGGATAATAAATGACCATCAGGGAATTATCTTTTATAGTATTAATAATCGGTTTATAAAGATCCATGGGAAGAGCAGGACAACCCCAACTACGTCCAGGCCTACCGTATCGTTTGATAAAATTCTCTTCTACATACCAGCCGCCATGCATCACTACGGATCGATTATAGGCATTGTCATTAAAATTTTTATCGAGCCCAGCCAATCGTAAAGACAGACCTTCTCGACCATAATAGGCTTGATCAGTTCTATAAACCCCAATACTACTGGCTTTACTGTCATACTTATTTGAAAAATAGTTGGTTAATAACGTGCCTGATCTGATGCCATGAGACACGTAAGTATGAAACAGTAATTTCTTTTCATATAAATCAAAGACCCATAATCTTTTCTCGTTCGAAGGCAAAGAATAATCGATAATGGTCAGTATATTATTACGCTGTACATTATAAGCTGTCGCACATTTGATGGATTTTAGAACTTTATTGATGACCGGAGCACTTAAGGTGCCCCCTTCTTTTTGCAACATTTCTTTTATTTCATTCAATTGATAATTATAGGAAGGGATCACGCTCTGAACGTTATCATTCATCGTGAATTGTTTTTCTACTGCAGATAAAGGGAGTGAAACGAAATCAGATGATGTTACTGCTAGTAGCAATAGCAGAATATTAATCATAGCATTTCCTTGATTGTAGTGATCTTAAATTATTATTATTCCTGTACTAATTAATATAGATCACAAACAATCTAAGTGCACAAATTTTAAATTGTAAAATCTTAATTTGATCATGATGATGTTTCGACGATCTAATTGGGTCTTCATCCAATCAGATCAGGCGCAGATTCAACATCAAGATAGATCACAGATTAGGTAGTTCAACCAGATGCAGATCATTTAAATCCTGATTATGATCTTCAATATACTGTATACGACTAATCCAGGCTGAATCATTAGAAATGCTCGAAATGGATTTTAAACGGTTCACTGCACTGACAACGGCCCCGCTTCGTTCTTCATCACTGATTAAATTCTTGGAACCTCTTTTTAAATCCTGAAAAATCATACTGATTTCTTTTACTGAATTGCTAAAAAAACCTTTCACGGGATTTGTATGCGTTAAATAATCATCAAGCAAAGCTACTGTCCTGTCTAAAGGATCTGCTGCAGTTTTATTTTTGCAAATCAAATCACAAGAGAGGTACCTGACAACATCCTGATGTCCTGCGTCTTTTGCTGCTTTAATTGACTCTTTATATCTGCTTGCATTGGGTTGATTTTCGCTTGTTAATTGGCTTAACAATTGAACTCCTTCCATAGCTCCTGTTTTCGCGGCCAGATGCAATAATAAACCCGCCGATCTCCAATCCGGTTGTTGATAATGAAACAAAGATTGAAAAACACCCCAATCCTTATTCTCAGCCGCAACACGTAATGCATAAGACACAGCCATTTGACTGGGTTTGTTGTCTTGATGCATCTTGGAACACATCCACTCAACTGTCTTCCAATTCCTGGCTTGAGCCAAATTGGTAAATGCTTCATCCACCGCTTCCTGGCCTGGTTTAGGAGTAGGATCTTCGATTGTGCATAAGGTCTTCAGAACCTTGAATTTTTTTGATTGTAAACCCATCTCAGTGGCGAGTTCCAAAGCTTTATCCAGTGCTGTGGTACTGGGAGATTTGGCTGGAGCGCGTAAATGACAAAGTGAATCCACCAAATGATACTGATAAGACTCTGTCGCGGCTTTCAATGCTGTATCCATCATGTTCTGACTGGGTTGATGTTTATTCCACTTGGAGCTGCAAAGCACCTTCACCACATCCCAACATTTTTCTGCCGTCTCTTCATCTCCCTTTGCCATGTGTCCCTGTGCAGCAGATATAGCCTGTTTAATAGCCTTATCTATCATTTCAGGTCTGATTTCTTTAACTTTTGAATAACTGTCCATAAAGCTTTTGACTGTTTTGACCAGGCCTTTGTTTGCACAATCCAATAATCGAGTTTCTATCTTTGTGTTTTCAGCTGGCATGATGAACTTCTACTCCGATGTATGGTGGTAATATTATAGCATAGTGCCCAGATTAAGCTCGATTTGTATTTAATGCAACAGTTTATGATCTTCAATTTTAAGAAACGAAATTAACGCAACCAATAACATGGTAAACCAGCGTAATCCATTAAAACCGTTCTTTTCAGCTATAGCGTGAGTCCTAATGTTTGCTTCCTTAGCCTTGTTAAAGTCCGTTTATGTAGTGCTATTTCTTGTGCATCCGCGGTTTATCGTAACCTAGATCTCACAGGAGAGTACCGGAAGAAATCCTCTGAAACAACCAGAGGATTTATTAAATAAATGAATAAATCAGTTAGGGTATATTGACAACTCATCAAATAATTCCCAACGTCGAGGGACGTCGAAATTGGAATTGTTAACACGCCCTATTATTAATTGAGCTTGTTTGCAGACTTGGCTCTATTGTCTTCAGTATTATCATCAAGAAAAAGGGTTCCCATATTTAATAAATTCGCGCAGGCACACATCGCTTGTAGTGACCATGAAGCATTAGAGCAACCTGAGGTTATGCCGGCATAAATAGCACCCATCCTGAACAAATTTGCCCCCATACCCATTAGTTTGGTTTCAAATCCATTGGTCACATTCAAGCCATACATACTGTACGCATGAGTAACGAGAGCCAAACTCAGTTCAGCAACCTTCCCTTCTGGATTAGTCACCAGGGAATAGGCAGCCAAAGAAATAATTGTTGCATTATACAATTGCATCCCTTGTGTCCAGGATGAGCTCTTATTAAAAAAACCAAACATATTAAATTACCCCGTAGTGTTAAAATGACAAAATTTTATCCACTAAGCATATAATAAATCAAGGGTTTCCAAATTTACACCACATTGCTCATTAAAAATGATACTGATAGGAAATTTTTAGAATAGTGTGAGCTATGTTGTACCATTGAAGGTCTTGATAATGTGTTCATTTTAAATATAAAGAAATCAGTTAATTCAAGGAGCCCTTGATCAGGGTGAGGGATTTTCAGGATAGGCAGTTGTCGATCCGGATATTAAAGCTCCCGTATTCAGTACAGTGGAAACAACTCCCAATGCATCGATTAATGGGGATGTGTGCGTTGTTTCTGAGGTCATGCGGCTATAAGAGGCGCCCAGACTAAAAAGATTCACGCCCACAGTGAGCAGCTCACTCAGCACACTGGAGTGTTCTCTCAGGCTTAAAAAATTGAGTGCATGAACCGTTATTTCCAATCCTTCTGCAGAGACTTGTGCATCAGGATCTGTGAGCAACTTATACGTTGCGGTGCTCAACAAAAACAAATTAAATAACTGTAAGCCCTTCTTCCATTGACTGTCCTGATTAAACAGACCCAACATACAAGCCATCCTTATTAATTATTTTCTGATGAATAACGTTAGTGAATATCCAGACATTAAATCAAGTAATTACTTAATTTACTCTTAAAACACACCGCAAATCAACCCATTGAGATACCATAATAAGCACAATGTGTTATAATTTAATTCATTATCACTTACACCATCGAATGATATTACCTAGAGGTTGATATGCCATTACAAGTTAAAATTATTGACTCAGTCAATAAAGTTCTAAGCAAAAACGATACCCCCGTAAAACTTAATAAAGGGGGAGTTTGTGGTGGTGTAGCAAGCTTATACGTACGATACTCTTTGGAAGGAAAAAAAAGAGAGTTTTTCGAATTATCAAAACAATTGGCCAATCTACCCGAAGAATATCAAATTGGTCAAAATAGCGACATCGATAAGTTTATTAGAGAAATTGAAATTGAATTTAATCGATTTAATTACACTAAAGGCCAGTATTATCAAGGGGATATGGAACATACCGTTTTTATAGATGGTAAACCCATTAAAAAGGAATTTAGTATCGGCCTGGTTGCAAGCTTTGCCAAGTGGTCCAATCTTCTCGAACAAATGCGTAACGAAGGCAGAGCCTGTTATATTCGTTCCCATAATCATGCCATAGCACTATCCTTTGTAGATAATCAATATGAAATCTATGATCCCAATTACGATGAGGATAATGATGAAAACCCCAATGCTCAGGCAACCAATACCCGGCGATTTATAACGGCAGATGAGGCAATAAATGAGTTATCGCAACAGTTTGGTTATCCGGACAACAGTAATGTGGGATTAGGAATAATCGTCTACGCGAATCCTAACGACACAACCCCCGCCACGTACCCCGATAAAAATAAACTGTTGCGTGAGTCCCTTAAAAGCAAACCGGATTATCAAAGAGATATAGGTATAAAAGACAAGGACTGGAATTATAACAGCTTGTTTTTTGCTACGAACATCAATGACAGACAAACGGTTGAATATCATCTGCAACAAGGTGAAATCGAAATAAAAGAATGCCCTTATTTAATGCAGATGGAAAGCAATAATGAACTGGTTTTTCAGCTCTACTCCAATTCCAATAAAAACAATAAACAAACATTACTCTACTATGCAATCTGGGCAGGTAATATCGAACTGTTTCAGCAAATGTCCGAAGACTACCAAAAAAAGCATGTAGTGACACCTGTTGAAAAATTAGCGTTCAAAACCCTGGTACAACATAACTTAAGCTTGCTTAGAGCCGCGCAATCAAGTAATCCTGTGTGTATCATGGAAGTATTAAAACTGTATAAAAGTTATGATATTCCATTGGATTCAATTTCTGAATCTATCTTAACAAAAATCATCATCCAGCTCACAAAGAATGGGAATGCGGAACTATTAAAAGCGTTTACTCAAGAAATCCCGGTGCTATCTGAATCCGTTATCCTCACAGGAATCAGTACTGCGACAAACCATGATAAACGCGGCGCATTAAGTTTTTGGCTTGGGGTTCGCGAAAGCCTTCCGAAAACCGAAAATAGTACCTTAATCAATAAAAAGCTGATTAGTAAAGCCTCTCTCTTAAATTTCCAGCAATTGATTCAATCAGGTTTTACTGTAGCTCCCCCTCTATTTTCAGAATCGTTAAAACGCAACCGCCATGAATTTTTTGAACTGAGTATTGCCAGTAATCCAACATCTGTATGGAAGGAATTCATCGCAAAATTACACGATCACTCTCTTGAAGAGCCTATTGATCTGTTGAGACAAAATCAGGAATTAACTGCTCTGCAGGTATTAATCAGTTACAAAGAAAATGACTTGATTAAACGAAATTGGCCCGCTTCAGTTCCTGCCAATACAGGTACTGAAGCACTTAAATTTGCCTGTGAATGCGGTAATAAAGAAATGGTCGAATTTTTTACTCGGAAGAAATTTAAGGTATCCACTGATTTTCATGTGGAACAACTCAAAAATGCTCTAAAGGTAAATGATCATCAACGACTGGAGGCTTTACTGTCCAGCTCTATAGATTATGCTCAATTTTTTACTCGCTCAAACAAGCAATTAATTACAGAATTGATTCAGCTGGGCACCTATGAATTTATTATCAGAGCATGGAATAACTACAAAAATAATTCCCAAAATAAACAACCTTTGACGGCAAATCATCTGCAATTGGCTGATTTATTATGGATTGCGGTGACACATAACAATAAAAAACTGTATGAGCATATTACAAAAGAAGCTCCAGATTTGGCTTTAAAAACCATAAAAGAAATTATAGATAGCAATAATGCTGAGTTCTATCCTTATGCAATCAAACTGGCTATGGCACTTCCTGCGTTTAGCGAAAATTTTTCGTCACCCCCATTGCATCAATTCATCCGTGATGAACTGAGTAAGTATGAACAAAAATTATTTGAGCGAACCACAAAAGATGATGAGTATGCTGATAAAAAATTCCGTACAGAAGCACGCCAACTCATTCAGCCCTTATGTAATATATTAATGTATGCCATTGAAAATCACTATTTTTCTTTTGCCGAAGAGTTAAATTCCCAGGTTCATTTGTCATTAAATGAAATATATGATCTGTTTGTCACAGCACATCAAAATAAAAACTATAAATCCGTTGAATTTCTCCTGAGCCATTATCCCAATCTATCAACCAATAAGCAGATTTATTTAAAACTGGCAGAATCAGAGGAGTTTGATTTACTGGCATTATTGTTACAGAAAAATAAACCGATGGATCATACGATTTATATCCGTTTATTGAAAGAAGCTGTCAGGGCACATCATGAACCGGTGATTCAATTACTTTCCCCCTATATCAATTCCGCATATAAAATCGAAGGCTCTCCACTCTATGAGGCAATTCGAGAAAAAAATGAGGAGGGGTATCTACTCTTAATCAAATATGACGCTGAGATGTCACCCCGTCAATTATTTTCACTTGCCATAAAACAATCGAATGACCGATTGTTGGAAGCTGCTTTTCAAAAACCCAAATTTGCACAATTTTTTAGAACACATTCTAATGAACTCCTGCATACCTTGTTTCACGATGGAACCCCTGAAGCTGTTTTATATTTTTATAAAAAAATGAATCAGAGTACGGAACAGGATAATATCAACGAATATTTTGCGGCGTTTATCAATTTTGCCATTACCAATAATGATCTGGTCCTATTTAGACAGTTACAGAAACTGGAACAATTCACCACACACACAAAAGAATTATTCAAACAAGCCTGTATGGCTCAGGCTCCAGATATAGTGAATGAATTACTAAAATCCAATCTCGATTTTGATGATAAAGAAGAACTGCACGAGCTGCTTGATAAATTGTTTGGTATGGATACAAAAGAATCAACAAACACAGCCCATACTGCATACGATTTAATTTATAAACGAGCGCTCAATCGCCTCTATGAATTTGTAATTCAAAACAAATACCGTCCTTTTTCCAGCCTGTTTCACTCCATCAATGAACTGACTGATGATCCAGGATTATCCCAGCCTATGAAAAATCAACTGATTTTCAGAGCCTTGGAAGAAAATGATCAAACTATTCTTGGTTCATTACTTGATCAGGTACACAATAATTCGGAAAGCGGATCGCAAAACGAACTTGAAGTGAATGAGGATATTGTTTCTCTATTTAGTGCTCATTTAAATAAACCATTAATTATCAGTGTCCTTCTCGATCATTATAAAATAGAACAGGTACTCGCTAAAGCCGTAGAATTAGAGATGTGGCCTTTCATTGTTCATTTTCTCAAAGGACGTACTGTTGATGGGTTAAGCCAGGATTTATTAACAACACTTAAAAGCCATGACAGTAAGCTATTTCAAGTTCTCGAAACCGAAGCTCGACAATCTCTTCACAACGATCCACGCCATGAACTCAATGCACTCCTAAGTTCTAAAAACGACCTGGCCTTAAATGTTGTTCTTAAAGAGCAAAAAAAAGCGATACAAGAAAGCATCATGTCTCTACAAAAACTGATGGAAGAGCAACACATCGATCTGAAACGCCAATTTTATCGCTTTGATCTCTATTACGACATCAAAAAAGCCAATACTGCCATGGAAGATCTGATTCCTCAAATTGAACAATTTTTTGATCGAAATAAAGGAATTTCACCCATTGAACTCCTATCAAATGAAGTCAATCGGAATCAAATACGGGAGTTCAAAGACATTATGGATACTAATAATTTAGTACCTGCCTATTTCGATGAACAAGATGAACTGGAAAGAGCCTTTGATGCCCTGAGTACCTTTGATAAAAATCTCGAAGAGCAACAAAAACAAAAAGAGCAGAGTGCTCTTCAACAACAGCAGAAAGATCTGGAAGCGCAACAAAAAAGACAACTAAAGATTGAAGCACAACAACTGCACCAGAAAAAAATTGAGGCTCAACAACAACGCCAACAAAAACTGGAAGCACAGATGCAACGCCAAAAGTCTTTGGAAGAGCAACAACCTCAAAAGGCTTTGGAAGAACAACAACATCAAAAAGCTTTGGAAGATCAACAACGTCAAAAGGCTCTGGAAGAACAACATCGTCAAAACGAATTGAACAAACAGCAGGATAAAACACCAGATGAACAACCACCTGGCAATACCCCCCTTCCGAGTAAAGACCAACCTGCTTCACAAAAGCCAAACCCATTATCAGGATTAATCAAAATAGTCGAAGAATATGCAAAAATAAGAGAAAAGGAACATTACACTCGTTATTTGATCCCATTATTCCAATACACGAAAAAAGATAAATTGGATGCAACGCAACATTTTATTAACGCTTTAAAAAATCCAGCATCCCTGATCAATAATTTTGACAAAGCAGTTTTGAATGATGGGCGATTACACAAGACAATCAAAAATTATCTTGCAGAACATGAACTGGCTATTCAATCGCATTTCAAATCAGATAAACCGATTAGGACAGTGAATCAATTAATTTATGCCCTGAATAAACAAAATCCTGTAGACAAACTTATATATCAATTGGAACACTACCATAAGCAACGAGCAAAACAACCGGAGATGTATCATCTATCCCTGTTTCCCCAATACACCGGAACAGAGAAGCGTACCGCGGTTACTCACTTACTGGATTTATTAAAAGGTGGAAACAATACTTTGACTACTAAAGATATAGGGGCTTTAAATCAAGGCAGTTTGGGATCTCTGATTTCTGAATTTATTGAGGAATTTAAAGCCCCTCTTAGAGAGGCGATGAACGTTAAACGGATTAATAATCTGACGGACTTAATCAATGCCTGTGAGCACAACAACACGGGATTATCCTTAAAGAGCTAACACATTAAATCAGGTGAAAATCGAAACAAAATACATTCATTATGACAGTGTATTCATCTATTGTTATGTTAGTTATAGGATAATCGCTTGTTCATTAAGTCCCGAGGCTTATCCATAAGAGATCCTCAGCGTTTAACAATGCCCAACAACAAATCTTGTGTGCTATTATTAATACAAGATGTACTCAAAGGAGCGAGAAAATGGCTAATATGGAATTGAAAAATTTAGACCATCCTGACGAACTTCGCGAATTACCAAAAACTAAATAGCAACCGAGCCGCGACCGTCAGGAAGCGGAACATTGGGTAGATAGACGTAACATACGGGTAACGTACTAATCTATGACTACTTTTTGGTATGAGTTAAGGCTTATCACTGGCTGTATTTGAAAATGAATACCGGACATTCTATGCAGTAACTTGACTGTTCCGCTTCCTAACGGTCGCGGCTCGGTTTATCTGCACATATTTAAATCAGTTAAATGCACTCGCTGTGAATACTGATACGCTCGACAAAAAAAATTCTGAGTCTTTAAGGCCTCATACACTGTATGTGGCCTTAAAAACTACAGATTTTTTTGACTCAAGTACCCTTCAGATAACTGGATAAAAATCGACTAAAATCCACTTAACACAATTTTTCCTCTGGCCAAACCACTTTCAAGTAATGCATGAGCTTTTCTCAAATTAGCCGCATTAATAGTCCCCATACATTCAGCCACGGTAGTTTTTATCTGCCCCTCATCAACCAATTGAGCCATTTTAGTAAGAATTTCATGCTGTTTGATCATGTCAGGAGTTTTAAACATAGATCGGGTGTACATCATTTCCCAATGAATGGAAATACTTTTAAGCTTAAAAATCTTAAAATCCAAATGCTGCGGATCATCAATTAAAGCAAATTTGCCTTGAGGCTTTAAAACATCAACCAAGGCTTTCGCATGCTCATCACTGTGGGTCAGACTAATGACATAATCCACTTCAGGATAATTTATTGCCTGTAGTTGAGCCTTCATATCTTTACTGTGATCGATAACATGATGAGCGCCCTTATCAAGAATCCATTGGACAGACTCAGGACGGGAAGCAGTCCCTATAACGCTTAAATGAGTTAACTTTCTTGCCAATTGAACCAGCACAGAACCAACTCCTCCAGCAGCACCGGTAATTAATAAACTGCCAGGTTCAGTGGGTGATAATTCCAAACGATCAAATAACAGCTCCCATGCAGTCAAACTGGTTAATGGAAGAGCGGCTGCTTCCTCAAAACCTAGCGACTTAGGTTTTTTTGCAACAATTCGCTCATCGACCAGATGAAATTCACTGTTAGTTCCGGGTCTAGTTAAATCGCCGGCATACCACACTTCATCACCTGGCTTAAATAGGGTTACGTCAGGACCCACTTCCAAAACCACACCTGCGGCATCCCAACCCAAAACCTTAGGCTCAGCTCCTTGCGGTTGAACATTTCGTCTTATTTTAGTATCCACTGGATTAACAGCAATGGCTTTTACAGCAACCAGAATATCACGCCCTGAAACTTTAGGAGTGGGCAGATCCAGATCCATTAAAGCCTGATCATTATCAATGGGTAATGACTGTAAATATCCTATTGCTTTCATAATTATTCCTTCAAAATAAAATGGCAGTACATGATAGTATTTTAAAATTGCAAAAAATACATCATCGGGACATAGGAAAAACGAGAATAGAATAGTACATTTTTCTTTGGCATGTCCAAATAATGTTCTATAATCGATTTTCGAATTTTTTAAAATAGCTTATAACAACGAGCAGCTTATGAAGCCCATATCAGCAACGTGCATTTCTAAATATTCACTCTCTTATCCAGGCCATGAAGATAAATACTATATACGCTTTCAGGTAGTATTTGCTGAAAATGATGCACATGGCACATTAACTATTGAAACAGATGAGTACAACCGAAATGCAATTCAATCGAAACTTGAACTACAAAACAGCAAAACTCAAGGTGAATTTCAACCTTGGATAAAAGACTCATGGCAAGATGCGCTTTTAAACGCCTGGTTACGTTATTTCAACGCCATTGGATATTGTGCAGCAACAACTAAAGACATGGTTTATCAATTAAAGGATCAGGCTGACGGCACTTTTTTCTATGATCTGTGTGATGAAAGCAAAAAAGGTGTTCATGAAATGCTTCCTCATGGAATAGTATACAATGATGATGGGACACAAACTGATCTAATCGTGGTACCTCAGGAACATGCTGATAGATTCATTGATTCCGAGAACAGTGCAGCAAGCAACGCAACAGATAAAACCAACACCAAGCAATTAATTTCTACATCGATAAATAGCTTCGATTGTCACATTATATCAGGCTTTATTTTTGCCATAGGGGTAGCTGCGGTTGCTCTGGCCTTTACCCTGTTACACGCTGCCTCGGGGGGAATTGCAGGCCTGGTTGTTGGAGGGATTGGGATCACGGCCATGCTCACGGGTGGTATTGGACTGTTTAATTTTGGTTCTGCTCCTGATCATAAAGAAATCGAACGAAATCTTCTATCCGTCAACTCACCAGCATAATACACCTTATCCAGTGGGCAGATTTAGCCCACTGCACTAAAACCGGTACATTATCCCAATACACTGGAAATGCGACCTATTGTCCATCCAATTAATGTACCTGACTAATGAACGAAATTAACTTTTTATCTTCAGCGGTTAACATATTGTCTGAATAAGCGGGATTTGGTTCATACCACCATTGATTATTAAAATAATTTTGCAAATCAGGAGATTTGAATTGTCTTCCATATTGAGCAAAAACAGTGTTACGCAAAATTCGTAGTTGCGATGAAGTCAATTTGGATAACTCATTTACAGGATTCTCAGCATTTAAAACAGGATAAATCATTTTATAGCGCACAAAACTTTTAGGAGTAAATAAACACAGAGAAAGATCCTCTGCAGGATGAAATTGAGGCAAATCCCAAATATACTTTCTACTTGCCCCACTGCCCTGAATGGTCATACCAGCAGGTGTCGTTTTCAAATAATCCGCACTACCGTCAATTTCAGAGCATAATCGAGTTGGGGTATTCGGAATGACCTCCAGTTGGGTATGCCCTATGGTTTCATTATGCCAAAGTGCTCCGGTCTTAAGAACATAGGCAACCCAGTGATAGCCCATTACATCAAACGTTGCACCTGTATCATAATCATGCTGGATATGTATCGATGCCAAAGGAGGAAAAGTTGTGGTCCATAAATACGCTTCATCATAGTACAAACCTTTATCCCGGTTTGGAGCGATTTTCTCTTTATGAGCAGATACTGAATTACCATCAACCAGTACCTGAAAATCATAAACCAAAGGTTTTCCCTGCCCCGTCTTCTGTCCTTCAGGAAGAGCAATATTGCTTGATTCTTCATTATATACTGGAAACGGAAAACCCATAGTAACGTTCAGAGTTTCATTCAGAGTATTTTTAAAATTAAAATCGCATCTGTAATGCCAGGAGCCATTCATCTCTGAGCTATCTAAATTCTTTCCGGTTATGGTAATGACTTCATTAACCATTTTTATATCCGGTTGTGAGATAGGTATCGGTAAAGAGCCCTCGCCACCAAAAGCTGTATCATTTGCCAGTAGTGCTTCAGAAAAAAACAATAGAATCAATGCGGTTAACAGTTCCGCTTTATTAATTTGTTTATTATTTACTGGTGGCATGAGATCATCCTGAATCCAAAATAATATATAGTATAGTTAATAATTACAGGACTTACGAAAAACTCCAGGGTTGAGGCAAAAGAAGTGATACGTAATCCTCGCGAAAGAAATGGGGTTTTTGCCAAGTCCGGATTCAAGATTCTGGATATGTGATTAAAGGAAGTTATATACTAGGCTCCACATGAACCAATAGGGAATTTAACGTGCTTATTTCACATAACAACAGCATTAATATTAATTTATCCGAACACCAAAACAGACTTAAAAATTCGGATGGCTTAATTCTTCCTCTGGATGAGGAACTCAAATTACTTGATGGATTATCTCAATTTGAGCTGGGGCGGTTTTTATTATCCAACAGAGGCCTCAATGGGTATTGGACTGCCTATGTCATTCTGTACAGCATGAAAAAAGAATCCATGCACCCTTTAGAGCATTGGCTGTTAAATAAAGCACCAGGATTTAAAGCAACTAAAGAACGCTTCAAAATATTTCAGGAACAACTGCAATTACATATACAGGATAATTGGACACTGGCTTCAATTCCCTGTGGATTAATGGATGATCTCCTCAGTCTGGATTATTCAAATAAAACCAACATCAATCTGGTTGGAATCGATTTGGATAATGGATCAATAGAACTTGCCGCACAGAATGCTGTTAAATATGATTTTAAAAACGTCTCATTTTTGATAAAAGATGCATGGAACCTGGGAATTGAATCACAATTTAACCTGATAACCAGTAATGGACTTAATATTTACGAATCTGATGATGAACAAGTCACGTTACTGTACAAACAATTTTATAACGCATTAAAAAATAAAGGGATATTAATAACCAGTTTCATTACACCTCCTCCCAAATTTAACAGTCAATCCACCTGGAAGAATATCAACAGCGACGATGCACTGAAACAACATGCTCTTTTTAACGATATCATACAGGCCAACTGGCAAACCTACAGAACCGAGGATCAGACCCGTGAACAGTTGAATAAAGCAGGCTTTGACGTATTGGACATTATCTATGACAGTCAGGGAATATTTCCCACAGTTATTGCCAGAAAAAATTAATACCCTGCGCCAGGAATTAACTCAGCAGGCTCAAGACAATATTCCTGGTGCCTGCGTTCCTCCTGAATTCCATTAAGTAAATTCCTTGCCAAACACCTAGTAATAAAGAGTTATTCAGATAAGGGATGCTTAAGGATGCGCCACAAATTATGGATTTAATATGAGCAGGCATATCATCTGGACCTTCTTCCTTATGTCGGTATTGCCTGTTTTCAGGAACAAAATCACAAAAGAATTGGTGCACATCCGTTAACACATCAGGTGATGCATTTTCATTTAATGCCAAAGCAGCTGAAGTATGTTGAATAAACAGATGCAGGACTCCTGATCCAGACAGTTCAGCCTTATTTAATATCTCATTGGTGATAAGATGTACTCCATAAGGTTTAGGTGATAATTGAACTATTTTATGAGTTATCATTAATAAGTACTCCCAATTATTTATCGTCAGGATGTTCCAGCATGTCGTGCCAATTGATCACATTATTTCCAAAGTCCTGAGCATATAGCCTACACCAGCTAAACTGTATAGACTAGAATATTAATTATAAGCTGAACTGAATTGCTCAGGATATTATATGCCAAGAACATTTTTTGAGAAGCAATCGCCGAGTAGCCTTAGAAAGGACATAATCGCACTTAATCAGTTATTTAAAACTAAAAAGTTCCTGGAACAGCAATCCATTGAGGATCTCATTGAATATAAAGAATTAATAAACTCTTATATTCAAGACCCTTATTTCTCCAATCTTAGACCCGCTATAAAACAAATTCTGAGACGCATCATCGCCCAAATTGATGAACGTATGCATTTATTAAATTCAGTTCAGGATGACATTGAGGAATTTGATCTATCTGAGTGTTACATTCAAATTCCCTCCCCTGACGAGATAGCTCAGATGCATCATATGCCTGCCGGTGGTAAGGAAGATCAACAAGCTCGCATTATGCATATGACTCAGGCACTGAAAAATTACCATTCGTTACCGATCATGACCAACACTCAGGGAAGTGTACCCGAGCGCTGGTCCCAGTTATTTGGAGAAATCACCAAAGGGAATCGTCCAGCAGCCTTTCATTTATTAGATCAAATTCCTGAAACCGACATAATTCTCCAATCCCTGCTTGCAATCCACCCTAGAGATTACTTGAAGCAATTAATAGATTATTCCATTCAGGCATCGAAAAGAGGGGTTAAAGAAATAAATTCAGACATCGTGATCACTCCAGAAACTTTTAGAGTGCTGATCACCGATCTCGCGACTACGTTATTAAATCCTTCAAAAATAATTTTTTCCTTTGGTTTACCCACTCATCATGCATTTAGTAATGAAGGCAGTGGTTTTTGTCTTATCAACAAGACCGCTGTTCTCATGAAGTTTTGGGAGACTGTACACGAGGAACCGGTGCACTACGTTATAATTGGAACTGATGTGAACAGGGATAATGGCTTATGTCAGATTCTGTGCCAGACAGCATCCCACATGAATATATGCCACATTGATATCTTTGACTCAAGAGTGTATCCAGGCCAGGATCATTCTTATATTAATCAGGAATTCAATTCAATGGGTACTGAGGTTGGCGAAAAAATTAAATGTTGGAACCACAATAATCTGGAATATTATGCTGTCGATTTAAGTTTGACGTCCCGTAAAAAAATTGATCTTCATCCGGCGCTTCAATTTGCTCTCACCAAGCTTAAAGAGCAGATTGCACAGGCAAAAACGCATCACCATAAAGTCGCCCTTTTATTACCAACAGGCTGGGATTCACACGAAGACGAAACCGCTCCCTGCGGAAAATGGGTCAATGATCGGATGATGTCACAATCAGAGGCAAGTAAAACCCGATTTAATGATGGGGATTTAACTTTTTTTTATGAACAAATATTCGAGTTATATAATGAAAACAAAGAACATATTACAGGCATATATTGGGGTTTGGAAGGAGGTTACGATCGTGCCATGTATGAACGACAAATAAATATATTAGCTCAGCTTATCGGGACTCATTTAATTCAGCAGAACTCACAGGCCAGCTCTTCAAGGATGAGCTATTAGGCAAAAATAAGTATACAGAGCAGTGTCAGAAGAGGTAACGTTCAACAGCCCTGAAAATGTAGCTTCTCAATAAGTCCGGGAAATTCGTCATCCCGAGTGTAACGAGGGATCTCCAAATCCAGGCACAGTGCCACTTTCAGGAGAGCCCTCACAGTGTTCGGGATGACGTTTCCCGGACTTATTGAGAAGTTACCAGAAAATCCTATAAGTAATTGATTTAAAATACTATTAGATAATTCACTGCGCTAAAAACAAAAGTCCATGATTTATTTTTAACCCTCGATTCCAAAAAAATACTCTGTTGTAAATCTTATAAGCAAGTGGTACTCTTTTGCTGATTTTTTTAATAAACAAGTCAGGAGTACAGAACATGATGTTGAAATCGAAATTAGCTGCTTTTGCTGGCGCATTACTTCTCGCTGGATCTGCTTTTGCTGGACAAGAAAGCATATGCCCCAACATAAATGATATTAAAGCGGAAGGCATATCTATGGCTGAAGAAATTGGGCCTAATATTTATATCAGCTATAATATCAGCAACTACAATACTGAATCTACCTGGGGATTTCTTATCGCTCCAGTAGAAGCAGACTCTACTGAAGTTGCTATTGAAGGCGCTAATGAAATTTTAAGTACTATGAGTGCTCCTGGAGTTCCTGAGCAACATGGCGGCGCGGTTATTTGCGATTACGATACAGGTCGTCAGGATGTATTCGCAGCTGCAATCAATGATAATCAACAAATTACCCCAATGAGACTAAAATACTTCTTCAAAAGAGCTCATTAATAGTCTATTGAGTCATCCCGCAAAACGCATCTCGTTTTGCGGATTTCACCTGATCACTGCATCAAAAAACTCGTGCTAATCACCTGAAGTCAATCAGTTATTGATCCTTTGTAGCGCCACTTTCCATGTGAATTTTACGAAAAAACCGATGTATTACTGGCGACAACATGACTACAACAATGGCAATAAAAGCAAGCCCACTGAATAATGCATAAGTTCCGGCGAATATTTTACCTGCTGAGGTCGTTAAAGTAGCGGCAGGCCCCATTCCGGAAAGAATCATTGACGCATTTAAATAAGAATCGACCCATGGCATTCCTTCAAACACATGATAGCCCAGCATGCCTACAGATAATGCGGCGACAATAAGAAAGATACCAATAAACCAATTACGGATTAAATGTAAATACATATTCGCTGGTGGCGCCAATCGTCCATTTTTAAATATCTTCATGTCCTGTCCCGCAATAAATTAATGAACCAGTCTGGATGGTGTTGCCTATTCAGTTTGACGAGTACCTGAAAACGCTTACCTGCCAGAGCTTTTTCCTATGAATATCTCACTTTTAATTAGGTTGTCATCCTCCCAAAAGCGAGAATCCATCCTAAAAATTAGCACCATGCCACCTTGTTGCATGGATCCCCGCTTTCGCGAGGATGACGTACAAAAGTGAGAAGCGTTCAGGGACAAGTCGCACCACCCAAGAGTTATCAAGCTATAGTCAACAGCTCCTGAATCACCATCCAAATCACACTTTATCCGTGGCTGTTACTTCATACTCCAATGCCTTATCAATTGTAGGGAATTGGAATGTAAATCCCTCATCCAGTAATCGTTTGGGAATTACTCGTTGACCATGATTGATTAAACAATCACCCATTTCACCGAATAAAAGATGAATAACAAAAGCCGGTGTCATTAACAATAACGGGCGATGCAGGGATTTAGCATAGGCTTTGGCAAAATCCTTTTGCATGCATGGATTAGGAGAAGTAAGATTCACAGCTCCTGTAATATCAGGCCGTTCGAGCAAAAATCGATAAGCATTGACGACATCCTTACTGTCCACCCAGGATATATATTGCTTTCCGTTTCCTATAACACTTCCAAATCCACTGATAAAACTGGGATATAATTTCCCCAACATTCCTTTGCCTTTCTTTAAAACCACACCAAATCGAGTTGACGTCACAGCAAGTCCTGCTGTTTCTGCTTCTTGTAATGCCTGTTGCCAACGTATCCCTACCTCGCTTAAGAAATCTTTAGGACGGGAAAAATCAATAACCGTATCCTCACTTAAAACAGCAGATTCACCATGTTCCTGCATGCCATAGATTCCGACTGCGTTGGCACAGTAAAAGTGAGGATTGGCCTTTTGTTTTATAATCCAACGCGCCAAACGTTCAGTAGTCTCTACGCGTGAAGTTATGATTTCTTCTTTTATTTTAGGTGTCCAACGCGCAGCCGAAATATTTAATCCACACAAATTAATCACTGCGTCAAATTCACTGGCATCTAATGTATCCAATTCATCCCAGGAAACCGACACAAATTGTCCTGAAAAAACCTGACGTAATAAATCTTTATGTCTGCCAAGTACGGTAAAATGATGCTCCTGAGATAAACCATGAATCAACTCCTGACCAATTAAACCTGAAGCTCCAGCTATTAAAATATTCACGATGGACTAAACTCCTTTTAGTGCAGTTCTTGTTAACCAGGGTTTGTCGGCAATTAAACTAAGGATCTCACGAGGTTAGCCCGGGACATCTATAAGTTCGCTGGCTACTTTCAAGCTGTAAGGATGCGCCGAAGTTTTAATGCGATTGCTAGATTCTGTGCACTTATCGCTAGCTTGCCTCAAAATGAACTTATTTTTGAGGGCCGAAGCGAAGCATACATCAGTATGTGAGCATCGGGGCACAAAAAATAAGGCCATTGTGGCCGAGATAGTAGAGAAGTGCACAGAACCTAATAAACCCTACTATATTTGCAGCGAATTATCAAATAACACGTAACGAATCAGTTCCCAATTCAGTCTATTTGCTAATTGAATCAGCATTGTCACCATCTGCCGCAGAAGATTCATTTCCAGCTCGCTTACTTCGTTCTGTCTTTTGCTCACATTCCCAAAAAAAATTCTGCGGAACGTCGATAAAATTATTTCATTTGGAATTAATAAAAAACCACACTCAATGTGTTTAAATTTTATCAATTTGTGTTATAATTCGGCTTCATTTATTTATTTTGGAGCATCTTTTGAGAGACCGTAGAAGTGTTAAAGAAAAATTTGTTGGAGCCACCTTATATCCACTTATCGACAGTGATGATAGACCGGTTTTTTTTGCGAAATATAAATCTGCGAGTGATTTTGCTTTTCGAACAGCATCTGTAGGTACAGCACCTGTTTTGTTAACATCAGCCAGTCTTGCACTCCTGTTAGAAGCAGGCAGCAAATTATTGCTTACTTTTTCAAACATTCTTGAATTAAGTTTTTCTGAAGCTATTGATAATTTAAAAGAATGTGGTAAATCATTACTTGCCTCTCCCTTATTTTTAGTTGCAGCTATTTTAAGTCCTTTAGTTAATTTAATTGATTTAATTGGTGGTGCGGTTAACTCTCTGTTTGGTTCTTCCAAAAAAGATAATTCATACCCTGATCAAGAGTATCCTTATCACACTAAATTCAATTTCAGTAATTAATCTCCGCTGCATTGTACCCATTAGGTCTGATGATACTGAATCATCAGACCTAATTCATATAAATCTCACCCGAATTTAAATCCTATGTAACTTCTCAATATCCTCTGGTATCGTCATCCCGAATAAAATGAGGTATCTCCTGAACGTGGTATTGTGCCTGAATTTGGAGATCCTTCACTGCGTTCAGGATGACGAAATTCATCCATCATCCCGAGTGTAACGAGGGATCTCATGAATGGGGCGCTGTACTTGCATTGGGAGAGCCTTTACTTCGTTCAGGATGACGAAATTCATCCGTCATCCCGAGTGTAACGAGGGATCTCATGAATGGGGTGCTGTGCTTGCATTGGGAGAGCCTTTACTTCGTTCAGGATGACGAAATTCATCCGTCATCCCGAGTGTAACGAGGGATCTCCTGAACGTGGTATTGTTCCTGAATTTGGAGATCCTTCACTGCGTTCAGGATGACGAAATTTATCCGTCATCCCGAGTGGAACGAGGGATCTCCTGAACGTGGTATTGTTCCTGAATTTGGAGATCCTTCACTGCGTTCAGGATGACGAAATTTATCCGGAGCACGTCATCCCGAATGCAATGAGGGATCTTGTTCCTGAATTTGGAGATCCTTCACTGCGTTCAGGATGACGAAATTTATCCGTCATCCCGAGTGGAACGAGGGATCTCCTGAACGTGGTATTGTTCCTGAATTTGGAGATCCTTCACTTCGTTCAGGATGACGAAATTCATCCGTCATCCCGAGTGTAACGAGGGATCTCCTGAATAGGGTGCTGTGCTTGCATTGGGAGATCCTTCACATCGTTCAGGATGACGAAACTCCAACACTTATCGAGAAGTTACACTTATATCAGGTAACCTGTTGAATTAAAAAGAAAATACAGCTCCATCAGTTGCAGTAGATTCATTTCTTATTTGCGGACTCAGTAGACGATGCTTCCTGCCCTGATTAAAGAAAAGTGACGTGTTATTGATAAGTGTATCGAGCTCTTCCTTACTGATCGCAGGACGAATAACCCTGTCCGATTCCAGGGATTTGACGATACCGAACTGCTTAACAAACTTATCTTTAATCTCTTTGGGTAAATCAGGATTATTTTGAATTGCTATCACACCATTGTTAACTTCTTTTCTATATTCCGTTTCAAAACTCACTAAATTGTGCTTCAGAGCGCGGGCACGATCGATCAATAGTGCTGTTTCTGATTTAAAAAATGTAAAAAATTGAGCAAAAAAATTGGATAATTTCACCAACCATCCATCATGTTGCTGAATAAAATCACATATCTGGCTGTGCGTTTCTTTAAGTGATGTCAAAAAATGATTTTTCTGGACTAATGAAAATGAAATTCTTCTGTATTCACTAAATGCATTACCTACAGCGTGATTTGCAGTCAGAACATCGGATAATCTTTCATTAGAGGCATGATTTATCATTTTTTTTAAAACCGCATCGCCTCTGGACAAGTGTTCTTCAAGAGCCGTAATTTGATTTTGAACATCTACGGATTGTCGCCTCAATTCAGCTAAATAGTCCGTTGCCAGTACTTTAAGTTCCGCTTTACATTGAGCATCAAGGGTTGATGGTATTTTTTTTGCTATGGAATCCTGCAGTGAATTGGAGGTCACTAATCGGTAACCAATAGTAAGAAAACTGGTTGCCCAGCTCATACCATACAAGAGTTTGGAAGATAGATTTTGCAGGATTCCAGGATCTTTAAGTTGATTCATTTTTTCAATTAACTGATTTTTTTTAATTCCCTTGGTATGTTCCATCAAAACATTAAATGAGTCCTGTGAGTTCTTCACTAATTCCAAAAAATACTGCCTGCCGATCACTCTCTGATCATTCTCCAACAGTGTGCTTAATAATGATTGGATTTTGGGAATATTCACAGTAATTTCATGTTGGGTGTTTCGTGCCGCAATTAGGGAATTGATCCCATCGCTCAGTTCATCCAGAGACGAGCGCAGATTCAGAAATTTTCTATCTTCTCGTTCTTCTGCCATAAAAACTGCTGCGAATCGTTCATTAAAATAATCTTGCAGTGTTTTATCTGAATCGAATTTTTTAGCTTCTTCAATCTTTAATTGTTCCAGTGCTAAGTCAATTTGCGCGATTTTTTCTTCTGTAAGTTCAGCAAGTACCGTAGTATCCTGTATAATTTTTCCCAGATCGATAAAAGCGCTTAGCGCAATTTTTTTCCAATCACTTAGATTATCAATTCCAGCTTTAAGAAGTTTAAGAATATAATAAATAGAGAAACACAATGATCTGGTTTGTTTTAATTGAGTAACATCCTCTATCGTTCGTGCTAATAATTTTTGGATATGTCCAATTAAACGATTTGCCTTATTTACGGTATTATTTCGCGGGTTAACATAAAGTTCGCCCAGGATGTTTCTTAAGTCCATTAAAATGTGTTTGTCGTCTGATGCTGTATCAGGCATTAAATCCATGGACTCTTCTATGACGAATCGGCAAAAAGCCACAGCACCAAATGAACGTCCACCGTATACGTTCAATTTCACAAAATGATCTGTTTTATGATGGGCAAGATCATTTTTTATCGGAGCAAGACTGTCCAGAGTGGTAAAATAATCTTCTATTATGATGACAGTATCTATAATACCTTGTTCGTTACGCGCTTCTGTCCCTCGCCATTGTTCAAAACGTTCCCTTTTAGTCAACATCATCATCCTAAATCCGTTAATTGGCTTTCAATAAGTAGTGTTATCAAGAGCTCCGACAAGTACGTCATCCTGAACGCAGTGAAGGATCTCCAAATCCAGGCACAGCACCACATTCAGGAGATCCCTCATTGCATTCGGGATGACGTGCTCGAAGATTATCACGTCATCCTGAACGCAGTGAAGGATCTCCAAATCCAGGCACAGCACCACATTCAGGAGATCCCTCATTGCATTCGGGATGACGTGCTCGAAGATTATCACGTCATCCTGAACGCAGTGAAGGATCTCCCAATCCAGGCACCGTGGCAATTTCAGGAGATATCTGACTTCATTCGAGATGATGTATCTCGAACCTATGGAGCAGTTACCTGTTCAGTCCTGCCTGACCTCAATTGATATTAATTGATTATTTCGAGAATATTAAGCTTAATTTTAGATTCTTAGTAATCAACAGATTCTCATTGTGAGAAAACACTCTCAGGATTTACGAAGATGCTCACAACCTTAATTACTTAAAATGAGCGATGTATTCATAATCTCTGTTTTGCAGATTATTTCCGCTGCATACAGGACTGGCCCATTGATCGGAACACGGCTTGTCTCGGGTAAAAGACCACATGGATAAGCCGCCTAATTGATTCTCATAAGCAAAGCGCTTTAAATGATCTGCATCGCTCAAGGTAAACTGTTCGCTGTTCACATCATTTACGCCTATCATGGGAGTAACTTCAATCAGGTTCCATAAAGAAGCAGGCCTTCTTTCAGGATAAATGTCTTTTAAAAACAACTGAACATTGGTTGCAGCCTGAATGGCGTAAAGCCCCATGTCACCGCTATAGGCTGGACCGTAATCCATAGCCATAATATTCACGTTAAATCGAAGACCTGCCTTTTTCGCTTGGTAAATCACGTTTTTCCCATCACCGGTTAATCCTTCTGGCATCACTGGAAGTGTAAAACTTAATTTAAGTTCGGGGTATTGTTGTTGTATGTTCTGCAATGCATCAATTAATTTGGAAACATCTGCACTTCCATTTTCAATATCAAAGTCCAAACCGGTTGCGTGATAAATTTTTATCACCTGCTGAAAAATAGTGTTCAACTGATTTTTATCACAGTTTTGCGATACATCAGTGCCATTGGCTCCACCAAATGAGACGGTCAGCCGCACTCCGGCGTTGGCCAATGAATCTGCCTCCTGCTTACCCCATTGCTTTTCCAGACTGTATGCCTGTTGGCTTCCCCAAGCGGGTTGACACTGTCCACTGTCCGTTATAAAAGCCAAATGATAGGCGCCTATTCCTTCAGTGTGTGCTGGCGTGGTCAAATCCATAGGCACCATATCCTGAGATTGAGAATCCCAATGAGTATTCAAAGTCAGATCGACGTAAGGACTGAATGAAGGTATTGCGGGAAGTGTTAGTGCAATTACATTGCCCGACATCATTAACCCATTGATGAACGATATAATTCTGGAATAGCGCATTAGCTGATCCTTTATTTCAAATAATGCACAATTTTACATCATTAGGGCAATTAATCAACCATTATGATGGCAAATTACTTTTTAATCCTCCACTTAATCATTAAATTATTGACAGTACGTGGTGAGTTACTCTAGCGTTTAGACCCTAAGGAGACTTACGAAAACTCCCAGGGGCTAGGAAAAGGAATTTGGGTTACTTCTCAATGATCCTGAAAATTACGTCATCCTGAACGCAGTGAAGGATCTCCAAATGCAGGCACTGTGCCGGTTTCAGGAGTTCCCTCATTACATTCGGGATGACGTGCCCGGAGATTATTGCGTCATCCTGAACGCAGTGAAGGATCTCCAAATGCAGGCACTGTGCCGGTTTCGGGAGTTCCCTCATTACATTCGGGATGACGTCTTTGGAACGAATTAAAGAGTCCTTTTAATGAAGACATTGGGCATTTTTCGTAAGTCCTGTCTTAATTTTGGATTGGTATTATACTAAGGATGTCACTATGAAAACCCTGTTTGTTGATCCGGATATTGCAAAAGCATCAACCATTACCTCGCAATTTTATACCTCACAGGATTGGTTTGAATTAAGCAAAGAGAAAATATTCAGCAAAACCTGGCAATTCTGTCTTGGCACCGATACGTTGAATAGCAAGGGAACCCTTGTACCTCATACCCTACTGCCTGATTTTCTAAACGAACCTGTGCTTTTTACCAAAGATGAACACGGAATTATTCGCTGCTTAAGCAATATTTGCACGCATAGAGGAAAAATTCTGGTTGATCAACCCTGTTCCTCGCAAAAAATTAAATGCCCCTATCATGGACGCCGATTTAATTACTGCGGTGAATTCATCCATATGCCCGAGTTTGAGCAAACCCTCGATTTTCCGTCAGCCCGGGAGCACCTCACCCCAGTCCCTTTCAATACACTGGAACCCTTTATTTTTGCATCCCTGGCTCCGACAGTACCCTTCCATGAGGTATTTGCGGATATTAAAGAAAGGCTGTCCTGGCTTCCTATGGATCAAATGCGTCTTGATACAACGTGTTCCCGCGATTATATGGTTAAAGCGCACTGGGCTTTATATTGTGAAAATTATCTGGAAGCCTTACACATCCCCTTTGTACATCCTGGATTAAGGCAGGTTATTGATTGTACTACTTATACCACTGAGCTGTACCGATACAGTAATTTACAACTCGCGCTGGCTCGTGAAGGGGAAGAGTGTTTCGACTTGCCAAGAGAGTCACAAGATTATGGAACACGAGTTGCGGCCTATTATTATTGGATTTTCCCTAATACCATGTTGAATTTCTATCCATGGGGTTGCTCAGTCAATGTAGTTCAACCCATTGGTCCTGAATTAACAAAAGTTTCATTTTTGACCTATGTTCTGGATAAATCAAAACTGGGTAAAGGCGCAGGAGGCGCGCTGGATCAAGTGGAACTTGAAGATGAGGCCGTCGTAGAATCAGTCCAACAAGGCATTAAATCACGATATTATGATACGGGACGATTTTCACCAACAAAAGAACAGGGTACTCATCATTTTCAACGGTTGCTTTGTGAGTTTCTCAATGATTAGTATCATAAAGTAATGCATTTAACCTGTGCAAAACCTTATTGATTAAGATGCAATAATTGATTATCCCCTTTCAGGAGAAAAAATGACAACGAAAAAAGGGATCTATATTTTTACAACTATTGGTTTACTTCTTGGGATTACTATCGATTTATTAATTCGCAATACAAGCACCACAGTCTTTTATTACAGTTTAACAACCCTGTTTTGTCTATTATACGCATTTGCCTATAACGAAAAAAATCAGATACGTCTCGCAGTAACCAGTTTATTCGTTGCATTGTTTTTATCTCTTCCACTTATTCCTCTTAAAATAGATTTATCCAATAATCATTACCTGCATTTATTCACCTTTCTTCTTGGATTTCCATTTTTTGTCTATGTCACCCATTCATTTCACTATGCTTACCAACATGACAATACCTGGCGAATCCAATACAGCAGTTTATTTGCCGCGGTGTGGAATACTCTTCCATTAATATTTGTTGCAAGTATTTTTTGCTCACTGACCAATATGATCATGATGCTTGGCGCCGTGCTGTTTAAAACTGTTGGCAGCGATTTTTTATGGAACTTATATTTTAATAACCACCATTTCAATTTGATCAGCAACACTACTGTTTTTTTTATTGGATTAAGTATCGGACAGGAACAAATCAAACTCATTTACAATTTACGTTTTTTGCTCTTACGCATCATGTATTATCTATTCCCATTTTTAGCCCTGCACAGCATCATCTATTTTGTGATGTACAACATCCATAATTTCTATGGCGAAAAAGTATTTATCAGTTCGATCATTGTTTTATTACCCTTATCCTCCTTGGGTATTATCTTTTTTAATGCATGCTACCAGGATGGAACAAATGAGATTAAATACCCGGCCTGGATTAAATTCTTTTTGCGTGTTTATAGAGTCGTTTTATTTATACTGTTCCTGATATTGACCTACAAAGTTTTAAAAGAATACTCATTAGATAGTAATCTCCTTATCTATTTACTAGTCGGGTTATTATTCAGCATCAATTACGCCATCACAGCATGGTTTAGCGTTGAAAAGGAAAAAAAGTGGATTTATATTGGCAACATAGGTACTGCGATATTATTTATTATCGCCTTGTTCCTCTTTAATATTCCTTATATGCCTGTGGATTTTACACTAGGTGGTGGCCATACTCCTTTTGTTCCTATGTCAACAGTATTTGGAGCAGGTCATTCTTAATCATTTAGAGAATAACAACAAAATGCTCTCCCGGATATTCAGCTGAATCAATACTATAATGTACTTGACAAGACTCGTTTGTGAAAACGACACTGTTTTAATGATTAAGATGGCTTAAGTCCAAAACTCATAAGGTAGTTCTTAATTATATGGAGATACTATGAAGCCTAAATTATTGAGTACTCTTTTGGTTTTATTCTTTGTTTCTACCAGTGCCTGCGCCAATTCAGCCCAATGGTGTTCTTTACAGCAATCGCAAAATAATCAATTGATTAATTCAGTTCCAGTTGCAGCAAATGATGGGGCTCGTTGCTCGGATGGAACTCGTTGTGCTACAGGATATGATTATTGTTGTTATATCAATGGTACTGAAACCTGCGTTAAAAGCTTGTCAGACTGTAAGGATGAATAATTCAACAATAAAGATATAACAAAACGTTATCATCATCATAACCCATTCCTAATGGTTGAATGGGTTCGTTCTTTCTATACTGGGTTCGTCATTTAACTAAAAGGAACCCAAAATGAGACAACAAATAATCGATACAATCATCAAAGCCAAATTAGCAAAAGGCATCATCCATTGTAAATGTTGCCGTGGAATGCATGGTTAATTCATTTAGTTTTAATTCTCAAGATCAGGACTTACGAACCACCAAAGGTCGAGGCAAATAGAATTGGTGTAACGTCTCAATTCCCTCTGAAATTTCGTCATCCTGAACGCAGTGAAGGATCTCAAAAAGCAGGCTCAATACCCGTTTCAGGAGATCGCTCACTTCGTTCGAGATGACGTCTCCAGAACGAATTAACAATTCCTTTTAACGAAGAGATTGGGAGTTGTTCGTAAGTCCTGATTGTTTCCCTAAAAGACAATACAGGTACTCCATGATGAATCAACTACCGCAATTAAAAGACGTACTGGAATACAAGAATCCAGCAGTAATTAAACGCTTTGCAGCTAATTTTCCCAAAGAAGCTGCGCGAGCCGAGCACCTGTTTACCGAGATGCTGCGTTATTTATGGCTATGTGAGAAACATTCCTGGGATTCAGAGCGCTCCCCTGATAATCCTGACCTGCATTTTATTCCGGTAATGCATGAGGAAATGCGCGCCATAGATAATATGTGGCATGAATTTATATTAATAACCCGAGATTATCATGACTTTTGTCACCACTATTTCGGTCGCTTTCTTCACCACGAACCCAATATGAGAGAGAGCCTGGCCTATTCTGAATCCCAATTCGTTGAGTCTCTCACGTTATTTCTTAATTACGTTTATGAGATACTGGGTGAAGAAGTGCTCAGGAGCTGGTTTGCAGATCATCTGCATGAAGCAGCTTAACGGTATTTTTAATGGCTTTTATTAATTCTTTTAAAGCCATAATATCACGTTGCTCCGGACGATAAGCCAGGTATATTTCATCCTGATAACTTGGCATTTCCGGTACAGCCTTTAAAGCTGATCGTACTGTTTTAACAACACTATAGGGTAAAATCCCGATACCAGTCCCGTTTGCAACCAAACTGGCGATTACGTCCAGATTACTGCTGGTCAATAATCGATAATTACTTCGCCCCTGTTCACGAAGGGTACTCAGGACTTGTTGGGTTTGCATTAACTCAGGATCACAAATAATTGTTCCACCTTGCTCAAATGACCACTGATAGTCGTTTGCTTGCCAAAAACCCACTTCATCCCGATATAATTTTTTTAAAACAATTCCCGGATGTTGTACGGGATTCACTACTATCCCTACATCGATTGACATGTTAATGACGCCCTCAACTATTTTTCTTGATAGATCATGGATCAAGGCAATTTCCAGATGGGGATAATCCGCCACAAAATCGGGTAATAAAGTGGGAAGAATATGACGCGCCACCGTGGAATGGCAGCCCAGAGTAATACTGCCCTGTACTTCCTGGCAGGAGGCAAGGCTTTCAGATTTAACCCGTTCCCATAACGTTAACAGCTCCTTGGTATGACTATGTAATTGGCAACCGGCTTTAGTTAATTTGACCCCGGTTTTTACTCTCAGGAACAGTGGCGTTCCTATAAAAGTCTCCAGACGTTTGATGGCCTGACTTAATGAAGGTTGACTGATTCCTAATCGTTCCGAGGCTCTGGAAAAATTAAGCGTATGACAGACTTCATTGAAATAATACAATTCAGTTGGCGATGCTAACATTAACTTTACCCCTCATTAAACATTCTGCTCACAGGAAAAATAACTCTAAATCCCGGCTCCATAATCTGCCCCAGAGGATTTTGCGACAGTTCGCTGGTAAATACCAATGTTCGTAATTCTATCAGGTATTGATAACTGACACTTAAGCCAGCAACCGTACCGACTAACTGATTCAGATCCTGGCTGTATTGTTTGATGTAATCCATAAATACCTGATGAGAAAAGGTCTCATTATCCAAATAATCGGCCAACACTGCAGCTCCTTTAAACTGTGCGCTGTTCTTCCTTAGATTGGTTAAAAACTGGAGCATCCAATCTCCCGTAACGTGATTAGGTAGAAGCTTTAATAAATCACAACGTTGCGATGAAAACACTGGGTGCATAAAATCCACCATCAAAACTGACTCAGCAAAATGTGTGTTGATTACGTTGTGCTGAATCAATTGACGAATCATCCGGATGTCCGACTGTCCTTTAACCGGTGTGAGCCATGCATGATCGGCATCTCTTAATGAGGTTTCAGGAAATTGCATATCAAAGTCTCGAAGCACTTGCTGATAATCCTGATAAGAAACCGATAAATCGATTCGTCCCAGTAAGGGATTAAGCCAAAATGAAGAAGGAATAGCAACACGATGTTCTAAACGCGTAGTACTCGACTCAAGATTGATTTCATTAGTACAGAATAACGGACGTAATTGTTCCTGTAAGGATAATTTGGTTTGAACCTCGCTCATGCGCTTGCTCCTTGCCAGTTTCACCATTCCAGCCTCTACATCATCGGCGAACAACTCTGCATCACTTACTTCCTGTAATAAAGCCTTAACCGCATGATCGGGAGTATTGGGAGTCAGAATTAACGGGCGATGTTCCGTCCACCAGTCATTATGCGGTTTGCTCAATTCTTTCAGGATGGGACCGCCTGAGTTATGACAGGCGGAGCAGCGCATGCGATTGCCAAAATGGGGTTCATCCTTAGGACTATCTCGGTACAACCACGTGTTGTCTTTATAGGCATCCTCTGAGTCGCCTCGATAAAACCATCGAACAGCGCCATGGTCTATCCCTCTGAGCTCATAAAAATTATATAAGGCTTTTTGTTTATCCCAGGCGATAGCCTCTATCAATAATTTACGTGGTTCAGGCTGTTGATCCAATATAATTTCAGAATCGTGTAAATCGGTAAAATACCCCAAAAATAAGTCGCCTCGAGCAATCAAATCGCCTGTAGGTACTCTGCCATAAACGGATTCAAAAAAACTGAAACTCCCTTGGTTAGGGTTGTTTCGCCCTCGATTAGCTACCATGCTGATCTGCTCTTTCATTCCCTGTTCTTTAACTATTTTTTTAAGCTCATGAATATCCACAGGACAGGATGACGCTTTTGATAACAATAAAAACAAGGGATCATGCATGCGGGGTTCTAAAGGCTGTTCATTCTTATAAACCCTACACTGAGCATGAGCCAGCGAAGAAACTAACAATAAGCCAACTATATACTTGTTCATTCTGTTCCATCCTCTTATTTGATGGAAGCACTGTATTTGTTACCTTATTATAAGTAAAATTAATTATTCTTATTGATCCATTAATTTTATTTATGAAACTCTCATCGCAGCAATTAGAAGCTTTTGCAGTGACTGCCAGAACACTTAATTTTTCCAAGGCAGCACAACAGTTGCATATTACTCAATCCGCATTATCGCAACGAATTCAAAAACTGGAGGAACGCCTGTTTATCTGGCCTGTTATAAAGGGAACTCACAACCACAATTGCATCAGGTGCTAAAAAAATACATTGGTTGCATTGCAAAAAAACGCTCATCCTGAACAACTATTCTGAAACTGCTCGAATACTTCCAAGTTTGGCATTTTCTTCCACGGTTTCATTGACCAGAGTATTGCCATATCCTATCCATGCCCCTTTTTTGATTGTAGTACCGGGGCCTATTTTGGTTGCCATCCCAATAAATACATCATCCTCAATGACAACAGGAGACATAAAAACAAGACTGCCCACATCGGAATGACAGCTGATGGTTACGTTGCTACCGATAGTGACATTTTTTCCTATTGTAATCAGAGGAGTATCTACCAAATCGATATCAAAGGAATTCATAATTTGAAAAGAAACATTGGCTCCCAAAGCTCGCCAATACAAAAATTTCAATACATTAAAAGATTGAATGATAAAAATAAATCCGGTGATTTTTGCAGCGCGGGACAAGGCAAAATGACAAAACCAGGCTATCATCATTCGATTCAATTCCCGTTTATAACGCCCAGGTTTTAATCTGGGTAAACTGATTCTGATTAAGAAGATAATCGCAATTAATGTAAAAAAAAGAATAAATGGCGCTAACGGCAATACAAGCCAGGTTTTTGAGTAACCATGATAAATAAACAAACCCGTCACACTCATGGCAAAAACGGCCGGCATCAAGCTTAAGAACAGAGAAATTAAATCAATAAAAAGAAGAGAAGAAACGGTAATTTGATTTTTTTTGGGGGAGGATTTTTTACTTTTGGCTTTCTCTGTCATGACACCGTGTTCCTTTAAAATTGATGCAATTTAAACTGAGCAACTGAATCGTGAACAGTATAAACAGATCACTATCTGATATAACACCTTCAAATGATTCAGAAGATCCTTCGATTTTCTCAAGATGACGTGTTCTTTGGGTATCACGTCATCCTGAACGTAGTGAAGGATCTCCCAATATCGGCACTGTGCCAGCTTCAGGAGATCCCTCGATTCTCTCGGGATGACGTGTCCTTTGGGTATCACGTCATCCTAAACGTAGTGAAGGATCTCCCAATGTCGGCACTGTGCCTGTTTCAGAAGATCCCTCGTTTCACACGGGATGACGTGTTCTTTGGGTATCACGTCATCCTGAACGTAGTGAAGGATCTCCCTGTATCGGCACTGTGCTAGTTTCAGGTGATCCTTCTTTTCACTCCGGATAACAGCAATATATCTTGACCTGAGAGCTAGCCAGCTTTAATTAAAGCCGTTATAGACATCCATAATACAATTAAAAAAAGGAATCTGAAAGTGACCCGGGTGAAGGCAATCACTCACCCGGGAATTGTGTTATTCTGTTTGAGATTTATAATTATCACTGTATTGCTGACCTAACATCTTGGCCTTAACCAGATCGTCAGCACTTAATGATTTCTCAAGATCACTCAGATTTGCGGATGCTTTATCGTAGCCATGATTTACAGCCGCGCTGAACCATGCATAGGCCATTACGGGATCTGCTGTTACCCCAATACCATCACGATAATAGATACCCAATTGATTTTGAGCTTTACCGTATCCTTGTTCTGCAGCCTTGCGCATCCACAACACAGATTGCTCCAGATTTTTACCTACTCCATCACCATAGAAGTACATATCACCCAGATTATATTGTGCATTAGCATTACCTAAATCGGCACTTTTTTGATACCAATAAGCAGCCTTTTGCAAATCAGTCCTGCCCAGTTTTCCTGCATCGTATAAATAACCCAGTTCCAACTGAGATTTGGCGTGATTTTGTTCTGCTGCTTTTTCAAAATATTGAGACGCTTTATTATAATCTACAGGAACACCATCACCCTGCTCATACATTAAACCAAGATTATACTGAGCGCTGGCATTTCCCATATCTGCTGCCTTGGAATACCATACTATGGCTTCAGCTTTATCTTTTTTTACACCCGTTCCGGTATCGTAATCATAACCAATAGCTAAAGCGGCGTTTGAATTTCCCAATTCAGCTGCTTTTTTATACCAGATCATCGCTGTTTCAGCACTTTGAGGGACTCCTGAGCCGGTATCATACATATAGCCCAGACCATATTGTCCGTCCGGATTATTCTGATCTGCGGCTTTTTGATACCAGGTCAGAGCTTTTTTAAATCCTTCGGGAGTATTAAGGTACCAGTAAAATCCTGCGAGAAGTACCTGGGCGTCGACATTACCCTGGTTTGCTGAGGCTAGCAATAATTGCTCTGTTTTGTCCGCATTATAGGCTACACCCTGAGCATTGTAATACATTTTACCTAACAAATATTGAGCCTTGGCATCCCCTTTTTCCGCCTCAGGACTGAGCAAAATAAATGCTTTTTCATAACGTTTCTGATTATAAGCATCTTCACCTTCCTGTGTTGTAGCAAAGGCATGGGAACCCATTAAAGTAACCAACGAAAGCGATAAAATATATTTTTTCATGTCCATGATATAAACCTTATTTTAATTAGCTATCGAATTAAAGTATATTACAAAAAATAAACATTGCATAAAATTACAAACCAAATTGACTCATTGTTGAATACATAGGATTATTTTCACTTGAATATCTGGAGTATTGTTTCTAATTCACATAGGATAAAAAAAGAAGCAGGGAATGAAGATAGCTTATTGAGATGCCCGATTTAAGGATTCATTTGAAATGGCACGAGTAGCTCAATGAAACGAGCATAGGGATGGCTAAATTATGGGAACATTCTTCAAAACTAAAAAAAAATCTACTGTAATTTCTAAAACCAATTCAGTTAATCAACTACCAATTGAATCACCTTATGAACACGAGATTCACATACCGTTATCAAGCATTGAAGCCCATAACATTCTAAAACAGATAAACGCTGAAAGGGACATACCACAATATATCTATAATTTTATGCACTTGGTAGACTTGAACAACAGTCAGCTGATTGATCTGGCTCAAAGTTCGAATCAACCACTGAATAATAAACAGTTTCTCGAAACCTTGACAGCAACTGCCAACCGCTTGTTATTCGCTCTGATGAACGATAGTCCATATCCCACTTTATATGGGGATTTGATGAAACTCAAAGCTCATTTTCAGGTCATCTTGTTGTATTACCAGAAAGAGCGTCAACAAGGGCAGCCAATCGCTAGTGCTTACATCCAAAGGTTCACCGATCGGATTAAAAGTAACCCCGATGAGATTGATGGCGATCACGGCTTATTAAATATCGAAGAATCGAACAGACTCACTAAATACACTATAAACTATAGTGCCCAATACATCATGAAAAAAGACATGCCTCTGCTGTCCGCCTTCATACTTCAACCCTTTCTCGAAAATCATACTTCAGAAAAAAACTTCAGCTACTTACGGCCATAAATTCACCATTTCCTCCTGAATACGTTTTACTACCAGGAGGAAATACACACCAATACCCTCATACTTTATAAGAAGAAACCGATCCGAGGCTGTCAGGAAGCGGAACAGTATAATGAGCGCGTTGAATAACCAGTAGTTAATTTCAAATACAGCCAGCTTATTTCAGTTCCTTACTCGTATTGTGCGTCAATCTTCCCAGGTTTCCGCTTCCTGACGGTCGCGGCTCGGTTTCTTCTGCGCCGGTATCATTTCTAACAAATATTCACCGAGTTACCGCGCCCCAGTATCAAACGACCAACTCATCATCGTTCCGCAATAACCTGTTGTGAAATTAATTTTGGTTTTGTCTGAGCATGAACACCAGCCAACAATTCTTCTTTTGGTAATTGAAGCAAGGTCATAGGAACAACTTCGCCAGTATCCATGCTATGAGCATAGGTTGGACTGATTTGCATTAAGTTATGATGTAAATCTGCCAGGATAGATTCGGATAGTTCCACCGTATTATCCGTTACCAGAACAATTCGGTTCCCAATACTGTTTCGCGCAAAAAACCAGTGTGGCGCCATTTTAAAATCAGCTGCCTGCACCATGGACTGCAACTCCTGACCCGTTATTGCGCAACTTTCCAATTTCAGTAACTGGGTTTTATAACAAAACTCCAATCTGGGCGCCTTATTCAAATAACCCGTACAGCGTACAACGTCTTTTAGCCGATAACGCACAAATCCCATCGCTGTAGTCAAAAACACCTCATAATTCGCGCCAACTTCCAACTCCCAGCTCTGCAACAGATTACTTTTATCCAGCTCCTTACCTTCTTCAATAAACTCAACAATATGAGCACCCGGATGCACTATTCCGCCTAACACCCCCTCTTCCAGTGGCACGGTCAGCCAACCTTCTGTAGCGGAATAAGTTCCATCAACCAGACTTATTTTATCACCCATCCGTTTTTGTAATTGCTGAGCGGGAAATTCACAAAGTCCTGAAGTCCAGCACCCCGCAAGTTCCAAAGATGGCCATAACTCATTAAAACCCAGAGGAGATTTATTGGCCGCCAGGTTTTTTAAATATTCCTGACGGGCTTTTGTTATTTGAACGGGTGGCAATCCAGCAGGAACTGCTTTCTCGCCCATCAAATAGGGAAGATAATGATGAAAGCGTTCAACGCATCGATCGTAAAAGGTATCAATAACCATGGGAGATACCGCAAACATGGCACTTAAATCACAAGCCAGAGCATACAAGGGAGCCCATTGTTCATACACTTCATCATTAGCAAAAACTTCGTCCGGCATCGCATAAAATCGCTTTATAAACGAAGGAAGATGACGGTAGTTAAAATTACTAATCCAACCCGAAGGAGTACCTGCAGGAGTTGTTTTATTCGTATTTACCGCAACCAGATACACTAATTTTTCCTTGAACAAATTCTTGAATCGCTGCGTCAGGGTGTAGATGTAAGGTGGCATGGTTCGTTGAAACTGCTTTTGAAATGAAGCGGTAATCGGAAAGAATTTCCTGGCACCCGCTGTGCCTGAAGTCTCAGACCAAAAAATTAATTCCTCACCATTGAAAGGCTGAATATGCATGTTCTGAGCGGCTAATAAAGCTTCCTCATAATCCTCATAATTCGTTATTGCAAACTCATCAAGATCCAATGATTTTTTTTGTTCAAGAACAGGAGGCCAATAAGTCGATTGGCGCAATAAAGGGATAATTTCCTTTGTCCATAATCGGTCTCGTGCCTGCTTAGGGAACTGGGTATCTTTAAGAAAAGCTTTGTACTTATTTTTAGTCATTGCAGCAATTAACATCTTTTTCCAATTCATCCACACTACTCCGCTATCTTCGTTGAAATTACAGCAAATAATTTTTTTTGCTGATAATAAGCACATAAATGATCAGCCATCTTTTCTTGTAAATCACTTTCTATCAGGCGAGATGAGTCCAGCTTATTCAGGATGAATTGTAGTGCTAAATTGAGCCAGTTAATATCTTTTAATTCATGACTCAGGGAATGGTGATTGTGATACCAAAACTGCAGGCAACAACAGGCAGCATATATCCAGCAATAATGCTCGGCCAAACGAAAAGCAGGCAGGCTTCGTGCGTCAAATACCTTTTGTTCTCTAAGTTGGCTAATCTGTTGATCCAGTGTCTTAATTTCATCGCGAACAGCAGCAATAAGATGATTGATGGGCTCACAATCCAGTTGCATTAATCCAGCAAACACATCATCTTCTTCATGGGTAAAAAGACTCAGATTGTCCCCTTCAAATGGAGGACAGGGGGATTCCAGATGAAACATTCGCTTCAGTTGTTCCGAATCAACCAGCGCATTAGTACCGCGCATGCGGACCTGAGGTAATAAATTACCGGCAATTAGGGATAAATTGACTTGAGTACTTCCATCAAATAAGCCCACAACCTGAATATCACGCCTGATTTTCTGAAATACAGCCCACGGTGTTGTCCTTAAAAAACCTCTGGCTCCCAAAATAATCCCGCATTGCTCCACGAGATCCTCACAAAGCCGAGGTATTAAAAACTTGATAATCGCTGACCAAAAACTCAACTTTTCAGGAAACACAGTGCATGCTCTTAGTACACAAAGAGAAGTACAATCCGCGATTAACAATTGGGTAAACAATTCCCCTAATCGCTGTTTCACCGCAGGGATTTCATAAGCGGGCTTACCGTATAGTTGTCTGTCCAAACTAAAAGAAAGAGCCAGTCGCAATGCGGTATCGGCTCCACCTACCGATAAACCAGCACATAAAGTTCGCGAAATTTGAAACGTTTTATAGGTCAGTTCCAAACCACGTTGTGCTGTACCTATTAATGCGTCTTTAGGCAATCGGAGCTTATCCAGAACAAAACCACTGATATCCAAGCCTCTGACACCATGCGTAGGGAGTTTCGGTATTGGTGTAAAACCTGTGTTAATTAGTGATTTATCAATAAAAAACAGACCAAAACCTAGAAGCCCTCCCTTTTCATGAGTTCGACAAAGAACTGAAACCAGATCCCCCTCAGTAGCAAAATTAATGCACCATTTTTGTCCTGAAAGTTCCCAACCGTCTTCAACAGGTTGAGCAATAACTTCATTTGAGGTCAAATCTGATCCATGAGTTTCTTCAGTTAAAGCCAGAGCAGCAATGCTCCCCTTTTTAATGAGCCCCGCCAATAATTTTTTCTGTTCTACTGTACCGGAAATCCAAAAAGGCAAAGCACCAAAAAAAGATAATCCCAGAGCAATAGCGACAGTAATATCTCTTCTGGCAATTAATTTACTCAGCAAATAAACCTCATCCAGAGCATTCAATGCTCCGCCACTATTCTGGGGGATAATGTAATTCATAAATCCCCAGTCCCTAATGTAATTTAAATGCTTCCAGTCAAGCGCTTCCTGCTCATCATGAATTAATATCTGTTTAAAATTTACGGGAGTTTTGGGTTCTTCAGGATTACCCAGATAGGCTTCAAAGGACTCTAATAATTGAATCAAATCATCAAGGGAAGACATGATTGTTCCTTATACAATTGAATGTCGCGCATCAGGCATTTGGTGCATTTTTCTATATAAAAACTCGAGATGCTGTGCCAATCGCGCACGTATCTGCATGGGTTTAATGATTTCATCAATGATTCCCAAAGAGTAGGCTTCGGCGAGTGATTCATCGATTAATGATGCATGTTCTGATGTTGAATCCATTTTGTGATCCTGAACCTGACCATCCGTAGTGTGCACTTTTTTTGTGGTTTCTTTACCCATTACCCCTAAACTTGCGGTTTCCAGGGCAAGAACCAAATCTCCATTCTGAGATTTGGTTTGCATCATCAAAAACGCTGCGGCACCATAGCATTTACGAACAACAACACTAACCCTTGGCACTCTGGTCTGCATGGCCACGCACAGTCTAGCACCATGTTGGAGCAACCCCTTATGCTCTTCCCTTTTACCCGGCATGAAGCCCGGTACATCGATTAGGGTCAGTATAGGAATTGAATAGGCGTCGCAGATTCGAATAAATTTAGACGTTTTTTGCGCTGCGTCAGAATCAATCGCTCCACTAAAACGTATGCTTTGATTGGCAACCAAACCAACGGCATAGCCATTAATATGAACAAAAGCACAAATCATTGCCTGGCCATAAGAACGTTTGTATTGAATGACTTCAGAATTATCAACAATCGCGTGAATCAACTCCAGAATATTAAACGGCAAACGCGGATTGGCTGGGATCACCGGCATGGGATGCACCGGTTCATGTGCTGCATGCAGTGGTGGGAGTTCATTGGCATTTGAGGGTAAAAAATTCAGCAGCAATTTCACATGGTTGATTTGAGCAGCCGTGCTGTCATCCACAAAATCAGCTATCCCTGTAGTTGTAGCATGCATTCCAGTACCGCCTAATTCACTCATCGATACTTTTTCACCTATAGCCTGTTGGACTACCATAGGACTGGTGACCATCAGATAACTGCGATGTTTATTAAAAAACAACAAATCCATTAATACAGCAGAATAAGCAGGAGCTCCAAGAGTAGGCGCAGAGATGACGGCAAGCTGAGGAACCAAACCGGATAATGAAATGTTTCTACTGATGATTTGGGTGTATTCGTCGCCACTTAATAAATCCAGAGAAATACCTGGAGAGGCCAGAAAAGCAATTACAGGAATCTTTAAGTCTCTTGCCTTGTCCATCAATCGAACAATTTTTATCGCGCCCTCACGAGTCACATAACCTCGATTCTCTCCAGTGTTGTGCGCGTATACAGCAACTGGCCGATGATTTACCTTTGCCAATCCGGTAATCACTTCAGCACCTACTTTCAAATGGGGCTGATGCTCAGGAGTATATTCTGACCCCAGTGGGAGAAAACTATGGGCATCAATCAAACTTTCTATCCATTTCATGGAAGCTTTCTCAGAAGACTGTAAAGACATCTACCCCCCAAAACTGATTAAATATTTATCAATCAGTAAAATATAGACTAATCTTAATTTAATTATGACATACTAATTTTGAATTCAGTGAAAAAAATAAACTTGATCTGCTCCTACAAAAAAGTGTAGTTTCAATAACAACACATCACCCCAATACGTTCAGAGGTGAACACAAGTCATGGATATTTTAAAACCTAATATTCGATTTAATATTTCCGCTGCCTCAAGAATCTTACCTGAATCTGCCCCAATTACCAATTTGGAAATTCTGAGGAACTTTCCGAGGACAGCAAAACAATCTCCCGCTTTTCTCGAAAAATTCGCTGAAAAAATAGGTGAAGAGTTTGGTTTTTATTCCCGCTACTGGTGTCATAAACCCTGGGAATCTCTTGATGCGTCACGAAATCTAACCGCTGAATCATTGGCAGCGGGCGCAGTAAAAAAATTAATTGAGACTCATAAACCCGAACACATAGCCTCATTTCTGTTAGGTTCTACTACAAATAAACGATTTACTGGTTCTCAGGCAGCAGCAGTATTGGGTGAGTTGGGTTTAAATGCGCCTGCTTATGATTTGAAAACAGGATGTTCTACTTCATTATCCACCTTGCATTTAGCCTATGCTTTGATGGCTTTGGGCTATAAAAATGTTTTAGTCAGTTGTGCTGAGACTTTATCAAAAGTAATCGATCCCGAAAATGAAAAAACCTGGATCGGTCTGGCTGATGGCGCCGCAGCATTATTTCTTGAGCAATCAGACCAGGGTTCATTTACAGTAGAACAAAGTTTTTTTTCAACGGATGGAGCCTATGTTGAGGCATTCACCACTCAAGGAGTCTTCCCACCAACTCAGGAGCAATTAGATACTATAGGATATCATTTGCTCGGCGATGAAGCGTTGTTAAAAGAGCTGGCTTATAAACGATATACCGAGATGATTACTCATATTCTCCCTACAGAACAGGAGCGAAATGAAATTACCTGGGTGATTCCTCATCAGGTTAACCGTAAATTAATTGATCTTCTTTTGGATGAAAATCAATTCAAAAATACAACAGTATTATGGGATTCCGATAAAATTGGAAACATCGGAGGAGCTTCCATAGCGTATACCCTTGCACGTGCTGTAGAAGAAAATGTATTTGATCGATCAGGAAAAATTCTATTAATGAGTGTTGGTGGCGGATTGTCCTATGCTGCGCAAGTACTGCAATACGTCAAAACTTAAACAACCCAAAACCTATTTAACAAGGATCGTTAAATGAAAAAAAATAATACATTCTGCACCATGGCCATTTGGCACTTCCACCAAACATGGGATCTGAATCATGGCGAATCGATAATCTTTAAATGTAACATGTGAACACTAAGGATTTATGATGAGTATCGAATTAAAACAGTGTCAGTCTTTGGTTGAGGTTTTGAGATTTAGAGCACTAAGTAGTCCACAGAACAACATCTGCACCTTTCTCAATAAAGGGATAGAGCACATAATGAATTACGCTGAACTGGATGAACACGCCAGAGCCATCGCCGCTACATTACAAGAGCAAGGACTAAACAAGGGAGACAGGGTGCTGTTATTGTTCTCTCCGGGATTACCCTTGATCCAGGCTTTTTTTGGATGCCTTTATGCCGGTTGCATAGCAGTTCCAATCTACCCCCCGGCACAGGAAAAACTACTCGAAAAAACTCAGCGTATTATTAAAAACTCCAAACCGCGCGTTGTAATACTGACAGCCGCCCATCTGAAACAATTCGGTGACGCAGAATCGGAAGCAAGCGGAACTTTTGCTCAGATTCCCTGTATCACTGTTGATTCGATCAAAGCAGATAAAGGAGCTGATTGGCATCCTCCAGTAATCAATAAAAACGATATTGCCTTTCTTCAATATACTTCAGGTTCAACCATGCATCCCAAAGGTGTTATGGTCAGTCACGGTAACTTAATCGATAATCTTGAACTGATGTGTACTAACTTTCAGGTCAATGACGAGGATGTCTTGTTCAGCTGGCTGCCGCCACATCATGATATGGGTTTAATTGGCTATATTTTAACACCCATATACAGAATGCTCCCGATAATTATGATGTCGCCATTTTCATTTTTAGAAAGTCCTCTTTCTTGGTTAACCAATATTACCAAATATAAAGTAACCATTAGTGGAAGTCCTAATTTTGCTTACGATTACTGCGTTAAACGAATCAAGGAGGAAAAAAAACAAGGATTGGATTTAAGCTCGTGGAACATCGCTTCAAATGCCGCAGAACCCGTCAGTAAAGTAACCATGGAACATTTTTATCAAGCCTTTAAAGACTATGGATTCCGTATGGAAGCCTTTTATCCCTGCTACGGCTTGGCAGAAGCAACTTTAGTAGTTACTTGCGGAACACCTGGACAACACTTCAAGACACTTACTCTGGATAAAGAACACTACCGCGATCATCGTGTCCATTTTGCGCCAGAGAATAGCCCTGGCAGCCATGTTCTGGTTGGTTGTGGCGCAATGGCTCAAACCGTTAAAATTGTTGATCCGGATACTTTAATACCCTGTGACCGTGATCAAGTAGGTGAAATCTGGGTACATGGCGACAGCGTCACCCTCGGTTACTGGAATCAAAAAGAAGAAACCGAGCATGCCTTTCACGGTAAAATCAAAGGCGACCAAACAGGCCTGTCCTATTTAAGGACTGGTGATCTGGGGTTTATACACGATGATGAATTATATGTTACCGGAAGGATCAAAGATTTAATTATTTTGTACGGTAAAAACCATTATCCTCAAGATATAGAATACAGTCTACTGCATTCACCCTTACGATCTTTTTTGAGGAAATGCGCCGCATTTGTTATTCAGAATGAACAGGAATATGAACTCACAGTAGTATGTGAGCTCAGAGATGAACAGATGGATACTGCTGCCCAGGATGAATTATTTAACGCCATATTCAAACTCACTTATCAAATACATCAACTGGAAATTAATAAAATTGTGCTCATTTCACCTGATGCAATACCCCATACTACCAGCGGAAAAATACGCAGAAATTTCTGTCGTAAGTATTTATTGGATAATTCGTTGCCAGTCATCGCTTCCTGGCAATTAAATAAGAATAAGGATTGAGTACATGCATCTTATATCCAATAAATTTCTTGAAAAGACAGCGCTTGTTGAAGGAGAGATAAACCTTTCTTATGCACAATTGCACGATGAAGTATCGCGTCTGGCAAATCAAATACACAAGTTACCAGATGGCATACTCCTGCTTACAGCGACCCCCAGCATCCAGTTTGTGATTCAACTCATGGCTGCTTTGCAGTGTGATAAACCAGTGGCCCTTTGTCCCACTACGTTATCAGAACAGGAATTGCAAAACAGGCTGTCCATTCTGGACACAGCGATGACCGTGGACAGCAATGGAAATTTATTGGACTTTTATGAAAAGAAAACAACCAAACATCACCCACTGCTGGCGTTGATCCTGTTCACGTCCGGTACAACCGGACAAGTAAAGGCAGTCCAGTTATCCGCTAAAAACATTGCATCAAATTGTCTGGCGGTGATTAAGGCCCTGAATTTTCCAAACGTTAAGAGTCAATTACTGTTTTTACCACTTTCCTATTCCTATGGATTATTAGGGCAATTACTGCCCGGTTTAATGTGTGGCCACACAATCCAACTGGTATCACAATTTACGGATCTCAAGAACATTCTTGAACATGGACCGATTCCTCAAATGTGGAGTGGGGTACCGTCTCATTGGGTGGCCATCAGCAGGATGGCAGCTGCTTATCCAGAAAATGCCAAACAAATTACCGCTATTGTTTCTGCGGGCGCCCCCCTGCCTACTTCCTTACGAACAGAATTATATACATTTTTTAACCAGACCATAATTTATAATAATTACGGTTTGACTGAGGCATCACCGCGTGTACTGACTTATTCCAGTCAGGATCCTCATTTTTTTGAAGACTATGCTGGTTATCCGGTAGGTGACTGGCAAATAAAACTGTCCGAAGACCAGGAGTTATTGCTACAGGGCAGTCAGATGATGTTAGGCTATCTGGGAGATGAAGAGAATGAAAAGATACACAATGGCTGGCTGCATACAGGCGATATTGCCGAGATACTCCCCAATGGATTAGTCGCGATCAAAGGGCGGCGTGATAATCAGGTGAATATTGGCGGCGAAAAAGTAAACCTGGCTGAAATTGAACAAAAACTGTGTCAAATGAATGAGATTAAAGAAGTCATTGTGCTCCCTCTAGAGGATGAACTCTATGGCACACGATTAATCGCCTGTTTTGAGCAAAGCACTCTATCCACTAATCTGACTGAGCTGCAGTTAACAGAACACATTCAACAGCATCTACTTCCTAGAAAAATACCCATTAGCGCACGTATTCTGGATTCATTACCAAGAAATCAACACGGTAAACTGGACAGAAAAACGTTGCTGGCAAACACTAAGAATTTTGATCAGAAGGAATCACACCATGTTAAGCGATAGAATTCAAAACGCTTTTGAACGAATAGGACTGGGTAATCTTCCTCAAGACAAGGATGCACAACTCGAACAGGGAGGACTGGATAGTTTAATGCTGGCCTTGTTAATTCTGGAACTTGAGCGTGAGTTTCAAATTAAGATCCCCGTCATCCCGTTGATAAAAGAGCATTATGAAACCAGAGCAAGTATAGAAAAACACCTTGCAGATCTGGGGGCAAAATGAATCTGTTAATTACCGGAGGTTCCTCAGATATTGCCCAGGCCATAGCCAAAAGACGCATTCAAATGGGCGATACGGTTATTATCACCTGTTCTAATGAGCAGAGCCTCAATCAGACTTTGGAACTCTACGAACTTCAAAAAATGAAGGTAACGGGTTTTGTCTATGACTTTGCTCAGCCAGAACGCTGTGAAAAGGAATTAGAACAAATTATACAGCGCCCATTGGATGGGTTAGTACTTAATGCCTTCACCCGTGTTACTCAATTACGCAAATTGCATGCCCTGCCCTTCAATGCAGTACGAACGTACATCGATAACAATATTAACGGCAATATATGGCTGATTCAAAAAGTCATTTCATCCATGCTTCTTAATAAATTGGGACGACTGGTTCTGATTTCAAGTCTTTCATCAGTAACAGGAACAAGCCGATATCCGGCTTATTGCGCGGCAAAGGCTGCTCTGGAAGGACTATTTCTCAATTTAGCCGTAGATTACAGCGCAAAAAATATATTATCCAATATACTGCGAGTGGGTTTGATTAAAACGTCCCGAACAGAACAGTTCTGGAAAAATCCGGTCTACCAGGAAAAAGTATCAAAAATAATTCCACAAGGAACCATGGGCGAGCCTGATCAAGTTGCGGAAGCTATGGATCCCCTTCTTTCCCTGACGTCATTCATGACTGGTTCAGTAGTCACTGTAAGCGGTGGATTGCCTTTAATGAGTTCTGAAGGAGTATTATCCTGAATTCAGCAGCTGCATTCACTATAATACACGATTCCATCGATTTTTAAGGATTGGCATAATGAATTTCTTACGCGCAGAAAAACCAATTTATCTTAAAGGCCCTTATGTTGCCCTGCCAGAAAGAGTAATGAGCAATCAGGACGTCCTGAATTGGATGAACAGCAGCCAAAACCCTGCCTTGATTGGATTTTCTACCGGGATTAGAAACCGACGTTGGGTCAATGAAGATCAAGCCTGTAGTGATCTCGCGGTGAGCGCTGCTGAACGATTGTTTTCTGAAAGACCTGACGAAAAAAATAAAATAACCCAGGTTATTCTCGCAACCATCTCTGGAGACTATATAGCGCCCCCTACAAGTCCACTGATTCAATATCGGTTGGGCTTAGATCGTGCTGGCGCTTTTGATGTAGGCGCTGCCTGTGCGGGTTTTGTCGTAGGTTTGCATACCAGTGCTGCTATTGCACAAGCAGGTTTAGGAGCGATATTACTGATTGCCAGTGAAATTCGCTCCAAATTTTTAAATAAGAATAATTTTGCCACCAGCGTTCTGTTTGGAGATGGTGCCGCTGCGTGTATTGTTTCTCAGGATGCGGCAGAAGCTGAATTTCGTTTTATTGCTTCTGCATTATTTGCTGATGGAGAAGTCAGTGATACCGTTTCAACACCCGCAGGAGGGTCACGCTTACCGGCGTCTTTATGTACCAATCCGGATCAATTTCATATTACCATACGTGAAAGCACCGCCCTGTTTGTGAAAGCCGTTCATGGAATGGTTGACAGTGCCAAAATGTTTCTTAAAGAACTGAATATGAGCCCAACAGAAATCGATTGGCTAGTACCTCATCAAGGAAATAAAAATCTGGTTCTGTCGGTTGCGAAACAATTGGGTTTTCCTGATGAGCGAGTAATCAAAACCGTTGAAGAAACCGGCAATACTTCTGGAGCTAGCGTAGGAATCGCCCTCGAGGATTTAAGAGTCAATTCACCGATCCAATCTGGAGAAAAAGTACTTCTGGTCGCTGCCGGAGGCGGAGGAATCGCGGCCTGCGCGTTATTGGAGGTTGTTTAGAACACAACGTAGATTTTATTCCAAGATTCAGTGATGACATTACGTCATCCCGAACATTGTGAGGGATCTCCTGAATGTGGCATCATGCCTGCATTTGGAGATTCCTTCACTGCGTTCAGGATGACGGTATTCTCGGAATTGAAAACAGCACGTCATCCCGAATGCAATGAGGGATCTCCTGAATGTGGCATCATGCCTGCATTTGGAGATTTGACGTTAAAATTAAGGAAGAAGGGTAAAGCCTAGCGTATATTGGTTATTTTGTAGCCCGTATTAGCGAAGCGTAATACGGGGAAACAATGGAGTATGCTACCACTTCGATCCTGTATTACGCTTCGCTAATACAGGCTACATCGGCTGTTGAAAATCAATAAGATAAAGCATTTGTTATGCATCGGCGATTAATAACACAAACATACTGCTCCAGCACTTTGTGTAAGTCCTAATCAGTCAATTATCCTGCTGAATTCATAAGAAGACTAAGAGGCTATTCACAGAGATATCCACAGAAAATGTGGATAAGTAATTCATGCGAGATAAACCGGAATAGCTGGAAAAACCCATATAGGACAAGGAGAATTTTAAGAATTGAAGTTTAACTTTAGAAATGTAAATAGAACTCTGGAAATAAATATCCACAGGAAGAGAACTAGGTGGTTGGATATTCGGATTCACATCTTAACAACAAAAAAATTAAAAAAACAGTATTGACTGACAAAAATTTCCTAAATATTTTTAAAAAATATCTTGATTTATCCGCTCTGAACTATTTAAAACATGATGAAACATATGCGGACACAGTGTTTATTAAAAAGCATGTCTGGTGATGTTCATTTGTTCAACTAGAGTAGCATGTATTTTGAGTTTTCTTGGCGTTACACTCTATTTTGGCATTTGATGAGTTGCGAAGAGTTATCGTATTCCCAAAAGTCAGTCAGCAGTGATACTCTGTTATTAAATAATTGTTAGATTCAGGGATGGATTATGATTTTATATAGTGCTTCTTCTTCATATTATTCGATGATAGGTCGTTATGCATTACTCGAAGCGGGTTTGCCTTTTGAACTTAGACGCATGGATATTCATTTGGCTAAGGAGCAATTGTCCTCCTGGTATATGAAGATAAACCCTGCCATGACGGTGCCGGCTCTGGTTGATAAGGATCAGATCTGGGCGGACAGTCAGGATATTTTAAAATTCGCTGCTTCTCGGGCTGGTGATCAATGGATGGATGCTGACGCCGATAAAGCTGCAAGAATTGAGCAACTCGTTCGAGATCACTATTCAATTACTATTGAGCGACTTACTTTTGGTAAAGCATTGAGCAGTATCGCGCCACTTAGATTTATCGCACTTAGAATGATTCGTAATGCGATACACTCACTGGAAGCGCAACTGCCAACCTCGTCAGATAAGACGGATCTTGAAGCAAAAATCAATCTGAATCAACAGCGTCTGGCTTATTTCACTGAAGGAAATCTTGCTGATAAATTAGAGGTTGAACGTAATAATGTGCGTGGTTTTCTCGAAAAATTACCTACGCCCGAAACGTTTCTGTTCGGTGATAAAATCAGTTCAGTGGATATTGTTACCGTAGTTTTATTTGGTCGTTTAAAAATGATAGGGGAGTATCAATTGGTTCAATCTACTGAATTAATTGATTGGTTTAAACGAATGCAGTTACGCACGGCTTATAAAAAAGCGGACATTTGGACTTATTTTCAACCCTGGAGAATTGTGTTAAAGCGATAAACTGTCAGCTTATTGTCTAATTAAAACATATAAATCTCTGCACTATAGTCTAGACTTTAGATAAAAATGTACGAATATTTATATGAATCGATCAGCTAAAATTTCAACTGTATTATTTATTCTGTTTTTCGGATTGTTGATCTGCGTAAACTCTGTTTATGCACTCAAAATCCCGACAGCAAATAGTTCACTGATCAGCAATAGTGACAGCATACGAGAAGGACATGAGTTGCTTGTTGGCGTACAAGTCAAACTGCCTAAAGGTTGGGAGACATTTTGGCGTACACCTGGCGAGGTGGGATACGGTGCTAAATTTTCTTGGGATGGCAGTCAGAATCTGGATAAGGCAGAGGTATTGTGGCCATGGCCAACTCGTATAAAAAGTTTTGATTTTATTGCCAATGTCTATCTTAATGAAGTGACCTTCCCCGTTAAAATAATTCCGAAAGATGCTACAAAAACCTTGGTATTACATTTGAAACTGGATTATTTATTATGTAATCCCACTGCCTGTGTCCCTCAACAGGCGCAGCTAAATTTGACTTTGCCACCAGGTGATGCTTCGATAACGCCAAAGGCAAAATTAATCGATAAGGCGATCCAATCCGTCCCAAAATCAGGAAACACCAGTAATCTGGTAATGCACGATTTGATTGTAACGCATCAGGATGATACAACTGCTGATTTGCGGGTTAATGTCTGGTCTGCAAAAGGTATAAAAGACGCACAATTGTTTGTTGAGGGTCCAGACGAGTTACTGTTTAATGTTCCTAAATTAACACAACTGAATGAACAAAATGGATTTTTTATAATACAAGCCCAAAAAAATGAAGCTTCTGCATCGAATCAGACTCTGAAAACCTTACTTAAAAAGCCGCTGCAGCTGACTTTAGTGAACAACCAAAATGCCATATCACTTTCCAAAACAGTAACCAACTCACAGCTTCTCGCTAAAATCGATGCCAGTAATCAGACAGACCAGTTAGAAACTGCTCCGAGTGACAGTTATTGGATTGGTACCATTGTACTTTTTGCATTTCTGGGCGGATTGATTTTAAACTTGATGCCTTGTGTGTTTCCCATTTTATCACTCAAAATATTGACTCTTCGTTCATTTAAAAACAAACGCATGCAAGGGATTTTTTATACCCTGGGCGTCATGTTTTTCTTTTTTATCATTGCTTTGATAACACTGTTGTTGCAAAGCCTGGGTAATGAAGTGGGTTGGGGGTTCCAAATGCAGTCCCCAGCCGTTTTAATCCTGCTGATTTTTTTGTTTACGCTTATTACGTTTAATTTATTTGGACTTTTTGATATTCCATTTTCACTAAGTACCAATCTTAAATGGCAAAAAACACATGAATTGCTCTATGCCTTTGGAACGGGGGTTTTGGCCGCGGTGGTAACCACGCCATGCTCCGCTCCATTTATGGCCACGGCGGTTGGTGTGGCCATAAGTCAGGGAAGCTGGATTACTGTCTTGATCTTTTTGTCTCTTGGATTTGGATTTGCCTTGCCTTATTTATTATTGTGCACCCTTCCAAAAGACAAGATTATTTTGCCAAAGCCAGGTGTCTGGATGGAACAATTGAAACAATTCCTCGGATTTCCCATGTTGCTGTCGGTTATTTGGTTATTATGGGTAGCAGGCCTTCAAATGAGCTATGACAGTGTTATTATGATATTGGTCAGTTTGTGTTTTCTGGCATTGTTTTTTTGGTTTTTGCGCTCTATTCAACACGGAACCTTACGCTTAATAGCCCTGTTGGTCAGTCTGGCTCTGGTTGTATACCCAATGTATTGGATACAACAAGAATTAGCTCAGAAACACCAGATTAATGAGCCTTCCGATTACTCTTCTGAAAAGCTGGAGAGTCTGATTAAGGATCATCATAAAGTATTTGTTTATGCGACTGCCGCCTGGTGCATAACTTGCAAAATAAATGAAAAAATTGCGATAGACACTAATGAAGTACAAAGTTTCTTTAATAAAGAGCATATTATCGTAATAAAGGCAGACTGGACCAATAAAAACGATGCCATTTTACAGTATTTGCAACAATTTAATCGTGCGGGTGTACCTCTCTATGTCTATTACCCGCAATCAGGTGAGCCGGTTGTATTGCCTCAGATTCTTACACCATTAACCATCATTAACCAAATTAAACAGTGTCCGTGATCTATTGAAGAGAACACGTTAAAAATCAAGTAGTGGCAATTGCATCGGGTCATGCACCGGTTCTTGTTTGAGCTTGATTCCTATGCCTAGTAATCGAACGGGCATGCTTTTTCTGGAAAAACCTTCATGTACCATTTGATGTAAAATTTCCATATCAATGGTATGGCTTACCCGCTCAACAGTTGTTTGTTGAAAGTCATTAAATTTCAATTTTACGAAGAGGGTATGAATGTTAGAAATTGTACCAGTACGCTGTATACGCACTTCAAGGCGTTTAATCAGTTCTGGTATGGCTGCGACACAGGCCTTACTATCGGGTAAGTCTGTTGGATACGTTTCTTCAACACTGATGGACTTTCGATTACGATCAGGATTTACGGGGCGATTATCTATACCTCGAGCGAGTTCATAAAGTCTCTGGCCTATGGTGCCGAATTTTTTTGAAAGAAATTCGATGGAATAGTGCTGCAAATCAGAGCAGGTTTTAATGTTGAGCGCGTTAAGTCGTTCTTCCATTCGGGGGCCTACGCCGAATAATTTACGGACTGGTAACTGAGCAATAAAGTCAGGGATATCCTCTGGTCTGATCACCATTTGACCATTCGGTTTATGCCAATCACTGGCGATTTTTGCCAGGCTTTTATTAGGAGCTATTCCTGCGCTCGCAGTAAGTTGTCGTGTTTGATAAATTCGGTCGCGTAGTTCCTGCGCTATCCAGGTTGCGCTTCCCTGGCATTTCGTGGAATGGGTGACGTCAAGATATGCTTCATCTAAAGATAAGGGCTCAACAAGATCAGTGTACTCTGCAAATAGAGCTCTGATGTATTGGCTTTCTTTTTGATAGACATCCATACGTACAGGGCGCAAGATTAATTGGCGACACAGTTTTAGGGCATGAGCTGTTGGCATTGCGGATCGCACCCCGAATTGGCGAGCGGAATAATTACAGGTTGCTATTACTCCACGACGTACCGCTTCTCCTCCTACCGCTATAGGCTTATCCGCAAGTTCAGGGAAGTCACGCATTTCAATTGCGGCATAAAAGCAGTCCATATCGATATGGATGATTTTTCTTATCGGATTCATTATTCAATCGCAGAATACAATCAATGTGATGAAATCCGCGGCAAAGACCGCGGAATGCACTATTACATACTCATCGATCTGAATGATCGTAATACATCTTCTTCTTGATCTTCCTCTAGCTCTTGTTCTTCTTTAGTCAATGGTGCAGGAAGAGGGTCGGAGGGTTCAGTTTGTTTTTCATTGGTAGATGATTCAGCTGTTACTTCATCAGCATCTTCTTCTCTGTAATAATCTTCAGTATCTTCATCACTTAGATCTAGGTCTTGAATAATTGATGCTAGCATAACAAACGGAGTGAGTTCGGGGAACTGTGTGAAGGTTAAGAATATTAGTTCTCCGTCTACCATATCTATCATATGGATATGGTTGTGCGCGCAGCGATATATATGGGGAGTATGTCCAAAAAGAGTGTTCGGATTTCTCGGTGGAGATGTTTGTTCATTACTTCTTTCTGGTTTTGGTGAACCTGGGGGTGTTGAAGGCATAATCAATACTCCATAAATTAAAATTAAGGGTTAAATTAATTGGAAAGAAAACGTACTTGAAAAAGATGAAGTGGTTTTATCAAGCTTGGTTTTTCTGTAACGTCTTAATAACCTAGGGAAACGTCATCCCGAATGCAAAGAGGGATCTCCCTGGCGTGGCGCTGTTCCAGTATGTGGAGATCCTTCGCTTCGCTCTGAATGACGAAATTCTCTGTGTTATTAAGCGGTTACTTGTTCCGGTTGCATTTTAAAATTTATTTACATATTTTGATAGAGCTTTATGACCAAGATAAATAATACTGTGGGTAGTCAAATAAGTGATGCATTAATTTGTTCAGTTTCAAATCATAGTCTTTTTAATATTTCCTTAAACTTTTAAGCGTATAATAATCATTAGATACCACAAGGAGTATTTAATGGCAGCAGAGCGTAGAAGTTTTTGGCATCGATTTTTTGATCTTCCTCGAAATAATGAGTCTTATTTAACTTATGTATTAAGCTTGAAATTTCTTTGGGCTCCTGTGACATATACTTTGTTCTCCTTTATAGACGGTTTACGAAGTATATTTGTGGATGATGAGCACAATGAGGACGATCTTGATAATATGGATGCGTCCTATTTCATTGGCAATGCTCCTTCTTTATACAAACATAATGAATTAAGTTACGGGGTATCATGTTCCAAAGGCAGGGGGCAAGCGGATCACATGGTGCAAGCCTTCGAATCGAATCCTTATTCCAATGACGAGATGGGTAATACTCCCTTGACTGGTTTTTTGGCAGAGCGAGTTTTTACTAAAGCACAAGAGTATCACCGAGTAGGTCATAAAGAAATCATGTCGGTATTAAGTAAACTCTGTCAATTAGCTCAAACTTCTCAATCCGCTCAATATTTATTAACAACTCCTAATCATCCTCGCGGTGAAATAACATCTGAAATAGCAGCTAGAGGTATGCCGGTAAACTCACCTTTGATGTTATTGGTTAAAGCTGGGGATATTGAGGCCGTTAAAATGGTGCTTCCTTACTATTCTGCAGAGGAATTGATGCAGCCAACTCCCAGAGGAAATAGTGTATTTCATATCGCTTCAATCACAGGACAAGAAGAATTATTGAATGAATTAAAAAACAGGGCGGATGAACTGGGTATTTGGAATGTATTTAGCGAGCTTAAAAACAAGGCTGGATATACTGCCTTTGATATGTTAAAGGCATTGGGTACTTCAAAAGAGTATTTTAGAAATCTGCTGGATTTTTCCGATGCTTATTTAGGTGGGGAAGAAATCAATAAAGTTGCTGTTACAGATCAAGGAAGCATCCTCGTTCATATGGTTCGAAAAGGTGCTTTAGATTTTTACAAAAATAGAACCAACAATAACAACTCTGTTGAACAGGAACATGATATTCCTGCTCCCTTTAATCGTCCATGATATGGAGTGATTTTTATTCAGTGTTGCACTTCGGATTCGGTGTTATATATTATGGGGGATTACTCAATCTTCAGCACGACTGGTTCAGATCTGAATTCAAAAAACATTTATTATAGTGGTTCAACTTAAGCTTCAGACTAATTCGAAGCATCAAGCTCAGTTGGTAGGCGGCAGGGCTGAATTCCAAACACTCCCCAAATATTATAAAAAAATATAGTTAAATTGTTTTAGTCAAGACTGTTTTTTTAATTTTTTTGTTGTTAACATGGTACTCCGAATATCCAATTTGGCAGTACTCTTCTTGTGGATATTTATTTCTGATTTCATTAATGTATTTATTCAACTCATACTCAAATTCACCCGAAATTCCTTATTGTATATAGGGTGAAGCGGATTTTTTATTGAGTTAATGATGGTTCACTTATCCACATTTTCTGTGGATATCTCTGTGAATAGACTCTTGGTTTTCTTATTTATTAAACTGGTTTAATCGATGATTGGGATTTACTCATAGTGTTGAGTTGAGTTTGCTCATCAACACACTGTGACCAAAATTCGACAGTTGAATCTATTGGGAGAATAATGTCCATTTAACCATCCAAAAAGAAGTCACCACGTAACGAATCAGACTTCTGGAAGAGGGGCTGTTACATGCTGGGTGTGATGATGAATTGATAGTAGAATAACTTTTCATTTTGATATTCATACAAACATTAGTGAAGATTTCTATTGGGTTCAATTCAGTGGGTAATGTGAACACTTATTCTGAAATGTTCAGTAAAATGTTCACATTCAACCTGCAGAGGTGTGCATCCTGGAGCAGAATATGCGTCACCTTCCAAACTAGAGATTATTGAAGTTTTGGAGACTCTGGAACTTCGTCTACCATTTTTTCTAAATCACTTACTTTTTGGGCTGTATCTGTTTTGAAGAAAGAGAGGTGTTTTCCTGTAACAAGCTTATGGCCCATATCAGCTAAAACAACGAGAACTCCAATACCAGTAGCCGTAAGCATCAGATAGTTTAAAGCAAGTTTCCAACCTCGATGGTTTTCCAATTGAGGAAGAGCTTCATCTATTGCGTCTTTACACTCTTTTTTAAACTGCTCTGCATTATTGGGAAGTGTTTTATTGAAACTGTCGGTTATTTTTTGATGCAATTTTTTTGCAGCATCCGCGGCATCAGTATAACCGTCCTGTCTTAAGACTTTTTCTTTCTTCTTGATTTGTTCCAATTGTTCATCAAACGATTGTTTTAATTGATCTAATGAAATAGTAGTCGGTTTTAATAATTCGTTTTGATCTACATGACTTTGTTGTGCATCGAACTGACCTGCATCGACTTGTTCAGTTTTAGGTAGTACTAATTCGACTTGTTCAACAAAATCGTGTTGCTTATCGTTATTTTCTATTTGTTCCGCTAGATCTTTAGAATAGATGTCTGTGCATAGAACTTCATAAGTACCCTGATTCATGTATATCAATTTACCTAGATTATTATTTGCATCCAGATTACGCACGTGTTCTTGATCTTGATCTGGATCTTTTGGATCATGTCCATGGACATAGACCAGACGATAACCTTTGTGATTAGCTGGGCGTTCCATGATTTTATAGAGCCTGTTCCACATTGCACAAACTAAAGGTGTTTTAGTTAAGTCAGTATAACCAGTATAACCTGCATACATTGCGTCAGGTGGGCATAGTGTATGAACAGTGCCCTGTTGCACATGTTCTTGAAATTTCTGATTGATCTTATCAATGGTTTTAGCTAACTCTACTGCTGAAGAGTCTTTATAAGGAACGTTAAATTGATCAGCAAGTCCTCTTAAAATATTTAAACCGATCCCTGAATGGCTATATAGAGTAATTTCTGAACTGTCTTCATTTAACGAGTAGGAAATTGCTTTTATATTGGGCTTATAGGCGTTTTGCGCTAATTTTAAGACTTCTTCTGCAGAAACAATCCCCTTTTCTACAAGAGTATTCAAATTTACTAATGAATCAGCATGCCCATCCATTAACATCGGTGGACGAAAGTGTTTCGTTGTTTCATATTTTTCGCATGCTTGAAGAAACTCTATACTGTGGTTTGATATTATTATTTTAACTGGAACCTGTTGTTCTTTCAGTTTCTCCAGAATTTTAAGGGTAAAATAATCATTGCTTCCGCGATCTGCCAGCTCATCGCCAATAAGCGTTATTGCCGTCTTATTAAATGTAATTCCAGCAATGATCTTATTAAATTCTTCAATATCTTGTTTTGTTAAATCAACAACATTTTTGTTATAGAGGGCTGTAAGTTTATCGTATTGTTCTTTGGTAACATTGGTTGTTATACCTTGCTTAACAAGCATGAACATTAATTTCATGGAATTTCCATGAAGATCACCAATGGTTATTTGTGTATTTTCTTTGGCTGGATAACAAACATCAGGAAATTGATAAATATCAACCTGTTCACTGATTAATTGATGACTCATTATTTTACTCCGCATTTTTTGTATAAATAGTCTACATTACCATTATTAAGGAAAGATTAAGACTCTAATTTTTAGAGTTTCGTTAGTGTTTATTGTTTTTAACTTTAGAGTAATCGACCTGTTCTGAAATTGATTTGTGATTGCTTGCATTGACACCAACTTAATAAAACGCTTAATTTAAAGCTTGTTACTGTTAAACGGTGAATTCAAATGAGAACTCGTGTTCCTGGCTATTATATTCTTGATGAACCTGAACGAGGATTCTGGTCAGAGTATATCAGAGAACTGGTTATGAAGTTAAATTGGATTTTAACCTTCATCCTAAGACGAATTATCATCAATATTGCATTAGGTCCAGATGAAGTCAGGCTGCAAAAACCAATTCATGTACAGTTTTTTTCTGAGGATCGAACTGAGAAAGGGGCGGTCGTTGTTAATGTTCTTCCCGGGCGGTCTGATAAAAACCCCAGAAGTTACTATGATGTAATTCCTCAACTTAGTTCTTTAGGAAAACGACAATTATCTTTTAATAATCATGCTCATAAAGCCTATGTTGATTTCATTATCGAGGAAATTGGACGCCTTATCCAGGGAAAGTCCACTTATGATAAATGCACTAACAAACAATTTGCCATTGAAGACATCCATATTAAGGGAATGGAACGGCTGGATGATCACCTGGCTCAGTATTTCAAAGAACAGGTACGTCATAAATACGATCACGATTTTTTTGAACGACCTCGAAAAATCAACATGGATTTTTTTACTTTAGAAATTTCCAATAATGCCATTCTGGAATCTGTCGAGGTATCGAACAACGAGGAACAATCGAAGCCTATGGCGGAACGAAAGTTTGTTATTGTTTGTATGGCACGTAACCAAAATTACATGTATTGGTTAAAAGATTTTTATACTACTGCTACAAACATTGGTTGTACCGTAGTTGGATTTAATTATCGGGGAATTGATTACAGCAAAGGCATGATCTGGACTCAAGGCCATATGGTTCAAGATGTCCTGGCACAAGCTCGGCGATTGCTGGAGTCTGGAGTAAAGCCCGAACATATTGCTTTTGAAGGTATGAGTCTGGGAGCGGCTATCGCTACACTTTCCGCAGCAGAGATGCATGATAAAGGATATAAAGTACAGTTATATAATGAACGCTCCTACCGCTCGCTTATTCGATTAATTGTAGGTTATGTCATGCCTAAAGGTAATTGCAATCCATGGAACCCTCTTAATTGGCTCAGCTATTTGCTTGTAGGCCTGACGTATCTTTTTATAGCTCCGTTAATATGGATGGCGGGATGGCATATCGATGCGGGTAGTGCCTGGGATAGAATTCCATCAGCGTATAAACTGTATTCAGTAGCGCGTAATCATCAAAATCCAGATCACTACGATGACGATGATCTGGTTCATGACAGTTTTTCCTCAATCGCTTCACTGATGGCTGAGCATTTAGAAGGAATCAAACAAAAGCAAAAGAACGGTAAACCACTTTCAATAGAAGAACAACGCCAGTTGGCTGATGATGTAGAATCTCATGAATTCACTTTAGACAGAAGCATCAAGACAAATACTAATCCATCTTCTCATTCCGCACCAAGGCGTTTCATGTTTGATACTCAGTATCATAAAAAAAACATGCATGAGTACATGATAGAGCACTTAGGTAACCTGTTAGAATCAGGACTTCCAAACAATCCCCAATCTCTTCGTTAAAAGTAATTTTTAATCAAATCGGAATACGTCATCTCAAACGAAGTGAGAGATCTCCTGAAATCGGCAGGGTGCCTGCTTTTGGAGATCCTTCACTACGTTCAGGATGACGAAATGTTCGGGTTGATTGAGAAGTAACACAAACTCCTTTTGCCTCGACCTTTGGGTTATTCGTAAGTCCCATGTTAAAAATCCCCAATGTCTTCGCTAAAGGGATTTTTTAATCAAATCGGAATACGTCATCTCGAACGAAGTGAGAGATCTCCTGAAATCGGCAGGGTGCCTGCTTTTGGAGATCCTTCACTGCGTTCAGGATGACGAAATGTTCGGGTTGATTGAGACGTAACACAGACTCCTTTTGCCTCGACATTTGGGTTTTTCGCAAGTTCCGTATTAAATATCCCCAATGTCTTTGTCAAAAGGAATTTTGATTAATTCTTCGACAGTATGTTTTTCATCTTTAAGAAAATGGGCAATAATTTTATTAAGCTCAATACTTATTTGATCTTTACATTCTTTTGTTAATGGCCCGTTTATAGAAAGTTGATATTCCCCATGTTGATTCTTGGAAAAATAAACCCATAAGGTTTTATTACTGATGGGGCGATCCATGCAGCTAAAGTGGCTGGGATATGAGTAGTTCAGATGGGCAAAACTCATGTTCTGTTGCTCTTTAGCAAATAAACTGGGAGTAATGCTGATGAGTACTCTTAGTCTGTCTGGTTTTTGGAGAGGCAAATTCATATTAAATATTTGATTGATTTTATCTTTAATCAACAGACTGTTCTTAAACGTTTTTGTCCTGCTGAGATATTTGAGATAATAATTGATTACCAGAGAGTTTACTTTGCTTTCTTTAAATTGTTTCGTCAGGAACAGCTTGTTTAACGCATATGAAATATATTGGCTAAAGGTTAATTTAGAGTTTTTAAATCCTGCGTCTTTGATGAAATGGGAACATTTTTGATAGGGGGCTGTTTTCAGGATTTGTTCTTCAATTGCCTTAATGCAATCAATAAAGCGATACTGTTCGTTCAGAGTCAGGTTGATACGTTTGTATTCGGAAAATAAACCCACAACGGATTTGTATCGACTGCCTTCCCTACCGCTGCGAATCAAAATTACGGGTATTTTATTTTGGTGGCTGATTTTGTAAAAAGCAATTTGACAGGCGGCAATTAAGCCAGTGGTTACGTTAATATTGTGTTTTTTATGCCACTCAAAAAATTGGTCCAACATTTGATTTGGAATAGGGTAGTGACACAAAAACTGTGATTGTATGGCAGCATCGGGCAGATGATTTCGATGTCCAAAACTTAACAATTCAAATCCTTGATTATACTGTTTCCAAAAATCTATTTTAGTAGTCAGATTTTTTTCATAATGATGATTGTTGTGCTTCACATAATTAAAAAAGGATTCCTTTTCCGGAGTTGGAATCAGTTTTTTGCCCTGGGCAAGTTGCTCATAACTGTTTTTAAATTGACTGAATACTAATTCACAAGAGGCATCATCTACAATAATGTGTGGTATTAACAGATGCAATTCATGCAGATCGTTATTAATTTTATAAAGGCATACTCTGATTAAGGGTTGTTCTGATAAAGGAATAAGGCGCATTAAATTTTTATAGAATTCCATGTGAAGTACATTTCGTTCATTATTTAATGAGATGTCATGATAAGTTAATTGAAAGTGCCCGCGTCTTTCCAAGGTCTGGATGGGTTCATCCTTGTTAAATTTAATCCAAAATGCGCTGTGTTGCTGTACTACAAAATCAAAAGCTTGTGCCAGATAGTCTTTATTCAGTGGACCATGTATTTGCAGCTGCATGCCTATGTTAAAACTGTAATCCAGTTTATTCATTACCCAAAAGATGTACTGAAAATCACATAAAGGAACGGTGTGTTCTGTTAAGGGCACTGGAACGGAATAATTCGTTTCAGTGAGGAGCATAGGATATAATTCGTTGGCAATTTCGGTGGCAATCTTTTCAATCGTTGGACTATTAATGAAGTACTCTATGGGTAAACTCAGTTTGGGATAGCGCAACAGATCATGAATCCGGTTTCTTATTTCCAGGGACATGAGTGAATCCATACCCATAGAGAATAAATTGTCTTTTGCTGTGATTTGATTTGCGTTATCCAAAGCCAGAACATTTGCGGTGATGTGACATAAAGCTTGACTCAGCTTAGTAATGGACTCTTCTTTAGTACCTTGTTTTAACGAATTTAAAAAGTGATGGTCTGGTGCCGCAGTACCCTTGGCAAGATCCGCAAACAAGGCTTGTTTGGGAGAATGCTTGAAATAGATATCCCAATCAATAGGGCATGGAGCAATTTGAGATAAATGATTTGTTAATAACACATCAAGTAACTCGATGTTGTCTTTCTCTAGTGGCATAAAGCCCTGTTGTTGCATGCCTTGAGTCAGGTTTGATGTCATTCCTGTATTTTGAAAAGGTCCCCAGTTAATTGCAATTGCGGGTAAACCTTCATGATGGCGCAGATTCGCTAATCCATCCAGAAATCCATTTGCGGCTGCATAATTTGATTGTCCTTTAGCTCCGAGCAGGGACGCTGATGATGAAAACAGAACAAACAAATCCAGAGCTACCTTTTGGGTAAGCTGATGCAGAATCAGAGCACTATCCATTTTGGCGTTTAATACACTTTGAATTTTTTCCTCAGTCAAATTGACGATCAAGCCATCCTGAACGACTCCAGCCAGATGGAATACCCCTTTAAGTGGCATGGAATCTTGATTAAGGGTTTTTATCAAGTGTTCCATGTGTTGATAATTACTGGCATTTATTTGATGATGCTTTATGTGCACCTGTTTTTGTTCCGCATGTTCTATTAAAGATGTAATCGGGGCTGATGGTTCTGAACGACTGGTCAGATGGATGTGTCGCACCCCTCTGTTCATCAGGTATTGAATTAATGGTTCTGCTAATCCACCTGTTCCACCAATGATCAGATAATTGGCCTGAGAATCAAATAGCGGTTTTTGTTGCTCAGGGTTTAGGTGCAGATTTTTTTTCTTCAATCTGGGTATATAGATTGTGTCTCTTATCGCGCACTGTGTTTCAGAATTATTGGCAACAAATAAATAATTGAGCGATTCTTCCAGGGTACTTGCGGCGTCACAATCAACTGTATAATTTTGATTCAAATTTAATTCATTTCTAAAACTGTTCCAGAAAGAAACTGCCATGGTATGATAGGGATTTACTGGATCGTTCTCGTGTAAGGCATAAGCATGCTCGGTAACTAGAGTAAAGCTCTCGGGGCGGGACTTAAAGAGCATTTTGCAGCACTGAACCAATTCATTAAATTGACTTTGATCATAGATAAATACTATGTGTTTATGTTCTGTTTCTACCAAGGATTTGACTTCTTTAATCAGTTGATAATGGAGTGCTCCTAATCGTTTTTTAGCATGTTCCGGATTGTTTGAAATAACCAATAGCTCGGGTACTTTCTGTTGGCCTGGTTGTTTTTTATCAACTGGATTCCATTGGATCTGATAAAGATGGTGTAACAAGGATTCATAGGAAATAAACTGGCTGGATGTGACCTTTCTTAATTTAATCCCTTCGATATAAGCAATTAATAAACCTGAGTCATCATACATTTTTAAATCGAAACACAGATCGTTCGCGTGTTCAGTACTTCGTTTGGTCAAATGTACCCAAACGCTTCGAGGCGCTTCTTTGATGGTGGACATATGAGCTATGGAGTAGGGCACATAAGTCGCATGTTCCAGTGGATTCATACTGAGCAGAACAATGCTTTGTATTGCGCCGTCAAGTAATACGGGATGATAATGATAATGTGCCGTTTGAGTTGCTTTGGTTAGCGTTACTTTGGCAAGTATGCTGTCTGAACCTACATGACCTTCTTGAAGCACTTGAAATTCTTCGCCATAGAATAATGATCGATTTTTAAAGTGTTCATAAATCTGCGACAGATCCATCTTTTGTTCAAAGGATGACTTAAGATCGTCAATATCTCTATATTCTGGGGGAGCAATGGGTTTTGCATAACATTCCATTTCAGCATATTTCTGCCAGTTTGAATCTTGTTTTGCGAAAATGGTGATTTTGTATCGTCCATTATGGCCTGGTTTTACCAACAGCTGAACATCCTGACCCTGTCGGGGATATAAGGGACGTTCTATATGAACGTGTTCAACACACAAAGCGTTACTCTTGAAGAGTTCCTTAGCTGCGGCTAATCCGGTTTCAAGATAGGCCGTTGCCGGAACAACTACTTTATCAAATACTTTGTGTTGTTTTATATAACTTAAGTTATTTAAATCCAGCTTATTATTAAATAAGAATTCATTTCCTGGCATGGAGAGCATCTGCCCTAAAAGGGGGTGTATCACGTCTGCAGGGGGCAAGTATTCACTTTTTTTATCTGGCCAGAACTCCATGCGGTCAAAGGTGTAATTAGGCAATACAACGTGATTAAATTCAATGCCACTGGATTTATAATAGAGTTTCCAGTCTACAGGCACACCTTTTAAGTATTTTATTAATAAAGTATTAAGGGCTGAATAATTTGAGAGTTCGAATATCTTGTTTGGATCAGACGACAGGGCAACCTGGTCTGTATTAAGCAACTGGGCGGCTTCAGTGCTACTTTTAGCAACCAGAGTCAGACGATAAGGATAATGATCGCGGCACGTTGCTGCCGTGAAACAAATGTCGCCAAAATCTTCTTTAGTTGCTTCCAGATAGTGTTGATACGCTTTTGATAAATGAGTTAATGCCGTACTGGATTTTGCTGATAAAACAAGTACATGGGGCTGGCCTTGATGGGAAGGTCTTCTAGTGTCCTGTTGAGGAAATTCCTGAAGAATAACATGTGCGTTTGTACCGCTAAAGCCGAAGGCATTGATCCCGGCGCATCTGAGTTTTGAATCACTATTCCAATCCATATTGTGCAAGGCTATACGGGTATTATTTAAGGTAATATTGGGATTTAAATGATTGAAATTGAGTATTTTATAAATTCGTTTCTTTTGTAAACTAATAATGGTCTTAATTATGCCGGCAATGCCAGAGCTGCTTTCAAGATGCCCGATATTGGTTTTAACTGTACCCAGATAGAGAGGATTTTCCGGGTTGTGATGGGCACCATATACCTGGTTAATGGCATGAACTTCTATGGGATCGCCCAGAGGTGTTCCTGTACCATGCGCCTCAATATAGCTGATGTCTTCGCTTGATAAATTGCTTTGGCTCAAAGCCGTTTTCATCACTTCTTCCTGGCTTGTGCCGTTAGGAACAGTTAAACCTGCTGATTTCCCGTCATTATTGACTGCTGTGGCTTTGATAACGGCTAAAATGGAATCTTTATCACGTATCGCATCGGACACTCTTTTGAGAAACACGACACCACAACCTTCAGCTCGGGCATATCCGTCTGCTTTTTCATCAAAGGTTTTACATTGACCATCAGGAGCTAAAGCTTTGGCCTTACAGAGGGTTACGTTGGATTCAGGCATCAAGAGGACGTTGACTCCACCTGCCAGTGCGTAATCCGTTTCATGATTTTTTAAACTTTGGCAAGCATAATGAAGTGCGACCAGAGAAGAAGAACATGCAGTATCTATACTTAAAGACGGTCCTTTAAAATCAAAGAAATAGGCGACTCGACCTGGAATTAAATTCAATACATTTCCGGTAATCGAATAAGCGCTCAGCTCTTCATTGGAAAAGCCTGATTTTTCCAATAATGCATAGTATTCATTAGGTCCAACGCCGGCAAAAACCCCAGTTAAACTGCCGCGCAATGAATCTGGAGGGTAGTTTGCATGTTCTAAAGCTTTATAACAATGCTCTAAAAATAGGCGTTGTTGCGGTTCCATCAATTTTGCTTCACGGGGACTAATGCCGAAAAAATTCGCATCAAAATCTTTGATGTGTTCGATAAAGCCCATTTTAGTGACGTAGGATTTTCCGGGGGCATCCATATCAGGATCATAATATTTGCTGTTATCCCAACGCTCACTCGGAATATCCTTAATGCCGCTTAGCCCTTGTTCGAGCAGATTCTCGAAGGCCATGATATCGGGAGCATTAGGTAGGGCACAGCTCATCCCTATAATGGCGATGGCTTCTTCGCTTTTTTGCAGTGATGGCTGATCGGCCTGTTTTTGGATTAAATGTGTATCCAACTCGGATTCAATATGACGGGCCAATTTATTAATCGAAGGATGATTAAAGCCTATATTGACCATGATTTTCATGGCTGGCTCTAGTTTTTTCTTTAGTTCGTTTGCCATCTCGGCAATCATGAGCGAATCCAAACCTATTTCAAAAAATCCTTCATCTTCATCCAAATCATCAGCTGCAGACAGTTCCAGAATGTCTTTGCAGATTCCTGACAACATTTCTCTGCAGGCTTTAAATCGATTCTCTTTGTTAATATTGAGGTAATGACTTAACCACTGGGACAGGTCTTTATTGATGGATTGATTCGTCATGCCGCGATCATCTAAAAGCAGATCTTCAGAGAGCACTTGATAAAATCCGGGCAAGGGCTTGGGAACAAAATCCAGCATGAATTTGAGATAGTCTGGAGAGATGATGCTTGCATGCGACAGTTGGCCACTGAGTAAGACTTTAATGAATGAATGACCTTGTTCATTAGTGATTAACGCATCTTTCAGACCTTGATCACGAGACCGTTTATTGGCCATTCCAACTTCACCCCAAGGCCCCCATTGAATGGCTGTACCAACAAGGCCCTGGCGTTGACGTTCGGCAATCAGCAGATCTAGAAAACTGTTGGTCGCGCTGTATACGGATTCTTTATTACTACCGAATACTGATGAAATGGAGGAATAAACAACAAAAAAATCCAAATCACAGTGTTGGCTTAATTCATGTAAATGCCATGCTCCTTTTACTTTTGCTGAAAATAAATAATCAACATCTTCGTCTTTATGATCAATTAACGGGGCTTTAATCGCGGCTCCCGCAGCATGAATAATACCTTTTAACAAATGGTCTGCATTGAGCTCCATTATGAGTTTTTGCAGTTGCTCTTTATTGCTGACATCCACGCTTCGTGTGCGGATGGTTTGCTCTGGGAAGTCGATTAGAATTTTTTTTATAGCGGCTTTTAATTCAGGCTTATCAACCGTTCTGGAGATGATAATTACCTCTCTTGCTCCAGCTGAAAGCAGCGCCTGTGCGGTTACTAGACCCAATCCTCCACCACCTCCTGTAATGAGGTAGTGACCCTTGCCTGATATCAAAATCTTTTCGTCAATTAACGGTGTTTGTTTTAATCGAGAGACCATCCTGACACCATCACGATAAGCAATCATGTGTTCATGGAATTGCCCGTGGTTGTGGTTTATCTCATCAAGTACCTGATTGGTCAGGTTGGTTGTGTCTGATAGCTCCAAATCGATAAGGGTGGTATGGAACTGGGGTAATTCAAGACCAAGGGTTTTGCAAAATCCAATGAGGGGGCTATTGCTCAGATTGAGTGTGCCTAAAGGAAGTTCAGCTATAGCATTGGTTGTAAGAACAAATAAATGGGGAGTAAGCCCTCGTTTATTTAAATCTTTTATTAAATTCAACAGTTTTTTAGTGATGCTTTTTTGGAAATCGATTTTGAAATCACCAGATTCTGACTCAGTCGAATCCAGACCTGCTGCAAAAATTATCCCATACATTGTGTCCAGGGCAACGCCATCATCCTCAACGAAAATGTTTAATCCCTTCGCTTTAAAATCAGATTCCAAATGCTTTGCCCCAACCAGGAGCCAATTACTACCCTGGATTTTCCGATTATTTTTATCACAGGGTTGAATTTGCCATTGCATTTGGAAACACCAATTGTCAGGAATTGGAATGTCGTTCAATTTGTCTTTGGATTTTGTCCAATATTCTTTTCGGTCAAATTCATATAAAGGTAATGTAACCTTCTCAAATGGACTATTTAAAGACGTGTAAAACTCAGTCCAGTTTAGAATGAAACCGTCCTGATAGGCCGTTTGCAGTTGATCTAAAGTAAGTGGCTGTTGGGCTGATTCGTGTAATTTTTTTGGTGAATGGATGGTGTATTGATTGTTTTCAATTTGAGCTGCAGCTTCTTTAGCTGAACTTGCTTTAATTGCAACACGGTATAGAAAATGACTGCGGCACGTTGCTGCGGTAAAACAAATATCAGCAAACCGTTCTTCAGTGTTCGTTAAATATTTTTGATAACTTGAAAGCAATAATTCCAGCGAATGTTTGCTTTTTGCTGATAAAACAAGCAAGAACTCCTGTTGAGTAAGGGGGAGGGTTTCTTTTCGTTGTTCAGGTGCTTCTTGCAGGATTATATGCGCGTTGGCACCGCTAAACCCAAAGGAGCTGACTCCGGCACATCTTAATCGGGGGTATTCAGGCCAATCAATCGTTTTTAATGGAATAACTGCATTTTTTAATTCGATTTCCGGATTTAGTTTTTTAAAGTTGAGATGTTTGAATAATTTATGGGTTTTCAGGCTTAAAATTGCTTTGATCATGCCAGCCACACCAGACGCACTTTCACAGTGGCCAATATTGGTTTTTACTGAACTGATATAAAGTGGTTTCTCCTTGCTATGGCTTTCACTGAATATTTTATTCAGTGTATTGGCTTCTATTGGATCAGCTAACGGGGTACCTGTTCCATGCGCTTCGATATAATCAATATCTCCAGGAGACAGCTTCGATTTGGCCAGGGCGCTGCGAATCAGCTCTTCTTGTGCTGTGCCATTGGGTACAGTGAAGCCACCGCTCTTGCCATCACTATTAATAGAAGTCCCTTTGATTACAGCAAGGATATTGTCCTTATCTTTTAATGCGGTACTTAACCGTTTTAATACAATCGCTCCACAGCCCTCACTTCGGGCATAACCATCGGCATCTTCACTAAATGTTTTACATCGGCTTTCAGGGGATAACATCCTGGCTTTAGATAAGGTAATGTTCGACTCAGGGGCAAGCAAGGTGTTCACGCCACCAGCCAAAGCCATGTCGCAATCACCCGATTGCAGGCTCAGACAGGCATTGTGGATCGCCGTCATGGATGAAGAGCAGGCTGTGTCGATGACCTGGATGGGACCATGAAAATCAAAAGCGTAAGCAACACGGCCAGCCAAGGCATTCAAAACGTTTCCGGTTGCAAGGTAAATACTCAGATCCTCTAATTTGAGACCATTACCAATAAGGACGCGTGGATATTCATTCGTACCAACGCCAACAAACACTCCGGTATTGCTGTCTTTAATTGAATCCAGAGACAAATTCGCGTTTTCTAATGCATGGTAGCATATCTCCATAAACACTCGGAGCTGAGGCGACATGAACTTGGCTTCTCTAGGGCTGACATTGAAAAAATCGGCATCAAAATTTTTAATATTATCGATGAACCCCAATTGTTTGATGTACAGTTTGCCTAAGGCATTTAAATCCGGGTCATAAAATTTATCGTTATCCCATCGTTCCAGAGGAATATCGGTCATGCCGCTTTCCCCTTGCTCTAATAAGGATAAAAATGCATCAATATTTTCAGCCTTTGGAAAACGACAGCTCATGCCTATAATGGCAATAGGCTCAATATTGAGCACATTGATGGACGGTTGTCGTTCTACTGTGTCTGGCACCAGGATGGAGCGAAGATGACGAGCCAGTTTCACCAGATTTAACTGGAGAGACGTTAAAGTGGATGGGACTTTATATCGAGGAGCAAACGAATCCTGAATGAGATGATCCAGGGTTTCCAATGAATCAGTGGTAAGACCTAATGAATCAAAATCCTGATATTCGTCTATGTTCTCTTTATTAATCAGACTGGATATTAGAGCAGCAATTTTTTCTTTAATGACCTCTTCCTGTTCCGTTTTGGATTTTTGGTAAAATCCATCCAGCCAGTGGGAATTATCTGAGTTATTTCTTGGTTCGTGCCAGTAGGGTTTTCTATTAAAATGATAGAGGGGCAAATCTATTTTGTTAAATGGAGCTTCGTTGATATCAATCCGTACATTAGTACCAGCCAGATACTCTTCAACAAGGTGTTCATCAGTAGGCGTTAATTTTTTAATATCATGTTGTACAGTGACCTTTTTGATTTCATAATCTTCAGATTCTATTTTTTGGATTAAAGATTCTTTATCTTTCGCGATGATGGCGCAGCGGTATTTGTAATGATCACGACAGTTGATTAGGGTATGGTACATATCGCTCAGGTTGGCAGAAGTCTGTTTCAAATAAGTCACAAAATCTGCCAGCATCATTTTTAAAGATTCAGAGCTACCAGCAGAAAGCAAAAAACATGCTGCAGTGTCGTTGTTGATTGGAGAGACATGATGTTCCTGGATGGGCGGTTCTTCAACAATGAGGCTTACATTAGTTCCGCTAAATCCGAAATTAGAAACCTGAGCATATCTTTTTTTATTTTCACTTTTCAAATAATCGATTGGCTGAGTGGGGATCAACGCTGGTATTGCTTCCGGAGAAATGGTTGAATTGGGTGTTGAATAATATAAATTGGGAGGTATGGTTTCATTGTTCAGAGCGCAGATAACTTTTATCAAAGAAGCAATCCCTGATGATGAAATCGTATGACCTATATTGCTTTTTAATGCGCCAAGGATGAGCGGTTTTTCGATTGAATGATGGCCTCGGTGTATGTGTTGAATGGCATTAAATTCGACGGAATCGCCAATCACGGTACCTGTGCCATGGGTTTCAATATAATCGATGTCCTGTGCGCTGAGGTTCGCTTGTTCCAGGACTGCCTGATGCATGGCAATTTGCGCATTAATATTCGGCGCAACAAGACTGCCTTCGTCACCATCGTGATTCATGACGATGCTTTTTATCTGAGCCAGGATGGTGTCGTTGTCCTTTAGTGCGTCACTCAACCGTTTAACAATTACTACAGCACAACCTTCACTGCGGACAAAACCATCTGCTTTAATATCAAAACTGCTGCAATGCCCTGTTGCTGACAGCATATTGGCTTTAGTCAAACCTATAAAATTTTCGGGGCAAAGGTTGAGATGAACACCACCAACGATCGCCATGTTGCATTGGTGCGTGTGAAGATCGGTTGCGGCAACATAAAGCGCTGATAAGGAGGAAGAACATGCTGTATCGACAGTCATGCTGGGTCCTCTAAGATTTAAAAAGTGACAGAGTCTTCCCGGGGCGGCGCTATTTGCAGCGCCAATCTGCGTGTATTCATTAAACTGGATGTTATCTTTATAGTTGAGGTGACTGTAATCCTGAGAGGAAATGCCGCAATACACTCCAGTCTTACTGCCATCCAGGGATTCATGGGTGATGTTGGCGTGGTTTAATGCTCGAATGGCTACTTCTAAAAACAGTCGGTGCTGGGGGTCAATTTGTTTGGCTTCAGCTGGGGATATTTTAAAGAAATCTGAATCAAACATCTGAGCATTGTTTAAAAAACCGCCTAATCGACTGACTATTTTGTCCGCTTTTTTTCTGTCGGGGTCATAATACTGATCATGATTCCAGCGATTTTCAGGAACTTCTTTAATTGGGCTTTGTCCATGCAGTAACAGGTTATAAAATGCCTTAACATTCTCTATATCTGAGTCAACACCAGGAAACTGGCAATTCATCCCAATAATTGCCAACGGCTCATTCATGTCAATAGATTTGTCATGTCGCTGTTTTTTTAACACCTTTTGCTCCCTGTAATGCCTGAACACTCTATATTGCATGGCCGTAGAGGCGGTACTGACAGAAATAATAAGTCGTAAGGACGATCAATCCCTATCATCGTCTGTGCGTGTTGATTGTATTAATTCTAAAGAAAAAATAGATATTCTCATATCAATTATAAACCATCAAGGCATAGATGAGGAAATGAACGTGTTATTGATTTATAAGAATATTTTTAAGTGTTGAGAAATAAATTCAAGCACAAAATGATCCTTTTCTCTTAAAAGTGAGAGGAGAGGTTTAGTGTGTAAATGGATTGTGCAGTTGTTTAGAACCCCTCATCCCCAGCCCTTCTCCCTTAAAGGGAGAAGGGAGAGTTAGTGTGTAAATGGATTGTGCAGTTGTTTAGAAACCCTCATCCCCAGCCCTTCTCCCTTAAAAGGGAGAATGGAGGGTTGTGTGCCGGTATCACTCAAATCATTTGAACGCAACTCTCCCTTCTCCCTTTTAAGGGAGAAGGGCCGGGGATGAGGGTTTTAAATAATATAAATAAATTTGATATACTAATGCAGCACAACAAACCTCTTAATGGAATCTAAATAAAATATCAGGAACATGATGCAAGAACTCGCAAGGAACCGAAGAAAAAACCAAACGAATGCAGAAAACCGTATGTGGTACTATCTTCGAAACAGAAGATTGGGTGGTTATAAATTTGTACGCGAACAGGTTATTGGTCAATATATTGCGGATTTTGTTTGTCGAGAGAGCAAATTAATAATTGAAGTAGATGGTGGTCAACATATGGCTGCTGAAGCATATGATCACCAACGCACCAAGGATTTGGAAGCAGTTGGTTATCGAGTGATGCGTGTCTGGAATAATGAAGTCTTTAGCAATATTCAAGGTGTAATGGAGCGTATTTTAAGTTTGCTTGAGGGGGGCCAGTTGATAAGAAACCCTCATCCCCAACCCTTCTCCCTTAAAAGGGAGAAGGGAGGGTTAGCGTGAAAGTGGATTGTGTAGTTGTTTAGAACTCCTCATCCCCAGCCCTTCTCCCTTAAAAGGGAGAAGGGAGGGTTAGCGTGAAAGTGGATTGTGTAGTTGTTTAGAACCCCTCATCCCCAACCCTTCTCCCTTAAAAAAGGGGGAAGAGAGCAGTTGTGTGCCTGAATTTAGCACTTGCGTTCAAATTAGAATACAGAACTAAAGGACGCCCATGAATATTTTAAAATCGTGGATTGCGAAACAGGATATTTTTTAATATCCTGAATTATCGCACTATTTATTAATGAACCTATGATAAAGTCATGGATCACAGCATGGTTTACCAAAGGAGAAGACCAGGACTTTATTGAACAACCTGTTTCTCCATCTACAGCACCTGTAACTCCAAGGCCTAATGCCGATTTTTATAATAATTATTTCACGCTTATTGCCAGTGGCGCCCGACTAAAGTTGGTGGAGGCAATGTTTAATCTCAATATATTTTCCTTGTTTGAACATCAGGAGTGTGTTTCTGAACAGGAAATTATTGATCAATTGCAGTTAATGCCGATTAGAGCAAAGAAATGGTTGCATTTGCTGAGTTCGGAACATTTTTTAATTAAAACTACAACCAAAGATTATCAGACAGCCTATAAATTACCGAAAGAATTTGTCTTCTTTATGAATAGTGATTTATGGTGGGGTATTCGTTTCTTTTTTGGTACCTGGAGGGTAGGGGCGGAAGAAAATTTAACTGATGTGCTTCGCTTTGGTAAAGTGAAAGTCCCTGTATCCTGGCCTCCCAAAACAGATGAAGAAACATACTGGCTTGAACACTGGATGGCAAAAACAGCAGATCAACCTGTACAGAATATATTGACGCAAATCGATTTTAGTAAGGTGAGCAGAGTATTGGATGTGGGCGGAGGTGATGGAACCATGGCCTGCGAGTTTGCTCGTGTACATCCTCATATTGAGGTTACAGTCTACAATCTACCTAAAGCAGCAGAACTGGCAAGACAAAATATCGATTCGCAAGGTTTAAGTGATAGAGTCAGCGTATATGAGGGCGATTTTATTAAGGATGATGCCTTTCCATTAGGGTTTGATCTTATTTTATTTACCCGTGTTTTATTTGACTGGAATGAGAAAGTCGATAGAAAATTGTTACGAATGGCCTATCAATGTTTACCTGAAAATGGTCTTGTAGGTATTTGTGAATTTTATAAGGAAGAGAATCGTGATCGCTGTCTCGCATCTGAATATCGTTATCTGTTTCATGATGACTTTGCCCCCCATGTGATGAAAACAGCAGCCTGTTATCGAGCTATATTAGAGGAGATCGGTTTTACTGTAGTCATACCCAACACGCAACCAAAAATTGGGTTTTCTTATACCTCATTGATATTGGCTCAAAAATAACAGAGTTATCTAAATTGATTGATGTGTCTTTTATGGGGTTTTAATTTAACTATTTGTGGAATATTTGTATTTTCTATATTCCTTATTCCAACTGAACGATTAAGAATTATATGATTATCTCACGGCTAAAAAAGTGGTTATCCCAAAGCGACAGCAGAATGTCTCGTGAGGAGACCCAGTCTTCAATGGAACCCAAAACATATAATGCCGATTTTTATTTGAATTATTTCTCACTCATCGCTAAGGGCGCACGACTTAAACTGGTAGAAGCAATGTTTAGGCTCAACATGTTTTCATTGTTTGAACAACAGAGTTGTGTTTTAGAGCGTGACATTATTGAGCAATTGGGACTAATGCCCAAAAGGGCGGTTAAATGGCTTCATCTTCTTTGTGACGAGCAGTTTTTAGTAAAAATAACAACAGCTGATGCTCAAGTGGCATACCGATTACCGGATGAGTTTATTCCTCTTTTGCAAGGAGAGAGAAAAGACTGGATGAGTATGTTTTTTGCATCCTGGAGCGAAATCGCCGATGAAAATTTAACTGAAGTATTACGTTTTGGCCCTATCAGGAAACAGGTGTTCTGGCCTCCTAAAACCGAAGAGGAAGTTAAAAAGGTTGAGGGTTGGATGACTCATACAGCAGATCAACCTCTTCGTTGTATATTAGATCATATTGATTTCCGCAAGGTGACCAAACTACTTGATGTCGGGGGTGGAGATGGGACTATGGCCTGTGCTTTTGTAAAAGCTTATCCTCATTTGCACGCTTCAGTATACAATTTGCCTCTTTCAGCCGAGTTAGCAAGGAACACTATTGAAGAGAATCGGTTAAGAGGGCAAGTGAGTGTAATAGAGGGAAATTTTATTGAAGAAGACACTTTTCCATTAGGATTTGATTTGATTTTGTTTTCGCGGATATTGTTTGATTGGGATGAAACTTTATGCAGAAAATTGTTGCGAATGGCTTATAAGGCATTACCTGAGAAAGGGTTGGTAGCTATTTGCGAATTTTACAAGGATGAAGCGGATCCGGCTTGCCTTGTTGCAGAATACCGGTACATTTTTTTTGATGCTTTTGCCGTACATATTATGAAAACGCCAGAGGAATACCATGCCATGTTGGAGGATATAGGTTTTAAGATCATAATACCCAATACCCAAAAACAGCAGCCCCTTTATGATTGTACTTTGATACTGGCTCAGAAATAGAGGGGATTTCTTGCGTGGTAATCGATTAAGCTTTAGTCATACATGCATACAATAGTCTATCGCCTGTGTGAGCTTCTTTTCCATGCATAAAGGTAAAGTTATCAACGATCATAAAGTCTCCCGCCTGCCAATAAATTGGGTAGGTATGCTGTTGAATTACTTGATTGATTTGATTGATTTCAGTGGGAGAAAAAGGGGTATTATTACCGTAATGACATACTATAGGTACTATGTCTTTAGCGATCAGATACCGATTCACCAGATATTGGTATGTCGGTAACGCGTTTAATTCACCATAGAGTAAATTGGAATAAAAATTTAAATAACCTGCTGAATTGAACCAAAGCGTTTGATTGGTAACAGGATGGGGTACCGCTCCAGGTAAATAGTTGAGGACAATTAAATCAGTACCACCATGAACCCATTTCCATTGCAAACCCTCATTTTTTAATCGTTCTTCAATCTGCTTTTTCTCTTCTGTGCCAAAATAGTTCATCCAGGTTCGGGCACTGCTGGCGTTTAAAATCGATTGTATCAGGTATTGTTTGATCGATTTGCCATGAAAAAATTGCTTGTACACTATGCCAAAGTTCATTATTTTTTTTTGAATCGCTTCTGGTATATCCAGCCAAATGGCTCCCGCATTTCCAAGAAGCGTTGCCCCACCTTCCGGAGCTGGAGTATTGCAACAAAAATAGATATGGTTTGGTGGGTTTTTTGTTCTCGGTTTTTCATGATGAAGGGGCAAAAAAATATGAGCAGGGAGATCGCTGGAGGTATATATTTCATTGGCTAATATGGTTCGTGCGATTTCATAATCTTTAGTGCTGCAACGAATACCCAGGTTGCATGCGTCAATAGCTTTTGAAAAACTGTCAACGTCCTGGCAGGCAAAGCCTCTAAATAAAAGAGCTCCGTATTCAGCAAGTTGTTTTAAAAATTCTGGTCGATGCTGATGAATAAGCTCAGATAACGCGTCAGGATTGATATTTTTAGCAGTAGTTGAGTTAACTATCATGGGTATGTTTAACTCAGGATCAATCATTATTTTAAAATCCATTTTATCCCCGGATGGTTATTTTATCGCTTCTAAATAAATGGGGCGGGTTTCATAATATAATTTCCCCCCGTAGTGGCGATTACAGTGTTTCTGGAACACTTCTAAGAGATCTTCAATAATAGCGTCTACTTCATTGGGTGGAAACGTTTTTATGAAGGGAAGGGTTAACAGTAAATTTTTAAAATAACTGATATCAGGAAAATAAACATAAGTCGTTTTTAAATTCAGTTTCAATCGTTTAAACGGAAGTTTTATTAATGTATTTAGAACATGATAAAAATAATTTTGATATTCATTGCTGGAGTTAATGTATCGTTCCGTTAGAAATTGATAGCGATGTTGGCTGGCTAATTCATAACAGGTTTTATAGATGCTGTTGCTGGAGAAAGAGGAAAACAAGGCATATATTCTACCGCCTTCAGTCAAAGCATGATACATATTGGGAAAGGATAGGCTGATGTCTGTCCAATGCAAACACCAAAAAGAAAGAATGAAATCAAATTGCTTTGCTGGTTGATAGTGTTCGATATTGTGTTGTTCAAAAGTGAGCGTCTTGCAGGCCCAATGGTGATTCGCATGCTTGATCATTTCCGCAGAACTGTCGATTCCAATCATGTGCCCATTTTTTAAATGATCGGCCAGGAAGCGACTGTATTGTCCATCACCACAGCCGACATCTAAAATTCTCCCAAAGGGCTTTACTTCAAAGCTCTTTCTGAAGTCTTCGCTTGTTTCATTTTGAAAATAGTTTCCCTTAGTATAATTTTCGGGATTCCAATCCATATCAGTCCTGAGTGGGTTTCATTTTTTAATTTAACATACATAGTACATGGGTAATTTGGTAAATGAAAAATATTTTTTCTTGTCCTTAAGAGCTTAAACGTGGAGAGGTATTCTGGTGTTCATGAGGTTCGACCAGAAGCTGGGCAATTGCTGTTTTGTTTAAAGTGTTATCCTTCTGATATTTTAATTTCACTTCAAGTCGTTCTAATGATGCAGTCAGGTTTTGCTTTAATTCTGCGTTAAAACGCTCATACAGCGGTTTCTCTCCTGCAATTAAACTTTTTATTTGCCGTTCCAACACTAAAACTAACCACGGAGTAGTGTGTGGCAATATCGCCTCAATAATTTGGTGAAATCGCTCTTTTTCGGCTGGACTGTCCTTGGTCAGTTGAGAAATAAGTACTGCAAAATCAGAATGTCTTTCGATCGGTGAATTAGAACTAATGGTTTCAAATTGTTTGGGCGTTAATATCCCGGCTGCCATTTTGCAAAATGGTTCTTGAACGTTTCTAAAAATTTCCCAAAATTTGTTTTCATTGATGGACTGAATTAATTGATCTTCAGTGATGTGTTGTAAGATGATCTTCAGACGCTGTTCTCTGTTGTCAATGTCAGACTTATGATTTAGCGGCTTTGCTTCGATCCGCCAAAAATGAGTGAGCAGATTGTTACAGTCTGGTGAAGCGGCTCGCTCTGCAATCATTTTAACTCGATGGGCGGGCAAAGTATTCAAATCTTCAATGAGCTTATTCTCATTAATAAGATAAGTTGTAGCATTTAAATCATGAATGAATGCTGCAAACGCTTCATCGGTCCACTCTTTTTGTAGTACTACAGTCGGAGTAGCATATACCGGCTTAACCGGAGCTTTGACCGTTGCCCATTTGGAAGGAGCAGTCTCCCTGGTAACTGATGCGGCTGGCACTGTATGATGGATAGTGTGTTGTGTATTCATGGCAATATAATGTTCGGCCAATTTGGTCAGTTCAATTTTAAATGAAGCTGGATGAGCTAAATGGGTAATCTGATCTATTAACGCTGTTTTCACTTTCCCTGTGGCATGAGGAATAATTGAAACAAGTTTCCCTAATAAATAAGGATCCGGCCTGAGTTTTTTTATCATGGAGTTGAGCATGTCGTGTTTTTTATTATCCGAAGCGAACACGTTCAATTGATTACGATTTAAGGTATTGGCTGCTGCCTCTATGTATGCGTCTTTGTTTAACAAACCTAAAAATTCAGGAGAATCAAAAGACGCTGTTAATTGAGTTTCGGAGAGAGACTCAAGCACCAACGCAAATTTGTTTCTTTTATTTTCTCTTTTCGATGGTTCAAATTCAACACCATTAAATTGCCGCCATAAAAAATCAAGTTCACTTAAACTGTGAGGTCCTTTGCCTTTGAGGGGGCTTAATTTACCCACAAATACTTGAATATCTGTATCGCTCATTTGATTCAGTCTATCCCAAAACTCATGATCTGAACTTTTAGGATTTTTAATTACTTCAATCAGTTTTACGATATAGGGCTCCTTTACTTTGGGTACATCCTCTCTTTTTTTGCGAACAGCATTTGATTCATCCTTCTTTATCAGTTGGTTTATAGTGACCGTGAACGCTTTAACGTCTTCAGGGTTATTGAACTGATGGGATACTGTAGTTTTGAATAGATTTGATTGGGGTTTGACTTGTTGTTTTGCGAAAAATGTATCTTGAACATCTGTTGTTCCTGTTTTGAACGTACGAGTTGTTCCTGTATTATCTAATGCCTTAATAATGGGTTTCTGATTGCTGTCGGATTCGGACTTCTCTGCTTCGTTCATTAATAGAGGGATTTGCGGCGTAGTCGAATCTTCTGTTTCTACGGTTGCCTGAGTCAAATCCAGGCCTAGATTGAACGCATATACAGTACCCAGAGAGCCAATTTTTGCTCCTCTCAAACCTGATGTTAAAAGATTATTATGAGTGAATGCTCCATAGATCAAGCCAAAAAGTCCACTGAAAATAGCCAGTGGCGAGGTCAATATAACTCCTAGAGTAGCAATCAAGACAAGAATATAGCCACTGATGTTTTTAAAATAAGCGGGTTTTACAGAGTGTTTTTTTTGAGGTGTTTGTGATTTTGAGGTTTGGTGATCGTCCTGCTCGAGTTGATTTACCTTCTTTTTTACAGCTCTGGTTTTATGGGAATTTTTTTCAGGAACATCATTCATCATCATCTCAATAGATTTAAGTATTTATCTAATGTTAATATTAATGCACAAATATGAGCTTAACAATTTATTTATTAGTCATGATTTGTTTAGTAATAAGTCAAAAAGGTAATTTAACGATAAAATACCCATCCTGAGTGATTTATAGTGAAGCTCGATAATGCACCATTTCTAGATGCTCTTCTGTTTTTCCCTTATTCAAAGGAAGTAAAAAAATGTATGATTTAGTCACAAAATATATTGAAAAACAAACGTCTCTTCCTCAAAAGAATATTTTGTTGGCTGAATTAGAACACATTCAGCAATGCACTGATGAGTTGCCTTTATTACGTGAATTTATTTTAAAACTTTATGATATTGCTGAGAAAAAAAAATTTTTAAATCGAGTGAATGCAAGTTCCCCCATACAAAAAATTACTGAATATCCGCCTATATATCAAGCCATCAAAAGTTTGGTTGATTACGCGGTTCAATTGAAAGTAAAAGAGTACAATCAAATAACGACTCAAGAACAATTGAATCAATTTTTGGTTTTTTTTCCTGCGAATCTGCGCTTCAATACTAGAGAACTGTTCATAGATGCTATGCAATATTATTTTAGAATCTCATTAATCACTGGTCTTGAAGGTAATTTGGAACAATTTAACTGGTGGAAGGACACTGATCACTATTTTAAATACCCAATGAAATTATTTAAAGCGCAAAAAACTATTTGTGATCGTCTTGATGTGGATGCGATGATATCTCATAAGCATTTTAGTACTCGTCCTCTAGAGCAAGCAATTAGCAGGCAGGATACAGAGTATCAAATTCAACCCGGTTATATTTCTCTTGGTACTGATAAGGCAGCTCAATATAATCCAAAAACAGAACTAGTAACCCAACTGCTTCATCCATATTATAAAACTGGTAGAAAACGAGTTGGTTATCCTGTTAAAACAGGACACTCTGAACAGTACCCCATTCGACTATTATCTACTAGAATTACCAATTGTCATACAGTTATAATTCATGATAGCCGTAACCAATATATTATGCTTCATGTTTCCCCTTCCTCAGTAACAGGTGGAAGTGACAATATGTTTATCTCAAGCATTCCCAAAGTCGCTTATCTCGATTTGCAACCCAAATACACCAATCCTGATTTAGGATTGCAAAAAGACTCCACGATAGACATTGTTGTTGTGGATAATGCCAGCTACTTTAATCTAACTCGTCTAAAGAACATCTTACCCGAAGGCGTCACTATCAATTCAGTTCAAAAAATTAAACCGGATTTACGAAAAGGCCAACCTTATGCGGTGTGTTTCGTACCTGATGAAAATAAGCTTTATATTAAAGCATTTGATTATTTCGTTGAACATGCTAGTGTCTTTAAGCCTTTGAGTCAGGTTAATGATTTGGCTACGTCGCAGGTTAACCACGTTGAAGAAACGCCGTCTTTAACAATATAAATCCATCATTAAGTATTCGATCTGCACTGATTCCAATGGTGACAGTATCCAGATGAGTTAGGTGATTCGTTCGAATGGATCGAGAAATTGGCAAATGGTCTGAGTTATTCATACACTTAAATATAATTTGTGCTGAAATGAAACAATTGAGATGCTGTAGATGTTTTTTAGCATGACGCACAAAGAGGATCAAAGGATATCTATTATGAGTTATTTCAAAACAAAGACACCTCTGTGCGACACTAAAAAAAGCCCGCAACACATAGATCTTGAGATTATTCCGCGCTCTGTTGATCTTGGTGGATTTGAGGTAGGGCGCGTTTTACCTTCCAGAGAAAAACGAACCGTCGGACCTTTTATTTTCTGGGATCAAATGGGACCTGGAGAATTTCTTACTGGAAAAGGGATTGATGTGCGCCCGCATCCCCATATTGGTTTATCCACCATGACTTATTTGTGTTCTGGCGTTCTTGAACACAGAGATACATTGGGAACGCATCAAGTGATTGTTCCGGGTGAAGTCAATCTGATGACGGCAGGAAGGGGAATCGCTCATTCAGAGCGATCTCCTCAAAAAGATCGTCTGCATCCACAGCACTTTTGGGGAATACAATGTTGGTTGGCTTTACCTTTGAACAAGGAAGAAATGGAGCCTTCGTTTAACCATTATTCCAGTAATACCATTCCGACTTATTATGACAACAAAGACATTAATTTACGGGTTATTGCTGGGGAATGGATGGGATTAAAATCACCGGTGGTTACTCAAACTGATGCTTTGTTTGTCGAATGCGAACTTAAGGCATCCGGCCAAATAAGTATTCCAGGAACTATTGAGGAACGGGCGCTTTATATTTTAAGCGGTGAGATCAGGATTGATGGCACGAGCTACAGTAGCAATAGAATGCTCATTCTTAAACCTGGCTTTGAGGTTAAAATAAAGGCCATTTCGAATTCCAGGGTCATTATTCTTGGAGGCTCAGCTCTCGAAGAGCCCCGTTATCTTTGGTGGAATTTTGTATCCAGTAACAAAGAACGAATTGAACAGGCTAAAATGGATTGGAAGGAGGGGGCATTTGGGAAAATCCCTGGCGATGATCAAGAGTACATACCATTACCGGAATAAGGTTGGTTGAACAGTTCGATGTCGACGTACTGCTACTTGTTCTTGAGCACTACTCAGGTGTTTAAAATGCGCATTGACTAATCTAAATTTGCAATTTCTATAAGGTCGTCATCCTCGCGAAAGCGGGGATCCATGCAACAATATGGCATGGTGCTAATTCGTTGCATGGATCCCCGCTTTCGCGAGGATGACGTATAACCAGTGAAGAGTAGGAATTTAAGTAGGATTAATCAACACGTCCCATGATGCTTTATTCAGTCAGGAAAACGAAAAATAGGTTTGAAACTGGTGGCATCTTCCCAGGTAATTACAGGATTATCTCCAGTGTCCCATTGCTTCCAAGAGGCATTTTCTTTCAGTCGATAGGGTGCGCGCATCAATTCAAGGCTCTGTTGCAGGGTAGTTAAATCATGAGCTTCATACAGGGTAAGCTGTCTGGAAGGTGTTCTTCCCTGGCTGCTGTATCGGCAACATCCTGTCCAAGTGGGAACATCAGCGAGATTCTTAAGCAAATAGTGGTGTTCATACCAATCATCAAAAACAGCCATTTGATCTGGTTTTACTTCAACACTGACCATGAAAAAAGGGCGGCTTCCAAATTGATCCATACCTGTTCCACGTGGATGTTGATAACGTTGTGTGTAGATACAGGCACTTTCCAAATGATTTAATCCATTGGTTTTAAATTGTTCCCATTCTTTTTTTTCTTGTTCACGACCCGGGCGTTGTCTTATTGCCTCAAGGATAATCTCAGCATCTATATTGGGAGAACACTCATAGATGGTTAAAAACTGTTTGTTATAATAGCGAAGTGTACCTTGTACATTATGCTCCTGATAACGTCGTGCCGTTTCTAGTTCTGGAACCACCCTCATTAACTTGGGTATGTAGATGTGATGATAAAATTCATTAAATTCTGCTTCTTTCTCTGAAGAGATGCTCAGTTTTACAAGGATTATGGTTTTACTGGTCATGATGTATTCCCTGGACAGAATTAATAAACACGTTTTTATAGGCAAAGATTGTAACATCCTGATAGGCATTTACTTTTAGATAAGGTTCTTCTTTCAGCCATTCCTCCGCCTCTGGAAGTGAGTTGAATTGTGCGATGATTAATCCTCCTTTTGGGACTCCCTGATGTTGAGCATCTAACAAAGGTCCGGCCAATAAAAGCCTTCCTTCTTCCCTTAATTTGTTTAATCGGGCTACATGCGCCTCTCGTCCCAATTCTCTTGTGACATTGGAATTTTCGCTGTCTGTACACACGAACGCATAATAATGTTCAAATGGAAATTCTTCATACATATTAGATACCGGTTGGGTGAACATTTATTGTAATTTCTTGATGAAATCATCAGGTTCCGATTCCAGGTCGCTTTAAAAAATAAAGAAAAATATACTAAAAGAATAGATTCCTTTGACGAGGAGCGCAAGCTCTGAACAACATCGATTCATGACAAATAAAAATTGGTACAAGAAAACCGAGCCGCGACCGTAAGGAAGCGGAACAGTTAATTGAGCACATAGATAGTATTAAAATCGTTCAATTAAGATGACGCAAAGCGGTTTATGAAGAAAAGTTTATATAAATAGTGATAATTAATGATAAATTGAGTGATTCCAATTTTATAGTATTGATTATGAAGAAGAACAATCTAGCGTCTGCTATCAGGATGGCTACATTAGAAGATGCAAAAGCGATAGCGGAAAATCATATTCGTTCCTGGCAGGAAATGTATAAAGAATTTATTCCAGAATCCATATTGCAGGAGCTATCAATTGAAGAGCGAACCCAACAATGGTCAGACCTTATAAAACAAAAGGTAAAAGTATTAGTTATTGAAGTCCATAATAAAATTGTTGGATTTGCCAGTATTTGCGCATTCAGGGATGATCATGGCGGCGGGGTAAAGGGAGAAATCAGTGCCATTTATTTGCATCCTGATTATTGGCGTTTGGGATTAGGCACTAAACTCTGTCGGGCTGCATTATCCGAGTTATCATCCTCTGGATATAAAACCATTTACCTCTGGGTATTATCGGATAATTATCAAGCACGAAAATTTTATGAATCCTTAGGTTTTCAGGTTACTGGCACAACCAAAATGGAAGAGTTTTATGAGGGTGGGGCTTTGTTAGAGGAAGTTCTGTACATGAAGAAGCTCTAAGTTCTGTTTTAAAAGAATGACTGTGGTGATCGCATTAACATGGGCTTTCACCATGCATTGGAACATGTTCCTGTCTATATAAATACTATTAAATCCCCTCACTCTCAGGTTTATTGAGAATCTATGTAGCGCTATTGACGCTTAATCTGTTCACCTATTCAGCATGTTGCTTCGTTAAATATTTTGGCATATCGTTACCGCTCTTTAATTGTAAAGGACTTCAGTTTATGTTTTTTGATAAATCTTGCGCGTTAACTTCCAATAAAGCTGATGACGCACGTGCTATATTGACACGCCATGGCATTCGAAAAGAAGAACAAATTACCCGATTCTTCTCATTAAAACGAGCAGGAGGTCAGAACATCCCTGAACTGTTTATTGATGGTCAACAGATTGGTTATCCCGGTTATTATCTTAAAAAACTCGATACGCTCAGTGAAGAAGGAGCTGCCTATGCTGCCTGTCTTGATAACATTACCGCATCTTTTCATTACGACCGGTTTGATGGCATAACCGATTCCGCTGAGCATGGCATAAGCTCTCCTAATGGAGGATTTTATGTGTTATACCATCAGGATGGAGACACACCAAAACTTGAAGACTCGATTATTGCTCATGCCTGGGCATGGCGAGGTGATGATGGCTCTTTGTGTTTGAATACAATAGCGGTGTTCCCCAGAGTTGATGTTAACCTGATCAAGGATATGTTCCGTTATTTGGGGCATATGCTGTGCACTCAATATGATGTTCCTTATGTGCATACAGGGCATGTGGATGCTGAGGGTTATTGTCCGGCATTTTATAATGTTCCTGCTGCTGTTATTCATCCCCTGGATCATCGTCAGCACGCTTATTCTGAAGACGAACAATATGTGCTGGCACATAAAGAAATGCCTTTTCTTCTGATTGGCGCTGTTCAGTCTAATGAGTTGAAATCGATGATTGCTAGTGAAATGGGACCTTATCTTGATGATTTGTTCTGTCAAACTGAGAATCTAAAAGATAATAAACGTTTACAACGTATTGTGGCATTGATGATTCATGTTGGCCGAGACAACAATAAAAATCCATTTTTTCAATTGCTACTTGCTGCTGCAGGGGAACGAATCGAAGAATTCCATGCTCTGGTAGATGCTAATCGCAAATATATAAATGAACTGAATAATCTAAATTATCGCTATATTCAACGCGATCCGTATATCGATTTTAGTGCTATTCAACACGGGGCTTATATCAATGCTGTAAATGAAGTGGGACGAAGTGCGCTTCATGTAATCATATACACTATAGTAAATAACCTAAACACCGTAAATAACCCTATTGACACAATTCGACACGTCATTGATCAAGGCATTGATCTGGATATTCAAGAAAATTCTCTCGATTACACGGCGTTAATGTTAACTTTGGACAATGTTTTATATGGATTGGATATTGAGATAGGTCGAGATATCGCTATGCTGCTTATAGAACGTGGCGCGAACCTGGAGATAAAACATAAATCCGGGGTTACCCCCCTGATTGCGGCAACCAAAAATAATGATCTGGAGATGGTCAAAACTCTGGCAGAAAAGGGCGCTAAAATTGAAAACCACGATGCTGAAAAGAAAACGGCATTGTTTTGGGCCGCAGAGTTGGGATATATTCAGATCTTTGACTATTTGCTGACTCAAGGAGCAATCCTTAATTTAACCTGTGATATTCAGAGAAACACGCCTCTTTTAGCTTGTGTACAATCAAGTCGCTGCCACAATGTTGGCATTCTGTCCAAAGGTTTGGAACAGGAAGGGGTTGATATGCAACATAAAAATGCGAAAGGCAATACAGTACTCCATGAAGCGGCACATAACGCTGATTATTTAGAATTTTTATCGCCTTACTATTCCGATATCGCATGGTATGACGCAATAAGTGAACCCAATCAAGACGGTGATACCGTACTGCATTGCGCTGTGGATGATTCGCAATCTCTGACGTTCATTTTGCAAAGATACAGGGAAGATCATCAAATACTGCAAGTGGTTACGGCATCTAATAAAGTGGGTGATACCCCACTTCATAAATCAGCAGACAAACCATGGTCTCTGCCTGCCATGCTGACTCCTCTGTCGCCGAACTCAAGGGCTGTAGCAGTTAATGCATCGAATCAAAAGGGCGAAACAGTATTGTATTTAGCCTTAAAGAACCCAGCGGCTCTCAAGGTCATAGTGAATTTATTAACCCCTGATCAACTATTTGTGGCTCTGACAATGAGGAATGCAAGAGGGCAAACTGTATTGCAATACGCTGCTTTATATCCGGAATCATTAGAGCTTATTTGGGATTGCTTAACTGATGATCAAAGGGGTGAAGCATATAGAATACTAATTCCTTATTTATGCAGTACCCCCAATGCCCCTAAATTGTTAAGAACTGTATTAGAGAAACTTCCCCAGGATCAGAGGATTGACGCGGTAAAAATGAAAGACAGTCAGGGGAAAACGATACTGGATCATGCTGTATATCGTATTCAATCGTTAAAAGATATATTAATTCTGTTACCTGAGGAACATCGGTTGGAGTTTTTGCGAATGACCGTTGGAGGTAAAAGCGTAACCAAGCATCTTATAGCCAATCAACCCTTTCCTGCTATAGAACACTCATTCGTTGGACAATATTTGAAAATATATTCTCATCTGGTTAATCCTGGAAAGAAACAGAGCTATCAATTTTTTGACAAAAGCGAATTACCTTTGTTCCGGTATTTAATTGATGCAGCAATATCGTTTGATGATGTTAAAAGTCTTGTTCCCGAAGATTGGCAAGAGAGGCCGGATTTTAATGAGCATATTAAAAGCGCCTTGAGCAATAGATTGTCTTTTAAATCCGAGAAAGACGATAAGAACATCGAGTTCGAGACCGTTGCGCCTGGAATATAAGGATCTATGAACGGAAGTAGAGACACCTCGTGAGTTAATAAATAAAAACAGTTCGATATAGGTTCTGTTGACCATTCATTGTGTTAATTATCCGTGAAGGCCGACGTACCGCGGCTTGTCCGCGGTATCCAGAGATTTGCTGGATGGCACCGACAAGCCGCGCCACGTAGGGGTTATAGAGTAATTGTCAACAGCCCCTAAGAAATCCATGTATTTTTCAATATCTATTGGAACCCTCATCGTGCGCTAGGTACAAGCTGACGGTTACCGAATTTATTGATAATTTTCAAGCACATACAATTTAAAATGAATTTAATATTGCCATCATGTTTTATTTAAAAGCATATTACTGTATAATATTCGTACTTTTTATATGTGTAGGAAACTTCATGAAAAGATCAACATCAGTGCTCAATTTTCATAGTATTTCAACCCAATCACAAGCAGCCTCTTCTACTCCTTCTACTCCTTCTACTCCTTCTACTCCGAGTATCATCGATTTAAAATTGAAACACGCTCTTTTTATGGAAAGCCAAAAAGGCACACCTGCCGAACTTTCTGAAGCATACAGTAAAATTAAAAAACAATTACTTACAAATCGCTCTATCGAAGTTGCTCAAAATGCCATAAATCATCTGAAACAACTTTTAATTGATGTTGAATCGACTGATAAAAGTTTTTTTATCAATAGTCTTAAGGCGAAATGCAGGTATTTACTCGCATGCTGTTTACTTTATGTAGAAACTCATTCTGAAACAATCAATTTAGAAACATGTGAGTCTGCTGTTCGATTAATTGAAAGTGCCCGTAGACTCGGATTAACCGGTTTAGAAAGGGCGATCGAAATCAGTACTGTATATTATGAAAAATTAAGTCTGCTTTCTAAATCTTATGAAGCACATTTACACAGAATAAATACCCCATTACCTCGATCTCCGAGTGGCGCTAAAATAGAAACCTCTTTGCGAAAAAGTGTCGGAGAATCATTGTTCATTCACCATTTTAATGCAACCAGAATTTACTTATCAGAAGAAATGCCCAAGTTAATTGATGAGATGCTTTCCAGTGCAATTGATTTTGACTCAAGATTTGGGAAAGAACGATATTTATCTCCAAGATAACACAAGGATGTGTTAACACGTCGCGGAACGATTTCATCAACTGCCTATGAATAGTATCTGGATAGCTCAATGCTGAGGTATTCGGACATTTATTTATTCATCTTATAGGCCTTGGTTAATTCACACTGATTGAAATTACGTCATTCTCTCGAAAGCGGGGATCCATTAAGCAAACACAAACAGGTGCCAATGTGATACATGGATTCCCGCCTGCGCGGGAATGACGTACTTTTGCCCAGATGATTTTACTATCAACCCTATGGGGAATTAAATGCCAGGATTCCTCAGAGCAAAATGTCAGTCGATTGCAGTCGTACTATTCTATAAGATCATCCTGATTAACCAACGCGTATATTTTTGAATTGCCAGGGATCATTTAAATCAACATCTTCCGGGTATAAATTCCCTCTGTTTTTTAAAGGAGTCCAATCGGTATAGTACCCTGCGAGTGTCCCTAGATAACGACTTGCGCTATTTAAAATAAATTGATGATCGATTTCTTCGGGTTCAAGAAGCCCTTCATTGGGATGTTCAATCATCCAGGTTATTGCGGAAATCATACCTGCGGTAACCTGTAAGCTTGTTGCATTATTATAAGGAGCCAATTGTCGTACTTCGTGAATGCTCAGTGAAGAGCCAAACCAATACGCTCCTTTTTGATTACCCATGAGCAGCACGCCAAGCTCATCTCCTCCGTCGATTATTTCATTTAAAAGGAGACGACGTTTAGGAGGGTTCTGCCATTCATTACCCCGTAATTCATCAAGAGAAAGTCGAGCGTCAGGGCAGGGGTTATACGCATAATGAACTGTTGGTCTGTAAAGCACTTGTTCCCCATCATGAACAGTTAAATAATGACTGATTGACGTTGTCTCGGGGTGAGTAATCATGAATCCCTGAAACGCGCCTATGGATGGTGTCCATGAACGAACAAAGGTACTTGCGCTTGGACGCGTCAGATAGATAGAGCAACGAGGACCTACGGTGTGCGCGCGGGCATCAACTGGCCAATGCGCTTCATGTGTCCCCCATCCAATTTCAGCGGGTTGCATACCTTCTAAAATTAAACCTTCAATTGACCAGGTGTTGATAAACTCATTAGGAGATTTAGGGAGCGCGGAGACTTGAGAGTCTTGTTCTGCAACGTGAATTACCTTGATGTCAAGACGCTTGGCCAGATGAGCCCAATCTGATGCTGTAACAGGCATGGAAACAGAGATCCCATTATCAATTGCTATATTCCATAAAGCTTGTTTTACAAAATGTGAAACCAGTCCAGGGTTTGCTCCATGATTAATTAGTGCTGTTTTTTTTGTTGTTCCTTTCAACTGAAGGATTTTTTCACGTAACATATAATTTGTTCTGTGTTCCAGGGATAAATCATTCAAAGTGAATTCTTCTTTCCAGAGTTCTGTCGCAGCATTGATAAACAGCGCTCCTTTTTGATCACAGAGCATAATCAGACTGTAAGTCGATATTCCTGTAGATACGGCAATCAATAGATCGTTTTCTTTAAGTTGGTTACCAATAATCGTAAGGTAGTTATCCGAGTTTATGGTCTGTATTTGAAAATTAACGCCAAATTCCTGGGCTATATCTTTTGATGTGTCATTGTCTGTGATGATTGTTATTTGAGAGGGATGAAGATCAAAAGTGTCCAGTAAAAGCGGTAATAGCGCTTTTCCAATACTACCGAAACCGAGCATAATGATGTTGTTTTTGAAGCTAATTTTAGGATTGATATTTTTATTCATGATTTATCCTTGGCTTTCAATTTTAATCTAGACACAATTTTGCGTTTATGCAAGGTGGCTAAGAGATTCATTGCCTGGATTCCTGTTTAAAACACGTATATAAAGGTAACGATCTCTCAGGATTGTGTTTATTGGGTATATTCTCAATAAATCAGGGTAAGAGCGTAACTAGCCTATTAGTCATTATTCAAATAAACCAATTCATACGGTAGTTTTAATAATTTCCAATATGCGTAATATTTGCTTAATTAAGTCGTAATATATCCTTAATCTATATCTAATATACTGTAATGGAGCATGATGGAGTGTTTTATGACGAATCCATTAAAGTATGATGATATTAATGTATCAAGTGATAATAAAATTGCAAAACAGATGGTTGGTAGTACAGGTTATGAATTTACTGAAGAATCCAACTTTGGTGTGCTGACCAAAAAATCAATTGATTGGGGTGTTGATGCGGATAAACAATCCCCATGGAAAATACATATAAGCATCGATCAAAATGATGTTGGCAAAGCATGGGAGTTACTCGCTCCTTTATTAATGAAATATGATGTGCCATGCTTTAAAGTGACTAATCTCAACAGGGTAAACAGCGAGCTGTCTGCTCCAGACTTAAATGAAAATGAAAGAAAAAAGGCAGAGCGAATTTCAAATGGATCACAAATTACTGTTTACATTCCAGCAGACAAGGAAAAAGAATACATTAAATTAATGCAGGAAGTTGAGCAAAAGTTGGCCGAAGCAAAGATTAATCCCGGAATATCTGACGTCAGTGATAAAAAGGTAGGGAATTTTTGCTCAGTAAGGGCATCAGGTGTCCCAATGAGTGATAAATACCCGTACCAAAATGCCTCTACAAATTATAATCCTTTTGATGATTTAGAAGACCCATTCGTCCTTAAAAAAACTTATGCCTGGACAGAAACTCAAGCTAATTTAGATAATGCAATTATAAAATTAGAGGAATTGAAGAGCAAACTGAGTTTGGATGAACAAAAATATCAAGACAGTAAAATGAAATGGGGTTCTTTAAATGGAGCAAAACTGGAGGATTCCCCTGAATCTATTATTCGTCAAGGTAAAATACAGTCTCTGTCTGAAGCTGTTGATGCATTCATATCAGTTAAAAAGGACATGAACGATTATGAACAAACTTTGGATGTTCGGCCTGGAAATTCGGTTGAAACTAAATTTAAAGAATTTCATGAACGAATTCAAACTGCAAGTAAGGAAAAAATTTTAGATAAGCCCGAATTAGGTCAACTGCATAGCTTCACTGAGAAATTTATCGATATTATGAAAAAAGTGGTTAGTCTCGGCTTTTGGAGTCATAAACCTGAAGCAGTACAAGCCATTATTCCTTTATCAAAGGAGCAGCCGTTATCTGAAGAGGAAACACCAATGTATAGTTCGCCCTCTATGGGTGGATAGTTAAAAGAATGGTCAGTAATTATATCGAATACAGCTTCTTTATGTTTGTGTAGCATCTGTGATGGTGCGTAATGAAATTTAATAAAACGCACCTATCTGAAGAGAATTGTACATTTGTTTCAATGCGTAGAGGTCGTACTGAGCGTTCGACCTCTGGGGAGTCAGTTGATCTGAGATGAGTCCTTATTCGATAGATTTATTATTAACGTTGATGTTGGAAAAATAATTTTTTATCGCCGTAATTTGATGCCAATAAAGAGCTTTCTAACATTAAAGTGCCTATATGATATTCTTTACCCTGGTAGTCTCCATATACTTCATATAGTGGACCAAAAGGTACTTGCAAGAAAGAAACTCGGAAATCTTCACGTGAATTTTCCGGTATTATGTTTTTTACCATACTGGTTGGTTTGAAATAGATACGCTCTGGATATACTGGAATACCTTGGTACCTTCCATCGATTGTCCAGGCAGCTAAATGCCATAGAGGTAGATTATTTGCTGGCTCGCGGGTCCATTCAAATATTTTTTCTATCGCCTTTAAAGTCCAGCTTGTTGGGTGAGGTATCTGGTTTGAAAAATCTTTTGCAAAATAATTCCAATTTCCTTCCTGGCCTTCAAGTAAATTCATAACTTGTAAATTTAAAGAAGCATTTTCGGAAATTAAGAATTTAATGGCCATGCCCGGAACGTAACTGTCATCAGAAGGGGCAGTTGCCAAAGACAGCCTGGCTACACCTATCCCTCCGGTTTGATATATGCCTGTAAATGGATGATATGCCGCTGGAATAAGCGCGACTTTACCTACTGAACCATTAGCATGAATAATTTTCACTCGGCCTTTGGGTAGTTCATCACTGGTATAGTCAAAAGTAGGTTTTAAGTTAAATAATCCGTTCAGTTTTTCGAGTATTTCTGAAAAACTGTTCCCACTGAACGAAGGCAATGGTTCCAGCTCATGACTCAAGACGATCTCATGCCATAATAAATTCTGTTTTTCCTCGGCGGTCAGATTTTGGTAATCAGGGGGTAATTGAGCGTATAAAGCCGAATTTAGGATAAAGCACAAGAAACTTCTAATAATTAATCTGAAACAACGGTGCATTAAAAACTCTCCTTGTTATTCTTATTGAATTCGGTGACAGGGTATATGAATTAATTTATTTTTTCCAGTTAGGTCCTTGTTTATCTCGCAAAGATGGAGGTTTGTACTGAGAAGTGGATAATTACCCTGGCTAGAAAAATGAGTTGATTACTCTGTAGTACAGATGATTCGGGATCAAGTCAGGCAGCGCCTGATGGGCGTTTGTGGATCTTTAAAAAAGTAATGTTTAACTCCTATTTAAATAACTCCAAAACCTTTTCTGGGGGGCGTCCAATGACTGCTTTACCTTTGTATATGACAATTGGTCGTTGCATTAAGATGGGCTCCTTTGCCATGGCTTTTATTATTTGATCTTCATTTTCCAGTGATAAGCCGGCGTCTTTAAATACGGGTTCATTTGTTCGCACGAACTCATTCAGGGTAAAGTGAGATCGTAATTGGTGCAATTGGGACTCATCAAGCGGCGTTTTAAGATAGTCAATTACACGAGGATCAAGCCCTCTGCTTTGCAGTAGTTCCAGGGTTTGTCTTGATTTAGAGCATCTGGGATTGTGATAAATGGTAATTGTTTGCATGATGATTTCCTTTTGGTTTGATCATGGAAATGCTCCAAACTATAACATTTTTTAAGCCGTTTATCTTTAGTTCCGATTTACAGGTCTGGGCTATTTTTAGTCTGCCGTCCCGTCAAAATAAATTTTTGTTAAAGATTCATTCGTTAATCAATCCTTAAGCTTTAGTGTTTTAAACTGAAAAAAAGCCCAGAGGAGACAGTCATGACAAACAAAAAACTAAATGAACGTTTGAACCATGAATTGGATGAACTTGGTGTACCTGCCTTAATGACTGAGCGCGTTCAAGTATGTTCCAAACTTTTTAAATTACCCAAATTTAAAATAGAAGCATTGTTAAATGGAGTCACTACTTTTGATCATCATTCTTTGCAAAAAATCGCCGATGAGCTTGAAGTAAGCATGGGTTGGTTGATGGGAGTTACAAAAAGTAAAACAAAACACTAGAGCGCCAAATGAATTAAATAGATACACCTCTCGTAGTCTCGACGTCCCGTGGCTTGTCCACGGGAACCTGTAATGACAAGAGATTCTTGGATCCCGTGGACAAGCCACGGGACGTCGAAACTGTTTACGAGCTAATATTTTTGATTTATTAATAGTCAATTTTCATTTGTGCATATTTAAATCATTCGGCCTTCTAGAGTGTGTTGACTATATAGTTTCAATGTCCCGCGACGTTGGTATACATTTGATGAATCGTTAACACACCCTGTATCAAAGGAGATTGGGGTATTGTTCAGGATGAGAATATTCCGATGGAGAATTCCTGTTATCCCCAATATTTAAGGGAGCTTAGATTTCCCCTCATTTAAAATATCAGTTTCTGCTTGCTCAACAGCGGTTTCAGATTTTGATTTGGCAGGAGTGAAAAATGTATTAATTTGTCCGAAGCTCACTACCGAAATCACCGCATTTGCCAATGATAACATGAGATTACCGAGATACTCTCCCCAGCTTAAATCTCTAGACAATACAGGTTTAGCGGCATCTATTGCTGCTTTACAACTGTGCTTAAATTGCGTTCCAATTTGTTCTAAATTACAATCCACTTTCAGGATCTCTTCGTAGTATTTGTCTCTAGCAGTATTTAATGCCAACAATAGTTTTTGTGCTTTTTCTACTGCCTCAGGAAAATGATGCTGATCAACTTGGCCAATTCTGGATACAAGAGTATCTAAGACCTCATTAATTTTATCCATAGATACTTTAATCCTGTTTTTATGTTGACTTGATTTTAATTCATCTTCATCTTTTGGATTAATACGTTGCACATTGTTCGCTTGCATATTGGGAACTGTTAAATCATCCTGAGCTGGAACTGTTAAATCGTCCTGAGTTTGTTCCTGAGGAGTGTGCTGGGCCTGGGCTGTTTTTGAGGTAGCCGAAGCGAAATATCCATTAAACTGTTTTTTTGCGGAGACTCCATCAAAACCTTCGGTTAATTCATTAACTTGAAAGGCAGCCGCTTGTCTGATGGTTTGTATTACTGAGCCGTAATCTTCCACATAGTCAAATGTCGCGTTAGGAGGCATTTCATCAAATTGACTAAAATTGATCAGTGTTAAAGTACCATCAGCAGTTACTGCAAGTGATGTTGGATAGGGTTGCAATACTCTGTTTTTTAAAGTACTTAAAACCACATCCTCAGCTTCTTGCCGAGTGGTCTGTTGATTAACTTTTTGATCTATTAATGTGTTAATATGCTTGTTCAAAGTTGGGAAATCATCGAGGAGTATTTTAATTTGCTCGATAGATATTTCATTTTTTAGAGCTTGCATACGAGTTATAATGCCATTGTATTGTTCAAATAGCAGATCTGCATCGGGTCGTAGCACTTCCATTGGGATTACCGCTTCTAACATTCTTTTAATGCCTGAGCGTGCTTCTCGAATACCTCGCTCGGATGCCATAATGTCTTCTTGAGAAAAAAACTCATCTCTACTGCCATTCATCCATTCAATTGATTGTCTAAAATTATTATCACCGCCACATTCCAGTGAGTTACTGATCATGACTCCATTTCGGTCTAAAAGGGGTTGATATAGCGCACTGTATGCAGTACTAAAACAACTCCCTAAAATAACCGAGCTAAAATGAGTTTTATTTTCATTTAATGCATGGGTAATCGCCTGGAGTTGCCTGGATGATAAATTACTTGAACCAAGAGCCGGGTCTCCATGCCCGCCACCTACATACAGCATGTCAAAATGACTGTCAGAAGGTATCTGTCTTAATTTTTCAATAATATAATGGGCATTTTTTTCATTTATTCTTCCAGAATCATCGATGCCATTAAGGTGGTAGATAACATGATTTCCTGTCTTTTCTCGAATTGACGCATAGATGTAATTGCGTACGCGTTCATTTTTAAATAGATACAACGCACGTTCTAATTGCATGAAGTTTAATTCATCTGGAGAGTTCACGAGAGTAATTAATTCATTAAACTCCTGTGGTGCTTTGTCATTTCGTTCCATGCCTTCAAGAGCAACTTTTAAGTCACTACTCTCCAGCGCATCAATATTTCTTATGATTACTGCTTGTCTTTGTTTATCACTGAGACTGGCTGTTGGGTTTTGGGCTTCCAGGAATAAGGCTGGTAATGCTGTTGCTTGCATTTGTAACCATGTTCCATTACTTGATGTTACTTTATATCCCAGACGTTCATAGAAATTTTTGGCACGTTCATTATCTGCTCGAACTTGTAAGGCTGTTGAAAATGTCTTGTCTTTAGAACGTTCCGCTTCTTTTAGCATCACTACTTTCATTAGTTCTCTGCCAATACCTCGTCCTTCATACCCACTTTTAACTGCAATATTGCTTATATAAGTTCCGTGGTTATTTTGCCCGGAAAAAATGTATCCTATTATTTCGTCAGGTTTATCTTCTTCATGAAAGATGAAACACGAACCGTAACGAAAAAAATGATCAAAGTCGTCACTTGTCCAACCTCCATCACTTTCTCCAAAGACAGTTCTATCAATTTCCAGGACCTGTGTTTTATCGGTTTCTTTAAGTTGGCGAATAGGCATGAATTATCTCAATAGAAGTAATATAGTTTAAATGATATCATATGATCGTTTGCACTTCATTGTGAATTATAAATAGCCAGTTTATCGTATGGAAAACAGTAACTAGATGCTGATGCACCGAGTCTAAATTTTTGTTAACCTTGAATGTCGACAACTAAAAATGAAAATATATGGTGATGCATCACTATTTAAAAATTGGCAAAATTTCAGGATCGAGGTTTGGTTTATTACTTCTTGCGCTGTGTTGCATCTTTAATGTACCTTGCGTGGCGCAAGATATGAACCTGAATAAAGACCTGAAACCCGGTGTGCATCATAATGGGTCGCAAAAAATCGCTGTAAACAAAGAAGTTCAGGATTTTCTGGCTCCATTAAAGAGTCTATCCATACAGGAAATTGATTCACCTTCTACTGGTGTTTATCGCAAGAACCTGGCTGTAGTGAATGCTCTTCTCATTCATCCTCTTTATCTGAGTTCCAATTGGAATATAATTACTCGTACCTATGTTCCAGTAGCTTTTCAGCCTCCATTGGTTCATGGACAGGAACGGATTCAAGGAACAAGTAATTTGCTCTCATCAGTCTATTTTTCACCGAAACATCGGAGTAAAGTCCGATGGGGAGTAGGTCCGGTGATTGTAGTTCCTACAGCATCTAATTCACGTCTTGGAGTTCGGGAATGGGGGGCTGGCCCTTCTTTAGCGTTGGTTAAAATAGGGAAGCGAGTAGTTAGTGTATTGTTGCTGACTCAATTGTGGACTAATAAAGACGAATTTAATCAAAGAACGAATCAATTTATTATTCAACCCATTATTAATTATAATTTCTCCTCTGGACTCTATTTAACTTCATCACCTATCATTACCGCGGATTGGCAACATAGGGATCATCAATGGATAATTCCAGTGGGCGGTGGCGTTGGAAAGGTCTTAAGGATAAATAAAGAGATTCATGTTAATCTTTCCACACAGGCATTTTATCATGTAGAAAAACCAGAACAGTTGAGTCCATGGACTTTTCGTGTTCAGGCTCAATTTTTTATGGATACACCAAAAGTGTTGTAACTATTGAATGCCAATCAAAAAACAGTGGCAAGAGATAACAGTTGTCTTCACTCATAGACTGAACCTGAAGTTCTCGTAGAGTGATTTATGAAACTTATAAAATCGACAAAGTGAGGTACGAATGCAATTCACAGAACATTTAGCACACAGGGCGACAGAGGATAAGCCTGGATTGACTGAGGATGAGCTACACGCAATGGCAAGTCACTACATCAGCGAGTCAAATAGGCTGATATTTCATGAATTGCCTCATGTTATTTCGCAAATTATTGAACATGAACTTTGGAAAAAAAGAACGGATTCCTATAAAAATTTTGGCGAGTATGTTCTTGGTCAATCACCAGATGGCCTTGGTATAACTAATAATGAACTGTTGTGGTTGTTAAGAGCGGCCATGAACAAAGGAAATCAGCACGCTGCTTATTGGGGTGATGTACTTGATGAGGTTGATACCAGCGTCAGAATGTTTGCAAAAGAAAAAAAAATTCCAATTAGAGATTTGCATCGTGATCTGACGGAACAGGACACCATCAGCATGGAACTTGCACATGAAAATACAATAACTTATTTACCGTCTCGCTCCAAATCAACTGATGGACAGCTATTGAAGTTAAAAGTAAATAATCCAGAAGTTTATGAGCATGTAGTTCAAGGGAAAATGAAACTCAAAGAAGCCATACCACAACCTTTGCGAAAAAAATTACAACCTATTGAGTCAGTTAAAAATAAGTTTTCAAGTCTGTCCAAATCAGATCGCGAGGCATTCTTAGCCTGGATTGAGCAGGAAAGAGAGAATCTGGTTTAACTTTTTTAGTTAAATACCAGTCCAGGAAGATCGCGTTTCACTGATTGAAATTGGAGAAAAATGTTCCGCTTCCTGACGGTCGCGGCTCGGTTTTTCTTTGCTGGTTCAATCACTTAAACACATGTTCCATGATGGTTCTTTCTGATCGCAAACCGAGTTTGATTTGCTCCAAGGTGGGAATCGGATGCGGTTCTATATGTTGTATAAGAGTGTAAATTCCAGTCCTTTATTAGTACTGAGATTATAAAGTCCTTCCAAAACCAGATAAGTATTATTGATAAATTTCTTGCCATACCCTGAAGAGAACTCAATGCCGTAATCAGAACCATGTTAGTCAAATTAATCACAATCGAGGAAGGGTAGGGCATTGCTTGATTCGGTTCGTTCTGTTTAAGATTTAAAGGCAATTACTCCTTCGGGACTTAGGCCGAGTTGGAAACAGGTAGAAATTGTTTCGATTTTCTATCTGCTATAATTTGACTATTATTGATTCACTCCGCATTGTATATGTCATATAGTAAGCACGAGCAGTCCACACAAGCACAGAATATTAATACTGTACCTGATGAACAGTTTATTACCGCATTGTTAAATAATGATTTATTGACTATCAAACGATTATTGGGTGAGGGAGTTCTCCCAGATGATTTGGAGCTGGTTGACACTAACGGGAGGAAACTTACTCCTCTTCAATTTGCAGTTGAGATTCAACAGTCAGACCTGGTCACACTTTTGTTAAAATCTGGTTCAGATCCTAATCGGGTTCTTGAACAAAACGACAGTTCGCCTTTGAACGTGGCTTTAAAAAGCAGAGACGTGCTGATAATTAATGCCCTTTTGCAGTTCAATGCTAATCCAGATCGTCCTTCGGGACATTCTTCATCAGGTTCACCTGAGTTTCCATTGGATCTTGCTGTAGAAAGTGGCGATGTTCATTTGATCAGGATACTGCTAAATGCTGGCGCATCCCCGAATAACGGAACATTCCCTTTGCATACAGCCATAGCCAAAGGCCAACTTGAGATAACAAAGGCATTATTGGAGTATGGAGCACTTCCTGATTCACGATGTTTGCAGATGTTAACGAATTTAAATGAGATTGGGTCTTTTCCAAAAGAGTCATCGGATGAAAAAAAGCAAATCTTGTCCCTGAATTTTCGAATAGCTATAGCTCTGATGTGTGCTTCTATTGATAAAAGCAGGGTAGATATCCTGACTATGTCGCGTAGTCTGATTGACAATAACTCTGATAACTGGCGGGACAAATTCAGAGATATTATTAGTTATCTGGAACACTATAACACCATGGCTTGTCCTCCAATAATTAAAGTTCTATGCATCAATTTGCTGAGAACTCTTACTTTGAGAGAAGTAAACGACGCAAATTATCCAAAAATTCTGGAGCAGTACATACTCGATAATCAACCTGATTTGGAACACTCACAGGAGAAACCGTTTGACACTGCAGAACATATAATGCGTGATTATTTCAAGGAGGAATTTGATGAGGAAGATCACTATATTTTTAGGGACTATGAGCTACAAATAGTTATTGATGCAGTGAACTCATATATCAATAAAAAAGCAACTGAACCCGAATATACCACCATTTTTAATGTGGAATTTTCCCGTATGGAGAAACTCGATGCAGTAGTCGCCTTATTGGACGTTTTGGATGGAAAACCCGTAGATAAAAAATTGATGCAAATATTTAAAAATGAGCCTCTGTTTGAATCGTTCAATCATGAGAATGAATTATCCGACTCTGTTGAACAACCGAGTGAAAATCAGCGTTTTCAGAATCCAAATACAGTTTCGGTACGTTCTGAAAGCAGTGGGGTTGATTCTTATAGAGAGTTGGCTTTAATCATAAGGAGTAAGCACTTTGTTGAACCTATGATGCCGTTTAAAATTCAATATTATCCTAATTTATTTGCCATTTTAGCTGCGCTCGATAAAAAAGAGGATTTTAAAGAAATTCAACATATCGCAAATATAGGAATAAATAAAAACAGGGAACTTAAAGAGCTGTATCCGGAAAAAGCACTTGACTGTGTCAATAACAGATTGGTTATGTTTGAGGCGATACGCAATGCAAATTCGGTTGAGGATGCATTGATAGCCATTAAAAAAGCGTTTCCTGATGGTACTAACACTCCTATCTCTTCCACATGACAGAACCTCCGATGAAATAACGAGCATCAGTTCTAATTTTATGAAACAGGATGTTTAACTTATTACTTATTGACTTTAATGGGTATTTCTTTAATTATAACGATTTTTGCAAATGAAAAGGTAAGGAAATACGGGTGTTAAAAGGATTTAAGTATCGAGTGTTGGTGGGAGTATTATCTGGATTATATGCCCAGGTTACCATGGCGGGAAGTCAGGGTAATACATTAAAATCGGCTTCAAATTTTTCAGAAACAATGGTGATTTCCTTGTGCGCAGGGCCATCATGGGCAAGAGCCGGTTCAACTCAGACATTGGTCTTGGAACCCGAAATTGAAAATACTTATGCTGCCAATAAAAATACAAATGCTTTGGCAACTGGTTCCCTGTTTATTGGTCTGCAGCGCCCCTTTAATGCTTGGATTCTTGGGCAGTTTGGTTTTGCTATTGGGGCCTCTGGCAATGCAAAATTATATGGCGACATCTGGGAAAACGCGGACGCCAATTTTAATGATTACTTTTACAGCTATAAAGTAAATACTGGTTCTATCGGAGTTAAGGGTAAGTTGTTAGCACAACTTGATTCCTGGAGTGTTCAACCTTATATCAGCGGCAGTGCCGGGATCGCCGTTAATCGCTCCTATGCATACATCAGTACTCCCAAAATTCCTGAAAACGCGCCTACCCCCGGCTTCATAGAGCAGAGGAAATCAAGTTTGTCGTATATTTTGGGAGCAGGGATACAAAAACAATGGAGTGAGCATTGGTCTGCTGGAGTCGGCTATGAATTTGCGGATTGGGGGCAAAGTACTCTAGGGCCAACGTCGGAGCAAACAATGAATGGAGGTTTATCCCTTTCCAACCTCTATACCCATTCTTTGATGTTCAATCTTACTTACATGGCTTAAGGATGGTGTAATGAATAAGAATAACTGGTTCTGGATGGGGTGCTTTAGCTTCATTTCATTGTTAATTACAAACACGGCTTTGGCTTCACTGCCTAAATTTACCATTGTTCCATCAGTGCCTGGGAGTAACTTTGTTCGATTATCTATAAACGGCACAGCCAAAGTGACGTATGTAGTCACTAACAAATTATCCAGTACTAAAACATTGACCGTACAACCTGTTGCAGGAATGACTCAAGATACCGGAGGCAGTAATAACCCATGTCAGAGTCCCTTTACCTTGGGGCCAGGAGCTTCCTGTTCACTTAATTTGAAGATTAATGCCAGTCAATTGCCTCCCGGTGTGCATGATTTGGGGCCGACTGTTTGTATCGGTTCCAGTCATTCATCGTGCTCATTGCCTTCACCTAACGAAAAACTGCAGGTATCCGTTGGATCGCTTAGTTTATCCTCTTCAACCTTGATATTGGCGAAGCAGGGATTATTATTTACTGCATCAAAGGCTCGACAGTTAATTATTACGAACCACGCATCTTTTGCAATAGCCAACGTGAGTTATTCCGTTTCACCTCAGCTACCAGCAAACACACGTATTTCACCTACAACCTGCGGTACTATTCCGGCCGGAGGAAGTTGTGTATTGACTATTACTCCGGGTGACACTCCAAGTACACCAGCCAGTTCAGCACTTATAGAACCAACCCCCTCTGTATTGACTGTGCAAGGCGATAGCGGCGCTCCAATTACTGCAAATATTATTGTGCTTACTTATAACAACTTTTATCAACAAGGCTTTGTTTTTGCTCTTGATGATACGACACCGATATCACAAAGTGTGGGTATTAAAGTGGCTGCAAAACAGAATAATACCGCAAGCGTACATGGCGGACTTGTATGGGATAATGGCTCTGGTGCAGTAACGGTCGGAGTTTATGATGACAGCACTTCACCTTGTTCCGGTTCCTATGATGGAGCCTGTAATACTGCAGCTATAGTGACCACACTAAAAGGGCCGCCAGAACAATTGCCAATTAATTCGTTTGCTGCGTCCCTCTGTGCCAATTATCAGATTGACTCATCTGGAAATAGTCCCTGTACTGAGGGAAGTACCTGTTATTCGAACTGGTATTTACCCTCCATTTGTGAGATGGGACCGGCGATAAATGAGCCTTGGGCTAATTGCATCCCAGGAACACCTAACATGGTTGATAATTTAGGTCAGTTAATTAGCAGTCAATGCTCAGGGCTTCAATGTTTATCAGGTTATTACTGGAGCTCCACTGAATTTTCCGTAAATCCAGCCGGAACAGCCTGGGCTCTTTATTTTAACCCTGGAAGCAGCAGTATTCATAATCTTGATAATAAATTTCTTGATCTTTTTGTTCGCTGCGCAAGAGCTGCATGAGTATATAACAAGGAATGTACATGAAATTGATAAAGACACTAATTGGGGGCATTTGTGCCGGTTTAATAATGCAACAGGCCAGTGCATGCAGTTCGGCTTTCGTTCCAGTTTATACAAATAATGTGATAACCAATGTCATTGGCTTTCGTACTCTGGATTTTGAAGACGATCTTCCTCTTCCTATTCGTTATGGTGAGGTGGGTGATGTGAATACCAGTAGTATCGATGTCGATTTAGATGCTTATAATAAAGCAGCTACCTGGATAAATACGTATCAATTTATAGGTAAACCTGCATCAGACACACAATTGATGGATGGATTGAATACGGCCGGAGTTTATGTAGGGGCATTGTATTTACCTAATATCACAGTCTATCCACGACATCAGATCAACAATATGCCAACCCTGAGTGTGTTTGATATTATCAATTATGTTTTAGGAACTTCAGGAAGTGTTGCTGAAGCATTGACTAATTTGAGTAATGTGCAAGTGAGTATGGGAACTATTCGTGTAGGAGCTGGGGTACGTAAAGTATTTCCATTGCATTTTCATATCGAAGATAAAACAGGGGCATCAGCTGTTATTGAATTTCTTGGTGGTGTGATGCAGGTTACTACCACGGGAAATCTGCAGGTAATGGGAAATAGCCCTGAAATTACCTGGCAACAGCAAAATTACGATTTAGTATCATCAATTTTCGTAACGCATAATCAATATTACGAAGTCAATGGTGAGTTTATGAATGGCAGTGGTTATCTGGGTTTACCTGGCGATTCAATGCCACCTTCTCGATATGTGCGCTTAAGAGCCTTATTGGCTGCTTCTCCACAGGCCAATACGGATGTTCAGGCCACTTATGTAGCTAATGCGGCTTTATATGCAGGGGCTTTTGTTCCTGTTGGAATCAATACTTCACCAACCTACTGGAGTAGTTTGTATAATTTAACAACAGGAAGTTATAAAATTACCAATTACCTTACTTTAGGTGCAAATAATGATTTTTATGTAACGCCTACAAGTTCGCCAAATTACGAAAATACTTATAATGTAAACAGTATGGTCCATCTGGGTCAGGTTCACGCCATTATACAGCAGGCTCCATTGGTAACGGTAATTACCTATGAACAAGCTGAAACATTGATGGCATATGGCACCTCACCGACAGCAACTTATGTTGGACGTTTTTTTGACGGGATGTGAATCGTTACTGTTACCAGTACAACAATTCACTGATTCGGCGAGAAAAGGACTGTAGTTATGCTACAGTCCTGCATTTTATCAGGATTTTGAGTGATGAAACTCTACCCAATTGCTGAACGTATCAAGGAATTTTTGTAAATAATTTTTAGTCCCTTCATTTGTAATATTATAGTGTTCATCAATCAAGTCTTCTTTAAATGTGATGTATACTTCAGGCTGTCCCATGACGATCATGTCGATTCCAACCAGTATGCTGCGTAAATGCGATTGAGCAACTGCGGTTCCTACATTTCCAGGACTTGTTCCTATTATGGCAACGGCTTTATTAGCCCAGGAATTTTTGCCATAAGGTCGTGAACCCCAGTCAATAATATTTTTTAAAACACCCGGTATTGAGCGATTGTATTCCGGAGTAGCGATTATTATGCCATCAGCATTGGCAATTTCATTTTTTAGATTGGTTACTGATTCAGGTGGGTTTAATTCAATATCCTGGTTATACAAAGGGATTTGGTGTATATCCAGAATTTTGAATTCAAGATTAGGGTGGTTTAACTTGTCTAAAGCGAGTATGAGTTTTTTATTAAGTGATTCTTTTCGTAAACTGCCTATGATTACCTTAATTGTTAACATAGTGAATTTCCCTATAAGTTCAGAGTAGATAGTATATGTTAAATTCGTAACTTCTCAATAACTCGTCAAAGCCTGATCCTGAATATATTGAAGGTTCTCCTGTAATATGACACTGTTTTCGTCATCCTGAACGTAGTGAAGGATCTCCAAATAAAGGCACCGCACCACATTCAGGAGATCCCTCGTTGCACTCGGAATGACGGTTGTTTTATTACGTAATTCTGAACTTAGTGAGAGAATCTTTATTTGAGTATAGAGTAATAAATCCTTTTCATGTTCAAAAAGGCACTTTATACGCCAATGAAGAAGTTCAAAGAAACAAGTGCTTATCCATAAGCAGGGAAGGATTAAAAAATAAACTTGTATTTAATAGACAACATCAATGCAGGAATGAAAACGTTCATTGGTGCTTTGGTTTCTGCCCCATTCAGCATAAATCACATGACGACCAGAGCGCTCAGGAACCTGGCATGTCATGTGAAATTTATTGTTTGTTTTATCCGCCCAAATGGTATTTTTGTCTTGAGTTGGATTTTCGTCATCCCATGTGAATTGACAAAATGGTTCTGTTTCCAAGTCACTCCATTGTAAGGGTTGATTCTCTTTAAATTGATAATCTGGTTTGGTAATCCAATAGCGAAAATGTTCTGTATCACTAAAGTGAGGACCATACGAAACATCCCATACAAATTCTTGTTCGCCGGTTCTTATTTTATTTGTTGGCCAGTTAATCGCCGCATCCCAGGGAGAGGCTTTGCCTTTAAAGGTTTCGTTGTTAAAGCCGCAAACATGTTGTGGCAGAGTGTCGTTTTGATAATATCCCCGAGTATGGCTTAATACGCTCATAAACTGGTACACATCCTGATTGTAACTGCCATCTTCTTTTGTCAAAATGGGTCGGCATTCTTTAAAAGGAATGGTATTGCCTGGTTCAATATGATGGGGCTGAGTTACTTTACCGCAAAAATATTCACGTGAGCCTGGTTGTTCTATAAGTCCATGACTGTGCGTTGATTGTTGAAAGAGCATGAAAAAGCAGGCGATAAACAAGATACTGAATCGGTTAAAAAACATAACAATTATCCAATTAATACAAAATCCGAACTATTTTAACATGAAAACACTAAAAATGATCACATGTTGTTATTTTTGAACGATCCTGTGTTTTTGACTTAGGCTATGCATCAAGTCTCGTTGCAGATGGGGATTGTTAATGATTGCAAATAACTACAAATCATACCAAGTTATGAAATCTGAGCTAATCTTAATTTATATTGGTTACGATTAATATAAGTAAAGAATTCAGAGGGATTTGAATGAGCAGATTGCGAATGGTACTGCTGGCCATAATAGGTTTATTGGCAGTTTCCTGTAATAACTCAACTTCCAAGGCTCCATCAGCACCTGCAGAAGTTGATGTGGCTTTGCCCTTAAGTAAAAAGATTGTTGACTGGGATGAATATACTGGCCGTTTTCAGGCAATAGAGGAGGTCGATATTCGATCTCGAGTGACAGGCTATTTAAATTTAATCAATTTCAAGGACGGTCAAATCGTTAAAAAAGGGGATGTATTATTTGAAATCGATCCCAGACCTTTTCAATATGCATTGGAAGTCGCTGTGGCTGAGGAAGATCTGGCTAAAAAGCAATATGAGCGAGCCTTAAAACTCAAGGCATCCAGTTTTATTTCTGCCGAGGCTATTGATCAGCGATATAAAGAGATGCAAGTAGCTACTACCCGGGTTAATGAAGCCAAATTAAATCTTGAATTTACTCATATTACTGCACCAATTGGTGGAAAAATTAGTCGTTACTATGTGAGTATTGGTAATCTGGTGAAAATGAATGATACCATTTTAACCAAAATAGTATCTCTAGATCCCATTCATTTTTATTTTGAAGCCAGTCAAAATGATTTACTTAAATACATCAGGCTGGATAAGTCCGGGATGCTTCCAAGAGCAGATACACATTCCCATACAATTTTAATCAAATTACAGGATGAAACCCAGTTTGTTCACAAAGGCAAAATGGATTTTATTGATAACGTGGTTGATGAGGGGACTGGAACCATACTTGGACGAGCCATTATACCCAATCCTGATAACATCATTTATCCCGGCTTTTTTGGCAGGGCCCGATTAATGGGGAGTGGAGAGTACGAGGCTCTTCTTCTGCCTGATAAAGCAATCAATACCGATCAAACAAAGAATTATGTCTACATCGTGGATAAACATAATAAGGTACAGCGTGTATATGTTGAATTAGGTACATTACGTGATAGTGGCTTTTATGTCATTAAATCTGGTCTTAAGGGAGATGAACACGTTGTTATCAGCGGCATTCAACGAATTCGAGTACCTGAACAGGAAGTGAAGCCGAATCTGATTAAATTGTCTGAGTAAACAATAAAATACGACGGGACTTTATTAATGAAAATGCCCCATTTTTTTATAGAAAGACCCATATTTGCTTCTGTGCTCTCAATTATCATCGTAATTGTCGGCTCTTTGGCCTATTTTAATTTGCCTATAGAACAATACCCTCAAGTTGTTCCTCCAACTATTCAGGTTACCGCATCTTATCCAGGTGCTAACGCAAAAATAGTGGCCGAGACTGTAGCGACTCCAATAGAGCAGGAAATTAATGGCGTGGAAAACATGCTGTATATGGATTCACAATCAAGTGATGACGGCCAAATGCGATTGACGATTACCTTTAAAATGGGTACTGATTTGGATATGGCTCAGGTGCTTGTTCAAAACAGGGTAGCGATAGCGGAACCTCGATTGCCAGAAGCGGTACGACGTATTGGTATAAAAACTGTAAAAAACTCTCCGGATTTATTGTTGGTTATCAATATGTACTCTTTGAATAAAAAGTACGATCAAACGTATTTGGGTAATTATGCTGTACTGCAAATCAGAGATAAAATTAAACGCATCGACGGAGTGGGGGATATCCGTTTGGTGGGGGCCAGTGAATATGCGATGCGGATTTGGCTTAATCCGGATTTGATGAACTCTTATGATATTACTGCCAATGACGTCGTTAAAGCCTTAACGTCGCAGAACGTGCAGATTGCCAGCGGTACCCTTAATAGAGAACCGCAGAAATCTCAATTGGGTATTGAATATAATATAGAAACTCAAGGACGTCTGATAAAGCCAGAACAATTCGCTCAAATCATCATTAAGTCTGGAACGAATGGTCGACTTGTTCGCCTAAAAGACATTGGGAGGGTAGAGTTAGGGGCACAGGAGTATGCCACAAAAGGATATTTGGGGAAAAATCCAGCAATTGCATTACCAGTTTTCCAGCGTCCAGGAACCAATGCGATTGAGGCTGCAAATGAGATATTAACTACCATGCAGGAGTTGTCAAAATCTTTTCCGGAAGGAATAGTCTATGATATTGTTTATAATCCGACAAATTTTGTTGCCGAATCCATCACTGCTGTAAAACACACCATTTTTGAGGCGATTTTATTTGTAGTTTTTGTTATTTTGCTGTTTTTACAATCCTGGCGTGCCGCGATTATTCCTATTATTGCGATTCCAATATCTCTGATCGGAACCTTTGCGGTTATGGATGCTATAGGTTTTTCGTTAAATTATTTAACGTTGTTTGGTTTGGTTCTGGCAATTGGAATTGTTGTAGATGATGCCATAGTCGTTATTGAAAACATGGAACGCAACATCAGTTCGGGCATGAGTCCACGTGACGCGGCACATAAAACCATGTCAGAAGTCGGTTCCGCCTTAGTAGCAATTGGTCTGGTTCTGGTTTCTGTCTTTTTACCCACTTTATTTTTACATGGGCTTTCCGGAAGATTTTATCAACAATTTGGATCAACGATTTCTGTAGCAACGATAATTTCTGTTTTTGTCTCTCTAACCTTAAGTCCCTCGCTGGCTGCTTTGTTGCTTAAGCCGCATCAGCATAATAAAGAGAAATCAGAACCGGTTATTTGGAAACATCCTGTACGTTTATGTCTTGATGGATTTAATCGTCTCATTGATTCTATTTCCAGATTTTACGGGCGATTTATCGCTAAATTAATTCATCACACCGGTCAAATGTTGTTTATCTATATTCTGTTCATTTCGGTAACGGTGTTGTTATTTGGCTCTGTGCCAAGAGGATTTATTCCCAAGCAGGATCAGGGTTATTTTATCGTTTCCATCCAATTACCTCCTGGAGCTTCCATCAGTCGAACCGACGCGGTAGTTAAAGACGCGATAAATAAAATACTCGCGATTCCAGGAATTAAAAATGCCGTTGCGTTTACCGGATTTTCCGGGGCCACTTTTATTAATTCATCCAACTCTGCCGCGATTTTTTCTGTATTAAAGCCCTTTGACGAGCGAAGGAAACTAGGATTGAGTTATAATCAGATATTAGAGCAGTTAAGGAAAGAACTGGGTACGATTAAAGATGCTTTTATCGTTGTAATACCGCCTCCTCCTGTTCGGGGAATTGGTAATGCAGGTGGATTCAAAATGATGATCCAGGATAGAGGGGGGCGTGGAACCCAAGTATTGTATGATGCGGTAATGACCCTGGCTGAGAAAGCGAATCAGGCAAAAGCAACCACCTCTGTATTTACATTGTTTGAAAACAGTACACCAAAAGTCTATCTGGATTTAGATAAAGAGAAAGCTGAACAGCTTGGTGTGCCCATTGCTCGAGTGATTGAAGCACTTGAAGTGTATCTGGGTTCAGTATTTGTAAATGAATTCAATTATCTGGGACGCACTTATCGAGTGATTGTTCAGGCTGAAGATGAATACCGTAAAAGAATAGAGGATATCTATCAGATAAAAGTTCGCAATAATGAGAATGATATGGTTCCAATTGGCTTCGTAGCATTAATTAAAAACATTGTGAGTCCATCAAGAATACCTCGATATAATCTGTATCCGGCGATTGATTTATTAGGAGACATAACACCTGGTTACAGTACAGGAGACGCTCTGGATACGATGGAACAATTGGCCAATGAGTATTTACCCGAAGGGATTAGTTATGAGTGGACCGAAATTGCGTATCAACAAAAGACAGCGGGCAATACAGCTCTTATTGCTTTTCTGTTAGGAGTGGTTTTTGTGTATCTGGTTTTGGCTGCTCAGTATGAAAGCCTGACCTTGCCTTTGGCGGTGATTCTGATTGTCCCCATGTGTTTGTTTTCCTCGATGATAGGGATAAAAATCCTGGGCATGGAAAATAATATTATGACCCAGCTGGGTTTTATTATATTAATTGGTCTGGCCTCCAAAAATGCGATTTTGATTGTTGAGTTTGCCCGAACACTTGAAAGTAAAGGAGTCAATCGTTGGAAGGCAGCCATTCAAGCGGCTAAACTCAGATTACGGCCTATTTTAATGACTTCTGTTGCATTTATTCTTGGCGTATTCCCTTTGGTCATAGCACAGGGAGCAGGGGCTGAAATGCGTCAGGCTCTTGGTGTGGCGGTATTTAGCGGCATGATAGGTGTTACTTTTTTTGGCTTGATTTTCACCCCCATTTTTTATGTACTGACCAGTAAACTGGCGAGTGTGTTTTCGAAGAATAAAAAACAAGAAACACCTGATACATTATAATGTATAGGGTTTTGTGAGTCTGATGCAGGTTTTTGAATTTGAATGGATAAACAAAGGATACTACAACATGGAAACTATAGTCTCGGAATCTGGAACTGGGAAGTATGCTCAGGAAATCAGGATTGGTGAACATACATTAAAAGCAGATGAACCCCTTGCAAATGGAGGCAACGATTCGGGGCCATCCCCATATGATTTTTTACTTGCGGGATTGGGAGCCTGCACTTCCATGACTTTGAGAATGTATGCTGATTTAAAACAGATTCCATTAAAAAAAGTTATTGTGACATTACAGCATGAGAAAATATATGCCGAAGACTGCGCTGAGTGTGAGAATAAAAATACCAAAATTGATCATATAAATCGCCAGATCCAGTTAGAAGGGAATTTAACGGAAGAACAACGGCAAAAATTGTTGGAGATGGCAAATAAATGTCCAGTTCATCGCACGTTAACTTCTAAAATATTGATTACTACTGAACTTATTACAGCTTAATAAGGAGAGCACCGGGTAATTCATGTGGTTTATGTTCCGCTTCCTTACGGGCGCGGCTCGGTTTTCTCGGTTATTTATAATTCATTTTAGTGGTATTGCCCTGGATAAAGGCTAAAAAGCAACATAATTGCGGCTTTTTTGACTTAAGTAAGGCATGGTATGGTAAGCTTGGCGCTTATTTTAAAAGTGAGTCAAATATGATTAAAGTTGGGCAGTTTAATAAATTAAAGGTTATTAAAGAAGTATCGTTTGGTCTTTATCTTGATGGTGAAGATTGGGGGGATATTTTATTGCCGAACAAGGTTGTGCCTGAAGACACCAAGGTCAATGACTTATTGGACGTGTTTATTTATTTTGACTCCGATGACAAAATTATTGCTACTACTCAGAGGCCGCGCGCCAGATTAGGTAACTGCGCCTTTTTAAAGGTAATTGATGTCAATCGAGTAGGCGCTTTTCTTGATTGGGGATTGGATAAGGATTTATTGGTACCCGTACCTGAACAGCAACGCCCTATGGAGCAAGGTAAATCCTATATTGTTTCACTTAAACTGGATAATAAAGGCCGCATCATTGCCAGCTCCAAACTGGATCATTGTCTGGATAAAACACCTATTAATTTTAAACGTGGCGATGAAGTGAGTCTGCTTATTGCTGAGCCTACTGATTTGGGCAATAAAGTCATTATCAATGACAGTCATTGGGGGCTTATCCATTCTGGTGATATATTCCAGACTTTAAATTATGGCCGAAGGATACCTGGTTATATCAAAATGGTGCGGGAAGATGGAAAAGTTGATGTTGTTCTAAGAAAATTGGGTCATGATAACATTCGTGAACTGGCAGCGAGAATTCATGCTCAATTGCAGCAAAACGATGGATTTTTACCATTGCATGATAAAAGTTCGTCACAAGATATTATGCGTGCATTCGGAGACAGTAAAAAAAGTTTTAAAAGCGCGATTGGTCAACTGTATAAAGAGGGTGTAATCCATATCGAGGATAATGGAATTCGATTGCGGAATAAAAACAAAAATATAAAATGATCCTGTTTCTATTGTTGTAATGTAACATAGTATTTCAGCAAATCTGGAAAAGCGTAATTACAAATGTACTTAAAGTTCTCTTCCAAATGGCTCAGTATTTGTTTGCTTGCCACATTGCTAAAAGAGTGTCGATATCCCAGTAGAAAGGCCTTCTCCCTCCGGGAGAAGGTGCCAACAGGCGGATGAGGGGGTCTTAAAACCGTTAAAATTATCTATTAAAAACCTAACAAGGCTGGGCCGCGACCCAACATGAGTTTTAAATGAAAACAAAGAGATATTGACGGGTCTCGACCCGACCTTCACTTACTATTTAATGAATAATGTTTGATCCCCTCATCCGCCTGTCGGCACCTTCTCCCGGAGGGAGAAGGGATTCTAGGGGGATCTCGATATTCTTTGAAATGAGACCTTTAGCATTGTTTCAAGAAGCCTTAAGGCGAGTTGAATGTTCTGTACTTCGGATGATGGCATTTTATTCATATTATACGTTAACCTGAATGTGGCGTTGTGCCTGCATACCGAGTTCCTTCACTTATTACAATATGAAGAACGTTCTGATGTTTTTGAGAGGACCATCTTTAAGTGTTCAACTATGTGATTCTTCAGGATAAAAGTGTACTATTCATTTTTTTGAAACAGGGACGATTATGACGACACGCGATTTATTAAAGGGTATTTATTATGTATTGAGTTTTATTTTTTTCAGTTTAAATAGTTATGCCATTTCGTCCAATGAAACACTGGTACATTACGTGTACATGGGGGAGTTTTCCAAGGATACAGCACGGATTGCGTTAAATAAAATGCCTCCTTTAGATACTTTGGAAGTCCACTATAATCTTCAACTGTATAAAATTAATTATAAAACACCCGATCCTTATGGAAACCTGACTATTGCTTCCGGCTTGGTTGCCATGCCGGTATCACCATCAAAAAAGGTTGGGATCGTCAGTTATCAACATGGTACACGTTTTGAACGGAATGATGTTCCTTCTCGTAATAATGAAAAAAATTATATGTATCTGGCTGCATTTGGTAACAGCGCGGGTTATCTGATTGCCATGCCCGATTACCTGGGGCTTGGAGATAATGAATTACCCATTCATCCTTATGTTCAGGGGGAAACCCTTGCCAGCAGCAGCGTGAATATGCTGATTGCTGCAAAGGAACTGGCTCATGTCTTAAATTATCCCATAAGTGATAAACTGTATCTTGCCGGTTATTCTGAAGGTGGTTTTTCAACTAATGTTATGTTTGAGTTATTGGTAAACCAATATCCCAATCTCCCTGTTACAGCGGTTGCCTCGGGATCAGCTCCATATGATTGGGATGAAACGATGCGCTTTATCATGCTGGATCCAGGTCCTCGCGCAACAGCATATCTGGCTTATTTCTTTTATACCTTGCAAACATACAGCCATTATTGGACCGATTTTAATGAAATTTTTGCGCCACCTTATAATACCTTAATTCCTGTTTTATTGGATGGTCATCATACGGTTCCGGAAATTCTTCAGGCTTTGCCCTTGAATCCCCAGCTGATATTGCAACCCACATTCTTTAGTGGAATTATTAACCAAACGGATGAACATATTGATGTTCTGAAAGCCAATTTCAATCACTACGATTTTGTACCTAATGCTCCATTTTTGATGATAGGGACAAAAGGGGATCATGATGTCCCATATCATGGCGCTGAAATCGCTTATGAGATTTTTAGTCAACACAGTGATCAGGTATACATTAAATCAATCAGTGACACACTTGACCATGTGCAAGCACATCCTTATGTTCTTAAGGAGCAAGTAGCGTTTTTTAAACGATTTGATGATTGATTTTAACATTAAGAATTGGAGTTTCATTTTGTCTTTTGTTCCCACGTACTGAGCTTAATGCGCGGTATCTGGGAATTTGACAGGATAATGCGTCTGTTTCGTGGGGATATATCAGTTCAGTATGACGTTTCCCTATTCTCTTGAAAAATAACTGTACCGAATAAATTGTACATTTGGGACTCAATAGCGGTTTATCACGGTGTTGGTTTATACTCAAAAGTGATGTGGTTATTGAGAACAGATAATGCTAATTGAATGGTTTCATTGATATCTTTTAAAGTACTAAAGCCTACCAGGGTTTCCTGGTTCATGATTTCTTTAAAAGGTTCCAGGTTAGTGAGTGGCTCGCTAAGTTCGGCATAATGTTCGGAAGTTTCTCTTAATAAATCAAAGGTATCGGCGGTATCGGCGTTGCGAGGAAGTGTCTCTGAGTGCCAATGGCCTATGTTATTTTTATCGGGATTAATTGTATAAGCGTTTATCTTATTTTTTGTTTCGATGTAAATAGATAGTTGTGAATTGCATACATAAATTCCAATAATACCTTTAAAATCAATAGGATGAATTTTATTGATCACTGAAAATTGAACTGTAGTTGAAGGATATGTTTTACCTGTTTTTGAGGCGTGGATCATTGGATTATACATTGTTATTCCAGATTAATTTTGTTATTAAATAACTTAAATTAGGCTACACAGTTAAAAAGAACGTACTATTGTACTGAATTAACCTTATGGATTACTTAAAGAACGCATAAAAACTCAAATAATGATAATTAATATTTTATATATTGGGGTGAATTGGAGGTGTCTGTTGTTTAATTCGCTGTGGATTGTGAATTAAACGATTCCTTTATCAAGATAATCCAGGGGAAGGGCGGTAGTGTCACTAATCGTTCGTAATATAAAACTGGAGTGAACCGTGTCAACCCCGTTGATGGCGGATAGTTTCCCTAGTAAGAACGATTGATATGCCTGTAAATCAGGAACAATGATTTTTAATAGATAATCTGCTGATTGACCCGTAATGAGATAACATTGTATGACTTCAGGAAGAAAGCGAACGGTTTCTTCAAAGGCATTCATTATTACTGGCTGATGACTATTTAATCCTACAAGCACAATGACGGTTAAATGTAAACCTAACTGGGCTGGCTCGAGGAGAGCGACCTGTTTTTTTATATAGCCATCAGCTTCTAATAATTTAACACGGCGAAGGCAGGAGGACGGCGAAAGAGCTACCAAATCTGCTAATTCTTGATTGCTGATCTGAGAATCAGTTTGTAATAGTTCCAGAATTTTTTTATCTGTACGATCCATTTGATGGCCTTTTTCAATAAAAAATAAGGTATACAATTTATATTTTAGAATTTACAATCAATAATTTCCATTTCAGTGCAATAAAAATTCAAAATAATATATAAAAAGTCACAATTTGCAATTTAATTTCAAGAGAAATCAGTTAGAATCAGTTGATGACAGTTGTTTGGTCACGATGCTCACATTAATCGCTTTTCTTGAGAGGAACTATGTCAAATTCACGAATTCTTGCCTGGTTTGTATGGATTATTGTATCCATATTTTATGCCTATCAATACGTTCTAAGAGTAATGCCAAGCATAATGATGGGTGATATTACAACGCAGTTTCATATCGATGCTGCTGTATTTGGTCAATTTTCGGGAATTTATTATTTAGGTTACTCCTTGATGCATTTACCCATAGGCATCATGCTTGATCGCTTTGGTCCACGGAAAGTAATGTCTGTATGCATCTTACTGACAGTTATTGGATTACTTCCTATCTTATTTGCTGAGCACTGGATCTATCCCTTGATGGGGCGGGCATTAATCGGTATTGGTTCTTCAGCGGCTATTCTGGGAACATTTAAAATAATACGTATGACCTTTAAGGAACAGCACTTTCCACGTATGTTGAGTCTTTCTGTGATGATAGGGCTTATCGGTGCGGTTTATGGAGGTGGCCCAGTGAGTTATTTGTGCAATACTCTGGGCTATCAGATGGTAGTGGAGCTGTTTGTTATTCTTGGTCTGGTTTTGGCATGTATTACTTATTTTATTGTCCCTGATGTTGAAGCGTCTCATCAGGAATCAGTTATAGCCGATATAAAAGCCGTCTTTACTAACAGTAAAGTGATTCTATTGTGTTGTTTTTCGGGTTTGATGCTTGGGCCTCTTGAAGGTTTTTCAGATGTATGGGGTTCAGGTTTTTTGAAACAGGCTTATGGTTTTGATGCATCCACAGCGAATTATCTTCCTTCCATGATTTTTATAGGGATGTGTTTCGGTTCTCCTGTTTTAAGTCTGATCGCGGAAAAATCAGGTTATTACTTGGGTACGATTATTGCAGCGGGTGCAGTAATGTGCCTGACATTCAGTGCTCTTGTGATGGGTGTATTAACGGTAACCACCATTTCAGTGAGTTTTATCCTGGTGGGCATGTGTTGCGCTTATCAGATATTGGCAATTTATAAAGCCTCAACTTACGTACCTGATAACCTGGCGGGTCTTACCACTGCTGTTGCCAATATGATCATCATGAGCTTTGGTTATGGTTTTCATTCAGTCATCGGGTACGTCATTAATTCCAATGGAGGAACTCAGGTCACTCGTGCTTTCTCATACGGCATAGGGATCATTCCAGTTACTCTGGCATTAGGAATTATTGGCTTTTTAATCCTGGCGTATAGAGAAAAGCAGGCTGTATCGGGTCGATTGGATTTGCGATTTAATTGATTCATGGATGTTGATTTTCTAGAGGTTCCATTATTAATCGGTGTTCCATTTTTTGGGGTTAATTGAACTATAATTTGGAGATGAAATAATAATTTCCCTGCAGGATCAAGCCATGCTTGATCCTGAGTTAGATCAATTGAGGGTTATGAACAGAGGACTTTATGGATAATCTGAGAACAGATATTCCTCAAAGTATCGTGCACACAACGCTTTATCGCGCGTTCATCCCGCCAGTATTGTTGTCTTCATTTTGTCTTCTTATTTATTACTATACCAGTTTTACCGTTTTTCATACGGTGGTAGAAGTCTTTTCGGTATTTATTGGGTTTACCGCAATGACGGTAGCTACTACAACCACTCAATTTACTAACAATCAATTTGTTGTATTTATCTCAATTACTGCTGGTTGGTGTGCCGGTCTGGATTTAACACACATCCTCGTTTATAAAGGAATGAATTTGATTCCTGGAGGCGGGGGGAATGAGAGTACTCAATTGTGGATATCCGCTCGTTTCTTACAAGCTTTTTCTTTTCTCATAGCCCCATTTTTTTTTAGACATTCACTTAAAATCTGGATCATTAATCTTTTTTATGGCTTTTTAACAAGCTGCATTCTCATTGCTGTGTTTACTGGTTTTTTTCCACAAACCTACATTGAAAATTATGGGCTAACCTGGTTCAAGATTATCAGTGAATGGGGCGTTGCGTCTATTCTATTTATAGCATTGATCGTGCTATGGCATAACAAGAGTATGATGTCGCGAAACTTATTGTATTTTATGTCTATGTCGATCACTACTTTGATGTTCGCTGATATCATCCTTTCTCACTATACTGATTTATTTGGCCTGGAAAACATTATTGGCCATTTGCTTAAGATATTTTCATACTGGTTTATTTACGTTGCCCTGGTGGTGTCAACTTTACGAGAGCCTTTTAGCATGTTGGCTCGAGCAGCAAGTACTTATGATAACATTCCAGATCCGACTATGATTGTTCAGTCGAATACTCTTGTAAGTCAGGCTAATAGTGCCGCAGCCCATTTTAGTCATTTAAAAGCCGAGGACCTGGTTGGATTATCGAGTCATGATGTGTTCCATGACAAGAGGATTAACCCGGAACAGTGTCCAGTATGTTCTCAGCTTCCGATACGAAAAGACATGTTCATGTTAGAGTTGGAGATAGATGGTTTATGGCTGGAATGCAGTCTTGCTCCTATAAGTTCAGATATGTTTCCAAACTCATGGGTGCAGGTGATTCGAAATATCACCGATCGTAAACAACTTGAAATAGAGCACAGCAAATTATTATCTGCTTCAAGGGAACGGCTTAAGGAAATAAGTTGTCTTTACACTATATCGAAATTAATAGACTCCATGGCAGATAAAACGATTGAAGAGATATTGATGAAATCAGTAATGGAGATCCCTAAAGCGTTTCAATTCCCTGATTTGATCGTCACGAAAATAGAAAGTAAATGGGGTGATTATTATTCTGATGCTGGCGCAGATAAAACTTCTTTTCAAATTGATAAAGATTTATTTATTGATAAAGAATACGTGGGTAAAATCGTGGTGTATTACTCTGTTCCCCCGCCTGTTTCTGAGAATATTTTCCTTCCAGAAGAGCGTACGCTTCTGGATTCTGTAGCCTCGCAGTTAATTGGTGCCTTAAACCAAATACTTGCGAAGCAGAAAGCCGCCAGTGCTGAAGTTCGGTTTAAGGAAAGTGAGCAACATTTTCAAGCCATTATCGATCAGACTGGTGTTGGTGTTTATGTAGGGGATAAAAGCAGATTTTTATACGTTAATCCAAAATTCTGTATTATAACTGGCTGGAGCAAAGACGATTTGTTACAAAAAAATTTATTGGATTTAATCGAAGAGGAGTCGATCAAAAAGTACATACAAAGTCAATGGAACGACTTATATCAGGGTAAATCAAGTATTTCTTATCAGTTTCCTTTCAAGAGAAAGGATGGGGTGTATATAACCTTAAGATCTGACTCAACAATAATAAACTGGGAGGGTAAGATTGAATATATCTCGTTAGTGCAGGATATTACTGAAATTGAAAATGCAAAAGAGCAAATCAGTAATTACATCAGCCAATTGGAACAAGCAATTAAAGGAACTTTTACAGCAGTTTCCAATATGGTTGAGATGCGTGATCCTTATACTGCAGGTCACGAGCGCAGAGTGGGATTAATTGCCAAGGCAATTGGTGAGGAGCTGGGTTGGTCCGTTGACCGTTGTGCTTCTCTTGAGCTTATTGGCTTGGTTCATGATGTTGGCAAGATTTCAATTCCTGCTGAGATACTGTCCAAACCCAGCAAGTTGACTGATTTGGAAATGGAATTAATCAAAGGTCATGCTGAGGCCGGTTATAATATTTTAAAAGACATCCATTTTAACATCCCTGTTGCCGAGGTTATTTTACAACATCATGAAAGACTGGATGGAAGTGGTTATCCTCGTGGTTTAAAAGGGAACGAAATTCTACCTGAAACACTTGTTATTTCCGTTGCAGACGTATTGGAGGCCATGTCCTCATACAGACCATATAGACCCGCTTTGGGAGTTGATGTGGCAATTGCTGAAATAAAGCGTGGAAGAGGTATTCTATATGATGCGCAGGTTGTTGATGCCGCGTGTAAGCTTATTCATGAGAAGAAAATAATATTAACGCATACTTCTTAAGCATCCTGGGATGATTTCTCTGTACTCATAAGCCAGTATGATAGATATCTGATTGATCTAAATTATTTTATATTTTAGACTCAACAGTCACTTAATTAACTCACAATTTTGATCGGTAATGAACACTCTCTGGACAGAGAGCATGCTAACGTACACTACCTAACCATTTTAATTTGATTGGAACATTATTAATGAAAAAAACATGGACTATTCTTTCCTTATCTTTGGCTTTATATGGAACACATTCTTTTGCGGGTACTGGAGGGGCTGTATTTGAAGAGCCTTCTGGCTGGACGGGTTTTTATATTGGTGCGAATGCGGGATACCTATGGTCCGCTAGCAATGTAATCAGGAATTTAGGGATTGCTTCGTATGAAAATCCTGCTTTTAATCCATTTTCCAGATTAATGTCCGAATCTATTGCTTACCTCGGCACTCATGAGATTTATAACTCATTGGACAGTTTTATAGGAGGGGGGCAAATTGGGTATAATGCTCAAATTTTAGATAAACTGGTTATTGGAATTGATGCAGATTTGGATGCCATAAGTCCAACGAGCAGTACCACTAATTTTATTAGTACAGCAACAACCCCTTTAATGGTAGGAGTTACTCATACTGCCAATATCTCTCTTACCAAGAAATTGGATTACCTTGGACTTGTTAAAGGTCGTTTAGGGTATTTATTAAATCCTAATGTATTGGTTTATGGAGCAGGTGCATTTGCTTATGGTGGCGCAACATTGAATACAACTTATGAAGTCACTAATACGCAAGCTAATTTTACACCGATGTCTGGGTATGCATCGATACATGATGTTTTAGGTGGCTGGGCTGGCGGCGGCGGCGCAGAGTGGCTAATAACTCCCTGCTGGAGTGTGAAAGCAGAATATATCTATTATAATTTAGGCCCTACGCACAGCTATCTGACGCTTACTCAAAATGTAGCGCTTAATCCCCCGGAGGCTTTTGCTGCGGCTTCTGTAAAATCCAAAGCTGAATTTACAGGAAATGTATTGAGAGTTGGGGTTAACTATCATTTCGGATAAGCTAGAGGGTTGGGTCGTGACCCGACAAGAGATCTAAATGAAAACAAAGGTACGATGTCAGGTCTCTACCCAACTTACGTTTGCTGAACAGCAACCCTCATCCCCAACCCTTCTCCCTTAAAAAGGAGAAGGGAGCTGATGGTACATGCTTGCTGGTTACTGAACAGCAATCCTCATCCCAGCCCTTCTCCCTTAAAAAGGGAGAAGGGAGCTGATGGTATATGCTTGCTGGTTGCTGAACAGCAACCCTCATCTCCAGCCCCGTTACCTTAAAAAGGGAGAAGCGAGCTGATGGTATATGCTTGCTGGAGCGAAGATTAACTTGGGATTAAATACGAAACTGTAGCCAAGAGGGATACGGCCTGATTGGATTCTTGTCTAAAATGAGTCGCCAGGTTCGTTGGACTAATAACATTAGTAATGTTGAAGTTGTTTTTACCAAAATCGTGATAAACAAGCTCCCCTGAAAGAATCCAGTTTGGAGTAGCTAAATAATTGGCACCGATACCTACATTGTAACCCGTTTTATAACTGTCCAGATTAGCTAATCCTACATAATTATTGGCTACGCCAGTTGTTAAATTAGTTACAGCACCTTCGAAAACAAATTGGTGTTTCACATTGGCGAAACTGACGCCTGCTTCAACAAAGGGCATAAAATGAGAAAACATTTCATATCCTAAAACGCCATCAATATTGTAAATGGGTTTGAATGAACGCAAGAATGAATCTTGACCTGTTGCTAATTGATTAGGGCCTCTGGCTGAGGAATAACTGATTTGATAGGAGTTTTCCATTGGGGTGTAGTAGATAGAAGCCTTACCGCCTAGATAAGTATTTTGGTTAAACATGAGACCATAACCAACCTGTCCTGAAAACAGAACAGCAGAATTAGTTACTTTATGAGTTCCCTGACGTATCGTCCCAAAACCTGGTCGAGTGATGGTATAATCATCATGACTGATTACTGTTGTAAATCCTGTACCCAGACCGGCGTAAAAGCCACCAAATCCAGTAGTATCATTAATTGGTCCCATAGTCCCTGCAAACACATTGCTTAAAGCTAATGATAAGGGCGCAATTAACATAAATCGGCTACTCATACTGATTCCTTTTAGAAAATGAAGAGCGCGTATTTAATCATTTATTTGTGTGTTTGTATGTAAAAATATTCTTTTTAGAATTAAAGGGTTAGTCTACCAATTGGTACCCTCTTGATAACCCGGGAAAGGTTATCCTGAATGCAATGAAGAATCTCCTGTACGTGGTTCTGTACCTACATTTGGAGATCCTTCACTTCACTCATAAAGACGACATCTTGTTACGGCTTAATTAAAATAGGGCTTCAAAGTCTGTTGTACATCCAAATCCAAAGCTCCTGAATTAGGATTAATGGCGCTAACGGTATCGCCCAGATAACCTATTGCCCAAAAATAGACATTATTGGTTCCGATCCCGCTCTCTGCCAGATAAGGCATTAAAGATTGGGTGAAGAAGCTTTTTCCAGCAGCGGATTTCCAGGATGCTTCGCCCAATACGATAGGGAATCCTGCTTTGTGCAAGAAGCCCCAACTCCAGTCAAAGCGTAGAGTACTCGCAATTCCAGGTTCTGTTTCCCAACCAGCTACTTCTTTGGGGTATACATGAGGTGAAAAAACCACATGACCATTCGTACCGGCTTTGTCATTACCCAATAACCAATCTACAGTATTCGAGTTCAGATCAGGAACTTGCTTATATAATTCATTAGTGAATTTATCGGAATCAAATTGAGCTATTCCTTTTTTGGCTAATTCTTTATTGAGCAGAGGCTTAAAATCTTCTCCCCAGTTCCCTTTAAATGAGACTACTTCCTGCGCATCACCACAATTACCCGGATCATTCCAATGATCAAAGCCATTGGAGGAACTTGGAACCTCATTTTTGGCAATACAAATGACCGGATTATCCGCATCATCGTTACCACCTCCTGAGCCTTCAACAAATATTAAAAGATCGGGGTTGGTTTGATGAATTGTTTTTGCCGCGGTTGCGATAACCTGTGTCCACGCGATCTGATTATTTTTACCTTTGAACCAGTTGAGCTGGTAGGGCTCATTAAATACATCAATACCGATTACATTATCCAGACCACGTTGTTTGATTTCGTTGGCCAGAAGTGTTAAATCTTTGGCATACTGATTCATGTCATAAACCGTTCCGTCACGCATACCATCACCGTATCCATAACGGTGGTGCATATCTATCATTACTTTAACGTTGTTCTTTTTCATTTCTTCAAGCACGATCCAGAAGGCTTGCTTTGGGCTTACTGCCTTTTCACATGCGTTACCATTTCCCTGCCATGATTTACAGAATAAACCATTTCCTGATTCGGGTTTTTCTTTATTTGAAAGCGCTTTATTTAAATCTACTTCAGATTGATCGTCATAAAGAACACCTGGTTGAATAGGTAATCGAACGGTTTTAAATTGAACCGCGTTTTGCTGGTCTACACCTGAATCAGCATAATCTCCAGGGTGTACTATTAAATCCATCAAGCCTGCGCGTATTGAATTGGAATCTGTTGTCATGCTGTAAAAAGGATTGTTTTGCAGACCCTGAAATACATTAGTATCTTGAAAGCCGGACCAGGATAGACCATTTATTATGACTTTATTGCCTTCATTGTCATATATTTGACCTTGTTGAGTATAATAGGCATTTGCGTCGAGAGTTATACCAAGTAATAACCCTAAACTGAGATATTTTACATAATTCATGTGTCAATTCTCCATACAATGTTAAGTTCAATGTTCAATTGAACAGGCATAAAAGTACATTATTTAAACACACAAGGAGTTTGTTTGCACATTATAGTCTGGAATTTTACAAAAAACTTACAACTTGATGGTGTTGAATAGAGGTTTTATCACGAGGAATATTAAACGTCAGAGCTTTAATTCACTTGGCATTGTTCATTCCAGTAGAAAAAAGCCTGACGTTAGCATTATCTAAAGCTTATCTATAGCAACGCAACGCACCCCATGCATTTCTCCAACATCCGGGATGAGCAGGTGCCATAGTTGAAAATGCCCCTGGATGATTTAATACACAGGTTCCATTGTAAATTGCTCTATGATATCCGTAGCCACAACCTTGAGCAGCATTTGCAATGGAAGAAAAACCCACAGCTAAAAATAACAAACCAACCATAAGACCTGTACGTAAAAAGCCTGAAAAGCACATAGAATGTGTATTCATGGCATCCTCCTTAGTATTTTATTTGTTGTACTACAAAATAAGTATAGTGCTATTTTTTTAAATGTGTGTAAACAAAATGCAAATTGGTTAATTTATTTATTTTTAGCTTAATCCACTCTTTTTACTCGCTTTATTTTGAATTGAATTCATCTGTTCTTCCCAAAAGCAGGTTGTGATGCACGAAAAACAGAGTATGAAACAGGGGATTTCAGGAGCTAATAAAGCTTGTTTATTAGGCATGTAATTAAATTTATGAGTTTAATGAGTTAAATTGATGTTTCAAGGAGTAATTGTGTGCAAAAATAGTTGATTCAATTGTTTGATATTAATTTTATGTTTTTTAAAAAATGCTCTTCTACCAAGCCGCTTATTCAGGTAATTACTGAATTTCAAAGTATAAATAACTCATGTTCCATGCATAGTATTTCCAATCAGAGTCTGTTGTTTATTGACATTGTGGAGGATAAAAAGCAAACGTTATTGTACTTGTTTGATCTTGATACCAATCGAACTAAAAGGTGCAAATCTCTCGATAAACCGTATGGATTTATTGGACGATTATCAAACAACCACCTGATTTTAAAAAATTTAAATTCGGATGATTTATTGATTCTGGATACCGTGAATTTTGAAATTGCGAACCAATTTAATCGTCAATGGTGTATCTATCCTCAATTGCATGGTTTGGCGGAGTTTAAAGCGATTACAGCAGTCAAAACCGAGAACACAATGAATGAGGAAGAGGGTGCAGTTCATATAGTAATGCATGATTTGCAGTCCATGATTTTTGATAATATTGTTAGCGACCCTATTGCCATGGAGCATTCCTACTATCAGGTAGGGCCTTTGGTTAAATTGGCTAATGGACATTTTGCCTGTTCTGTAACAGGGGAGAATACTGATTATTTTAAAGTTATTTTGTTTAAAAAAATCCGAAATGACCCCCTGGATTTTAGGGTGATAGGGGTTATCAACCCAATAAAGCAGAACAATAATTCCAGTATTTCTTTAAGTGCCTTTGTAGGGTTACCTGATGGTAAAGTATTAACTTATCATGCTTCTGGTCTTGATTTTCAGGTCTGGAAAGGAACAGAGTGTATTGAGCGATGGAGCTGGAGAGACATCCAATGTTCGGATAACTTGTTTACCAATGGATTTTGGACTAATGGTGTATTTCCTTTACCGGACAGTGAGCATTTAGTGATTTTGGCATCTCATGTTAATTTATTTTTGTTCAATATGAGATTGAAAACAATGAAAACCGTTCAATTACACGGGTATTATCCTCAGCAAATTGAGGTATGTACCAATGGGCAGGTTATCGTTAGAGCAACTCAAGATTTTAAAAAATATGTGTTATTATTGGTCGATTTTAAAGAAATACTTGAATACAGAACGATTATTTCTAAACTGATCAGAGAAAAAGGTTTGCCGGAAGAATTGTGCAGCCATATATTCGGTTATGTTGCACCGGGTTCTTCCTGGAGCACTGAGCAGGATAGTTCATGCCAATTTACCTGCACAATCAGTTGAAATGAGTGTTTCAATGAAAAATAAATTGATTGATGTGAGAGAGTTTAAATGCTGAAAGGCTATTCAGGAAATTAAACCCTTGTTGAAAATTCTCTTCAAAAAAAACAATTTATGATATAAATCATGTAATTAATATAAGTGAAGACTCCGAGTGAAATATCGTCCAGATGTAGATGGGTTAAGGGCAATTGCCATTATATTTGTTTTATTTTTTCATAGTGGCCTGAGCCTGTTTCCTTCTGGTTTCGTCGGCGTGGATGTTTTTTTTGTGATTTCCGGTTTTTTGATAACCAGCATCATTCATGATTCGTTACAAAACAACAAGTTCTCTTTTATTTCATTTTATAATCGAAGGCTATGGCGTTTACAGCCCGTTTTTATTTGTTTGATTGCAGTCAGTCTACTGATGACATTGCTGTTTTATTTACCGGATGATTTGATTAACTTTGGTAAAAGCGCGCGTAAAACCTCTGTTTTTCTATCCAATTCATTTTTTGAAAAGGTCACTACTGGTTACTTTTCACCCGATAGTAATCAATTACCTTTGTTGCATACCTGGTCCTTATCCATTGAATGGCAATGTTATCTGATTCTCCCGATGGTCATTTTTCTTTTGCATAAAATTTGTGGCCCACGCCAGATAGTTCGTTCTGTATATGTTCTTACGTTATTATTTTTTGTCTTATCCTTATATTACTCATCACAAGCGCCAATGAAAACCTATTATCAATTGGTGAGTCGTATATTTGAATTTTTAATTGGTGCCTGTGTTGCCTTAAGTCAGCATCGTTGGTCATTGAATAAATATGTTATTAATGTCGTGAGTACTGTGGCTATTCTCACACTATTCTATATAGCTATGCGTCAGGACATTAGTTTGGGATTTCCCAATAGCTATGCTTTTATATTGTGTCTTGCCACTGGAATAGTGATTGCTTCAGGGCACTGTGAGCCTAAACCTGTATGGAGTCAGATTCTTTCTATAAGACCAATAGTATTTATTGGATTGCTCTCTTATTCTCTCTATATTTGGCACTGGCCCGTCTTTGTTTTGATTCGATATCTCAATATAGAAGAGACCCCTTTGGTTTTATTATCCGCTTTTTGTATCGTATTTATTGTTGCTTATCTTTCCTGGCGCTTTATAGAAAAGCCTGCAGGCAGGGCAAACAAAACGCCCTTTAAATACAGCGCAATGCTTCTGTTCGCATTACCCGTTGGCTTAATTCATATCAGTGATTATGTAATCAAAATAAATGAAGGATTACCTCAGCGATTTACTGAAACGTCCATGGTTTATGAGACTTTAAATCAATATTCCAGTGAACAAAGAGCTCGATGTCTTCAACAAAAAAATATTGAAATCAATCGAGATTGTGTTTTGGGCGCTAAAAACTCCAGAAAGCAAACGGGGTTTTTAATCGGTGATTCTTATTCAAATCATCATTGGCGATTTCTTGATACCATTGCTCAGGAAGCCAATGTGTCTGTTCTTGCTCATGCAACAATAGCCTGTCTCGCATTACCAGGAATATACCAGTTCGACATGTTTATTAAAAATGGAGTGTATCAGGTATGTCATGATCAAACAGCCCGGTATTATTCTATGATTCGAGAGAATCATTTTAATTACGTCATTATTGGAGAGAATTGGTACGCCTATCTGGGGGATAAAATAATTAATCATGTTGGTGACGAACGTTCCCATGCTTTGACTCAAGAGCGTATTGAGAAGGCTCTGGATGAGGCCTTGCAGGTAATTGTTGCCTCGGGCGCCAAACCGGTATTAATAAAATCCATCGCAGCGACGCAAAGAAATCCGCATGAATGTTTTTTTGAGCACATAAAAAGAAGAAGCCAGTATTATCCCCAGCAATGTGAATTTAATCTGAATCCAAAGGATCAGCAGTGGTTCGATGAACTTTTTGCGAGAATGGAACAGAAATACCCTCAATTGGTATTGATTGATCCTCAAAAGGTTTTATGCCCCAATGGGCGGTGTAAGGCCGATATTAATGGCGTGCCTGTATTTAAAGATGAAGGGCACATCACTGATTATGCTTCATATCATCTGGGGCGTACCTATTTGCAACAGTACAAGAATCCTTTAACCTGAGTTAGGCAATCAAGTCCGGGTTCCTGGCCTTTTTAATCCAATAAAGCATCTACTTCATATTAATCCAGTTAATTAATAACTGTTGTTCATCAGGAACCTTAATAGAACACCGCATAAGAAATATTTTCGCTATTGTGTATTATACTTAATCAAAGAGATGTATTTTTGCCAAGCGCAAGCGTAACTTCTCAATAGCCTCGGGAAACGTCATCCTGAACGCAGTGAAGGATCTCCTGGAAGTGGTGCTGTGCCTGCATTTGGAGATCCTTCACTTCGTTCAGGATGACGAAATTTCAGGATTTATTGAGAAGTTAGGCGCAAGCGTATTGAGTCGAGTTATAATATGCCTGATAAAAGCATAGTAAGTAAAATATATGAGCTTCTACGGCGAGAGAAAGCACGCGATAATCCGCTTGTTGGGGAGTTTTCTTACTCCACTAAAAAAACTTCCGAGATTGTCAGTGGACCGTATGTTCGCGGAAACGCCATGTTTTCAAACATTTCTGAATTGATAAAATCCGCAAATTCGGAAGTATTTCTTTGTTTCTATAAGTTTCAGAATGATTCGGTTGCCGGTTTGAAAATTCTTGATGCTCTCGCCGATTTGAAAGCTAAAGCGGATAGGGAGCAAAGACCCATTAAGGTTAAAATAATAATTAATAAAAAAACCGGATTATCTTCATTAATTCAAGGTGATGGTCGAAAATCTCCAATTGATACTCCTTACTTGCTTCAACTAAATAGCGAGCATTTTGAGGTTCAAGTTGGATTTCATGAGCATAAAGCCTTTAACTCCAGCCACTCTAAATTGGTATTATGTGATGGCAAGGACGCTGCTATTTTAACGGGCGACCCAACCTTCGCCAATTCCATGGACGATAAACAAAACTGGGTAGAAGTCGCTACTGTGTGTAAAGATGCTGGGCTCGTTAGCGGTTTTCGTAGTCAATTTGTATCTCTTTGGAATAATGACACCGTACGGCTAGGTCATTCTGGCAAGAAAGAAAAACTGGTTCATGCCCATCCTGAACGCAATGACCAGCAAAATGACCAGAAAAATGATAGAAAAAGAAGTCTTTTATTGAGTAAGACCCCATCAGCAAGTCCTTTTATTCGTCATCGTTCACCCTACAAAAGCGCTTTACTCACTTTATTAGATAGCTCAAAATCTTCCGTCAAAATCATGGTAAATAATTTAAATGACAAGGACATTCTTAATGCCTTGTTACGTTGCGCTAAGAGAGGAGTTCAAGTTGAATTGCTCCTTGGGCGGTATCATGGAGAAAGTGCAGAGAAATTACCGTTTGCTGGTGGCACCAACGTTGACAGCATCAACTATCTCTTGTCCAAAGCTACAACGAGTGAAGTACGTGAGAAATTGTCTTTGCGTTGGGCTTGCCAACCTGATGGTACTTTGGTTCAAAACATGAGCGAAAATTCAATTCACGCCAAAGTTGTGATAGTCGACGAGTCTCATGTTTTAACGGGATCTTCTCTTATGGATAAACAATCCTCTCGCTCTGGAGAAAGCGATATACTGTTTAAATCAAAAAAGTTGGCTCGTCAATATATTAATGAGGCATTTGACCCAATCTTCTCTATAGCTCGAGATGCTCATTCTCATAACATACAGAAACCACTTACTCGACAAGAGATCAACGCCAATTTAAGAAAGGCCTCAACTAAAGAAGAGTTAATTTTAGTTGTAAAAGATTATATTTATATGCGCGAATATGAGGATAATTTTACAGGTTTTAGACAGGTCTATTCTTTTTTCAGTAACCAATCAAAATTTGATCGAAAAAACAAAATTGAGGACGCTAAAACGATTCTTCATCTATTGAGTGATGGCACTGGTGAAGTAAGTGTAATTCAAACAGACGGTTTACTCATGGAAATATATGACAAAGCCAGTTCCTTTATACGTTCAAATCCTACTTTAGAATAAAATTCTTACTCATTGATCTGACTTGAAAGACGCCGATCGAAATGTTGGTTCACTAAACAGGGTTCGCTTATTTATTTGAATCGTGTTCAACTCCTGCGACGACCAAATCGATATTGGGTTCGCCGCAATGCTTTACAATCTCTATACGAACCTGATTGCGAAGACGAATGACTTCCTCCCAACTGTTTTCTTCAGGAGTAATGGGCTTTCCAATTATAACGCGAATAGGAACAGGCTTGAGCAAATAGCTGCCATCTCGTAAAAAGATACGGGTACCTGTAATTGCGATTGGGCACAGGTCAGTCTGGGTTTCAACCGCCAGAGTGAAGGCGCCTAATTTAAAGGGACGCAATCCAGTTGCGTAAGTAAACGTGCCTTCCGGAAAAATAACAACCGAATTTTTTTGCAGAATGACTTGTTCTATCTGGTGTTTATTTTCTATGCTTTTCATAAAATCCAATCGATCTACAGTTAAATACCGCAAATTTTTTATAAACGTTCGAATTATTGGCGTGTTCAGCAGTTCCTTTTTAGCAGTAAATACAACTCCAGGCGGCAGGACAGCTAACAAGAGCAATGCATCGGTGTAACTAGCATGATTGGATACAAATATCTTGGGTTTATCATCCGTTAAATTACTGGATCCTTCAATGCGGATAGGGCACATTGCCAATCTGAACCACAATCTCGCTCCCCAACGGGTTACTCGAGCGCCCATTCGATGAGAGGCCAGTAACACGACAAGCCAGGCAGGAAAGAGAGTCAGCAGGAAGAGTATTCCTAGATAGAATGTGTAAACCAATTTTCCTGAAAAGCACAACATATCATATATTTTTTTACAGGCACTCATCAATACTAACGTGCCCATTTGCCATTGTACTGATCTTCTATTTTTGACGAGGTTTCCTTCAATAAATGCCTGTTTACACGCTGAGCGTTGCAATTTTCCACTTGATGTTTTAGGGACAGTTTTAGGTGGAACAAGAATAATGTGATCCGGTACAATACCTAATTCGATTGCCATCTTGTCGATGATTGCCGCACGAAGAGCAATTTGAGTTTCCTTTTTATGTTCATTCGTCTCTGCGACTACAATTAATTGTTCTGTTCCACTGCTTTGATCGCTCACTCCAAAAGCGATAACGCAGCCTTTACGAATATTGGGAATGAGATTCACAATTTCTTCTATTTCTTCTGGATATAGATTCCGGCCCGCTTTGATGATGAGATCTTTTTTTCTACCTGTAATAAACAGCTCCTTATCGGCCAGATACCCCAAATCACCGGTATCCCACCATCCTTGATGATATGCTTTTTGAGTGGCTTGAAGGTTATTAAAATAGCCCTGCATTGCAGAGGGGCCTTTGAATTGAATAGAACCAACTGAACGCTCTTCGATTTCATTGTCATTTGCATCCACAATACGAACTTCATGATCTGTTAATGGCAGACCGCAGCCTACAAAATCAAGTGCTCTTTCGTTTTGTGATGCAGGAACCGCTTTATTGGTCTGTTCAAAAACGTCACGTTGAACTCTATCAATTAGAGGTTTACGCCTCTTCAGTGGAAAGGTTAGACCTACTGTCGCTTCGGCTAATCCATAAACAGGTGCAAAAGATTCAAGATTAAAGCCATATGGCGAGAATTTTTTACTAAAGCTCTCCATAGTTTTGGGATTTATGGCTTCTGCACCATTAAATGCAAATCTCCAGGAACTGAGATCCAGTCCTTCAATGTCTTCTGGTTTGATTTTTTTTACGCATAACTCATATGCAAAATTGGGACCGCCTGAAAGAGTCGCCCTGTGATAATGCAGTGCCCATAACCAACGCTCAGGTCGTGTTAAAAACGTAAGAGGTGACAGTATCGTTATCGGAACGCCAAAATACATGGATCCAAGCCAGCTCATCAGTCCCATATCATGATATAGAGGTAACCAGCTAACAACAGCGTCAGTAGGTTCAACCGGTATTGCTTTGCCTATTGCTCTAATATTCGAGAGCATGTTGCTATGATTTATCAAAACCCCTTTAGGATCTCCTGTGCTGCCAGAAGTGTATTGAATTAAAACCGGGCTTTGTGGATCTAAATCCAACATGGGCATAGAGCCGGTAGTCATTTTGAGTTGGTTAATAGTGGTTACTTCTTTAAGGCTGGGTACAAAAGTACCCAAAATCTTACTGAGTGGCGCTGCTTCCGAGAAGGTAATTAATATTCTGACTTCAGCATTATGTAAAATCCGTGCTTCTCGTTTTGCATATTCTTCAATGCGGTCTGGACGAAATGGTGGATAAATTGGAACGGGTATAGCCCCAGAAAATAACACGCCACAAAATGCATAAAAAAATTCTGCGCTGGTTGGAAGCATGATGGCAACCGTATCTCCTTGCTTTATTCCTTTATAATTTAAGCCTTGGGCAATATGATCCGCCTCATTTAGTAATTGTGAGTACGAGATTATTTCTTCTTCACCTTGTTCATTTTGTAAAAAAAGATGAGGTCTTTTGGCTTCTTTTGTGGCGTAAGCAGTCAGTACTTCGGTTAATGTTTTAGCCGAAGTTAAATCAATATTTGTAATTTCTAGAGGGGCGGTAACGTGTTTTGCTTTGTGTTTTGACAAGGTTTGGGAACTTTCAATGATTACTTGAGTCAGATCAGTTAATGATTCAACATCTACCAGGGCACGTTCAGGAAGTTGTAAGGAAAATTCCTTTTCAATACGGCGAAAGAGCTCGACTTTTCCGAGACTATCAATACCAATGTCTCTATCAAGAGAAGCTGTAAGGGTAACGGCCTGACGTCCTCGTTCAGCACCAAGATCTGTCATGAATTCACGGACAATTGAGAGAACTTGCTCTTCGACTGCCTGTTGGTTTGTTTCCCTCGTCATAATTCAAAGCATCCTGGATAAAGGTTAGTTTCAAAAATTTGAAGTGATTCTTTAAATTTTAAAATCTGACTATTTGATTTGAATGAGCGAAATCTTATTTTTAACCTTTGGATAATCGACCTAAATTTCATTTTCAGTGATGTATACTACAATTATAGATTAGTGATTATGAAAAAAATATGAACACATCAAAGTAAGTCAGAGTACCTCAAACGAGCAGATGGACACCCCATACAATCAAGCGGATAAATTTATAGTATGGCAATTTAAATGAACAATACAAAATGGTCACAAAAGGTTACAGAACAAAGTCATGCTCTTAATCTGGAAAAGGGGGTATTTACCTGGAATGATCCTCAAAAAATTGCAGCATCATTAATACAGTCTGCATCGAACAGTACTCGTAGAAATGCAACGGTGTATCAATCGGCCATGTCTATGCTGAATTTTTATATAAATCGTGCAGGTAAGAACTTATCTCCAGAAAGGAAAGAATTACTCAATCAAGCGAAAAGGGAATTGAGCACGCTTGCGAAGAATGATACATAAGATTGTTTCTGAGGCTGGTGGTTTTATGACGGTAAAAAAGAGATGGGAGCATTTTACTCACGATGCTGACATTGGGGTAAGAGGAATAGGGCCTACTTTGGCAGATGCTTTTGAAATGGGCGCTCTAGCCTTAACTCATGTGATAACGGATTCTCATCTAATCAAACCCGATTCAATTTTTCATGTGGTGTGCCAAGCTCCAGATATTGAAATCCTCTTCGTAGATTGGTTAAACACGGTTATATACTATATGGATATTCATAATATGTTATTTTGTGAATTTCAAGTCACCATTAAGAATCATGGATTAGAGGCTATTATTAAGGGGGAGGTTGTTGACAGGGAGCGACATCACCCTGCAGTTGAAGTGAAAGGAGCAACTTATACTGAACTGAACGTTTTTTATGATCACGATGTATGGACAGCACAATGTATTGTGGATGTCTAATTAATTTAAATAATTAATTTAATCTAGAGAAAAAAGCCAATGGACCTAACCCTTTTAAAGAAAATTAATGAATTTGAATGGCAAATCCCCAGACATGGTCCCATGTTGGTGCCGGCTGTTATTTTTGCTTCTGAAGAGTTAATCGTGGATATGGATATGAAGGTTTATGAACAGCTTTCCAATGTAGCAACCTTACCTGGAATTGTTCAAAGTGTTTATGCTATGCCTGATGCGCACTGGGGATATGGTTTTCCCATAGGCGGGGTTGCTGCTTTTGATCCCGAACTAGGAGGTGTTGTTTGCGCAGGCGGGGTTGGTTTTGATATTTCTTGCGGGGTACGGCTCTTATCGACTGGCTTAAAAAGAGCGGATTTGGAACCAGTCAAGGAAGAATTGGCCGATGCATTGTATGCCCATATTCCGGCAGGTGTTGGCAGTCGGAGCCGTATTCATCTCACGATAAAACAATTGGATGATATGCTACGTGGCGGTGCGAAATGGGCTATAAAACAAGGCTATGGTGAGCGAGCGGATTTAGAACGTATTGAAGATAATGGCTGTACGGAAGGCGCCATGCCTGAATATGTTTCGGATCAGGCGAAAAAACGTCAAAAAAATGAAATGGGAACTTTAGGCTCTGGAAACCATTATTTGGAACTTCAGGAAGTCAGTCAGATTTATTGTCAAAAATCAGCTGCTGCTTTGGGCTTGGCAGAGGGGGATGTCGTCGTCAGTATTCATTGCGGATCACGAGGTTTAGGCCATCAGATTGGGACGGATTATTTGCGCTCCATGTTAATCAATTCTGAGCGGCAAGGGATTAGACTTATTGACAGAGAGCTGGCCTGTGCTCCCATCAACTCACGAATTGGGGAGAGTTATTTAGGTGCCATGCGGGCGGGAATAAACTGTGCCTTGGCTAATCGTGAAATCATTACACACTTTATGCGCGAAGTTTTTCAAGATGTATTACCAGGGATAAAAGTAAATCTGATCTATGATGTGTCTCATAATACGTGTAAAGAAGAGTACCATGAGATTAATGGACAATCTCAACGCGTGTTTGTACATCGGAAAGGAGCAACACGGGCACTGGGGCCAGGTCATCCCAAATTACCCGATGTATTTTCTCATGTGGGACAACCGGTGATTATTGGTGGAAGCATGGGAACCGCATCCTACGTGTTAACAGGTACCAAGACTTCCGAACACAAATCATTCAGCTCCGCCTGTCACGGTGCCGGACGTGCCATGAGTCGCCATCAAGCGATGAAACAATGGAGTGGAAGTGAATTAGTCAAAACGCTTGCTGAACAGGGAATATATATTCGAAGCGGCTCATTTCGGGGAGTAGCCGAGGAAGCTCCAGGCGCCTATAAAAATGTTGATAAAGTGGTGGATTCCGCTCATCAGTCTGGGCTGGCCAACAAAGTTGCCCGATTGGTACCGGTTATCTGCATAAAAGGCTAAGGTGATTTGTTACTTTATGTTCAGTCATTCTTCCCTTAATTTAAAACGTGCCAATGGAGAATAGTTACTTCCTTCGCTTTGAGGTTTGCTTTCAATAAAAAACAACTCATTGATTGTGATTGATGGGATTGGTGGTAATTTTATCTGGCTCAAATCCACAGTTTCTGCCAGCAGGTGATGGGATGCTAATCGTCCTAAAGTCATATGAGCACGAAATGGCCTGTTTTCAATGGGTATGTTCAGTGCTGTTAATTCATGGCCAATTGATGCTGATAGATCATTTAAAATTGAGTGGGGTCCAACAGTAAATGAGAGGATTTTAGGATGTGATGATGTTGGAAACCATTGTAATGCCCCGATTTCCAATTGAAATGAAGGGGTATTTTTAAGTGTATTTTGCATTTTTTTTATTAATTGAGGAACGCATTCTGATTTAAGACTGTTTAAAAATTGCAGGGTGACATGGAGATGTTCGATTTTAACCCATCTTAAATTGGAGTCCGGAACAGCGTGTTTTAAAGCTGATAGACAAGTAGACATATCATTTTTTATGGCCGGATCTAGCATAATTGCGAAGAAGGAGCGTATCGTTTTCATCATATTGCCTGTTTCCAAAACTAAAATTAATTTCCCTGCAGTTCAATCTCAAAATAATTTAATAGGTTCATCGCATCGGGCATGGAATATTTGCCTTTGCGAATATTATTTTCAATCGGATTTATAGCGTAATTAATGGCATCAGTAAAATCAGCAGAATAAAGTGTGGTATGCATGAATTGACTGCCTTGAAAATCGGTAAGAATAAAAACTCCATTGGATAAGTCACACCCTCTGAAATCGGCATCATGTGCTTTACACTCTTCAATAACCAGATCCCTTAATTCCAATTCAAAAAAACTGGAGTGACTTATATTGGATTTATAAAATTTAATAGGGCTGGATAATTTTATTAAAGGCCATTTAGCTTGAGTCCAATTGATGCCAATCATTTTACATTCTTCAAATACAATTTCATTCAAAGCGGTATTTTTAAATTGAGCAGAACTCAGATTGCAGGAACTAAACTCACAGTCGACAAACTTACAGGATATAAAGTTCGTTTCTATAAAGCTTGATTGCTTGAATGTGCATTGTTCAAATAATTTATGTTCTATAACTTTATTATCGAGTTTTAGATTAGAATAAGTCAGTTCATAAAACTCATCTTGATTCAATAAATCTATGTTCAATCGATGCCTCCCGCCATGACTTTCTCTCTGGTTTAATATGGTACATCAAATTATCGGCTAAACTATTAATATCTCAATATAAAAATCAGGTATTTTGCTTCATGAACGAAATATCATTTAATAGTATACTGACCATTCATATCAAAGAGTCTGACTGATATGAACGGAGCTTCTCTTTTAAACAGTTCAGTCAAGTATAATTTGGCTGTCCTGTTTTTATATATTCTAACAGGGTACATTGGGTTAATGCTTGCTGTGCCTCCAGGCTATGCTACAGCAATATGGCCTCCTTCTGGAATTGCGCTTGGTTTTGTTCTTGTTTATGGTCTAAAAACGCTGCCTGGTATTTTTATTGGTTCGTTCATTCTCAATATTTATATTACTTATAACAACGTTGGAAATGCCATTGATCTGTTTGTCCTTGTTACAGGTGTTATCACAGGAACGGGAGCAGTAATTCAGGCCTTATTTGGGTGGTGGCTTATAAAATATTTTATCAAGTTAGATAATCCATTACATCTTCCTAAAGATATTTTGCTTTTTGCGCTTCTTACTGGTCCTGTTTCCTGCATCGTGAATTCAACGTTTAGTAATGTTGGCTTATTTTTGATAGGAGCCATTTCATCGGAGTATTTTCTGACGAGCTGGGTTACCTGGTGGACGGGGGACAGCACAGGAGTGCTCATATTTACACCCGTCATACTGATAGCCCTTGCCCAACCGGCAAAATTGTGGCGAAGCAGGGTAGTACCTATATTAATCCCTTTATGCTTCACTTTCTGTATTGTTTTTCTGGCCCATCTTTTTTATAGCCAGGCAGAGTATAAGCGAGTGCAATCTAAATTTATTGAATTAACCAAATATAAATTCATTATCTTAGCTGATCAGCTTCATTTAACGACGGAAATTGGCAAAGAAATGGCTCTGTTTTTTAAAATAGTTCCTGAACTAAGCAATGAAGACTTTCAGAGCCTGGCAACTTTAATAGTAAAGGAACATTCACATATACAATCCATTTTATGGGTTCCTAAAGTAGTTGATCGCAATGAATTAAATATAAAATATCAATTTCCTGCTACGAAAATGAACCCGGGGAATCATGATTCTTTAAGTAAAAAATCAGAGTCTGACCAGGTACTTTTTTCATTATTAAGCACAGGAATAGCTTTTCAAAAAGGAGATGATCTGTCTTCAATTCTTAATCTGAATAAAGTGGAACAACACATTATTAAAGATAAGTCTTTTGTTTTTCCAATAATCACATCCAAAAATAATCGATTGGACGGTGTTTATATTGTTACACCTGTCGTCAATAAAAATAAAATTGCGGGATTTATTTTGTTACAAATCGATATCCAGGAGTTATTTAATCAAAAATTCAATAATTTTTTAAAATACTCCAATCTTACCCTTACCAATAAACCAGATGATCCCTATAGGGAAACAGAGTATGAAATTTATAATAAACAAGTTCTTATGAATCAATCACGATTATTTCATATGTCCTCTAATTTTTTATTTGCTGGGGAGAATTGGGGATTTAATGCGACTTCATCACCCTATTTCATTAATCTGGAATATTCCTGGCATGTATGGTTATCTTTGACCACAACGCTGTTTTTTTGCGTGTTTATGAACATGATTTTATTTATTCTTTACGGCCAACGTTATTTGATTCAATTTCTTGCTGAAGCCAGAACAACGCAACTGCAAACAGAACAAGCAAAAAATAAGCTGTTGCTCAATGCAACCGGGGAAGGGGTCATATGGATAACCCTTGATTACAAAATTGCTTTTATCAATTCGACGGCTGAACAGTTACTGGGGTATTCCAGCAATGAACTAAAAGATGAATCCATTTATAGGATTCTTATTGAAAGGATAATCAATGATCACGCTCCTCCATTAGAAAGTCTTACAGTATATCGTGCCATTCAAGAGCAATCAGTAATAAGAACAAAAGAGGCTGTTTTTTGGAAAAAAGATCACAGTTACATTTGGGTGGAGTATACCTGCATTCCTATTATTGTGGATAACGAGGTTAATGGAGCTGCTATTATTTTCAGCGACATCACGGAACGACTAGAAAATGAAGCAAAGTTGATGAATATGGCGCATGTTGATCCCCTAACTAAATTACCTAATCGATTGAGTTTTTTTGAATTTCTAGAGCATGCTATTGCGCGTGCTCAACGAGCAAAAAAGCAATTTGGCATTTGTTTTCTGGATCTCGATAACTTCAAATTGATTAATGATACCTTGGGTCATGTCTATGGAGATAAACTATTAACCATTTTACCTGAAAAAATAACACCACATCTTCGCGATTCCGATTATTTTGCGAGAATAGGTGGTGATGAGTTTGGCCTTATTTGCGAAGAGACTCATAAAGTTAATGATTTGACCCGGATCATGAAACGTATTTTATCTGCTTTTGATAAACCAATAAAAATTGATGATCATTATGTAAAAGCATCTTTAAGTATCGGCATAGCACTATATCCAAAAAATGGCATAGATTCAGAGACATTGCTTAAGAATGCAGATATTGCAATGTATCAATCAAAACAAAAAGGTAAAGACACTTATTCTTTTTATAGCGATTCTACAAATGAAAAATTAGTGAAATACAATGAAATTGAGCATTGGTTACATCAGGCAATCAGAGAGAAAAAATACCGAATTTATTATCAACCCATGTTACACGCAGTAAACCATAAATTGTTAGGAATAGAGGCCTTGTTAAGATGGGAGGATGAACATCTAAAAGATTTTTCCCTGGTTGAATCATTATTAATCGCTGAGGATCGGGGTATTATTTATGATCTGGGCAAATTGTTATTGCAACAGGCCTTTAAAGAGTATCGAGAAATTTCAAAAAATAAATCCAATCTGTTTTTAGCCATGAACATTTCAATTAAACAAATAGAAAACACCTCATTTACCCATTTTATTCAAATTCTGTTAAAGAAATTTCAAATAAAACCCAATGAGCTTTGTTTGGAAATCACCGAAAACTCATTAATGAATGATATAGAACACATAATAAGTGCTATGAACCGTTTGCATGAGCTTGGAATTCAATTTGCTCTGGATGATTTTGGTATAGGCTTTTCTTCCATTCATTTGTTAAAAAAGTTGCCTATTTCATTTCTTAAAATAGATCGTTCTTTTATCAAAGGTATGGACTTGAATCCAGATGATGCAACCATCGTTCTTACGACGATTCAGCTATCGCATGGTCTGGGTATAAAATCTATTGCAGAAGGCGTTGAGAGTAATGAACAGCTGAATTTATTAAATAAATGGGGTTGCAACATCGTCCAGGGATATTATTTTGCGCAACCCATGCCTTTAAATGAATTGTTAATCTGGATGAAAGTGCATGAGACGGCATTAAAAACAAAGCAAGCAGAGGATGGAGGCAGTTAGTTGTATAGGATTCGATGATGTAGAACATTCAGGTACAAGCTGTGGTAAGCAGGAGTTTGTGTGGATTGGAACAATGAATTGTTAATCGCACAAAACAAGGGTGATTGATGAAATGATAGATCAGGATTCCATTCTTATCGGAGACGTCAATGGCTGAACATGCTTTATTGCTCTTTGCCCTGGTTCTGATAACCGGACTGATGTGTCAATGGTTAGCCTGGCGTTTAAAAATTCCTGTCATTATTTTTTTATTAGTGAGCGGTATTATCGAAGGTCCCATCTTAAATTGGCTTAACCCCGATAAACAATTAGGAGCCATGCTGAATCCATTTATCTCTTTGTCTGCGGCAATCATTCTGTTTGAAGGCAGTTTGACTCTGAAGTTTAAAAATATTCCAGGGTTAGAACGAGTCATCCAAAATCTGATTACATTTGGGGCTATGTTAACCTGGGTCCTAATCGCTCTGGCTACTCATTTTATATTTCATTTTACCTGGGCCATGTCGTTTTTATTTGCTGCAATAATGGTGGTTACTGGTCCTACAGTGATTATTCCTATGCTTAAAATATTGCGGCCTAATGCGAATATAGCTAATGTGTTGCAATGGGAAGGAATTTTAATTGACCCTCTTGGCGCTTTGCTGGCTGTTTTAGTGTTTGAATATATTATTTCTGACAACATAAACACCGGTTTTTGGGGGGATTTGCTGGTATTCTGCAAAGTTTTATTGATCAGTGTTGGGTTAGGGATTTCGAGTGGATTTGCTTTTGGTACTGCCTTGAGAAAATATTGGATTCCAGAGCAATTGCAAAATTTTGCTGTGCTAACCTTGGTTTGTGGCGTTTTTGCAGTGTCAAATTATCTGGTTGATGATTCGGGTTTGCTTACTGTAACGTTAATGGGTATTTGCCTTGCTAATATAAAAAATATTGAACTGGATGATATTTTAAATTTCAAGGAAAGCCTTAGTGTTTTATTGATTTCCTTTCTCTTCATCATTTTGGCAGCACGTATCAATCTGGCAACCTTTATCTCATTAGGATGGCCGGCCTTAGCTTTGTTTGCTGTTATTCAATTCATCATCCGTCCTATTAATGTGTATCTGTCTTCATGGGGTTCAAAATTAACCCTTAATGAGCGTCACTTGATCGCATGGATTGCTCCACGGGGAATTATTGCCGCAGCTATTTCAGCCATTTTTGCTCTTAAATTAGAGAATTTAGGTAATACGGAATCGCAATTATTGGTCCCATTAACTTTTTTTATTATTGTAGGGACTGTTTTGCTTCAAAGTATCACTGCTAAATTTCTGGCTATAAAACTCAAGGTTGCGGAGCCAAAGCCCAAAGGATTTCTAATCATAGGTGCTAATTCGGTTGCTCAAGCTATTGCAAAGCAGCTGGTTGAGAACACTATTTATGTCTGCCTTGCGGATCAGGATTGGTCGCTGATTAGCTCGGCGAAAATGAACGGGTTGACCACTTATTGGGGGAATCCTGTTTCAATGCATGCAGAAGATAATATCAATTTGATGCCTATAAAGCATTTGCTGGTGATGACGCCACAGTTGGAGTTAAATATTCTGGCTGCAAAACATTACAGGCAGGAATTTGGATCGGATAGCATCTTTACAATACGTACCACCGATACGCAACAAGAGCAAATTGCAGATAAGATCCATTTTAAACATGGCGGGCGAATTATTTTTGGTCAAGATGTTACTTTTGATCTGTTACACCATCGCATCAATTCAGGGGCGAAAATTAAAACCACCTTGTTGACCGAACAGTATACTTATGATCAGTATTTAGCAACAGAAGGAGAGCCGAGTTGGCCATTATTTGCAATCGATCCAAATAATGCCATCTACGTTTTTACTGTTGATGCACGCTTTATCCCAACTACTGGCTGGAAGATTATAGGTATCGGTTCTCAAAATATTGAAACAGAAAGTAATTAGGGGCTTTTGACAAGTGTTCTATGTAGCCTGTATTAGACGAAGTCGTAATACAGGGTGTTTTCTACAAAGCTCCGATGCTTTCCATTTATCCTCAATCATTCGTTTTAATCAATCGATGAATATTCAAATAACTGTATCAAATATATAAGAGCAGGGGATTGTTGAAGAGATTGATCCTGTATTACGACTTCGTCTAATACAGGCTACTCCACCAGGCTCAAAAAATAAATGCAGAACTCTATACTATAATTAAATGAACCTGATTAATGATTTAAGTACCTTTTATACTTTACTGGCGGAGTTTTGCTGCATTAAAGGACGTCATGGATTACGTATGCAAAAAATAATACTTTCATTGCAACAATGCAAAATAATTACTAAAACCTTGTCTTTAGGAATCATTATTTTGGGTTGTATCGGTGCAAGTGGTTGGATTTTTGACATTCAGATTCTAAAAAGTATTGTTTCCAATATGATAACAATGAAATTTAATACTTCTGTCTGTATGATTTTAATTGGTATCGCATTATTTTTGCTGAGTGACCGAAATTTGGGGGTGTTCAATCGCTTTATCACTAAAGGTATTGCGACATTTGTGTTGATAATCGCTTTATTGACCTTATATGAGTACTTGTTCGCTAAAGACCTAGGTATTGATCAGCTTTTTTTTATTGAGAATCCAATATATCCCTTATATTTTCCGGGGCGCATGGCGTTTAGTACAGCCATTAATCTGGTTTTTGCAAGCATGGCTATATTGTGTATTGATTCCAGGGTTCTGCCCAACTGGAGTTTCCAGGTTTTTATGTGTCTGATTTTTCCAATAACCATGTTCAGTGTTTTATACAATTTTGCTATTGTTGAGCCTAATTACTTGATCGTAACTAGTATTAACCTGGCCATTCATACCATCATTGCTTTTTTGCTGATCTGCGGCACTTTATTGTTTGCTCGACCCACGGTTGGGGTCAGTTTCATTTTATTGGGGGATACTGTTGGAGGGCGATTAGCCAGAACCTTGTTACCTCTCATTTTTATTGCATCCATCATTACCATCAAGTTAATTGCTTTAGGAGTGAAGTATCAACTTTATGGTAAAAATTTCACCATGATCGTAGCAATTATCATTTTTTTAGTTTTGATTACTTTTGTTGTATTTATCGCTATTTTAATCATGGATCGGCTTGAACAATATTCTAATGAACTACAGGAACAGTTGAAAACACGAGAAAAGTTGTTTACTGAATTTACTGAAAATATTGATCTTGTTTTATGGAGAATGCTTGTTGATTCACATGAATTAACCTATGTTAGTCCCGCTTTTGAAAAAATCTGTGGTCAGTCAGTTGACTCATTGTATCAGGCGCCGAATAGTTGGTTAAATCTGGTGATACCTGATGACAGACCCAGGATACTGGATGCTATCGAGCAAATTAAACAAGGTGCTTCAAATGTTATAGTAGAAATTAAAATTTTGCGGGCTGATGGAGTTATTCGGCAAATATCGGATCAGATTTTTCCTTTAAAGGATGCTAAAGGAAATCTGTTGGCAATACTTGGAGTTGCTACAGATGTGACCGCAAAATACAATCTGATGATGCATCAACAACTATTGGCCGAGTTGCATAAGAACTTGAGTGAAACCCAGGACATTAGCCTTTTTGCTCAGAACATATTGAAAGCTATCAGTCTTGCTATTGGTTATGATATAGGGGAATTTTGGTTATTGGATGATAAAGACAATACTTTAACCTGTTTGGCCAATTGGCTTAAGGACGATTTAGCTATAAAACCTAAATCAATAAGAACTTTATCATTAAGCGAGGATTCAGAAAAAACATTTCAAATAAGGTGTTTAGGTCAGAACACTATTCAATACAGCATCGATCCTGCCGATTTGAACCATCCTTATCAACGGATTGATGGTGAAACCCTGCGATTAAAAGAAATAGTAGGAATCCCTTTATTGGTATCCGATCAGCATATTGGGGTAATGAATTTTTATAATCAAAAAGAATTGAATTTAAATATTGATGTATTCAAAATACTCATGGAATTCACCGCCAATTTTAGTAAATACATTCAAAATATTTTACTGATCAATAAGATGAAACATATTGATAATTACGATCCTCTGACAGGTCTTTATAATTGTCATTCATTTTTGAAAAAAATTGATGAATTTATTGAACATAAAGTTCCTTCTTTTGTGGTTATTAAATTGCAAGTGAATAACCTTCAGCTTATCAATAATACAATGGGTTATGATGTGGGTAACAAATTGTTCCAAAACTTGGCTAAAAAGTATTTTGATGCGTCATTGTCATCTGTTGATATGATCGCGATAATACAGCCAGGAGTTTTTGGCTTTTTATCGCATACTTTAAAAGATCAAAGTTCGATTATTGACTTTGTGAGAGCCTTACTTCAGATCACTGTTAAACCATTCCGAGAAAATAATCTGGAACTATTTTTAACCACTAATATTGGTATCAGCCAATACCCAGAGCATGGTGTTACCAGTACTCAGCTATTAAGCAATGCGATATGGGCACTCATAGAATCAACTAAGGATGGAAGTCATCAGTTTAAATTTGCTACTTCAGAGACCCTTACACTGCCAGCACGGCAGCTTGAAATAGAAAGCGCCATGCATGCGGCCATAATAAATAATGAGTTGGAGTTATATTATCAACCCCAAATTTCCTTGAAAACTGGGAAAATTACCGGTGTTGAAGCTTTAATTCGTTGGCATGACCCTACAGGTACATTGCGGTTACCTGACTATTTTATACCTGTTTGTGAGAAATCTGAATTAATCCTTGAAGTAAGTGACTGGGTTTTAAGCGCAGCGTTTAAAGACATGGTACGAAGTGAACATCCTGTACGTACGGCAATAAATTTAACGGCACGTCAATTCAGCAGTTCGTATAATCTGGTGGAAAAAATAAAAAGACTATTGGAAGAATTTTCTATCAATTCAAGATTTCTAGAATTTGAAGTGACTGAAACGTTATTGATGAGCAATACGGTACAAACAGTAAAAGTAATTAATGAATTACAACAGTTGAACGTTCATATTACTCTGGATGATTTTGGAACAGGTTACAGTTCATTTGATTATTTAAGAAATTATTGTCCCGAAACTCTTAAAATTGATAAAACGTTTATTGAAGGGTTACCCGATAATGTCCACAGTATTAAAATAATAAACGCGATAATTGCCTTGTCTCATAGCTTGAATATCACCGTGGTTGCAGAAGGAGTAGAAACCGCAGATCAAGTTAAGCTCCTGATGGATATGGGCTGTGATGAAATACAAGGTTTCTTTTTTTCCAAGCCTGTGCCTTTTGCTGAAATCCAGAAATTAATAAAAGCGGATAAATCCTTTAAATTGCCAGCGAAAAACAGTAAAAAACCTCTCGTATAACCTTATGGCAGTGTTATATGCCTGTTTTTGATACGCCTTGACTCTTGTTGAATGTGGTCCTCAAACTGTTTAGTTCATCAGTTATCAGGAGTTAAAAATCCAGGCTATATTACCAATAAGAATATAATTGTTTTGAGGTTGATCTCCATTTAAATGCTGAACCAAGGGTAATCCAACACCCAGCTGAAGGGTTAACTGTTTCGTTGAAAACCAGAGGGATGGAGTAATCCCTAAAATCTTTCCCCCAGTATCGGGCAAAGACTGACCAAATAGTGTGGCTTTTTCGGTGATTATTCCATTCAACTCCACTAAGGTCGCAAAAATATATTTATTGGGTGCGCTAAGAAGCGTTCTGCTTAATCCTGTCTGATAAAAATATTGTGTCCCTGGTTTGAAATAATTATGCATTGGGGTGAGTATGACCCCTGGTGATACAAAACCATACCAGTTTACTGAAGTGAAATTGTAGGTACTGCCTAAAAAAAACGTAGGAGAGCCGACACCTGTAGGCGGTGATTTCTCCAGCGAGCCCGTGGGAAGTGTGGCATTGGCTACAACAGTAGCTTGTGTCGTAAATTGACTATTGGATGTATTCCAAAAGGCATATTCTAATTGAATTAATGCATCAGATACACCGGAGGAATGATCCAGGTCTTCTTTATAACTCATTGCTACAGGCAAGCTGATAAAAAGTGATGCAGTGTCATAAAGTCCGTAGAGAAAAGAAGGGGTGCCCGTTGTAAAGTGTTGTACTGGTGCTTGTATATAGGTTTGCTCCATAAATAGTTGACGTTGTCCTTTGTTGATTATATTTTGTCCAAATGAAACCAGTGGACTGGGTTGTTGTGAGGAGGGTAAGCCAAAATTTCCTAAACTTGGAGGTTGACTTGTATCGGATGTGTTAGTCTCTTGATTTGTGGCATAAAGATTTAATGGAAGCAGTACCAATAGAATTAAATGAAACAACAGTAAACAAAAATAGTTTTTCATGTACACTCTAGGTGAATTACAACGTTTAAGCGATTTATCCAAATCATATTAGATGATGAATTATCAATAAGTAAATAGGTAAATTAATGCTGATTATTATAGGCGGGCTTCCTGGAACAGGAAAAACTACTATTTCAAAACGACTTGCCAGTCATTTAAACGCCATGTATTTGCGTGTGGATACAGTAGAACAGGTGTTGAAAGGCTTTATTGATAAGGGGCAGCTTATTGGACCAGAAGGGTATTTGATCTGTTACGCGCTTGCTGAAGAAAATTTACGTTTGGGTATAAGCGTCATTGCAGACTCAGTAAATCCACTGGGTATCACTCGACAGGAATGGCAAAAAGTAGCGCGAGCAGCAAAAGCTGATTTTATTGAAGTTGAGTTTGTTTGTTCCAACCAAAATGAACATAAAAATAGAATAGAATCCAGGAAATCCGATATTCCTGATCAAACGCTTCCGAGCTGGCAGGAGGTGATTGATCGTCATTATGAACCCTGGGAGTCCAGATCATTGACGCTTGATACTTCGATACAGACCATTGATGAATCTGTTCAGATTATTTTGGATTACATGATGTCGTTTCGTTGCGTAAAAGAGTGAGAAGTCGGTTTTAAGTATACTTCATAACTTCTCTTTGGCCCGTGAACAAAACAAGCCGAACATCGTGTGAAACTACAAAGCCTCTTCATTTAAGTTTCTCACGGTGTTCGGGATGACGTTTCCTGTACTTTGATACGATGGTATGCTGTACTACAGCTGTGCTTTCTTGCATACCATACTGAAAGCAATTATTAATTACATTGAGCTCGCGAAATGCTCCGCTCTAACTTGAACCGGATTTGTCATCACTGCTTCAATATGAGGTTTAAAAAATGCATCTCGTTCAGGATGACGTCGAGTAATCACTGGATAGTTTTTACGTTCATTATTAAGAAAAGTATTTATCTCTTCATGGTGTGTTACTCTGGATTGGCAAGATGGAGTATATCCTTTGGTAGTAAATATTCTAAGTGCCTTTACATAACCTTCGCTCCCTAATTCATTTTTGAGCAGATCAGTAAATGACTTGAGTAAAGATAAATTACCAAGAGTTGCAATCTGATGTAAAAAGGTAAAACCTGATGATGTTTGAGATACCAGGAATGAGTGGAATGAAGGTGTATCTGCACCAAATAAAGATTTTACTTCGTTAATGTAGGCTAACAGATTTTCCTTATTGTTGAACTGTTCATTTTTCAGAGCTTTGTGTAATACGGTACTACCATTTATTTTGTTAACCAGGTAATTCAGATAGGTAGTAGAATCTGTCATTCTGCTTTTTAGGTGAGTCAGGTGTTGATTAAATTCAGCTGCAGTTGCATGAGTAAGTGCATCGCTGAGGCACTTAAAGGTCCTGGTACTGCTTGGTTGGGTTGATGTTTGAGCTGCAGAAGTTATGACACTGCTTTGGCTACGTCCCTGGATTCCTTGTTCCATTTGCTCTATATGCCTGGCTAAGATAAACCCATCCGCTCTTAAGCCTGCCATCCATTTGTTGATCAACAGTTCAACAACACCATCAATTAACTTTGGCTCAGTATAAATCTTTAATTGATTCACAATGTCCGATAGAATATTTTTAAAATCATCCTGAGATAAAGCATCATCCGTAAAGGATTGGGTACTTGTCGAACTAAATTTATCCAAATCTTCGAGCTGTCTTTGAAACTTATTGCGTAACCTGGATAATTGATCTTGAAGGCTTTTTAATAAATTCTGTTCAGTAAGTGGACACAATTTCAGAGCACGCTGTACCAATTCATAGTTTATTGTAATTTTGATACTGGCATTTAATTCCTTGAGTGCCCAGATGTCTTTACCAAGAGAGCAGAACATTGCCGCGGTAAATTTTCTGGAGGTCATTTCACCTGGTTTAAGTACGGGGGTCAGGATATCAACAAATGATTTTATTATAAGTGAATCGGGTTGTTCGGTAGATTCTGAATCTTTCAGCCTGCGTTTTTTGGGAATATGTTGCGCTGTTTCTTTGGTGGACTCAACAGGCTCTGTCTGATCTATCTCACTAAAATGAACACGTTTCTTTTTAAGAATTGAACGAGCAGGATTAACGCTTTCTCGGGTTTGATTAATAAAGAGGGTTATTGGTCGTAATTGTGATTCATCCTGGCTGTAGAATAAACCAGCACATCGTTCGAGAAGATTTAAAAAATCGTCATCATGACATAATTCATATCCTGCATGTAAATGATGAATATAGTTTCGTTTGTCTGCTTCCGACAATTCCAATTGTGTAAACACACCAAGGAGTTTACTCAGTGGCTTGAGGATATCGAAGTACAGTTGTTGTTTTTTATATACGGTGGCCCAGGGATTTTTTTGTATCTGTTCTATGGCATTATCCAGCTCTCTTTTTATAAACAGGGCTAATTTTATATCGATTTGTTGAAACGCCTCGGAGATCAGATTGATTGATGAAACAAGATTGGCTGATTGAGCTTCTTGTTTTAATGTTATTAACTGTTCCTTGATAGAGGTTATCAGCTCTATAAAGTCATCGTAATCAATATCGGTATCCGCATGCAGGGAATTTAAAAGCGCAAGTTGTTTATCAATTTTTTGTTGAATATCTCGTGAAGATAAGTCAGCGTGAACCTTATCGAGCGCTTCTTTAACTTCAGTCGCTTTGGTAGTTGGCAGTTCTTCAGAGGTTAACTGAGTAAAGAGTTCACTCATCTTGCCAAAGATTCTCCAGGACTGATCCAATGGCAGGGAACTGCTGTCACTTTGTGTCATTGTTATAACGTTTTGCAACAGAATAAATTCACTGTCAATTATTTTAGTAATCAGGGGATTGTGTACTTCGGTCAGATGGGGTTGTATCGTTCTTTGTAATTTAATGACTTCAACCAAATATCTCAGGATGGTTTGAGCTGAGTTGATCCTTTGTAAAACTGGATTATTCAGGCTTTTTTGTATTGCGTTTAGCGATGTGCCCAATATGAATGGTTTAAATGGTTCATCTGCAGCATGATATTCATTTCCCCTTAACTGAACATAGTTTATTAATTGCTTTAACTCGTCACTAAGAGCTTTTTTGTCATTTTCTTGATTTATAATAGTTGTATCATGTTGTGCTATCATTTTTATTTATGACCATAAAGATTAAAAAAAACACATGTTATCACAAGGTGAATATTTAATCAATTAGGCATGGAATTGACATGAAATAATCCTCCTGAAAGGAGGACTATTTAGTTGAGTTGCTGGGAATATAAGTTACTGGACGGCTAAGTTGTTGGCCATTTCAGATTCAGTACGCTCTGCTGCTGAAATGTCGTTAAGCAGATTATTAAGCCATACGTCTTCGTCATTGAATAATTTACTGTTAGGAAAGAACCCAAATTGTTGAGCCGGCTCTTGAGTTCGCACTTTTGGAATTTCAGTCTGACCTTCAAATGGCACTAAAGCACGTGTTTCGTTTTCATGCTCCAACTGTTCTGTCGGTTTGATTTCAGGACGTAAAGAATCCAGCATATAATCAAAACCTGTATTCAAGCTTGTCTGTAGTGAACTTAGTGGACTTTTATTGCTTAATACAAAAATAACAGAATCCAGCGTTTCAATCGCGATGTTAAGGCTTAATCGTACAATTAAATTAAAGCTTCCCTCAAAGAGTGAGAATGCTGCCATTGTAGTGGAGTTATTACTGTTTGGCAGCAGTGATAACAAGAGGTTAATGCCTGAAAACAGCACAAGAAAACCGTTGGTTATTATGTGATAAGTTGCTTTTAAGCTAATCCATGCAAGAGGAAGAGCCAGTTGCACTGCAAGGTTAACGGGTAACATTAAAGCACTTAATAGCAACAAGGGCAGGGCGGTTAACAAAAACGGTATCCAGCCTTTTTGTTGAATGATTATTTCGGCTATTACTTTTAATGCATTGAAAAACTTGGGTAAACTGGTTGCGGTAAATAGTGTTGAGATGAAAAAAACATTCATAATGTTTTTCCATGTCGGCATGTTAGCAACAAGTTGTGGCCAAAAACCAATGATGTATTGAAGTTGATTGATGAACTCATCCGTAAGGGTGAGTTTTAATTCCTGACCGGCTTCAGCAATTGCCAGAAGCAGTGCATCCAGTTTCTTCTGTTCAGCGATGGAATCAAGAAGTTCTGGGGATATTTCTTTAATTCGAGCCAGGATTTCTTCCGTGTTTATTTGTTCAGCACTGCTAATATAATCACGGAGGATCAGTAAAAATACCGCAACTGAACTGCCGTCAATATCCTTTAGAAATGGTCGAATGGCAGCTAATTGTTTCGAAAAAGTATTGATATAACGAAAATTTAATTGTCCATCGGAATAGGTTGACAGGGGTATGGTCACCAAAAGACTGCTGCTGAAGAAATAGAGCCAACTTACTGTTTGCGTCAGGGTTACAGATCCATCTTTCGTCGCCTTCAGCATATCAGTCAGAGTACTTATCCAGTCTGATGGTTCAAATTGAGCGAGATTGTCTTTAAATGCTTTGCCTGGAATATTGTCTTCACCAGCGAGCATGTAATCTCTGGCTAACTTAATGTCTCCAATTAGAGTATTACAGACCGGCACAGGAATAGGTTGCTCATATCGAGCCTGTTGGCCATCAGGATGAAATCTTAAGGCCCGAACTCTATAGGCTTTATTTATTTCGGCAGGACTGAATGCAAGATTGGGTCTTGAGGTGTCAAGATTTAATAGCTCACATAAATCTTTTTTAGTTATTACGTTAGGACCATCAAAGATGCTGTTATAAGTAAAGGGCATTGTAACTACCTTGGATTGTGTTTTTGATCTAAAAGGAGGCACATTATACAAATTGAGATCCATTAAAGTCAAATCAGAACTGTTGAAGATTGCGAGTATTAAGGTACTCTTGTATTCATAATGTTTATGGAATTGCGGGGCGTGTCACTTTACGAACATAGGAATTCTCTGTTATTTAAAGTTTTGATGAATCAGGTATTTTTTGATTAATATGTTCTATAATTAAATCAAAAGACCAAGGATGATGCGATGGTGAGAAAATATTGCATAATAATGTTACTATTTCTGCTGCCATTATGCACTTATGGACGAACATTAAAAATTGGCGTTTCTCATTTTGATCCTCCATTTGTAATCCAATTAGATCCAACTCATTTTGATGGATTTGACGTTTCCATGATTCGGTACGTTTGCAGAACCCTGAGATTTGATTGTGAACTGATAGCATTTAAACGGGATAGACTGCTGGATGAGGTCGAAAATGGTACCGTAGATCTCGCCGTTAGTGATCTGGTCATTACAGATAAGCGTGCTTCAAAAGTTAACTTTTCCATTCCTTATTTAATTAATATAACCCACGTGATTGGATTAAAAAAATATGTAAAAAATCCATTTATAATTGATCTTCTATATAATCAAAAAATTGGCATTACTGATGAATCTTACCAACAACACATCAATACATTAAAAATCAAAAACCCAATTGTTTCTCTGTATGGTCAGGATGATGAAATGATTGACGCTCTCAACAGAGGTAAAATTGGATTTGCATTTGTTGATACCTACACGGCATCTTATTGGAGTAACAACTCGTCAGATTTGATTGAAGATTTTGGTAGCCCCTTACATTTTGAATCTTTAGTGGCTGTTGCTGTAAACTCAAAGGATCAAACTTTGTTGGAAGAAATTAACCGGGCATTGACTCAGTACCGTAACAGTCAACAATTCATTACTGATTATAATAAATATCTGCTTTTTTTCTAGCCAGTGATTTCGGCAGTTTTGAATCATTCATCAATAAAAAAGGCTCCAAGGAGCCTTTTATTATCGTTTAGATTTCAGGTTAAACGGTATATTGGACACCGATTAACAGGGAGTTTAGTGTTGGATTTTGATTGTTCAGATTGAAACTTCCGGTCAAGGTATTCAGGTTAAACGCCCCGGTTGTTTTGGGATTTGAGCCTAAGGCGAATAGATAAGAACCGGTCAAAGCCCAATTTTCATTAAAGTTATAGGCTGCACCTAATTTTATTTCTGGTAAAACCGCTGTCTGGTTGTTCTTTTCGCTGTAGCTGTTGATCAGCGGAAATGCAAAGGCTGGGGAGAACACGGCAGTAGTGTGCGTCTGCATGTTTTGGATCATGGCTCCTGCCTTTAAGGATAAACTGTAATAAGGTTGCATGTAAGCAATACCTAATAAAGCATCAAATCCGCTTATTGTGTGGCTCATGGTTAAATTAGCAGGCGCCTGGGCGGCTGCACCGAATCCTACGGGGTTAAGAGTGGTTTTTCCATAGTATCCCCAACCTAACTCTCCAGTTGCTCCAAATTGATCATCAAACATGCTCAGCATGCCTGCTGCTAAACGGGCAGTATATTGATCATTGGTAATTTGTGAAGTGATAACAGTATTAGTGCCAACAATAGCAAAATCATATCCATCTATTGTATTCCAGGTATATCCGCCTTCAAGGGAAAAAAACGCAGCACAGCAGAAATTTGAATCGCCCATACCTCCGGCATGGATCACAGAACTGAACGATAATGCAGATAACAAAGAGAGCAGGGTTAATTTTTTCATGATTTAGTAACTCATTCCATGTATATTATTATTTTAAAACAGGGATAATTTAAATCAGTTAGCATTGAATTACCAGTAAAATTATCTCGAATCGGTCATTAAAGTTATAAATAAATTGTTACTTCATTCGGGTCTGTTGACACGTGCCCCATAACTCACACACCTGGAGCGGCTTGTCTTTTAACGATTCTCATTTTTTATACGTCACCCTCGGCTGTCACTTGACACCTTCTGCATGCCATCTTCGTCACCCTCCGCGAAGTAGGAAGGTCCATGAACGGTAAGTCCAATACCTAAAAAATCATAAACCAATATTCCTATCAGCACATTGTAAATTATAAAAAAGGAAGGTTTTATTCTGGTATAACATCAAATCTCATTAAAAGGGGTGGCGAGCAGACGAATAATGCGGTTATGAGGAAAATGATAAAGAATGGACCCTCCGCCTACGCGGAGGGTGACATGAGATTGCGGAGGGTGACGTGAAATTGCGTCACCCTTTCTATGCCATCACCGTCACCCTCCGCGAAGGCGGAGGGTCCATGAATGGTATGTCCAATATCGAAAAACCATAACCCCAAATTCCTATCAGTATTATTTGGTAAATTAAATTAAGTGTACTCCTGATGGTTTCTTCATTATCGACAATTTTTTTTGTAAAGCCCGTCTTCCTAATAACTCATACGATGAAATTCTTTAATTTGATCTCATTTAAATAATAGAAAAAACACGGTACTCTACATTGGCGTCTTCAGTGATCCGATGTGTCGTATTTATAAATACACAAATAAAACAGTGATTTTAAACCATGTCAAATTCAAATAATTCATTAAAAACCATTGCCGCAATCTGCATTGGTAACGCCATGGAATGGTATGATTTCATGATATATAACTTCATGCTTCTGTTTATCGCGCAAGCTTATTTCCCAAATCAAAATCGAATCACTTCTTTATTAGCAACTATGGCAAGTTCTGGTGTTGCGTTGGTTGTCAGACCTTTAGGCGGAGTATTATTAGGGTTATGGGCTGACAAACAGGGGCATCATAAAGCGCTCATGTTGGTTTTTAACCTAATGGCATTTGCCACAATCCTTATTACCTTCACTCCGTCATTTGCACACATAGGACTTTGGGCTACTGTGTTGATTGTAGGGGCTCGATTAATTCAGGGATTGGCTACTGGGGCGGAGTTTGGCATAGCCAGTTCCCTGCTGAATCAATTGGCGCCTGAAGATAAAAAAGGTCTGTATACTTCCTTTCAAATGGTGGGGCAATTATTAGCAGTGCTCTTAGGATCGTCTATTTGTTTTTTTCTGACGGTAACGTGCTCTAAAGAGTTCTTATACGACTATGCATGGCGGTTTCCTTTTGCTATTGGCCTGTTCATTTTACCCATTGGATGGTTGCTCAGGCGCCGGTTGCAGCGTCAAATCATTTGGACTTCGAAACCTGCCAGGACATTGAGTTTATTGAGTATTATTATGCAACAAAATCGTTTATTAGTTATTGCGCTAGGTCTTGTAATTGGCTGTACAGGGTCTGTTTATACATTATTCAGTTACATGCCCACGTTTAGTAAATTGTATTTACATTTATCAATGAAGGAAGCGTATCTGGGGCCGATGACAGGTATTTTAATCAGCATAATCACCATTCCTTTGTTTGGCGCCCTGTCGGATAGAATAGGCAAAAAACCGATCTTACTCGGATCCTTATTGTTGTATATTAGCCTTATTTATCCTTTACTGTCTCTGCTTAATCAGCATCCTGCTTTAAGTACCCTGATACTGGTTGAGAGTATTTTGGGGGTATTTATTGGGGCTTATTTTGGTGTAATGACCGCTGTAGTGAGTGAGATGTTTCCCGTTCTTATACGATCCACCTGTCTGGCGATTAGCTATAATCTAGCGGTGATGCTCTTTGGCGGATTTGCTCCATTTGTTATTACTGCATTAATTGAGAAGACTCATAATCCTATGATTTTCACTTATTATTTAATGACAGCTGTGTCCATCAGTTTATGTGCTGCTCTTGCATATCAGGAGCCAAACAAATCGGAAGTAATGCATTCCGATCAATTAGTCACCATTTAAAAAGGAGTATTATGACGCATCTCGACTGGTTAGCTCAACTGATTGCTTTCGATACTACTTCGCGCAATTCGAATTTATCACTCATTGAGTTTTTGGCTAATGCTTTTAGTGATTATAAAATTAATCCTGTTTTAATCCACGACAGCAAAGAACCCAAAGCCAATTTGTTAGCTACTCTACCTGGTAAGAACGGCAGGATGAATGGTGGAATAGTTTTGTCTGGTCACACCGATGTTGTTCCTGTTGATGGACAAAATTGGGACAGTAATCCATTTCAGGCTACTATTAAGGAAAACCGCGTTTATGGACGTGGTGCTTGTGATATGAAAGGATTTATTGCAGTTGTAATGGCTTTAATTCCGAAATTAATGAATATGAATTTGTCTTTTCCTGTACATTTTGCCTTTTCATATGATGAAGAAATCGGTTGTTTGGGTGCTCCTCATTTAATAGACAAAATATTAGAGCTGAATTACAAGCCTGATGCCTGTATTGTTGGCGAGCCCACATCCATGCAACCGGTTATTGGGCATAAAGGCAAGCAATCCTACCGCTGCCAGATCCATGGTGTTGCAGCACATTCCTCTTTGACAGATCAAGGTTCCAATGCAATTGAGCATGCTGCAACCATGATCAGTTATTTGAGAGGAATTGCTACAGAGTATAAAAATAAGGGATTTCAGGATCCTTCATACGATGTACCCTATACCACCTTGACTACCAATCTGATTAAAGGCGGTAACTCCTATAATACGATACCCAGTTTATGTGATTTTATATTTGAATTTAGAAATTTGGCTGTAGATAACCCTGACGAACTCCATCAAAAAATTGTTTCCTTTGTTGATGAGCAATTAAGGCCCGTTATGAAACAGGAGCAGCAAGCCGCTGATGTTAACCTCGAGACTATAGCAAAAGCACCAGGTTTGGACACTAATCCATCAGAACGTATTGTCCAGGCTGCACAAATCATTTGTCAAAGCGATAAAGTGCTAAAGGTTGCTTATGCTACAGAGGCTGGATTATTTCAGCAAGCACAAATTCCCACTATAGTCTGTGGCCCGGGCAGTATAGAGCAGGCTCATCGCGCCAATGAATACGTTGATATGGGGCAATTGGAGACTTGTGAGCAATTTATAGTCGATCTTCTTCACTCGCCATTTTTACAGGATACGCAGTCTGATTATCCCTAGAGCAGAGCTGTATTTCCAGATTATACAAGTACTTTTACAGGCTATTCACAAAGTTATGCACAGAATTTGTGGATAACCTGAGCTTGAGTCAGGCTGATTATAAATTAAATTAAGCATTATTTATCAATAACTTAAGTAAATTGCATATTACCCCTTGATCTTGTTGATTAAATATGAATTTAATTTATCCACATCAGAGTAATTCACTTTTTCTATTAATTAGACAGTACGTTTAGAGTGTGATGACACTAATGACTTCGACGTCCCGCGATGGGCTCTCGAGATCCGATTTGATCTTGAGGAACACATAATGCCTGTTAATGATACTGAATCTTTGGATCCCGCGAACCCATATCGAGACGTCAGGATTTATTTGATGAATTGTCAACAGTCCCTGAACGGTTTGTATCAGATTCAGAATGGTGTATTGTAATTTAATTTATCATGACTATAATGCGTTTTTTTTGTTCAGAAGGGGTTGTCGTGCCTAAATTTATTTTTGTAATTGGAGCAACGGGATCTGGGAAATCAACAGTTTCAACCGAAATGGAGCTCTTGATAAAAGAGCGGGGGTTCAGTGTTGCTACTTTGAGCCTGGATCATTATTATCTTCCTAAAAGCAGATTGGATCCCAATAAACCTAAGAATTTCGATATTCCGGAAGCTTTGGAGCAGGAATTGATTATCGATCATCTAATCGCTTTGGAATCAGGAAAGACTATTGCAAGACCGACCTATGATATGGAACCCAGTGATCGAGTTCCTGGCGGAGAGGTTGAATTTCCTCCGCAGGATGTCATTATAGTTGAGGGTATTTTTGCTGGAGAATATTCGCGGTACCTCAAAAGAGACACGGAACAATTAAAAGTCTATTTACATTCGCCACAATTAAAAGATAACTACACGAGAAAAGAAGAGCGGGACAGCGTTGTACGAGGGAAATCGGCTGAACACATCAAAGCAATGAAGTCCAAGCAAATGTTGTGTTTATTTCAATACATCGCGCCACATATGACCACAGCTCATATTGTAATTCAAAATGAGTGGCAACCAGCGGCCAGTTCAAGTGATGGTCAATCTAAAACATCAATGATTATTGACGATAAACTGGATCGACTAGTGACCTTTTTATCATCAGATGTCTCGTCTTCATTGGTTTATTAACACATTGTAACAAGCAACCCTGATTCAAAGGACTGATTTATGACAAAGCATTATGCTTTACGAACACTGACCCAAATTCCCTCGGGAATATGGGTATTGGGTTTTGTCAGTATGCTAATGGATATTTCTTCTGAAATTATCCATAGCCTCTTACCCGTATTTATGGTGACTGCATTAGGTGCCAGTATGGTCACTATAGGACTTATAGAGGGTATTGCTGAAGCCACTGCATTGATTGTTCGGGTGTTTTCAGGGGTACTCAGCGATTATCTGGGTAAACGGAAGAACATTGTTTTATTGGGTTATAGTCTAAGCGCTTTGACCAAGCCATTATTCGCACTGTCATCATCAGTAGGATTGGTTTTTGTCGCTCGTTTTATGGATAGAATAGGAAAAGGAATAAGAGGAGCCCCTCGAGATGCATTGGTTGCTGATTTGGCTCCAGTGCACTTGCGTGGAGCTTCTTTTGGCTTGCGGCAATCTCTGGATACTGTTGGTGCTCTATTGGGACCATTGCTAGCCTTTGGGTTGATGTTATTGTTTGCCAATAATTTCAGAGCAGTTTTCGCGTTTTCCATAATTCCTGCTTTAATTGCTGTTCTATTAATTGTACTCGGCGTTGAAGACGCTCAGTCCTCTTCTGAGCGAGAATCGGCCAATCCCGTGGGTTTACATTATATAAAACAGTTGCCAGAAGCTTACTGGTGGGTTTGTATTGTAGGCGGGGTTATTGCGTTGGCTCGTTTTAGTGAAGCTTTTCTGATTTTACGCGCTCTGCAGGGAGAGATGACTTTTGCTCTGGTACCTGTGGTGTTGGTTGTGATGAATCTGGTCTATACCTTGTCTGCCTATCCTGTTGGTTGGCTGGCGGATCGTATGCGGCATGTACATTTATTAACTTTTGGATTAATTGCTTTAATTTTTGCTGATCTGATATTAGCTCTTGGCAATCAGTGGTATTTTGTGTTGACAGGTGCAGGTTTTTGGGGATTGCATATGGGGTTAACTCAGGGATTGCTTGCCGCCATGATTGCAGAAACATCTCCATCGCATTTACGTGGAACTGCTTATGGAGTTTTTAATTTATTGAGCGGTGTTGCTTTGCTTCTGGCAAGTATTATAGCAGGGCTTTTATGGGATAAACTTGGGGCGTCTTATACTTTTTGCGCTGGTGCTGCATTTTCTTTAATCGCATTAAGTGGTTTAGTGTATGTAAAATATAAAGTGGTGTGATTTTTTAATCTGATTGATTGGGGATATGATTTATATCTCTGCCTTATTGATTACTCAATCTCCTTAAAGTATAATTTTTGATCTCAAAGTTCGCCGAGATTCAACTATGTCCAAAAATGCTCTTTATAATTTAATCAATGCCAGAAAACGTTTAGCTCAATTTGAGCTCCCAAAGGATGTTAATCTATTGGCGCGTACCCATAGGTTAGGCACTGATTATTACTTATTCGAATTACCTTTAGAAGATGAGCTGGTTATCGGGGAGTACCGTTTAATCGGTCACCATCTTAGTGTCTATGCAGAACCTATTGGAAAATTGGATTATAAAAGCCAATATCATTATACGGCTTATTTTGAAAAAGAAGGCATTCAGTACAGATTACATGTTTTTTTTGATTCACGGGATTATTATTTTAATCAGCCCTATTTTGCAGAAATTATTGCGGAAAATGAATTTAAAACAATTAATTGTCAGGAACATGATGCGGCGTTTCTTATGTTGGCTGTCAATGCTACCCGGGAACTTGTTGCGAATTTAAGAGAATCTCAGGCCTTAGTCCTTAAATCATTGGAAGCAGAGTACGATGAGCTGGAAGCCAGGATTCTGGTTTTATCTGAAAATATACAGCTAAATAAAGCAGCTTATCTGAGTACTCTTCAACAGCAAATCGAATTATTAAAACAAATAGTTCTCTATTCTAATCATCCTTCATCAATAGAGGGTAAAATTAACTGGTTACGCATTACTGAAACCAATATCGGCTCGATGGATGCAGAAGCTACTTCCAGTGAAAAAGATGAAAAAACTGAAAAAATTGAGCGTAAATCAACCGCAGAAAAAAATGGCACAGGTTATCAAGTCACCCATTTTAAAAGTCATGCTTCTAAAAAATCTCTGCCTGCAGAGGTTGAGCGTAAAGAGAGTTTTTCAACTGTTATTCAGCAGTTAAGTTCGCGTGCTGTTGTATGTCAAACTATGCGAGATGAACTACTGGTGAATAATGTAGAGAAACTCTACCTGGATGCGTTAGGACTTGAGTGGGTATTGGAATCCAAGCATCATTATGAGGTTACTCTAAAGGATTTAAATGATTTAAGAGCGCTTCAAAACAGCATCAAGCAATTGGGCATAGGCTTATTGCTTAGAGTGTTAATTAGAGAAAACTATGAGCAAGCAGCTAAATTAAGTACTTTCTATCAGATGTTGCCGGAAAAGATAGTTATCTTAGCGTTACAAAACTATAAAGATAAATTATTGGATTTTTTACTTAAAAATAAAATTTTTCCAATTCATTTAAAAAATATTACTATTGCGGACGTAGTGTACCCCTCTATAGTTGATTATTGTTTCAGAAATGCAATAAAAGACCCAAGAGCGTTGACATGCCTTGATACACTGGTTAAAAATGGGGTTTCCCTGATGGATATAGAGGCCAGTTCAGGGTTGCCATTTGCTGCTATTCTGCTTTTGAATCCTAATCATGCTTTGCGAGAGGTATTGGAACAAAATGCCAGTCTTACTATTAACAATCATTTGTTCTATAAACAATTGAATCAGGTACTTCGTCTGATAGCTGCAAAATCGACTTGTTCTTCTGATCTCAAGACAGAGATTACCATGTTAATCAGCTCAAATCAGAGAAGGATTGACATGTTAAAACATCATATTCATTTAAATGAACCTGAAAGAGCTCCGCAATATCTTGAAGAAACGCTTGGTGAACAGATGATACAGCAGCTTCAAGACGATCCAAAAATTCGTTATTATAAAAATGCAATTGAACAACGGGTTGCTCAGCTAATCCCAAGATTACCTCGTAATCAACGTAGAGCGATCGTTGATTTAACAAAGGTGAATTTTGAATTAATAGGTAATTCATTAAACAGAATACAGAACTTCTCAGAAGTACGTTCATTTGATGAAATTAGAAATGATGTTGTGGAACAGCAACGTCTTATATTGGAGTTTATTGAACTGAGAGATGAATTGATTGATAATGAAAAAGTGATTGAAAACATGATCAACGCCCAACGTAAACCCACAAAAGATCAAAGGAAAGTAGTAAAACGTGTAAAGGAGATTGGGGATAGATTGGTTGAAATCCAGGAATTAATTGTGAAGACTGAGAGTAATTCAACTCAGGCGATGCAGGATAAGGGCTTAACCGTATTGTTAGAAATGAAGAAAGTCATTGAAGGTGTGGAAGGATTACGTTCTGATGCGGCTAAGGAATCCTCTGAGTCCAGTTCTGAACCACCAAGGGTTGACTCATTGCAGGCTTTTGGCGTTTTTTTAAGCATACTTGAAAACGCACAAGCTCAGCAATCTTCAAGCAGTTCAAATGATGGTAACGATATGCTCAATGTCTGCAAGATATCTTGATTAGGAGATGAAGGACAATTGATTGATTGGGTTATTGTTCATAGACCAATAACCCATTTAATCGGAGCTTATTCTTATTTAAAACTCAAGGTTTTAAATTGTGGAAACGGTTGATTCAGATACATCTTCATCTGATGATTCACATAGATCCTGATAAAATTGCTGCAGATTTTCCAGCAGTTCCTTCAGGTTGTCACAATCAAAAGTTCCTGATAAAGCCTTCTTGGTTAACTGGATGTATTCGTCAGTATAAATATCGTATTCCTCAGTCAGGTCAGTATCATTTATATGCTCATATTCCTTGATTTTGGTTAATAAATCATCAATATCGACCTTGATTTTATTGAATTCTTTTTTGGTACCATAAACAGGAGCCGCTTTAGGCTTTTGCCATTCATACAGCAGAATTAATAAAATGACACTGATGGGGATCAATGAGATTAATCCTAAATAAGCCATTGAATTTGAAGAATAATCCGGAGGCGTATATCGTTCTGGACACATATGGGAATTTGCATCGCAGATTGGTTCGGTCAAGGTGGATGATGTTGGTGCGAATAGTGTAGGGTAGTGATGATAAGTGTTTTGGGATGGCATTGATTTTAATGGAGGTGTTTCAGGTTTTGCGGCGAGAGTTAGAGATTCAGGAGCACTGGGACCGATTCGTCCTTGCTTGATATGTTGATTTTTAACCCATTGATGCATTGTTCCCATAAGCTTGTCCAATTCTTGTGCCTGTCCTGAAATCATCTCAAAAGAGGTGTCTTTTATTCTGGGTTCATTGAGATGGGAGAGTACCTGGTTAACCTGACTTTTAAGTGCTTTGTTTGTTTTTAGCAGATCAGAACTGCTGGAAGGAAATTGTGATAAAGTATCATGATTTTTTCTAAAAGTTTGCAGTTTTTCCTGTTCGGACGTGAACAGTCTTTTCCATACAGATAAATCCTGTTCTTGCTGTATGGCTTTATGATACGCCTGGGTATTATCCTGAAGAATAGCATCAATATGGTGGGAAGATTCATCGATAAAAACATCAATTTGATTGAGCAGAGAGAGCATTTGTTCTCTAAATTGATGGATTGTATAGACCTCTCCTGCCTGTCCCAATAGATCCATGATTTGAGCGACTACTTTTTGAAATCTATCAAGTTCATCCAAATCTGAAATGGCGCTGGCATAATGAGTTAAAACATGTTCATCCATTGAAATCAAATGAAAATCAGGACAATTTTTTAATTGTTCCATCGTTAAGTGAAGTACTGGTGCTGATTCTGCAACCAATTCGGTAGATTGTTTGCCGCATTTTTTTGCAGACTGTGTGGGATAAGCCTTGGTATCGGCAATTTGTTCCAGATTAAAATCATAGGGGTGGGGATTAACGGGATTTATATTGAGCGCGAAATGTAAAATTCTATTTCTGTCCGTAGACAATTTTTTAATGGTTTTTGATAATTCTCCAAGTCGTTCTCTGAGCAATTGAGATTCTACTAAATGGGTTAAATGAGGGTGAATTTTGTTATCAATCACGCCGCGAAAATTAGCCAGAAACAAACGATCTGAGCCTTCCAGAGGCGAAATATTTTTTTCAATTGTCCGTAAGTAATGAGTGAGAGCCTCTAATTGATCTTGAACTTGCTGGATGTTGGTATTTTGACTTAATCCTTTAAGAATGTTGTTTACATCCAGAAGAACAAAATTCATGGGTTGATTTAAATGTTCTGAAGGCAGTTCCTGATTTCTTAACAGAAGATAGTCCCCTACATTTTGCATCAGATCATACAAGGATGGCCACTGCAGTCGTTGGGAATCAATGGGTTGAACATGAAAATCATCACGGGTTAATACGTGGCGCGTTTTGAACGAGTCGGAATAAAACCACGCATGTTCATAGACATTAACCAATGCCTGGTCTTTTTCAGCAAACCACGAGCTGGGGTTAGCCAAATAATCCGGATGTATTCCTGATTTTGCGCGAATCGTTAAAACCCATTCACGAAAGTTTAATTCCTGCTCCGTATAACACGATTCAGAATGAAGCCAAAATCGAGATTTATTTGGAGTTGGTCTATATGATGCCAAATGTTCCTTCTTTTCCTTTCCCATACTTCTCACTCCTTGAGAAAGCAAATAACCCTAAGGATATTGCCTGGTTTATGATAGGTTGTTTTACAGCCTGGTAAGAATATCTATAACCAACTAGGTTATTTTTATACCAATTAATTTGATAACATTCTTTTATTTAATAAGCAATAGTTCTTTAGTTGCACATCAATCTTACCTTCCACAGCAACAGGTTTTTTGTTAAATTAGGATTTTTGATTTTTATGGATTTGCTATGCCATCATTTGATATTGTTTCTGAAATAAATGAAGTTGAATTACGGAATGCTGTAGATAATGCTACCCGTGAAGTGGGAACCCGTTTTGATTTTCGCGGTGTTGAGGCAACAATTGAACTTAAAGAGCTCACGGTTACCTTGCGATCAGAATCGGATTTTCAGGTACGGCAGCTGGAAGATTTATTTCGCAATCATTGCACCAAGCGTAATCTGACTACTGCTGGAGTGGATATCGAAGATGAGCCTGTTCATATCGGTAAATTTTATTCTCTCAACATGACTTTTAAGCAAGGAATCGATCAACCTACAGCCAAAGAAATAATAAAATACATTAAAGAAAGCAAGGCGAAAGTTCAAACATCCATTCAGGGAGAAAAAATACGGGTCACAGGGAAGAAACGTGATGATCTGCAGGAAACGATCGCATTATTAAAAAAATCAGATATTGAATTACCACTGCAGTTTGAAAATTTTCGGGATTAATCACTTTAATTAAAATCAGCGTCATGTGGGAGCGTTTTCAGTGCGCAGACAGCTCCCCATAAAACTGTTTTTCAACATCGTCTTGCGGTTATATAAATACACCTCTTTGACACAGGCTTGGGTATAAGCCTTTGCTAAATCTTCGTAAGTACCCATTTTGTGAATAAAAATGTAGTTGGATGTTCGTTACGAGAAGCTATTCGATTAACTTAAGACCAGTAGCCCAAGTTACAAATCATTCATGTTATTAAAGAAGCGGTTGTCAAACATACTGAAAGACACATTGATTTTGATATACTTTGGAATACTTCTAGGGAAGAAGGAAAGATCTTTTAATAAAATAAATGAAGAAACAAAGTCAGTAGGTATCGTTTTTGAAACTCGTTTGGTAGTGCTCAAGCTCTCCGAAGGGTGACTTGCTGAAAAAGTTCTAACAGAAGCAGATGCATGGCATACAGTTGTACTTTTTATTGGATCGCACGGACGTCACGCCTATAGCCATTTCCTTTTGGGCAGTGTATCAGAATGTGTGATGAGAGTTGCAACCATGCTTGTACTGTTAATCCGAAGTCAGTAAACTTTACTGCGAGATTAACAATAGTATCATTGAATATCTGATTAATTATCTTATTTAATACATAGTATGTGGTTTAATGTAAATGATCAGCCTCGTTAAGAGAGGGTTAACTTAACGGAAGAAAATAATGGCGACTAGAAAGATAAGGATATTACATTGAGTGATACAAAGTCTACGATAGAAAGCCCTACTGGTTTTGCTCTTTCTATAGCTGCATTGGGTATTGTTTATGGCGATATCGGAACCAGCCCTTTATATGCTATTCGCGAATCGCTGGATGGGCTACCCATTAATTTAACAGATGTACTCGGTGTTTTGTCTCTTATTTTCTGGTCACTTATATTTGTTATTTCTATAAAATATCTTGTTGTTTTATTTCGTGCAGACAATGATGGTGAAGGTGGTATTCTGGCATTGTTAGCGCTTTTAAAGCAATTTCTTGGCGACAAAGCGAGGTTTACTTTTTTAATTGGTATTTTTGGTGCGGGTTTAATGCTAGGTGATGGCATGCTCACTCCAGCCATTTCTGTTATCAGCGCCATTGAAGGTTTTTATGTTATTGCCCCTTCTTTATCAAATTGGGTCATGCCCCTGACGTTAATTATCTTAATTGCTTTATTCTCTGTTCAATCTTATGGTACTGCAAAAATTGGATTTGTATTTGGACCTATTATTTTTATTTGGTTTGTAATCCTGGCACTATTGGGCACGACGCAAATTCTTCATAATCCCATCGTTCTTAAAGCCATTAATCCTTTGTATGCCATTGAATTTTTTCGCGAACATGGCTGGAAGGGGTATGCACATTTAGGTGGAGTATTTTTGGTTGTTACCGGAGGGGAGGCTCTTTATGCCGACATGGGGCACTTGGGGAAATATCCCATACGTATCAGTTGGTTTATGGTAGCGTTACCTGCTTTATTACTTAATTATTTTGGTCAAGGGGCTTATTTACTGAATCATCCTGAAGCCATTGTAAATCCTTTTTATTTGATTGCACCTAATTGGTTTTTAGTTCCTCTTCTTATTATCGCCACTATGGCCACGATCATTGCTTCACAAGCGGTCATTTCTGCTACCTTCTCATTAACAAAACAAGCAGTTCTATTAGGTTTATATCCTCATTTACCTATTAAACAAACTTCCGATGTCCAAAAAGGACAAATCTATGTTCCACAAATGAATTTTATTCTGGCTATTGGAACGATGATTTTAATTCTTACTTTTAAAAATTCGAATGCGCTAGCCCATGCCTATGGAATTGCAGTCAACTTGGTCATGATACTAACCAGTATGTTAATTGCTTATTTTGCGATCAAAAAGTGGCAATGGAATCCCTTCATTATCATTCTTATGTTTTCGTTTTTTGGAGTTATTGATCTTGCTTTCCTGGGCGCTAATATTCAGAAGTTACTCACAGGAGGATGGGTTCCCATTACATTTGCGTTAGCATGTGCATTCATCATGTACACATGGCAAAGTGGAATGCGTTATTTGCGTGAACATTATTATATAAAAAAAGATGAGCTATCAAAGGTATTAAAACAACTTGATTATAAAAGTATTACTAAATTGCCTGGAAAGACCATAGTCTTTATTACTGATATTTATGATAAAAGTGGCGGTAGCCTTCTGCATTTTTTGAAATTTAATCAAGTGTTACCAGAGCATATTCTCGTTGTTAATTTTACTGTCGAAAATATCCCTTACGTCTCTTCGGCCAATCAATTTGAAGTAAAATGTCTAAGTAAAAATATTTGTGAATTAACTTTGCATTATGGCTTTATGGATACTGTCTCCATTCCTCAAGCATTGTATGTTGCTAATGATAGGAATATATTGCCTTTTTCTTTGAATATTGAAACAGCGTCCTATTTAATGGAAATCCCCACTGTTCTTGCGTCACGTCAAAAGAAGACAATGGAATTTTACTGGCAGGAGAAATTATTTGCGTTTCTAGTTAGAAATTATTCTATTAATATAAATATTGAGTTTTATCAATTACCTTATAATAGAACTATGGCTCTAGGCACTTATTATATCATTTAGTACACTATAGTTAAATCTTGCTTTGGAAGGCTATAGAATGAAATTAGTATGAAAAAATCGATTGCTCAACTTTTACTATATATTACTTTTAGTGTTCTTATAACGCCAACGTGGGCTGAGGCCAGAGACGCTGAACCGACTTCTGTTTCCTTACCTTATCCTTCAATGACAGGCCCCCTTGTTGCTAATTCCAATCCGTATGACATCGAAATAGAGCCACTTGGAACGATTGATATTACCGGAACTATAAGCGGCCTTGGTCTGTGGCAGAATAATCCTGTGATGGGAAATCCTTCCACGCTGTTAGATATAGATAATGGCCAATTATTTATTCAGAAAATCAAAGGATTGTTACAGTTTTATGTTCAGGCAGGGGGCTAGTCCTTACCATCTCTTGGCACTTCTTATCTGCACATGAACGATACGACTCGTGATTTTTTCGGTCCCGTTCCAGTGGCTTTTATCAAATTAGTTCCTAGTGATAATTTTTCAGTAATGGCGGGCAAATTATTCACTCTCATCGGTGGTGAGAATACCTTTACCTTCCAAAATTTTAATATCGAACGTGGATTGCTGTGGAATCAGACTAATGCTGTGAATCGAGGTGTACAAATGAATTACAGTCAGGGGACTTTGAGTGGCTCGATTGCTTTAAGCGATGGCTTTTATTCTGGGCGCCTTAACTGGCTTTCTGGGCTAATTACTTATGTTATTAACCCCCAAAATAGCTTAAGCATAGTTGCTTCTGGTAATATCAAACATGATAACGAATCCAGTTTAGTAACTCCATTAGTGCAAAATAACAGTCAGATTTATGATTTGATTTACTCTTATACCTTCGACCGATTAACGATAAGTCCTACATTACAATTTACTCATGTATCTAAGGATATCAGTATAGGGCTACTGGACTCGGCATCGACTTATGGCGTTGCTTTAGCAGTTAAATTTATTTTTAATACTCATTGGAGTATCACTAGTCGAGCTGAGTATATTGATACAACTGGTGGAACCAATGTGGCCTATGGTCCTGGCAGTAATGCCTGGTCGCTGACCCTAACACCAACTTACCAGCGAGGTATCTTTTTTGCACGCGGTGAGGCTTCCTTGGTGCAAGCAAATAATATTACTTCGGGTTCTGCTTTTGGTCAGAATGGAACGAATCACTCGCAAGGCCGGCTTCTTTTTGAAACAGGTATCTTGTTCTAGAGCGTTACAAGACATTTTTATTTTGAATGAATAACCTCTTGACATCTTATATAGGGGGAAATTACAGAACCGGGGCAATTGTATACACACTCCATTTCATTTACATTTTGAAATTTAGAAAAAATTATTGATATTCAATAAGTTGCGCAATTACAGTTAGAGAATGAGACCATCAATGCCCGATCTATAAACTTTGCTGAATAAGAGGTGTAAATATTGATGATGATAAAGCAGTATTATATGGAATTAACCCCTTATTGGAGCTGTGTTCTGGATTGCTTCACTTCGTTCACAAAATCGAAAGTTTATACTGAGTTCTAGATAATTATCTACGCTAGAATAATGAGGGAATTCCTCAGGGTTTATACCGATTTTTCGGAAAATGAGTTATTTTCTGTTACACTTACATACGCAATCTCTTCGAATTGATCTGCCGGTAACGGTTTGCTGAGAAGAAATCCCTGACCTATTTGGCATTTTTTTGCAATAAGATATTTTAATTGTGCTGCGGTCTCTATCCCTTCAGCAACAATGCTCATTCCCAGTTCGTGAGCTAATTTGATTATAATATCAACCAAGACTACCTTATCTTTTTCATTATGAATGTCGGAAACAAAGTCTTTATCAATTTTCAACGTGTCTATTGGCAGCATTTTAAGCCTGCTAAGGGACGAATAACCCTTTCCAAAGTCGTCGAGTGAGATTTTTACACCTAAACTGGAGATGCCATTGAGTACCGAATTGACATCTTCATTGTCACCCATCAACAGACTTTCAGTAATCTCAAGTTCCATGTGTTCAGATGGAAAATTACTGTCTTTCAACGTGTTTTTAAGGTTTTTTAGAAATTGATTATTTGCTAATTGGATGGGTGAGATATTAATGGAAAAAGCAAGTTTATTGGTGTAATTCATCATCCATTTCATTATTTGCTCGGAAGACTTTCTAATGATCCATAAACCCAGATCAATGATTAAGCCAGTGGTTTCCGCAACAGGGATAAATTCATTAGGAGAGACGTGTCCCAAGGTGTCACTATTCCATCGTAACAGCACCTCGGCACCGACAATCTCCATAGTTAACAAATTAAACTTGGGCTGATAGTACAATTCAAATTCGTCATTTTGGAGTGCTTTACGTAAATGTGCTTCAACTTCCGATTCTCGATGTTGCAAATAGCTGAGTTGTTCAGTATAAAATTGATACGTGTTTTTTCCACTCCGCTTTGCTTTGTACATTGCCAGATCCGCTCTGATGAGCAACTCATCGGAATTAGTGCCATCATCGGGATAAATGGAGATACCTATGCTTACTGTAACGGTAATTAATTTGCCATTTATGGGGTAGGGACTATTTAATTCATTTAATATGCGTTCGGCAAGTTGCCGAGCTGAAGTATGGGTTTTCAAATTGGGTGATATCAAAGTAAATTCATCACCACCCACTCTGGATAGAATGTCACCTTTTCGGGTTAACAAAATCAATCGCATGGAAAATTGTCTGAGCAGCTCATCACCATGGACATGACCAAAGGTATCATTAGTTGCTTTAAAGTTATCCATGTCTATAAGCAAAAGAGCCACTGAAGTATGCGTTCTGGCAGAACTTGAAATCGCCTTATTCAGGAGTACTTCAAATTCTCGTCTGTTGTATAGATTGGTTAATGAGTCATGAGATGCGATATAAGTTAATTCATCCTGCTTAATCTTTAAAGCTTTTTGCGCTTTTAAAACCGCGGTGTAGGAAAATACGTAATTAATTACCAGACAGGTGCAGGGTATAAAATAACCAACAAGTTTGAGTACATAGGCAATATTATATGCACTGTCGTAAGGGGAACTGGACAGGATCATAATATAAAATGACGTCACTATTTGAGTAACGGCCATATAGAATATACAGTCAACCAGAATATTTGGGTGCGTTTTATAGGCTTTTGGGTAAATGAATATCATCAATATTAAATAAATAAAGACTGAAATTAATTCATAGGGGCGAGACAAAGTTAAGTCAGAAAACCACATTTCCGGGAGTTCAATTACTCCGGTTGCATAATATATAATAGTGATTGCAGTCAGTACCAGGAAGGTTGTCAGTAAAATAAAGGTAGTAAAACTAACATTTTGTTTGTCGCTGGAGGTAATCAGCATAATTAAGCCAACACCTAGTATTAATCCGCTTATACTATTGGAAAAGATCCAGATTAAAGCATCCAGATTATTTTTTTCTTTATATTCAAGGGATAAGCCATCAATAACCAAAGTATGCAGGGCTTCTGTAGATCCGGAAAATAAAACGGCCAGTCCTATAATTAAAGCGATTTTATCATTGCTTAATCTGTATTGGGTAAACGCCAGTAAAACCGTTACTGCAGCGAGCGAGAAACCTGACCATTGTAGAAGGGTTTGTCTGAAATAACCGCGGATCTGGGATTCAATAAAGAATGAATTGAATTCAGTTCCTTTGTTTAATTTATTGGCGATTGTGCTAAAATCCAATCCGAAATACAAACCCACATAGGGAAGACCTAATAACAGGATAATGATCAAAACTAAGAATTGAGGTATTCGTTTTAGATTGGCTTCATTAAATACAAATGAATTTTCCATTTAAGTAGATCTCTCACTCTATTGGTCTGGTGAATGCTTTTAGGGTTCCTTATATAAAATCTAGCATAGAAAATCAGGAATATCCTTGAAATCCTAATAAAATTACCCGTCAGCGAATCGTTTGAGGAGCAATCAGGGACGTTTTCAGACTGAATTTTGAATGATTATTCTACTATCAAGGATAAGCTGGAGTGCTCAATATTGATTTATAAGGTCCGTCCGGTTGATTGTTTATCCACTGGGTAAAGCTTTGATTCGGATATATCCCTTTATGAACAAACGTGTAAAATAATTTAATAAAATCAATGCGCGCCTTATGATATTCATTTTTCCATGGTTGGGTAGACAGGGATTTAGAGGTCTCAAATAAATTGATCCCACCTAAACGTGTTTGTCGAACAATAATATCTCTCAGGCTAACCTGTGTTCCATTTGCCAGAATGTCGTGCATCACCATAAAGGTAGTTGTTCTGCCTTTACCCGCTGCACAATGATAATGAAGCCAGGTGTTTGCCGGTAATTGTTTAAATAGGGTTAAATAGTGATCAACCTGTTCAGGAGAAGGAGGATGATAATCGGGAACAGGTATTCTAAAGTACTCTATACCGCTAAGGTGAGAAACCTCTTTTTCAGTATGGATATTTTTAATTGATACCAGTACCGGGTTGGTGGGGACTTTTATACCTGAAATCGGTCGTCCTAGATTATTAATTTGAATAGTGTTCTTATTGGATAGATACTTAACCCAGTTCTGTTCCGATTTATTAATTTCAATCAGAGATTTACCCCAGTTAATCTGATCCTTTTTATAAAAAATACTGATGGGTAAACCATTAATAAAAAGATGAGTTTCCTGTCTCAAATCGATTATAAATATTTGATGTTTCGCCCCATATTTTTTTTTCAACCACATCAAATTGGCTTCAGTAGGGTTAGCACTGCCTGAAATGTATAAATGGCTTAAACCTTTTAGGTTTAACTCAGGTTTGTTCTCATTATTATTACTGAGATTAGCTGTTGTACTTCTCCAATGAAAAGGCTCTGCTTGAGTCGTTTGCGGGTTTTTGCGCCAATGGTTGTCTATCCAGAATGCACCGGACGGTAATTCCGGATTTTTTGATGGATTAACTGTAATGCGGTCTGATACTTCAGCATAAAGGCATGCACTAAGCAGGGCGAACGTAAGGAACAGACTGATGTTGATTTTTTTCATGGGATAAGCCTGACTTGACGATGTACATGCACTATAGAGACCCAATTGCAATCCTACAATCCGTTCAAGTATAAAAGATTAAGAAAACAACAGTGTATTTTAATTGAACTGTTTTAATAATACTACTCTTTATCTTATTTAATGATTTCGGTTGTATACCGTTGTGCTTTCATCTCTGCTGACCAAAAGTTTGCGGGAAGTCCCATTTTTAATTTTAAATGTTCGAGAAATTTATCTTTGCTGTCTATAGATTCCCAAACACTGGGCAGAAAGGTTGCCTGATAGTGTTTATAGGTTAAAAGCAATCCATCAACTCCCTGGCGTAACTGAGATTGAAGCTCGTGCTCCGTGTTAAAATACAGCGTTTCCATTGGGCTTAAAATGGAAATTGACAAGGAGAGGTCATTAAGCTCCTCAGAGGTTAATTTGGGAAATCGTGGATCAAAGAATCCTGCCCGGATGGAGTTATTGATTACATTATCAGCAAGCAGTTCCTGGGAATAAAGACTGCCCATACATCCTCTGAGCATTCCTTTCTTTTTTATGGTTACGAATGACGGCATTCGAATATGCAATAATTCATTGTATTCCATAGGATTAAATATTAGGAGTTTTTTTTCAGTCGCTTGTAGCTTTAGTGTTTCTTTTGCCAGATAGAGAAGTTCATCCGCACAGTGATCCGCAAATTTAAGATCTTGATAAAAATGATAGGATGCATATCCGACTACTTTATCTTTTGTCCCTGCCGTGTCTCCGGAATTTCTCAGATCCAGTAAACGTCCACAAATTTGATTTTGACGTGCAAAGTGTAAAAATCCACGCAATGGATAATAACCGCATGCCCCTTGATGATGTAATGCTTCTGAATTTAAGGTGCTGATGGAAAGACAGGTGTTTCTGTCTGTTTGTTGCGCTATATCGTAAGGCAGATAATGACTTAGATCACTGCTGATGATGATTAAGGTTTCCTCTCCACCCCAGACCTGTTTTATCAGATCAGCCACTTCCTGTTCACTGGTTTCACCAACCACCAGAGGAAGCACTGTAAATTCGTTGAATATCATCTGACAAAAAGGCAATTGAACTTCCAGACAGTGTTCTCTTTGATGAGCCTGACTCAATGCGTGTACATAAGGAAGCGTACTTATTTTAGCTAGAAGATCCTGATCCTGTTCCAGTTCTCCCAATGGGGTAGCGAATCGTTTGACTGGATCATAGGCAATCCCTTTCAGGTACATGGTGTGAGCGGGCCCTAATAGTACAATTTTCTTAATCGTATCGTTTTGTTGGGTCAATGAAGCGTACGCTGAGGCAGCTATGGAACCTGAGTATATATATCCTGCATGCGGAACAACCAGTACTTTTGGGGAAGGACTGTACTGTTTGCTCTGGCTCAAAAGATGTTGAATTGTATTGCGAAGTGTTAACTGATCGCCGGGATAAAAAATCCCTGCTACAGCCGGTTGTCGAACAGTCATTACCTAACTCCAGTTCTACTGCAGGTACTATACTTATAAGTATAGAATAGTGTTTCACGGCAGGGTTATTTGATGAGAGATATAATTCCAACTCAGTACTGGCATAAGCTTGAAGACGATCGCATTCAATGTGATGTATGCCCACGTAATTGTAAATTGCGTGAAGGTCAACGAGGATTATGTTTTGTCAGAGCTAATATCGATAATCAGATTCAATTGACTACTTACGGTAGGTCCAGTGGTTATTGTATTGATCCTATTGAGAAAAAACCGTTAAATCATTTTTTGCCAGGGTCTCCGGTTTTATCTTTTGGAACGGCGGGGTGTAATCTGGCTTGTAAATTCTGTCAAAACTGGGACATCAGTAAATCACGGGATATGGATACTTTAGCCGATAATGCCATGCCTGCAGATATTGCTTTGGCAGCGAAAAATCTGCACTGTCGCAGTGTGGCCTTTACTTATAACGATCCAGTGATTTTTATGGAGTACGCCATTGATGTAGCTAAGGAATGCCATCAACTGGGAATTTATTCTGTTGCTGTTTCTGCAGGTTATATTAATCCGGAACCGCGTAGGGAATTTTATACCTATATGGATGCTGCGAATATTGATTTGAAAGCCTTTAGCGAACAATTCTATTACAAAATAACGGGTGCTCATTTACAACCTGTTCTGGATACCTTGGAGTATTTAAAAAAAGAAACCAATGTCTGGTTTGAGATTACCACGTTGCTTATTCCTGATGAAAATGATTCCACTACCGAATTGGAGCACATGTCTGCCTGGATAATGGACCATTTGGGACCTGATGTTCCAATACATTTTACCGCTTTTCATCCTGACTGGAAAATGAAGGATAAATCGCCAACTCCGTTTTCAACTCTCCAAAGAGCCAGGGAGATAGCCCTTAAATCGGGTATACATTATGTATATACCGGGAATGTGCATGATACTGCAGGTAGCACCACTTATTGTCCAAACTGCAAGATACCTGTAATCGTCAGAGACTGGTATCAGTTATTAAATTATCGCCTTGATGACACGGGACATTGTCTTCATTGTCAAACCTCGATAGCAGGGGTTTTTAATGGTCTTGCAGGGAATTGGGGTCCTAGAAGGATGATGGTTAAATTGGGTTTAAATCCAATGTGACATTCTGAAAATAATCCCTCATTTAATATTTCCATAATAATCATTTAGTACAATATGGCATTTTATTATTCAATGGTGGTGTTTATGAAATTTCAAGATTCTAAGTTTGAAATGCGTTATAACGAGTTGTGGAATCAATATGCAGTTAGTACAGATAACCTGATTAAATCAAAATCTGGTAGTAAAAGATCAGGACTTTTTGTGTTAGATGAATCTCACTATGTTGATTTAATCTCTAAATACGCTTTTGTTGCAAATAATATAGTGAGTAATTTAACTCGTCAGACAGCTGCAGGTATGTATGACGATAAGGATTACATTGAAGAATACTTGAAATCAACTATTGACAATACCTTTGCTGATTTTGATCAATACAGAAGTCTGCTGGGTAGTCGTTATGGAGAACACTCTAAAGCTGTGGCGCTTATTAATGAAACCTTGCAAACGCTTGGTAATCTGTTCAGTGAGTATAAAGCATCTTCTTACCCTTCATCTAAATTGGAAGATGACTACCCTGCATCCTGTTCTTACTAAGAATAGGTGATTGGGTTTTACTTTCGAAATTCAATAATGATTTATGTGGGCGTGCTCTCAATTCACGCCCGGTCTTTTAGAACTTTTAGCCTGTTTGGCTACGTCCTTTATGAGCGAACGAATCCATTGATGCGCTGGATCTTCATTGTCTTTTTGGTGCCAATATTGATAGCAGCTATAAATGTCAATTGGAAAGGGAACTGGCGCTATACTTAGATGAAGATAACTGTTTAACTTCTCTGCTGCAGAACGAATGGTCAGAGTAAGGTAATTGGTACCCGGCAGAGTGATGAGCGGGACTAAGCCATGTCCTACGCTTATTGATACACGTTTGGCATAACCCAGTTTAGCCAGATATCGGTCAAAGTAATTGTGAAACGGTGTACCGCTTAATGATAATTGGATCAGCGGGTATTTGAGTATATTCTCCATACTGATAGTTCCGTTTTCGAATCCTGGATGATCTTTACATCCAACTATTACTGCTTCATCATGAAATAATGCTTGATGTTTTAAACCTCCTGGAGCACCTTCAAACATACCAACCATGACATCCAATTCACCTGATTCAAATACATCTGAAGACGTAAGATACCTTGGGTGTACTATATTCACTTTAATGTCTGGCGCAACTTCTTCTATCTTGTGAATCAAGTTTGGAGCTAATAAATACGAAACCAGATCCGACATGCCAATGCGAAAGGTCCGAGTATCCGTTGCCGGATTAAAGGGTTGGTGACATGAAAATATAGTATCAATCTGGGACATGGCATTACGAGTAGGTTCAATCAGAGATGCAGCCAATGGGGTCAGTTGCATGATGTTATGTCGCCCGGGAACCAAGAGAGAATCATTATAAAATTCTCGTAACTGTTTTAATGAAATGCTCATTGAAGATTGACTGACACCAATCTGTTTACTTGCCAACGTAACATGCCTGCAAGAGAGCAAAGCATAGAGGGCGCGTAGCAAATTTAAATTCAAATGTTTTGTGCTCATTTAGTTTTTATAAAATGTAAGCTTACTAAGCATATAGCAGATGTCTTAATTTTTATCAAGAAAGTTCAATGAGTTAGAACTCATTCGTGTTCTTTAACTCTGGGAAACGTCATATCAAATGCTAATAGGGTTCTCTTGAATGTGGAACTGTGCCTGCATTTGGAGATCCTTCACTGCGTTCAGGATGACGTAATAAAACAATCGTCATCCCGAGTGAAGCGAGGGGTCTCCTGAATGTGGAGCTGTGCTTGCATTTGGAGATCCTTCACTGCGTTCAGGATGACGTGTGCTTGCATTTGGAGATCCTTCACTGCGTTCAGGATGACGTAATAAAACAATCGTCATCCCGAGTGAAGCGAGGGGTCTCCTGAATGTGGAGCTGTGCTTGCATTTGGAGATCCTTCACTGCGTTCAGGATGACGTAATAAAACAATCGTCATCCCGAGTGAAGCGAGGAATCTCCTGAATGTGGAGCTGTGCTTGGATTTGCAGATCCTTCATTGCGTTCAGGTTGAAGAACTGGCCAATCATTGCTGTGCTATAATTGAACAATACTGCACAGGAGCTATTATGAAACGATTTCTTTTTACAGCTCTAAGCTTGGTCTTCTTGACGTGTTCCGGATGGGCTCTTGATTTTGATACTCATAGAAGTTCTCAGGAGCAATTAAATACCCAGGATAAGGCAGAAGAGGGAGATGCCCAATCACAACTGGAGTTAGGGATCAGTTATGAGAAAGGTGATGGTGTAGAACAAGATTATAAAAAAGCGGCCTATTGGTATCAAAAGGCTGCTGATCAAGGGAATGCTGATGCTCAAAATAATCTTGGGTTATTGTACCTGAAAGGACAGGGCGTGCCACAAGACAGCAAACAAGCAATGGTTTGGTTGAAAAAAGCGGCAGATCAAGGGTCAGCACTGAGTCAAAATAATGTGGGAATATTGTATGAAAACGGAAATGGCGTTGCAAAGGACCCTCAACAAGCGTTTGTTTGGTATAAAAAAGCCGCTGATCAAGGGAGTTCTGATGGGCAGTATAATTTAGCGGTTTTATACATGAATGGTACTGGCGTCCAAAAAAATATTGTTCAGGCCATTTATTGGTATGAAAAAGCGGCCGAGCAAGGCGATCTGGATGCACAAAATAATCTTGGCGTACTGTATGAGCGCGGTGATGGAATACCAAAAGATTTAACCAAGGCAATAAATTGGTATACCAAAGCTGCCAATCAAGGTTCATCTTTAGCACAAACCAATCTGGGTGTTTTGTATATGGATGGCGATGCATCAGTGAAAAATAGTGAACAGGCAATTTATTGGTTTGAGAAAGCTGCAAACCAGGGAAATATGAAATCGCAAAATAATCTCGCTTTTATGTACGAACACGGTCAAGGTGTTTCTAAAAACATGGAACTGGCAGTCAGCTGGTATTTAAAAGCCGCAGAGCAAGGCTTTGCAATGGCTCAGAATAATCTTGGCATAATCTATTCGAGTGATGGAGAGTATAAAAATTATCAACAGGCATTAATCTGGTTTAGGAAAGCCGCAGAGCAGGGTGATGCCGAAGCACAAAATAATCTTGGTTTAATGTATATGAAGGGCCAGGGAGTGTCTGTAGATTATAAAGAAGCTGTATCTTGGTACCAAAAGGCTGCCGAACAAGGTTTACCCCTGGGCGAACATAATCTTGCCGTGATGTATATGAATGGTCTTGGCGTTAAAAAAGACAATAAACAGGCAATTAACTGGTATCAAAAGGCAGCCGAACAAGGCCAGCCATTAGCTCAGAATAATCTTGCTGTGATGTATATGAATGGAGAAGGAGTGAAACGAAACATCGATAAAGCAATATATTGGTATACCAAAGCAGCAGAACAAAACCTGATCTTGGCGCAAATAAATCTGGGTTTGATGTATGCTGATGGAAAGGGCGTCAAGCGTGATTTGGCGAAAGCAAAATATTGGATAGCCAAAGCCAAGGATAGCGGCTCCCAGGATGCTCGCGACATTTGGGTGTCTTATAAATTATGGAAGTATTGAACCCTGTCCATCTATCGCAAAACTCATTTTTATGGTTCTATACTTAGATAAACCTTAAATAACTAATGGATTAGTTCGATGCCTATTCGTCTGATACACAATCCAGAAGACAGACAGTGGCGAATTTTATTAGTTTATGACATTTATAGACTGTTAAGTGTTATTTTATTTTTAGGGATGTATTTTTTTAGTTTCATTTATCGCCCTCATTCTCCTCTGTTTTACAGTATTCTTGTCGCTTATTTTATTTTCGCTTTAATCTTTTTAGTAATTTGGCAACACAGAATCCTAAGCTTTGACAATCAGGTGTTTTTATCGGGAACCCTCGATGTTATTGCTATTTCGAGTATGTTGAGCATTATAGGGAATATGGATTCCGGATACGGAATTTTATTAAATGTTACCATTGCTGCTCTTAGTATTTTGGTGCCAGGTCGTTTAGCGATATTTTTTGCCGCACTTGCCAGCTGCCTGCTTTTATGCGGCAACGTATTGAAGTTCATGATAGATAATCAAAAAGATTTAAGTACGTTTTATTATAGTGGAATATATGGAGCGGGCTTCTTTGCTACAGCAATTACTGCCTGGTATCTTTCCAACTGGGTTCGGCAATCGGAACATTTAGCTCGTCATCGTAGTTATGAATTGGCCAGTATGCAGCGAATTAATGAATACATCGTCGAGAGGTTGCACTCAGGAATTATTTATGTGGATGAGGCAAAGCACATTAAATTGATGAATTCTGCTGCGCGACAATTTTTTAATGTAAATAAAAAAAATAATCCGATTAATTTGAATCAACTTTCGGAACAGATTGCCAGTAAGTTTGATAATTTTTTAATGAAAAACAAAACAAATGAAGGCGTCGCTCAGACTTTAATTGAAGAACCCTATTTAAGAGTCCATTTTTTTTCAACTGATGTAGCCAATAATTCTGAAGTATTGATTATTTTGGAAGATATGTCTTATATAGGGCAACAGGCACAACAACTCAAATTGGCGGCATTAGGCCGATTTTCGGCAAGTATAGCCCATGAGTTGCGTAATCCTCTCGGTGCCATTGCTCATGCAGCACAGTTATTTGGCGATGATTATGGTTTAAATAAAGAAGATGCTCGTTTGAAACAATTAATTATTAATAATTGTGAACGAATGAATGGCGTTATTAAAAATGTATTGCAATTGACCCGACGTCAACAGTCTCATCCAGAAGTTAATGATCTAGCCAGTTTATTAGAGCAGTTTAAACAAAATTTTTGTCACAGTAATGAATGTAATTTAACGATTAAGTTACCCAAAAACAAACACGTTTCCTGTGTGTTTGATAAAAGTCAACTGGAACAGATACTCGTAATACTGTGTGACAATGTAATGCAGCATGGACGTGATGAGGAAGGTAATGTGAATATCGTTATCACTGTAAAGTCTTCTCCTAATAAAACCATAATAAGCGTTTGTGATACAGGTCCAGGGATTCCTGTTGAAAATTGGGATAATGTATTCGAACCTTTTTTTACTACTTTAATCACTGGGACAGGCATGGGCTTGTTTCTTGCCAGAGATTTATGCGAAATTAATCAGGCGCGATTAGAACTGGTGAAATGCAATAAAGGAAGTTGTTTCGCTATTACTTTAAATCCATCGGAAGAGCTATTGATATGACTAAAAGCACTGTTCTGGTTATCGATGATGAGCCGGATATTCGGGAGTTGTTGACCCTCACTTTGTCGCGCATGGGTTTGATGTGTGATACCGCCTCGGATCTTAAAAGTGGAATAGAATGCGTGAAACAAAATAATTATTCTCTTGTTCTCACGGATATGCGTTTACCTGACGGTGATGGCATTGAACTGGTAAAATTCATTCAAAAATACAAACCGCAGTTACCGGTTGCGGTGATTACTGCCTTTGGAAATGTTGAAGGAGCTGTAAATACTTTAAAAGCAGGGGCTTTTGATTATGTTTCAAAACCCGTCGATTTAACGATGTTGAAAGAGCTTGTTAAAACAGCCTTGGCAATGCAAAACGCACAAAATGACCCTCAGGATGAAACTCTGGTCGGTGAAAGTTCAGTAATGAATCAATTAAGAGAGAGTATTCATAAATTGGCCCGGAGCCAGGCTCCGGTGTTTATCCAGGGAGATTCCGGCGTTGGAAAAGAGTTGGTCGCACAACTCATTCATTCAAATGGACCGAGACGAGATAAACCGTTTATTCCTGTCAATTGCGGTGCCATACCTAGTGAACTGATGGAATCGGAGTTTTTTGGTCACAAAAAAGGAAGTTTTACAGGAGCCATAGCTGATAAAACGGGTTTATTTGTTGCGGCACAGGGTGGGACTTTGTTTCTTGATGAAATAGCGGAACTTCCTTTGGCCATGCAGGTTAAATTATTGCGTGCGATTCAGGAAAAAGCGATTAAACCGATTGGTGAGTTGTATGAAATTCCAGTAGATGTTCGCATTCTAAGCGCAAGTCATAAAAATCTGTTGGATGAGATTAGTGCAGGTACATTCAGGCAAGATTTATATTATCGCGTCAACGTTATTGAATTGCGTGTACCTACTCTGGCAGAACGACTTTCAGATATTCCCGTTTTAGCCAGGGCGATATTAAAAAAATTAGCTAAAAATCAAAACAGAAGCCCTGTTACAATTAGCGATGAATGTTTAAAGCTGTTACAAAGTTATCATTTTCCAGGTAATGTCAGGGAGCTGGAGAATATTCTTGAACGCGCTATGGCCATGAGCGAAGGAGAAACCATAGAACCAGCCGATCTGCATTTACCTAAAGTTCCGTCTATTGTACCACCACATATGACGACATCCTCTGCCAATTTACCTGGATTTCTTCAGGATCAGGAAAAAGAGCTGATACTGGAAGCTCTTAATAAAACGAAGTGGAATCGAACTGCGGCTGCTCGATTATTAGGAGTTAGTTTTCGGACATTAAGATATAAATTAAAAAAACTGGACCTCGATTAACTAAGATATAACGTCTTATTCAGCGACAATGCGTGATCCAGTACATTCTTGAATTGTTCACCTTTTTTTGTTTTTAAATTATTCGATTTCTTTGAAATCTATTAAGTCATGGTCTAAGGTTATATAACGCGATGAATTGTATTCAACGCGATCTTTCATAATTAATACTAAGGAAAGTAATAATGAACTCATGGAATAGTGTTGTTTTCTTAAAAACAAAAAATGCCTGGTCAGACTCTTCTTCTATAGCCAAAATGAATGGCGTTCAAAGTCTGTGGTCTACTTCTGGTGATTGGGACTGGTGCATTAAACTTGATCCTAAACATTCAACTCCTGAAGAAACAGCAGTTTTTGTTAAAAATTTAAGAAATGCTGATTGGGTTGCTGAGACAAAGACAAGTTGGTGGAAAGAAGTTTCTGTCCGATAAACGGGCATATTTGGCGTATCTTGAGAGATCGCCATCCTAAAAAATGCTCATGCACCTGTTGTGCACGCCGCTTTTTTAGGATGGCGATCTCTCAACCTCCACTCAAATCTACCCGTTTATCCCGCGAATGAGTTTTTTGTAAAAATTGCTCATACGTCTAATGCGCACTCCGCTTTTTTTTGGATGGTGATCTCTCAACCTCCACTCAAATCTGGCTTTAAATACAATTTGACGAATTTTGAAAAAGTAGTTCAACCATGTAGCCCGTATTAGGCGCAGCCGTAATACGGGATCGAGGCTTCGTTATCCCCGTATTACGGCTGCACCTAATACGGGCTACGATTTTGCGATTGCTGGTACAACCTACATTATTAATACGTTCTTATTTTAACTTTAAAACGCCAGAGCAGTAACAGTACACTAAACCCTGCTCCTAATACCATTCCCCACCAAAGTCCTGCACCGCCAAGATTCATATGGCTGGCCATAAAATATCCAAGTGGTAAGGCAACTCCCCAAAAACTGATGATGGATATGCCTAGAGTAAAATGGGTATCTTTCAAAGCACGTAGTGCACCGAATAAAGCTATTCTTATGGCCTCAATTAGCTGAAACAATGCGCTGATGGTTAACAGTTGAGTTGCGATACGGACTAATTCCCTATTGTTGGAATTGTGAACGTCAAAATCTATATTAATCAAGGCTGTCGGGATAGTCCAATAGATAATCGCTACCAGAAGCATCAGCGAAGCGGCAATAAGAATCCCTATATATCCTGTGCGTTCCGCAGAAGCTTTATTACCCGAACCCAATAGATGCCCCATGCGTACTGTTATGGATTGGGCAAGAGAGAAAATCAGGGACATCAGCGTACCAAGATATTGCAAGGCAATTTGGTTTGCTGAAATGACCAGGCTGCCAAATGACCCCATAATTAAAGTTAAAGCGAAGAAAAAGGCAACTTCTACGCAATACATCATGCCCATGGGAACACCAATCCTCACTAATTCAATCAAATAAGAAGGTTTGGTTGGTTTCAATAATAGTCGAAAATAGCAACTGTAGTTTTTGTTTGTTATAACATAAAGGGTCAAAAAAACCGTAGTAATCCAATAGCTGGTAGTTAATCCCCAACCAGCTCCGGCAATACCTAAGGGCGGAAAGCCAAATCTGCCAAAAATAAATGCAAAACTAAAAAAAATGGTGAGCGTCACCGAGATGATATTGAACACCAAAATAAAACGCGCCCGTCCAAGCCCCATAATGACTTCAAGCAGCGCTATCATGACGACATTAGGCAAAACACCCCATGCCATAGCATGTAAGTAAGTTTTTGCCAGTTGCACTATAGCCGGACTCTGACCAAAAACCAGAAAGAGCGGGGACATATTCCAAAATAATAGAAATATAGGTAGTGCAAGTAATAAAGCCAGCCAGAATCCGTCGCGGACTACGTGTAAGATACCTTTCGTATCATCAGCTCCGTGTTTGTGTGCAACTAAAATATTAATCGAGCTTAATGTACCAAAGAGAATGACCACTACAGTGCCAAATAACCAGCTTACCAAAGATCCTGCGGCTAAAATATCCGGACCTAATCGAGCAAGGAACATGGTCTCAAAAAACCATACCGATGATTGCATCAATCCAGTCAGGGCAAGGGGAATTGCTAATTTTATCAGTGGATAAAAATTATCTTTGAACAGCTTCATTTTGAGAGTTCCTGGATGGCCATTGCGTGTAAGTGATCTTTAAGACAGAGGGATCTTATCCTAAATTGTGCAATAGGCTAGTATATTCATTTTTTATTACTTTTTGATAGACTGTTGTTATTCGTGCGCCATTCCAGACATAACTGAAATGAGCTCCTTGCTGGCAGTGATGAATTGAGTTTGGTTTAAACAGCGCGTAATTTGTTCCAGGTGATCGAATGGAATGATATACGATACCGTCCTCCTGGTGTTCTTTAATTTGAGAACCAAGAAATTGGCTCTGGGTGTAGTCAGTGGGTGAATACAGCGGATTGTTGCCTTTATCCAGAACCGTTAAATTAAATAAATCAGCACTAAATTCAGCAATCAAGCTTCTCATGGCCAATTCTTGAGCAGGTTCCTGTGTGTATGAGAGAAATTGTTCCTTATGATAGATGGTTTCTGCAATCGCAGTTGATATGGACTCTGCTGCGTAATATATCCCATAGTCACCGTTGGAAAATCTGCTTCCATTGGGATTAATGTGAGTAAAGGCAGCCATTATATAACCACAACCCGGAACAGCATAAAGTCGTTGATCAACAGGAACTCGATCCAAAAGTCCTATTTCCTCTTGTATTCTTGGATTAGTAAGCATTTGTATGGCAAACAGAGCTTCGAATTCCTCCGGATTGGCAACATCTTCAAATAAGTGAATCGGGGGAAACTGTGAAGGAATTATCCGATAACAACGTTGTTTCACAAAGGGTAATTTATTGAGTGAATCTAGTGAAACCATTAAGCTTTACCACCACGCTCGGCATTGAGTCTGCTGGCAACAGCCCACAAATCAACAACTCGTCCTTGGAGCATGACATCCATTGCCGAACGGCCATTATAAAATGGAGCCATATTCGGTTTTCGTACCCATTGGTAAACAGAATCCTGATTTGAAAATAATATTCTTAATGCAGCATGAATATTTAAAATGTACGATATACGTTCTGTAATATCATGGCTGAATGATGCATTCTCAGGGGAATTTTTGTATTTGAACCAGGTTGAACGTTTGAGGCCTAACAAAATCAGTGCTTCTTCAGTAGTGCAATGCCATTTGTCGAAAATGTTCAACACTACTTTAAAAGCAGTTTGAATATGCTCTTTAGCTAATAGGGAAGTTGTTTTATTTGGAATCATCTTATACCCTGATTCAATACTTAGTCTAAATATAGACTATATTTATAAAATAGTCTATATTCGTACTTGCTAGATTTAAATTGATTCCAACCCTCACTCTGAGAAATCTCCTCATCATCGATCAAACCGAAAATGTTTGTATTTTAGTTTCAATGATTAGATTAAACTCCGCCTCTCTGAGTTACGCGAAGCAATCAACAATGGCGCCTTATTAGGAATGTGCTCTGGATTGCTACGCTTTGTTTGCACAGACGAAAAATTATTTTGACCTTTAATTTTCGGTCATGTATTTGATTTCATCTATTTTGGCGTTAATACGCGCCATCAGATAGGGATCATTTTTTGATAAATTACGCGCGACTTTTAATTGTGCTATAGCTGCTCGATGTTGTCCTTCAAGCAACAAACATTGAGATTGAGTAAAATAAGCGTAATTTTTTTGATGCGATTCTGCTTGAGCTCGAGCTAATTCTCTGCAAAGAGGTAGATCTTCTTTATAGATTCTGCTGCCTTTAAGCAATACGCTGGTCGCTTTCTCTGCCTGGTTGGCGGACAGTAAACCCTGGGCATAAGCCATTAGTGCAGCGTAATTATCTGGATAATTTTTTTGAGCATCTGCCAAGCGGTTTATCGCTGCTTTATTCTGTGACAAGCCAAGTTCAGCCTGAGCCATGGCTATTTGAAAATATAAATTGTCCGAATTGTTATCAATAATAGGCCTTAAACGCTCAGCTGCTTTGGCGTATTCATTATTGTTTAATAACGCAAGTACATATCCATATTGACAGGCAATAGAACTGTTTCTTTTGTGACATTGATGTTCATAGTAATCGAGTATTTGTTTGGTCTGTGGCGTCACGGAAACACGGATCAGTTCTTTAAAAAGAGCATAGTCCAGTGAATCATTATAACGCTTTCTCTCAAGTCGGGCGGTGCGATTTTCTGCCTCAGCAATACGATCCGCGTCCATGGGATGGGTACGGAGTATTGCTGGAACATCAGCAGAATAATAATATCGAGAATTTTCCTGCATTTTTCGGAAAAAAGCGGCCATGCCTCGCGGATCAAACCCAGCTTTGATCAGCATGTCGATACCTATTCTGTCTGCTTCTTTTTCTTTGGAACGGGTAAAGTTGATATTATCCTGAGAAAATCCGGAAATTGAGGCCATCATGGCTCCCATTCCTACTGTGGGATTTAAAGCCCCAAGCGCTATCGAAGCCAGCATGGAAGCCAGCATGGGAACTCGCATTTGTTTTTGGTGTTCAATCATGCTGTACAGATGATGCAGACGAACGTGTGCTATTTCATGAGCCATTACTGCAGCGAGTTCGCTTTCATTTTGGGTCGTTAATATCAGTTGGGAATTAATTCCAATATATCCACCAGGCCCTGCAAAGGCATTAATTTCTCTGGATTTGACTATAAAAAAATAGGGTGTTTTGATTCGCCCATAGTATGCGAGCTTTTTTCCAATATGATTGATGAATTGGTTGGCCAAGGGGTTGCGTTCTACACTGTCTGATTGATTAATCAGTTGAATGAATTGATGCTCCAGCTGTTCCAGTTCTTTTGTTGAATATGGAGATAGTCCTTCAGCGAAGGAGGGTTGAGCCAAAATAAACAGTATAAATAACCTTCCCAAAGCAGATAAGCTGGAAATAACTGGTTTTAACTTAAATTTTAAATTCAATTGAATCATTAGGCTACTCATAAATTGAATAATTTGTTATCATTCGTGCACTTTTAAAAGGTGGTTAATCGATGCACGAACAGTTTTTGCTTGCAGCACTTAATCAAGCCAAACTAGGTCAAGGGATCTGTGCGCCCAATCCCAGTGTTGGAGCAGTAGCTGTGCAAAATGGAAACATTATAGCACAGGACTGGCATAGAGGTGCAGGTTCGCCACATGCAGAACAACTATTGTTAGCACAATTTACCCCTAAAACGCCAGGGGTTAGTTTATATATTACTCTCGAGCCTTGTAATCATTGGGGGAGAACGCCTCCTTGCGTCAATGCGATTATCAATCACGGCATAGAAGAGGTGTATTTTTCTTATTTAGATCCTAATCCTCTTGTAGCTCAAAATAATTCTACCGCTCTTTTGCAGGAGCACGGTATCAAGGTAACACATTTACCTTTGCCTGAAATTGATGAATTTTATAAAAGTTACACTCATTGGATTGTAACTCATAGACCAAGAGTTACGGTCAAGATGGCACAGAGTTTAGATGGAAAAATAGGGCGGCTGAGTAATGAACGGGTCATTTTATCCAATTCTTTGTGCGCTGAATTTACCCATAAAATGCGCGCTGCAAGCGATGTGATATTAACCAGCGCCAGAACAGTAGAGCGGGATAATCCCCGAATGAATGTCCGATTAAATCAGCAGGAACAGGCAAAACCGGTGGCAATAATTGATCGGGACCTCAGTTTGAGTGATGAGTCTTTGGTGTTCTCTACAGCCAGTCATTGTTACATATACCATGATGAACATCGTTTATTGCCTGATACAGAGCGAATTAAAGCCGATCCGGGGCAAATTCGTTCGAACAGCTCACTTTCTCTTTATCCTAATAGTACTTATCATGCAATGCCCTTAAAGTCAGGACGGATGGATTTGAATTCCATCATTAACCATCTGGGGGAGTTGGGCTTCCATGATGTCTGGGTAGAAGCAGGCGGGGCAATTTTTAGTGCATTACATCAAGAGGGATTGGTTCATAGAACTTACTTATATATAGTTCCAATCTTTTTAGGTACTGAAGCAGTTTCAGCCTATCAGTACCGTGAACTATTTGATCGCGAACATAAAGTTTCCTGGCATGAAATGGGTGACAATATGATAGCATGTATCGATTGGCAGGAGGTTTAGTGTTTACTGGTTTAATAGACAATACAGGTGAGGTACTTGCTAACCATGAAAATGATTCTGGGAATAAACTGATTATTTCATCAAATTATGAACATCTGCAGATTGGTGAAAGCGTTGCCGTCAATGGCGTATGCCTTACATTATTACCGTCTGAATCAGGAGAGTTGCATTTTGATGTGTCGCCTGAAACGTTAAGGGTAACAACATTGGGTAGTTTATCATCCGGTGATCCTGTGAACCTTGAACGTTCCATGATTGCGTCGACACGGTTTGGCGGTCATTATGTGAGCGGTCATGTGGACATGACTGCTTTGATAAAATCCATTAATTCTCTGGATGAATATATTGAAATGGAGCTTGAAGGATTTGATTCAAACTCCATGTTCTATTTGATACCCAAAGGCAGCATTACTGTGGAAGGAGTTAGTCTGACCATTAATGATGTAATAAACCAATCCATTAAATTAATGCTGGTACCGCACACTCTGTTACACACTACTTTAGGGTCGTTACGAGTGGGGCAGCATGTAAATATAGAATTTGATTATCTTACCCGTATTGTTGCTCATCAGCTTCAAATTGCCGGGAAGTTGAACTGTGAGGTAGAGTCATGAAGCATTCATTAGTCAGTATAGAACAGGCAATGGAAACACTTAAAGCCGGTAAAATGATTATTCTAATGGATGATGAAGACAGGGAAAATGAAGGCGATTTGGTGATGGCCGCGGAATTTGCGACGCCAGAAGCAATAAACTTCATGTCACGTTTTGGTTGTGGGCTAATTTGTTTGCCGATGGCTGAAGAGTTGATTGATAAAATTCAATTACCAATGATGGCTAATAAGAACAGGTCGCCCTATGGTACGGCATTCACCGTTTCAATTGAGGCAGCCCAGGGTGTTTCAACAGGTATCTCAGCACAAGACAGAGCACAGACTATTAAAGTAGCTATCGATCCACAAAGTGGGCCGGCAGATATTATTTCCCCTGGTCATGTGTTTCCTTTGCGGGCAAGACCCAAAGGAGTACTGGAACGAGCAGGACAAACTGAGGGCAGTGTTGATTTGGTTCGATTGGCGGGTTTGACACCAGCTGCCGTGATTTGTGAAATTATTAATGAAGACGGTACCATGAGCCGGCGAGATGAGTTGGTGACTTTTTCTGAGAAACATCAAATTCCTTTGGTTACGATCAAGGATTTGATTGAGTATCGAATAAAGAACGAAGATTTAGTCACTGCTGCAGCAACTACTCGAATACCGTTGAAAGATAATGGCACTTTTAATATGACAGTATTCGAAAATGAGCTGGATTCAGCAGAGCATTTTGTTTTGGTAAAACCTCCTGCGTATGGAAATCGGGTTCCATTGGTTCGAATCCACTCGGAATGCATTACGGGAGATGTTTTTGGCTCATGCAAATGCGATTGTGGCAAACAATTAAAAGCATCACTGTCGCAAATAGCAGAAGAAGGGGGCGTATTAATTTATTTGCGTCAGGAAGGAAGAGGCATTGGTTTAGCGAATAAATTAAAAGCCTATGCCTTGCAGGAACAAGGATTCGATACTGTTGAGGCGAATTTAAAACTGGGTTTGCCTGCTGATGATCGTGATTATGCGATTGCATATCAGATACTGAAACATTTAGGCATTGATTCAATACGAATGTTAACGAATAATCCTTTAAAAATTTCAGCAATGGAACATTATGGTATAAGCGCTCAACGTGTTCCTTTAGAGATAGAACCTACAGATGAAAATCGTGGTTATTTAATGACAAAAAAACAAAAGCTGGGGCATTTGTTGGCTATTGATTAGGATAATAATGAAAGTAATTAAAGCACATTGTAATGAATTAAGAAGTCCATTCCCAATTGCAGTAGTGGTCAGCACGTTTAATGAGGCGATTACCAATGCATTAAAAACAGGAGCTTTGGAGCGTTTGGCAGAACTTGGTTTTAAACCAACTGATATTACTTTAGTTGAGGTACCTGGTGCTGTTGAGATACCTTTCGTTGCACAATTGTTAGCTAAGAATAAGCAGGTTGATGCGGTTATAGCGCTGGGTGCGGTGATTCGAGGTGAAACCAGTCATTACGATTATGTATGTGAACAGGTGAGCCAAGGGTGCCAAAGAGTGATGCTCGATCATGATATCCCAGTTGTCTTCGGTGTTCTGACTACAGAAAACGATGAGCAGGCTTGGGATCGATTAGGCGGAAATCATGGACATAAAGGAAAGGATGCGGCTGATTGTGCGGTTGAGATGTACTTGATTAGCCAACAGTTGCGGTAACTTCACGATAAATCTCTGAACTATCGTCATCCCGAACTCGGCAGCATGCCTGCATTTGGAGAGCCTTCGCTTCGCTCAGGATGACGAAATTTAACCGTCATCCCGAGTGACACGAGGGATCTCCTGAACGTGGTGCTGTGCCTGAATTTGACGCTCTCATAGTGCGTTCGGGATGACGGTACTCCCAGGATGATGAATGAAAAAGTTATATAGTACATTAGGCATGATAATCTTGACTCGAGTCCTTTAGGTACAGCAAGCGTTAACAGCATAAGAAGTCCAAATAATAATTTTCTTAAATTTGTGTTATTTATATCCTCATTTTGGTAGAATTAAATCCCGTTTACATGCAAATTTAATTTAGCGCCAATTTGGTGGATTCGGCATTTCGAACGGGGTCAAAAATGACAAATTATATTTTTATTACAGGCGGAGTCGTCTCTTCTTTAGGGAAGGGTATTGCTGCCGCGTCACTCGCAGCTATTCTTGAGGCTCGAGGTCTTAGTGTTACTCTCATAAAGCTTGATCCCTACATCAATGTAGACCCTGGCACCATGAGTCCATTTCAGCATGGAGAGGTTTTTGTTACTAATGATGGGGCAGAAACTGATCTCGATCTTGGTCATTATGAACGTTTTGTTAAAACGACCATGACTAAACGTAATAATTTTACGACTGGTAAAATTTACGAAAACGTGATTAAAAAAGAAAGAAAGGGCGACTACCTGGGGGGAACTGTTCAGGTAATTCCACATATCACCAATGAAATCAAACGATGCATCAAATTAGGCGCAGATGGGTTTGATGTAGCAATGGTTGAAATTGGCGGTACGGTAGGTGATATTGAGTCACTTCCTTTTCTTGAAGCCATCCGGCAAATGCGTATTGAATTAGGTGCCCAGAGAGCGTTATTTATTCATCTCACTTTAGTGCCTTATATTGCAACCTCTGGTGAGACCAAAACCAAACCGACGCAGCACTCTGTAAAAGAATTGCGTTCAATAGGTATTCAGCCTGACATTTTGATATGTCGTTCAGAGAAAGCCATTTCCTCAGCAGATCGCGCTAAAATCGCATTATTTACCAACGTTGAAAAAGAAGGGGTCATCGCGCTTGAAGATGCTAAAAGTATTTATCAAATTCCGATGATTTTGCATGAACAAGGCTTGGATGAAATTGTTGTTAAAAAATTAGGTCTGACCGTGAACCCGGCAGATTTAAGTGAATGGCAACGCGTTGTGGGTATGCAGGCTATTCAGACCATGACAGTAAAAATTGCCATGGTGGGCAAATATACAGAGTTGAATGATGCTTATAAATCGATTAATGAAGCGCTTCTCCATGCAGGAATACATACTCAAACCAAAGTAGAAATCATTTATCTGGATGCGGAACTGATCGAAAAACACGGCGCCACATTACTGGAAGGGATGGATGCAATTCTTGTTCCTGGTGGATTTGGGGAAAGGGGTGTTGAAGGAAAAATTAAAGCCATCCAATATGCCCGTGAACATAAGATTCCTTTCTTGGGGATTTGTCTGGGTATGCAAACAGCAGTAATTGAGTTTGCCCGAAATGTAGTCGGATGGAAAGGTGCGAATTCTACTGAATTTAATAAAGAGACACCTTATCCAGTTTTAGGATTGATTAGTGAGTGGATGGATGCTGATGGCAGCAGACAAACACGAACTGAAGATACCGATCTGGGTGGAACGATGCGACTTGGCGCTCAATTGTGTCAATTGGAAGAAGGAACTTTAGCGCGAAACGTCTATGGTACATCACAAATTGTAGAACGTCATCGTCATCGATATGAAGTGAATAACAGATACGTAGAAGAGTTGGTGAAACATGGCTTAATCATTGCAGGACGTTCAGCAGATGGATCCCTGGTGGAAATGGTTGAATTAGCCGATCATCCCTGGTTCCTGGCCTGTCAATTTCATCCTGAATTTACTTCAAACCCTAGAGAGAGTCATCCTCTGTTTAAACAATTTGTACTGGCAGCTCGAAAAATACATCAAGAAAAGGAAAAAGCATGAGATTGTGTGGATTTGAAGTAGGTATCGATAAACCATTATTTTTAATTGCTGGTCCTTGTGTTATTGAAAGCGAAGAATTGGCTTTGGAAACAGCAGGTTATTTAAAGGAAATGTGTGCTCAGATCAATATTCCTTTTATCTATAAATCTTCTTTTGATAAAGCAAACCGATCGTCCATTTCGAGTTATAGAGGACCTGGTTTTGAAAAGGGTTTGTTGATCCTTGAAAAAGTAAAATCTCAAATTGGCGTGCCGGTGTTAACTGACGTTCATGAAGATACCCCTTTGCTTGAAGTGTCCAGTGTTGTTGATGTGTTACAGACACCTGCTTTTTTATGCAGACAAACCAATTTTATACAAAAGGTTGCCGCATTGAATAAGCCGGTGAATATCAAAAAAGGACAGTTTCTGGCACCTTGGGAAATGAAACATGTTATTGCAAAGGCTAAAGCTGAAGGCAATGAACAGATAATGGCCTGTGAGCGCGGAGTAAGCTTTGGTTACAACAATCTGGTTTCAGACATGAGGTCACTGGCAATAATGCGTGAAACAGGGTGTCCTGTAGTTTATGATGCGACTCATTCCGTACAATTGCCAGGTGGAAATAATGGCGTATCAGGCGGTCAACGAGAATTTATTCCTGTTCTTGCCAGGGCTGCTGTTGCAGCAGGTATTTCCGGTATTTTTATGGAGACACATCCCGATCCTGATAAAGCGTTGAGCGATGGACCGAATAGCTGGCCTTTAGCCAAAATGCAGCAACTTTTAGAATCCTTGAAAGCTATTGATGAAGTTTATAAAAAAACGGGTGAAATTTATTGATTATGAAGGTTTAGCTTCAATAATTTAATAGTTACCTGTGCGAAGTATATTGTGTTTAGAGCATGCAGAGTATGCAGCTCTATCCATTTTCAAACCCGATGTTATCTTTACACTATGCTAAAAGTTCCGTTTTAAAGATTAGCGAGATCTCATAAAATTGTCCTTCTCCCTCCGGGAGAAGGTGCCGACAGGCGGATGAGGGGATCTTAAAATCATTAAAATGTCCCATGAAAAGATTTAGCAATTAATAAACATAGCCTGTATTCGACGAAGTCGTAATACAGGGAGGTACTACCCGATTATCATCGTTCTTCCTACTTTAAACTAATGTATATAGTCTGATACCTCTATCAAACTTCTCATGACAGCGAATTTATGAAGTGCTTGTTTCCTGTATTACGACTTCGTCTAATACAGGCTACGATCTTAGAGAGCAATGTCGGGTTTCGAACCGACCTACGCTTCTTGCTTTATCCAGGAGAGTCCTTCACTACGCTTAAAATAACCAAATTTCCGAAGGAAACGTCATCCCGAATGCAATGAGGGATCTCCTGAGCGTGGTGCTGTGCTCGCATGTGGTGATCCTTCGCTACGCTCTGGATGACGAAATTCATGAGTTTATTGAGATAGTTCTTTTAATTTACTAACCTATTGAAATCCTTATATTTTTTTGATTACATATAAATATAAACAATGAGTTGTCATTGTTTTATAAAAACATATGGATTGTTGAGACAGAGAACTCACTAAAATTAAGTCATCCCTGACCGGAGAATGATCGCTCCCAATGTCTGGATTAAACCAGAAAACCAGAAAATCAGAATACTCATCAACACTGCATTCATCTATATGGGTAATGCTGGCGTTTAAAAGAGTTAAACCCAAATACTGACCATTTACGTGTTAAGCATCTAATTCTTACTGGCATAAATAGTGAGTCCGGTTAGGCTGGGTCTGATTTTTAGCTTAGGTCTTGAGTTTAACATCAACACGATAGAAGTATTTCATTTAAACTTATCTTATGTAAGGAAACAGATATGCGAAGAAACACAATTAAAATGCTCCATAAAATAGTGTCTAGTCTCTTGTTACTGCTATTCATATCAGTATTACAGGCAAGTCCTTTATGGACATTTGAGCCGTTAACAGCTACTACGAGAGCAGTACCTGCTAATGGAACAGCGACAGTGCAATACCGAATAACCAATCAATCCAAAAGTGCGAATAAATTAATCATGCAGGCTCTGCACGGTATAACTCAAATCACCAGCGGATTCGATATTTGCGGCAGTCCATTTGTGTTGACCAGTAAAGGATCCTGCATTCTGTCCTTGCAAATAAACGGTAGTCAGTTAAACGCGCCAATTATGGAGGGACCAATAGTGTGTCAGCATGATAAAAGTCCTCATCAGTGTTACCAACCGGGCAAATCGGATAGTCTTCATATCACTCAGGCACCACCAATATTGGATGCAAATATTTCAGTGAACGGTTCTCCTTTGACGCTAACGGTGAATGGTGCATCAGGCCAGTTAGTCATAAGTAATTCGTCTACCGAAGTTGCGGCCACCAACATTACTTCGAATTTCACCGGTACTGCGTTAGATGGAAATGTGACCGAAACAGGAAATACCTGTGCTCAGGTGCCACCAGGAAGCAGTTGTACACTCACATTTACTCCGGGAAATACGGTGGTTCCATTAACAAATTTCAGCATTCAGGGCACCAATACTAATGCTTTAACGGCAGCAATTAAAATCGAATCAGGAAGTACTTTGACGCAGGTAAATCCAAACTCAGGAACAGCAGCAGGAGGGGTAACCGTTACATTAACCGGATCAGGGCTAACCGGAGCTACTAACGTGACCTTTGGCGGAGCATCGGCAACTAATATTAATGTAATAAACACCTCTACAGTAACGGCAATAACGCCAGCACACGTTGCTGGAGTAGTAGATGTAGTTATTGACACCCCGGCTGGTGGAGCAACGCTGGTTAATGGGTATACCTATGTAACAACAGCTCCGGGACAAGCATCAAATGGTGGTGTCATTGCATGCATTAATGGAGGATTTTTTAACTTGATCGCTGCTACTGTGGATAATAGTTCGAGCATTATATGGGGAGCTTTTACTGCGACCAATGCAATAAGTACAGTTCGTGGGGCTAACAACACTGCAATGATTGTAGGAGTATTAGGTGCTGGTAATTATGCGGCACAACTGTGCGATGGATATGCTATTGATTCTCAGGGAAATACTCCTTGTCAGGCTGGGAATACGTGTTATGCAGATTGGTTCCTTCCTGCAAAAGATCAATTAAACTGTCTCTTTACTAATCGTGTTGCCATTGGTGGTTTTTTTAGTGATGGATATTGGAGTTCTACCGAATTTGCTACTGATCCAGCCAGGGCTTGGCGTCAACTCTTTAATACCGGCACTCAAGGAGCGGTGAGCAAAGGGCTTTTTAATAGAGTCAGGTGTGTACGCACGTTTTAAATAAAGGGACACATCAATTATTCATTAATAGAGTAAGGTCATAATTGATGTGTCTTTGTGTGTACCTGAGCGCTCCTTACTATTAAAGAGGCACAGTGATTTAAATTAATTTGCAATTTAAATCCCTTTGTCATTCCAATGAGGGTGTCCTTGCATTAAATGAGCAACTAGCGCTGCATGCTTAGTGGTGAGGAGTCTTATCATTATTTTGTTCACGAGTGAGAGTAGCCTGTATTAGACAAAGTCGTAATACAGGGTAGCTTTTTCAAAGAGACCTCCCGTCTATGATCTATAATTCAAGGTTAAATGAATCGATGTACTATTTTATATCAGCATCCTCTTTACCAGATCATGGATTTGCAAGAGAGCTTAATCCTGTATTACGACTTCGTCTAATACAGGCTACATTTATTGCAGATTGGATTAAAGTAAAGGTACAAATTAATATAAAGTAAGAAGAATGATCCAGGAGGGTGTATTAGGAATTAATTATGTGGTGCTATGCTGTGAAATGCTCATTATACAAACATTTAAAAACGTGTTATTTCAATAGAGTACGAAATAGACTTGGCGGAGAGGCAGGGATTCGAACCCTGGGAAGGTTGCCCTTCAACGGTTTTCAAGACCGCCGCATTCGACCGCTCTGCCACCTCTCCGACAGCCGAGAATACTATCGTAACGTCTGATGTTTTGCAAATGGTTTTTGAAATTTTTGATGAACTTTGGTTAATTGTAATGAATCCAGTACTTCTGTTCTATGTTCCTGTTATTTAAATTAAAGAATCAGCGAGAGAGTGTTCGCAAATTAGTGTGTCCTAGGTATAATGTCCCAAATTTTCCTGTCGCTGTTGGATAGTGCAACAGATACAAAATATAGGTGTAGTTTATGAAACGAATTCAAATTGTGTTCCTGGTTGGTCTTGTTATTGCCTTGTCCTCTTGTGCCAAATGGAATCAGGATGACGAAGAAAAAAATCCATATAAGGGGATGACCGCGAAACAGCTTTATACCGCATCACAAAAATCGTTACGCAAACAAGAGTATGCGACGGCTGCGAAACAGCTTGAAGCGATGGAATCCATGTATCCTTTTAGTGATTATACTGAGCAATCGCAAATGGAATTAATTTATGCTTACTATCAGAATGAAGATTATCCTTCTGCGGCGGCAACAGCAGAACGTTTTATTCATCTTTATCCTCGCGCTAAAAATGTTGATTATGCTTATTACATGCGTGGTTTAGCTAATTTTCAACAGACTCGGGGTGTTTTTGCTAAAGTATTCCCCATGGATGAATCATGGCGTGATCCCGGTACCCAAACACAGGCTTTCCTTGATTTTGCGACCTTGATTCAAAAGTTCCCAAACAGTAAATATAAAGCGAACGCCTTACAGCGTATGATTTATCTGCGTAATATGTTTGCTCAACATGAACTGGATGTGTCACAGTACTACTTCAAACGTAAAATGTATGTCGCAGCTATAGAACGCGCCAATTATTTGGTAAAAACCTATCCCCAGGCTCCAAGCGCTCAACAAGCACTGGTGATAATGTATGATGCCAACATGGCTTTAGGACTTAAAAAGGCCGCAGAAGATGCGATGGCTGTCTATCAAGCTACCTATCACACGTCCAATATGGTCCGAGTTGCTTCTTAATTGTATTAGAGGGGAGAGTTCAGTATTTCCCCTCTTTCTTTCTCACGCGGATATTCAATTTATTTAACGTACACCGTTCTTATAATACCCCATCTTTTCGAGCATAACGAAGTAATCCAGAACCGAATTTTATTAGAACTATAATCTGGATTGTTTCGCTATGTTCACATAGATAATTGTTTATGCTCAATCGTTGATATATAACTTCGCTTGAATTAAAAGCAGATGTTCGCAGAGCAATGGTTATTCATTAGATTTATTTCTAGAGGTAACCCGGGTTCTAGTGAGACTGGAACCCGGTAGATTTGAATATTCAGTTTGCAGGGATAATTCTAAGACTTATGATTTAATTAAACCATAGCCTCTTCTTCTGATTCTTCTTCGGAATTTAATGGAGCTGAGGTTGCAGAAGAGGGAAGCAATGCTTTTAGAAGATCATTAGTCAGTTCTCTTAATTCACCGCCTAATAAGGTTAAAGCTGCGTCCTGGCGTTGGTATTCTTCGTCCAGTTCCCTGATTTCATTAAAATCATCTAGCAGATAATCGAGGCTTTTCAGTTTTTTAAAAGTAAAATCATGAGTTAGCGTGAACTGAATGCGTTCTTTCCAGATTAATGAAATTTCAGCAGTAGCCATTCCCTGAGAGAGCAAAGTTAAAATTTCCTCAGCCGGTAATTCATATCCTTTACAATGTACTCGTTTTTTTTCATCATCAAGAGAAAACAACAAACAGTCAGATGCTAACTGGAAATCCTCAGGTAAGGTTTCAGGAGAATGAATCCACTCGGCAAATCGAACTGCCAGATTTTCTGTATGTGTAAGCGGTTCTATAGTAATTCCTGCAACGGATTTTCTTAAAAGTGATGTAAGCTGAGAGGCCTGATTGTTGCTTGATGCATTAATAATAATGCGTTTACTGACGGTATCAAGAATTGCAGGCAGTCTTTTTTGGACGCAAAATGACTTGGGCAGTAATTCAAATTCCAGGTCTTCTGCAATTTGAGCCTTTTCAGCTCGCTTCACAGTCCGGCCATGTTGTGTCTCAATCATCTGGATTTTTTCTTCAAGCATTTTGTTAATTACCCCACGAGGTAATATACGCTCTTCTTTGCCCATGCATATCAGTGCACTACCAGCAACTTCATGAACCATTTCATCTGCAAAGGCAGGAAGCCATCCATATGTAAATCGCGCATGTGGAGGACATGGTTTAAGAATTTCTTCAGCTAAAGAAGCATTTAAATCACATGCTTCATCCAATTCGTATTGATATATAAGAGCATTATTGAACCACATGTTTTATCCTTTAAATAAATTGGAAATTTTACCATGAAATAATTCATGCTGCGATCAGTATCCTGATTAATACGAAGCGTTCACGAATGTATAACATGTCAGATAAGGTAAACTGATCTGTTTTAAAGACCGCAGTTCATGGTTGAACTGCCTTTAATTCAACCTGAACTGCTCTGATCTGTTTATAAAATACAGTAAGTACCGATAGCAATTGTTCTGTTGTAGGGCAATTTAAAAAATTCAATATTCAGATTTGCTGAATAATTGCGCATCAGGAAGGAAAATAACCGCTCCTGAGTGTAGAAAGCTAATGATTTCTTGGATTTTGACGCCATTACATTAGGTATTTCAACCATATAAGTTGCATGATCAATATTTAATTTGAAAGGCAAAAGATTTTTTTCGCTAGCTTTTTCTAAAGCTCTGGGCAGCGAAATGGTTTCCATAAAGCCATAATGCAACGTGAGTTTACATACCCGTTCATCAAGACAAGCAATTTCATAGCGTTCGCTGTAATGCACGTAAGGAATATTCTCTACTACATAATTAACAATAAGCACGTTTTCAGGAACTGATCTGCTGAGTTTTAAAAAGTGAAGAAAACTTCCCCCGCTTTTATCATAAACATCAGTGATGAAAATTGCAGTCACACCCGGTAATTGGTTCAGGCTTTTATATTGCAGTTGTTTTAATATTTTTGAAATATCTTCTTTATTCAAATAGAAATTGTTTCTTAAATATTCCAATCCATACTTCCATGTGTACATGACAAAGGCGATGAATAAGGCAAAAATGACTGGAACCCAGCCACCAGTAAAGAATTTATGGAAATTAGCGCCCAAAAATGCGAAGTCTATCGCAATGAACAAACCAAAAACCATTCCAATTTTAAACTTCGACCAATCCCAAATCGATATGGCTGCATAAGCGACCATCGCATCGACCAAAAGCATGTCAATGTTGACGGCAATACCGTAGGCATGTGCTAGATTGTCTGAAGTTCTGAATGTTAGTGCAAAAAACAGAGTGCCTACAAACAGAATAAAATTAATTTGCGGTACGTAAATTTGACCTGAGTGTTTTCTGGACGTCTGGATGATGGGTATTCGTGGACATAAACTTAATAATACAGCTTGTTTGGTTAAAGAAAATGTTGCTGAAATGACCGCTTGCGAAGCAATGATGGTCGCGAATGTGGCAATGATGATTAATGGTAAATAGAACCAGCTCGGAGCGATCATATAGAAGGGGTTGCTGATGCACTCCGGATGGGATAATAAATTGGCACCTTGACCAAAATAATTAAGCAGCAGACAGGGTAGAACGATTATAAACCAACTGGCTCTTATAGGTTTTTTACCAAAATGACCAATATCCGCAAATAGAGCTTCGCCTCCAGTCATAACCAGAAATATTCCGCCTAATAACAGGTAACCGCGTAATCCTTCCTGATATAAAAAAGAAATACCGTAATAGGGATTTATGGCTTCAAGTACTAATGGAAGTTTGATGATTTGAATGACTCCCAGTATGGCTATAGTAAGAAACCAGACCATAATGAAGGGGCCAAAGAGATAGCCAATGCTTTCTGTACCCCGAGATTGAATCATAAAAAGAAAGATAAGTATGATGCAGGCTGTCGGCAGAATAAAAGGCGTGAAGGTATGTGATAAGGTTCCCAGACCTTCTACAGCACTGATAACCGATATGGCTGGAGTAAGCATGCCATCACCCAATAAAAGTCCCGCACCAAATATCGCCACAATATAGAATATTGGTTCATATTTGGTGCTTTTATGTTTCATTAACGCCAGGAGGGCAAGAATGCCTCCTTCTCCATCATTATCAGCACGAAATACAATAATTAGATATTTGTAGGAAATAATGATTATTAGACACCAAAATATGAGTGATAAAACACCCAGTACAGCGGCCTGGGTTATGGGCAGATTGGATAAGGTAACTTTTAAGGCATATAATGGACTGGTGCCGATATCGCCGTATACAACCCCAAGGGCACCTAGCGTAAGTCCGTATGAGAATTTATTTTTTTTTTCCATGGTAGTGCATGCCTTTATTTATTACCAAAATGCATTAAGTGCTAACATATAGGTCAGATAATGGGATGTGTTTTTCCCACTGACTGGAAACCAGACACCGCCAATAATACCCACATTAGAATTAAAGTTATATTCTAATGCTGGTGCAAGAGCTTTTTCTTGAAATGCACCATTACCGATATTGACATTGGTAGGTGGACTTCCTACGCTTCCAATGTCGAGGATACCATTAAAGCGTGTATTTTGCCCGTTTGAAATGTAGCCTTCCATAACAGCAACCCAGTGTTGAGTTAATGTATATTCAAATGCCAGATCATAATCATTTTCTGCGCCTAATCTGATTCTGCCATGTGTATTGGGCGTTCCACCATAACTGCTAAGCCCATTAACCCATACATTGCTACCGAATATGCGGGAAATGATGAGTCTGGTACGTAAATAATGAGTATTAAATACAGGAAGCAGGTATTGCAGGTTTAAACCCAATTGAGTCTGGTAAGCCCCAAGTCCCGTTGCATCAGTTCCCGCTAACTGAGGATTCAGATGATCATAACGTCCGGTAGGGATGGTTTCTTGCAGTAAAACACGAACGTCCATACGATTAAGCGCACCTTTTTGTTCAAATAATTGAAACCCTGCTGCAGCAGAGACATCAGTCAATCGGTTTGAATTGACACCACGTGTTGAGTTGAACATATATGGAACAGTTATTTGAAAGTCCAGCCAGTCAGTAAAGCCATGTGACAGTATCGGATTAATAATAAACGATCTGAATAGAGGGGTTCGTATGACGTTGCCTGCTGCATTATAGGCCCCATCAGTGAATACATCGATACCATAGACTTCTAAGTTGGAATGACCTTTGGGAATGGTATGCCCTGCGGGAGCGAGTAAGGGACCTGTAAACCAGGGATCTGCACATGTTAAAGAGCTAAAAAGTGATAAACATAGGATAATGAATATCTTTTTTATAGGTTGCAGCATAATTGTCCTTTTCTCCATTGCAGAAATATCATTCAATAGTGTAGATTAGCCGACTTTTGGTCTGTGGGAAATAGAAATGAGTGCTAAAATTTTTTTAGTAGCAGCAAAACAAAATACCGTATTAAGAGGGCATCCCTGGATTTTTCCCAAGGCCATTGCCCGAAATAGCGGCAAACTTGTTACAGGGAATTTAGTGGAGATCCATGGCTCGGAAGGAGAGTATATTGGGGTTGGCGTCTATAATGAACATTCCTTATATCGGGTTCGAGTTTTAGCATTAGCAAATGAGCCATTCGATCAAAGCAGTTATAAATCAATAATTACTCACAGACTCCACCAGGCACAGAGAGTTAGACAGAGTTTAAATTTACCCAGTGAACAGACTACGGCGTATAGATTATTCAACAGTGAAGCTGATGGTCTTTCTGGACTGACTATCGACAGATTCAATCAGATCTGTGTGATTTCCAGTTCAGCGTATTGGGTTGAATTGAATAAAGAACTCATTTCTCAAGCGCTTCACGAACTCCTTCCAGAAGATCAGTTGATTTGGATTTCGCAAAGCAAACCATTAGCGCAGGATGGTTGGAAGAACGTTGAAACACGGGACATTAAACAGACAGCAGAGGTTTTAGAGGAGGGAGTTAAATTTCAAGTTGAATTTGCTCATGCACAAAAAACCGGCTTATTTATTGATCAAAGAGAAAATCATAAACGAATAGCTGAGTTATCCAAAGGTAAATCTCTCCTTGATCTTTATACCTATACCGGTGGTTTTGCATTGCATGCGGCTAAAGCAGGAGCTTCACGTGTCACTGCTGTTGACAGTTCAGCACAGGCAATACATCAAGCGAAACACAATGCCAAATTAAATAACCTGACCACTATTGATTTTATCGAGGCTGATGCGCGTGATTATCTCGTAAAGGCTGGGGAATATGATATTGTTGTTCTCGATCCCCCTAAGTTAGTCCCTTCACAGCAGCATGTGCAAAAGGCAAAAAATTATTATCGTTTTCTGCACAGGGAAGTGTTTAAGAATATGAAAGCGGGTTCGCTATTGATGACCTGCAACTGTTCTTCTGCACTGTCATCACAGGAGTTTTGTACTTTGGTTAGTGCACAAGCTGGGGCTGTAGGCAAACAGGTACGAATTCTCGGAGTCTATGGTCCGGCAAGTTGTCATCCTACTCTGGCTTCTTTTCCTGAAGGTAATTATCTGACCGCGGTGTTGATGGCAGTAGTTTAAGTCGTGTCTACAGGCATGCTAATGCCTGAATTCCCCGAATCATCTAAACCAGTTCAACAAACCAGTCCAGCTCTATTCTTAGACATCTCGAGGAAAATCCGCGGGGTGTACGCAAAGAGGCTACCAATAGTCAGATGTATGTCGGAGCCTATTACTTCTGTTTATGTATAAGGGCAAGCTGGATCGGGGGATTCACATCACAAAATTTCTGCCTGAATTTTTCTGCTTCACTTTATTATAAATCATTACGCAAGTTCATTTTTAATCTACTAATCTTAAGTTAAAGACAGATAAAAAAATATTAAACAAGGATTAGTCCGTGAATACAAAATGGATAAAAGGCTGTTTAATAGTGATCATTTTAACAGGAGTTCTTATGGATTCAGTAACTTCGTATGCTGGAAATGGTCGAGGTGATGTTCATACTGTGTACCAGGGGCAGTCAGTCGATGATTTAATCATACAATATATGGATGAAAATAAGGTTCCCGGATTGACTTTAGCTATAGTACAAGCTCCTTATATTACTCGTATCGTAGGTTATGGTCTTGCAGATATCGATAGCAAGCGTCTGGCCGCTACCCGGACTGTTTTTAATATTGGACAGCTGACCAATGCCTACACTGCAGTAGCGATAATGCAACTGAAGGAAGAAGGTAAAATTCAGCTTGATGCGTCTATTTCCAAGGTTCTTCCTGAATTGCCACAACGCTGGCAATCAATAACCATCAGACAATTATTAACCCACAGTTCCGGTTTACCTGATTACACGTTGAGTACAGAATTCAATTATGCAAAAAACTATCAAACACAGGATATTCTGGCTTTAATTAATGATAAAGAACTGTTATTTAAACCAGGGACCCAGATGCGCAACAGTGCATCCAATCCTTATTTATTGGGGTTGATTATCGAAAAAGTCAGTGGGATGAGTTATCAGAATTATGTGACGAAGAATCAAATCGAACGTTTGGGTTTAAAACATACATTTTTTATCTCTGATGTTCAATCCATTTCCAATGAAATAAGCAATGGGACTCATCCTTTTAAACACAGTAATTTTCTGCACAATCCCGTATTCATTGATCCGGTTGAAACAGCCATGGGATATAGTCAATCGGAACAGGGCGTTGTTGCTGTTCCCCCTGCAACCTGGTCTGCTACCTTTGCCGCAAGTGGTATTATCGCTTCTGCTGAGGATATCAGTTTATGGGATATTGGTCTTGCGGGAGATATTTTAGTTAAAGACGCCGCTGACAGGAGTTTCTTGTACAGTGCTCCCACAATTAATGATCACTCTGTTCCTGGTAATGTGGGATGGTTTTTCCCCGGACATAAAGGATTGATGGAAATCAAAGGATCTATTCCGGGTTATTCGGCATTTTTAAGTCGGTTTACTGATCCTTCCGAGTTACTCTGCGTCACATTATTGACTAATAAAGGTAATTTACCTGATTTGGATATTTTAGCTCGTAAAATAGCGGCTTCATTTGATATCAAGCTGGGTACACCCACTGGATCTGACTGGTCTGAAACGGTGCAAAGTCCTTATTCAGTATCAGAAACACTGGATCGCGTTTCCAGCTTAATCAAAAAAAATGGAGGGACTGTATTTGCACGTATTGATCATGCATCTGAAGCGCACAACGCAAATCAGGCTCTTCCTGATACACAGGTACTCATTTTAGGTAATCCAGCTAAAGGTACTGTGTTAATGCAGACCAATGCTGCTCTTGCTCTTGATTTACCATTACGTATTATGGCAACCAAGGATGGTTCAGGGCAGGTCTGGTTAAGTTTTACGGATCCGATCAAACTCGCCAAAGAATATCATGTGGATGTGCAACAAGTACCTGAATTGAAACAAATGAGCCTTGGGTTACGGGCACTTTGTGAACAAGCAATTTCTGCTCAATCGGAATTGTAGTGGTGATTTATTGAGAAGTTACAAGGATTAGAGCAAACTATTTATTGAGAAAAAAATTAATTGGTGTGCAATTTATGGAATTCTGTTTTAATTACTATTTCTTAAGTACAGAGAAATAAATTGATTATTTATCGAATCATTCTCACAGTAGTATTAGCTGTATTTTCTTCATATTTTTATGCTGCAGAACCGACGCTTCGCGATAAAATCGGGCAAATGCTGATCCTTGGTTTTCAAGGAAAAGAAATTAATGAACATTCTCCCATTGCTGTTTCAATAGTACAGAATAATATTGGCGGAGTCATTCTATTTGATTTTAATCAACAGTCGCAAAAATTTGATAAAAACATAGAGAATCCTGAGCAACTGAAAAAATTGGATCAGCAGTTACAAGAAATCACTAAAAAAGCCAATAAATTACATCATCGAGAACATCTTCCATTATTCATTTCGATTGATTATGAAGGCGGTAATGTGATTCGATTGAGTCCTGCATATGGTTTTCCCGCAATTCCTTCTGCAAAAACAGTAGGTACCTTGTCTAAGGTTGAGGCTAAATCGATAGCAAAGCTTATGGCTGTTACCATGCAAACGGCAGGAATTAATTTGGATTTTTTTCCAGACCTGGATGTTGATATTAACCCCGACAATCTCATAATCAGTAAAAAGGAACGCAGTTTTTCTTCAGATCCTGAAGTCGTGTCACAATATGCTTCAGTAGTTACTGAGCAATTTTTGAATAATCACATTCAATGTGCTTACAAGCATTTTCCGGGACATGGGAGTTCTGTGGGAGACTCCCATTTGGGCTTTGTCGATGTCACAGATACCTGGACGGCACAAGAGTTGATTCCTTTTGCAAAGCAGCTAAGACAACCCAGGCATTGTGGGATGGTGATGATTGCTCATATTGTTAATAGAAAACTGGATGCGAAAGGTCTGCCTGCGTCACTTTCATTTGATATAATTACTGGTCTATTACGCCATGATTTAAAATTTGATGGGGTAGTGATTACTGATGATTTGCAGATGAAAGCAATTTCAAATTACTATGGCTTGCCCAAAGCGCTGACTCTTTCTATTAATGCCGGGGCAGACATGGTGATATTTGGAAATCAGTTAGTACAAAAATTTCAGGATCCTGAAGAAATCATTGATATTATTGAGCAAAAAGTTCTTTCAGGTGAAATTTCGGAACAGCGAATTAATGAGGCATATCAACGTATTGTTCGTATGAAAAAATCTCTGGGTAAATAGGGCCCGTTGACGATTACGCTATAACCTCCATCTGACGAGACTTATACCTGAATAAACCTCAATTGCTGTATGTCGTCCTCCACAGCCTCGTCGTCCTCCGCATCCCATTCTCCGTTACTCTTCGTATTCCATACCCCGTTATCCTGTGTAGTCGCTCGGAGTCTTCCGAAGTTTCCTAGTCGTCATTGGCAGTCGCTCGTCACCCTCCGCGAAGGCGGAGGGTCCATTCTTTACCATTTTGTTTGCACCCCATTCCTGTGTTCCCCAACCCTTTTAATGAGATTTGATGTAATACCTGAATATAACGTTCTAGTGGTTATTAGTACCAATGTACTTATATGAATATTTGTATATGGGTTTTCGCTATTGGACTTAGCATTCATGGACCCTCCGCCTTCGCGGAGGGTGACGGAGACGGGGATGAGTAGGGTTGTGGGGAGTCGGATGAGTAGGGTTCTGGGGAGTCGGATGAGTAGGGTTCTGGGGAGTCGGATGAGTAGGGTGATGGGGAGTCGGATGAGTAGAGTGATGGGGAATCTGATGAGTAGAGTGATGGGGAGTCGGATGAGTAGAGTGATGGGGAGTCGGATGAGTAGAGTAAAGGTGAGTGGGTTACGGTTTCCTCATATTCCTCTGCAGTCGCCCGGAGTCTTCCGAAGTTTCCTCGTCGAGTTCGGCAGTCGCTCGTCACCCTCCGCGAAGGCGGAGGGTCCATTCTTTATCATTTTGTTTGTGCCCCATTCCTGTGTTCCCCAACCCTTTTAATGAGATTTGACGTAATACCTAAATATAACGTTCTAGTGTTTATTAGTACCAATGTACTGATATGAATATTTGTATATGGGTTTTCGCTATTGGACTTAGCATTCATGGACCCTCCGCCTTCGCAGAGGGTGACGGGGACAGGGATGAGTAGGGTGACGGGGAGTCGGATGAGTAGGGTGATGGGGAATCTGATGAGTAGAGTGATGGGGAATCTGATGAGTAGAGTGTTGGGGGAGTCTGATGAGTAGAGTAAAGTTGAGTGGGTTACGGTTTCCTCGTATTCCTCTGCAGTCGCCCGGAGTCTTCCGAAGTTTCCCCGTCAAGTTCGGCAGTCGCTCGTCACCCTCCGCGAAGGCGGAGGGTCCATTCTTTATCATTTGGTTTGTGCCCCATTCCTGTGTTCCCCAACCCTTTTAATGAGATTTGACGTAATACCTAAATATAACGTTCTAGTGTTTATTAGTACCAATGTACTGATATGAATATTTGTATATGGGTTTTCGCTATTGGACTTAGCATTCATGGACCCTCCGCCTTCGCAGAGGGTGACGGGGACAGGGATGCGGAGGGTGACGGAGAATGGGATGAGAATGGGATGAGAATGGGATGAGAAGGGGATGAGGGTAGTGCCTCCATGAATTTAGGAGTAACACCACCTTTGTAGTTAAAATGTATATTGAGTATCAGGTATGAACTGATCTATCTCTATCCTGTAAACATTGCAGGACTTCATAGAAACTCAATTCACAGGATTTTAATAATACGAGTAAATGAAAGATCAGATCTGCTGTTTCATTAATCAATTCTTCTCTGTTCCGATTTACTGCCGCAATAACGGTTTCAACTGCTTCTTCTCCTACTTTTTGTGCGCATTTATTCAGTCCTTCATTTAGAAGCTGAGCTGTATAACTGTGGCTGCTGTTTTGTCTTGCTCGATCATTTATTAAATCGATTAAACCATCAAGAAAGCCCAGAGTGCTGGTTAAAGGAGGTTGAAAGCAACTGGTATAGCCAAGATGACATGCAGGTCCCTTTGGTATGACATGGATTAACAAGCTGTCTTTATCACAATCAGTGCTGATGTGGCGTATGGTCATACTGTTTCCAGAAGTCTCGCCTTTGCGCCATAACTTTTGTTTGCTGCGGCTGTATAAAGTCAGTTGTCCGCTGGACAGGGTAGCGCTTAAAGATTCCTGATTCATATAACCCAACATTAATACGGTACCATTTTCAGCATGTTGAATGATGGCGGGTAATAAACCATTCATCTTCTGCCAATCCAGAGCGTTAAGTTCAAATTCATTCATAGCCGCACCTCTATATTGTTTGCCTGTAGGCCTTGCTTCACTTGGTTTATCGATACCTTGTTGTCATGAAAAATGCTGGCAGCTAACGCACCGTTGATTGCTGTTCGACGAAATAATTCAATGAAATCTTCCACTGAACCAGCACCTCCAGAAGCAATTAAGGGTATCTGACATAAATTCTGCATTTCCTGCAACTGAATAAGGTCATAACCTGAACGTACACCATCAGATTGCATGCAATTAAGAACAATTTCACCTGCTCCTCTATCCTGGACTTCCTTAATCCATTCTTTGGTTTTTCGCCGGGAGTTAATGCTCGTCGTTTCATTGCCAGTGTATTGATACACATAGTAATCATCAACAATCCATTGACTATCAATCCCGATAACGACGCATTGAGTACCAAACTGAGCGCTTAATTCGTTAATCAATGATGGATTTTCCAATGCCGGACTATTAACAGAAATCTTGTCTGCTCCAGCATTTAGCAATGATTTGGCTTGATGTACAGTACGAATTCCTCCGGCAACAGTAAAAGGTATATTGATTGCTGCAGCAACCTGATTGACCCAGTCGGGTGAAACTGAACGCAGATCACTGCTGGCAGTAATGTCATAAAATACCAATTCGTCAGCACCTGTATCCGAGTAATGTGCTGCCAAAGGAATAATATCACCTATAATTCTGTGATTGAGGAATTTGACCCCTTTGACCACCTTGTTATCACGGACATCAAGGCAAGGTATGATGCGTTTGGTTAACATAAAAAATACCTCTTCAAGTGAACCCGGATCCGATTGAGAGCGTTCATCATGCATACTCGTGTAAACATTCAGCCAAATCAAAATTACCTTGATACAAGGTTAATCCCAGAATTGCGGCTGCGACGCCTAAAGAATCAAGAGTCGTGATATCCTCTTTATTTCGAATCCCTCCTGACGCTTGCCAGGAAATGTTCGGGAAACGTTCTACCGCTTGTTGATACAGGATAAAATTAGGTCCAGACATCATTCCATCACAGGCGATGTCTGTACACAGTACGTCATTTATACCCAATTGATGATAATAACCAACTACATCCCAGAGATTACTTTGGCTAGTGACCTGCCATCCATTAATCGCTGGAACCGGAACGTCGTTATCAATACGCACATCAAGAGCCAGAATAATGTGTTCTGGATTAATTTCCTGAATAATCTGCGAGGTAAGTTCCGGATTTGAAATCGCGATGCTGCCAATCACCAGATGGGAAATACCGGAATCAATGCATCGTTTTGCCTGCTCAATGGTTCGAATTCCCCCTCCGGCCTGAACGGAGATCCCACTGCCCATCATGGCGCAAATTAAAGGTAGTTGCTGCATGGCACCCATACGAGCACCATCCAAATCGACTATATGTAAACGTTGTGCTCCTGACTTTTTGAAATACAAAGCACGCTCAACTGGCGGAATATTAAATTGAGTTACCTGATCAAACTGTCCCTGTTTTAAACGAACGCAAGTCCCTGCCTGTAAATCAATTGCTGGAATAATTAACATACAGCCTCCAGAGATAAGAAATTTTTAAGTAAAGTAAGTCCAATCCCGGCCGATTTTTCCGGGTGGAACTGCATTCCATAAACGTTATTTTTGTTAACAATTGCTGTGAATTGCTCATTGTAATCGCATCGAGCCACAGCGTGGTCATTGGCTTTTAACGCATAACTATGGACAAAGTAGACATAATCACTCGGTTTTAATCCCTCTTGTAATGGAGATTCTGTCCGCCATTGCAATTGATTCCATCCCATATGCGGAACAGGAGATTCATGTGTTCTACTTAATAACTCAGCCCGACCAGGAATTAATCCCAAACAGTCAATCATCCCTTCTTCACTGAAGTCTAAAAGCAATTGCATGCCCAGACAGATACCCAGTAAGGGTTGGTTCAAGCGAGTAATAACCTCCACCAGATTATGGTCACGTAAAGCATTCATACCATAAGTTGCAGTGCCCACTCCGGGTAAAATCACATGAGATGCTTGCTGTATTTCCTTGCTATCATGGGTTAACTGATAATTGACTTCCAGACGTTTCAAAGCATTAACCAGTGAAGTCAGGTTATTGCCACATACATCGATTACAGCAATCATAACATCCCCTTGGTTGAGGGGAGTGTTTCACTGGTTCTGGCGCAAGCCTGTCTCAATGCTCTTCCCAATGATTTAAAGCACGCTTCGATCATGTGGTGGTGATTGGAACCGGTTACAGTCAGGTGAATGGTTGCACCTAAAGCACTGGATAAGGAGTGAAAGAAATGCGGGATCATCTCCGTAGCCATACCACCAACAAACTCGCGGCTGAATTGACCATTGAATTGACAAAAGCTTCTACCACTAATATCAATTGCTATAGAGGCAAGGGCTTCATCCATAGGCAAGGTAAATCCGTATCGATTGATTCCCCATTTGTCACCCAGTGCTGCTTTAATTGCTTCACCTAAAGCTATCGCAGTGTCCTCAACCAGGTGATGATCATCGACTTCCACATCGCCCGAAGCCTGGAGATTCAGATCGAAGCCACCGTGTTTTGCGACCTGTTCGAGCATGTGATTAAAAAATGGAATGGGGGTTTTAATCGCACTGGTTTGATCACTATCCAATGTTATTTTCAGTTGAATTTGTGTTTCATTTGTTGTTCGGGTAATGTTGGCGCTACGACGAATATTTAATAGGGATTCTGCAATATCATCCCATGAGTGTTCTTTAGATATGGGAAGAAATTTTAATCCTAAATTATCCGCTAATTCTCTATCGGTATCTCTATCGCCAATAACCCAGGAACTGGATTTATCAACAGGCATATCCCTCATAAACTGATCCAGCAATCCAGTTTTAGGTTTTCGGCAATTGCAATTATCTTCGGGCATATGAGGACATATATATATTTCATCAAATAATATGCCCTGGGAAGAAAACAGATCGAGGGTAAATTCATGACAAATCGCAAAATCCTCTTCTGGAAAGTTGGAGGTGCCAATTCCATTTTGATTGGAAACCATAATGAATTTGAACCCCGCTTTTTTGAGCTGAAGTAGAGCAGGGATTACTCCCTGCGTCAGTTTAATCTTTTCCAATGAATCGACCTGGTTGTCAAAGGGCTCTTCAATTAAGGTACCATCACGGTCAATAAATAAGATCTTTTGCATAATTTAATCCTGAAACATTATTGATAAAATTGGATAGGGAGGCAATGAGTAATTCATTTTGCTCTGGATCACCCACTGTGATGCGTAAATGATCGTGTAATAAGGAAGAAGGGGGGAAATCTCTTACAGCGATGTTGTGTTCCGCGAACCAGGCAGTTAATTCTTTAGCATACTGTGATTTAACAAGTACGAAATTGGTTTCAGAGGGATATACTTTTTCAATCACAGGACTGTTGTTTAATAATTGAGTGAGCTTTTGCCGTGAACTGCGGATGCGCTCGATAACCGATGGAAACCAGTTCGTGTTATCTAATGCCTGAGCAGCTAATTCAATATTTGCGCTCGGAATGATATAGGGCGCAATAATTTTATTGAGTGCTTCTATAACCTGACCCTGAGCGATGATGCTGCCAAGACGAAGGCCTGCCAGGCCGCATGCTTTAGATAATGTTCTTAATATAACCAGATTTTCATAACGATTAAGCAAGGATACGGCGCTTTTTGTTCTTGCAAACTCGATGTACGCTTCGTCAACGACGATGACTGAACGGTTTGCATAAAAGTCACAAGTAGCAGCAATCAGATCCAGGTCGATTAAATTTGCTGTTGGATTATTCGGACTGCAAAACAGGATGATTTTACAATTGGATTGCCACCTGTTTTTAATCTGTTCTAATGAAAGACTAAAGTCATCAAGAGGGTTCAGTGGACAGTTAATGAGCTCAGCTTGTTGCAAACGGACATAAAAGGCATACATAGGGAAAGTCGGAGGAAATTGCATGAATGCATCTTGACCTGCTATTAAAAATAGGCGCGTTACCAAATCTATACCGTCATCACTGCCTCTGGTCAGTACAATTTGATCTTTATCGACCTGATAGCGTTCAGCTAACCTGGCCTGTAATTGAGCTTGCAAACGAGTATCCGGATAAAAATTCAGAGACATGGTGCCGTTTGAGTTAACAGGACACCACGGTAATTCATTGGCATGAAGTCTGAATGTGCACTGTTCTCCACCAGGTACATAATTCTGGCTGTTTAACAACTCGGGTCGTATTAAGTTAAGTATGGACATTTAAACCTCCAAGACATTGAGTCTGATTTGTATTGCGTTTGCATGAGCATCCAAACCTTCGATTTGAGCCAGAGAAACAGCCGCCGGACCTAAGTTTTTGATACCCTCCTGGTTAATTGATTGCACATTAAAACGAGTTAAAAAATCAAGAGTACTTAAACCATTATGATTTTTTGCATAGCCGTTTGTAGGCAGTACGTGGTTGCTGCCACTGACGTAATCGCCCATGGTTTCTGCAGCCCATGAACCAAGAAAGATTGTTCCTGCTGAATTAATCTGACTGACCCATGACTCAGCGTCGTCCCGGTTAATAATTAAGTGTTCTGGTGCATAGTTGTTGATAATCGCCAGCTGTTCCGTTTTGTCTGAGCAGAGAATGATTCTGCTTTTGGACAGTGACTGATTAATAATTGAAGATCTCGATAATGTGACGGACTGCAGTTGTATCTCTTGATTGACCGCGTTGGCAAAATCTGAATTCTCGCAGATTAAAAAAACCTGTGAGTCGGTACCATGCTCTGCCTGAGCCAATAAATCTGCTGCTACGAATGAAGGATTGGCTTGATTATCAGCGATGATCATGACTTCAGATGGCCCTGCTGGCATATCTGCAGCTGCACCACAAGGATCGATGGAGACCAGACTTTTGGCTTCGGTAACGAAACGATTCCCCGGTCCAAATAGTTTATCCACTTTAGTAACGCTTTCTGTGCCATAGGCCATGGCTGCAATTGCCTGGGCGCCACCTAGAGTATAGATGGTTTCAATTCCGCATAATCGGGCAGCAACCAATAAATGAGGATTGATTTCTCCGTTTGCGTCTGGTGGAGTACAAAGTACTTTTATTGGACATCCCGCGATCCGAGCGGGTATCGCCTGCATTAAAAGAGAGGATATTAATGGGGTCTTATTTCCCCCTGGTACGTATAAACCTACTTTTTGAATGGGTCTGTACGTAGTACGAATATGAATCCCTTGAGCTGTACAGATGCTCTGCTCTTCAGGTACTAAAGACTGGTGATAGGTGGTTATTGTCTGTATCGCTTGATTCATGGCCGAAAAAACGTGCTGATTGATGGTTGCGTTCTGGATTTTTTGTTGCGGCACTTTCAGTTGCTTCAAACAGGCTCCATCCAGTTTTTGCGTTAACTCAAATAATGCCTGATCCCCGGTAGATTGTACCTGTTGAATAATTTCCAGAACTTTATTTTTGACTGAATCAGCCTCTAAGGGTCGGGATAAGCACTGTGCTCGTTCAGAAGGTGATAACAATTGCCAGTTTGTAATGGTTAACATCGTACTTACTCCAACATTTTTTCAATGGGTAACACTAAAATTGAACTTGCTCCTAACGCTTGTATTGTTTCCAGTGTCTTCCAGAATACACGTTCACTGGAAACAACATGCACTGCAACTTTATCCAGATTATCTGGTAAGGGGAGAATGGTTGGAGCTTCCGCGCCAGGTAATTGTTTGGAAATACCCTCCAATGCAGATTTTGGGGCATGAAAAACAATGTATTTTCGTTCCTGAGCTTGCTGAACCGCCTGAATACGTCGAGCAAGCATGTCAAATAGCTCTTGAGCTTCGGGTGAAAATTGTTTTTGAGTCTGGATGAATACTGCCTGGCTTTGAAGTACGGTATCTACCTCATAAAGTTTGTTATCTTCCAAAGTCTGACCGCTGGATACCAGATCGCATATGGCATCAGCCATTCCCATACGGGGAGCGACTTCTACGGAACCTGACAAGATAAGGCTTTCAGCGCAAATAGCACGTTCATCCAGATATTTATTGAGCAAATAAGGGTAGCTGGTTGCGATTCGTTTACCATCCAGACTACCGGGACCCTGGTAATCAAAGGATTCTGGTACAGCTATGGATAATCGACAGGTACAGGTGCCTAAAGCTAGCAATTGTTTGTATAGTTTACCGGGTTTAGCCAGCGATGCTTCCAATAAAACGTTTTCACCTACAATTCCCCCGTCGCATAAACCATCAAATACTAAAGTGGGAATGTCATCATCACGTACAAAAAGCAAATCTATTGGAAAATTATCTACATGAGTGAGAAGCGCATTAGGTTTTATACGAAATTTTAAGCCACAACGTTGTAATAGACTGATGGATTCATCAGATAATCGTCCTTTTTTTTGTAAGGCCAGTCGTAAACGATTTTTCATAAATTCTCCATTCGATCTGCAATGAGTTTATAACCACCCGTTCCAAAACTTAAACAACGGGCTACACGAGTGATGGTAGTGACGCTAACAGCGGTTTGATCATGAATAGTGCGATAGGGCATACCTTGACGGAGCAGGGGAACTACTTGCCAACGATCAGCCATCGATTCCAATTCAGCCGGAGTACATAAATCCGTAAAAAATTGAAGTGCTTCTTCTTTATCGTTTAATAAACTGATTGCTTGCATTAATTCAGGAAGTGCAGAATTTTTAGTATAATTATGTAGTTTCATATTAATGTATTAACACGCTATAACAAAATTTAATGATAATGATTATCTTTAGCATTGTCAAGAACTTAGTGAAAATTTTTTTTACTTAATATATAGTACTGGTGTTCCAAATCTGGATAACTACTATGAAACCATTTACGCGAGATATAACTTTAACGATTACAGTTAAATTGATATTGCTTTTTCTATTATGGTACGTCTGTGTCAGAGGAATGCATCCTGTAATGCCAAGTGGCAAGGAATGGATGTTAGGTCAATCAGCACAACCAGAATATTCCCAAATTAATAAGAGGTGATTTAATGATTCCTGTTAGTGAGGTAGTAGATCTTTCCCGGTTACAATTCGCTTTAACCGCGCTGTACCACTTTTTATTTGTTCCGCTGACCTTGGGTTTTTCGGTGATGCTGGCCATTATGGAAACGGTGTATGTCATGACCGGACGGGAAATCTGGCGACAAATGGTAAAGTACTGGGGAGTTCTGTTTGGTATTAATTTCGTTTTAGGGGTCGCAACCGGCCTAACTATGGAGTTTCAGTTTGGAACTAACTGGGCCTATTACTCTCATTATGTGGGTGATGTGTTTGGTGCGCCATTGGCCATTGAAGGGATGATGGCATTCTTTCTTGAAGCTACTTTTGTCGGATTATTCTTTTTTGGATGGGATAGACTGACCAAATTTCAACACATGATTTGTACCTGGCTATTAGCCTTGGGGACAAACCTGTCTGCATTATGGATTTTGATTGCTAATGGCTGGATGCAGAATCCCGTTGGATCTTATTTTGACTATCAAACCATGCGAATGGAAGTCAGCAGTTTCTATGATATGTTGTTTAATCCAGTTGCTCAGGCCAAGTTTGTTCACACCATCAGCGCGGGTTATGTTACAGGCGCTATGTTTGTCTTATCCATAAGCGCTTATTTTCTGTTACGTGATCGTAACAAGGCTTTTGCAAAACGCTCCATGACGGTAGCAGTGTCCTTTGGTCTGGCTTCAGCCTTATCTGTAGTGGTTTTGGGAGATGAGAGTGGGTACGTAGCAAACTCAAACCAAAAGATGAAACTGGCTGCTATGGAAGCCATGTGGCATACAGAGAAAGCTCCTGCCTCATTAACTGTTTTTGGTATACCCGATGAAAAAACGCTGAGTACTAAGTATTCCATCGATATTCCTTTTGCATTAGGTATTATTGCCACTCGTTCATTAAATACGCCATTATTGGGAATTATGGAGTTGATTGATGAAGGTAAGTTAAAAATCAAAGACGGTATGATTGCTTATAATGCTTTGAAAACATTGCAAAAAGAACCCAATAATGAAGAGGCTAAAAAAGTATTTAGTGAGCACAGCGACAGCCTTGGCTATGCATTGTTGCTTAAGAAATATACTGAAAATGTAACGGATGCCACTGAAGATCAAATCAACCTGGCTGCTCAGGATTTGAAGCCCAAGGTTCTTCCTATGTTCTTTTCGTTCAGAATAATGGTTGCTTGTGGTATTTACTTTATTCTGCTCTTTGCAATCGGTTTCTATTTATCGGTACGACATCGATTGGAAAAAACCCGTTGGTATCATCGAATGGCATTTTATTCGTTACCTTTACCCTGGGTTGCTGCTGAATTAGGCTGGGTGGTTGCTGAATACGGTCGACAACCCTGGGTCGTTCAGGGAATATTGCCAACTTTTATGGGCGCCTCAGCATTAACTCCCGGTCAGGTCATGATCTCAATAGCTGGATTCGTATTATTTTATACTGTTTTGGCCATTGTAGAGCTTTATTTGATGGTGAAATATATTCGCCTTGGTCCAGATGGCATGCAGCACTAATTTTAGGAGATCCAAATGCCTTTAGATTATGAAACATTACGAGTTATATGGTGGGTATTAATCGGTATTTTATTAATCGGTTTTGCTATTATGGATGGTTTTGACCTGGGTGTTGCCATGTGGCTTCCCTGGTTAGGCAAAACGGATATTGAGCGACGTGTGCTCATTAATAGTATTGGACCGACCTGGGAAGGGAATCAGGTTTGGTTTATCCTGGGTGGCGGCGCTATTTTTGCTGCCTGGCCTGCATTATATGCTCTATCGTTTTCCGGTTTTTATCTGGCAATGCTGGTTGTTCTTTTAGCATTAATTCTTAGACCGGTTGGATTTAAATACCGTTCCAAACTGACCAATCCAGTTTGGCGATCCACTTGGGATTGGGCTTTATTTATTGGTGGTTTTGTTCCCTCGCTGATCTTTGGAGTCGCTTTAGGAAATGTTTTGCAGGGAGTACCTTTTTATTTTGATGAGAGCTTAAGAGTATTTTATACAGGAAGCTTCTGGCAGCTACTAAATCCTTTTGCTCTGGGATGCGGCATTTTGTCGGTATTAATGCTGGCTATGCACGGCGCTTTTTTCATTCAGGTCAAAACAGAAGGGGTTCTGCAGCAAAGAGCCAGAGTTAGCGCCAAGTGGTGCGCCTTGGGTGTTATTGTACTCTTTTGCGCTTTGGGTTTTTGGACTTTCTATGGCATTGACGGGTATGTTCTTAATGGCATAATTTCGCATGATGGTCCATCAAATCCATTATACAAATCAGCATCAAGTCAAGCAGGCGCATGGTTTAATAATTATACTGCTTACCCCCTGACGATGCTGGTTCCTGCTCTTAGTCTTGTTTCAGCATTGTTAGCAATAGTGTTTGCAAACAGAGCGGTGTTGGCTTTTATATTCAGCGGACTGAGTGTGGGTACATTGATTGGAACTGTTGGCGTGAGTATGTTTCCTTTTATTCTTCCTTCATCAACCTATCCACAACACAGTTTGCTGGTTTGGGATAGTTCCTCCAGTCAGTTGACCTTGTTTATTATGCTGGTTGTAACAATAGTATTTTTACCTATAGTATTGGCTTACACTGCATGGGTTTATAGAGTATTGCGAGGCAAAGTAACTGAGAAGACTGTTCTGGCTAATCAGGATTCAGCTTATTGAGGAGAGTGGTATGTGGTATTTTTCCTGGGTTTTAGGTACTGGTTTGGCTTGTTTTTTTGCAGTATTGAATGCAATGTGGCTCGAGCTAAGAGAAGAAGACGCAAAATAGTATTATTTTTTTTTCCGGGTTATCGTAAATGCGTAACCCGGATTGTTCTTAATTCAATGGTCATGATGTTGAACCTGAGAATCCAATAATTGCTTAACTCTCACAGCCATATAGCTCTTGATACGCTTCCAATTTGTTTACCTGGGTGCTTTGATTGTCATTCTTCAGATACTCAATTAAATCAAATAGATTGATAATAGAATAAACGTTAATCCCTTGAGCTTTGATTTCAGATAAAGTTGATTTTTCGGTGAGGCCTTTTTCACATCGATCCAAAGCAATAATTACTCCGCTGAGAATACCTCCATTCTCTTTAATGAGCGTTTGAGATTCTCTAAAAGCAGTTCCTGCGGTAATGACATCATCTATAATAAGCGTTTTTCCAGTTAATGGAGAGCCGATTAATTGCCCACCTTCGCCATGATTTTTAACTTCTTTTCGATTAAAGGTGACAGTACAGTCTTTACCTAATTCATCCAATGCTACTGCTGTAGTTGTCGCAAGGGGAAGACCTTTGTAGGCGGGTCCAAATAAATGATCGAATTCAACCTGATGAGTCATAATGGTCTGGGCATAAAATTGTCCCAGTTTACGCAAAGCGCTACCCTGATAAAATAATCCTGCATTAAAAAAGTAGGGGCTAAGTCGGCCAGATTTCAGCGTAAACTCACCAAATTTTAAAACCTGACAATCTAGAGCTAATTTTATAAAAGATGATTTGGTATGATTCATTATTCATTCCTAAAACAAAAAATTATTGAAAACAAACACAAATTTTGAAAAAAATCCTTAACAATCAACAAAAAACTGTTATGCTAATCAGAGTGTGCGTGTTTATTCGTGCATAGAGAAACTGTTTATTATAGCGCAGATAGCAACTTAATGAATGACTTAATTTTAGGCATTTTGAGAGACTGTCTGAAATAAACATTAATATATTTTAAATAACGATCACGATGTAAAAAGTTTAAGACAAAGGGGATAGCTAATGTCGCAAAGAGAGACAGGCCATGTTAAATGGTTTAATGAAAAAAAGGGATTTGGATTTATTATTAATCAGCAGGGCGATGATATTTTTGTACATTACAAAGACATTCAAGGTGTTGGATTTAAAACACTTCATGAAAATGACCCTGTTACTTTTGTGCTGGATAAAGGTCCCAAAGGACTGAAAGCCCAAGAGGTTGTTTTAGCTTCCGAAGCAAACGAATAATAAATATGACATCCAAGCCAGATAATTCTGTCTGGCTTACTCCTTAGCAACTATTCCATTTTCTCTTTATTTCTAATTTGTTCATGCAGTAAAATGCCAGGGACAAGGTCTTTTTCAATTATGGTAAAACTGAGGGATGCTTTGTTACAATTCAATATTGGAGTCGCAAAGGCAACATTTTATTGATTGCTACAAATGGCCTATTCCCACTCTATATGCTTTGTTGCAAGTTAATTTGAATGAGCCGTTATGCTTGTACCTGTTTCGGTATTGGGCTCGGATACAATAATTTCCTGGGGCTCGCCCTCCATGGGGGGGAATAAGCGGTGTAGCCCTATAGCTCGAGGGACTGTTACTGCATTAGTTTCGAGCTGTTCGGCATTAAAAATCGGGTATTCTGGTGCATGAGTTTCATGTTTAATTTCTTCTAACGGAATTTCTGGAATAGGGTCAAATCCCAATTCAAAATCAACACTATGTTTTGGCATTTGGACAGGATCAGAATCATCGTCAATGTATGAGTTTGAGGTAGAACTCGAGGCATAACTAAAACCAGGCTTGGGACTTGGGTCTTTACTGCTGCTTGGAATGGAAAGCGAAGGAGTAGAACTATAAGATGAACTGTTCATTTCGCTTGTTAAATTTTTACTGGAAAAGAATGATTTTCCAAAAATTCCGAATCGGCTTTTTTTGGGGGTAGTCAATTCTGGTGGATTAATGGGCATCATACCTGGTTTATAATAACCAACGGCTTTAATCACCGATATATTGTAATTGTATTTTTTTGCTTCCTCGTAGCTTTGTATAGGACTTTTGGCCTTGGTTGCGCATAGATAGTAATCATGCGCATTCATTTGCTCAATGGTCACCGCAGCCATCATTTTAACCGTTTGCCGGTAGTCATGATCCGCTTCAGGTCTTGTTCCTTTGATAGGTGCGTATTCCGTTACCAAGGGATCAATCGGGTTTTCGAATTTATCAATTGGCCCCATATATCTTTTTAAGTTTAAAGTGACATTATGGGGAATCAGTTCAGGGTATTTTAGAAAATAGTCATGTAAGTGATTTAAAATATCTTCGCGATCATCAATGAAATTAAATTGAAGATCATCATACGGATGTTCTTTCGCCATTTTGTGCATTTGAGCATAAATAACCGTTAATTTGCTCTCATCATGAATCCAGTTTGGAAATTGTTCGGGTTTCTTTATCTTGCCAACTTTATAATCTTTGTTGTTTTTGTTTATATATTTCATTGCTTCTTTAAAAGAAGCGCCATCAGGCATGTCGTTATAGATATCACTAAGTAACAGTTCATCCAGAGTTGTAGGAGCTTCGTGAGAATTCAGCTCCTGACTGATCAATTTTATTGCCGGGAAACAGGATCCTCGTTCATTATCCGCAGCGTTGGTAAAATCATCCATGAGGCCCTGTCTGTTGGAGCCAACCAGAATAATTTTGGGATTTGGAGATGATTTGATTTGTGCGAGCAAGACTTGATTGGCACGAATGATGTCTTTTTTCTTACTGGATAAATATAAGAGGTTTGCCAGGCATCCATCAAAATCGAAGGAATATATCTCATAAATCAAAATCGCAACTCCAAAAGTGTACTAAAGCGTAGGATAGAATACATGTATTTTACAGTGTTGCATATTTAATCACATTGTTAAATAATTTCAAAGAGAGTTTGTAATTTATATTTTGTGATGATTTTTATTTTTTAATCCATAGTCACTGTCGAGATGAATTTTTTAAGTAGAATAAATGACTGAATTCATTTAATCCTCTGAAATATTGAGAATTATTTATCCAGAATGGAATAGATAAAGAAAATCTGATTCCAAATTAACAAACTACAAATTTAATTTCTATATATCACTTATTAAAATTGTGTTTCAAATTTTCTGATATTCGGTGCATATAGTCGCGCAAATTAGTTTGTTCTTCAGCAGAAAAACCGGTTAGTGTCTCTTTATTAAGCTGCTGAGCGATAAGATCGAGATTATCTTTTGTAGCCTTCGCTTTGGGTGTTAGATGTATATTTACTGCTCTCCTGTCATAAGAACTTTGATTTCGAATAATAAATCCATCTCGTTCCATTCTATCCAGTGTTCTGACCAGTGTGGGCTGTTCTACATCAATTAATTGCACGAGTTCTGTTTGAGTTAACCCATCCTGATTAAATAACTCCATCAGAATAAAGGTGTATGCGTGGTTTATTGCATAAGGTTTGATTAATTCATTAGCTCGTTTGAGCAATAATCTGTTGGTTTTTTTAAATAAAGTAGACAGATACATGGAAATCCTTAATTTATATAGCTTGCTACATAATAACAAACTATGTATATTATGTATACGCTTCTTTGGGAGATAAATATGAACAGTTTGACGATATATCAGGTTGATGCTTTTGCATCAAGTTTATTTAAGGGAAATCCTGCAGCAGTATGTCCCTTGAATGAGTGGCTTACTGATGCGGAAATGCAGGCTATAGCTGCGGAAAATAATTTATCTGAAACCGCGTTTTTTGTACCCGAAGGAAATGGATTCAGAATACGTTGGATGACCCCCAATGAAGAAGTTGCCCTTTGTGGTCATGCAACACTCGCCAGCGCTTATATTATTTTTGAAAAAATGGGATATAAAGAACAGGACATTCGATTTAATAGTTTAAGTGGCGAATTGATTGTTAAAAAATCACATCAGGGTTTGGTCATGAATTTCCCTGCATTGCCATTAAACGAAATCGTATGGACACCTGAGTTTCATCATTTAAATTTAAAAATGCCTTATAGAGTATTTCAAAGTCAATTTGATTTGATGTTTGTTTATGAAGATGCGTTGGATGTCAAGGAAGCGATTCCTGATTTGTCTGCTGTGGCCAGACTGGATTACAGAGGATTAATTTTAACTGCTCCAGGAACTCATACTGATGTCTATTCGCGATGCTTTTATCCTGGATGTGATGTACCAGAAGATCCGGTAACCGGCTCAGCTCATTGCGTCATAGCACCTTATTGGTGTAAGGAATTAAATAAATCGGGTATTCATGCTCTTCAAGGCGGTCGCAGGCAGGGGGAACTGTACTGTGAGATCAAGGATAAGCGTGTTTTATTGTATGGTAACTGTCACCTTTATATGGAAGGAAGGATTTATTTGCCATGAACAGTTTGGAAACTTCTCGTTTAATTTTACGAGACTGGAAGGATGAAGATGTTTCACCTTTCTTTTTGATGAATCAGGATCCTAAGGTAATGGAGTACTTTCCTGGTGTGTGGACTATGGATATGGTGCACTCTTTTATAACACGAATGAAATCGCAACTTGTTAATAAAGGATTTACCCTTTGGGCTGTAGAGGAAAAGGAAACTCAGGCATTTATTGGTTTTATTGGATTAAATGCTCCTTCCTGGGAGGCGCATTTTACGCCTTGTGTCGAGATTGGATGGCGTCTCGCTTCATCCAGTTGGGGCAAAGGATATGCAACTGAAGGTGCTCAAGCAGTGCTGGAATTTGCGTTTCATCATTTAAAACTGAAGAAAGTGGTTTCGTTTACGGTGCCTGATAATCTCAGATCAAGAAGGGTTATGGAAAAAATAGGGATGACACGCGTGAGTGATGGTGATTTTCTGCATCCGAATCTTGAGCCTTCTCATCCTTTAGCACGACACGTATTGTATGTGATTCAATCCGAACAATAATCTGGGTCCAGCTTATTGCTGCACCCAGAACAGTATCCGGATGTATTCGGGTTGGAAATTCAGTTTTAAGTTCTTTACACTTCATCCGTTGTCTGGCAGTAATTTATATCAGCGGTTATGCCTTTTAGCTTGTTAACCAGTAACTTGACTAAAAAATAATTTAAGTGAAAGTACAATTAAAATGGCCCCGGTTACTCGCTCAATCCAATGGCTGACTTTCTGGAATTTTGCTCGAGTTGTTGTTCCAGAAAGACTGAAGGCTACAAATGAAAACCAGAGCAAGGTTTCTAAAAAAAGTACAACGGCTAGAAATAATTTATTGGAGTCTGAAATATTCCGGGGCATGAGTACGGAAAATAGACTGATAAAAAATAACATGGCTTTGGGATTAAATAAATTGGTTATAAAGCCAACTGAAAAAGCCTGTAAAGGTTTTAGATCTACAGTACTGTCAAATCCATCGATGCGATCTCCAGCTGCTTTAGACATCAGATTTTTATAGCCAATATATAAGAGGTATGATGCGCCAATATATTGGATGCATCGCATTAAAACAGGAATTTCTGTTATTAACAGGCCTAAGCCAAGCAGGGTATAACTGATGTGGATTAAACTTCCCAATGCAATCCCCAATGCGGTTAATAAACCGCTGCGTCTTGAATAAACCAGGCTGTTTTTAACGGTGATGGCAAAGTCTGGTCCTGGGCTTATTAAAGAGATAAAAACCAACGCGATTAGAGGCAGAAGGGCTGAAAGTTGATTTAGATGATCCATAGAAACTCCATACATATTAATAAATTCGCTAACTAAACGCAAAACGGATTTTTTATTTATATCCTGGTAAATGAATACCTCTTTTATAAAACCGCATAGTTCAAGCAGCTCAGTACGATTTATATTGTAATCAGCACTTGCGAAAACACCCCAGTCTATTCATTTAATCGTCTTTTTGTTTCGATCTCAGGGGTATTTTGTTGTGTTTTATTTATAAAAATACATAAAATATGAAACCATTTTAACTAATATGTAATTTTTATGCAATGTTTATGATCAGATATATGAATATAATTAATTAATATTATGCTATTTTAAGTAAAATATATTAAAATTGAAATCATATTTATAATTATTGCCAGGGTTCTGCAAATGAATGATTCAATTAATTTATTAAGACATCACTCCAGAAAATTGATTCGCGAGTTAGGAATGTTGCAGCTAAATAAGATAGATGCCAAAGAACAACCTTCATACTGGCATGCTTTAATCGAGATAAATAAAGAACCTGATGTGACCAGTGCCAAATTGAGTCAACTATTATTAATCTCCTTGCCCACCTTATCTCGTATTGTCGCATCGCTCATTAATGATGGTTTAATCACCGTCACAGAAGGGATAGATAAGCGGGAACGATTTCTTAGAATCACTGAAAAGGGTAAAGAAAAAATACAGTATATTGATGAGTATTCGAATACCAAAATTAAGCGGGCATTTCATTTCCTGACTCAGGAAGATAAAGAGCAGGTAATCAGCGCCATTGGAAAATATGCCTTGGCGTTGGAGCAAAGTCGTATCGTTCGTGATCAGGTTAAAATATTAAGACTTTCAACTTCAAGAACATTACGTAAACAAATAATTCATATGATTGAGCGAATTCAGGTTGATGAATTTAATATCTCTATAACACCAGAAATCAATGCATCGGTTCTTAAGGCAGAAGAAGAGTACTATTTTCATAATTCCTGTAATTTTTGGTATGCAGTCGATGCCCAAGGGGCGATCATTGGGAGTATTGGTCTAAAGAAATTGAATGATACACAAGGTGAGCTGAAAAAATTTTTTCTTACGCCTGAATACCGCGGTCTTGGAATTGCGTCATTATTGTTACGGACATTGATTAAGAACGCTTTAAAACATGGCTTCAAAGAATTATTTCTAGGAACTGTAGATCAACTGCAAGCAGCGCAGAGATTTTATGAAAAGAATGGATTTAAACCAATTAAAAAAGAGTTATTACCCAGTCAATTTGTCTTATGTCCCGTTGATACCCTGTTTTATCAGGGCGAAACGAAAAAAATAGCGCATTTGCTGGATGAATTAGCCTGAGTGAATTAAAAGGATGATAGTGGGCAGTGCAGATCCTTAATTCATTGAAGCGCAGTCTATAAAAATTCTGCTATCCCATGCTCAGCTACTCTCTGCCCTAATTGGAACAGGGTATAGCATTGAAATTTTTCTTTTAATGAGGAGATGTATCGCTCAACGGTTTTTCTTGAAATGTGATTAATCTCAGCAATCATTTCAGCTGATTTGCCTTTGATTAACCACTTTAAACACTCTCTTTCGTTAGCAGTTAGTAGATATTTGGATTCTGATTTAAAGTTAATGGTATGGCGCGCTTTGTGATCAATAGTGAAACTGCGTGGATCGATATCGATTAATGTAATGGTTCTATTCTCTGAGGTAACCGGGTTGTCTATACGCTCTGGATAATTATAGATTTCATTGAGTTCAGGGATGTTATTTAATTGGTGGCTAAATAAATCCATGAAAGCATGTACAGTGTCCATTTTTTCAAGTAAACGTTGGTTAAAGCCTTCATCTGCCAGCTGACCACTAAAGTGAAAGCTGTGGGTCATGTCAATTTCGTGTTTGGTAATGCTTAACGTGTGTCCTTGATCAAATTCTGCAGCCATCTGGTACAGGTCTTTTTTGTTGGAATCAAGTTCTTGAAAGTCCCAAAAATCATAGTCTTTTTTACTTTTTGGTTTCTCATCTCTATAATTTAAATCATTTTTTACATGTTTTTTACGCAGGTACTCTTCTGCGTAGTTTGCCCTGGAGCCAAGGCAATATCCATTATTCATTGAATCAACGGCGGTATATCCGAAAAAATGTACCCCCAGACCTTTTAGAGGACGGCATATATCCTTAATCATTTCATGATGTTTTAAACAAGGATGTACTTTAAAATCGCTCAAAGCAGTCATTAATTTCTCAAGGTGATTAAATTTGATACAGTCTAGCATGGTTTTAAACTGAACACAATCGCTTTTTGTTTGCATGTCTACTTTTAGCTGTCCGATTTTCGCCATAACATTTTGTTCATCAATGGCTTATAGTGTGCTCTTTTTAATCAGTGAGAGTGGGTAATAATTATGTTTACCAAGTTACTAAATGAGTTAAAGCAGAACGCTGCCAAATCGATACACCAGGATCGAGGGGCTTATACCTGGATTGGTTCCGATTTATCGCCACAAAATCTTCCACATTGTTCCATCACTAATAAAATGATGCCTCATTTACCTGATGGACATGAGGTAAAACAGGCTATTTTAAATTTAAATGATTTTGCCAGTGATATTAAAGGATTGTTGTCGGATCAAATTAGCGTTATCGCGGATGATGAAGCAAGTATTCGGATTAATGGATTAACTGAACAACAAATTAGAGTAATCGAACAACAGTATTTGCGACGACTTGATCATCTGCTCGCAGTAATGGAGAAGTTCAATTGGTTAGAGCAACCAGATATTGTGCGGAATCAGTTTCAAAATTACTTGAATGAGTTATTGGAGATCTCATGCAATTTAGCGTCTTATCACGTGGTTAATGGGGATGATAACCTGCCATCGAAAGAAATTTCTGCTGCTCCATGCGAAGTTGACCCAAAAAAAATAGCGGATATTGAGTTTGTAAGATCTCAATTGCAGAACAAAACCTATGCCGATGACGGTTTGCCTTGGCCTGTGATCGATTACCCACACAGCAGGGATTGGCTGGATTATAATCGTTTACACTTCGCTAAATTATCTCGCGCCCGTAATCAACGACTTCTAGCGGCTCACTTAGAGCAAAATAATGAGTTTGCGATAGTTGTTGATTCCGGAATGGGTGATGGTCATGCCTTAACCAGTTATAAAAAAGACAATAATTTTACTATTGGATTCAGTCTGCAGGATTTACCTGAACACAATAAAAATCACATTGATGTGTGTTGTTTTAGTCCTGTTCCTAATGGGGAACATGCGAGGTGGTTATTTGATATTCTCCGAGGAAGAGTAACTCGTGTTATCGAAACGTACGGTGCTGTTACCTATGATAAAAATCCTTTTCAGGCAGCGGTATATTTAGGTTTATTATTACGACCAGAAGGAGAGGCGGAAATAATCTTTTCCGAAATTAAAGGGGATATCGATCAAAGTCCGTTAGGCTTTTCCGCAAATCGAGAAGCACTGGTTGTATTTTTTAAAGAAGAATTAGGTTTAGATGCCGTGATTCGGCGTACGACCATAAATTCCGCAGTGAATCCTGGGGAGGTTTGTTATGATTTTCATCTTCATATGAAACGTTCCAGGGATGCGTCAGTATGCGAAAAACCTTTGGATGAGATATTCCAGATGATAGAGCAACGATTTGGTGTCTGCTCGGTTGTGCCTAAAAAATCTGATTTTGGAAATTTTTCGCATGGCTTTTCGATTGTGGGCAGTACTTATACCTTGCCTGGAGCAATGCCTCAACAAGAATCCTTATTGCAATCAGACGGTATTGTTGGTGTTCATTGGAAGGTCAATCAAAAAAGTACTGGAATGCGCGTGGAGCTTGGTTTGGCATTTAAGGACAATGAAGTCTTAAATACGTTTGTCAATTTGTTTCATGAAATGTATGTACGTCATTACAATTCCGACTGGAATTTGCGTGTCGACCATGAAACCCTGTCGGTGCGATTGGATTATTATGATAAAGAAATGGAACAGAATGACATCCAGCGACGTTTCGGAGGTACACCAGGATTTTTTAATAAAAGACCTTGGCAAGCTTTGTTGCATGAAGGCGAGAATTTGGAACTGTGTGTTGAACAACATAAAGCACATGAAATTGCCAATTGTATTGTTAAAGCGATAAATCAGATTGCAGTGTTGGTTCCTTCATCGGAACGAAGTTTTGCTTTGAAAGCTCTTGAGGGAAGTATCGCTCCTTTGTCAGCTCAGGTATTGGAACGATTGAATTTAGACTCAGAACAAGCTGATGAGCCGTCTCATCTAAACACGCGTTTTCAAAATCAGTACTTGTCTGTTCCTGCATTAAATTAAGCTGCGACCAGCTTCGTAAGCCGAAAACAAGGACGTTCTGCAGGTTGCGACCAATATATTGAGTGGATAAAGATTTAGGAGAAACGCTCAATCTCTTCGCTACAAGGATTGTTTATTCGATTAATTTGTCTCTCTATTTTTATTGTTACATTGTGTATAGGTACTTCTAAATAATCAGGTAATTCAGTTTTTTCATTTACTTTCAATCGGGACACCAATATCCTTGCTGATATTCTTTTAAAACAGCATTGATGGGGTGATCGTGGGTGCAGGCTATATCTATCTTTTAAAGCAGAGAAAATTTTTACCGCTTTTTCTTACTCAGTTTTTCGGTGCTTTTAATGATAATGCTTATAAATTGGCAATGTTAACTATGATTAGCTATCACATAAGCCGTAACCAGTCCCAATCTGAATATTATCAGGCATTGGCTGGTACCTTATATATCACTCCCTTTTTTATTTTTTCTGCAACCTCTGGTCAGTTAGCTGATAAGTTCGATAAAGCATTATTAACGCGTTTAGTAAAAGTATTTGAAGTTATTCTGATGGTATTAGGGAGTTTTGCCTTGTACCGACAGAGTATTTTTTTGATGATGTTTACTCTTACGGGATTGGGAATTCACTCTTCATTTTTCGGGCCAATAAAATACGCCATTTTGCCCGATCACTTACCGAAGCAAGATTTAATGTGCGCTACGGGTTTAATTGAGGCCAGTACATTTATGGCCATTCTTTTGGGTACCACATTGGGGACCTTAGCGATTGGCTCGGAGCATGGAACCCCTTATATTGCAATTGTTATGACCTTGTGTGCAGCCTTTACAGGGTTAACCTCCAGTATGTTTATTCCAAGCGCGCCATCATCACTTCCTACTTTAGTATTGGATTTACATATCTGGCGATCGACGGTAGCCATGTTAAAACAGGCCAAAAAGGAGAAGGGAGTTTTATTATCTACTTTGACTATCTCATGGTTCTGGTTAATTGGTGCCGTATTGCTGACCAAACTACCGGATTACTCTCATTATGTTTTGGGGGCAAATACCCATGTTTTCGCAGTATTTTTAGCGTTATTTTCTATTGGTATTGCTTCAGGTTCGTTAATGATTAACCTGTTTCTAAGAGGGAGTGTTTCTCTTACTGTAGTACCTGTAGCTATGTTGGCATTAACCTGTTTTACTTTTGATCTTTATTGGGCATCCCCGACAGAGATTCAAGTTTCGGAGCATCTAACGACTTTGTTCGTCTTTTTTGCTCATTTTAATCATTGGCGAATAGCTTTTGATTTATTTATGCTGGCATTTTGTGCCGGGTTATTTGTGGTACCTTTATATACCTATTTACAGGTAGCCAGTCATCCTGACGCACGCGCACGAACTATTGCCGCTAATAATATTTATAATGCTTTATTTATGGTATTTGGAACCTTTTTGGTTATGGTCTTATTGCATTTTAAAGTGGCTATTCCTCAAGTGTTTCTATTGATTAGTCTCCTGAATAGTGTTGCTGCATTGGGATTATGGTTCTGTTTGAAGAGACAGAAAAAAAGTGATGTTAGATTGGATTGATATCATGCGTTATGCAGAGATTTGATGGTTCTGATGGGATAACCTGCCAACAGGCCATAATTCAACTTATAAATTAAATAGCCCATTGGATACTTGATCCCTAGCTAGTAGCATTAATCCAATCTTTTGCAGGAAGGAAATCGGTATATAATTTTATTTCCTTGCTGCCTTCTTTGGGATGCCAATTGTAGTTCCAATGTACTTCGGGTGGGAGAGACACTAATATGGATTCCGTTCTGCCTCCTGATTGTAAGCCAAATAAAGTGCCTCGGTCATAGACTAAATTAAACTCGACGTAACGACCGCGCCTGTAATTTTGAAATGCTTTTTCTTCAGGTCCATAAGGATGTTCTATTCGACGTGAAACTATTGGTGCGTAGGCCGGAATAAAATGATTTCCTATACTTTGCATCAAAGCAAAACTGTGCTCAAAACTGATTTTATTATAATCATCGAAAAATAATCCCCCAATCCCACGTGCTTCATTTCGGTGTTTGATAAAGAAATAATCATCACACCATTTTTTAAATTCAGGATAGATTGACGAGCCAAAAGGTTGGCAGGCTTCAAATGCTGTTTGATGCCAATGTTTACAATCTTCGACAAAACCGTAGTAAGGAGTCAAATCAAATCCGCCACCAAACCACCATACGGGTTCCGCTCCTTCTTTTTCAGCGATAAAAAATCGTACATTTGCATGGGACGTGGGAACATAGGGATTTTCGGGATGAATCACCAGCGAAACGCCTAAAGCACTATAATTTCTACCGGCCAGTTCTGGTCTGTGCGCTGTGGCAGAAACAGGGAGTTGTTCACCTGATACATGGGAAAAATTGACGCCTGCCTTGGCAAATACTCGACCGTTGGATAGCACTCGTGTTATCCCGCCTCCACCACCTGAACGATCCCAGGATTCCTCTCTAAATTGAGCTTGACCATCAAGCTTTTCAATTGAAGCGCAAATTGTATTTTGCAGTTGGAGCAGATAAGATTTAATCTGTTGGATGGCGTTTGGAGGAATTGACGCAAGGACTGACATAATACAGTACTCCAGACGGGTTAAATTCCCTTATTTTCTCACTCTTTCTGTATTGGCACAATGTTTGCTTTACTATTATTAATAATAAAAAGGAGTGAATATGCCTCTTAATCTTGATTCTTACTTTGGGATTCATGCCAAAGCGCTTATTGCTCGAGATCATCGGGCATCCCAGTTGGCGAACAATTTGGCCAACGTCAATACTCCAAATTATAAAGCCATGGATATGGATTTTAATGAAGTGCTGGCTGCTTCTATGGCAGGAAATTCTCAGCAGTTACAAGTGACTTCACCGAATCATATTAATAACAATGCTGAATTTTCTACTCAATTGAAATACCGCATGTCGAATCATAAATCCATGGACGGTAACACAGTAGATAAAGATATTGAAACTGCAGAATTTGCGAAGAACGCGCTGAATTATCAAGCAAGTCTGAGTTTTCTTGACAGTAAAATCAAATCAATGATTGTAGCGTTAAAAGGGGAATAATCATGTCATTAAATGCTATTTTTGACATTGCCGGATCGGCTATGACGGCAGAAACTGCTCGATTAACAACCAGTGCTGGAAATCTGAGTAATGCAAACGTTGAGGCCAGCAGTCCAGAAGAGGTGTATCAAGCCAAATATCCTATCTTTCAGGCAGTTCAGGAAAAAGCACAGCAATGGATGGGAGAGAATATTAAAGCGGGTGTGCAGCTGAAAGGAATTTATGAGAGTAATGCGGAGCCTTCAAAACGATATGATCCTAATAGTCCTATGGCGGATGATAACGGTTTTGTTTATACCTCTAACATTAATTATGTAGAAGAAATGGCTAATGTGATTTCTGCGTCCAGATCGTATCAAATGAACATAGAATTACTTAATACAACCAAGCAATTAATGCAACGAACACTGCAATTGGGTGAATAAGGTGAATAAGGGGAAAAGGATGACAAATTCAGTAAATGGATCTAATTCAGCAACTAATTTAGGCCTGAATCAAGCAGATCAGTCTGCAAGAAAAAGCTTAGGGCAGCAGGATTTTTTAAGACTCATGGTCGCTCAAGTACAAAATCAGGATCCCATGCAACCCCAACCCAACGGTGAGTTCTTATCACAACTGGCTCAGTTTAGTACTAATGACGGTATTACCCGTATGCAGGATTCCTTACAACAAATGGCTACATCTTTACAATCAAATCAGGCTCTTCAAGCTTCGGCTCTGGTGGGTCGAAAAGTTCTGGTTCACAGCGACAGCATGAGTTTGGGTACAGAGGGTGATGCAAAGGCGGCTATTGATATGCCAGCAGGACTTGCTAATCCAACAGCGTCAATTTACTCAGAGTCAGGTGAGCTGCTTAAAACGATTTCTTTAGGACAACCTGTACCAGGATTTTTTCAAATTAGCTGGGATGGAACCGATCAAAATAATCAACGCGTAGCCGCGGGCAATTATAAAATCAAAGTCAACGGTACTTATGGTGGACAGGAAGTTGCCTTAAAAACCATGACTTCAGCAAATGTAGACAGTGTAAGCCTGGGACAAAATGGAGAGGGTTTAAAATTAAATGTAGCCGGAGTCGGTTCAATCTCTCTGGACCAGGTAAGGCAAATAACAGTATAAACTATCTGCAATCTCTGCATGTATCAGGGTGAGTGCTAAAAATTATAAGCAGGAGGCTATTATGGTTTTTAATACGGCATTAAGTGGAATTCAGGCGTCAACCAAAGACCTGGATGTAATTGGAAATAACATTGCTAACTCTGCAACAGTAGGATTTAAGGGAGCGCGGGCGGAATTTGCTGATATATATACTTATAGTGCCTATGGTACAGGCAGTTCTTCAGTTGGTAGTGGTGTCAAATTATCTCGAGTCCATCAATCTTTTGCTACGGGAACGTTAAGCCCAACGAATAATACTCTAGACCTTGCTGTTAATGGCTCCGGATTCTTTATTTTAAGTGATCAGGGTGCCAAAGTTTATACCCGGGCAGGTCAGTTTAAACTGGATAATGAAAATCATATAGTGAATGCAAATAACCAGCGATTAACCGGTTTGCTTGCTGATAAAAGTGGTGCCATTACGGGAGCTTCAGGAGATTTGCAGATCAATACTGCCAATATTAGCCCCAGGGCGAGTACTTTAGTAACAGCTGGCGTCAACTTATATTCTCAGAGCAAAGCACCTGCGGTTGATTGGGCTGGTGGCGCTACACCTTCTACCGATACTTATAACAATGTCAGTTCATCAACTATTTACGACAGTTTGGGTAACTCTCATGTATTGAGCATGTACTTTGTCAGGGCAGATTCAACGGCTGCAGCAGGAGCACCTAATGCTGCCTCGCCGGCGGGTACAGAGAATCAATGGTATGTTGCCTTTCAAATTGATAATCAAAACGTACCTGCCAACGTCGGGCCACATAATACGGATAATTTGTTCAGAGCAAACTTTAATACCGATGGAACTTTTGTTGGGGTAACCAATACAGCAAATGCGGCATTGCCCAATAATTTTATTCCTTTATCCCTTAATTTAAATAATGGATCTAATCCTTTAAGTCTCAATATTGATTTATCTGATAGTACACAATTTGGTAGTCCATTTGCTGTTCAATCTACTCAAAATGACGGGTATACAACAGGAAGTCTTGCTGGTTTGGATATTGATGACTCAGGGGTCATCCTGGGACGATATACCAATGGACGTACACTGACTATGGGGCAGATTCAGTTGGCAAACTTTGCTGATCCTGAAAGCCTGCAAAATTTAGGTAATACGAGTTGGGCAGAGACCTTCTCTTCAGGTCAGCCTTTGGTGAGCGGTGCAGGAACCGGTGGTTTGGGATTGATTAACTCCGGCAGGCTGGAAGAGTCTAATGTGGATTTAACCAGTGAACTGGTCAAATTAATCGGTGCACAGCGTAACTTTCAGGCTAATGCACAAACCATACGAACAGGGGATGCCATTACTCAAACCATCATTAATATTCGGTAGGAGATAAGCCATGGAGCCTATCCTGTATAATGCAATTAGTGGGGGTCGTTCTGATTTTAAACGACAGGAATTAATCGCCAATAATTTGGCGAATATTAATACCCCAGGTTTTAAAGCTGATTTATATCAGGCACAAACCATGTATATGAATGATGCAAATGGAGTCAATGATAAAAACGGACAATCGTTTATAGTTCAGGGGCCTAATGGCATTGATTTGTCTCCTGGTGAAATTATACCAACTGGCCGTGATCTGGATATAGCCATAGATGGTGAAGGATGGATGGCAGTAAAAGACAGTCAGGGAAAAGAAGCGTATACGCGCGGAGGGAGTCTGCGATTGGATGTTAACAGGCAATTAATTACAGCCTCAGGTAAGGTGGTTCTAGGTGATGGCGGACCTATTTCCATTCCACCTGCAAAATCTATAGAAATTGGTAATGATGGTACGATAACGATAATTCCTTTGGATGGTGATATCAAAAGCCTGGCAATACTGGATAGAATTAAACTGGTGACACTGGATAAAACCAATATCGTTAAAAATGATGAGGGATTATTACAGCTTAAGCAAGGCGGCGTTGCCAAGGCAGATGCGACTGTAAAATTGATTAATGGCGCGATTGAAGGGTCAAATGTTAAGGCAATTGATCAGATGGTTGGAATGATTAGTGCCGGTCGCGAATTTGATGCTCAAATGAAAATTTTATCAACAGTTGATGATAATGGACAGAAACTGGCACAACTATTGCAGGACTAGTCTTTATAATAATAAGAATAATTGCGGGAGACTTTCATGGAACCAGCACTATGGGTCAGTAAATCTGGCCTGGAAGCCCAGGATAAGAATATTGCTACCATTGCGAATAATCTTGCAAACGTCAATACAACCGGTTTTAAAAAGGGTAGGGCATTATTCGAAGATTTAATTTATCAAAACCTGCGTCAGGCGGGCGCACAATCTTCTCAAAACTCTCAAATCCCAACTGGAATCAATATGGGAACAGGAGTTCATTTAGTAGCCACAGAAAAAATGTTCTCTCAGGGTGGTCTGCAAAATACCCAGAATCCTCTGGATGTTGCGATTGAAGGTCAGGGATTTTTAACTGTTTTGATGCCTGATGGTACACAAGCTTATACTCGAGATGGAAGTCTTAAAACCGATAATACAGGACAGATTGTTAACAGTAATGGATATCCCATTCAACCAGCAATTACGGTTCCCGCTCAAACAACTGGCATTACCATAGGTACAGATGGAACGGTAAGTGCTACCGTTGCTGGAAATAATACACCATCAGTGATTGGAACCATCCAATTAACCAATTTTATTAATAATGCAGGACTGCAACCCATAGGACAGAATTTATATACTGAAACGGCTGCCAGTGGTACACCACAAACCGATAATCCAGGTAATTCCGGATTAGGAACGTTACTGCAAGGTTCTCTTGAGGCATCAAACGTCAATGTGGTTGAAGAGTTGGTTAATATGATTCAGGCACAACGAAGTTATGAAATTACCGCAAAGAGTATTCAGACTGTCGACAGTATGTTGCAGTATTTAACGCAAACTCTTTAAGCGGATTCGTGTCATGAAAACTATAAATCTAGCAATGACGTGTTTGTCAGTACTTCTTTTGGGCGGGTGTGAAGCAATTAATCCACCTGCTCCAGGAACTAATCCTGATTATGCCCCAACTTATCCGGCTTCCCCGGATCCTAAGGAGCTGCGTAAAGCCAATGGAGCAATTTATAGCAGTGAGACCGCATTACCCCTTTTTGAAACCCCTAGAGCAAGACATCCGGGTGATATATTGACTATATTTCTGGTTGAACGAACTGATGCTCAAAAAAATGCGTCTACAACGCAAAAGAAAAATGATCAAGAACAAGTGACTAATAATCTATTTCTGGGCAGACCTATATCATTAGGTAGCGGATACAGTATGGATTTTGATCTGAGTAATCAACGGAAATTTACTGGTGATGCAAAATCTATTCAGAATAATCGATTGGCTGGTAGTATTTCGGTTACGGTTGCAAAAGTCCTTCCGAATGGAAATATGGTTGTTCAGGGTGAGAAATGGGTTAAAATTAACCAAGGTAATGAATACGTGCAGCTTTCTGGTATAGTTCGTCCTCAAGATATTAGAGCAGATAACTCGATTAACTCAGATAGAGTTGCGAATGCCCGGATCTCTTATGGCGGTACAGGACAAATTAATAATACTAATGCTCAGGGTTGGTTAGCTCGATTCCTTTGGAGCCCTCTATTTCCAACATAATTTATAGAGACCTTTTGCATAATCTGTAACTGGTGATTAAGTGTAGGGCACAAATAGTTCGAGTAGCGAAGTGTACATGGGTAAATGAGCACCTTTGAAACACTTTCAAAGGTGCAGGTTATGTAACAGGTTAACAACAAGGAACTGTAATGCGGCGAGTGCTGATTATTACATGGTTGATAACAATGAATTTGATGGCAAGCCAGGCTTTTGCCGAGCGGATCAAAGACATTGCTACTTTGGCTGGAGTTCGAACTAACCAGTTGGTTGGCTATGGATTAGTTGTGGGTTTAAATGGTACAGGTGATAAATCAGGTACTAAATATACTGAAGACAGTTTCGCCAATATGTTAACCCAGTTGGGTATTAATATCCCTGCAGGCACCAAACTTAATTCCAAAAATATTGCTGCGGTTATGGTAACTGCCAGTCTTTCTACTTTTATGAAAAAAGGGCAAACGTTGGATGTTAATATCTCATCGATAGGAGATTCTAAAAGTCTATTAGGGGGAACCTTGTTGCTTACCCCGTTAAAAGGAGCGGATGGTCGTGTCTATGCCATGTCGCAGGGAAATGTTGTTGTTTCAGGAATCAGCGCTTCGGGTTCTGATGGTTCCAGTGTGACCGTCAACGTTCCAAGTGGTGGTCGAATTCCTAATGGTGCTACTGTCGAAGCAGATATCCCAAATCCGTTTTATTTCTCAAAAACATTAACCTTTAATTTACATGCGCCTGATTTTACTACTGCAAAACGAATGAGTGACGCCATTAATGAAATGATGGGACCTGGTACCGCAAGACCATTGGATGCTGCCTCAGTTACGGTCACTGCTCCGAAAAAGTTGTCACAACGTGTAGATTATGTTTCTGTACTTGAGAACATAGAGTTCAGGCCGGGAGAGCCCGTTGCTAAAATTATTATTAATTCAAGAACTGGTACTGTGGTTATCTCCAGTAATGTCATTGTGAAATCGGCAGCTGTATCTCATGGCAATCTGGTAGTCAGTATTACTGAGACACCGGTAATAAGCCAACCTAATGCATTTGCTGGTGGACGGACCGTTTCAACACAACAATCTCAGGTTAATGTTCAGCAAAAGAGTAATCATGCCTTCGTGCTTCCTAAAGGAACCACATTAAAGGATATCGTTCGAGGAATTAATGCTGTAGGAGCAACGCCGGCGGATGTAATCTCCATCCTTGAAGCCTTACAGCAGGCAGGTGCGTTGAATGCAACATTAATCGTAATTTAAAGATGTAATGAACAGGTGATGGAAATGAAAGTAGAACGGATAGCTGTCAGTGATTTTCAAAGTTTAAATGAATTGAAAGTCCAGGCTAATAAAGATGGAAAAAAGGCTTTACCGGAAGTTGCCAGGCAATTTGAAGGCATATTTTTGCAATCCATGCTTAAAAGTATGCGTATGGGACAACATTTTCTTGATGAGTCCAGTCCTTTTAGTGGCAAGAATGAGGCGACTTTTCAGGAGATGCTGGACGGACAATATGCTAACAATATTGCAGGGTCTGGCGGTATAGGTTTAGCTTCCATGTTATCAAGGCAATTGGAAGGTACTGTAGGTGGAAGTCATCCAGATGCCATTAAAACAGGAAGTACTGATTCGCCCCTTCCACTCAACAGGGCAAGCGAGCCTAAAGAGCAAAAGGGAGCAGAAACAGCACTTATTGATGACTTTGTTAAGTCCATTTGGCCTAAAGCCAAACAGGCAGCATCTTTAATGGGACTTGATCCCAAAGTGTTGATCGCGCAGGCAGCTCTTGAAACAGGTTGGGGAAAGTTTGTTGCAAAAGATGCAGACGGTTCCAGCAGTAATAATTTATTTAATGTTAAAACCGGATCCAGTAAAGAGTTCGAATCAGTGAATATTAAAACTACGGAGTATATTGCCGATACGCCAATCAGCATGAATGCGTCGTTTCGTAAATATCCTTCGGTCGAACACAGTTTTAATGATTATGTTTCTTTAATAAAAGGCAGTGATCGATATCAGAGCGCCTTGGCCAATGCAGGGAATCCAGACCTCTACGTTCAGGAACTGCATAAAGCCGGATATGCAAGTGATCCGAATTATGGAAGTAAAATTCTGTCTATTTATCATGGCGATGAATTGAATCAGGCAATACAAAGATGTGGCTTAGCCGATCAAGTATAACACTTGAAATAATTGTATGTATTAGTTTAGGGAGTGAACGAATATGTCCATACTGAGTATTGCTTATTCAGGATTAAGTGCTTTTCAGCGTGCCTTCGAAGTGGCGGGAAACAATATAGCCAATGCGACTACTAAAGGTTACTCACGACAGACCATTCAGTTTAGTCCAGGTCCTTCTCAACGTTATGCCGGCTCATTTGTCGGTAGTGGCGTATTTGTTTCGTCAATTGATCGTAATGTTGATCAGTTCATTAATTCGCAAGTCAGAAGTACTTTAAGCCTGAAATCTCAATTTGATACCTTCTATACCCAAGCCATTCAGATTGATAAATTACTGTCTCAGGATGGAACCAGCATTTCAACCTCACTACAGTCTTTCTTTGATGCCTTGGGTCAATTAAACAGTGCTCCGGACAGTATCTCTTCAAGAAGTGTGGCATTAAAACAAAGTCAATTATTAGTGCAGCAGTTTACCTCCATGCAAACCAAACTGGATGAATATCAACAGAATTCAACAGCCCAGATTTCGGGTGCTGTACGCCAAATCAATCAACTTACCAAAGACATAGCGGCTATAAATAAACAGTTGATGAGCACCTCTGATTCACCGGAATTACTGGATAGAAGGGATGAATTGCTTAAAGAACTGTCTCAATATACCAACTTGTCTATTTTTGATCAGGGCGATGGCACAATCAGTGTCGGAATTGCAACTGGTGACATGCTGGTTTCAGGCACTGAGCAAAGAGATTTAGTTGTCGGTACAGGTAATTCAGGAGTATCCGGAACCCAGGTTTATTTGAGTAATGGAACCGGTCAAATAGATATCACATCAAGATTAACTTCAGGTATGCTTGGTGGATTAATGGATTATGAACACGATGTGATTGCTCAAGCCGGCCAAATGATAGGTCAAATGGCCATAGGACTGGCTCAAACCTTTAATGCGCAACATAAATTGGGTATGGATTTGAATAATCAAATTGGTAAGGATTTCTTTACTGATTTTAATAGTCCTGCGCAGCAAAGGAATAGGGTCGTAGCGCCATCAACAAATACAGGAACAGGGGTGTTATCGGTAGCCATTTCTGATATATCACAAACGAAATTAAGCGATTATGAAGTGGTAGTTACCGATGCATTGACCAATGAGGTACGAGTGACTCGTAAATCAGATGGATCTTCAACAATACTCAACTGGACCAATACTCCACCCACGCCTCCAGCAGGTCAACTCGTTTTTGAGGGTATGACGATAACCGTTGATGATACTGCAAATCTTGCGAATAATGATCGCTTTACCCTTATTCCAACTCGTGGCGCAGCAAGAGATTTGGCATTACAAATTAATGATGCTCGTGAAATCGCTCTGGCTTCACCCGTCAGTACCAGAGCGTCACTGAATAATACAGGTCAGGGGCAAATTGCTTTAGGCACGGTATACAATACTACGGCAGTTAATAAACAATATCGAATTGATTTTATATCGGACACGCAATATAACCTGGTTAATGTAACTGACAGCACAACAACCGGACCATTGGCTTTTGTACCAAATACAAATAATACTATTCAGATACCCGATGCGTTGAATCCATCCTATTCTGTGGTGATATCGGGCATACCTAAGTCAGGGGATCAATTTACTGCGGAATATAATTCAGGCGCGGCAGGTGACAACCGTAATGGTTTAGGTTTATCGGGTATTCAACAAAGCAAGTTTTTATCGAATGGAACTGAAAATCTTTTTGATCGTTATGCCAATTTATTGGCTGAAGTCGGCGGACATACCAAACAAGCTCAATTAAGTTCAGAATCTGCCGATGTACTACATAAACAAGCGCTTGATTTTTGGCAAAGTAAAAGCGGTGTGAATCAAGATGAGGAAGGAATTAATCTCCTTAAATTTAAACAAGCCTATGAAGCCGCAGGGAAACTGCTGGAGATATCCAATCAAATGATGAGCTTATTATTCGATATGATGAGGTGATAAATGCGAATTTCTACCAATCAAATGTATCAAAGTGGATTAAATAATTTATTGGATCTGCAAGGACGGGTATTGAAATTGCAATCACAGCAATCCAGTGGGTTGAAAGTTGAATCGCCATCTGATGATCCGGTGGCCTCTGCTCAAATCGAGCTGATGAATCATCGTATAGGTGCTACAGAATTGTTACAAAAAAATCGGCAGTCTGTGGAAAGTGCCCTGAGTTTGGAAGAGGGGATATTAAGTGATGCGATTAGCTCTTTAAACCGTTTGAGAGAAATTCAAATTCAGGCAGGCAATGGTGCCTTGTCTGAAGAAGATAGAAAGGCTTTATCCGTAGAGGCGAAAAATCTCCTGGGTCAATTACTGGATTATGCTAATACCAAAGATTCAAATGGTAATTACATGTTTAGTGGAGGAAAATCGTTTGTTCAGCCGTTTTCAATAAATGGAACGGGGCAATATGTTTATAATGGAGACAGTACGCAACGATTTCAGGCAGTAACCCATAGTTTACAAGTAGCTAATAATGACACTGGCGATAATGTGTTTATGCGCATTCCCAATGGCAATGGAACTTTTACAATTAAGCAAACCGCTACTCCAAACACGGGCACCGCGGTGGTCAGTACCGGTTCAGTAGTCAATCCTCTTGCTTATGTATCTGATAATTATACTATGAGTTTTGCATTGAATACTCAAGGTAAAATGGTAGTCATGGTTAGTGGCACTGCAAGCGGAGATGTAATTCCACCTACTGGTTTACCCGATGACGCTCCTTTATATCAGGAGGGTTCGGTAATTTCTTTTAATGGTATGGAAATGACAGTAAGTGGTACACCACAGGCGGGCGATTCTTTCGCAATTGCTCCATCCAAAAACGAATCCATGTTTTCAACAGTACAACGCATGATAGCCAATCTGAATAAACCCTATAAAACAGCAGTGGATAAGGCAGCAACTGAAACTGAAAACAATCAATTACTGGCTCAGTTAGATAAAGCATTTTCTCATATTTCTGAAGTTCAAGCAGATTTGGGCGCTCGATTAAATCAATTGGAAAGCGCCGATAATGCGAATAAGAATTTACTTGATACCAGTGCGGCGGCTTTGAAACTGCTCAGGGAGATCGATCCTGTAAAAGTAGCAACAGAATTTAACATTCAAGTTTTGAATTTACAGATCGCGCAACAAAGTTTTGTCCGAATTCAAGGTTTAACGTTGTTTAATTATATTTAATTTTTGCTCCTGTGACTGTAAGCTAGGTTATTTTTGTAATTTGCTTTAAGGATCAAAAATGACTTTAGTCGAAGTAGACACATTGCAGGTTCAAGTTATTGTAGATAATGTTACTGACAGTCTTTCAACTGTACCCTCCAATGTAACTCATGAAATGGATTATCTTGAGCATCATGGCATGGAGGAATTATCTGGTGAATGTCTTTGCTGCGGTGCTCATGGCCTGTCTCTTTTAATCACTGCTTCAAAGGGTTCATCGACTCATTCACTATTGTTTGATGCAGGACCGGAAGGCGAGGTATTTCAAAGAAATATCACTAAATTAAAGATCGATCCCACAAAGATTGAAGAAATAGTATTGTCTCATGGCCATTGGGATCATGCCGGCGGTTTTTTGGCAGCATTAAATTTAATTAAATCAAAAAATCCGCAGCAAAAAGTGGTTTTTCACATTAATTCAGGAATGTTTCATCAACGCGCATTGAAATTTGATGAGCAGATTCATCCTTTTAAAAAAATTCCTTCTATTGATGAGTTGTATCAGCATAGTGCTGAATTAAATAGTTCTGATGAAGCACGATTACTATTGGATGACATGTTTTATCTTAGCGGAGAAATTCCGCGAGTTACGGCCTACGAAAAGGGTTTTCCTGGACATGTAAGGCAGTTACCGAACCAGGATTGGGTTCCTGATCCTTGGATAATGGACGAACGATTTCTTGTGGTACATGTAAAAAATAAAGGATTGATTATTTTTTCTGCTTGTTCTCATGCAGGAATTGTGAATGTTTTAAAAGAGGCTAAAAATTTATTCCCTGAGATCCCCTTATATGCCGTGATGGGTGGTTTTCACTTATCAGGTCGAGCAGTAGAGCACATTATTCCTGATACCGTAGATGATATGAAACAATTTGATCTGAAAATGATAATTCCAGCGCATTGTACCGGATGGAGGGCTGTTAGTGCTTTGGGAAATGCTTTTGGTGATAACATCGTTATCCCTTCGGCTGTGGGGAGATTATATCAATTTTAAAGACATCAAATTGCTGGTGAAGTTGAATCTGTCGTTCTATTGATGAAGAGCATGTGGGGAATGGACTCTCAGCGCTTCTCACTTTTTATGTTCCTCAGAGCGAAAGAGGGAACTTCCAATTGGCCTTAAGTAATTATTTAGACAATGATCAATGTTTCATTGCAAATGTTATCAAGATCTCACTAGAATCTCCTTTTCCCTCAGGGATAAGGTGCCGACAGACGGATGAGGGGATCATGCATCATTCATTAAAAAGTTATATATAACATCCATAACCAAATCAAATTGTTGCTGTACCTCATTATTCCAAAATCTTAACACTTTATAGCCTAAATGATTAAGATAGTTAGTCCTTATTTTATCGTATTCATTTTGCCTACACTCATTATGCTGACCACCATCTATCTCAATAATTAACTTTTTTTCGATACAAATGAAATCTACAATATAGTTACCCAAAGGACATTGTCTTCTGAATTTAAAGCCTTGAAATCGGCGTGATCTTAGGGAATTCCATATTTTACTTTCCATGCTGGTGCTGTTTTTACGTAGTTTTTTTGCTTTATCTAATAATTCCATGTGTTTAATCCATTGTTGGTTGGACTAAGTATTTTAATGGAACAATTTAAAAATTTTAAGATCCCCTCATCCGCCTGTCGGCACCTTCTCCCTGAGGGAGAAGGAGATCCTAGCGAGATTTTGATAAGATTAGAAATGAATCAGTGAGCTTTGTGTCAAGAAAAACTGAAGGTTAACTGTAAGGAAAAACAAAGGATTTCCGTGAAAGGTCCTTCTTCAGGAGGGAGAAGGCGATTCGAGCGAGATTTTGATATGATTAGAAATGAATCAGTGAGCTTTGTGTCAAGAAAAACTGAAGGTTAACTGTAAGGAAAAACAAAGGATTTCCGTGAAAGGTCCTTCTTCAGGAGGGAGAAGGAAATCCTAGCGAGATCTTGATAAGATTAGAAATGAATCAGTGAGCTTTGTGTCAAGAAAAACTGGAGGTTAACTGTAAGGAAAAACAAGGGATTTCCGTGAAAGGTCCTTCTTCAGGAGGGAGAAGGCGATTCTAGCGAGATCTTGATAAGATTAGAAATGAACGATTGGACTTTGTGTCAAGAAAAGCTGAAGGCTAACTGCAGGGAAGAACAAAGGATTTCAGCGAAAGATCCTTCTCCCTCAGGGAGAAGGTGCCGACAGGCGGATGAGGGGATCAAGCATCATTCATTACATAGCTATATATATCATCCATAACTAAATCAAATTGCTGCTGTACCTCATTATTCCAAAATCTTAACATTTCATAGCCTGAATAATAAAGCTATTTAAGCCTTCTATTATCCTATTCATTCTCTGTATTTAGGTTACAACAGCCTATTTTGGATGGTTTACAGTTTTATTCGTAGGACATCAGTTGGATTGTTATCCAGGGTATTGTCACAAATTTGTTCCGCACCTTCAGATTTGTATAAATGATTCAAACTAGGTTTTAAAGTCTCTAATAAAACGATATTGGCCATCTCGTCTTTCGATAGACGTTTAATTTCCTGTACTATTTGACGACCTACTCCTAAACCACGAGCCGTGGGATCTACGTAGATAAACCATATTTCATTGGTATTTACCATTTTATTTTCGATTCGAAAGGCACCAACAAGAAGTTCTTTATAAAAAGCCAAATAAACCCGGTCTGCATTTTCGGTCAAGTATTGCATACGATCTTCAATGGCTTGTTCGGGTTCTTTATATTTACCTTCATCGATTTTATCATGAATATAACCCCATTCATTAGTGAACCATTTTGTGACCATTTCTAAATAATCACTAAATGATTCTTCATTAACCTGGTTTAATTTAGTAAAAGTAACAGTTGGTTTAGCAGAACTAAATAAAAGCATCTTGAACTCACTTATAAAAATATATGTACAATTATAACACAATGGGTATATACATTATAACCCTTCTGTTTTTTATTTATCAGGAGTAGTATAGCGATGAAAATTTATAACACTCCAATCTTAAGGATGGTTATTTGTTTCCCCAAAGTTATGCCATTGATCCTGATATCAGTGGTTAAATCGATTTATCCCGGTCTCATCTGATCTTAAAGTAAGGATTTCATATCCATTATCAGTCACTAAAATTGTATGTTCCCACTGTGCCGATAATTTATGGTCTTTTGTGACAACCGTCCATCCATCAGCCAGAGTTTTGACTTCTTTACTACCCAAATTGATCATTGGTTCAATGGTAAAGGTCATTCCAGCCTGCAATTGTAATCCAGTATTGGCTTTGCCAAAATGCATTATATGGGGTTCCTCCCACATAGTTCGTCCAATACCATGACCACCGAATTCACGCACCACCGAATATCGATTTTTTTCAGCATGCGTCTGGATAATATGCCCAATATCTCCGAGCCTAATCCCGGGGCGTACTATGGAAATGGCTTTATATAGACACTCTTGAGTCACGTCCACCAGTTTTTTAGCGAAAGGTTTTACAGTGCCAACTAAAAACATTTTACTGGTATCACCAATATATCCATCTTTTTTTACGGTAACGTCGATATTAAGGATATCTCCATCTTTAATGATTTTATCAGAGGGTATTCCATGGCATACGACATGATTAATCGAAGTGCAAATACAGGCTGGAAATCCATAATGATTTAAAGTTGACGGAATAGCTTCCAAATCCTCGGTAATGTATTGATGACACAGCTGATTAAGCTCACTGGTACTTTTCCCTGCGATTACATAAGGCTCTATCATTTCCAGTACTAAAGCTGCAAGCTTTCCCGCGATGCGCATTTTTTGTATTTCATCATGCGTCTTCATTAACATAATGTATTTCACCCAATGATGCTTGATTAACTAAAATTTTAAGAATTTCAGAATAAGTAATGGATGGATTTTCTTCCGCTAATTTACCTATTCTGATCCAAAACTCTGCTTGAGAATTTATTGAACGACTCATGGCTCTGGCCATGAGCTTTGTGGATTCATGCAATTCATCAGATATTTTTACTATACCCATAAAGTTCTCCTAAAAAACACATAATATAGCAATTAGTTATTATATGCTACATTATGTAGTAAATAACAAGTGTGTTACATTCACTATATATCATTCGCTAGTCATTGAGTTCAAATCGGGTTAGCATGTGAATTAATACATTTTAAAGAAGAAATCAGGAGACATGAACTAACCACAAAGTAGCGTTAATTGTAATTATATCGAGATGATGACGGCGACAGTGTTTGATAGTCTATGGTTGCAGCTATCCTCCTGAATAAACCATTTCCAGTTAATATTTGAGCTTTACTGTATTGAGTTTGGGGATAGAAATCATCGAATTCTTTGATGAGTTTTTGTGGGTCTTGCTGACTTTTCTGTTACCAATGTGAGACTGCTTAAAAATGATAGGGTATAGCGATTTGAACATTTTGCTGTTAAAAAAGTGATACAGTCTTTTAGTAGTTCACTGGATAAAGAAACAAAATGAGTTCTTTTCAAAGTATTTGATTTATTTTGATAATTTTTTTGCCCCAAGTTAATGGTCTGTACCATTCACTTTACAGGTTACAACTCCATTATCCAGTTGAATTTCATTACCACCAGAATCGGTCATAAACTGCCCAATATAGGTCTTGTTCTTTTTATTTAATTGTGCAGAAATAAATAATCTTGGACGAGAGGAGTCTTCCTGATCAACTGCAACCAGAAGTAAATTACCCGATCTCATACTGAATTGAATCACTTTAATAGGATAGTCAAAGTCAACCGAAGGGACCTTAGCCATAGTTTCAGGAATAACAAAAGAAATCGTATCGTTCATTTCTTCCATAGTACACTCAACGGTGTTGGATGATGCATGAGAAAGAGCAGTTCCAAACGTGATTAAAATACATAAAATGAACTGTTTCATTTGGGTTCCTTCAAATGTTCGTGTACCAATTAAAATGTAGCTGATATTTGCATGAAATCAAAAAATGGCATAATTTTGCCTGTTGTCCAAAATCGGTTGAATTAGAAATTTACTTTAATTTTTAAGGAAGGACTAAATCATTTAGATGAGGGCGGGCCTAAAAGGTAAAGAGTCTATAGGGAGAGGCTGTTAGGTAGAATAAGTCATGTTACTGATACCCTAAAATGTCATTCTAAACATGTCGCCGCACTGACATATACCCAGGCCGATAAACCTGAGTCCAGTTGAACTTTAATGCGTTTATAATCAGAAACCTCATAGGAGTCTGCGCGTTTTAGTTCATCAATACTGAGCTCAAAAACCATACCTTTTACCCGGTTTTCAGGATTACCGGTATAACTAATAATCGGGTGGAAGGCTTCTCCGCTGGTAGCAATAACATCAGGAACAGTGATTTCTACCATCGATAATTCAAATCCAGGTAAGTAATCGATGTTGCCTTGTAGTTTCCGTCCGAAATTAGCATGCTGTACCTTTTCGTATTGCAGGGTACCATAAGAAAATAATTGTTCTGTATTCATATCTGAGGGGTACTTTTTTTGATTTATAACATAATTTTAAGGCACCTTATCAAGTAATTATTGGAACATCAATAGAGCTCATGAAAATTTGTTCCATCAGCCATTATTTGTAAATAAGCCCGGTGTGTATGGGATTATATAACCTTGGAGCCTTGGATTGGAGTGGGATAAATTTAAAACAGCGAATGCATAAAATACAGTATTAAGCACAACTTGAGGTTGCTTTTTGATTATGATGATATCGCCAGAATGATTGCAGGTTGATTTAGAAGATTTATTGACATAGAGTTATGAACATTCAAATAGTTAATTTGAGAAATTATTAAGATGTATCAATTAAGACATTGGAATAAATCTATTTTATTAGGCATGATTTCATTAGCATTTTATTGTTCCAATGCTGTTGGTGGAACTATGGGTACTATAAGGGCGGAGAATGGGATTTACTTGGGATTATTCGGGGGAGGAGGGTACTCTGCTAATGAGGGTATAACTCAGCAAGGAGTCGCACTATATCCGGATAGGATTGGTGGACCATTCGATGTGCAGGCAAATGGCGCTGACAGTAATCCCGCCGGTATCGTTGGGGGACATATAGGCTATGAGTGGGCGGAACGTTCTTTTGGAAGTGGAAGCTTAATTCCAGCAGCGGAGTTTGAAGGACTCTATCTGAGAAACGATCAAAGCGCCGATTTATTTCATCCTAATAATAGAGTAATAGGTCATACCTTCGAAGTTACTTTCCCAATGGACATGGGAATGTTTCTTACTAATGCAGTATTGTCCTATAAATCATCAAGATTAGGTGGATTTCAACCCTATATTGCTGGAGGTGTAGGGGCTGTAAGAATATTTATCTCAGATGCAGTTTCAACACAGGTTATACCACCTGAGCCAGGGATTAATCACTTTAATTCAGATCCCAATGCCGCTGATTGGACATTTGCAGCACAAGCAAAAATTGGTCTGAAATATATTATTAGTGAGCATTGGAGAGTGTTTGGGGAATATAGATTAATCCACATAGCGAATAGCGATTATTTATTTGGCTCTACCCAATACCCAAACCACGCACCTACCACACCTTGGAATGTCCATTTTAGCAATATGGACTACAATACGGGTCAATTAGGTATCCAATACAGGGTATAATCTGTTCCCATATTACATGTTATAAACTAAGGGTAAATGGTTTCTTTCCCAGCGAACATTGAACCGAGGCTCCCCCATGTTTTCTGTTTTTACAAAACAACAAAGGCAATTTTTCTTGGCAAATTTCGAGTCCAAATCCTTTGCCGCCTAACATTTTTGTTTTGTCTTTTTTTGTATTTTCAGGAGATTTTGTCAATCTAACTCCGGGTGCTATGCCTGAGAACCCGATTCCATTGTCTTTTATCTTAAGAAACAGGTGCTCGTCTACAGTTTTTAAGGTGACTTTAATTTCTATATGATCGATATGAGCATCAGGTTTACTATAACAAGAGTCGATACTGTTCCTTATAGTTTCTCTTAAAAAGAAGTACGTCCATCTGCTTTCATGGTTGGGATCATAATCGTAGGGGAGGTATGCGATATTTAATTTCAACCTGATGAAACAATGATTTAGAAAATCTATAATGGATTTCATCATGGAATTGGCAATTATGAGTTTGTAATCCCTGGAATGATTATTTGCATGGACAAGATCACAAACTACTATGTGTTGCTCGTATACAGACATAATATATATCTTTAAAATAATAACATGAATAATACCATTCCATTGTTTTAAGGTCCTATGCAGTGATGGCTTTGTATTCTTAATGAATGTCACGGAAATTGAGAGAAGCCCTGTAATGTGTAACCGATGTCCTCGGAATAGACCTGTTTCCATTGGCGTCCCGAACAGGATTCGAACCTGTGACCTGCCCCTTAGGAGGGGGCCGCGCTATCCAGCTGCGCCACCGGGACTTACACTCGCAAGTCTACCTTTATCATCGATAAATGACAACGGGATTAAAGCGGTTCTGTAGTAAAATTGTAATTTTTAAGAGGCTGATGAGAACTTATGATTTGATGTTTTTATAGTCTTGTAAGTTGGTGTCATTACCTCTGATAGTATCTGATTGCAGTAAAAATTTAACACAGGAACAAATGTTTGAGTGATGTAATCCGGTGGGAGTTCAACTTAATGCGCTAAATAATGAAAAAATACACTGAATTTGTAATAGAATTTAAAAATATAAGTAAATGCATTTTATATCATTTTCTGGCACTTGACTTGATCTTTTAAACTACGGTACCTTCGATTACACCTCCACAGAATGGCAGGTTGTGGTTATATGGAGTTTTAAATATTAAAAGGATGTTTTTATGAGGGGTATAAATAAACTTGATGGTGATATATACATTCCGGATACAGAAAAGGGTAGCCTGGATTCGGAGGAGCAAGACAGCTCAATAAGCGCTTTAACTCGTTTACCAACCTTTTTTACAGCGGGTAATTCTTTGGGGATTCCCCTCTCAAATGATTCTGTTTCGCTTAAAAAAGCTTATGGATTTTGTTTTCAGAATTATTTTCAACCCATCTTGGTTAAAACCTCTTCAGATTCATTAACGGTTTATTTTGCTGTTTGTCATAGTATTCATCATCAACTGTTACTCAGCCAGCTGAAAAGACATATTCCTGGTATTCATTCGTCCATAGATTCTACTGAGTTCCCTGTCAATTCTTACTTTCAGCTCAAGTTTACTACTCATGATTCACGTATTTTTTTGCACATGGAGTGTTATGCGTTTGTTGATTTATTTGATTATAATTTTAAACATCTTTTAGATCTTCTTGCTGATTTTGACTGTCGCGAAGAATACTCCGATGGTCTGAATGGATCCAATATGGGTATAACGGAACAGACGGTAGTTCCTGATACCATGCATTCAGCTGTGAAAGTCAGACAACTTACAACAGATAGGCGCTTTTTTGTTAAGCCCTTGCTTGCTTCAATCCGGGATTATGTTATGAATTGTTTAAGTCGATTTGAAGAATTGAGCCTAAACAGAGAGATGGAGGCTTATGGTGTTGCCCTCCATCTTGGTCTGATTCTGAAGCGAATTGAAGAAAATTATTTAACTGTACCCTTTGATGATTATACCAAGGCATTGACTCTGCTCGGTACTCTGGAGTGTAATGAAACTTATCAAATGGATCCTCAGATCTGGCTTTCTATGCCCAAGATAAGAGATGCTTTAGAACTTTTAAAGACTAAAGCATTAATCGGTGATAGAGGAATTGAGTTCGATGTTAATAAACTGGGTCTCCTGATGCAGGAACTTATACTTCATGAAGGTGCCAGACCGAAACCTGATATTTGGTTTCCCTTGGGTACGGTAGATCATTTATCACAGCAGCTAGAAGATTTTTATCCAAATTATAAGCAAATTTTAAAACCTGCTGTTATCTAATGCAGTTCAATTGGAGTTTGAACTTCTTTTGAATTAAGTACATGCCTGCATAAGCAGAACATTAAAAGTAATGGCATAAATTGCGAGTAACTCCTATCCTGTTTAATAGGATGAATAAGTAATAGCTCCTGATAATCTATTTAAACAGATAGATATAAATGCTGAACCTGTTAATGAATAAGGATGGATAGAATGAAGAACTTTAAATTTTTAGTTGTATCTCTAATTGTCTGGTTTAACTTATCTGGTACAGGCTTTGCAGCCGATTTTGCCAACAGTCTGGTAGGGGCGCAAGGATATGATCTGGTTTCATACCATCAAAAAAGTGGCCCTGTTCGAGGGAATGGCAATCATACGGTTTTTTATAACGGGATCAGTTATATTTTTGCAACGGACGCCAATAAAAAAGCATTTCAGGCGGATCCTAAAAAATACTTGCCTGCATATGGCGGTTATTGTGCCTATGGGGTATCCGTTGGGAAAAAGATAATCAGTGATCCTTTGGCATGGAAGATTGTGGATGGAACTCTCTATCTGAACCTTAACAATCAGATTCAGGAAATTTGGTCTAAAGACATTAATGGCTATATCAAAAAAGCGAATGATGAATGGCCTAAAATTATCAATAAAGACCCGGAAGATCTTTAAAATCTCAGATTCAAACCCGCCATGAAGTGATTTATGGCGGGTCAGTTATATATAGGCTACATTCCAGTATAGTTAGGCCCACCACCGCCTTCAGGGGCATGCCAGATAATATTTTGACGAGGATCTTTAATATCACAGGTTTTACAATGAATGCAGTTCTGAGCATTAATCTGTAATCTTGGTCCTTGTTCTTCCTCAACTATTTCGTATACAGCAGCAGGGCAATAACGACTCTCGGGAGAGGCATAGATTTTTAGATTCACATCAATGGCTAATTTCGGTTGTTGCAGTTTGAGATGGCAGGGCTGATTTTCTTCATGATAGGTATTGGATAAAAAAACGGAAGAAAGCTTGTCAAAAGTTAATTTACCATCGGGTTTTGGATAGTCAATTTTTTTTGCTTTATCTGCTGGAATAAGGCTCGTATGATCGGCATGATTGGATAAAGTCCACGGAGAGTGGCCTCTGGTGATATAGGTTTCAAAAGCCGCATTAATTAAACCAGGGATAAGTCCAAATTTAAATCCTGGTCTAATGTTACGCACCGAATAAAGCTCCTGAGCTAACCAGGAATTTTTTATTTTTTCCGGATAGGTACTTAACTCATGCTGATTCGTAGAGTCCTGATTTAAAACTTCAAAACAAGCTTGAGCAGCAAGCATTCCTGATTGCATCGCAGTGTGTATTCCCTTGATTTTCGGTACATTGAGAAAACCTGCCGCATCACCAATTAATGCTCCGCCTGGAAAAATAAGCTTGGGAAGGGATTGCCATCCACCCTCATTGAGCGCGCGCGCCCCATAGCTAAGTCGTTCTCCACCGGTTAAAACAGAATTGATTATTGGATGTGTTTTAAATCGTTGTAATTCAGCAAAGGGATTTAACCATGGATTTTTATAATCCAAACCGACAACAAATCCGATGGCTACACGTTGTTTGGAGAGGTGATAAATAAAGGAGCCTCCATAGGTCGCGTGATCCATGGGCCAGCCTATAGTATGAATTACTTTACCGGGTTCATGACGAGAAGCATCTACCTGCCATATTTCTTTTATTCCTATTCCATAAGTTTGTGGTTGTGCATTGTCCCTAAGATGATATCGTCCCATCAAATACTGACTCAGCTGTCCACGGCAGCCCTCGGCAAATAGCGTTTGTTTTGCCAATAAGTGCATCCCTGGTTGAAAATTATTGGTTTCCTTGCCTTCTTTATCAATTCCAACATTACCTGTTGAAATGCCGATAACCTGATTTTTATCATTAAACAGTACTTCTGTTGCGGCAAATCCGGGGTAAATTTCACAGCCCAGGGCTTCTGCCTGTTCGGCAAGAAATATACAAAGCTCTCCTAGACTGATAATGTAGTTTCCCTGATTATGCATGGGCTTGGGCGTTGGTAATTTATACGATTTTTTTTCGGTCAGGAAATAGAATTGATCCTGAGTAACCGGGGTATCCAGGGGAGCGTTTTGCCATGTATCCGGAAGTAATTCTTTGAGACTTCTTGGCTCTAATACTGCTCCGGAAAGAATATGAGCTCCAATCTGAGCCCCTTTCTCTAAAATACATACTGACAGCTCTCGATGTGAGGCCTGGGCTAATTGTTTTAATTTTATAGCGGCAGATAAACCCGCAGGTCCACCCCCCACGATAATGACATCAAATTCCATTGTTTCGTGTTCCACACGATCTCCTACTTCAAAAAGATAAAATCATCGCTTTTATGTGTCTTAAGATCAAGATTAAATTGAATAATATTGACTAGGGTCTGTTGACAATGTACTCGGCAAATACCTACAAACATCTACGAACCACTCTTCTTCCTGAATATTCCCCATTACCTGAACGTTATAGGGCATGATCCTATTTATGTCCTGTCTTCAGAAAAACTTTTGTATCACTCTTTATAATAATGAGAAGACAGCTGCCTCATAATATTTCGTTAAGATTCCTTGTGTACAATTTGAGCATTTTAAATGAGAATTAAATTACTATGTTATCAATCGACCAAGTTAAAGAAGAACTTGCATCTCAAGATTGTCCTATCTCTATCGAAGCAATGACTGTAGCAGTTGCCAGTTTAAAACACTATAAGGACAAGCATCATTCCACCTTTAATTGTGTGGTGTTGAATTTAGATGACAAGAATCCTGAACAGAATGAATTTAATCAATTTTTAATCCAGCTGAATCAGAATAAAAACCTATATCCTGAGAATACGCGTATTCAGATCATTTTTAAGCATGGAAACCATTGGAGTACAATGGATGTCCGAGTGAATCAAGGACAATTAGAGTTTTATTTTCTTGATGCTGCAAACTCTATGCCGACTGTTCTTCAAGGCTTTTCATCGATATTTGAACATTGTCCAAATGCAAAACTTACCTATAGTGGTGCCTTTTTACAAATGGAGGGAAAACATTGTCCATATTTTGCATTGGATCACGCCTTGGCCTTTTCTAAAATCAATGATCTTCATGAAACTCTGAGACCTTGTGTCAGTCATGAGAATATAGGTCGATTTGAACATTATGCGGATTATATTCAATTTCTTGTTCAATCACGTCAAGAACTTAGTCAGTTTAATCGCCCCTCTTTTTTGGAAGCAATTAAACTTTTGAATTATGTAAAAATAATAGATTTACCCCAGCATTTTGGGTCATTAATTAAGCACATTCAAGATTTAGATTATTATAGAACCAATGTATCGGGAAGAAATTTTGTTAGATACAACGGGAAGCCAGTCAATGATTATGTAAAGCAACATTCCAGAAATCTTAATGGTGATAATCCTTACTCAGTGCCTAAATTGTGCAATATGGGCATTGTGGATAAAAAACTGAAAATTAAAAAGAGAGCTGCCGAATTTCTGGCCGGAATGACTGAACAGGAATATTCGACTCTTGTTGATCGCCGCAAATCACTGGGTCTGGTTGATTGTAAGTCAACACCACAAGGCGTTTTAGACAATCCCAATGCAATGGATTTAAAAGATCAGCGCGTTAATGAGCCTGAGAAATCAGAGCAAAGACAAGCACGTGTTATTGAGCTGCAATTTAAAAGAAATCTTAATTTACTTCATGAAAAAAAGAGTGAATTTGAATTAAAAGTAAATAAAGGTCAATTCAATTATAAGAAAGCCTTTGATGCGGCTTCAGCTCTTCACAAAGAATTAGTGAGTGCAGGTGAAGCGTATTTTGCTAATCCAACTCAAGATCGCTATAGAGAATTTAAAAGAGTCTGTGATAAATCGATTACCGCTAATCGCCTTGAGCTTGAAAAACATCGGGGATTGGTGACCATCATATTGAACATAACCGCTATCATTCTAACTGCCGGAATTGGTTATGGTATAGCGCTTGGTATTGGCATGGTTTTAAATGGTAGTAAATTCTCTTTTTTCTCCACCGACAGTGTCAAAAAAATAAATGCTATTGAAGACGCAATTATGAACGCTGCTCCCAATACAGCATCTGCTGCGTAAGCACAGATTTCGAATCAGTATCCCTATTGAAATTGAGTTCCTTTAACTTATCAACACAGGAGTATCGTCCTTGTGGTAAGTTAAAGGACGCAACAATTCAATAGGGTACTCCGTATTTTTGTCTATACTTTAATAAATGTATATCGCTCATATATATAATAAATTTATCTGATTGTTAAATAAATAGGTTAATATGGTTGATGTTAGTTCATGCTAATAGTGGGTGTACCTTATGAATAATGAGAATAAAAATACAGCAGAGTTACCTAAAAAATTAGGCCAGTTTTTTTTATATTTTATTAAAAAACAGCGTTTGGCTTTTATTGTTTTTTTCTTGGCTCCCATTACTATGGTTTTGGAAAATAATGCCATTCCTTATTCATTAAAAATGATTGTCGACGCATTAGGCTCACATTCTCCAGGTCAAAATATATTTTTAGCAGTCGCTCCTGCGTTATGGGTAGGAGGCGGAGCCTGGATCACTTTACTGCTTATTTTGCGATTACAAAATTGGTGGCAAGGTTATGTTATTCCAAGATTTCAGGCTGATGTGCGCATGTCAGTGTTCGATTATTTAAGCAAACAATCCTATCATTACTTTTCCAATCAGATGGCCGGAAGTCTGGCGAATAAAATTAATGATTTACCGCGCGCATTGGATTCAATCTTTATGATCATTACCTGGTATGGTATTGCCGCGTTTTCATCCATTATTGTTGCCTTGATACTTATGTGCACCATTAATTATTGGTTCGCCGTAGTTTTGTTAACCTGGATTGTTTTGCAGTTATTAATCAGTTATCAATTATCAAAAAAAGTAGATCGATATTCTATAGAGAATGCTGAGGATAAAAGTGAATTAAGCGGGAAAATTGTAGACAGTCTCAGCAACGCAAATGCAGTGAAGCTGTTTGCCAGATCCCGCGACGAAATGGCCTATATTAAGCTGAGTCAGGATAAGGAGGAACAAAGCAACAAGAAGCTGACTATCTATATGAATATATTTCGTCTGTATCTGGACATCCCGGTTACAATAATGTTGGTAACCATGGTTTATCTGTTATTGGTTTTCTGGCAAAAAGGGTTAATCACTACGGGTGATTTGGTATTTATTTTTAATGTCTCTTTTGCCATCATGACCCAAATTTGGTACTTATGCCATGCAATGGCTGATTTGTATCGCGAAATTGGTATTGCTCGTCAGGCAATTGCACTTCTTAGTGCTCCTATTGATATTATGGATGAATCTGATGCAAAACCTCTGGCTGTTAAAGAAGGAAAAATTGAGTTTGAGAATGTTACCTTCCATTACAACAAGGGAAAGAAAGTATTCGAAAATAAATCGGTAATCATAGAACCGAATCAACGAGTAGGGCTGGTTGGTTTTTCAGGAAGTGGTAAAACAACCTTTATTCATTTAATACTGCGCTTTTTTAATGTTGAGTCAGGACGAATACTGATTGACGGGCAGGATATCAGCAAGGTAACACAAGAATCACTTCGCGCGGCAATCAGCATGATTCCCCAGGATACTACGTTGTTTCATCGAACTCTGATGGAAAATATACGCTATGGAAATCCTGGCGCCACTGATGAAGAGGTAATCGAGGCCTCTAAGAAGGCCTGCTGTGATGATTTTATTTCTTTATTACCTGAAGGATATAATACTATGGTCGGGGAACGAGGGATTAAATTATCCGGAGGACAACGACAGCGCGTTGCCATTGCCCGTGCTATATTAAAAAATGCCAAATTAGTGATATTGGATGAAGCGACTTCTCAACTTGATTCTCTTACAGAAGAAGCGATACAAAATTCGCTATGGCATTTAATGGAATCTAAAACAACAATCGTCATTGCTCATCGCTTATCTACTTTATTGCATATGGATAGAATCCTTGTATTTGAACAAGGGAAAATTGTTGAAGACGGTACACACGATCAATTAGTCGCCAGAAACGGGTTATATAAGTCCATGTGGGATGCACAAGTAGGTGGCTTCTTGCCGGAATCGGATAAAGAGAGGGATAACTGGGATGAGTAAAGAGAATAGGGACTATATCCGTCATTTTAATAAAGAAACCGAGCACTATTTGCTTTGTCGTCCGGATTATCCTCCAGCTTTGTTTGATCATCTGGCACAGAGGGTAGCTCACGATGTGACCGTATGGGATTGCGGCACAGGAAATGGTCAGGCAGCCAAGGCTTTGGCTGAACGTTTTTCACAGGTTATTGCTACGGATATTAATCAGGCGCAGCTCGATGTGGCGGTACAGCGGCAAAATATTAAGTATGTCTGCACCCCGGCTGAAAAAACTCCAATTCCGTCAGGCTCTATTGGTTTGATTACTATTGCACAGGCTCTGCACTGGTTCAATTTTCCCTTGTTTTATGATGAGGTCAAACGAGTCAGTAGTCCCGAAGGCATCATTGCAGCCTGGTGTTATAGTTTGGGTTCATTGAATGATGATTCTATAGATCGCCTTATTAAACAACTTTATTATGATGTATTGGGTACTGAATTTTGGCCTAAAGAGCGTTTTTATATAGATGAGAAATATCAGACCATTCCATTTCCGTTTACTCTGATAGAAACGCCTGAATTTTACATAAAAAAGAGGATCAACTTTAATCAGTTGGTTGGTTATTTATCTACATGGTCTGCGGTTAAGGAATTTCAAAAGCGGAAAGGATCTAATTCGCTAGATTTAATATTGAATGAATTGAAATCCAGCTGGGGACAGATCGATATTGAACGAGAAATCATTTGGCCATTGCACTGCCTGATTGGCAAAATACATGATTGAATAACTCGTTGGACTTCTGACAAAGTGCTAAGCTTAAATAAAGTAATGCAATTTGACGTGCAGATGGGAAGAGGAGTTTCATATCAACCCTGGAGAAATGCATTCATAACTCAGACGCAGGAGCATATGATGTTTGCTCGAAATTGTTTTTTGGCTATGGTGTTGAGTCACCTTGTTTTCACCAATGCATTGGCGATGCGATGTGGAGATAAATTAGTGTATGAAGGGGACAACCAGTATAACATACTCCTTAAATGCGGTGAGCCATTGTATAAGCAGGTTTATGAGCAGTCCGTTCCTATTTTCAATCAATACGGATATCAAATAGGGGTGGGAACAAATACCATAGAAACCTGGATTTATCAAAAATCATCGGCTGAATTTCAATACGAATTAATTTTTAATTCAGGAGTATTGCAAACCATTAACGCCAATAGAAATCCATGACAATGACATAATGAGACAGGTAGGGAATAATGATGAACATATTATTAGGTTGCTTATTAATGGGTATTTCAATTATCGCGAATGCAGCTGATGATTTAACGATGGATGTTGATAATAATGTGGCCAGTTTTGAAGTTACTTTGGCAGCAAACCCAACTACTGGATTTCAGTGGTCTGTGGATCAGTATGATAAGGACTTATTAACTTTAACGAGCAGTCAGTATCAACGACCTAAAACCAATTTGATTGGAGCTGGAGGAGAAATGACGTTTACCTTTGCTTTGAATAAAGGTAAAACGTATCCTAAATCAACTAAAATGGTGTTCAGCTATGCTCGTTCCTGGGAAAAGGTACCCGGAAAAATACAGACTGTTATCGTTAATTTTGTGAATCCCTAGCCAAACAACCGTCATCCCGAGAGAAGCGAGGGATCTCCTGACTTTGGCATTGTGCCAGCGTTTGGAGATCCTTCACTTCGTTCAGGATGACGTAACTGGGCTGTAGCCAAACAACCGTCATCCCGAGAGAAGCGAGGGATCTCCTGATTCTGGCATTGTGCCAGCGTTTGGAGATCCTTCACTTCGTTCAGGATGACTTGATTCTCTTTGTTATTGATGTTTTGCTTTTCTAAAGGGTAAATATCGTGGTTCCCAAAATATATCATTAATCAATTGTTCCAAATCTGCGTCTTGATTTTTTTGGGCGTATCCAGAATCAATAGCACAGCGAGCTACAGCAACAGCAATTGCTTTTGCTACAGTTTGAGCATTATCCAGAGAAGGCAATAAAGGCAAGAAACTGTCTTTTTTACTGGGTGCAAAATCACACAGTACTTTGGATGCAGCCAGAATCATCTCTTTAGTCAATCGTGTAGCGTTAACTGCCAGGACTCCCAGACCTATGCCTGGAAATACTAAGGCATTATTGCATTGGGCTACCTGAACCATACGGTTATGAAATTCAATAGGAGGAAATGCGGTTCCTGTGGCTATAAGTGCTCTTCCTTGACTCCATTCTAAAATATTTGCCGGTTGCGCTTCACATTTTTCATCTGGATTAGAAAGAGGGAAAATTATGGGGCGATCACAATGTGCCGACATGCTTTCAATGATATCCTGGGAAAAGGCGCCAGTCTGAGCAGAGCAGCCTATCAAGATCGTGGGTTTTACATGACGCACAGTATCAGTGAGCGATGGATGTTGTTTTTCATTAATTGCCCATGATGCTATATCCTCTGCTGTTCGTGCATAAGGTTTTTGCGCATCCGTCAAATCCATATCGGTATCAAGTAATAAACCTTGTCTGTCTATTAACCAAAATCGCTGATGTGCTTCCTGGACAGTCAGACCATCTCGAACCATTGCATCGATAATCTGATCACTAATACCCGTACCTGCAGAGCCTGCGCCAAATACAACAATTCGTTGATCCTGAAGCTTTGTTCCGGTGACGTCGCAGGCAGCCAGCAATGCCGCGAGAGTGACTGCGCCAGTTCCCTGAATGTCGTCATTAAAAGTACATAATTGATCCTGATATTGATCCAATATTCGTCTGGCATTTCCACGCCCAAAATCCTCCCAATGAAGAAAGGCATTGGGGAATTGTTTATGCACTTCGGTGACGAAGGTCAGGATAAAACTATCGTATTCAGAGCTGTCAATGCGTTGATGGCGACATCCAAGATACATTGGGTCATCTAATAATTCCTGATTATTGGTGCCTACATCAAGAAATACGGGTAAAGTTCGTGTTGGATCGATGCCTCCGCATAAGCTATAGACCATGAGTTTGGCTACCGGGATATCCATACCTCCTATCCCCTGATCACCAATACCTAGAACTCCTTCCCCGTCAGTTACGACAATGAGATCTATTTCCGGATTGGAGCGATTATTGATTATCTCTTCAATCTGGTTTTTATCAGAATGAGCAATATAAAGACCTCTGGGCTGCCTGTACTCATGGCTAAAGCGTTTCACTGCGGTGCCTACTATTGGCGTATAAATCGTTGGCAGCATTTCAGCTAAATGCCGGCTTAACAACTTATAAAAAACAATCTGATTTTTATCATGCAGATTATTTAGATAAATATTCTGTTTCAATCGAGTTGTATAGGTTGAATATTGTAAATAAGCTCGTTTTACTTGCTCATCCAGAGTCTCTACACGATTGGGAAGTTTTCCCAATAAACCAAATTCCTTTCTCTCTTCATTAGTAAAAGCAGTGCCTTTATTTAATTGTGGTGTAGTCAGTAAAGGCTTACCACATAAAGCGGTCTCTATATACAACTCACCGGTTTGTGCGTCACGATTCAATTTAAAATCAAGCATGTGGTATTCTCTTAAGATAGCGTTACTTGCTGACTGGTGATAATATCGGCTTTTTGTAGTCTACATCAAGAGGTTGTGAATGAATAAGTACCTGGTGATGATTTTCATTATAATGGGATTAACGGCCTGTAATGAGCGGGGCGAACATTATTATCGGTCCAATCCTAAAGAATTACAAATGGCGATTAAGTCCTGTCCTGAAAAACAACCAGCTGGTTTGACCTGCGAGCAAATTCAGCAACTGGGTAATCGTTTGAATAGTCTGGCCTATCAATTGCAATTAAATCCACAGGCTTTTGGTAATAAAATTCTGGCCATTCAGCAAACTATTGCCAAGCAAAAGCAGCAGTTAAACACTGGTGGAGTGAATACTGAATTAAAGGCTTCTTTAGCACAAAATGAACACGATTTAGCTGACTATCTTGCTGTAGTGAAATGGTTGGAATCACCTGAGAGTTGATGATGAGAATTTTAGTAAGTAATGATGATGGTGTATCGGCAACTGGAATTAGAGTTTTGGCCACAGAGCTTGCCAGAACTGCTGAGGTCGAAGTCGTCGCACCAGACCGAAATAGAAGTGGCGCTAGTAACTCTTTAACTTTGAGAGATCCCCTTAGAATAAAGAAATTAGATAATGGGTATTACAGTGTTGAGGGGACTCCTACTGATTGCGTTCATCTTGCATTAACCGGTTTTTTAGAACCTGTAGTCGATATGGTCGTTTCCGGAATAAATGAAGGCGCCAATCTGGGAGATGATATTTTATACTCCGGAACGGTTGCCGCAGCCATGGAGGGGCGTTACCTTGGATTGCCTGCCATAGCAATCTCCATGGTAGGCGATTCGAACCTGCACTATCAAACTGCGGCTGTTATAGCCCGTCAACTGGTTATGAAACTCAGTGTTAACAGTCTTCCATCTCAAACGATACTCAATGTAAATGTTCCAAATTTACCATTGGATCAGATTAAAGGATTACAAGTAACACGTCTGGGTACACGTCATGGCGCTGAACCCATAGTTAAAGATTATGATCCAAGAGGTAGACCCATTTTTTGGGTTGGACCACCAGGCTTGGAAGCAGATGCAGGGCCGGGAACAGATTTTCATGCAATTAATTCAGGCTTTGTCTCTATAACGCCACTTCATCTGGATATGACCAATTATAAGTTGTTTGATCAATTATCCAACTTGCTTTCTGGAGTGCATTTACAGGCTTAAATCCAATACCTGATTTTGTTTATGTCGATTAATTTGAGATTTTTATAATGCTAAATTTATGCAGAAGAGTTTTTTGCCTATTCCTCCTGATAATTCTTGCCGGTTGTGGGGCAAGAAATGACCTGGCACCGGTAACTGAGTTAAAATGGCAACCCTATTCCAAATATCAAAAAACTCATACTGTTCGGCGTGGTGAGACTCTTTATGCAATAGCATTTCGTTACGACACCGATTATAGAAAACTAGCTCAGTTAAACCATTTACGACCACCATTTTCTTTAAGAGTAGGTCAAGTTTTGAATGTTCAAGGTGTCGGGCGAACAACCTATCCAGTCAGGAAAGCTTATACTCCGAGATACACGCAACCAGTTACCCGACGTCCGCAGAGAGTGATCCACTCACCTACTGTTTTCTCGCGCTTTGGTTCACGTTCTGGATGGCTGTGGCCGGTTAATGGTCAGGTTGTGACCTCATTTGTTCCTGATCAGGGTAAAAAAGGCATAAATATTGCATGTACTAAAGGGAGCAGAGTTCGCGCTTCCTCTGGTGGCGTAGTTGCTTATGCTGGAAGTGGATTAGCTGGATATGGTAATTTAATAATTATCAAACATAATAATGAGTTTTTAACAGCTTATGGAAATAATTCCAGAAACCTGGTTTCGGAAGGACAGCGAGTTAGTGCAGGACAAGTGATAGCAGAGGCTGGAATGATTGAACGTAAGTATTGGGGTGTTCATTTTGAAATCAGAAAGGCGGGTATACCAGTCAATCCATTGAATTATCTACAAAAAGGTTGACATATAACTTGTAGTTATAGCAACAATAGACTTGTTGAGAAGGAATAAACATTTCGAAACGGGGCTAAACATTATAGGTGATACAATGAGCGAGGAAGATGAGCCAATAAAAGAGACGGAAATCAAGGAAGAAGAGTGGGCTGAACCCGATGATGATTCGCTTTTAATCGAGGATGATATTGAATCGGTTATCGATAAATCAGAGGACGAGGAACTTCTTGATCTACCTGATTTCAGTGATGATGTTGCTTTTCCTTCTTTTCACCGAGGCAAAAATATTGCTAAGGCGATGGATGCAACCCAACTGTACTTAAGTGAAATTGGGTTTTCACCATTACTAAGTGCCGAGGAAGAAGTTCACTATGCAACTCTTGCTTTGAAGGGTGATGTAGCGGCACGTAAGAAGATGATTGAATCGAACTTGCGTTTGGTTGTTAAGATATCTCGCCGTTACCTCAATCGAGGATTGCCATTACTTGATTTGATAGAAGAAGGTAATTTGGGTTTAATGAAATCCGTAGAGAAATTTGATCCCAACCGTGGATTCAGATTTTCAACATATGCCACTTGGTGGATCAGACAAACTATAGAACGAGCTATCATGAATCAAACGAGAACCATTCGTTTACCAATTCATGTAGTCAAAGAGTTGAATGTCTATTTAAGGGCAGCAAGACAATTAACGCAAAAGCTCGATCATGAACCTTCACCTGAAGAAATCGCTGAAATGGTTGATAAACCATTGGAAGATGTTCAAAAACTGTTGGGTTTAAACGATAAAGTAACTTCAGTTGATACGCCAATAGGTTTTGATGAAACCAAATCTCTGTTGGATACAATCGCTGATGAAAACAGCGTGAATCCAGCCGAATTATTAACTAATGAGAATCTTCGTCTCCATATAGAATCTTTATTAGATAAATTAACTGAAAACCAGCAGCAAGTGATAGCCCGACGATTTGGTCTAAGAGGGTTTGAAAAGGCAACACTTGAAGATGTGGGCAAAGAAATTGATTTGACTCGTGAACGGGTACGTCAAATTCAGGTTGAGGCATTAAAAACATTAAGAACGTTATTGGAACGGGTAGGTTTAACCCAGGAGGATCTCTTCTAGATGAATAGAAGAAAACAGTGATTCCTGGATACTTACAAAAGCTCTGATTAACAATTTATCTAACTTTCGATTTATCATTACTTCGATGTCCTACACTTTGGATCTTAACGAACTATGTAATCCCCGCGAAAGCGGGGATTACATATTAGTTTTAATTTATTTTTAACAAAATTCTAAATTCTAAATTCTAAATATAACAAGATCCCACTAGAATTACCTTCTCCCTGAGGGAGAAGGTGCCGAAGGCGGATGAGGGGATCTTAAAACGATTAAAATGTTACATTTAAAATTGAGAGTTTAGCAAAGAGCAATTAGCTATTTATATCCATTATTCTGTTTTAAAATCCACTTTAAATCCCTGCCAGCATTTGGCGTAATCTGCTTGAAATGCCGGGTTATGGATAGCCTGCTCCGTAACCAGCCACACGTCTTTTGTTTCAAACATAAATGCTAAAGAATCATAGTATTCGGGCTTTAGTTCCAGTGACGAAGCTTTATCATAAGATACATGATCTGGTCCGTGCGGTGTCATGCCATTATGGATACTGACTCCCCCGGGGGAAAAACCTTCTTTTTTAGCATCGTATTCTCCACGCACCAGTCCCATGAATTCACTCATGTAATTGCGGTGAAAATAGGGAGGTCTAAAGGTATGTTCTGCTACCATCCAGCGTGGCGGAAAAATGACGAAATCCAAATTGGCTACCCCTGGCGTATCACTTTCAGAGGTCAGTACAGTAAATATGGACGGATCGGGATGATCATAACTTACAGTATTTATAGTATTAAACAGATTTAAATTATAGCTGTAAGGAGCATAATTTCCGTGCCAGGCAACTACATTAAGAGGCGAATGATCACTTACAGCAAACCAAAGTTTATTTTGATGTTTGCATATTAAAGTACTCTCTTTGGTATTTTGTTCAAATGAAGCAACAGGATATTGGAAGTGACGGGGATTCGCCAATCCATTGGCGCCAATTGGACCTAACTGAGGAAGGGTCAGAGGGCTTCCCTGATTTTCACAAAGGTAACCCTTAGCTTCTTTACTTATTAGCTCAACTTTAAATTTGACCCCGCGCGGTATGACTGCAATGAGCTCTGGACATAAGTTGAGTGTACCAAATTCCGTGTGCAGATTGATTTCACCATGATAGGGTACGAATAACATTTCGCCATCATTATTAGCAAAATATTTATCTTCCATGGATTGATTACAATGGTAAATATATGCATTCACTTTATCGGAACCAGCAATATGAAATAAGCCGTCAATAAAATTACACTCGATCTGTGAGCTGGTATATAAAGGTGACCAGCGTAAAGGATTGGGTGACTGTTCCTCATTAAATGGGTGTGTGACGTTTCGTTCATAGGGGTAATAAATTCCTTGAGCTACTGAAGGAAGTATTCTATAGAGCCAGCTGCGAAGATTATTATGCCTTGGGCGTGTAAAGGCTGTACCGCTTAACTGCTCAGCATAAAGTCCCAGATTACAGTGCTGAGGCGAATTTTGATTTAAGGGTAATGCACCATTTACGGCTTCACTTTGATGATAATTACCAAATCCTTGCATATACACTGTAAGTCTCCTTAAGGGTTTTTTACTGAACAGGCTAGCATAGTCTAAAAAAGTTCAAAATGTCGAGAGTGAATGATGTTTTAGACGTTCTTTTTAGCGATGGAGCGATGTATAATCAAGGTAATTAATTATTGGGTTAGAGGTGAAGCAATGGCAGGTCATAGTAAGTGGGCAAATATTAAGTTTCGTAAAGGAGTACAGGATGCCAAGCGAGGGAAAATATTTACTAAATTAATTCGTGAAATTACCGTTGCTGCCCGCATGGGAGGTGGCGATGAGTCGACAAATCCACGTTTACGGGATGCTGTAAAAAAGGCGCTGAATGCGAATATGAAGCGTGATACCATAGATAATGCTGTAAAGCGTGGAGTAGGCGGCCTTGATGGTGATGCCATGGTTGCTATGCGTTATGAAGGTTATGGCCCAGGCGGCATTGCTGTTCTGGTTGATTGTTTATCCGATAATAAAAATAGAACCGTTTCAGAAGTCCGTCATGCATTTACGAAACACGGTGGAAACCTTGGAACTGATGGTTCGGTTTCCTATTTATTTGCTAATCAAGGTGAAATTCTTATGGCAGCGGGTCAATCTGAAGATCAGGTGATGGAACTTGCCATTGATGCAGGAGCTTCAGATGTCACTGTTGAGGATGGACAAATTGAAGTAATTACACCCGTTGAAGCTTATCATAGTGTACTGAATGCATTACAAAACGCTAATTTGGAGATCGAACAGTCTCATCTGACCATGCGTGCACAAACCATGATTTCTATTGATGATGAAACTGCTGAGTCCTTGATTAAATTAATCGACATGCTTGAAGATTTGGATGATGTTCAAGAGGTATACAGTAATGCTGAATTTTCAGAAAACTTATTAGAATCCATGAATTAATGACTATTATTTTAGGGATAGATCCGGGATCGCGGATTACTGGATATGGGCTGATCAGGGAAACAAACCGCACGATTGAATATGTTGATAGCGGTTGTATACGTACTTCGCCTGATGGTGAATTAAGTCAAAAATTATTACAGATTTATGATGGAATTTGCCAATTAATGGATGAGTATTCGCCTACGGAAGTTGCAATAGAACAGGTTTTTATGCATCAGAATCCCAATTCAGCGTTAAAATTGGGGCAGGCAAGGGGGGTTGCAATGGTTGCTGCTGCTTCCCACCGTATTAAAATCAGTGAGTATTCTGCAAGGGAAGTGAAACAGACTGTAGTGGGTTATGGTGCAGCCGAAAAAGATCAGGTGAACCATATGGTGGTACACTTACTGATGCTGAACAGTTCACCTCAAAATGATGCAGCAGATGCTTTGGCAATTGCGATATGTCATAGTCATATGCGAAACGGATTAGCTGCTGCCGTTCGTAAAAAAGGGTATACACGAAGGAGACGTACACGATGATTGGTTGGCTGAATGGACACATTGTAGATAAACATCAACCAGGAAAAATTGTCCTGGATGTCAATGGCGTTGGTTATGATGTAGAGACTTCATTAAATACGTTTTTCCAGCTCGAAGGATCGGCGACTGCTGTCGGTCTTCATATACATACAGTAGTTCGTGAAGATGCCTTGTTGCTTTATGGATTCCTGGATAAACAGGAACGATCCCTGTTCCGTGCCCTGATTAAAGTAAATGGCGTAGGTCCAAAGTTGGCAATGGCAGTGTTATCCAGTATTTCACCAAATGAATTTATTCAATGTATACATCAGGAAAATGCGGCGCTTTTAACTAAATTACCTGGTATAGGTAAAAAAACAGCAGAACGGCTTGTTGTTGAAATGAGGGACAGCATTAAGCAATTCGGAGAAGTTCAATCAGATTCCATGCATCAACTAAAGCATAAGATGAGCAGCCAGGATGAAGCCATTAGTGCTTTGGAGGCTTTGGGTTATAAGCCACAGGAAGCTTTGAAAGTGGTTAATAAAATTGATGATGGAATTAAAACATGTGAACAGTTAATACGTGAGTCCTTGCAGATTCTCTCTATGAGATCATGACCTGAATTGAATTAACGTGTTCGAAAGCCCCTGTTTGGTCTGATAGTTTTAAAGATATACGCTGCAAGCAATGTCGCCCCCATTCATTGCCTTATACATACTTCTCGGGGTCGTCGGAACTTTTCCTGTCAGAACAGGTTTTCTATACATTTCACTTTCTGAAGTTGCTGCTAATCTTGCAAATGGGTCTTCAGTTATCATAGCCAACTGTTGTTCATAAAGTGATCTATATATCTAATGTATACTCACCTGGATTTTGTTTGTCAAAGAAACATAGTAACTCAGGCTTTGAGTGGGGTGCTTTGGGATGTGATAAGAGATATCATCGCTTAATGTTCCGCTTCCTAACGGTCGCGGCTCGGTTCTTTGTGCTAATTTAATTTATTTAAATGTAACCGTCATGGCTAAAAACAGTCTCTCTTGAGAAGTATCTCATTATCCTATAAGCTGTTATGACTATGATTTTAAGATAAATCATGGTCGGCCAATGGACTATAACTTAATAATATACAGGAGTGTTTATGAAACGTATTTTAGGTATTGCTGCAACAGCACTTTTAGCATCTACCGTACATGCTACAGCGAATCAATCTGATGCTGCTAAAGCAAATGCTACTCAAGCAAATGCAGCTCATGCAAAAGCAGCCCAAGCTCATGCTAATGCCGCTCAAGCTAATGTTAATGCTGCTCATGCTCATGTTGCAAAAGCACATGCTGCTCAAGCTAACGCTGCTCAAGCTAACGCTGCTCAGGCTAACGCTGCTCAAGCTAATGCAGCTCAAGCTAATGCTGCTCAAGCTAATGCTGCTCAAGCTAATGCTGCTCAAGCTAACGCTGCTCAAGCTAACGCTGCTCAAGCTAACGCTGCTCAAGCTAACGCTGCTCAAGCTAACGCTGCTCAAGCTAATGCTGCTCAAGCTAATGCTGCCCGAGCTAATGCTGCTCAAGCTAATGCTGCCCGAGCTAACGCTGCTCAAGCTAACGCTGCTCAAGCTAATGCTGCTAAAGCTAACGCTGCTCAACAATCACAAGCGAATCAAGTTAAAGAGTCATCTGGTTCATAAAGAGTATTACAATCAGATAAACTGCTTTGTTTGAAATTATATTAATTAATCAGATGATCTGATTTGTTCGAATACGTTTAAGCGAATGGTACGGGTATTTATTTCTTGTATCATTCGGCTGTTTTATTGAATCAGTGTGTTAACTTCTACTGTGATTCAAGTCTCTGTTTTAGGTCAATGATGAATTTCTGCAACTTCAGCTCCGAGATTAATTGTAATGTAACCAGCACCCTTATTTTTCGGGTTTACAGTATATAATTGATTACCTGTATCATTGAATAGTCAATATCACTGATTGTTTATTAATGAATACAAGCATAATAGCTTTACAAGCGGAATTTATGATGATGTTATTTAATTTAATATTCACTTAAGAATTACCTGCTAAACTCATATTGAATATATATTGATCATATTGGTTGTTAGTTATGCACAAATTAATTGAGCTTGAACAGGAATACAAAGATTTAGCTGTGCTAGTTGATAAAGCCCTTGCTTCATCCTTAATTTCAGAGAAAGAACATGCAATGGAACAATTTAGAAACTCCGAATTGAGTGGAATTGATCAAGGAAGTTTGATTTATTATGCCCATGAATTCGGTCCCACTGTTCGGTTAATCAATATTTCTAAAAATTTACCAGTTCAAATTGCTGCTCTTGAAAAAAAAATACGCTTGATTGAAATACAGATCAATGCAGAAAATACATCCTCTCAATCCATAGCAGAAATTCAAACAGAACCTCGCGCGGAGCCAATTGCAACAGTAATGGATCCTGGGCCTGAAGAATCGCAATCTGAACATCCTCGATCTGCCGCAATTGAACGGTTTAGAGAAAGTTTAAGGCCTTACATCGATGCTACCAGTTCCAGAACAACCGAGTATTCCTGGGGTTTAATAGAATATGCAGGTAGCTTTTTTGGCTTAAGCGGTTATAGCAAATCAGAAAAACTCGCTGCAATCGATCACCTGCTAGAACAACTTGAAAACCCGGAGCATCGTGTTTTAAGTGAGAGAGATAAGGCAGTACTGACTACTGGTACTTTGAGTGCAGGTGTTAGTGGTTGGTTAAATGATCCGATTATTGGCGCTGATTTGAATGAGTTATTAACTGCAGAACACACGATTGAAAATAAGCATCCTTGATTCTGTAGATTAAACTTTCGAATGAGCCAGTTACATTATTATTGTATCATTCGGTTTTTTGACTTAAGAGGTAAGTATACTTTTACAATGAGGCCAGTACCTGTTTTTGGTGAATCAAGAACAACTCTGCCTCCATGCAATTCACAAATCTGTTGTACTATGGCCAGCCCAAGACCACTACCAGGACTTTTATTTCCCAATACTCTAAAAAATCGCTCAAAAACACGGGCCTGTAATTCAGGAGGAATTCCGGGGCCATTATCCCCAACTTCAAGGACCAATTCATTATTTTGTTTAATAAGACGAACAATAACTCGTCCATTTTCGCCACAGTAACGAATGGCATTATCTACCAGATTACGAATTAGAATACCTAATGCTGTTGGGTTTCCTTGAATTTTGGGTATGTTATCATCACTTTCAAATTCTAATTCTATCTGTTTTTCAACCGCTGATGGCGCCAGCATAGCTAATATTTCACGAGTAAGCTTACTTAAATTGACTTCATCTTCATCATGAAAACTGGTAGCCTCTGGTACGAGTCTGCTCATAGTTAATAGCTGTTGAACAATATGAGTGCTGCGATTTACGCTGGCGATTAATTTTTGCAGCGCCTGATTTTTTTCTTCAATATCATTTGAATTAAGCGCGACTTGTGCTTGCGCTTTGAGAGCGGCAAGAGGAGTTCTTAATTCATGCGCTGCGTCAGCAGCAAAACGCTTTTCTCGCTCGAAACCTTCTTTTAGCCGATAAAATAACTTATTCAATTCATCTATTACTGGTTTAATTTCTTCTGGGACTTCCTGTAAATCGACGGGTTCCAAATGAGAGGGCGCACGGTTGGCTACTTCTTCTGCTACTTTATCCAGGCTGTCTAATCCTCTACCAATAATAATCCAAATCAATAATCCAGATAGGGGAAATGTAAGCAGCATGATGTAAAGATCATCCTGCGCTATGCGATGACCCAGTTCATTTCGGGTATCATATCGCTCTGCTAAAACGGTACGAATGCCTGCTTTATCATTATAAGTGGTAAACACACGCCAATTTTGATCGGCGATTTTTTTATCACTGAATCCGTCTATTTCAGAAGTTAATGGAACCTTGGGTGCCGTAGATGAATGTAATAATAGTTTTCCGCCGTTTGTCCAAACCTGGAAATTAAATTTATCGAGATAGTTTTCCGGGGGTTCATCGTTTAAAAATCGCTTTTGGTAATAGGCATCGATTTTTTGCGGAATGGTTTCGAGAGCATCCTGAATTTTTATCAGAGGACGTTGATGAAGATCATCTCCTAATAAAGCCTGGTAAGACAAAGCTGAAATTGCCATCAAGGTATCCAGGTGGTCTTGAATATCCTTTTGATCCAGGTAGTAGTTACCTATAGCGGTAAGAGTGGTGGTGATCGTGATAGCCAGTAGCAGGTTAATTAATAGAAATTTTCGTATAGACGATTTCACGATATAATAACACCATCATTTTTTTCAGCCATATAGCCAACACCTCTGATAGTCCGAATAAAATTAGCATTAAGTTTTTTACGCAAATTATGTATATGCACTTCCAGGGCATTACTGTCTACATCTTCTTCCCAGCCATAGATGCTTTGCATTAACTGTTCACGAGATAAAACCTGACCGCTATTTTCAAGTAGTTTTTGCAGCAGAGCAAATTCTCTACGAGGTACATTAACGAGGACGTCATCGACCAAGACAGAATGTGCTGCGGGATCCAGGGTGATATTTCTATATTGCAGAACGGAATCGGCTCGACCTTGGGATCGTCTTACCAAGGCTCGAATACGAGCGCTTAGTTCATTTAAATCGAAAGGCTTGACGAGATAGTCATCGGCACCACTATCCAGACCTTTTACACGATCTTCTACAGATTCACGGGCAGTCAAAATAATAATGGGTGTGGCGTTGCCATCGTGTCGGGTACTTTGCAATAATGATAGGCCTGATAATTTGGGTAACCCCAAATCCAGAATGATCAATTCAAATGATTCTGATTTTAAAGCAGCACGAGCCGCTTCGCCATCTTTTAACCAATCAACAATATATCCAAACTGGGTTAAACCAGTCTTCACAGCATCGCCAAGTAGTTCGTCATCTTCAACAAGTAATAGTCTCATCGTAGCTCCTACTTATTTTTCATCATCGTAGATGAAGACTCTGTTATATATTATTGTTTTTCCAGCGCATTTTCATCCATATGCTTGGTTAAATAAAAAGCCTGTATCAGTACAAACAGTAAAGTAAATCCAACTCCACCAAATAATTTAAAATTAACCCAGGCATCAGTATCATAATAATAAGCGACGTAAAGATTTAAAGCGCCCATCATAATAAAAAACAAGGTCCAGGCAAAATTAAGCCTGTGCCAGATTTTAGAAGACAGCTTTACATTGGCTTCCATCATTTTTTGAATGATAGGTTTAGAGCCTATAAAACTGGAACTAAAGAATACTAGAGCGGATAGCCAATAAATTCCAGTTGGTTTCCATTTGATAAACCATGGATTGTGAAAAAATAAAGTGGCGCCACCAAGAACCATAATAATGGCAAGGCTGATCACATGCATTTTTTCATAGTGCTGAAATTTTAATCGATAAAAAGCTACCTGGCTGATTGATGCAATCATGGCAACAGCTGTTGCTATATAAATTCCGAAAAATTTATATACAATAAAAAATAAAACTATGGGAAAAAAATCAAACAGTAATTTCATATTATTTAATTTATTAATTAGATATTAACAGTATAACACAAGTTTCAGTACACTCCTGCAAGCTTCATACCTGAAAAGGAAAATAAATCAATATATTCTCGCACATTAATAAAAATTGTATTGTAAATCAATAAGTAATATGTGATTTTTCAAGGTCATCCTGAAAAACGAAAAACTATAATTCAGGCATTTTTTCGTTTTTATGGTTATTAGTAATTCATTTTCCGGTTCATTATCTGTATCAATTTCAATGGACAGGTATTAATCCAGCGAATTAAACCTGAGCAAAATCTTAAGATAAAAGGCCCTGAATTTCCGTAAATATCATCCGTTATCAGCGCACTTCCTAATGGCTCATCTGGATTGATTAGCCCACCAATATTTTTTGTCCCAGGCGAAGCGTTTTCTTTCTTCCAAGGCCTGGATTTAATTCAAGAAGTGATTTCACTTTTGTTTGATGAGACTTCGCAATAACGCTTAAACTATCTCCTCGTTTTACTATGTAGAAGGAAGGTTGTTTTACCTTGTTCCAAATGATTAAATGTTGCCCGGCTCTTAAGGGTTTATTTGACGTTAATTTATTCCAGGTTTTAATCTCGTTAGCCGTTACTCCATAAGTCTTTTGAATTTTTTGGATGCTGTCTGTCGCTTTTACTACATGAATCACTCTTTGGTTTTTAGTTTTGGTTAACTGTTTTGCCAAAGTAGTTGAAACAGAAGCTTCTTTTTTGACAACCACAGGTGTCTTTTTATTACTTGGGATCAATATGGCTTGATTGGGCTTTACACTATTACTGGTCAATTGATTTAATTGCTTAATTAACTGTACCGTTGTGTTGTATCGAGCGGCAATAGAGTCGAGGCTGTCGCCTTCTTGTACTTGATGTTTCGGCCAGCTTACACGTTTATCTTCGGGTATATTGGATAAATTCAGATTAAATCGTTCAACTTTTTCTGTAGGTATTAGTAATTTGAATGGTTTATAGGGTGGGGTTGTCCAACGATTATAACCAGGATTCAGTTTTTTTAATTCTGTATAACTGATGCCAGCAAGTTTGGCGGCATGATTCAAATCAATTTGACTGCCTATATTTACTTCTTCGAAATAAGGTAGATAAGGAATACTGGGCAAACTCACTTTATAACGACCTGGATTCTTTATTACTTCTGCCAAGGCAAGCAATCGAGGTACGTAAAGTTTGGTTTCTCTTGGTACAGGCAAATTCCAAAAGTTGACAGTTCTACTGGGACGTACTGTAGATTTAATTGCCCGGGCGATAGTCCCTTCTCCGCAATCGTAAGCAGCAATAGCCAATATCCAGTTCCCTTTGAAAAATTTATTCAGGTACAGCAAATAATTCAGTGCTGCATCGGTAGATGGTCCAATGCTGCGTCGTCCATCAAACCACCAATCCTGTTTTAATCCCAGTTCACTGCCTGTTTTGGGCATGAGTTGCCACAATCCTGCAGCTCCGGCCCCAGAATAGACAAAGGGATCATAGGCACTTTCAACCATTGGAATAAGCGCTAGCTCGCCAGGTAATTTGCGTTTTTTGATTTCACCCAGAATATGATAAATGTAGCGTTCTGATTGTCTGCTGACTTTATTTAAGTAACTTGGGTGAGCAACTAGCCATCTAATTTGTTCCTGGACTTCAGGACGGGTTACTTCATGATTTAGAGAAAATTCACTACGCAGTACATCCCAAACATCCGGCGCACCGCGAGCAATTGAAACATTAGAAATGCCAAGAAACATAAAGCTGCAGAATAAAAAACCTTTTATAATGAATGACTTAAATTTCAATGGTATTACCTGAGTTCATAATTGGCTAAACAGTTTACTAAAAATCAGTGAACTATTAAACCCTTTGTGGATTTTATAAATACAAAAAGCATAAAATTGAGACCATTTGTTTTTTATTGAAATGAATTTTTTTGATTTCTTAAGATTCTGAATACCTCTAGAGAATCAGAAGATTGCGCACCATGGTTTAGAGCATATTCAATTACTGCATGTTTATCCGTGCGAAGAAAAGGATTAACAGTCAACTCCAGGCCAAGGTTAGAGGGCAGGGAGCAGCTGAGTTTTTGGTGTGTTAACTGGTTTATATAGTTTATAACATCCTGATTTTGAGGTTCTACAGTCAGAGCAAATCTGAGATTTTGCTGTGTATATTCGTGACCACAAAAAATTTTTGTAGACTGCGGTAATTTTTTAAACAGGTTTAGCGAGTGGTGTAATTGTTCCATTGTCCCATCGAACACTCGGCCGCAGCCCGCGGAGAAAAGGGTATCGCCGCAAAACAACCATTCCTGACTAGGTTCATAATAACTTATATGAGTGGACGTATGTCCTGGATTAAACAGGACATCAATGGTTAATGTTCCAATTTTGAGGGATTGGTGTTCACCCACGGTTTGGGTGAGGTAAGGAATTCGCGAATCACTTGGCCCATAGATTATGGAATTCGGATAAGCTTTACGTAGATCAGTCACCCCACCAATATGATCATGATGATGATGCGTTAATAAAACAGTACGAAGTTTTAATTGATTTGTTTTTGCGAAATGAATGACCGGATCTGCCTCTCCAGGGTCGATACAGTCGAAAACCCCCGGCTCATCACCCGTAATAGCCCAGATATAATTGTCCGAAAATGCAGGAATAGGGATCACTTGAATCATTTATTTCTCGTGTAATTTAGAATAAGGTTCAATAATGTAAGAAGACACGCCTGGATTAAAATAGGTTCTAAGCGTATCCAGTACTATTTTAAGTTCCGCAGCTAAAGTGAAAGGCGGATTGATAATCCATAATCCACAACCAGTCATTCCATCTTTGGGAGCTAGAGTAAGATTAAACTCTATTCTTAGTGCTTCTTTTGCCTCAATATCTTTCATACCCCGGATGAGCTGTTCGGTTAGTTTTCTGTTGACCACAGGATACCAAAGACAATAAACGCCAGTTGAAAATTTGGCAAAAGCCTGTTTTATAGCGGAAGGGATTTCTTTATATTCTTCCTTGCGTTCAAAGGAGGGATCAATAAAAATTAATCCTCTTTTTTCAGGAGGGGGTAATAGCGCCTTCATACTGATCATACCATCAGTATTGCTGGTATGGACTTTCTTATTCAAATGAGCCATCTGATCCAGGGACTCGAATTCAGCAGGATGAAGTTCACACAAGTATAATCTGTCCTGCATGCGTAATGTATGAATTGCGAAGTAAGGGGAACCAGGATAATTTCTTAATCCATCTTCATGATTCATACTTCTGATGGTATCAAAATAGTCTTTAAATACTGGATTGAGCTTTTTACGATCAGGCCAGATTAATTTAATTCCCTGTTTGTATTCTCCTGTTTTTTCTGCCTGTTTATCCCTTAAGTCATATTGTCCTTTTCCAGAATGGGTCTCAAGATAAAGCAATGGTTTGTCTTTCTTTATTACATACGATAACAGTCGGGTTAAAGTCACGTGCTTGATTACATCGGCAAAATTGCCCGCATGGTATCCATGTTGATAGCTGAGCATAAATGAGTACTTGTTTAAAGAGTTTTGCTGAGTATAACAGAATCCCATTATTTATCGTAATAACTGTTCTGGACGCAGTGTTTTATAGGGCAGTGATGTATTTTTTATACGCGGTGAACAGTTGTTTTCAGAGTAGTGTATTTGATTTCGGTTCAGGGAATAAATGGCTCTCCATGTCGATTTATTCGATACATTATTGTGCTTAATTAATGAATTCAACTCCAATTACCGTATTTTAAATTTGTGCACTATACTTTTCTTGAGGACATTCAAAAGGAGGGTGAAATGGGTTTACATGAAGAATATGATGATCAATCGTTTTCTGATTATAACTATGATGACGACATTGACGACATGACTCAGAAAAAAAGAGTAAAACGCATGCTGGAAGACCGATTAGAACGAAAGCGCCTGAGAGATGAGTTTAAAGATGATTTTGATGAGTTAAGCGGTGAATTTGATTGGGATGAACTGGATAAATAAGTTTCATCCCTTGAATTTCGATGCCGCTAACATAGTATTTTCAAGTAATGAAACTATAGTCATTGGACCAACTCCACCTGGCACAGGAGTTATCCAGGCTACTTTATTTACTGCTTTACGAAAATCAACATCACCTCGAATACTGCCATCGCTCAAACGATGCATTCCAACATCAATTACTATTTGACTTTCATTAAGCCAGTCAGAATCAATGACGTCCATTTTGCCTGTTGCAACAACGACCAGCTCGGCAATTTCCACCAGTTTTTGTAGATTTTGGGTGAATTTATGGCAAATCGTAACAGTAGCACCTGCGAGTAATAGCTCAAGACTCATTGGTCTGCCAACAATATTTGAAGCACCTATGACTACCGCATGTTTTCTTTTAACATTTAATTGATAATGGTGTAACAGATTCATAATGCCCAAGGGCGTACAAGGCCTCAATAAGGGGTTTCTCTGAGCCAGTCGTCCCAAATTATAAGGATGAAAACCATCCACATCTTTTTCTGGTTTTATGTGTTCAATGATCACTGTTTCATTGATGTGTTTGGGTAATGGTAATTGAATTAATATTCCATCAATCTCTTCTGAGTGATTCAACTCTGTAATCAGTTGAAGTAATTCCTGTTGGCTGGTTTCTGCCGGTAAATCATAGGAGTGGGACCTGATACCCACTTCTTCACAGGCTTTTCGTTTATTATTAACATAGATCGTTGATGCAGGATCAGTGCCAATGAGTACGACAGCCAGCCCCGGTGCTCTCTGTCCTTGTTGAACATGATGCTGCACTCTGAGTTTGAGTTCATTCCGGCGAAGAGCTGATAACTCTCTTCCATCGAGTAACGATGCTGTCATAGTTTTTCCATAAAAATCGAGACTCTAATTATGAATTAGGGGGGTAGTTAATGCAATATATTAATTGGGCAGTCTGCGTAGAAAATCAAAATAGGGAATGAATGGCTGTAACAGCCATTCATTATGAGTGGATTAAAGTGAATTATGCAAAATTAAAAATTAACCCAAATTCAATTAATTGTTCATTGGGTGACATATGTGTTGATTTAATCACTACTCCTATGGGATCAAAAGTACTTGTATTAGTGCCATTATAGGTTATACGGCTATAATCCATACGCAATGCCAGCCGATTGGTAATGTTCTGTTTTATACCCAAGCCATAACGAAAGCCATTTTTTTTCCTGGTGAAGTTAGCCAGGGAAATGTCAGAGGTATTTACTTGCAGTGTGCTGTTAGTAAGTCCCAGGCGACCATAAAATAATGTATCAGGTGAAAATTGATATCCCGGAAGTATGCTGATGCCAATCGTGTTTTTAAGTTTAATTTCGGTCTGTGAGAACGATTTGTGGATGAATTCAAAATTATAGCCGTTAGATTCAGTTGCACTGAGAGTACCGTTTGCTTCTGCGGCAAAATAAAATTTCTTATAAACAAGTGCGCCATAACCGGCAAAGAGTGAACCAAAAATGCCCGTAGCTGATGCATGTGATTTATTGATTACATCAAAATTTGCAGGATGCCCTGGGTTTGGTCCAGTAACCCGGGATCTCATTGCGAAATCAACTGAATCTGATCCCATCCCAATTCCGGTATAAAATCCTGAGTTTGCTGATGAGGCTGCTAAAATAATCAGTCCTGTGCCTAGTAGTTGGGTTTTCCTTAACATGAATGCTCCACTATTTAATTTGGATCATGACTGTAACTTTAAAAGTAAACAGGGACAATAGCTGGAGAGTACCTTGCAAGTAAATAAGGCTTCTTTATTCATTATAGATGAAGGAATCTTGTGTAATCGATCTTTGCAAATATAGGTAAGTTAACGTTATGATAAATTTGGTTAAAATATAAATTATTGAAAGGGAGTTTATTAATGTATCATATCGTATTAAAAATAATGGTCCTGGCTTGCAGTGTCATCTGGATTTCCAATGATCTGGCCCACGCTTCATCTAGTGAAACAGCTCCTCTGGGTAAAACCATAAGTCAGGAAAAGCAACAGCAAATGTCCCCTAAGCAGGCTTTATTAAGATTGAAAGAAGGGAATCAGCGATTTCTTGCAAATAAACAAATTTCTCGTGATTATTTAAAACAGGCCAAGATCTCTTCCTATGGTCAGTTTCCTTTTGCAGTAGTGCTCAATTGCATGGATTCCCGTAGTGTGCCGGAATTAATTTTTGATCAAGGTTTAGCTGATTTGTTTACCTTACGTGTTGCCGGGAATGTGGTTAACGATGACATACTGGGCAGTATGGAGTATGCCTCAGCGGTTGTTGGTTCGCGCTTAATTGTCGTATTGGCGCATACGTCTTGTGGCGCTGTTTCCGGTGCGTGTAAAGACGTCAAATTGGGGCATTTAACTGATGTTTTAGATAAAATTCAACCGGTTGTGAAACCCAGTATGGAATCTATGGGCACTAAAAATTGTAGTGATGCGCAATTAGTTGATGCTATTGCTCAGGCAAATGCATTAAATGTTGTCAGAGAAATTCAGGCTAGAAGTCCCATTCTTAGAGATTTGGTAAACAGTAAGAAAGTAGGGATAGTTGCTGGAGTGCATGATATTAAAACCGGCCAGGTTCGTTTTTTAGAAGAAGAACGTTCTGTTCCTGAGTAACCGGATAAAAGTATATATAAAATTCACTCGGTATCGCTTGCTGGAAAGCAGCGATTCCGAGATAACTATTTTGGCGTCCTAATTTATTGTTGTATTCCCTTGGCGAATCATTCAGTTTTATTCGGGGCATCGATGATTTATACACATGTCCTAATGTTCATTAATGTATGCAGGTTTGCCATAGATGTAGGTTGCCTTTATATTTTCCTCTGAGCCCAAAGTCATTAAAATAAAGAGAAATTCAAAAATATCATTCACTTTTTCACGCCTGTATTTTAAATAAGGAGTTGCATCCGCATCGATCACGATAAAGTCCGCCTCTTTACCTGGAGAAAACGTACCAATTTTGTCATCAAGCTGGAGGGCTTTAGCCGCCCCATAGGTTGCCATATACCATCGGATCATGCTGGGTAATTGTACGCTGTTAAGCATGGAGACTTTATAGGCATCATCCAATACCGCGAACATGGAGAGACAATTACCTGCTCCCCAATCGGTTCCCATTGTAATTTTGTCCGTATATTTAACTGCTCTGCCAAAATTGAATAATCCACTGCCGAGAAAATTATTACTTAATGGGCACCAGGATATTATTGCTCCTGATTTTTTAAATAACTCAAGTTCTTCATGTGTTGTGTGGATGCAGTGGCCAAATACAGTCCTGTCAGTGACCAGTCCAAAATGGTCGTATACATCCATGTAATGTTTACTCTTGGGGTACAATTTTTTTACTTCAGCAATTTCTTTCAGATTTTCATCTAAGTGTGTCTGAATGTAACAATCCGGATTCTCTTTTTTTAACGCGCCACACAGTTCCAGCATTTGTTGAGAGCAAGACAGAGCGAAACGGGGAGAAATACAATAGGCGAGTCTATTGGTATTATGCCATTTTTCGATCAATTGTTTGCAATTGTCATAATTCTGTTCTGCGGTCAACTTTAGAGAGTCGGGTGAATTAATATCCATTAATATATTGCCGGTGATGAAGCGCATATTTCTATTGGTTAATTCTTCAAAAAATATATTCGATGCGCTATAAAATAAGGGCCCATAGGATACGGCTGTAGTTGTGCCGTTCTTTAATAGTTGATCCAGGAAGAAATTTAAATCATTTCGTGCATGTTCATCGTCAATATATGTACTCTCAGCTGGAAAAACATAATTCTCCAGCCATTCCAATAGTTTCTCTCCATAGGCGGCAACAATGGCGCTTTGCGATGCATGCTGATGAGTGTCGATAAATCCAGGGGTAATTAATTTACCGGTGTAATTGACCAGTTTTAAGTCTTTAATCTTATTTTTTAAATCACTATAAGTTCCCGCTTCTACGATTTTTCCGGATTCTACAATCAGAAGCCCATCTTCAATGTATACGTACTGACAATCTTCATCTGTTTGTTTGTCTTTATTGACGGGTACATTAGCAATAGTCGCTGAATCCTTGAAATAGAACAGTGAACCTCGGTATGCTGTTTTATCATTCATGCTATAACTCCCAATGAATTAAGATGGAGAACTGTCATTTATAAAATAAAGTAGCAGTATCGAAACCAGAATAAAGAAAGGCAGTATCCAGAGATAGGTAAAAAAGTCTGGTGACAAAGCGGTAATAAATAAATAAGGAAGAAACATCATCAAGGTATTAAATAAGAATACGGCAGTATTTAATACGCTAATAGCAACTCCTCGCGTAGCATTAGTTGAAAATTCACTTACCAGGGTATAAAACAGCATGGAGCCTGAGAGAAAAAAACCTATAAAAAATGAAACGATTTGAATGATGATGAGTGTATTCAAATTAAAATGTGGAAGATAAATCCCAAGTAATAGTGTCATAGTACCCAGACACAGGGTGACATGAATTACCTTAACCCGTGATTTTATTTTATTTGAAAACCAGCCGAGGAAGGGAGTACCCACACCAATACCAAAAAAAATCATTGCGCTTATCATCACAGCTTGAAGATTGGCGATAGAGTAATACATCTGAATTTTCAGATACCACAGGCCCGCATAGGCCAGAAGCACTCCGAAGGATGTCGCGCCTGCAATTGAACACAAAAGTATTTGTTTGTTTTTTAAAACGGTGATTAGTGACTGTTTTAAAGAGCAACCTTGTTCTCGTTTATAATCTTTGGGGGATTTGATTAATAACAGGGATAATATAAATAAAGAAAATCCAAAGAGTGATAAACTTCGGTAGATGTCATTCCAGCTGTGTGTCGCTAAGGCTAATGTGAACCAATAATGAATGATGCCCGCTAAAGTACATGAGACGCCCTGGATTAAGCCAAACAATATAGGGAACTCTTTTTCAGAGAACCACTGAGATATGAGTACTGCGGCAGAAATAAATGCAAAGGATGCTCCAATTCCCTGAATGAAGTTGGCCAGAGTGAATAGTGTCAGATTGTCTGCATATGAAATTAAAACATTGCCTGTTGCCAGAATCAATATGCCGGTACTGACTATATATCGTGCATTGAATTTATCCAGTAAATAACCGGCTGGAATCTGCATGAAGGCAAACCCGAGAATAAATGCACTTAATGCAGCCGATACACTGATATTATTCGCATGAAGTGATGTTTGTATTGATTCAGCAAAAACTGCCGATGCTGTATTGAGACAAAAGGAATAAACTACAAATAATGCCGCGATGAACCAAACACTATATTTGTATGTTTTTAGCATGAAACTTCCTTGTCTGCTTGTTGGATTGATTGTTCGTATGAAATGAATTGCGACGGTATTGTAAAAGCATAGCACAGATTTTGGTTGATAGTTCCTATTTTGCTCACCCGTCATCAATCAATCAGCTTGAAAAATGATCAAATAAGAAGTAAAATAATCACTAATGATGATACAATTGTAATAATAAATTAAGGGAACCTATGAGTTACTCTCATATTGAAATTAAAAGAGTAGATCTGCAAAATGCTAGTTTAGAACAGATTGTTTCAGATCTAGAGAAGCTAACACCATTGGAGCTGGCTTTGCTCAAAGCCAAGAGTCAGGATGGAGATACAGAAGTACTTGATAGCCCTCAGTTAAGTGTATTCTGGATAAATAAATTCAACAAGATACGATTGCAAAGAGATACATGTTTTCAATTTCGAGATCCATTTCCTAAATCCAGAGCTGATTTTTATTGTGGCTATACATTGTATTTAGCTGCCAGGAAGGAAAAAGGAACATCAGAAAGTAACTATGAAGAATATCTTTCACTTTCAGCTTTTAAATTTGATTCTTTTCATGCCATCCAACAGATTTTAACCACTTTGATTATTGGTTGCAAGGAGAGTACTGAACAGAAACAAATCGATAACCTATACAGTAACGTAGATGCCTTGTATTCCAAATTACTAAAATTTAAAACCCCTGGTTGTTTGTTGCTTGCAAATACTTATTTTTATCTCGCTGGTTTTTATCAGAATCTTAATATGGAAAATAAAACAATTGACTGTTATAGAAGATGCTGGGAATTGATTCATTTAGCCGGATTATTTGAAGAGTCTTCCGAAAGGCTCATTCACAATGCTTACTTTGGGCAGGGATTAAAAATGAGTAATGCCTATGGATTATCTACAATAAATGAAATAAAAGAGAATTGTCTTCAACGCGGTTTAGATGCATTACCTTATACTGTTCGACATGTTATGGAAATGGACGCTTTGAAGAAGTTCAGTTCTGAAATGCAACAGGAGCAGAACCTTAGGCTTCAGTGCGATGATCAGCCTTACATGAGAGCAGCATCGAGCTCAAGATCAGTATGATGGGAATTACAGCTTTGCATGATATTGGTCAATGATTACTGTTCTTAACAATACAAAAGACAGTGTCTTTCTAACTGAATCATCACTTTAATTTTCCATGTTTCAAGCTCAATCAATCTTCACAATAAATATGAACTCGGGAAGCAATAAGAGGGTGGTGTCTAAATAATCCTGTCAACTCTTTTAACTGGTTATAATGAACTTTTAAGAGAGATGACAGGGCTAATTTTGCGAGGCTCTGAAACTTTGACTTGAATCCATCTGAATTTCATCGCCTTGCGATCGTGATAATTTATGTGGCAGAACCCTACTTTCTAAAGCGCAACTTGGACTAAAAAATCCCAAACTGTGACATGAACGTGATAAATGAAGCCGAGGAGGGGTTATATCAGCGAGTTGTGAAAATTCCTCGCTCAGAGCAAGTACGGGATCAACTTCATCAAATAAGTCCTCAGGCACTTTTCTAATAATTAAATGACCGAGTCCAATGTTTTGTAATAGATGATCTACTGCATTTTTTAGTGTAAATCGTTCTTTTAATAATTTTTGAGCTTCTACCACAGTTTGGTAATTTTCAGATAGTTTCGGCTCAGTATTTAATTGATTTACTTCTCTTGCAATTATAGAGTCTAGAATTTCTTTTGGATCTCTGGACTCTGGTTTACGCTTATAATCAGAGTCTGGATTTTTACGAAGCCACCTGGGTAATAGTGCTCCTGGACCATGCTGTGCTTTATATTCTTCTTCACGCTTTAATAAACTATATTTACCATACCGATATTCACCAATATCAACTGCTTTACCATATTGGCCATCTTTAGTATAAATTGGATCAGTAACAGAGCCAAATTTTGTATAAACGATACCAACGTCTAAAACACTGATAATTGCTGAACCATTGTTTCTCATTCCCATATCATCCATGCGGCAAACATATTTACAGCTTTCTTTTAGTGCCAGTAATTCGTGATGCTCACACCAAGGATGTATTTCGATATAGGGATTATTAAGATCAGCCATTCCCTGGGCCACTAGATTATTTAATTCATTGACCAGACCTTTCCAATAATCTCTGCGCTGACCGTTACTAAAATCATTATTGTATTGATGAGTGTGCTGATAGGCTGCAACCACACCTGCGCCAAATCGTTCTTCAACGATTTGCTGCATTAGTTCTTTATCCTGGGGATCACCTGCAAGTTTAACGATTGGTGTTGCATTAATTCTTGTCTGAATAGTTTGTGCATCCGCTTTAACTAATCGTGCAAGATTTAAAGCTTCTTCAAAACCCTTGCCGGGTCGTATGGTGCCAAAAGACAAAATATTAGGTGCTCTTTCTATGACATCACTAGGATGTGACGGACGAGTACTTAGCTGTTGTGACGCAACTGTTAATCCTGATTTTCTTGCCAGATCATAGGGCTCTACAGGGAATTTTTCTAACTGGTAATCCGCACCAACCTCTCTTGCTTTTTTAGCAACGCCTGTAGGTTCAGTTGTGTTGCGTTTATCACAGTCACCGTAGGTGGCAGCAATAATTGCATTGTCTCTATCCATTTCATTAAAGAATTGAACAGTATCTGCCTGGCGCATTAAGTCGTGGGTATATTGTTGTAAATAACGCCGAGTATAATTTTGTTTGTACTCATGGATCGTGATATTGACTTTAATACCGGCCTCCTGGAATGTCCTAATATCTCTAGGTGATATAAATACACCACAATCCGGTGGGCGTATATGGATATCAAGATAGGTATTATCATCAACAGGTTGCATGCTATTGATGATGTCAAGAATCACATGATGTTTCAGCGGATCACGTTGATTGGCTTGATAAGCCAGGTGAAATCCTTCAGCTGCGCTAAATGGTCTTTTACCATAAAAACCATTAAGTCTTGTATTTGATGTGAAGTACGGTTCATTTTTCTGTAACATCAGTGTTTGCAGATCTGAAATCAGTTGAGTTCTTTCTTTTTTGTTTAACAAAATATTTTGGGTATGATGTAGTTTATTGCTAATGTTTGTATATGTTTCTATCGCTTCCTCAACAACAGCTGGATTTGCAAGATCCAGGCCCAATGATGAAGGATTTAACAAGGCATTAGAAAATTGAACTTGGTCGTGGGTTAAGCTATATTCATCGAGGAAAACCGCATTAACCCAGCTTACTTTATCGGCGTACTCAACGTTGGGATCTTGAAACAGGCTGAAACCATGCGGGTAACGTGCTGCTACAGAGTGACGAATACTTAAAGATTTCAAGTTAAGGATGATCGTATCGATTGATTCCTTTAACAGATCCAAATCATAAAGACTTCTAAATTTCGTATCGTTTTCTAAATCATAGGGTAGATTATTACTATGAAAATCATAGGGATAATCTTTAATTCCAGTTAGAAAATCGGTTAGTTTTTCTAGCTCTTTTAAATTAGTCTGGTTATCAAAATGTCCATATAATGCTACAAGGGTTGTGTAAGCCTTTAGATATCTTGATTCAAATGTTACAGGTTCAAAATGTGCTTCAATGTATTCATTAATACTACAGTACTGCTGAATTTCTTCTCGATTTTGCTTATATAATTTTACCAGATAATTTTTTTTTGATTTTTGACTTTTTAATTTGCTCAGCTCATGCTCATTATTTCGAGTAGCCATAGTTATCGTTCTGAGCTTATCATCTAATTTAGTCAATAGTTCGTGAACTTTGCCTCGATTTAATTGGATGGGCTTTGTAGAATATATGTCCATAATGGTAAGTGAATGCAGGGTATCATCATGTCTTATAATAACTTTGGGCGTTTTAGGGCTAACGGTTTGTTTATTAACTTCTTCTACTTCGACTGTTGATGACAGGGGAGTATCTAATTTATAACCACTAATCGTAGTTCTTTTATTAGCGACTGGCTGCAAAACCTCGGCACTTGGGATGGTTTCATGAGGAACTGATGTAGATTCAGCTGGAAGTGGAATTGTATAATGACCATTATTCTTTTTTAACCAAGTACATTGTATGGTCTCGTAATTTTGTGCAAAACCGGATGTTAAAGAGGCTGCATATTGTCCATCACCAGTTTTTGCCTCTTCATCAAAGGGGGCTGTTAGTAGGTATATTTTAACCATAAAATACCTTCTCGGAATGACTATTTGTATATATTTATTATATATATTGTTTATTAAATAAACATTAAGAGATCCTAAACAACTACTTGGCAGAGGAATGTAACTGATTCAATTGTCATTTTCTTGAAATAATCCATTCATTTGAAATCACTTTTTTGTAAGAAGAGCGTCGATTTGGAAATAGTAACGAGTGAATTAATAAGTAATTTATTGCATTGTAATTAAACAATAGTTGATATTTCTTTTAGAATATTATGATGTTTTCTTGAATAGACCGGCATATAGTGTTAATTTTTATGAATAAAAATATCTATCTATCACAGTGTGCATGGAGCTCTGATTGAAAAAAACTGTTCTGCATGCGGCTATATTCGCGTTAACTCTACCTATGTCTCTTCATGCTATAGGTTTGGGAAACATGACAGTAAAGTCAGCTCTTGATCAACCCTTTTCTGCGGAAATAGAATTAATTGATGTTGGATCAACGCCCTTGCCTGGAATCAGGGTTGGGTTGGCTGATCCTGAAAATTTTGATGAAGTTGGAATTGAGCGTACCGCTATATTATCTTTACTCAGCTTTAGAATTGAAAAAAACGCGCAAGGTAAATACATCATCCTGGTTCAATCCCAGGAACGAATGACAGAACCTTATATCGAATTGGTTGTTGATTTAACCTGGCCGCAAGGGCAGTTATATAAAGCCTATACGGTATTGTTAGACCCTCCGGGGTATCAATTGGTCTCCACTACCGCACAAAGTAGTCCAACACATTATAAAACGGTACAAAAACATACTTATGAGCCTGGCGTTATTAATAAAGCAGTAAGCACTAAAGTTGAACATAATCCGTTGAATTTAAATGACAGTAAGAAAAAAGCGACTTACGGGCCCACAATTACAAATGAAAATGTGTGGCAAATTGCATTAAGATACAAAACTTCAGAGATCATTCTACCCCAAGTTGTTCTTGCTATTGTGGGAGCAAACCCTGATGCATTTATAGAGGGTAATTTAAATGGTTTAAAAGTAGGGGTACGTTTGATAATCCCTGGTACTGAAGAAATTATGCAGGTACCTGCGGATCTGGCCACGGAAGAGGTCATGGCGCACGATAAGGCGTGGAATGAGAAAACGCCTGTAAATCATGTTTTATCGCCACCTTATATGAATGGAACAACACTAACTTCCAGTCCTCCTGTGAATAACTCGCAGATTCCGACTATTCCCAAGATGATAATACAGGCTGAACCAACCCAAGGATCTGCTTCACAGCTGATTCCAGTTAATACAGCGCTTCCTGTAATGAATACCAATCAACAGCAATCCATGCCCAATAATAATTCCCCTCAGAATAGTGATCGGGATGCAACAACCCGAGCTGAGTTATCCATTACAACCGCCGCGGTTGAATCAGTCAGAGAATCTAATGCGTTACTGATGGAACAATTACATTTAATGCAGGATCAAAATAAGAAATTACAACAACAATTAGATAAGCGCGACAAAGAATTGGAGCAATTGCAGGCTCAAATGAAAGTGATGATGAAACAAAGAGTTGCAGTGGCTGCTCAAGCAAGTTCTTCAAATTCCAGTAATTCAACCACCAGTTATTGGCCATTCTTTTTATTATTGCTTGTAGCCGCAGGCGGTGGTGGATTTGCTTATTGGTATTTCATACTTCGAAAACAAGAAAGCGAGGAATCTCCCTATTTAACCGATACTCCAATTGAGCCTAAGCCATTTACTCCTTTGGTCAAGCCTGTGCCATTAATAGTTGAAGAGTCGATCACTGAGTCTCAATCCAATCCTGAAGCTGTTCCCGCTGATTCTCAGGGAGAACAAACAAAAGCGGAAGTGGTGGATAATGACAATAAAGAGATTTTGACTGAAGTGAAAAAAGAGCCGGAAACTGAGCAAAATGTGTCAGGGATTGAACATGAAGCGACGCCTGAAACCGAGGTTTCTCCGGAAAAAGTAATTAAAAAACGTCCAGGCAGAAAAAAGAAAGAGACATTGAATGAACCGATAATTGAACTGGCATCAAAGGACGAATCTCATAAGGAAGAACACAATAGCGTAATTGAATCTTACGAAGGCGTTGTTAAAACTAGACCTGAAGAATCTGTTACTCCAGAACAGTCGAATGCAGAGCAACCGGAGCGTTCTCTTATTGAGGTTCATCCCACACAGAATGAGAAACAACCCGATGAACCTGTTCATGAAATACAAACTGATTCAGCCAGTGATGAAGAAATGCCAGAACACGATGTGTTGGAGTTTGAGGCAGGATTGCATGAGGTTCTGAAGGAACAATCGACGAAACCATCTACTGAAGATAAAGCTTATGAAGATCCAGATAAAGACATGTCTTTGGATTTTGTTTCGTCTTTATCAGACAGGCCAGTGAGTGATCGTGGTGATAAGCCAGTTGATGAGGATAAAGGTGAAGGAGAGCACCTGACAGACTCATTCAGTACTCAAGTGAGCCCCCATCAGATTGATACCGTCGATACTCCAGTGGATGCATCGGTTACTAAAACTCCTGATGTCGACTTGGATAAATCAATTACCGATTTTTTTGTAGATCCATCACAGGAAAAAATAAACTCGGATGATAGTCCTTTAACTGATGAATCATCCATCACTCCAGAATCCGAAATAAATAATGAGTCTGCTAATCCATTAAAAAGCACCAAGGCACTCAACACCTTGTTGGATCTTGCAAAAACCTATATTGGAATGGATGATTTTGAATCTGCCAGACATTCTCTGGAGGAAGTACTGGAGTACGGTAGTGAACAACAAAAAGCAGAGGCTAAGGGCTTGTTGGAACAAATAAAAGGCAGATGAGATGAAAGTAGCCTTTTAAAGCTCATCAAGACTAATTGAGTCTATGCGAAATGCGCCCATGTTAAATGATTAAATTTTAAACTAAATATCATCGGTTTTTGTATAATTCATAAAAAATAAAAACTGTATTCCCAGAATCTGACATAAACCATCATCTAGATATAGACAAAATAAATGGGGTAATATAAATTGACCCTTTTTATCAGGAAAATTGAATGCGTATTGCCTTAGTGGTCGAATACGATGGAAGCCAATATCATGGTTGGCAAGCACAGACAGGCTTGCATACTGTTCAACAGTCCGTTGAGCATGCTTTGTCAAAGGTTGCAGATAGTACTATCTCTGTTGTTTGCGCAGGTAGAACAGATACCGGTGTTCATGCGACAAATCAGGTTATCCATTTTGATTGTGAAAAGGAGCGTACTATACGTGCCTGGATTCATGGCGCGAACTCTTTTTTGCCTAAAGACATCTGTGTTAAATGGGGAAAGGAGATGAAAGACACTTTTCATGCTCGTTACTCCGCTACCAGCAGGAGATATCGTTATGTAATTTATAATGGTCCGATACGTCCGGCTTTATTACGTAGCAATGTCACTTGGCAATACAGGCAACTGGATCACCGGCTTATGCATGAAGGGGCGCAAAAATTATTAGGTGAGAATGATTATACTTCTTTTCGTTCTGTAGAATGTCAATCTAAAACACCGATGCGAAATATACACCAGATACAAGTGAGCCGATCAGGTGAGTTAGTCATAATTGATATTACTGCAAATGCTTTTTTACACCATATGGTGCGCAATATAGCAGGTGTATTGATTTCAGTAGGCTCTAATAAACATCCTGTGTCTTGGGTTGAAGAGGTTTTACATGCCAGAGATCGAAAATTGGGAGCTGAAACTGCCCCTTCTTATGGTTTATATCTGGTTCAGGTAGCTTATCCTTCAGAATTTGGCGTTTTACAAAATAATCCGGGCCCCTTATTTCTTTGGGAGAAATAATTGAATCAAACTCGTATACGAGTCAAAATGTGTGGGATGACACGTAATGAGGATATAGCTCATGCCATCAGCTTGGGAGTTGATGCTATTGGATTGATTTTTTATCCCAAGAGTTCACGATACGTCAGTATTGAGCAGGCCGGGATCCTATTAAAAAATCTCCCGCCTTTTATCGATGCAGTTGCCGTGTTGGTTAATCCGGACAAGAGCACTGTTCATCAGATACTTGATGAACTGCCAGTTACATTATTGCAGTTTCATGGTGATGAGTCTCCTGAGTTTTGTCAGGAGTTTAAAGTCCCATACATAAAAGCAGCACACCCGAAATCATCCAGTCACATACTCCACGTCGCAGATGAATTTCATAGTGCTCGCGCTGTACTTTTAGACACTGCTACACAAAGTTGTAGAGGCGGTACGGGGTTAACTTTTAACTGGAATATTATTCCTGATAATCTAACAAAACCTTATATTTTGGCAGGTGGGCTTAATGAATTGAATATTATGGATGCTATTAAGCTACATAGGCCTTATGCAGTAGATGTATGTAGCGGAATTGAGGCATCGCCTGGGGTAAAAGATTATCAAAAAATGAGTCGGTTTATGAAGGCATTATGGGGCAAAGAATGAGTACTAAAGAACTTCCTGATAAACAAGGGCATTTTGGTCCTTATGGCGGTATATTTGTAGCTGACACGTTGATGTTTGCACTGAAACAGTTGGACGAGGCTTATACCAAATTCCGTAATGATCCGGAGTTTTTAGCTGAATTGCATTCTGAATTAAGAGATTATGTTGGGCGTCCCAATCCTCTCTACCATGCCGATCGTTTAAGTAAAATGGTAGGCGGCGCGCAGATTTATCTTAAAAGAGAAGATCTGAATCATACTGGCGCTCATAAAATAAATAATACAGTAGGGCAGGCCTTGCTTGCCAAACGTATGGGAAAAACCCGAATTATTGCGGAAACAGGAGCGGGACAACACGGCGTAGCATCAGCAACCGTAGCTGCAAAGCTTGGATTTGAATGTGTTGTTTATATGGGGTCGGAAGATATTAAACGGCAATCCAGTAATGTTTATCGTATGAAACTATTGGGCGCCGAAGTCGTTCCTGTGACCTCTGGATCAAAAACCCTTAAAGATGCATTAAATGAGGCAATGAGAGATTGGGTAAGTCATGTTGATGATACTTTTTATATCATTGGAACTGTAGCAGGGCCTCATCCTTATCCTCAAATGGTTAGAGATTTTCAGACCGTAATTGGTGTGGAAGCTCGAGAACAATGTCTTGAAAAAACAGGGCAATTACCCGATGCACTCGTTGCCTGTGTCGGAGGGGGGTCTAATGCAATAGGATTATTTTATCCTTTTTTAAATGATGGGTCTGTGGCCATTTATGGTGTTGAGGCTGGTGGAAAAGGTTTGGAAACGGGAGAACATTCGGCTTCTTTAATTGAAGGAAAACCAGGTGTATTACACGGTAATAGAACTTATTTGCTTTGTGATGATTATGGGCAAATTAAAGATACTCATTCTGTCTCGGCAGGTCTTGATTATCCAGGGGTTGGTCCTGAGCATGCCTATTTAAAAGATACCGGACGGGTTAAATACGTTGCAATTAATGATGATGAAGCTCTGGAAGCATTTCGGACTTTAACGCGCATTGAAGGGATAATACCGGCACTGGAATCCAGTCATGCCCTTGCTTATGCAATGAAATTAGCGAAAACCATGACTAAAAGCCAACGTATCATAGTCAATTTATCAGGACGTGGTGATAAAGACATGCATACAGTGGCATCTATTGATGGAATTACAGTTTAATGGAACTTAAAATCTCGTTCTGAGTAATAGACTGGATTTGTGAATACAATTTACAGCTTGTATTTTACTCCTGGTCTTGTTGAACCCATGAGGGTTGGGACGGCTGATTTTGGATTGAAGTTTGTTTGATACTAATTTAGGTACTATATGAACCGAATTGATAAAACTCTGGCGAATATGAAAGCCAACGGCAGAACAATGTTGAGTCCCTACCTTACAGCAGGGGATCCTCATCCTGATAGTACAGTTGAGCTGATGCATGCATTGGTAGATGCAGGGGCAGATATTTTAGAAATTGGCATACCTTTTTCTGACCCTATGGCTGAAGGACCTGTGATTCAGCATGCAATGGAACGTGCTCTGGCTCAATCAGTACATTGTAGCGATGTTCTTGAGATGGTTAAGGTATTTCGACAAAGCGATAAGGATACTCCAGTCATTATTATGGGGTATTTAAATCCTATAGAACAGTACGGTTATGATTTGTTTGCACAACATGCTGTAGAGGCCGGAGTAGATGGTACTATTCTGGTTGATTTACCTCCTGAAGAAGGTGAGGGTATCTCCAGAGTTTGGGAAAAACATGGTTTATACAGTATTTTTCTATGTTCTCCCACTACTTCAGCAGAACGAATGGAATTGATAAATCAATATGCTAAAGGTTATCTGTATTATGTTTCTTTAAAAGGTGTAACGGGTTCCGATACACTGGAAATGTCTTCCTTAAAAGCAGAGTATCAAAAACGTAAAGCGCAAACCGGCCTCCCTTTAATGGTAGGCTTTGGGATAAAAACTCCTGAAATGGCTGCAGAGGTTTCAGGTTTTGCTGACGGCGTTATTGTAGGGGCTGCGCTAATCACTACGATTCTGGAAGCATATGAATCAAATAAAAACGCAGCACAGGCTGGAGCAACTTTAATCAGCTCCATGCGTCAGGCAATAGATAATAATGGAAAAAAAGTATGACAGAATTAACAGATAAAAGGGCTCATTTTATAAGACAATTGATTACCGATGACCTGGCGAGTGGCAAGCATCAATCAGTGGTGACTCGATTTCCTCCTGAGCCTAACGGCTATTTGCATGTTGGACATGCCAAATCGATTTGTTTGAATTTTGGTTTGGCCGAAGAATTCAAAGGTAAATGTTTCCTGCGTTTTGATGATACAAATCCTATTAAAGAAGAAGAGGAATACGTCAATGCAATCATTGATGATGTCCGGTGGTTAGGGTTTGAATGGTGTGACATGACCCATTCTTCTGATTATTATCATGAACTTTACGATTTGGCTGTTTATTTAATTAAAAAAGATATGGCTTATGTTGACAGTCTGAGTATGGAAGAAATTCGTGCTTATAGAGGTACCTTGCAGGAACCTGGACGAGAAAGTCCCTACAGAAACCGGCCAATTGAAGAAAGTCTCGATTTGTTTACCCGAATGAAGGCTGGAGAATTCGAAGACGGTACCCATGTTCTAAGAGCCAAGATTGATATGAAATCTGGAAATGTGAATATGCGTGATCCCGTTCTCTATCGTATCCGACATGCTTCTCATCAACGAACTGGTGATGAATGGTGTATTTACCCCATGTATGATTACGCACATCCAATATCCGATGCTCTGGAACAAATCACTCATTCACTGTGTACTTTAGAGTTTCAGGATCATCGTCCTTTATATGACTGGTTGGTTGATAATTTACCCTTACCAGCTCGACCCGTTCAGACTGAGTTTGCGCGTTTAAATTTATCGCATACAGTGACTTCCAAGCGTAAATTACGTGAACTGGTAGAAAAAAATATAGTCTCTGGCTGGGATGATCCACGGTTACCTACCTTGAGAGGGATGCGTAAACGAGGTTATCCACCTGCAGCAATACGTCAATTTTGCGAGATTATAGGTATTTCACGTAGTGATTCAGTCATTGATATGTCTGTATTGGAAGAGTGTGTGCGCGCAGAATTTAATAAAACTGCGAAGCGTGCGTTATGTGTTATGGATCCGATTAAAATTGTGATTGAAAATTATCCTGAAGATAAAGTGGAACTCATTAAATCCAATTTTTATCCGCAGGATCCTGATTCAGAAAGCAGAGATTTACCTTTTTCAAGGGAAGTTTATATTGAGCGTTCTGATTTCATGGAAGAACCTCCTAAAAAATATTTTCGTCTGTCTCCTGGAGCTGAAGTCCGTTTGCGCCATGCCTATGTGATTAAGTGCGAGAAGATAATACGAGATGATCAGGGAGAAATTATAGAATTACGTTGTACCTATGATCCGAATACTTTGGGTAAGAATCCTGAAGATCGTAAAGTTAAAGGAGTAATTCATTGGGTATCCTGTGCGCATGCTTATCCGGTGACCATTTATCAATACGATAGGTTGTTTCATGATGCTAATCCTGCACGGGAAGACGATTTTCTTCAGTTTTTAAATCATGATTCATTACAAACACAGCAAGCATTTTGTGAGCCCGGACTCGCAAATCAATCTGAAGGCGAAGTGTTTCAATTTGAGCGATTAGGTTATTATTGCGTAAATAAAGTGGTTGATGGACAGGTCCAGGCGTTTCATCGTGTGGTTGATTTAAAAGACACTTGGGGCAAAGTGAGCTAGGGGGCAGAGATGTTGCATTTATATAATTCCTTAACCAGAACAAAAGAAGCATTTGTTCCGTTAAAACCCGGTAAAATTGGAATGTATGTCTGTGGAAACACTGTATATGATCATTGCCATCTAGGCCATGCTCGATCTATGGTCTCTTTTGATGTCATCGTCCGTTATTTGCGCTCACAGGGTTTTGATGTGACGTATGTCCGAAACATTACAGATATCGATGATAAAATTATAATTCGGGCAAATGAACGTGGTATATCCATTAAAGAATTAACGGATCACTATATTGACGCCATGTACGAAGACACTCGGTCTTTAAATATATTGCCTCCTGATATAGAACCCAGAGCAACAGGTCACGTTGATACCATTATTCGATTAATTGAACGTTTGCTGGATAAAGGTAATGCCTATGTGAGTGATAATGGGGATGTGTGTTACCAGGTGGAGTCTTTTCCCGAGTACGGTAAATTATCTCATAAAGATATTGAGGGCCTGGTATCGGGTTCTCGTGTTGAAATTGTTAAAGAAAAACGTTCTCCACTGGATTTCGTTTTATGGAAAAAAGCAAAACCTAATGAACCAAGCTGGCCATCACCCTGGGGGGATGGACGTCCAGGCTGGCATATTGAATGTTCCGCTATGGCCATGCATGAGTTAGGTGAGCAATTTGATATTCATGGTGGTGGTTTGGATTTACAGTTTCCTCATCATGAAAATGAGATTGCGCAAAGCGAGGCAGCATCAGGTAAGCCATTCGCAAATTATTGGCTTCATGTAGGAATGTTGCAGGTTAATGATGAGAAAATGGCCAAATCAACCGGTAATTTTTTCACTATCGCCGATGTATTGAAGGATCATCATCCTGAAGTCATTCGCTATTTTCTATTGAGCAGTCATTATCGCAGTCCCTTAAATTATTCTGAAGAAAATCTGTTAAATGCGAAAAAAGCGTTAACCCGTATGTATCAAGCCATAAAAGAATCATCGTCTACAGGAGTTGGTGAAGAGTTGGATAATCATTGGGTTGAGCAATTTACACAAGCCATGAATGATGATTTCAATACACCTATTGCTTTGTCGGTATTATTTCAGCTGAGTCGTGAAGTCAATAAAAATGCGTCGCCTGTACTTGTTGCAACTTTGAAACATTTGGCTGGAATATTGGGATTCTTACAGGAAGAACCTTCTGCATTTTTGCAGTCCGGTCTTGCGTCAGATGATAGAGAAGTTATTGAACAGCTGATTTCTGAACGATTGCAGGCCCGAGCCGAACGTAACTGGGCAAGAGCAGATCAGATCCGGGCTGAATTATTAACTCAGGGTATCGAATTGGAAGACGGGGAAAAAGGAACTACCTGGCGGAGAATTTCAGATTAATATCTGAGTGCATGACAAACAGGTAATTCTCTGTTGTTGTAAATTTTAATTCCATAATAAGTAGGTCGGGTCTCGACCCGACTGATTAACTTTGCTTTCATTTGGATCTTATTCTGGGTCTCGACTCATAGCCGTCAGGCGAAGGAGAAAATCAAAAGTAGCCCGGATGAAGCATAGCGAAATCCGGGAAGCCTATGCGGAGCATAGTACCTTTTTAATCGGTGCCCGCTTCGCGGGACTTTCTGGATTACGCGTTTTGCACTTCATCCGGTCTACTATTAATACAGAAATTCCTTAGCCTGACGTCTATGGGGCGCGTCCCAACTTACTTGCTACTTGTTAAGTTAGGATTGTCCTTGAAGAGGTTATCTGACAGAACTTAATCAGGCAGGCGTGTGCTATAATAAACACATTGGTTTGTTATGGAGCACATCATGTCTCATGAAAAAATTCATTCATTGATTCAAGGTGCTGATTCATCTGGGCAGAGACGCCCTGAAAAGCGATTTAAAGCAGAGATTATTCATCAAACATTGGATTTAAAAAAAGTATTGGATGGTCTTCATGATGAAATTTATGCCATTAATATTACAAAAGCGGTACAAAAATATCCCTATCTTCCAGAGAGTAATCCTGATCATTGGAACTATCAAGATCGTAGCGCTGCCCAAGCAATTTATCCTTTAGGTATGATGATTGTTAAATTAGATGAACTTGCAAATCGTCTTGACACTATAGTCAAGGAGAGAGCCGCATTACTTGTATCGACCAAGAATCGACGTGAACTAATTCGTACTGGAAACCTGAAGCAATGGATTAACCATCAACTTCCAAAGGAATCGCTTGATGCATTATCACTCTTGTTGTCTAGCAAATATAAGGAAATTGGAAGCACACTTAAAGCGATTAAAAGCCAGGAAGAGGGATATGGTGGATGGATGCATAGTTCTCCTATAGTTGATGGTAAAATTGTTCCAATTGATGGACTTGGCGTGTATTCCTCATTTCCAAATCCCATTATACGAGCACATACGGTAAGCTCCAAACTGGAAAAATCGGCAATGCAAAAGGAGTATTCAGGCGAAGCTCTTCCTCGGTCTCTTAAGGATAATCGTCAAAAGGCACTGCAGCGTTTTTCCGTATTTGCACAAAAAGCAGAAGAACTAATCGCTCAGGATCCTTATCATCGATGCGAGGATTATCTTAAAGGAACTAGATAATCTCTACGAATTGTTAATCTCGTGATAAATAGCATCGTTGCTTTCATATTGAGTCTCGTCCCATATCTGTAAGGTAAAGGAAATTTTGTACTAAAACCTCTGATTGGGTGCGAAGCGCATAATCCGGAATGTCCCACGAAGCGGCTCCGATTAAAAAGGTACTATGCTGCGCATAGGCTTTCCGGATTTCGCTGTGCTTCATCCAGGCTACTTTTGATTTGACGGCTATGAGTCATGCTAAGCAATGTCTGTATTTAAAGTAGCCTGGATGAAGTGCGAAGCGCGTAATCCGGGAGGTTCCGCGAAGCGGCTCCGATTAAAAAGGTACTATGCTGCGCATAGGCTTCCCGGATTTCGCTGTGCTTCATCCAGGCTACTTTTGATTTGACGGCTATGAGTCATGCTAAGCAATGTCTGTATTTAAAGTAGCCTGGATGAAGTGCGAAGCACGTAATCCGGGAGGTTCCGCGAAGCGGCTCCGATTAAAGAAGTCGTTGATTGTTTGAGGATTATTAATTTCTTTCCAGATAGGGTTGGAGGGGAAGTATAAAACAATCCTCAGTTATAAGCTCAATACAACAATTAACCACCGTTTCATCGTACCGAATTCCTGCTCCCTGTTTTAACTCATCTAATGTTTCAAGGACGCTGTTCTTGGGTCTGTAAGGGCGATGAGAACTCATTGCTTCAAATACATCCGCTACTGTCACAATTTTGGTAGTAAACGGGATTTCTTTGTCTGTCAATTTATCTGGATATCCGCTTCCATCGAGACGCTCGTGATGATGCAGAATGATGTCAGAAATGGTTTGATTAAATGGAACCGATTGAGCAATTTTATACCCGGCCTCGGGATGTATTTTAATGAAATCAAATTCGATTGAAGTCAACTTGGCAGGAGAGATGAGTATTTCGGTTGGAACACGAATTTTACCTATATCATGAATCAAGGCACCCAAATAGACATTATGTATCTCATGTGCAGTTAATCCTAACTTTGTTGCCATCGCCTCTGCTAATTTGGCTACTCTGAATTGATGTCCTGCTGTATAGGGATCACGTTGTTCAGTAATCAATGCAATCGCTTCAACGGTTTTATCTAAAATATTGGCCAGCTGTATATTTGCATTATTTAAAGAAGCCGTCTGTGATTCAACCAATTTTGTAAGGTGATGTCTATGCATCATCAATTCATTATTGCTGATTTCAAGAAGATTCTTTTGATAATTATTGTCTAAAATAATTGATACAGAAACCGCAAAACTATTAAGTACTGGATCATAGATGTGGAATTGTTTAAAATTTTTTGCCTTAATGGCAATAAAGCCAAAAAAAATATCAGCCGTTTTAACCGGGTATACTAAAATATTTTTTTTCTCCAGAGATTGGCATATCTGAAAAAAAAACTCACGGGTGAATGTCCCTGCTTTTAGAGTAAATTGGCCTATAAATCGTGAGTTAAATAGAACGTCCATTTTCTTCGCTGGATCAATGAGAAAAATCTCATCTTGATCAACACCGGGTATGTTATTAATTACTCGTTCAAGAAAACTCATGATTCCCTCTATTGTATTAAAAGCAAAGAGTGCACTATGAGCAGCGTATAAACGCATTATCAGGGCTTCATCTGTACTATTAGACGAGGAATGCATGTTTAGGCTCTATTATGATATTCTTTTAAAAATTCCTCTGGTCTAATATAAGCGGGATTTTCCACAATTTGTCCGTGAACTACCATTAATGGGTGTACTTGCAAAATATCAAAAAGTAATCCACCATCAAATTTGGTTGCGTCATATTGACATAAAGCAGCAATAGGGTGGGTTTTCAGTATTGTATTAATCAATGCTTCGTATTCAATCAGTCTTTCGGAACCGGGTATATTTCTAAGAGACCAGGTCATTTCACCAGATAGACGTGCACCAGAAAATCCCTCGGCAATTGATTGCTCATGATATCTGCGCAGATTTTCGAGCATCACTTCGGGAACAAATATATTATGTGGGCAGTAAGTAGAAGAAGCGGGTGAAATGGTGATTTGTTTTCCTTCCGGTACCTCAACGCCTAGTTCTGCTAACCAGCTTTTTACTTCTTCAGGTTTCATTGTATCAACAAAATATCCAATTTTTTCATCATTGAGTAAACCGGATTCGATGTATTTGGAAATCACACCACGACGCTCAGTCTCATCACGATAAAGCATACACATATGAGCCCCTCCTGCAAAGCGCCTATGAGAAAAACCCAATGAGATATCTTGATGTGTACCGCTCATGGCTGTCTCCAGTTCCAGGTGTATCAGATTTACCTGTAATTTTTAAATTTTAGTTCATGAGATCAGCTAATTCCACCTGCATGCATATAAGCTTAATCTCTAATCTGTTTAAAAAGATCTGAATAAGTAAACAATTGACCTTAACATCAGGAGAAATTAATTTAAATTAACTCTATTTGTGCTTATGCATTTAAAAAAGTATGATTTATGTTCTATGGATTAGTATCGGGTCATTGAACATGGTAGATATTGCTGATTTAGGAACTCTTGATGAAACAACAAGAATTGCTTTAACTCAACTCTTGAAACACGATCGAACAACTCAAGTTTGGGGTGTTGGGGTACACGCAGATTTAAATCTTAATTTTAGGATAATCAAACATTTTAGCTCTGGAAAAGAGCGAAATGGGATTGCATGCTTAAGACTCCGTTATGAAGTAGTTGATAATGAAGTCTTTGGTGCGGGAAGTTTCGGAACATTTTACCGTTGTCGATATACTCTATCTATTAATGAAAACGGAGAACTGCATGTAAAAGAGCGGAAACCAAACAGAGTTCGATTGGTAAAAGTGCAGGATATTGTTCATCAAGGTGAATCTCATTTGAATCAGATTATTACGGAAGCAACTGCTATGGCGCAGAGTGATATCTTCCATTGCAAACCCTTGGTTGTAGATCAGGATAAAACTTATATTATTATGAAAGAGTTACCCGGTGTGCAACTATACAGTCTGATTATGGATAATCGATTGACCATCCAGCAACGTTATGATTTGACGGTAGAACTGGTCAAAGCCCTAAAAGTACAAATACATGATAAAGGATGGATTCATCGAGATCTTAAGCCTGAAAACATTTTGGTGTATCAAAATGGGGACGGGTTTGCAGTGTATATCATTGATTTTGGTTTTATATCGAAAATTAATGATAAGCCAATGGATTGCAGAGGTTCACCACCTTATGCTGCACCGGAGTGTTATAGTGAAACGCGAGTAAAAAATGAAGAGACAGATATTTATGCTCTTGGTATGATTTTGATGTTCTTATGGAGTGAAATACCCGTTAAGCCCCAATGTTATGATCAATTGATGGGCATTTTTGAAAAAATGTACCGTTACAATAGGGCTTTAAGACCTGGTATACCTGAAATTATAGAGTCGATTAATGCATTGGCAAATCTATTAGAGCCTGTTGTAAAGGAAGCCGCTTCAAATACACTTCATGTATATTATGCTGAACCCGATCCTTTAGCTGCTTATTTAGGCTTTTAAAGCGGCCTTGTATCGACTGTTGTTATGAACAGTCAATACTGACAGGAGGATTGACGTTGGAACTACTGTTTCTATGTGAAAGAGCTAAATGGTAACGTACTATTCAGCTCTTTTTGGACATAAAGCATTTTGAGGATCGTTGACTACAAATGCCAGTTAATGTCCTGATTTAATACCGCTGCTTTTGCCTGATTGGAAATATCGGGGTTTTGTTTGGGGTATTCAGTTATTCCAGTAGGGAAGCCTGTAGTTAATCCTGGTATCTCAATTTTAGAACTATCCCAGTTTTTATTTTGCATTTCTCCAGCCATCCAGAATCCTACGGTATTAGAGAGCATTTCTCGTGGATCAAGCAGAGAGTATTTCAGACGAACCATAAAATCGGTTATATCCGATGCTTTGCTGTAATTATAATCTCCAGGTATCGCTGGTCGTCCCGGCATGTAAATAGTCTCCAATTGCGTAAAAACGGATTGAGCAATTTTACTTCGATTATAAATACTTCCCCAAACTGCTTCAGTATAATATTGGTATGAAGCTACAGGTAGGGGATCCTCTCCAGTATCATCTTTGATTTGGGCATATGGAGCAATGAGGATTCTATCAGCAGGAATTTGATTATTGGATAGTGCATTGACAAAGGGAACCATCCAGTTAGTTCCCGTTGTGAGACCGGATGAAACATTTGATCCCGCCACATTGCGAACAATAACCATAGCGTGTGGCCAGTCCAGATGTAAATTAACCAAACCATCATGAACTTCAGTCATACTTTGTATGGCGGTTAACATAAAAGTCGCAATCATGACGGAATTATAGGGAATGGGGTAGTCCTTATTACCATTTAAAAAATTCTGTTGTAGCGAGTTCAAATCAAATGGGGCTCCATTTTGCACCGAAACGATGTAATTTCCTGACATAGACATAGCATAATCTATCATGGCCTGGATTTGTTGTTTATGAGGTTGCCAGGATTTAATATTGGCTTTATCCAGCCAGTTGTCAGTAGTCTGTGCATTTAAGGTTCTGACCTGTTTGATATCCTCTAAAAGTCCCGCCATAGCAGGCTTCCAGGAAGGATCGCCATTTTCTTTTATTTTGGCGAGGTAGGAGAGAGCCGGACCAATGTGAGATACAGCCGTCATTTCAAAAAAGCCAGAAGACCTGTTAGTACGTAATAATTTGGAATACAGTAGTTTTCTATTTTGATCGTATATATAGATGGAAGAATCCAGAAACATCACCAAGGGACCATTATAAGGTGTATTTTGATTCTTTGCTTTTTCAGACTGAATTAAATAGTCTCCAATAGTCAGTTTATTTTTGGGAAAATCAACTTCGCCAGAGCCTGTAAAATCAAAATATAGATTCATGAATTGAATCGGGGTAGTATAAGTTGTAGTTTCAGCAGCGAAATTAATTGGGGTAACTAATGATAAACAAAAGAATATTAAGATAAGTGCTGGGTTATTATTTTTCATTTAAGTCCATTTATGATGTATTGATTTTTAAAGTATCGCGAAATTAAGATGATTGGGTCAATATAATTTATATTGTTAAACTGTAAAGATTTATTAAGAACAGGATTAGGGAAGATATATGTATTCAGTAAGAAAATTGGCTTATTTCTTCATGCTCAGCTTCTCGATCCCCGGATTATCGGAACAATTATTAAATCCAGTACAGTATTTTAATACTACTGGTGCCAGAGAACTTACACCCTTTAACCTTCATGGCGAGTATTACATTGCTGCTGCGCAGCTGGCGCAAGATATACCCGGCACACCATCAACACTTGATAGTGGAAATGCAGATGTTGATGTCATCATTTATAAAAAGCAAGGCGAACAATTTAGTGAATATCAACGCATACCCAGTCACGGTAATGCGGGCGTTACTTTTTTTAGTATGGGGGAAGATTCATACATTTCAGTTGCCAGTTTGAATTCAGGACCTAAACCGCCTTTGAATCATTTAACTTATTCAATGTTGTATCGTTGGGATGGGCATTATTTCTATCCAGTCCAGCAGTTTTTAACTTATGGGGCCAGACAGTCCTATTATTTTGCTATAGGTAAACGTCATTTTCTGGCATTTGCCAACAGTAGTGTTCATGCGGATGATAAGTCAACCGCGAACAAAACGCCTTCAATAATCTATGAGTGGGATGGGAAGCAGTTTCGTCCATTTCAAACGATTCCTTCAGTACGAGGCGAATCCTTTAAATTTTTTAACATAGACAAAATCCCATATCTTGCTTTTGCTGACCATGTCAATGGTGCCGTTTTATATCGTTGGGATGGATCACAATTTATAACTCATCAGCAGTTCAAGGGAACTGGAGCTCGTGCTTTTGAGTTTTTTAGTATAAAAGACAAGCATTATCTTGCTTATGCCAATATAAAAACTGATTCATTGATTTATCAGTGGAATGGGAAACAATTTATTCGATTCCAGGACTTACAAGGGCCAGGAGGCCGTAATTTTGCCTATTTTGTCTTAAATGATCATCATTACCTCATGAGAGTAAATTATAGAATAGCTCGGGGTCTAAAATATAACACTGATGTGCAGTCCCAATTATATGAATGGAACGATGGGACATTCAGCATAAAACAGACTATTCCTACTTATGGTGGAGTCAGTGCACATGTCTTTACTATGGATGATTTATTGTATATGACTCTGGCTAATGGTTTTAATTCTGATGGTCAATTTAAAGTTAATTCCGTTCTCTATGAAGTAACTCATGGTAGAAGCATTGAGTTTGGTTAGTCAGATTGAGGTGCGAAAAAAATATTTTAATCAAATGAATCAAGTGGATCGATTGTTCAGGGCAAAATGAATTTTGTTCCTGTATTCTATAAAACATCCTGTGCAGTAATGGCCCATCGGACAAATAATTCAAATGGACCAATCCAGTGTTCTGTTTATCTTGGCTCGTTTCTCTTTAATTGAGTACGAGGTAATAACTCTTCACTCTCATCACTATCTGGGCGTTTGAAGAATCGGAACAGATTGGGCATTGAAGGCAGCGACGGGAGAGTCGGCAGCATCAATTTACATAGTGAAACTGTTTCTGACTGAAGAGGTTGCGGTAATTGTTCCAGCGACAGCGATTGAGGATGTTCCATAACGTATTTATTGCTGTCACTCAGATATTTACAAACTAGCGTACTATATACCCCTTGTCCATTTTCATAGACGAGAAGAGTCAAATCTGCCAAATGCGCATCGACCAGTCCATCACAATTTCTACCGTATTTCGTAGCCAGATATTGTTCTCCATACGCACTCAATGAAGCCCAGTGCAAATTATTATAGGAGTCTCTTATCTCGCGATAATCTTCAGGGCAGGGATCGACAAAATTCTGGACTTGAGAATTGGATTCAACTAATTCAGCCAGAGTCGCGTGCCCAAGAGTCAGATCTCCAACGTGGTTTACATGAATCTGGTAGGGAGTATCTTTGCCATAAAGATCTCCTGGGCGAATATCCCAGCCAAGGTATCGAAGTGCGGGTCTCACTGCAGGTTTCAATGGTTTTTGCCAGGCAGTTTGGTTTAGTACATTTTGTACCGCTGCCTGAAATGTTGAAAAGGTGTTGTTCATTATACACCGTATTTCAACTCCTGCTTGCTGTTTAAATTGATCGCTTACTTTTTTGGCAATAGCTGCGCCGAAGGAATCTCCTTGAAAAAGTATGTCGTCAATAGATATTCCTTTTCTAAGCAGGTCATTGGTCACTGCAATTCCAGTATTAACCAAATCATTCACTTCCAGAACTTCTCCACCCAGATATCTCATTCCGGGATACTCAAAAGCATAATAACTGGCTTCTGTTGTGCGCACCGCTTCAGTGATATCTCCAAAACAATTTTGGTATAAAGAAGCAATCCCAGTGAAATACAGGATGTGTTTGCCCGCGCCACTGTTTATTGACATGAAATCGCTGTGTTGGTTATGGAAGGAGATCACTTCAGTTCGACACGCCGTTTGGTTTGCCAGAGTGACTTCTAATTCATGACGTTCAATAGCAATCCCCTGGAATGTTTCATAATATGGGGAGTCTTCCTGATGCAGTGATTGTTCAAAGAGTATGAATCGCTCAGCCAAGGTTGAGACAGAAGACCCATAACCTTTACTTATATACCAGTCCTCTCGATCTGCTGGAAACGTACTTGCAGCAATTTGTCTTTGTAACCAGATTTGCAAATAGGAGTTAGCCATGGTGTACTCTCTTAAATATTGAAGCAATATTGTGCGCCTTGATCTCAATGTTGTCAATATTGTCGATTGTGCAATGTGTCGTAATATATCTCATTTTGTTCCTTCAGATCTTAATGTATTGTTTTGGGGTGGACTGCTTTATAGATTTAGCAGCCCTGTTCTATAAATAATAAAGAATAAAACTACTTACACCATTATCAGTATAAAGTGAAATAATGCGACAGGAACATTTTTTAATGAAAAAAATTAAATTAATTGTAAATTAAATCAAGAACTTGTTTAATTTTGACTGGTAACACGAAGGATTTCTGCCAGTGACGTATCACCACAGAGAACACGTTTAAAACCATCATCTCGAATACTTGGAGTTGTGGGTCTTAGATAACTTTCCAATGTTTGCATGTTTTCATGGCGATGAATCATCCCTCTCAAAGTTTCATCAATGGTTATTAACTCATAAATACCTGTTCTGCCTCTATATCCCAGGTTATTGCATAAATCACATCCCTTAGGTTCATAAACCTGAGAAACATCTGCATCTGGAGCAAGGCCCATCAATTCTTTCTCATCATCGCGTAATTGATGAGGTGTTTTACAGTGAGAGCAGAGCTTTCTTACAAGTCGTTGAGCAATCAAGCCGACGATACTGGAGGACATTAAAAATGACTCGACGCCCATATCCCTAAGACGGGTCAATGCTCCCAAAGCACTGTTGGTATGCAAAGTTGATAATACCAGATGCCCAGTCAGGCTTGCCTGAACAGCAATTTCTGCTGTTTCCAGATCCCGAATTTCCCCAATCATTACAACATCGGGATCTTGTCGTAGTATTGCTCTTAAACCTTTAGCAAAAGTCATTTGTACTTTAGTATTTACCTGAGTCTGTCCGATGCCAGCCAAATCATATTCTATTGGATCTTCAATTGTAAGAATATTTCGAGTGACCTGATTCAGTTCAGTAAGCATGGCGTATAAAGAAGTTGTTTTACCCGAACCGGTTGGGCCAGTAACTAAAATGATGCCGTGTGGTTCAGCAATCATTTTTCTCATAGCGAGCAGTGTTGATTTGGGCATTCCTAACAAGTTTAAATCCAACTGTGCGGCTTGTTTGTCCAGTATTCTCAGAACCACTCGTTCACCATGGTTTGAGGGGAGGGTGGAAACCCTGACATCGATGTTGTGACCTCCAATTCGAAGGGAAATACGGCCATCTTGGGGAATACGCTTTTCAGCAATATCCAGTTTTGCCATAACTTTTACCCGTGAAATAACCAAAGGTGCAATAGCACGTTGTATTTCCAGAACTTCTTGCAGCACACCATCAATTCGATTACGTACGAGGACTCTATCTTCATAAGTTTCGATGTGGATATCGGATGCTTTTTGTTTAATAGCCTGGGTAAACAAAGCGTTAAGCAAACGGATAATTGGGGCATCATCCTGGTTTTCTAACAAGTCCTCACTCACTGGCAGCTGACTGGCCAGCATGGAGAGATCCATATCATCTTCCATCCCTTCTGCAGCATCCAGTATGGATGATTTGGATTGGTATATATGAGCCAGATGCTGTTGAAAAGCAGATTCATCTATTGGTTTTAAATCCAGCTCACATTGGAGTATTCGTTTTACTTCAACCAGAGCCTGTAACGACGTAGTGGGCAAGTGATATACTATTGCAGCTCCATTTTTAATTTCGCCTACAACCACACCGTTGTTTTTAGCAAAACTATAGGGAAGATTTAGTGATTTTTCGTCTTTGTCCATAGTTTACTTGGTCATTTGTGATAAATTTTTAGGCGGACCACTAAAGGGTACGGGCAAACTTCCTTGCGTTAACGGGGGTAATAAAGTCTGGTTATTGACTTGTTCATATTCTTCCTGCGAACGTATCCAGTCTAATTGGTATTGGCGTACATCATTATATTTTGCACCTGTTACTTCTAAATTATCTCGTTCATTACGAAGTATAATTGGTTTGATAAAGACCATCAGAACTCGTTTGTCTCTATTTCGGATGTTGTGTTGAAATAGTTTACCTAATCCCGGTATGTCGCCAAGGATGGGGATGCGGTTATTGTCATTTCCTAAACTGTCTTGAGTTAAACCGCCTAATACAACAATATCACCACTTTCAACGTGTACGGAGGTCACAATGCTGCTGATTTTGAATGTAGGGTTAAGCGTACTTTCTGTAGTACTGGCAGGATCTAAGGTGTCATTACCCTGGTCAATTTGCATCTGAATTCCCTGACCACGCGTTATTTGTGGTCTTACATAGAGGTGTAATGCCACATTTACCCGATCAAAGGTAGTGAATGGAGTGCCTCCGTTAGTAGATCCTCCTGCGTTACTCGGTTGTGTGGTTGATGCTACGGATACCTGCTTACCTACGAGTATTTTCGCTTGACGGTTATCCAATACAACTACAGAGGGAGTTGATAAAATATTTGCTTTTTGTTCTCGAGCCAAAGCGTAAATTTGAGCTTGAAAATCGTCAGTTCGTGTTTTGCTGTTAATAATTGCAAAGCCAGGCCTGAATTTTTTAGGATCTCCTGTTTGCAAATCAGAACCCCATTCGATACCTAAATTATTCACATCATTTTGATCGACTTCTGCAACCAAAGCCTCAATCAATAACTGGGCAGGTTTGATATCCAGCTGGGAAATTACATTCTTTAATATGCGAATAATAGAAGAAGGGGCATTTATAATTATGGAGTTGGTATTGGGTTCTCCGATAATTTGTACTGTTGGTTTGGTAGAACCTTCATTTTGGGTATTTGCAGAAGTGGTATTGCCAGTTGCCTGGGATGAGTTCAGTCCGGGTTGAGCTGACATGGGTTGTGATGAATTTTGACCATCTGCTCCACTAAGGCTCACCAGGTTTGACGCTGGGTTGGTGCTGTCCAAAGCAGGGCGGGTAATGGTGCCAATAGTAGTGCCTACATTGCCGCTAAAATTAGCCTGGGCAATCCCTGCGAGTATGGGGACTAAATCCTCAGCTCTCAGGTAATTCAGATAAACAACCTGAGTATTGGAGTTAATTCCTTCTGAGCTTTCTCTATCCAATTTCAATATTAACATTCGCAATCTGATTCTATCGGTTTTATTACCGCTAACTAAAATTGAGTTAGATCGGTCATCAGCAGCAACGGTAATTTGGGTTCTGCTGCCTATACTGGGTTGTGTTTTAACCAGATCTTTCAGTGTATTGGCAACATCCATAGCAAGAGCATGTCTTAAAGGCACCATATCGATGCCGTTTGAAGAGGAGCTGTCCACTTGTTTGATAATATCCGTTAGACTTTTAATGTTATTTGCTCTTCCGGAAAGGATAAGCATGTTTGAGGGAGCGTAAGCGGAAACACTGCTCCATTGGGGCATCAGGGGACGTAATACAGGGACAAGTTGTTCCGCTGGCACATAATGAACTGGAACAACAGAGACCATCATGTCATCCCCTCTGGGAGTGGTTCTCATATCATTCAGCAGATCTGGCGATTGGGTTTTGGCATCAATATTCGGGATGATTTTAATTATTTCTCCGTTAGGGATGGCTGCATATCCTGAAACCTGCAGCACTGAGAGAAATACTTGGTACAATTCACGATTTGATAGTGGTGATGATGAGATAATCGATATCTTTCCTTGCACTCTGGGATCAATTACAAAGTTTTTACCTGTAACACGTGATACTTCGGCTATGACTGCACGTATATCCGCATTTCTTAAATTCCATAATTTACTGGATGGAGGTAGTGTTTGTGATTTCTCTTGATTTTTGGGCACCTGACTTACTTCAAGTGATGAGTTTTGTTTTGAGTTCGCACTATTCTGTTGATTGTCAGGTTTTTGAGACAACGTGTTTTTGAGTTCTCTGGCAGTCTGGTAATCATCTATTGGACCAATTTGAACAAGGTACAGATGTTTATCGGCAAGGTTTTTGATCTCGACTTTTTGTTCTGTCAGCTTTGAAAGTTCTTGTTGCCGCAGTTCCGCATCTTTCTTTAAATTAAATGCACCAGCCTGTAGATAAAAAACGGTCGATCCATTCTTAGTGATGGTCGAAATATTAACGTCATTAGCATGAATCAAAGAAGACCACATCAAGGCTAAAAGTAAAATTACTAAAGAGCGCATTTAAAAACCGTAAAGTCATGGATATTAACATAATAACTAAATTTGATTGCTTACAATAGCTTTTTTGATAACTAACTTAAGGAATTTTAAAAAGGAGGGAAATGGTGGCTATAGGTGGACTCGAACCACCGACCTCAGCATTATGAGTGCCGCGCTCTAACCGGCTGAGCTACATAGCCACAAGAGGCGTGATTTTGTCTTTTTCATGAGGTGATGTCAAGTCTGTTAGTCTATTTTTTTATATTTTTTTTGATTTTGACAGGAATTGCCTTGCTACCCGATTTATCGTGTCTTTTAACATTCAGCTGTGTAACCCAAATGAGAAAAATCACGTAGAAGAATAGTGCTCTATTGACTTCAAAACTAACTTGAAGCGTTAAATGGCTCTTTGAGAATCACTTAAGGTTTATTTAATACTGGTAGGTTATAATCAAGTCAGTAATTCTTGTGTTGATGGAAGAGTTTATGCCTAAAGTCGCGGTCACTTTTAGCCCTATTGTGGGTGGAAGCAGTGTTGTTTCGCTAAAAAAAGCATTTAAACATGTTGGTTCTACTGTTGTGGATGCTGATTACAGAAAGATGTTGGAAGAAATCCCTGAAGAGAAATTTCAAGAGCTGTATAAAGATCCTCAAGGTCGACAACTTCTTTTTGCACATGCTAAAGCCAGGGCAGCTGAACTACTCGAAGACGTGGATTGTTTGGCGTTATCCGGCAACAACGCAATGATTGATCCTGAATTATTTAATAAAGAGCGGGAAGAAGGGCAACCATATGATTTTTCTCGAACCGTAGCAGAACTCGCTTTAGTCCATGTTGCCATTGAAAAAGGGATGCCTATATTGGGTGTATGCGGAGGACATCAGGTTATTGCAGTTTATGGCGGTGGGGAAATTGCAGATTTGAATTCAACGCAGTTAGATAAGCAATGTTATATGAATTATGATGCGATCAGAATCAATAAAGACACCATGGCAGCGCAGATATTTGGTGGGAAAAATCTCTCTGAAGACGTTAAAGCAACACATTATGAAGGTAATTTTTTTGGTGCGCATAGCCAAATTATATCCAAATTACCTAAAGGATTTATCGAGTCGGGTATTGCGAGTGATAATCAATCAAACGAATTAACAGAAAACATAAACGGAGTGCCAATAATAACAACTCAATTTCATCCTGAAATAGGCGCAAAAGGTTTGCCTGAGTCAAAATTTGTATATAGAAGAACACGTCATGATATAGAAACCAATTTGAGAATGTTCGAGTTTATGCATGGGGCGGCATTAGCGTACAATCAGAAGAAGAAAGGAATATTGGCTGAATTACGGCAGTTTACACCGGTAAATGACGATGAGCACATAAAGCCTTCAGAAGTAAAAGCTCAAATGGAAGAGTTACTAAAGCAAAAGCAAGGTACTGATTACGATCCAGTTTCTAAAAAAAATCAAAAATCATTGTTTCATTGGAGTGCACCGTTAGGGCTTGCTTTGTTAGGCAGCGCGGTTATAGCAACCGTATTATTGATTATATTTCCCCCGGCAGGATTGGCTGCAGCAGTAGGGCTTGGCTCGGCCATTGTATTAGGCGCGGCTGTAGGTGCCGTAGCGCTGACCGCTGCAGATTGGGTAGAAAAAACAACTAATAACATCATTGATTCAATTTCTGCTTTGGTTGCCTCTGGATTTAGAGCGGTAATTTCGATGGGTATCACGAAATTGTTAGTCTCTCAATTAAAACAAAAAGAACAACAGAATGCCAATGCAGATGTTGATGCGGCTGAGCAAAATAAAACGGAGTCTTCATCACAACATGGCAGTTCCGCATCACGTTTACTTTCATCTGCACCGGATGCACCTATGAGGGAAATTCAAACTCCAGCTGATATATTACGTGATACCCCCGCAAAATTATGGACCGATACGAATGCTGATGTGAATAAAATTTCACAAGTAGTCGAAGAGAGCGAAGTCAGCAAAAGTGAACTTGATGATGAGCAAACATTAGAACACCGAATCGAGCCACGATCGTCAATATCCTGATACTGAATCATTTTTTGTTTGAAGGTAAATGAGTGGATCGTAGCCTGTATTAGGCGTAGCCGTAATACAGGATTGATTAGGTATGAACCTGTTTGATAAGACATCTGAATAGTTCATAATTCATCAAGGTGTGTTCACTATTCCGATTTCAATGTACCGCGACTTAATCCTGAACGCTCTTCACTATTACCTCAATTGATTATATCAACCCATTGAACGATGCTCTTCTTCATCAAAGCTATCAATAAGTCAGACTTTGACCCCATCGATTTGATATAACCCGAATGTTCAGGAAGCAATTGAATCACCGCAAGCAATTAAGGAAGCACATAGTGTAAGTGGTCATGACTTAATTGAAGTACCGTAAGATATTGTAGAAAACAGGGTCGATTTTATTGGGCAATTAATAGTGTAAAATGCATTAAATACTAAAATTATTCTGTTTAGCCAATCTTTTTATAAAATTCCAAGAAAATGCAAGCCCTAGTGTGAAACCCTCAAGATAATGCATTTTAAATCATACCTTTATTCAAATTACTCTGAAGAGTTGAATTCAAATACTCTTCAGAATATGATGCAAGATTATGAAAATAATGGAATTTATTAAACAACAAGAGGGTAAGACTCTTGAATTTAATACGATTTATCTTCACCTTGAACTGTTTGGAAAAAAAGAAAGCGTATAGTGCTCGTTGTATCATCGATAAGGACAGGATCATATGATGCCAACATTAAAAGTCGGAGTTATGAATTTTCATTTTACCAACTACAATTTTGGCGCAGTTATGGTTCCTTATGCCCTATCTACTCTATTAAAAAATCTTGGGTACCAACCCGAGATTATTAATTATATTCCTAAAGGATTTCGAACTAGTTTAATTAATTGCCCTTTTGAGGATTTTAGAAATAAATACCTCATAAGAACTTCTCTTTGTAAAAACGAGAAAGATTTAAGAGAGTTGAATAAGCATTTTGACCTATTTATTGCAGGTAGTGATCAAGTTTGGCGGTGGCATGATAATTATAAATATATGTTTAATTGGGTTTCCGGAAATAAAACATTAGTCTCTTACGCAGCTAGTTTTGCTAATAGCTACTATGAGTGTACTGGCGTTGAACAAAAGAAAATACAAGCACTATTATCACGATTTGACGCAATTTCGGTTAGAGAAAATGCAGGGGTTGATATTTGCAAAGACTTATTTAACGTTGATGCAGAGCATGTTTTAGATCCAACCTTATTATTGGATGCAGAAGATTACGAACTAATTATTGAAGCAGAATTGTTTGAGGCAACAAATAGAAATATAAAGTATATTGCTTACATGTTACTTGATAGTGAACAAGATAAGGCAATACGTCAAAATGAAATATTGGCCTTTCTTAAATCTAAATATATCTTTATCAACGTGTTAATCGATAAATTTGGACAATATAATTCAATTTCAAAGTGGTTGGATTATATAAAAAATTGCGATTATTTAATCACCGATTCATTTCATGGTTGTGTTTTTGCGATTATTTTTAAAAAACAATTTGTTTGTGTTCAGAGAGAAGTAGGAGGTAATCACCGAATAGAAAGTTTATTTAACGTTTTAGGAATTGACCATAATCGTTTTTACAATAATGTAAATGATATCTCTCAACACTCTTTTTCAACTCCCATTGATTATAAAAAGGTATATCAAAATCTAGAGAAAGAACGCAATAAATCAAAAGAATTTCTAATTCATAGTCTTTCTTTAAAGCCAACAAGAAAGCTCTACTGTTTAGGTGAGGAACTGTCTGCTTATTTCTTGAAATTCATACCCTTTAAAATAGTAAAGAAGCGAAACAAAACCTATGTTCGATTATTTGGCAAGTTACCATTGATAAAAATAATGGATGAGATAACTACTATTAAAATTTACTTATTTAACTTCATCCCTATTTGTAAAATATCATCATGAATATCATCTTGCTGCCGGCTTCGTTTTTGCAGCTGTGATGAATACATACCTAATGGTGCTGTCTCTTCGTCATATCACTGCTTGTTCCTCGAGGATGTTTTGCGGGATCCAGCGTTTTAGCATTTATCTCCTGAATTCCACGCAACAATCTGCGCGACGTCAGAGAGTAGAGCTGGACTGGTTCATTAAAGATGTGTGGAAGATTCAGAACGGTATTCAGGATGATGTGAAGGTTATCTAGTTTGCACATGAACTATCAGGGATAAAATGAGAATTTTGTAAGGATTAAATGTGCAGACATCAAGTAAAGAATCTTTGATGTCTGCGCAATGAATATCAGGGACTATATTATTAACAGGAATAAAGCTCCAGGGCCACGTAATACCTGAACTAATAATTGCTGTTTTTTATCTTGAGCAATGGATTGTAATGTTTTTACATCTTTAACAGGGGTTTTATTGGCAGAGATAATGATATCCCCAGGACGTAAACCTGCGCGCCATCCCGCACTGCTTTCTGATGCACCTACTACCTGTACTCCAACAACATTACCGTGAGGTGGTGATTCCTGTTCGAAATTACGGAGAGCCAGTCCATAAAGGAATGGATTGTTGGACTGCAGTTTCTGTTCATGTTTTTTGATATCAGTCACTTCAGCGTTCAAAGTAAGCGGTTTGTTATCACGTACAATCATGATTTTTGCGGTTGAGCCGACCCTTAATAAACTGATGGTTGTTTTAACCTGGGTAGCTTGAGTAATTTTAGTATCATTGATTTGAACAATGATGTCACCTGCTTTTAATCCGGCATTTTCGGCAGGGGAATTTTCATTGACCTGTGATACCAGAGCACCTTGAAAATCTTCAGGATAACCCATGGATTGAGCTAATTCAGGTGTTAAGTGTTGTACAAAGATGCCCATCAATCCTCTATGGATAGAGCCAAATTTAATAATTTGTTGGGTAACATCCTTGACCATGTTAATAGGAATGGCAAATCCAATTCCGATATTACCGCCGTAAGGAGAAATAATGGCTGTATTGATCCCTATTAACTCTCCTTTAGTGTTAACCAAAGCACCGCCGGAATTTCCAGGATTAATGGCTGCATCGGTCTGAATAAAGTTTTCTACACCTTCAATATTCAGATCACTGCGTTTCAAGGCACTGACAATACCAAAAGTAGCAGATTGGCTGTTACCAAAACTGTTTAATCCAAAAGGGTTGCCGATTGCAACTACGAAATCACCAACTTGCAAATTATCAGAATCGCCAATGACTAACGATTTCAAATTTTTTGCTTCAATTTTTAAAACGGCCAGATCGGTTTCACTATCTCCACCAATCAAGCGAGCTTTCAATCTTCTGCCATCCTGCAGGGTGACAGTAATCAAATTTGCATTACGGATTACATGGTCATTGGTCACAATGATGCCTGATTTGGGATCAATGATTACTCCAGAACCGATGCTTTCAAATTTACGGCCTTTGTCCGGTACTCGTGACTGACGTCTGTTTTCTGGAACTACTTCTTCATCTCCCCCAGACCCTGAACTCGATGCGTCATTGGGTAAATATCCTTGAACCGCTACATTAACAATTGCTGGCATAATATTTTTTAATACTGGTGCCAAATTAGGCATAGCAGTCTCATCGGCTTTTACAGCTAACGAGACTGTTAACAAGAGTAAGGTGCTTACTAATAATTTTATGTGTTTTATCATTTTATTCATCCCGAGGTTGATCGTTAAACCAGATAAAGGTACCTATTCTACCTGTTTGTGACTGTCTACGATAGGAATAGAAGTCATTTTTTAATTCAAAAGTACATAAATCCGACTGATAAACTGCCGTTACACCATGTAAATTGAGGATTAACTTGGCAATTTTGGGTAAGTTTGCTAGCCATTTGTTGCCAGTGGATTTAAATGCCACATGGCTTAATGGATACTTCTCAGTAAAGGATTGATATACTTCATCTCCAACTTCATAACAATTTTGGCAAATTGCAGGCCCAATCCATGCCAGTACATCTGAAGTATGGCTGTTCATTTTAGCCAGAGTATTTTCTACGATACCATTAAATAATCCCTTCCATCCAGCATGGATGGCTGCAATTTCATCACCTTGTATGTTGCACAAAGTAATTGGGAGGCAATCTGCAGTTAGAATGACTAATGGATGTAATGGAGAACGTGTTATTGCTGCATCAGCACATCGATTAAGGTCTGTTTCCGGAATAATGCATGTTGTGCTATGTGTTTGTTCTAACCAGACAGGTTCTTCCGGTAGTTTTAGCAGCTCTCTTAATTGCTGCCTGTTTTTCATTACATGATTAGGATCATCTCCTACATGAAGTCCAAGATTGTTTTCATTATAAGGCGGCAAACTATATCCTGACAGACGAGTTGTACTCAAGGCTGAAATATTTAAAGGGGCGGACCAATTGGCTAATTTAGTAGTCATAATGCTCATCCAGGGTTTCAAGCAATAGTTTAAAATCATCAGGCATGGGTGCTTTAAATGTCAATTCTTCTTCTGTTTTGGGATGACAAAATGTAATGGAGCAGGCATGAAGAGCTTGTCTTTTAAATTGCTGAAGTTGCGTTCGTAATTGATCGCTGGCATTTAATGGAAATCTCATTCTCCCATTATAAAGCTGGTCTCCAACCACAGGATGATTGATATACGCCAGATGAACTCTGATTTGATGAGTTCTTCCTGTCATCAGACTGACATCCAGTAGTGTGAACTCATTATATTGTTTTTTGACTGTGTAATGAGTAATAGCCTGTCTTCCTTGTCCAGTGACTGTCATTTTAAGGCGGTTTCTGGGGTGTCTGCCAAAACCTGTATCAATAGTGCCTCCGGATATAACATGGCCCAATACCAAAGTGATGTAGTGACGCTTTATATCTCTTGCCTGCATTTGACGAATTAATGATGTATGTGCTGTCAATGATTTAGCTACAATTAATAACCCTGTTGTATCTTTATCCAGACGATGGATAATTCCTGCTCGAGGCAAATGCTGCAGGTCTGGCGCATGATGCAGGAGTGCATTGACGAGAGTGTGTTCTTTATTACCGGCTCCCGGATGTACTACTAAACCAGCGGGTTTATTCAGAACCAGAACCTCCTCGTCCTCATAAATGATATCAAGCGGAATATCTTCCGGCTCGCACTGAGTAAAATCAGTATCAATTGTGTTCAAATCAACATGAACTTCGATCAGATCACCATCAAGAGCTTTATCTTTAGGTTTGCAGGGTCTGTCATTCAAAGTTACAGCACCCGATTTGATCCAGTTGCTGATTTGAGAGCGTGAATAATCGGGCAACAATTGAGCGAGTACGCTGTCGATACGTTGACTGTGGTACTCGCGAGGAACTTTAATGTGTTTTTGTATGTGTTCTATCATCAGGCTGGTTGCATCTCAACTTCAGTTAGGCGTCCTCTTAACGAGTTGGGCAAGGCATCAGTAATCTGTAGTGCAACAAATTGACCAATGAGGTGTTCAGGTCCTTCGAAATTGACTACACGATTGCATTCAGTACGACCGGCCAGCTGATTATTATCTTTTTTAGAAAATCCGGTAACCAAAATTCTCTGTGTAGTTCCTATCATGGATTGACTGTATCGAGCAGCATTCATGAGCAATCGGTTTTGCAGTATTTGCAAGCGTTGCTTTTTAACGTCCAGAGGGGTGTCATCAGGCAAATTTGCAGCCGGAGTACCCGGTCTTGGGCTGTAAATGAAACTGAAGGAAGTATCAAAACCAATTTCATGAACCAAATCCATAGTGTCCTGGAAATCTTTATCAGTTTCACCCGGAAAACCAACGATTATATCGGTTGATAATCGGATATCAGGACGAACTTTGCGTAATTTTCTAATTTTGGATTTAAATTCCAATGCTGTATAACCGCGTTTCATTAACCCTAAAATACGATCGGAACCGCTTTGAACGGGGAGATGCAAGTGATTGGCAAGCTCAGGAACTTCAGCGTAGGCATTGATTAGATTATCTGAAAACGCTAAAGGATGAGAAGTGGTAAATCGAATTCTGCCTATTCCATCAATTGCAGCAAGATAATGAATTAAAAGAGCCAGATCGGCGGTTTCACCATGTTCCATTACTCCACGATAATCATTTACATTTTGTCCCAGTAAATTGATTTCTCTAACTCCTTGTGCCGCAAGCTGGTAACATTCGGCAAGCACATCATCAAACGGTCTGCTGATTTCTTCACCACGAGTGTAAGGAACCACACAGAAGCTGCAATATTTACTGCAACCTTCCATAATGGATACGAATGCAGTTGGACCTTCAGCCCTAGGGGCAGGAAGATGATCAAATTTTTCAATTTCAGGAAAACTGATATCTACAACCGATTTGTTTTTTTCAAGACGTTCATTAAGCAGGGCAGGGAGCCTGTGCAATGTTTGAGGACCAAAAACAATATCAACAAAGGGAGCTCTTTTGATAATATCAGCACCTTCCTGACTGGCAACACATCCTCCGACACCGATAACGACATGAGGATTTTTTGCTTTATATTCTCGCCATTGACCCAATTGAGAAAATACTTTTTCTTGAGCTTTTTCCCTAATAGAGCAGGTATTCAGCAATATGACGTCCGCTTCGTCTACTTGATCTGTCTTAACCAAACCATGAGATTCCATTAAGACTTCTGCCATTTTTGATGAATCGTATTCATTCATTTGGCAACCATTGGTTTTAATATATAATTTTTTAGCCATATTCATTCTACTTTTAAAACGCCGTATTATTTCATTAATGTACACTTTGGCAATAGGTTTCTTTAATTTTTGGTAAAATAAGTAGCGCAATGATCATACCAAAAGGCAGAATTGCCAAAGCCGTGTGATAAGCTGCAAGCGGATATAGCCGGACTGTACCGCTCATTTCACCTTGCCACATTTTATCAAGAATATATCCTATCAGTGGTTGCGCCAGAGCAATTCCCACCATATTCATCATATTCATAAAGCTGAGACCTGTCGCAACGTATTTCTTGTTACATAATTCTTTTGCCACAGAGAATGCAGGCAGAAAGCCAGCGGAAAAAATACCAAAAGTAAAGAGCAGTAACTCCATCATTAGTGATGAACTGATCGGCGCAAAAATAAAGAGGCTTGAGCAGATTAATGCCCCGATACAACCGATATACATAGGTGGTTTGCGCAGACCGATGCGATTAGAGAATATTCCCCATAGCGGACTGGCAATAGCCCAGCCGATAAATACCAGTGAGATATAGTTGGCAGCAGTAGATTTGGCAATTAACATTTTGTTCATCAGGAAAGGAACTCCCCAAAGACCACAAAATACTGGAGTTGCCATGTACATCAGACCACCATAAGTAGCTACCAGCCAAAGTTGTTTGTTTTTGATCAAGGCAAACAAACTGGGTAATAAGTGCTCTTCTTCTTCAACAGGATGTTGATGAATCGGAGGAGTATAGTTTTTAGGTGTATCTCTGGCGATTAAAATAAGTAAAATAGCCAAGAGTAATCCAATTGTTCCCATGATGATCATGCTGTGACGCCAGCCAAAATTATCAATGAGCAGAGCAAGAGGCGCTTCTCCACCTATGGCTCCTAACATTCCTATAGTGACCATTAGTCCTGTTAATAATGCGAATTTTTGTGCAGGGAACCAATTAGCTGCTAACTTCATTGTACCAACAGCTGCGAAAGCAGAACCAAAGCCAATCATTAAGCGAGCAATACAGGCCATAAAAAAATTATCGGTCATGCCAAAAGCAATGGTACTTAATGCACAGACTACCGTAGCCAGAGTAAGAAGGCGATGAGGACCAAAATAGTCCATTAATACACCACCGGGTAATTGCATTGCAGCATAAGAGTAAAAATAAATTCCTGATAAAATACCTAAGGTATGACTGGTGACTGAGAAATCTCTCATTAATTCATTGCTCATGACACTGGGGGAAACTTGTAACAGGCACTCATAAAAATAAAACATGCATCCTAGACCCCATACCATCCAGGGCATCAATGATTGGATAGTCGTTGTCTGCATAGATTTTGACTGTGTATTATAATGAGCCATTATTTTATAGTTCTCCAGATTTACCCAGGTAATTTGATTTTGCGAGAATTACAGACGAAAAACAATCGATAAACGACGGGGTTATAAGATCCCTTGGCGCTCCGTCAAAAGTGCAGTTTTTTTAATCACAAAGTCAACTTTATAAGTTAGCATACAAACAGGTAAATATCACTTATTAAAATAGTACCAGTTTGTTTATAATTTGTCTATTGAGTTGAATTTAACCACTTATTGTTCGTTAGGGTCATCTGGAGCATCAAGAACAACGCGTGTTCCTTTCATTCCTCCTCCAGGCAAATCAATAAACTCTTCGTTGAGCCATCGAGCATCTTCAATGAACATTCGAACGCAACCATGACTTGCTCTGTAGCCAGGAACATCATAGCTGCCGTGTAATGCAAAACCTCTAAAGAAGTGCATGCAATAGGGCATTAAGGCGCCTCCGCTTTCCCCATTTGCTCTTCGGGGGAACACTGTAGACACACAATCTATATCCTGTTTTCTAATAATTCGAAATGATCCCGTTGGGGTACCACATCCCCCTGCGACTTTACATTGACCTATTCCTGAAGAAATAGGTCCCCACCAGAGTAATTCACCGTCTTCATCATAAGCTCCCCATGCCAGTTTTTTTTGACTTACATAGATGGTTTTTTCACCATCAGATTCTATATAACGGGGGAAAGGGGATACATCGTATATGGTTAGACGTTCTATGTTTTTAGGAATAGCGATAATCATTCCTGGTTTTAAGCTAATGTTCATTCGATTAATGCGTCGGACTATATCTCGTTCTTCAATATTGGGGAATAATTCTTCCCAGTTTTCCCCATTTTTGATTTTCATACAAAAATAATCCGGCTTATTGCATAAAGTTTCACCGTAACGAACATAGGCAAAGCTGTTTTGAACATTCAGCATGAACCCTATAAATGCGGCTATTGATATCAAAATTTTATTCATAATGATTTCAATTTTTATTCATCGTATCTTGTATAGCGGCAAAAAGTATATTTACTTAACAAAATTATACAATTTATTTCCTGATTTCAGGGGTTTCTGCATTTGAATTAATTGCTTGCCAGGCTTGGTGTATTTCTGCGAGTAACATATTGGATTGAGCTAATAAATCTTCATCGTTATTCAAGTTGGCTTTTAACAATATATGCTGGATATAGTCGTATATTTTAAGGAGGTTTACTGCGATTTCACCGCCTTGATCCTGGTTTAAACTTGATTTTAAACCCTCTACAATACTGATCGCTTTCCCAATGTGTTCTCCCTTATCCTTAATCTGATTTCTTTGGATATTTCCCTGGGCAGTGGCGATATGTGAGCGTGCTCCTTGAAGCAATAGCTCAATAAGTTCATGTGGGGATGCTGTATCAATACGAGTTTGAAGTTCTATTGATTTATATTGATTTGAAACTTGCGTATATGGATTTTTCATAAGTATAGTCTCATTTTATTTTTAATTGCGGTAAATTGGCTAATTGTTGGGTCAAAAAGCCACTGGTATTTTGAAGTTGTGAGAGTAACTGATCCAGGGCGGTAAATTGTTTTAAATACCTGGCTTGAATGGAGTTACTGCGTGTATCGATTCCATCCTGAAATTTTCCTAATTGTTTCACCTGGTTATTTAATTGTTCTGTTCTAATATTCAAATCCCCTTTGGAGCTCATGTACGAGTCCAAAAAGGAATTCATTAATACAGCAATTCCATCGGTTACTACTACCTGACCACGTGCTCCTGTAGAACCGGACAGGATGTTGACTGATAATCCATCAAGTGCGCCAGTGCCTTTCAAAGTGACGCCATCTGCGGAATTCGCCGGAAGAGAGCCAATGGTTCCTGACATACTTACACCCGGTGTGAATTCAGTCAGGGCTACATCATAGGAGCCGGCTTTTACTTTTGTATTAATTGATTTGATTCTAATGTTCGTATCAGTTGCAGTTGCTGTTTTTGCAAACAAGGAACCTATGTCCTTATAATTGTTATCAAGGGCTTTTTTATATTTATCCTGATTAAGTTCTAATAAACCCTGTTTATTGGAAGTAATACCTAAATCAGCCAGAGATTTAATTGGGCTGCTTCCATTGGTGATCGGGCTGGTGGCCCATCTGTTGAGATTAAGCTTCAGGTTTCGAAACTGCGGATCGCCCTGAAATACACCACCTTGCTTTGTTCCAGAATTATATCCAGTCAAATTGGTCAGGAAGGTCATGCTGTCGTTGTATTGTTTAATAAAATCATTCATTAAACTGGTTAACTGATCCTTATTATCATCCACCGTTAACGTGATAATTTTTCCAATCTCGGCTTTTTTCAAGTTGAGCGTGACACCCGATATGGCATCCTGCAACTGGTTACTGCTTTGGTTCAGTACTAATCCATTAATTTTGACCGTACTGTTTTGAGCACCTATTGTTTCTGTTAAAGAATTGACCCCCGTAGTAGGATCATAATTTAACGCAGTAATTCCTCCACTGATTTTCATCGCATAATTTTCACCAGTTTTTGACGAAGTCAGGGTGAGTCGGGATCCGAGCGTGTCCTGAACTATGCTTGCTGTAACTGAAGAACCGGCATTATTAATTGCATCCCTTACAGCGACAAGGCTATCGCTGCCCGGTGCAATAGTAACTGATACGGGAGTGGCTGTTGCGTTGGGAGTAAATACGGTTTTATCGTTATTATAAGTACCAAAGTTAATCGTCAGAGTACCACTGCCCGTATTCGTTAAATAGTTGCTCGCAAGACTTTGTTGTTGCGCCATTTTTTGAACTTCAATCTGATACGATCCCTTAGTCGCTTGGGGTGTTATATTAGTTGAAAAATAATCCTGGTCGCTCATCGAATATTTCATATTATAGAACTGACTTAAGTCAGATAATTTGGTCAAAGAGGATTGAAGGTTTGATAAAATACTTTTCAATTGTCCTATGGCGGATAATTCAGTGGTTACGTTAGTTAACTGTTTGTCATGTCGTGCTTGCGCAGGAGTAATTTCGGCTTTTACTAAAGCATCCACTAAGGTTTTTACATCAAGCCCTGATCCCACACCTGGTGATGATAAACTCATATATTCCCTTATTTAAATTATTGTTTTAATTATTCAGCCTCATCAAACAGGTCCATTTATTAAACGTGCTTATCTATAGAACCACTAATAATTTCATCAAGCAAACTTAATAAATGCAAGTATTCATCAGATGGCATTTTACGAATTACTTTGTCCGATAGTTTGTCTGAAACAATTGTCTGGATCAATCCTGTAGCCTCGTCCAATGTCTGCTTTGTTTCAGCATCCAGCACGGAATCTATAGTGCTTTGATGTTCAATTTTATTGACTTCATCGGCGTCTTTTATTGATTCAGTCTGGGTCATTTGATTGACTGAAGGTGTTGGTTCAATATTCATATCATACTCCTTTATACCCAAATAGCTTTGGGGGTATAAACAAATTGAGGTGTAGCAACAGCTACACCTCAATTGTTACATCCTAGCGACCTAACAATGATAAAACAGATTGTGGCATGCTGTTCGCTTGAGCCAGCATTGCTGTACCAGCTTGTTGCAAGATTTGGTTCTTGGTTAAATTGGCCATTTCAGCAGCGTAGTCAGCATCTTGAATTCGGCTGCGAGCAGCAGACAAGTTATCTGATACGTTTTGTAGGTTGGCAATAGTAGAATCAAATCGGTTTTGCAAAGCACCCATACTGGCGCGGTTTGCGTTAACACTGTTTAATGCTGCGTCAATACGCTTAATAGCAGTTTGCGCACCAGCAGCAGTACTGACATCCACAGTGTCTATTCCAAGAGAGTCTTTAGCAATCGCAGCATTCAGACCCAAAGTAGCAACTGTACCGCCAATATTAATCGTATCAGTGGCGCTCACAGACAACTTTCCTCGTAATACGCCATCGAAATCACCACCAGTAACTGTTATACCGTCAGTACCTGCAGTAAAGCCTGTACCACTTTCAGTTACAGTAATGTTACGACCATCGGCTGCGTTTAAAGTCAAGTTACCACCATTCAGCGATGCGGTAACACCAGTTTGATCGCTCACACCATTGATTGCATCACGAAGGGTCGTATTGCTCATTGCTGTAGAGACATCCTGACCAGTAAATATCGCAACACCATTAAGAGTCAGGTTATAGGTATCAGCTGCAGTACCACCTATAGCACCAACAGCTTGCGTGCCTGTAGTAGAGGCAGTTACTGATAATCCAGCAACACCCGCAGAATTAATTGCAGCTGCTTTAGCATATGCAGAAGTACCGTCTTGTCCGTTAAGTACTCCTGCGAATCCAGCAGATGAGTTGATTGTAGAAGCTGCTCCACCACCTAAAGCAATAGTGATGTCAGTAGCTGCTGCTGCAGAAACTTCATTACCTGTTGCAGTTGCAATACCGCCTATAGAGGACGCTTTAATACTGCCGATACTGAAACTAATCGTTTGGTTTGCGTTAGCACCAACCTGGAAACTGGCATTGGTAAATGAACCGTCCAGGATTCTTTGCCCGTTAAATTCCGTATTATTTGAAATACGATTCAATTCACTTTGTAATTGTGATACTTCACTTTGAATTGATGAGCGGTCAGATGAGTTGTTTGTTGAGTTAGCAGCCTGTACTGACAATTCGCGCATACGTTGCAGAATGTTCGTGGTTTCCTGCATTGCTCCTTCAGCTACCTGAGCCAGAGAGATACCATCATTAGCATTTCTAACGGCCTGATTCATACCACGAATTTGAGCAGTCATACGTTGAGAAATTGCCAAACCGGCAGCATCATCCTTAGCACTGTTAATTCTAAAACCAGATGATAACCGCTGAATCGATGTTTGCATTGCATTCGCTGAAACTCCCAAATTCCGTTGGGATGTCAACGACGCTACGTTTGTATTTATTACTTGAGCCATGATTTTAGTCTCCTCAGACCTGAATCCTTGGTTATTGTTCGATAAATTCATTATTTTTATTGCGAATTTACCGTACCCACTTTTGTTATCGGAAAAGTGACAAATAACTTTAGCGTCCTTAGTACATTTTTTTGGAAAATACAAAAAAATGATTAATAAAATGAGTATGTTATAATTTTGTTCATGGTGAATTAAAAATCATACCTGGTATGCTTTGGGTAGATTTAAATCATTAATAATGAGAAAATGCGGCATCATTAATATGATGTAATGAGGGGCAGTTTCTGGATGTTTTATACCTTTGAAGCGGTTATTCATATCCGGGTGAAGAAGGGATAACATGACTAGTTAAGAATATCTTCTGTTTTGTGTATAATAATAATCGATTCACTATATAGGTTCTAATTTATGAGCTGGTTTAAAAAACTATTACCATCAAGGGTACGTACTGAAACCTCACAAAAAAAAGGGGTTCCTGAAGGATTGTGGGTTAAATGTTCGGGATGTAATGAAGTTCTTTACAGTACCGAGCTGGCCAAAAATCTAATGGTGTGCCCATCATGCAATTTTCATCACCGCATATCAGCGCGTGTACGGATTTCTCAATTTTTAGATGAAGCGGGGCAGGAAGAAATTGCGGCCAATCTTGAACCACAGGATAGATTAAAGTTCAGGGATTCTAAAAAATATAAAGACAGAATTTCACAAGCTCAAAAGGCTACTGGCGAAAAAGAAGCCCTTGTTGTCGTTAAGGGATCTTTGTCTCAACAACCCGTTGTTGTCAGTTCTTTTGAATTTAATTTTATGGGTGGCTCCATGGGGGCAACCGTTGGTGAAAAATTTGTTCGAGCCATTAATATTGCTACCCAGGAAAAAAGACCTTACATCTGTTTTACCGCAAGTGGTGGTGCTCGAATGCAAGAAGGTTTATTTTCTTTAATGCAAATGGCTAAAACCTCTGCAGCTTTGGCGAAATTCGCTGAAACCGGATTACCCTTTATTGTTGTATTGACCGATCCAACTATGGGAGGTGTTTCTGCCAGCTTTGCTAGTCTTGGTGATGTGATTATTGCCGAACCGAATGCGTTAATTGGTTTTGCAGGCCCCAGAGTTATTGAACAGACCGTGAGACAAACATTGCCCGAAGGATTTCAACGGAGTGAGTTTTTATTAGAGCATGGGCATATTGATATGATTGTTGAACGGAAACATCTGCGTTCAACCATTTCAGAATTAGTAGCCAAACTGACTGGTAGAAGCTTGGGGAACTATTTTGCACAATCCATTGAGTGAGTGGGATTTAAATCACTGGTTAAGCAGTCTGGAGTCCCGACATACTCAGGAAATCCAACTTGGATTAACTCGTATCAAGGCCGTAGCAAAAAAGTTAAATCTTCTAGCTCCAGACTGTAAAATAATTACTGTCGCAGGTACTAATGGCAAAGGTTCAACAGTAACTGCGCTTGAAACGATTTATCATACCGCAGGGTATAGAGTCGGGGCATATACCTCGCCTCATCTCCTTCAGTTCAATGAACGAATTCGAGTCAATTTAAAGCCGATTCCGGATAATGAGTTGTGTCATGCTTTTTGTGTTATTGAAGAGGGGCGTGGAGAAGTCAATCTGACTTATTTTGAAATGACGACGCTGGCTGCATTATGGTATTTCAAAAATAACAAACTGGATGTTCTGATTCTTGAAGTGGGACTAGGCGGTCGAATGGATGCAACTAATATCCTTGATGCAGATTTGGCGGTTATTACTACCATCGATTATGACCATCAAGAGTTTTTAGGTACAACTCTAGACGCCATCGGATATGAAAAAGCCGGTATTTTGCGACCGAAGAAACCTTTTGTCTATGCGGATGAGAATCCTCCAGCAAGTATTCTCAATGTCGCTAAAGATTTTGATTCGCCCACCTTTTTGTACTCAAGGAATTTTTCATTTCAACGTCATGAGTCTAATTGGAGCTTGAATTTTATGGGTAGAACCATTAGTGAACTGCCTATACCGTGTATCCAATTAAAATCTGCATCTGCTGCGATTAGTGCCTGTTTATTGTTGGAAGACGATCTACCTGTTTCACATGAACAATATCGCGCCGCCATGAAGACAGTGTTTCTACCCGGTAGATTACAGCTACAACAAAGGGGCAGTGTCCGTATTTTATATGATGTATCGCATAATCCTCAGTCTGCAAGGCTTTTGGCAGATAGAATGAAACAACTGGATACCAATACCAGGGTGCATGCAGTGTTCTCCGCGTTGAAGGATAAAGATATTTTTGGGTTAATTTTTCCTCTAAGGGATTGTGTTGATCGATGGTATCCTGCACAATTAGATAACAAACGCGCTGCTAGCGCTGATTTGCTTTTGGCGCAATTTAAAGGTGCGGAAATAATTGTGGATGTTTGCTATAATACACCACTTCTTGCCTTTGAACAGGCTTTGAATCAGGCTGAAGCTGGAGACTTAATTGTTGTTTATGGGTCATTTTTTACGGTTAGTCAGGTAATGGCTGCCCAACATAACATTTTGGAGCAGAAGGAGATACAATGAAACTGGTAATGGATGAGAAACTTAAACATCGTTTGATTGGTTTGGCCGTTATTATTTCATTAGGAGCTATATTCGCACCTGCTGTTCTGAAAAAATCCAGCCAAAACCTTGAAAATAATTACAGTGTTAATATCAAATTACCACCAAAGCCATTAGTGCCTGATGTGGTTTCTACAAATGAACAAGACGTATTCAAAACAATCAAGGTAGCTAAAGTTAAAATCCCTGCAGTGTCAGAAGAGAGTCAGTTACCTGAGTTGGTTAGGGCAGAACCGATTAAATCAGATATGATTTCTTCGAACAGAGCTGCTTCTGTCGCAAAAAATGAATCTGATTTAAAATCTGAGCCAGTCCAACTTGCATTAAACCAGGCTGCTAAATCGACTGCAAAACAGACCATAACAAAACAAACTGTAGTGAAGCAGACTGTAGCTGCGGCGTCTGTAAAGCCTAGAAGTAAAGCGCCTGTAGTTGCATCAAGGAATAAAACCATACCCAAATCGACGAAAGTTGCTTCAGTTACCAAAGCCAAATACAATCCCGCAAATAAAAAAGATGTTTACGCCCTTCAATTGGCATCATTTACACAAATATCCAATGCGCAATCACTGGTAAAACGTTTGCAAACCAAAGGCTATAAAGCTAACTTTGTAAAGAGCTCCAATCGGAATGGCGCCTTTTATAAAGTGTATGTTGGACATTCACCAAGTAAACTCGATGTCATGAAATTAAAAAATCAATTAGCCAGCGCCATGCAGTTAAATGGCTTCATTGTGAACACCGGAGTTAGTTAACCATGCAACTTCAATGGGTTGATATTGCCATCATTTCTGTTATTGGTTTATCAGTATTGACTGGCTTATTTCGAGGCTTTGTAAAAGAGCTCGTCGCATTATGTGTCTGGGTTTTAGCGATATGGTTAGGAATTAACTATTCGCAAAGCCTGGATCCCTGGCTTCAATCCTACATACAGGAACAATCAGCACGAACGGCAATTGCCTTTATTATTATCATGTTTGCAACGTTATTTGTGGGCGGCGTGATTAATGCCATACTCAGTTTTATTTTAAAACGTGCAGGATTGAGCGGTACAGACAGAACTTTGGGTATGGGATTTGGATTTGTCCGTGGAGTATTTATTGTAGCGCTGATTATGGTTGCAGTTAAAATGACTTCTTTACCTTACCAGCAGTATTCAAATGATTCAAAACTTTATGCTCGTTTTGATCCGGTTGTTTCATTGCTCTATTCGCATTTACCTGAATTTATTAAACAGGTTAAAGCAGTCGATACAACTGAAAATATTATTGATACAGTTCCCACGACTTAATGTATTCATAAACTTCTTTAGGCAGATCATTTGTAACATCCTGATTATTTTTTAGTTTGTTGCGTATATCAGTTGACGATACTGCATAATTTCCTGCATCAAAAAAACAAATGATACCGGCTTTGCTATTTAATAATCGTTCTTTTGTATCATTTCTGTGGCTTGTCAGAAGATGCTTAATCGCTTCTGGTACGAGGTTTTGCACATATTGATCCCTGTTAATTACCACCAGATTGGCTAATTCAATAATTTTGGTCCATTGATGCCATTGAGGCAAGGAAAGAAAGGCATCATATCCTATGATCAGGTTAATTGATGCCTGTTGATACTCCGTTCTGAAACTTTGTAAGGTTTCAACCATGTAAGAAGGTGAGTCACGTTTGATTTCACGTAAATCAATATCAAAACAGGGAAGGTTTTGTATAGCCAGCTTAAGCATTTCTACCCTGTGCTCATTGTTTGCCTGTGCAGGGGGTTTGATTGTAGGTATTTTGCATGGTAAAAAGTAATAGGCATCGAATTTAAAATAGGTCTGTAACCTAATACTTGTTTGAATATGTCCATTATGAACAGGATCAAAGGTCCCGCCCAAGATCGCTATACTATGCATTGCTTTCCTAAACTAAGAGACAGGGTCAGTTGTTCCAGGGAGTTCCATACCTGATTATTTAAACTGGATTTGATCTGTTCATCAATATTTTTACAATAATAAAGCAGCTGCTGTAAATGAGTCTCATCAAACCGTTTGATGGCCAGTTGGTAGAAATTGACTCGCTGAGGCCATATTTTTAATTCACTACAGGCGTTTTTTATATTCGTTCCAAGCCGAACTAAATAGGATAGCTGGAGCAATAATCTTATCTCCTGGGTAAGCATCCATAAAATTAACGTGGGTTCAGATTTATTGTTCACCGCTTGTCTCAGTATTTGTATTGCCTTATCCGCTTGTCCTAGCAGACATGCATCCACCAGCTCATACAGAGAGTAATCACACTGATCGAATAAGTGCTCTAATGCCAATTGAGTTGTAATCTGAGTACCGGGAGGATTACTTAATGCAATTTTTTCAATGACCTGTGCACAAGCAAGCATATTACCTTGAGTATATTGGTAAATTAAGTCGGCTATTTGAGGAGTACTATTCAATGAATTCAATTTGAATCGTGATTGAATCCAGCTTTTCATTGCTTCAGAGCTTAATGGATAGGCTACTACTACCATGACGTGATTATGATTGGATAGCCAGGCTAATTGTTTTGTTGGGACGTTTGGGGCTCTGATAATTATAAAGCAACGAGAATTGATTGAGTTCAGGTATTGAGTCAGGATTTTTTTTCCAGCAGCATCTATGGATTTTTTATCATAGAGAATATTGAGTACAATAGTATCGGAAAATAATGAGTAGCTGTTTGCTTCTTCCAGAATGGTATTCCAGTCTTCTGTAGACTGAACGGATATAATTTTTTCCTCATAATCATGCACTTTTTTGATCGATGACTTGATAATATTCAATGACTCTTCAATAAGATAATTATCCTGGCCTACTAATACATAGATAGGGTCAAGTCTTTTCTGGATTTGTTGTATAAGCAATTGATGTTTTATTTGCATGGTATTTTTTGTTTGCCCCATTCATCATTTTAATCAAGGCTCTGTTTGTAGTCTATTCAGTCTACTCATAATGATAAAGTACACAATCACATTTATCTCGTTTGATTGTGAATAATCAAACAAATGTATTCAACTATTTGTGGCTTATCCGATTAAGAATTTGGATGACCGTGTCTTGATGCATCTCATTTAATAAAATAGTTTCTTCCTCATTTGAACCTAAAATTCGGTTATTGTTTACAGTGAGTTGTCGAGTGACCATTACTTGTTTTGGTGCTTTAATAATTTGACCTTTTGGTGTTTGCAGCGAAAATAGAGTGGTCATTATTAACTGATATTGTCTTGGGTTGGTGCTGGCGCCAATGCTGATGATTTGTTGATGCACATTAGATTTATTAATAATCAGCCAGTATTTGGCGCTTGCTGGATCAGGATTTACATTTATTTTATATCCTTCCAGTTGCGTTTTCATTTTTGAGATCAGATCTTTATCTCCATCCCTGGAGACAATGGATACATTGTTGAGCCATTCAGGAATATCAATTATCCCGCGCAAATGAAATCCACAAGCGGATAAAAGAAGTACTAAAAGCAACGTTATAAAATAATTTGCTTTCATTAACCAACAACCAAATTAATTAATTGTCTGTGTGAAACAACTATAGCCTTCTTGATGCTGAGGTTCTCCAGGAAACTGTGAGCGTGTTTCTTGGCTGCCTCAATTAACTCCTCTTCTGAAGCTTCAGCGCTCGCGGTAAATTGCGCTCTCAGTTTGCCGTTTACCTGAACCACATAATCCACTTCTTCTGTTCTTAACGCACCTTTGTCAACTTTAGGCCATGGCGCATCGATAATTGCTTTTTCAAATCCCAGTTGTTGCCAAATATGGTGACAGATATGGGGTGTTATTGGGGCTAACAATTTAAGCAAAATGCTCATACTTGAATGGATAAAAAACTTATCTTCTTCAGTTTCTATGGTATAGCCTGAAATTTCATTAAACAATTTCATGCACCCGGAAACGACTGTATTAAATTGATTTCTCTCGTAGTCATTATTTGCTTGAGCCAGAATTTGATGCACCACATGTCGTGATTTTTTCAAACGATTTTCAGTTTTTTGCCAATCGATAATTCCATTGCCACTTAGAATAATATCATTAATATCGATGAATAAATTGACGTGCTGATGAGCAAATGCCCACACTCGTTTGAGAAAGCGGTGCGCTCCTTCAACTGCAGTATCGGACCATTCCAGAGATTGTTCTGGAGGCGCTGCAAACATCACAAACAGGCGAGCTGTATCTGCACCATAGGTATCAATGAGGTTATTGGGATCAACCACGTTACCAACAGATTTAGACATTTTATGCCCGTCTTTTAACACCATACCTTGAGTGAGCAGGGCTTTAAACGGTTCATCTGAATTCACCAGACCTTCATCACGCATGAGTTTATGGAAAAAACGCGCATAAAGTAAATGCATGACCGCATGTTCTATTCCACCAATATATTGATCAACTGGAGTCCAGTATTTGGCACGGTCGTCAAGCATGGCGCTTTCCTGACCTTTACAGGCGAAGCGAGCATAATACCATGATGATTCAACGAAGGTGTCAAATGTATCGGTTTCTCGCATTGCGTCCTGTCCGCATTTAGGACAGGTAACGTTGACAAAGTCAGGGCATTGAGCAAGAGGCGAGCCTGCACCCGTAAATTCAACATTTTCTGGTAAAGTTACTGGGAGTTCCTCATCAGGAACTGGAACTACACCACATTGTTCACAGAGTATCATTGGGATAGGAGTACCCCAATATCTTTGTCGGGACACACCCCAATCTCGAAGCCTGTAATTAATTGTCGCTTTACCTGCTTCATGTGTTTCCAGGAATTGAGTAATTGATTCTATGGCCTGGGAAGAATGTAATTTATCGAATTGCCCTGAATTAATTAATATTCCTTCACCGGTATAAGCTGACTGAGTCAGATCATGTTTTTTATCCTGCTCGGGTTTAATTACTTCGGTAATCGGAAGTTTGTATTTACGGGCAAATTCCCAGTCACGTTGATCATGAGCCGGTACGGCCATTACAGCTCCTGAGCCGTATTGCATTAGCACAAAATTGGCAACCCATACAGGAATATCTTTACCTGTTATCGGATGGACAGCAGTCATTCCTGTATCAATGCCACGTTTTTCCATGGTAGCCAGTTCTGCTTCCGCCATTTTTGTTCCCTGGCAACTGTCTAAAAATGCTTTAACCTCTTCATTGTGAGTTGCTGCTTCCTTTGCTAAAGGATGATCGGTAGCAACTGCAAGGTACGTTGCTCCCATCAATGTGTCGGGTCGAGTAGTATATATTTTTAAGCGTTTTGGATAATTATTTACATGAAAATAGATTTCAGTTCCAATGGATTTACCGATCCAATTACGTTGCATTTGTTTAACCTGAGAAGGCCACTCATCCAGAGTATCCAGAGAACTCAGCAACTCGTCTGCGTAGGAAGTGATTTTAATAAACCATTGAGATATTTCTTTACGCTCAACCAAGGCACCGGATCTCCAGCCTCGACCATCAACGACTTGTTCGTTAGCTAAAACAGTCTGATCAACTGGATCCCAGTTTACAACGGCATTTTTCTTATAAACTAAGCCTTTTTCAAACAATCGAATGAAAAACCATTGTTCCCAGCGATAGTACTCTGGATCACAAGTAGTTAATTCACGCTTCCAGTCGTATGCGTTACCTAATCGTAAAAATTGCTCTTTCATTGCCGCAATATTTTTTTTGGTCCACACCGCTGGCGGGATTCCATTTTTAATTGCCGCATTTTCAGCAGGAAGACCGAAAGCATCCCATCCTATTGGTTGAAGGACGTTTTTACCCAGGGCTCGTTGATAGCGTGCTATAACATCTCCCAGGGTGTAATTGCGAACGTGCCCCATATGCAAGGTTCCGCTAGGATAGGGGAACATAGATAAACAATAAAATTTCTCTTTGTTTAAATCTTCGGTTACGTTAAATGATTGTTTTTTATGCCAATATTGTTGAGCTTGTTCTTCAACTTCTTGGGGTTTATAGGTATTATCCATAGTCCAATTAAATAAGTGACTGTAAAGCGCTTAGGATAACCCCTCTTGTCCTCGCCAGCAATAGATTATTGCTTAGTTAATCGTCTAACCTGTAAAAATAGTGCAAAAACAAGTATTAATGCGCATATTATTAGCACGGGGTACTCATACCAAAGAACCCATGGGGTTGTGCCAACTGCAGGAAAAATCTCACTTTGTAGAATCCCTGAACTGAAAGGCGGCAAGCTATCAAGAACCTCTCCCTGATTATTGATTACAGAAGATAATCCATCATTATTCACTACAACCTGAAATCTTCCTGTAAGTAATGAAAGCATTTGTGCCATTTGTAATTGCTGATAACTGGCAAGTGAACGACCAAACCAGCCGTTGTCGCTAATTGAAACGATCCATTGTGCCAGCGGCATTTGTAGTCTCACGATATTGGGATAAGCAATTTCATAACAAATTAAACTGGCAATAGGGTGATTTGCGATGTTAATTAATGGTTGATGCGGTTTTCCTGGCAAAATATTGGGTTCTGGTAAGTTCATCCATCGGTTAATTGCAACAAATGGTTTGGGTATGTATTCACCAAATGGAACCAATTGATTTTTGACATGTTCTCCGCGAGCGGTGCCTAAACTTATAATCGAGTTATAGTAGTGAGTTTCATTGGTATCCGTTGGTTGTAAAATTCCAAGAATTAGGGAGCTTTTCGCCTTTAATGCTTTTTCATGCAACCTATCCAAATAATCTTCCAGATAGCTCGCTGGTAAAGGTATTGCTGACTCAGGTAAAATAATTAATTGTTTCCCCAAAAGCTTATCGGTGGTTTCTTCATAATATTTTAAAAGTTGCCAAAATAACTGTTCGTCCCATTTATCACGCATAGACAGATTGGCCTGAATAACACCTATAGAAACAGGATCATTTTTAACCTGTGTCCATTGAACGTATTGTCCTGCAGTAGGAATGATAAGGATCAATACAAAAGCGCAAAGATAGTAAAATCGTCTGATTGAGTGTTCACGGATTCCAACGGTTAACAGGCAGGCAAGGAAGACGCAAATAAAACTTAAACCTTGCAAACCAATAATGGGCGCGAGATATTTTAGCGGTGTATCGATTTGCGTAGTACCGGCAATCAACCAGGGAAAACCACTGAATAATGAGGATCGTACAAATTCGCTCAAACACCATAAAGTGCTGAACAACAATAGGGTAAACAGTTTATAGTGTGCCAGATCAAGTACTTTGAAGAACCAGACTACTAGAGCGGGGAATAGAGCGAGGTATGCGATAAAGGCTAGAGTAGTTATTCCGGCAAGAACATAATTTAATTGACCGTAATCATGGATGCTGACAATAACCCATGAAACTCCAAAACCAAAATAACCTAATCCAAATAGAAAACCTAGCATAAAGCCTTGCTTTTTGGTGCAGTTGAGAACTGATGAAAATAAAAGTGCCAAACTTATAATGGTTAGTCCTGGCATATGGAATGGAGCAAAACCCAGAGGACCCAACAGGCCTGCAAAAAATACAAAAAGATAGGTCAATTGGTTTATTCGGATTGATGAATCCATTGATAAGGAGTTGGTTAGAGCAGCTGGCTTCATGAACTAATCATAGTGATCAAAGCAGTCAAGATAAATGACTACGCCTTTAAGGTCAAGTTATATGGAATGAGAAGGGATGAAACAGCTCATATTGAAAGGAATTTTTTTGCATTTGTGCATGGATTTTGTCTTTTCTGTCTATCAAATTAGTTCTATTTTGTGTAGGATAATCTCGTTTTACAAAGGAGAGGGATTGTATGTACAACGTAATGATTACTGGTGCTGGGAAGATAGGTAGCTTGATTGCATGTTTATTAGCAGATAGCGGTTCTTATCAAGTTCATTTGGCGGATGTGGATTTTAATGGCTCTGATGTTACAAGGTTATTAGCTGCATTGCCTGAAATTAAAACGGTTGCATTGGATGTTAAAGATGAACAATCCACTCAAGCCTATTTAGAAAAACATAATATAATTGCGGTCATTTCCAGTTTGCCGTATTTTTTAAACACTCATGTGGCGCTCGCCGCAAAAGCTGCTAAAGCTCATTATTTTGATTTAACTGAAGATACAGCGGTTACCGAAGCCGTTAAAGCCATTGCAGAACATTCTGAAACTGCATTTGTTCCACAGTGCGGTCTAGCTCCTGGTTTTATCAGTATTGCAGCGAACACTCTAATGCAGGAATTTGAACAGTGCCATCATGCTAAATTGAGAGTAGGCGCACTTCCTCAAAGAGCAAATAATGCGCTTCATTATTCATTAACCTGGTCTACTGACGGGGTAATTAATGAGTACGGAAACCCATGTTATGGAATTGAGGGTGGCAAGGCCGTTGTAATGGCTCCACTTGAGGGTTTGGAAGCAATTCAAATAGATGGTTGTGAATATGAGGCATTCAATACTTCAGGAGGTCTAGGAAGTTTGGGTGAGCTCTATTCAGGCAAAGTTCAATCCATGAACTATAAGACAATGCGATATCCTGGGCATTGTGAAAAAATGCGTCTGTTAATGAATGATTTACGATTAAATGAAGATCGATCTACTTTAAAACGTATTCTGGAAAATGCTATACCTAAAACCTATCAGGATATTGTTATCGTTTACGTTACTGTTGAGGGTATTAAACAGGGTGAGCTAACAGAAAAAAGTTATGTCAAAAAAGTGTATCCTGAAACCATTCGTGGTTTGGAGTGGTCCGCTATTCAAGTAAGTACCGCTTCAGGTATTTGCGCAGTGGTTGATTTGGTCTTGGGACAGGAAAATGAGTATAAAGGACTTATTTTACAGGAAGAATTCCATCTGGACAAAGTATTAAATAATCGCTTTGGTAAATACTACGCTTAGGAGCTCTCCATGGAATTATTACAACAATTAAACATTAAAGCAGTGAACCCTGGTGCCTTTAGCGGCCAGGGTTGGCAGAGTGCGCCCCATCATCATACTTTATCCTCATTTTGTCCTGCAAATGGAGCTAAATTGGCTGATATTGCCACGTGCACTATGGAAGATTATGAGCAAGTAATGATACGCGCACAACAGGCAGCAGAAGCCTGGAAAAAAGTTCCTGCACCCAAACGAGGCGAAATCATTCGTCAAATTGGTCAGGCTTTGAGAGAACATAAAGACAGCTTAGGCAGTCTGGTTTCACTTGAAATGGGTAAGTCGAAACAAGAAGGGGATGGTGAAGTTCAGGAAATGATTGACATTGCCGATTTTGCAGTGGGTCAATCCAGAATGTTGTACGGAAATTCCATGCATTCAGAACGACCTAATCATCGAATGTATGAACAGTGGCATCCTTACGGAATTATTGGAGTTATCTCTGCATTTAATTTTCCAGTTGCTGTTTGGTCGTGGAATGCGTTTTTAGCCGCTATATGCGGAAATGTTACCATCTGGAAACCTTCCGCTAAAACACCACTTTGTGCTGTGGCTGTTCAGCATATATGCAATAACGTTTTGAGACAAAATAACTGCCCCGAGATCTTCAGTCTTGTTATCCCTGAGTCACACGATGTGGTTGAGGCCATGGTAGATGATTCACGAATTCCATTAATTTCTTTTACAGGTTCTACAGCTGTAGGGAAACAGGTTTCAGCTAAAGTTGCCGCGCGACTGGGTAAAACAATTTTGGAACTGGGCGGAAATAACGCGATTATTCTGGATGAATCAGCGGATCTTCATTTAGCAATTCCTGGGATTGTGTTTGGAGCAGTAGGCACAGCAGGTCAACGGTGTACTTCTACGCGACGTTTGTTTGTCCATGAGTCTCAGTATCAGAACGTAATCAAGAGATTACAACACGCATACGAACAGATCACTATTGGGGATCCCTTAGACAGTCGAAATTTAATGGGGCCTTTGATTGATCAGAATGCAGTGGAGCAATTCAAAAATGCTGTTTCCAGGATCAAGGAAGCAGGCGGCCAGATTGTGTTTGGTGGTGATGTGATAAAACAAGCCGGCTCCTTTGTCCAGCCTACTTTAGTCTGTGATGTAAAAAATCATTGGGATATTGTGCAGGAAGAAACTTTTGCACCTATTCTATATGTGATGTCTTATCGTTCCTTAGATGAAGCAATAGCTCTTCAGAATGGTGTTCCTCAGGGACTATCATCTGCATTATTTACGCAAAATCTGAAAAATGCTGAACGTTTCTTAAGCGCTTGGGGTAGTGATTGCGGAATTGCCAATATTAATATTGGTACGTCCGGAGCTGAAATCGGTGGTGCTTTTGGCGGTGAAAAAGAAACTGGTGGTGGTAGGGAATCAGGTTCTGATTCATGGAAAGCGTATATGCGACGTCAAACCAATACGATTAACTGGGGTGATGAATTACCTTTGGCTCAAGGCATTCGGTTTAATTTGTCCTGAGAATGTCCGCGAACCATGGGATGAGTAATTCCTGTTAAAGGTAATCCTAATCACCTTGGGAATTTCTCCTCCTAAACGTAGTAAAGGATCTTCAAATGCAGGCACTGCTCGACATTCAGGAGATCCCTCGTTTCACTTGGGATGACGTGTTCCTTGGGTATAACGTCATCCTGAACTAATTGAGAAATTACGATAAAAAGTAACTTCTTGTGTATGTATCTCCTGTCTGGAGCTACATAAATTATCTAAATAACAATCTGTAACATAATAGACAAATCGGGGATTTTATAAATTTCATGACCAATAAAGAGGAAATAATAATGCAGGAACCTTTTTTCATCAAGAAAGTCGCGGTTCTGGGTGCAGGTGTTATGGGTGCACAAATAGCTGCGCACTGTGTTAATGCAGGAATAGAAACTTTGTTATTTGATTTAGCAACAAAGGAGGGGCCTGTTAATGGATTAATCGACAAGGCGATTGCTAATTTGGGTAAATTGAAACCTGCGCCTCTTGCTACAGCACAAACTGCTGCATACTTAAAGGCACGAAATTATAAGGATAATCTGGCTGATTTATCTGCATGTGATTTGATTATTGAAGCAATCGCTGAGCGATTGGATTGGAAAGAAGAATTATATAAAAAAATATCGCCTTACCTCGCAGAACATGCAATTCTAGTTAGCAATACCTCGGGATTAAGCATTAATTCTTTATGTGATGTATTGCCCGAACAACATCGAGCCAATTTTTGCGGCGTTCATTTTTTTAATCCTCCTCGATACATGCATCTTGCGGAACTCATTCCGGCAAGTACAACTTCACCGGAATTATTAGACAATCTTGAGACCTGGTTAACCAGTCATTTAGGTAAAGGAGTGGTAAGAGCAAAAGATACTCCTAATTTTATTGCTAACCGTATCGGTGTCTTTTCTCTGCTAACCACACTTCATCACACTATGGCGATGAATATGGGATTAGATGAGGTGGATGCACTTACAGGTCCGCTGTTGGGCAGGCCAAAATCTGCAACGTTCCGTACCATGGATGTTGTCGGTCTGGATACCATGCAACACGTTATTCATACTATGCATCATCAGCTCAAAGACGATCCTTGGCATGGTAGTTTTAAATTACCTGAATGGTTGTTGGGATTAATCAAAGACGGACATTTGGGACAAAAATCAGGTCAGGGTATTTATAGAAAAAATGGTAAAATAATAGAAGTTTACGATATCAAATCCGGTACCTACGTTCCTTCAAAATCAGAAGTTAGCGATGAGTTGAAAGCGATTATGAAGATCATAGATCCCGTTGCGCGCATGCAAAGCTTGATCTCATCATCCAATAAACAAGCTCAATTTTTAGCGGCCTGTTTTAAAGATTTATTTCATTACTGCGCTTATCATCTGGAATCAATTGCTGATAATGTCAGAGATGTTGATTTAGCAATTCGTTGGGGTTTTGGCTGGATGCAGGGACCTTTCGAAACTTGGCAATTAGCTGATATACGTAAGATGACCGATTATATTAATCAATCAATTCAATCTAATTCATCGTTAAATAATGTGAAATTACCTGATTGGCTGAAAGAAATTAAATCGTTTTACACTCAGGAAGGTGCTTATTCACCACAACATAATCAGTATCAACCTCGAAGCTCATTGCCGGTTTATCAACGTCAGTTTTTCCATGATCGGGTATTAAAAGAATCCCTTTATCCTATCAATATCATTTATGAAAATGAAGGCGTATGTTTGTGGCATCTTAAAGACGATGTGGCAGTAGTTAATTTTAAAAGTAAGGCGAATACGGTAGGGCAATCCGTTCTTGATGGTTTGGAAGCTGCACTGGAAATTGCCGAGCGACAATGCCAGGGACTCATTATACATCAGAGTGATGCCTCCAATTTTTGTTCCGGGGCTGATTTACGTGGTGTTTCAATGTTAATTCAGGAAGGCAGAATTCAGGCCCTGGATAATATGATTGCTCAATTTCAACGCGTAGCCATGCGTTTGAAGTACAGTTCGATACCCACTATTGCCGCATTGAGGGGTAGAGCTTTAGGTGGCGGTTGTGAGCTGATGATGCATTGTGATGCGGTTGTGGCCGCCTTTGAGTCTTATCCTGGTCTGGTTGAGGCGGGGGTAGGCGTCATTCCTGCTGGTGGCGGATGTAAAGAAATGGCATTGCGTGCTGCTAATCATGCACAACAGGCTGATTTGATGACTTTTATTCAACCTTATTATCAACAGATTGCAACCGCTCAAGTCGCTGGTAGTGCTGCAGAAGCCATGCAGATGGGGTATTTACGCCATTCCGATTCTGTATTAATGCATGCTGATGAAGTGTTATTTGCAGCATTGGCTAAAGTCAAAGCCATGCAGGCAGCAAGTTACCTTCCCGTACTCAGCAAGCATTTTAAAGTGGCTGGTATTGAAGGTCATGCCCGATTGCAAGCGGGATTGGTTAATTGGCTAGAAGGTGGATTTATCTCCAAACATGACTATTTCCTTGCAAACGAATTAGCCAAAGTGATTTGTGGTGGTGATGTGAATCAAGGAACACTGGTCAATGAAGAGTGGATTCTGAAATTGGAACGTCAGGCGTTTATCACTCTGGCTGACACCCCATTAACTCAGGCAAGGATCAGTCATTTGTTAGAGACTGGTAAACCACTGCGCAATTAAGGAAGGAGATTTAATAATGACCAATGTATATATAGTAGATGTATTGCGCACTCCGGTTGGCAAAGCACCAAGAGGCGTTTTTCGTCACACTTTACCCGATGATTTGTTAGCACATACGATTAAATGTTTAACTCACAGGCATCAATCTGTAGACTGGCAGGAAATCGGGGATGTTGTAATAGGTTGTGCCATGCCAGAAGCTGAGCAGGGAATGAATGTCGCCCGTATCGCTGCTTTATTGGCTGATTTGCCTCAATCCACACCAGCGATGACCATTAATCGTTTTTGCTCCTCTGGGGTACAGAGTATTGCTACTGCAGCTGCATCCATTCGTAATGGGGATATGCATTTAGCTTTAGCCGGTGGTGTTGAAAGTATGTCCATGGTTCCTTTAGGGGGCAATAAATATACTGCAAATCCAGTGATTTTTAATAATGAGGACATTGCAATCGCGTATGGTATGGGTATTACCGCCGAGAATGTAGCGAAACGCTGGGAAATATCACGTGAGCAACAAGATGAATTTGCTGCTGCGAGTCATAAAAAAGCAGTTGCAGCTCAACAACGAGGTGATTTTGAAGCTGAAATTAGCCCGATGGAAATTACTGTAAGACACGCCGATCTTAACACATCCTCGGTAACCGTTAAGAAAAAACTGATCAGTCTGGATGAGGGACCTAGAGCGGATACTTCTTATGAAGTTATTTCCAAACTAAGACCTGTTTTTGCTGCACGAGGAACAGTAACAGCAGGAAACAGTTCTCAGACTAGTGATGGTGCAGGAATTGCATTATTAGCAAGTGAAGAAGCATTAAAACAATATAATCTGAAACCTATGGGTCGTTTATTGAGTTTCGCTGTCGCAGGAGTTCCTCCTGAAATTATGGGGATAGGACCTATCAAAGCAATTCCTATTGCTCTAAAACGTGCTGGAATTACACTTGATCAGCTTGATTGGATAGAACTTAATGAAGCTTTCGCTGCTCAGGCTTTAGCCGTAATGAAGGAACTTGATTTGCCTGGAGATAAGGTGAATCCGCTAGGTGGCGCTATTGCTTTAGGACATCCTCTGGGAGCTACAGGAGCAATCAGGACAGCTACACTACTGCACGGATTGAGAAGAACCAAAGGTCGCTATGGTATGGTAACTATGTGCATAGGTACGGGTATGGGAGCCGCTGCGATATTTGAAGCCTTATAGACATCGAAGTGACGTCATCCTGAACGCAGTGAAGGATCTCCAAATGCAGGTACAATGCCACGTTCAGGAGATCCCTCGTTACACTCGGGATGACGAAAGACCTTCGTTATCCTGAACGCAGTGAAGGATCTCCAAATATAGGCTCCGCATCACGTTTAGGAGATCCCTCGTTACACTCGGGATGACGATTGAGTTTCGTCATCCTGAACGTAGTGAAGGATCTCCAAATGCAGGCACAATGCCACGTTCAGGAGATCCCTCGTTACACTCGGGATGACGAAAGACCTTCGTCATCCTGAACGCAGTGAAGGATCTCCAAATGCAGGCTCAATGCCACGTTCAGGAGTTCCCTTGTTACACTCGGGATGACGATTGAGTTTCGTCATCCTGAACGCAGTGAAGGATCTCCAAATGCAGGCACAATGCCACGCTCAGGAGATCCCTCGTTACACTCGGGATGACGAAAGACCTTCGTCATCCTGAACGCAGTGAAGGATCTCCAAATGCAGGCACAATACCACGCTCAGGAGATCCTTCGTTACACTCGGGAT
>NZ_JADOBG010000021.1 GCF_016786215.1 Legionella bononiensis | reverse complement strand
CAGTGAAGGATCTCCAAATACAGGCTCAATGCCACGTTCAGGAGTTCCCTTGTTACACTCGGGATGACGATTGAGTTTCGTCATCCTGAACGCAGTGAAGGATCTCCAAATGCAGGCACAATACCACGCTCAGGAGATCCCTCATTGCATTCGGAATGACGTTATTCCCAAGGCTATTGGGAACTGACTTCTAAATACGCGCTTTATAATTAACCCTCTAATTTTGTTCAATTACTTGCTTTGTTGGCTCTTTATTCTACTCTTTATGTTAAGGGAGTCGAATTGGAGTAGGCATGCGCGGGTTTATCCTAGGATTAATGATGTTGGTAATAAATACGGCATTTGCAGATGAACTTATTGGATTCGCTGCTTATGAAAATGGTGATTATACAACAGCATATCCTCATTTAATGCAGGCAGCCAAAGAAGGGAATGAAGAAGCCATGTATTTGCTGGGTCGTATGTATCAGTATGGATATGGCGTTCCGGAAAGTTTTGAAGAGGCACGAAATTGGTACTTAAAATCCGCTGAAAAAAATAATGCATTATCGCAATTAAGCCTTGGGTTTTTATATGATACTGGAAAAGGGGTAACCCAAAACTTCACTGAAGCCTTTAAATGGTATATGAAGGCTGCTGAACAGGGAAATCCAATCGCACAAAGAAATATTGGCTTAATGTACGCTACAGGTGACGGTGTTCAGGCTAATGATGATAATGCATTTGTCTGGTTTAGAAAAGCTGCTGATCAAGGTTATAGCAAAGCACAAGTCAATTTGGGATATCAATATATGATGGGTAAAGGTACTCCTAAAGATGTAAACAAAGCGTTGGAATGGTATCAAAAAGCCGCGGAACAGGGCGATGAGAAAGGGGAGTATAGTCTGGGATTATTATATACCGGACAGCAAGGTGGAGTAACAGCAGATGATTCTGCAGCATTTTATTGGTTTTCTCAAGCAGCAAACCATGGACATGTTAACGCACAGACTTATTTGGCTTATTACTATTTAAAAGGATATGGAGTCGACGCTAATCCTCAAAAAGCAGCATACTGGTATCAGGCAGCAGCTGAAAAAGGACAACCAGAAGCCCAGGCTCAAATTGGTCAGCTGTTGTTAACTGGAACTGGAGTCGATAAAGATTATCAACAAGCAGCGTTCTGGTTTGGAAAATCTGCTGCTCAAGGCAATCCAATTGGACAGGCCAAATTAGGTTATATGTATATGGCTGGTCTAGGAGTCGATAAAAATTTGGTTAAGGCCTATGCATGGCTTAAGATCGCAGCAAATAATAAAAATGAAGACGCGCAAAAACAACTTAAGGCACTTGAAGGGAAATTGACGGAGCAAGATAAAATAGCGGGCGATAAGTTTATTAAGGAACTAGGGCCTTTACAACCTCAAGTGAACTATGATGATTAAGATGATCTATAACTTTTTAAGTGAATTTGTTGAATTAACACCATTTTAATTTGTTTATTTTGTACAAATGCCGGTCCTATATGAGTACGAACAAAAACAGGTGAATCACTGAACCATTGAGTTTGGCTTCCGAATTCATAAGAGAGTTTCAGATAAGACATCCAAAGATTCAGCTAGAATGTGTATTGATTCATTCTTATTTAATTCTAATTTGATTTTCAGATCGTCATAACGAGTTCAAAAAAAACCAACTAATCTGTGATCACCTATCTACAGGGGTATATCCTTGAACTTATGCTAGTTAATCTGATTTTCCCGAATAATTTTAAGAATGCTTTTCTGTAATTATTTGTTCGAATTGATATGATAATAAAATATTGTACGGATTAGCTTTTGCTTTTGCTTTTGCTTTTGTTTCATTCAGTCCGGTTGCTCTAGCCTCTTTTATTCATGCTGCATCTTTTGCCTAAAAAAACATCATATAGTCGTACTATACTTTCAATATGGCGTTTATTATTTTGCTAAAAAGGTGTTTTAATGGCCAAAAATATTGAATCAAAGATTGCGAAGAATAGTTCCTTTTTTCAAAATTATCTTAAATTGTCAGTAGCTAAATCACTTTTTCCTGAGGGGGACGGAGATTGGTATAAAATAAAGGGCTATGGAGGTAAAAGTGCTGATGATAAGCCTTTTGCGCCATTTGATGATTTTCTTAATCAACAAAAATCGAAACCTGACTCAAATTATTATACAACGTTCAAAGGTCTAAATTTTAATTTAAATACTGTCCCCTCTCAATTGGTCTCAGGAGAACCATGTGAATTGGAGGTACTTAAATGCGAACCTGAGTTGGATGCTCCTTCAAAACCAGGAACAGGCAAACACATCGTCTATTTTACTGGCGCAAATACATACTATCAAGCCTGCTTTCGAGATATTAGTGCCGCGGCAAAAGAAACTGGAGCAACAGTACATGCATTCAATTTTCCAGGCATTGGGTTGAGTACAGGGAAGGTTGAGGAAGCGAATGATTTAACTAACGCGGGTATTGCCGTGGTCGTCTCTTTATTAAATCAGGGCGTCAAACCCGATGATATTGTTTTACAAGGTGATTGTTTTGGGGCCTCGGTTGCCATGGAAGTTAAAAAAGAGATTGAGAAGCAAGCCGATATACAATTACGACTTATCATGAATAACGCATTTAAATCATTTAAAGCGGCAGTTTCTGACATGATTGACAGAACCCCTTTAATCCCCTCCATATCAAAATCAATTGTTAAAAATTTATTGGAGTTTACAGGATGGCATGTTACACCAGGTCAAAAATACATTCATTCAGATCCTTATCAGTGCCATATTCAACACGAAGGAGATCAGACATTAGCTACGTCAACTTTAGCCTCCAGAGTAGCTAAATATAAAGAAGAAATCCGGACTGGAACCACCAGATCGAAATCAAGAGAGCCTGTAATTGATAAGTGTCCTGAAGAATATAGACCCTTTCGCGATTTCCTTGATGAAATTTGTTATGTCCGAGTTAAAGACTCTGAAAAACCAAAACTGGCTGCAAAATTTGGTGTGGATGGCTCTGGTGAAGTTAATGCTCATTTTGCAGATCTTTGCGAATTGGAAATGAAAGGAGGACTTTCTGTATATGAAGGATTTGTTAATAACTATCTGGTAATGTCAGATAAATACATTAATGCACATCCTCAAAAAGACTATGATGTGGATAACATTCACTTTCTTTCTTCCAAACTGTCGCATACTCTCGATTAAACAATCCTAGGGTTGGGACGTAATGAGTGCTTATCTTTGTTAAGGCTATTTTAACTGTAATTATTAGCAAAGTTGTTGGCACCTATATCACTTTCTATTAGAGCGCCCATTAGTTAAATTATTGAAATAATTGGTCAACTTTACTACAGTATAATAAAGAATGCTGTTATAGAGTTAACTATGAAAGAAATTGCAAACGAGATATTGAGAGTAAACAATACTGAAGGCAACAAGGTTGCCATCCTTGTTATTGATGAGGATCGTGAAGCTACAGGAGATGTAGAGAGTTATGATCAACTAATCAGTAGAAAACAGGAAAGGGTAATTGAATTTGCCAATACTCATAATTTACCCATGTGGTTTGTATACGGAGAAACACCGACAAGAAAGTTACTCATGAATAAAGCAACAAACAAAGAACTTGTGTCGGAATTTCATAAATTTCATACTAGTGCATTTCTTGTTCATCCTCACGAGGGTGTTGAATATCCGCTTGATAATCAGCTAAAAGACGCTGGGATTACTCACCTGGTTATCCTGGGGCATCATATGGAAGCTTGTGTAAAAGAGACCGCCATGAGTGCTCTTAAACTGGGGTATGGTGTGATTACGTCAATGGACACGCTCAGACAAAACCATCTATTCTTTTATGATCAGTGTTCGTGGAAAAATGTTGAAGGCGTCTCATTCTATGAATCACTGGATGCGGAAGTTAAACATCTGAGGGACGAGTCCGTGGCAGCGCCTTCGAGTAGTTTTTGGAGTGAACCTATGCCAGTTACGGAAGCGCACGAAGATAACGTGGATTATAATGATGAAATTTCTTTCACGGAGTTTGGTTTTGATATCAACGGCGATAATGCTCAAGCACAGCATTCATCGGTTTCATCAGAAAAGCATAGCAGTCAAAACGCTTATGAAGAATTACGTCGATTATTAGAAAGTGATGTATTTATTGAGCCTGGGTCAAAATTAAAAGAACAAGTCTACCCGAATCTGGTTCACTTGTTACATGCTATAAAAGATAATGCGGATTTTACAACAATTAAAGAGATTGCTAATCAGGGCTTTGAGAGGAATAGTACCATTAAAGAAAGCTATGTATCCCCAGATTCTCAGCATGTAACTAATCGCCTCACCATATTCCAGATAGTACTTAATGCGAATACCCTTGAAGAAGCGCTTGATTCAATAAATCAAAAATTTCCTCAATACAGCCAAACGCAGGATACTGAATCAACTATTAATATGACTCTAAAATAACTTCATATTAAGGTGTGTTAACACATCAGATTTCGATATTGTGCGACGTTGAGAATAATATGATGAAATGTTAACAGACCCTGGTGTTCAGGATGGATCTTTTCTTTTGAGAAGAGGACAATCTTATAAAAATTACAAATCTGGTTTAGTAATTAAGCATAGCTAAATAGTGACGGGCTATCTGTGACAAGCTGTGCTCTTCTAATGTTTGGAATAATGCAAAACTGAGCTCGAAATTTAATTAAAAATAATTAATACTTTCTCTGATTATACTTACCGTTATAGTACCTTTCTTGTCTTTATCACGTTGCATCAAGGTATAGATAACCAGTTTAAATTCATCGCTTTTCGCAAAAGCTACACTGAGAAAATACTTACTTTCTATTGTTATTTGCTCCGAAGGCAGGTCAATTTTTTTTATTAATTCGTCAATATCTTTAAGATCTTCAATCCCGGTTTCACCCCTGGCCATGATTAGCTCATTCGATTGAGCGTCACTCAGTCCATTTCCAAGAGACATCAGGAGTTTTTTGGGAGCGGTATTGATGTTAATGGGAGTCGTTTCAGGCAATACGGTAATGTAGGGCTCCAGAGCTAAAAACAAAGGAGCGGTTACATCCTTTACCAGACGAAACTCTGATCGGCTTTTCATGAGTTGATGGCTTGGGTTATACGCTGGTTTTTGCGAGTGGTAATAGGAGGTATAAATATCTTTACCTCGAGAAAGATCATAAGTCATCAGCCAATTTTTTAATGCCATTGCCAAATTGATCTTATCCATACTATTTGCGTTGGAATCAACCATACCCAGGAGATTAATAAAGGGTAAAGTGAATTTTTTATCAACCAGATTATTAAGATTAAATCGAGCTTGTAAGTCATAGAGGCCACCTGATAAAGTGACTTGAGGATAAATCGATTCCCTGTTTTTAGGAAATGCGTCCACCATACCTTGATCATCTACTTTGATAAATTTATTTTTTTTATTATTTAGTTCACCAAGTGACCAGAATGTAACGGCTTGAGAGGCAAGATACAATTTATCGTGGATGATAATCAAACGAGTTCTGTAGATATCCAATTGTAATCGGGTACTCATTGCTGTAGCAACAATTGCCACCAGTGTCATAATAAATAGAGCGGTAAGAAGGGCGCCTCCTCGAGTTTTATTATGTGGTTGCATAAAGAGCCTCAGGGATTATAAACAATAGGTTTAATTTACCCCAGTCATTCAGTTTTAAATTAATTTGTATGGCTTTGGGTAGAGGTTCTTTACGTTGATTTTGAGCGAGAGCCTGTTCGCGCCACTCAGACAATACCTGCAGGTTTTGATTTAAATAATTGAAATAACAGTCGCTTAGATTATTCACTAATTCTTTATCTTCATAAATATTTCTATCTAATGGATCAAGGCTGGACCAGGTTCGGCGAATGAGTGTTCCATCCTGACAAACCAGGGCGATACGTTTGAGACTGCTTCGTTTTTCGATACTTTTGGGGTTAATAACACCATCTCGAGTCAATTCCAGATATTGTGCCTGTCCAACGAATCCAGGAAACAATCGCATTTCATTTCCTCTGATGGGGCGTTCAACAGTTTGTGTTGTATCTTGCTGGATGATGCTTATTGCTAATTGAAGTGAATTTAAACGTTCAGCCTGTTCATTTACTCGTGTGCGGGCATTAAAGGCGTAATACAGAGTAGAGGACGTAATCGTTGCTAAAATGGCAAATACAGTCAGAGCGATTAAAATTTCAATTAAAGTAAAGCCCGTGTATTTTTTCATGGCAGATACCTGTAGGCGATCAGTTCTTCTCTAAATGGCCCTGTTTGCTTGGGACTTACTGAAATGGTGATTTGTTGTACTTTATTAAGTGGAGTTGCGCTGATTTTTGCTCTCCAATACCATTGTTCGCCTAACATCGTTGTTGCCTGGGTGGATTCCTGGCTTTGGTTAACCTGTAATAAATTTAACTGAATCATTGAAACACCTTGCATTGCAATCCAATGGCTGATGGTTTTTTCTTTAATACGATGCGTGTTTTCAATATTTTGAGCAGTAGCTTTCAATAGAGCGGTTAAAGCGATGGCAATAATAGCAAGAGCAAGCAAGACCTCAATCAAAGTAAATCCTGAGTTATTACTGTTCAATTTAAGTTTTGAAATCATTTGGGTTTGGCCGTACTGAACGATAAAGTGCCATCATGTGTGCCAGTCAGAGTGGTGATCACCTCTTCTTTAGTGGTACCAAATACCATTGTAAAAGGAGTTATATCTCCAGAGGAGCTTATTACGATAACGGGTGTTCCTTGTGCGGGTTTGTTTCCAGTTTTAAGTGTTATTACAGTATTTTTAGGGAAGTAATTAATTTTGAAAATCCCTTTACTGGATACAGGGTTCCATTCAGTTGATTCCTGGAATTTTAAAATTTGATAACTGGTACTGTCGATACGAAGACCCATGGTACTGCTTTCCAATATAGCTTGCTGTTGAGCCAGACGTATAGTGTTTGCCAATTGATCCGCTGCAAACAGGATCCGTTTGCTTGCACCAAAGTCACCGAACGAGATTAAGGCAAAACCTACGGTAATGCCTAAAATCACGATGACAATCAAAATCTCAATTAAGGTAAATCCTCGTTTAGTGGTCATCCCAGTTACCAATCTCCGCATTGATACCTGTACCACCAGGTTGTCCCTCTGCACCTAAAGTAAATACATCGACTTCACCGTGTTGTCCGGGATTCAAGTAAAGATAATCTCTTCCCCATGGATCTTTGGGAACTGACTTAAGGTATTGTTTCCAATTCGTAGGTGCAGGATTACTTGTTGGTTTTTCAACAAGAGCGATTAATCCCTGATCTGTTGTTGGATAGGAGCCATTATCCAGTTTATATAAATCCAGCGCATTTTGTATGGCCAGAACATCCTGTTTGGCTTTTACTTTTCGTGCTTCATCAGGTCGACCCATAATTTTGGGAACTACAATAGAAGCAAGAATTCCTAAAATCACTACAACTACCATAATTTCAATCAAAGAAAAGCCTTTTTGCCTGTTCATCTATGTTCCTCTTATAACTAAATAGTGAATTATAACATGCTTCCGCTGACCTGATGAATATATTCTGTAGTACGTTCAGGCCACCAGTTGTTCCATCGAAAATATAGGCAATAATGTAGCCAGAACAATAAATAGTACAACGGCACCCATAAACAGAATCACCAGAGGCTCTAACAAGGTTAATGATGTATCAATTAATCGTTTCACCTCATTATCCAAATGAGTAGCTGCTCGCTCCATCATATTCGAAAGTTGTCCACTTTTTTCTCCACTGGCAATCAAATGAATGGCCATGGGACTGATATAATGTGTTTCTTTCAGTGCTTCGCTAATCCCGCTTCCTTCTCTGACTCTAAGCGTAGCAGTATCAAAAGACTGTCGCATCACTACATTGGTGACCAGGCTTGCTGAGACACGCATGGTTTCCAGCACACTGACCCCTGCCGCAAACAATATACCAAAGGTATGAATATACCGTGCCACATTAATGGTTTTCACCAGATAGGAAACTATGGGCAATTTCAGTAAAAAACGATGCCAAGCTGTTTTAATTTTGATATTGTTCAGACTCTTTTTGAATCCTGCAAATAGAAGTATTAAAGCAACTAAAGTATAGAGGCCGTAAGATTTAATGTAATCGCTGATCCGAATTAAAAGTTCGGTCATACCGGGTAGGGTTTGGCCGCTACTGGTAAAAACTTCGATTATTTTGGGTACAACAAAAGTGAGCAGAAAACTGATTATTGCAGTGGAAACGAGAATCATCAGTATCGGGTAGATGAGAGCTTGTTGTACTTTTTGCCGTGTTTGTTGTTGATTTTCGGTGTAATCAGCCAGTTTCTCGAGAACCAAATCCAGGCGACCGGTTTGCTCACCCGATCCTACCGTGGCGCGATAAAGTTCAGGAAAAGCATTGGGGTAATAGGACATTGCCTGAGCCAATCCATAGCCTTCAAGTACTTTGGCACGAATACCTATAATGAGTTCTCTCACTTTATCTTTTTCAGTCTGTTCGCTCACTCCACGTAATGATTCCTCTACAGGGATCCCTGCGGCGAGCAGAGTAGCTAATTGTCGGGTTAGTAGTGAGAGATCGGCTGCAGAAATTTTACCCTTGGTATTTCCGGTACGCTGTTGCGCCAGCGTTTGTACCTGGGTTGGGATTAAGCCTTGTTCCCTTAATAATTGGCGTGCGTGACGTTCGGAATCCGCTTCGATGACTCCCTTATTTGCACTGCCATTTTTTTTTAGCGCTTGATATTGGTACGCGCCCATATTAACTTTGATCAAGTAGAAAACTATAGAGTGTAATCTATTGGGATTAATAAGTCACTTAAGGTAAACTATACGCGGACTATCCTGGAGACTAAAAGATGAGTAAAAATGTAGTGCTTGCAGCAATAAAGGAACATGATGCAAAATTTATTGATCTGAGATTTACTGATATACGAGGTAAAGAGCAACATATCACGATACCTGTTTCAGCAATTGATGATGATTTTATCGAAAATGGAAAAATGATTGATGGTTCTTCCTTTAAAGGTTGGCAGAAAATTCATCAGTCAGATTTGGCACTGATGCCTGATTTAAATTCGATTAAGCTCGATCCATTTTTTCAGGATAATACTTTATTTATACGATGCAATGTTGTCGATCCACAAACCATGCTGGGATATGATCGTTGTCCTCGTTCCATTGCTCAACGTGCCGAAGCGTATTTGCAATCTACCGGTCTTGCTGATGTGGTGAACTTTGGTCCAGAACCTGAGTTTTTCCTTTTTGATAATGTTCGCTGGGAAACCAGTATCAGTGGCTCATTTTATTTAATCGATTCTGATGAAGCGCAATGGAATTCAGGTAAAGAAATGGAAGGTGGCAATATTGGACACAGACCTCCTCTGAAGGGTGGTTATTTCCCTGTTCCTCCAGTCGATTCTTCACATGATATTCGTTCGGCAATCTGTTTAACTTTAGAAGCTTTAGGCACTGTTGTTGAAGCCCATCATCATGAAGTGGCAACTGCAAACCAATGTGAGGTAGCTACTCGTTTTAACAGCCTCACTCAAAAAGCTGATGAATTACAAATTTTAAAATACGTCATTCATAATGTAGCTCATAATTATGGCAAGACGGCTACATTTATGCCTAAGCCTTTAGTGGGCGATAATGGCAGCGGTATGCACTGTCATCAATCGTTAAGTAAAGATGGTGTTAACCTATTTTCTGGCGATCAATATGCTGGTTTATCTGATACGGCGCTCTATTACATTGGTGGTATTATCAAACATGCTCGTGCGTTGAATGCCTTTACCAATCCTTCAACAAACAGTTATAAGCGTCTGGTTCCAGGATTTGAAGCTCCAGTATTATTGGCTTATTCTGCCAGAAACCGTTCCGCTGCGATTCGTATACCCCATGTAAATAATCCCAAAGCGCGTCGTATTGAAGTACGTTTTCCTGATCCAACAGCAAATCCCTATCTGGCATTTTCTGCAATGATGATGGCTGGTCTTGATGGCATTCAGAAGAAAATTCATCCAGGTCAACCAATGGATAAAGATCTGTATGACTTACCTCCTGAAGAGCTTGTTGATGTTCCAACTGTGTGTTCTTCTCTGGAGCAGGCTATGGAGCATCTGAGAGCAGATCATGAGTTCTTATTGCATGGTGATGTATTCAGTAGGGATTTCATCAACAATTACATCGCAATGAAGGAAGAAGAAATCACTAAAATTAGAAGCTTGACTCATCCTTATGAATTTGAGCTATATTATAGTCTTTAAGGAACATATTGATGAATAAACTACTTCTGGCTGTTACCTGTATGTTATTGATTTGCGCATCATACGCACAAATCTATAAATGGATTGACAGTCAGGGCGTAGTACATTTTAGTGATCGACCTCATCCGGGTTCTGAGCAGTTAAAGATCCCGGATGCTCAAAGCTATACTCCACCTGTTAAGCAATCAGGCAGTGATACCGAAAATCAAGAGAAGAAAGAGACATCCATTTCTGAGGAACATAAATATACTAAAATAGGGATAGTACAGCCTCTTAACGAAGCAACGATTCGTAATAACCAAGGCTATGTTGTTGTAGCTGTTGAATTAGAGCCAGCTCTGGCACAGGGCGATAATCTACAAATCATTTTTGATGGCGCGCCTATGGGAGACCCCCAACCGAACCTTCTGTTCCAATTAAATGGAATCTATAGAGGGAAACATACATTAGCGGTACAGGTAATTAATTCTGAAGGAGAAGTTCTTCTTACCAGTGACAGTATCACAATTTTTATGCACAGACCTCGAGTGGGTATGGTTCAAGGAACTAAGAAAAATAATACCAAAAATCTGGCTCAGCACAGTAATTAACCGTTTGTCGATGTTTTAATTTTTATCAGAATAGAATTTTTAAGTATTCGTCTTTTACTGCTACTATAAGTTTTTTGCTGTATGACTTTTTATTTGAGAATTAGTGATGAATGCAGATAAAGAACTGATTTCAAAAAAGAAAATGATGCGTACCAGTATTCCTGAATTGAATGGAACAACAGAATGTATTGTTGCCAGAAGTGACAAAATTATTCTTAGCGCTCATGCTATTTTTGAAGGAATAGGGATTGCCGGCCTGATTTCTGCTGCATTTTGGTACACTACCGCTCCTATGGCTCCAGATGGTTTTAAAGGACCCATTTCAACCTATACAATTGCAATAACAACCATTATCTCGCTTTTTTTGTCGATTCCAATAGCCTATTATGGTTTTAAAAAATTAGTAACTGATATAGACAGTCTATATTTGAGTTTATCATCAGAAATTAAAGAGTTTATTAACTCACATGACGAAATACTCTACGAATTATTGAAATTAAGAAGTTTGTTCCCGAATGATTCAAATTTCAAAAGACATGTACATCATTTAGTAGAACAGAATCATATGGTGATTACAGACGCTTTTATTTTATCGGTCTGTCATCAATACAATGAACTTAAAGATCTTCGTTTCAATATCAAATGGCAGGCACCCATCAGATTGGCTTTAAGCGATCCGATATATAGAAATCAGATTGATTCGGTTTCTTTTTTGGAGCTTTTGAACGATAAGGAATTATCTTTTAATAAATCACTCAGAAAAGCGCTCATAGAGTTCATCAATCGTCATTTTATAGAGAATGAGGTGACCTTTGAATCTGTAGTACATGAAACGTACCAAAATATTCCCAAAATTGGGCGTTTGAGGGCTATTGTTTATGGTACAGCCTCGGGTGTCGCCTGCACTGAAGTACTGCTTAGCATAGGATGGACAGTAGCTTCAATTCTTATAGGAGTTAAAGCCATTGCTCCTGTCTCTAATTTCACCTGGATTGTTTTCGCTGTATCTTCCATAATTCTTGGTTTTATTTTCGGGATAGGAATGGGATTCAGCCGCCACAAGCAAAAAACAAATCAATTGCTCCATTCAAGTTTAAAACAAAGCAATACACTGCTTTCTAAAAGCAGGGACTACATTATTAATTTAATTACAGAAAAGATATTCGTTCAACAAAGTGAAAAGTATAAGGTTTATTAACACGTTCGATTATGACATCCTGCGATTTGTGCGTCTTATGCTGCTTCCTTTTGTGAGACACTATTTAAACACGAGGACAACGATATACCTCATGTAAAAAATCAAGCTATTCAATAGATATTTTTGAACTTAATGCGGACTGCTTTAATAAATCCCATATTCCAGAAAATCCGAAAAGTCCTTTTTGAATTGCCTTATCAAAAATACCTTCTCTTGAAAAACACTGCCACTTATCTTTAATATTGTTCAGATGGAAATTTACCGTTACTTCGGCAATATTTAATTGATATGCAATATTCTTCGCTGATTTGCCTTGCAGAAAATAAAATAATACCTGTAATTCCCGTGAGCTTAGATTTATATTTTTTTCAATGAGCTCATAACAATTATCAGCAATACTTAAGTGAGTTAAATTATTTTTTTTCAGTTTTAAGCAAAATACCAAAGCTTCGAAGTCCATAAAGGTGCAAAACCCTAATATTCCCGAAATGATTCCGTTATGATCTTTTAAAGGATGTTTGAGCGTTAAAGAAAATAACTCTGACTGATTCGGTACCGGAACTTGTTCCAATTGATAGTAAATCTGTCCCTTAAGGCACGCTTCGTCATGCGCATTATATATGGAGGCATATTGTGCATGATACATTTCTGCATCACTTCTATCCAAAGTATTGCTTTTTTCCAGAGCCATATCCTTAATGATTTGCTTATTTAGATATTGATAACGGAAATTACAATCTTTAATGAAAACACTATCTGGATAGCCATCAAAATTGTTTTTTAAAATATTAAAGTCTTGAAGTAAAAACATTTCAAACTCAAATTAACTCTGTATATATATTATACACAATTTATGAGATACATGTCTTTATTTTTGAAATTTTTTGAAATAAGTAGGGGTAGTGGCTCCATTCATGTCAAAACTTACGGTTTAGAATCAAAAACAGCCTCAATATTATGTTCGCTTGGGTCAATTATAAAAGCAGCATAATAATTTGGGGTGAATTATGATCTGAATCCTGGTTCACCATTCCATGTTCCACCAGCTTCGATTAAAACAAGTGTAGCCTGGTTGCTTGCAACCAGGATTAAATCAATAACCTGAATCAAGAACCCGGTTGCGAGCAACCAGGCTACAGAACTGGGAACATTATGAGGGTACCAATATTTGACGAGTTCGTTCAGGTCTTGGCTCTGAACTATGTTAAAAACTATATCCGAAAATTATTCTAGTACTCAATTTCTTGTCAACTATAAAAATTCAATAGTTATTTAAAAAGCCACATTTGTGTAATATTTGCTCATGTGGTTCTGTATGTTAGCAGTCAAGAGGAGATCTGTGTCATTAGGCTCAGCATCAATCCCCATCTAAAAAACACTCAATTGTGGCTTGGCTGCCAAAGTGAACGTTTTTGGAGCAGAACTTTTTTATTATTTTATTGTGCAAAAGTGCGAATGAAGTCAATGGAGTTTTAATATGTTTAGCAGTAGCAGTAGCAGTAGCAGTAGCAGTAGCAGTAGCAGTAGCAGTAGCAGTAGCAGTCCTATGCTCGGCTCAGAAAACCAAGACTTATACAAACAAGTGGTTGCTGGTAATACTGAAGCGACTAAAATATTGTTGCAAGAACAGAAGAGTAGATTGAGAGCGTGGCATAGCGATTATATGGTTCGATGTGCCTTTAGTGAGGCATTGTTATCTGGACAGGAAGACATGGTATGCCTATTTCTTGAAATGGGGTTTAATCTGAAAGAATACCTTCCGGTAGTAGTCAATGGCAGGAAGACTACTCAACAAGCCATCGATGTTGCGATAGGTTCAGGTCGATTGGAACTGGTTAAACTGCTTGTTAAAGCGGGTGCTCATTTGGAGCGCACAGAAAAGTCTCGTTATGTAATAGACAAAGACCATCCAAATGGCGGGTACTCGGAGCAAGTATTCAATGTACTTGGTTTAAGCAAAGCCATCATGGGTAATCATACTGACATAGCCCTTTTTTTACTGGAGCAGGGCGCCAATCCTAATGAGCTCATCTGGAATAAAGGGACAGAAATATCTTTAATGACTCTGGCCGCACTAAACGGTACTATTCAACTGGTGGATGCACTGGTACATCATGGTGCTAATTGCGTTCTTGCTATACGCGGTGCCGAAGAGCATTATAAATGCCGAGCAATGGATATCGGAGCAAGTGATATCGAATTGAGGGAGAAAAACAGAGAAACTTATAGTGGCTGTATAAAAATATTACTGGATCATGCTGTTGGCAGTAATGTTTCATCACTCGATTTTCTAACGGGTCTTGATGTCACTTTTTTTAACTTTATCGGTGTTTCATTCAATGGCCAGCCAATCACTAAAGAGCTATTGCAGTCTAAAAATGTGCAGGGAGCCGAAGGTGCCCTGGTTTCTCGTCAGGATTTGAGCACGATTGAACATACGGCTCGATATAACCAACTCAGATCAAGAATAGAGAGCATTATAGAGAAACGTGGCCATCTGGAATCAGGAGGTATCCTGAATTTGGTCCCTTTACCCTGTGCGGTTGCCGCAGGTGATGAAGAGGCTGTGAAAACAAGGCTTGCTAAAGGTGTCAATCCCAATGAAACCTATTATGATTATGCGACTTATAAGGAAACTATACCTATTGTTTGCGCAGCGGAACACGGTTTTACTTCGATTTGCAATCTACTGGCCGCTCATCCCGATATTGATAAAGGGCATCGGATGCAGGCCTTAAAAATGGCACAACAGCATGGTTATTTAGAAATTGTGGACTTTATTGAATCGTTTTTAGATATAAATCAGGTAGATAGCTCTGGAAATACTCGATTATACTATGCGGTTGAAGCGGGTAGTTTGAGTAAGGTAGCCGACCTAATCGGAAAAGGAGCCAAGGTCACAAAACGAAATAACGCTGGTCGAACAGCTCTGCGTCTAGCAGCATTTCGTGCAACAGAAAAAGCAGAACCAGGCGTGTATTATGACATCATCAGTCTTTTATTGCGCTCTCCCCATAGCGTCACTGAACTCATAGAAACACTAAACAACACCATAATACATGGTGTATGCAGCAGTCTTTCAGTCATGCGCTTATTGCTTGACAAGATACTGGAACAACAAGACAGTATTAAGCGCTATGAGAATCAAACCAGCCATCCCTGGTATTCTGAGCCTGTCATTAATGCTATACGGTCAAAACATGCAATTGAACAACTGGCCATTTTAAAAGAGTATGGGGCGACATTTAATAGTATCTCCCCCGACAACGAGCATCAATCGCTTTTGAGCGAAGCCATTTATTCTCTATTATCATCTATTTATCCTGTTAGTGTTGAAAATCCGCAATTTGCTAATAGATTAGATGTGATAGAATTTCTTTTGAAAAATGGCGCGAAACCAGGCGTTCAATACGGGAATGGAAGAACGGAACTGCATATATTAAGTGATAATCATAATTTACTCTGCAGCGAAAATGCCTATCAAAGGATAGCGGATTTGCTAATTAAGTATGGCATCAATGTCAATGCCATTGATAAAAAGGGCAATACGGCCTTGCATCTAGCGGCCATAACCAATAATTCGACAGCTATTCGCTATCTGGTGGAGCATGGCGCAGATATTAATTGTCAGAATAATTTTGGAAATTCTCCTCTATACGCAGCGATTGCAAACAAATCGCTGGATGCGGTTTTGCTGTTAATCAAACTGGGTGCGGATGTTTTTATATCCCATGACCCGTCGCTACCAAGCCTTCAGGTGTTCCTTAAACAAGTAAAGTCAGAATTACTTGAATATCGACGCGATTTTCAATTTTATTCAGCAGTAACTTTTAGTCGAAAGGAATATGACGAAACTACAGCCCAACTCTCGCAAATTTACGAAGTATTATCCCGGCTGAAGGCTTCTTCATTGCCAACTGACAGCGCAAAACTGTCAGACTTTAGCATCTTTAATAACAAGCCGGACAGCGAACTGATGCCTCAAGAAGCCTCATCAAGTTGTGATTCCAGCACAATGAGTGCTTTAAATTTGGATTAATTTGATGTGGGTTTGGCCTAAGAAGGAGCTTGTGGAAGAACTGAGCAAGTGGGATTTCAAATTAAGTATTTGGTATTTAGCACTAGCAGGACTAGATTTATCCGTCCTACTTCTTTAAGGGGCCTTATCAAGCATGATCAGGCCCACATTGTATTGATGTACCTTTATGTAATGGAATGCATTTATTAAATAGATTTTGCTCTTTTTTAAGGTATGTATCAAAAATTTAACTAAATAAGTGCTCAAAGCGTTAGCATGTGTAGCCTGGTTGCTTGCAACCAGGATTAAATCAATAACCTGAATCAAAAACCCGGTTGCGAGCAACCAGGCTACAGAACTGGGAGCATTATGATGGTACCAATATTTGACGAGTTCGTTCAGGTCTTGGCTCTGAGCCATGTTAAAAACTATATCCGAAAATTATTCTATCATTCAATTTCTTGTCAACTATAAAAATTCAATAGTTATTTAAAAAGCCATATATGTGTAATATTTGCTCATATGGTTCTGTGTATTACCAGTCAAGAGGAGATCTGCGTCATTAGGCTCAGCATCAATCCCCACCTAATAAAAACACTCAATTGTGGCTTGGCTGCCAAAGTGAACGTTTTGGGACCAGAATTCGTATTTATCATTTCATTGTGCAAAAGTGCGAATGAAGTCAATGGAGTTATAATATGTTTAGCAGTAGCAGTAGCAGTAGCAGTAGCAGTAGCAGCCGTACATTTATCGGCTTAGAAAACCAAGACTTATACAAACAAGTGGTTGCTGGTAATACTGAAGCAACTAAAATCTTGTTGCAAGAACAGAAGAGTAGATTGAGAGCGTGGGATAGCGATAATGCAGTTAAACATGCCTTTAGTGAAGCATTGTTATCTGGACAGGAAGACATGGTATGCCTTTTTCTTGAAATGGGGTTTAATCTGAAAGCATGGCTTCCTGTTGTAGTCAATGGTAAATCGACTTCTGAACGAGTCATCGATGTTGCGATAGGTTCAGGTCGATTGGAACTGGTTAAACTGCTTGTTAAAGCGGGTGCTCATTTGGAGCGCACGGGAAAGTATCGTTATGTAATAGACAAAGACGATCCAGATGGTGGGTACTCGGAGCATGTATTCGAGGTACTTGGTTTAAGCAAAGCCATCCTGGGTAATCATACTGACGTAGCCATTTTTTTACTGGAGCAGGGCGCCAATCCTAATGAGCTCATCCAGAATAAAGGGACAGAAATATCTTTAATGACTCAGGCTGCACTAAACGGTACTATTCAACTGGTGGCTGCACTGGTAAATCATGGTGCTTATTGCGATCGTGCTATACGCAGCGCCGAAAGCCATTATAGATACCAAGCAAGGGATTCCAGAGCAAGTGATATCGAATTGAGGGAGAAAAACAGGGAAACCTATTGTGGCTGTATAAAAATATTACTGGATCATGCTGTTGGCAGCAATGTCTCATCACTCGATTTTCTAACTGATCTTGATGTCACTTTTTTTAACTTTATCGGTCTTTCTTTCAATGGCCAGCCAATCACTAAAGAGCTATTGCAGTCTAAAAATGTGCAAGGAGCCGAAGGTGCCCTGGTGTCTCTTCAGGATTTGAGCAAGATTGAACATACCGCTCGATACAGCCAACTCAGATCAAGAATAGAGAGCATTATAGAGAAACGCGGCCATCTGGAATCAGGTGGTATCCTGAATTTGGTCCCTTTACCCTGTGCGGTTGCGGCCGGTGATGTAGAGGCAGTGAAAATAAGGCTTCTCAAGGGCGCTAATCCGAATGAAGTGTATCGTGATTGCTGGAGCCTTAAAGAAATCATTCCTATTGTTTGCGCAGCGGAACAAGGTTTTACTTCGATTTGCAATCTACTGGCTGCTCATCCCGATATTGATAAGGACCATCGGATGCAGGCCTTAAAAATGGCACAACGGCATGGTTATTTAGAAATTGTGGACTTTCTTGAATCGTTTATAGATATAAATAAGGTAGATAGCCGCGGAAATACTCGATTACACCATGCGGTTGAAGCGGGTAATTTAAGTAAGGTAGCCGACCTAATCGCAAAAGGAGCCAAGGTCACAAAACGAAATAAAGATGGTATAACAGCTCTAAGGCTGGCTGCAATCAGTGCAACAGAACAAACTACGCCAGGCGTGTATTGTGACATTATCAGTCTTTTATTACGCTCGCCCCATAGCGTCACTGAACTCATAGAAACACTAAACAGAACCATAAGAGCTGGTGCATACAGTGGTCTTTCAGTCATACGGTTATTGATTGACAAGATACTGGAACAACAAGACAGTATTAAGGTCTATGAGAATCAAACCAGCCATCTCTGGTATAGTGAGCCTGTCTATTATGCTATACGGTCAAAACATGCAATTGAACAACTGGCCATTTTAAAAGAGTATGGGGCGACATTTAATAGTACCAGCCCCTTTGACAAGCATCAATCGCTTTTGAGCGAAGCCATTTATTCTCTATTATCATCTATTTATCGTGGTATAGTTGAAGATCCGCGATTTGCTAACAAATTAGATGTGATAGAATTTCTTTTGAAAAATGGCGCGAAACCAGGCATTCAATACGGGCATGGAAGAACGGAACTGCATATATTAAGTGATAATCATAATTTACGCTGCAGCGAAAATGCCTATCAAAGGATAGCGGATTTGCTAATTAAGTATGGCATCTATGTCAATGCCATTGATAAAGAGGGCAATACGGCCTTGCATCTAGCGGCCAGAGACAATAATCTGACAGCCATTCGCTATCTATTGGGGCATGGGGCCGATATCGATTTACGGAATAAGCTTGGAAATATTCCCTTGCATCTTGCAGCCATAACCGATAATCCGACAGCCATTCGCTATCTGGTGGAGCATGGCGCCGATATTAATTGCCAGAATAATTTTGGAAATTCTCCTCTATATGAAGCGATTGCAAACAAATCGCTGGATGCGGTTTTGCTGTTAATAAATCTGGGTGCGGATGTTTTAATATCCCATGACCCGTCGCTACCAACCCTCCAGGTGTTCCTTGAACAAGTAAAGTTAGAATTATTTTATAATCGAAATAAAAATGATAAAACCAGTTCTCAATTTTCGCAAATTTGGGAAGTATTATCTCGGCTGAAGGCTTCTTCATTGCCAACTCACAGTGCAAGACTGTCAGGCTTTAGCATCTTTAATAATAAGCCGGACAGCGAACTGATGCCTCAAGAAGCTTCATCAAGTTGTGATTCTGGCAAAATGAGTGCTTTAAATTTGGATTAATTTAAAATCAGAAACATCAGTTTCTAAATGTTTACTTATGCTTTTTTGGATATTATATCGCTTTTTTTTATTTGAGAGATTTGATTATGACAAAACATGTAATTGTTGGTGCAGGATTAGGTGGTCTTTATACCGCAAATCGATTATTAAACAATGGTGTCAATCCAGAAAATATTGTCATAATCGATCCACGTTCAGGGCTTTATACGAGACCTGGTCACTTAAGCCACCAAACCTTTGAACTGGTTAATAGACATACAAGAATAAATACTGATAAACATTCATCCGCTCATCATATTAAAGAATTAGAGCGCATCATGTATAACGAATTGATTACTAAGGGTGTTCATTTTGTTAATGAGCCGTTTATTCAGTTACAACAACAATCAGAAGAACAACCAAAGGCTGTGATTACTCAAAAAGATGATGGCTCCCATGGTATTTACCCCGCTGATTTTGTATTTGATTGCACAGGTAAAGATGGGCATGTGGCATGTTCTGTAAATAGTCATTTAGAAAGTACAGGTTTAGAGTCTGCTTTTAAATCCAAGCCATTAGTTGAGATTAATCCAATTCCGGATCACCTGGTTGCCCAGGTAATAATTCCTGAACATGATTCATTAATTGATTTTGTAGGTAATGAAGCGACAGTACCTTTGCATTTCAAGAGATTCTCATCTCAAAAAAATATTGAGGCTAGAGAGAAATTACAATCATTAGGCTGGCCTTATCAGGCATTTCCTTCGTTTTATACATATCCGCAGAGTGGGACAAATAAAGTGTGTCTGTATATGGAAACTCCACCTGATTTACCTAAGGAGCAACAAGATGCATGGATAAAACTGTTATTAAATATTTATAGTTATGGTTTGGTGACAGACTATTCAGAGTTGAAACCTTCCCAAAAATATGACGAAAAACCAAGGGTTTTGGCATTTAAGAGTAAACCTCATCTATTAAACAAAGTAGTGTTTCAATCGAATGATTTACCGGTAGTTATCGTTGGTTTTGATGCTTTTAAGGGCTTTGATTATCGCCTGGCCAATGGAGTAAATTCAGGAATTAGTTGTTTTGAGCTCATGTTGAGACACATTAACATTGATGATGGTAGGATACAAAGTGTTGATTCAGATGCAATTGAACATGATTTGTTTGAGTATGTGAATAATCAATATAAAAATAGACTTGTTACCCTATTAAGTACGCGTCAAATGGCGATTGAGCACGGCTATGAATATTTCAGTGATAGGTACAACGATGCTGTCGAAGACTTGCTGCAACCCTCTGGTGCTAAAAAGAAACTGTTTCAATCGATCTCGGGTGAGCTTGCTTATCAAGGCGCACTAGATCGATTTTCCAAACTGGGAGCCAGAGATAAGTCAACGGTGACGAGTCTTGAAACATTAAACAATTGCTTGAGTTTGTTAATAAAAGCCAGTCATCGTATGCCTCCTAGTGATACTATCGCACATCATGATACCAACGCTAAATTAAAATCGATAATTAATGATATACGTTTAGAGATCGCTGCTTTAAATAGTGAACAAATTGTAATGAGAGGCCGTGATAATAACGCTCGAGTAAAGACTTTGTTTGAAAGTATAAAGTACAATTTTGAACAACTACAAGGAACATTCTCAAATCGTGCAATTCAAAATAAAGCCAATGAAATCATAGAGCGAATTGATCAAATGAGTGCATCCTCCTCTTCCTCTATAGGTTCAGGAGCAACACTGGAGTTAAATAGCGGTAGTGATCTCTTATTGTCCTTATTACTCTCCAATATAACCAGAAGATCAACTGTTGGCTCGGAGCCATTCTCTTTTTTCAGACCCCTAACACAACAAAGAACAGGAATTCAATTATTAAGTTTATTCATAATTGAAGATTTGTTTAAAAGATTTAATATTTCTGATGATGACAATGATAGGGAACCCAATTTTTCTTTTAGGAATTGATTTGTATCGATATCCAGATATGTCAAGCAAAAAGTGACGCTGCACAATTCGCATATTGTACAGCGTAAGGATTCATCAAGGGCTGTATTTAGGATCTTATGCCATGGTTTTGAAATCAATGCGTTACATGTATGATATTTGGGGAATTCAATATTATAGAAAATTGTGACTTAGATATATGTATTTCTAACTTGGTGTTTTTTCTAAATGCTGATAGATTACGTATCGATTTAATTGCTAATTACAGGTTTATACCCAATGTTTACCCTTTTGTCACCTGCAAAAAAAATGTTAACGATATCCAAACCCTATAATGATGACACTACGGATCCCGTGTTAATCAAGAACACCATAACACTGGCTAAACTTATGAAATCCAAGTCAATTGAAGAGATTGCGCAATTAATGGATTTATCCAGGGATCTTGCTGTTTTGAATTATGAGCGATACCAACAGTTTCAATTGAAGAACGTTTCTCCCTTGCATTCCTATCCAGCTGTATATTTGTTTCAAGGTGATGTCTATCAAGGATTAGTAGCAAATACCTGGAAGAATGAAGATTTAGAGTATTCCCAATCTCATTTGGGAATTTTATCGGGTCTTTATGGACTGTTAAGACCCATGGATAGAATTCAGCCTTACAGACTTGAAATGGGGGTTCATTTAGTTAATCCCAAAGGTACTAATCTCTATGAGTTTTGGCGTGAACCGATTACTAAGGCTTTAAATGAACGATTAGCTGCTCAAGCTAATCCTGTTCTTATTAATTTGGCATCAACTGAATATTTTAAATCCGTTGATCTCAAAAAAATAAAATATCCAATTGTTACCATTAATTTTTATGAACATAAAAATAATGAAACAAAAATGATCGGGATTTATGCTAAAAAGGCACGAGGCCTTATGGCGAAGTATTTAATGCACAATAGAGTGGATACTATAGAACAAATTAAACATTTTTCTGATTCCGGATACCGGTATAATGAGAAATCCTCATCTGAGCAACACTTGGATTTCATTAGAGATCACTAGTACTCCTTCGCAGAGAAAAAGAGTACCAGGGTGAGTTGATAACTCATCAATTAGTTAAAAACCTCTCGTGACGTGTTCCTGAGAGCTCCTAACTTTTAAAAATGTATATTGAATAATCCTATTTTACAACCTTGATAAGGTTGTTAGCCTCATGAAAGAGGGAATCCATGCAAACCGTGGCAATGTGCTAATTTTTAGGATGGATCCCCACTTTCGCGAGGATGTCGTATAAAAAAGGTTAGGAGTTCTCAGGAATACGTCGTGGAGGGTTGATATCGGAATTTTCAACAAACCCTAAAGCAATAAACTATTTTTTCCAATTATTAACCTGTTATGGGTTGCGAGAACATTATGTGGAATTTAGCTAGCCGGATTCATAAATTGAATCATTTTCCAAATGATGGCGTAGTGTGTTATGCCAAAAGAGATGATGAATTAGGATGTGGTATCAGTGGATCAAAAATACGTAAATACTCCAGTTTAGTGCCTTATTTAATTAATCAAGGGATTAAACATTTAATCATCATCGCTGGCCCACAGTCCAATAATTTACTTGCTGCGCTTCAAATAGCCAGAGAACATCAATTAAAGAGTACTGCATTTTTAATTAAACCAAGAAATACAGAAATTCAAGGTAATTTTAAATTGAGTCGTTTATTTTTAGAGGATCAGGACATTATCTGGGTGAGTCGAGAAGATTGGCATCATGTTGATGAGCTTGCTAATAACTACCTTACTGAACTTAAAGAACCCGGTTTTGTGCTTACAGAAGGAGCCAGTGTCGCAGCAGCAATGGATGGGGCGTTAACTATAGCTACAGATATAATCCATAATGAACAAGCATCGGGTGTTATTTTTCAACACATTTTTGTTGATGCAGGTACGGGTTTTTCCGCTGCCGCATTAATTAAAGGGTTGACCGAACTAAAACATCAAGCATCGATTCATGTACTTTTATTGGCTGATGATGAAGGAACCTTTAGATTAAAACTGAATGATTGGAAGGTGCCGATTCCTCCACAGGTCGATTGTTTTTACCCGGATACAGCGAAATCATTCGGTTCTGTAAATCAAATAATTAAACATGAAATCAGACGATTGGCTCGAGAAGAGGGGATTCTGGCTGATCCCATCTATGCTGCAAAATTATTTCATTCAGCGAGAAATTATATTGAGAACAAGAGATTGAAAGGTAATGTTCTGATTATTCATTCAGGAGGAACCTTAACTATGGCTGGATTTGATTTTTAGTGCCTTGAATTGGTACGTCTTAATTACCCAAAGGCAAGTCATCCGGATTACAACGCGTCCAATTAGTAGTAAGTTTTTTAGGCAAAAAGATCGTAGTTTCTTTTCAAATGTTATTAGAATGTCCTTCTCCCTTCGTGGGAAGGTCATTTCGTGTGGAATCTAACGTGTCCAATTAGTCGTAAGTTTTTTAGGAAAAAATGATCTTTGTTACTTTTCCAATGTTAGTAGAATGTCCTTCTCCCTGAGGGAGAAGGTGCCGTCAGGCGGATGAGGGGATCAAGCATCAGAGTCTAAATTGTTATGATAGTTTGTCTATGTATTATCCTACTCATTTTGCCTACACTAATTATGCTGACCTCCATCTACCTCACTTATTAACCTTTTTTCGATACAAACAAAATCCACACAATAGTCCCCAAAAGGAAACGTAGCAACTAACTCCATTCATTTAATCCATTGTAGGGTGGGTTAAGTATTTTAATTGAACATTAACATGTTTTAAGATCCCCTCATCCGCCTGACGGCACCTTCTCCCTGAGGGAGAAGGACATTTTAATCACATTGGAAAAGGAACATTGGCATTTTGCCAAGAAAGACTTAAAGTTAATTGGAAGTGCAATTGTTGCTTATTCTGAATTTTAAGATCAACTTCAATGTGTTAATGTCTTATTCCATTGTATTAAAATCACATTAATTCCTCTCGACCCCTTGAAATTCAATAATCTACCCTTATATGGATCTCATCATTTAGTTAATGAGTAACAGGAGATCGGATAATGGTTAGTAAACAACAAACAATGGGTTTTCAAACCGAAGTAAAGCAGATGCTGCATTTGGTTGTCCATTCATTATACAGTAATAAAGAAATTTTCCTAAGAGAGTTAATATCGAATTCATCTGACGCCTTGGATAAATTACGATTTTTAGCACTTTCTAATAGTTCACTTTTTGAAGACGATTCTGATTTAAAAATTACAATTCAGGTTAATGAAAAACTTAAAACCATTACGATTTCTGATAATGGGATCGGAATGAGTTGGGACGAGGCAGTTGAGAACCTCGGTACTATAGCTAAATCTGGTACTAAAGAATTTATGAGTCAGTTAACTGGTGAGAATGCCAAAGATTCACAGTTGATTGGTCAATTTGGAGTAGGTTTTTATTCCGCATTTATTGTAGCCGATAAAGTAACCGTAAAAAGTCGACGCGCTGGTTTAAAAGCCGATGAGGGAATTGTTTGGGAGTCTACTGGTGATGGCGAGTTTACTATTGGCTTTGAGAAAAAAGCATCTCGTGGTACAGAGATAACCTTACATTTGAAAGATGAAGACGATGAGTTCCTTAGCAACTGGAGAATTCGTAGCATAATCAGTAAATATTCAGATCATATTTGCTGGCCTATAGAGATGAAAAAAATCTCTGAAGAGGACAAAGAATCCAAAGAATTTGAAACAGTAAATAAAGCCACCGCATTATGGACTTTGCAAAAGTCCGACATTAGTGATGAGGAATATAAAGTACTATACAAGCATATTTCCCATGACTATATGGATCCGCTTGCCTGGTCTCATAACCATGTAGAAGGGAAACATGAATACATTACTTTACTATATATACCTGGCCATGCACCTTATGATTTATGGCAGCAGGAAGTAAAACATGGATTGAAACTTTATGTTAAACGCGTATTTATTATGGATGACGCAACTCAATTTTTACCCAGATATTTACGATTTGTTAAAGGTATCGTTGATGCCAGCGATTTACCGTTGAATGTATCTCGAGAAATTTTACAAGATAATAAACAAGTCGAAAGCATCCGTGCCGCTTGTACCAAGCGTATTTTATCCATGTTGGAAAAAATGAGCACAAACGATAAGGAAACCTATCAAAAGTTCTGGAATGAATTCGGATTGGTTCTTAAAGAGGGGCCTGTAGAAGACTTTGCTAATAAAGAAGCGATTTCCAAGTTATTGCGTTTTGCCACAACTCATAGTGGATCAGAGAAACAAGAAGTCACTCTAGAGGAATATGTAGGCCGGATGAAGGAAGGGCAGGATAAAATCTATTACATTACTGCATCCAGCTATAATGCAGCGAAAAACAGTCCTCATCTGGAAATATTCAAGAAAAAAGGCATCGAAGTACTGTTGTTGAGCGATAAAATTGATGAATGGCTTGTGGGGTATATGAATGAGTTTGACGGTAAAAAACTGCAATCCATTTCAAAAGGGAAAGTTGAGTTTAATGATGATGAATCAACCGATCACATTAAAGAACAGGAAAAAACTCTGGAGCCTGTAATTAAGCATATTAAAACCATTTTGAATGAACGGGTGAAAGATGTATTGCTTACCAATAGATTAACCGACTCTCCCGCATGCATTATTGCTGACGAACAGGATATGGGTCTGGAAATGCAAAGGATATTACAGGCTGCAGGTCAGCAAGTGCCTACCAGTAAACCCATTTTCGAGATTAATCCCGAACATCCATTGATTACACGTCTGCATGATATTCAAGATGACAGTCAATTTGAGTTGTGGGTAACTATGTTGTTTGAACAGGCTGTTTTAGCTGAAGGCGGTCAATTGGATAACCCTGCCGATTTCGTTAATCGAGTGAATAAGTTGTTGGTTTCATCCTAGCTCTAAGCAGCTGCGTACATTTTTGTGTCTCTCAGGTCTCGTTCCGAGCCTGAGAGACCTTCACTTATTAAAAATGCACTTTGATTAGGGTGTGTTGACAGTTCCGGTTTCTACGTCCCGCGACTTGTTCCTGAGAGAGCCTCACAAAATGTGGTAACTTCTCAATAAGTCCGGGGAAACGTCATCCCGAACACAGTGAGGGATCTCCGGAAAGTGGCACTGTGCCTGGATTTGGAGATCCCTCGTTGCACTCGGGATGACGAACTTCCCTGACTTATTGAGAAGTTACAACATGTGAGCTTAATCAATTGATTTATAATTAACAATCGACGTACCGCGCTTATAAAGAGCTTCAGTTTTGTGACCATTTCTCAGGACTTGTTCGCAGGATCCAGTTCGATCTTGATGAGTTCATTATGTTCGTTAATGGCTATGAATCTCTGGGTTGCGGAGCGTTGGGAATAATTTGATAACTTGTCAACACACCCTGGTACTACGATTCACTGATTCTGTCCTGTAATTCACAAACTAAGAGGGGCATTGTGGATTGGTATATTCGTAGCCTGTATTAGCGAAGCGTAATACAGGGAAATAATGGAGTTTGTAGCCACTTAGATCCTTTATTACGCTTCGCTAATACAGGCTACTCAGGATTAACTTAATGGCAGTGACTAATAGGCGGACTCATAGTATCAACTCGCTAAAGACGCAATGCCAAATCCCATCGATGTCCATCTACTGTATAAATCTGTAATTGATAGGGCCCTGGCAGGAGTTTTATTCCTTTCGAGAAGAGTAAACTAATTTCTGCTTTTGCACTTTCAGGAGCAACCAGGCCATACATCCCGACCTTAACTTGATTGTACGCGTATACATTCTTAATAGCCGTTTGGGGTAAAGCACGAAGTTGGGATGCAGTCCAAGACCTAACGATATTTTGAGTGCCATCCAACAATTCAATACGCATGATATAAACAGGAACCACACTGGGACCGCCATCTACATACATTTTAAAGCGCACAGAATTTGCATCTAATTGCCCGTCATTTAAAGACAGATGAAACCGGTCTGGATTTACTGGACCCACATGATAGCGAGAAAAAACGGATCCACGATAATAATCATACGTTCCTACGGTAAAAAGTACTGTGAATATAAAACATCCGAGTGCTGCTCTTTGCATTGTCTCCAAAGACCATGGACCGCTTCCCAAAAATAAAAACCAACGTTTGTGCAACAAACTGGGGTAACGCTGAGTCATCCAGCTATCGATAGAATAAACAGATCCCCCAGTCAGAAATAAAGTCAAACCCATAGATAAATTAGAAACGGCCATGGTCCATTCATCCAGACAAGTTGAACCCTGCCAGCCAAACAAAATCATCAAAACAACGCTGATAAATACAGTGACCATTGCTGCGGCACGGGTAAAAAATCCAAAAATCAGCCCCAAACCACTGAGCAATTCCATCAAACTGAACGCAATAATCGCTAGATACAATAAAATAAAATGCTCTAACAAATAACTAACCAAATGACCTGCATCAAACAACACTCCTGGCATCGTACTTTGTAATTTATTAGCCATCCATTGCGGTGCATAAGGATCAAGTTTTTGTGGATCATAAATAAAGCGCCTTGATCCACCTCCCCAAAAAATCCACCCTTGCACAAATCGAATACAAAGAATCCCCCATCCAAGGATTTGCCAGTTTAATGACTCAGTAGAATTAGTTTTATGATGTTCCATCATCTATCTGTGATTATATGCCTTATTATCATGATGCCTTAACTAGAAAAAAAAGATAAGTCTTGAATGAAAATTCAACTATAACGTAACTTCTCAATAAGTCCGGGTAACGTCTTCCTGAATAGTGTGGGAGTAGGGCGCAGAGCCACTTTTAGACTTAAAATCCCTCTCGTTCTCGGGCTGACAAGGCTTAAACAACCAGATGATCTCTGGATACCGCGGACAAGCCGCGGTACGTAGGAGTTTGCGGGTAATTGAAAAATAAATCGTTATGCCTCTTTGAGTGCACAAACTGAGTTGTATTCTTATCCAGATATTTTAAATAAAAAAAAAGGCTCGTTTAACGAGCCTATCGCGAATAAAATATCTCTTATTCGTCAGTCAAGCGAAAATACTTGGTGCCGAAATAACGTTGTAGTTTCTTCCTGATTGTACCACGGCTGATTCCTAACATCTTAGCAGCTTGCAATTGATTGCCACGGCGTTTTTCCATAACAGCCTGAAGTAAAGGTGGCTCAACTTCTGACAATATCATGTCATACAGATCATCAATTGATTTTGTTTTATTTTCGGCAAGAAAGCGGGTGACCAAACTGTACACTAAATCTTGTAAACCTTGTTCTTGTTTGGTGCTTTGAGTAGTCGCTTGTGTATCAATGACATTCATCTTAACTTCCTTATTATTAATTAAATCATACAGTCCAATTGCTTACACGTATTAATGAAAGCAAAATTAATTGTACATGAAGGCTAATTGATTATCTAGATTTTCCAACTAAAACTATGCATTTTATTAGGACAATTCACTGTCTACAAGTTCAAACAAGGAGCAGTCGGATTTTTTTAAAGACAAAGACTCTTTTAAAGCAGACAGTTGATTTATCATTTTATCCGGTTGCATCGGATCGTGATGAAAATCAGAAATATATCGAGATAATTCAATAGCGTTACAATCATATTGCAAGAACTCAGGAACCATCATTTTGTTGACCAGAAGATTACACAGACCAAGAAATTTAACTTTAATCAGAAGCATTGCCATGTGATAGGTTAAGAATGAGGATTTATAGATAATGCACATGGGTTTTTCGAGAAGGGCGCATTCGAGTGAAGCGGTTCCAGATGCAACAATTACAAAGTTTGCTGCGGACATGCATTCGACAGCTTTTCCTTTAATATAGGTCACGGGTAGATTCAATCCAGTAAAATAAGAAGTAATTTTATCTGCATTAATAGTTCCAGCAATTGGGATAACAAAATGAATGCCGGGGTCTTTTTGATGTATTAGTTTAGCCGTGTCTCTAAGAACAGGCATGTGACGTTCTATTTCATGGGTACGACTACCTGGAAGTAAGGCAAAGATACGTGCTTCCATAGGCAGTTCCAATGCAGCTCTGCTGGATAGTGTATCGGTACTTAGAGACATTTTTTCTACCAGGGGATGACCTACAAAGCTTACTGGTACACCTGCTTTTTCATAAATGGATTTTTCAAAAGGCAAAATCACGGCCATTCTATCAATACATTCTTTAATTGTATGAATGCGATTTGCTTTCCAGGCCCAAATCTGCGGGCTGATATAATAGAGTATTTTAAGACCTAATTCTTTTTTGGCATACTTGGCTAGTCTTAAATTAAAACCCGGGTAATCGACAAGAATTAACAAATCAGGCTTTTGCGTTTCAAGATGTTTTTTAATAGCATTTAACGCTTTACGGATTATATTTAAATAGCGAACAACCTCTGTTAAGCCAGTAACTCCATAACGTGCAAGATCAGATACCAGTTCAGCACCGGCTTCTTGCATGTGTTTACCACCAATTCCACTGATGCGTATATCAGGATAAGCAGCTTTTAACTGTTTAATCAGAACGGATGCATGAATATCACCAGATTCTTCACCTGCAATAATGACTATGTGTTTAGGTTTCTGCATAACGTTCAGTGAGATTATTATGAATTAGCGCCGTTATTTGCTCCGCTGTTTCAAGAGCATACCGTCCTTCCTCTCCAGTAACCAATGGAAGACTGTCCTGTTCAATACAGTTAATAAACGCTTTTATTTCTTCCAATAAAGCATCGCCTTTTTCGAACTCCTGGGAGACGCTGGTAATATCAGGAATTCCGGGAAACATTTCACCATTCCCTTTTTTAAAAACAGCGAATTGTTTTTTATGATAATCAATAGAAATATAAGAGTTGTGTTGAAAGATTCGTGTTTTACGTTCAGTTTTAAAACTGATGCGGCTGGCTGTTACATTGGCGACGCAATGATTTTCAAAGGTGATTCTGGCGTTGGCTATATCAATTGCCTTAGTTAAAATAGGTGTGCCCTGGGCAACAATAGAAGTGATTGGGCTTTTTACCATGTTCTGAATAATATCAATATCATGGATCATTAAATCCAGTATGACGTTTACATCTGTTCCTCGAGGATTGAATGGAGCCAGACGTTCAGATTCAATAAATAAAGGGATTTCGAGATAAGGATCTACCGCAAGCCGGGCAGAATTGAATCGCTCCAGATGTCCAACCTGTAATTTGGCGTTATGAATAGCCGCTATATGAATTAATTCTTCCGCCTGAGCCACAGTTTCAGTGATAGGCTTTTCTACTAATACATGTATGCCTTGCTCTAAAAAGGCTTTTGCAATTTCAAAATGCTTGTTTGTAGTGGCTGCTATATTCACCGCATCTACTTTGCCAAATAAATCACGGTAATCAAAAAACGGAGTAACATTAAGCTCCTGTGCTACTGCTTTACTTACATCAGGGTTAACATCACAAACACCAACTAATTCAGCATTAGGAATTGATTGATATTTTTGTGCATGAAATCGACCTAGATAGCCGACACCAATTACTGCGCATCGAATTTTACTCATTGCTAATCATTTGATAATTATTTGTACGCATGATCGCATTTCTTAGGTGATAAATCAATTTTATCTAGGTATTATCTTACACCTTACTATTAGCAGAGAGCAATGCAATGGATTTTGATAAGGTACTGTTGTTGGCGGGAGTGGATGAAGTAGGGCGTGGTCCCTTAGCAGGGGCTGTAATTACCGCGGCTGTAATTTTAAAAGAACCTATTGAGGGGCTGGCTGATTCAAAGAAACTGAGTGAGAAAAAACGAAAGCTGTTGTCGTTACAAATTCAGGAAAAGGCTTTAGCTTTTGCTTATGGGCGTGCTGAAGTAGAAGAAATTGATGAATTAAATATACATCATGCTACCTTACTGGCAATGCAGCGTGCTATAGAAGCCTTACCGATTCAACCAGAAGCCGTTCTGGTGGATGGCATACATATTCCAAGAATCAGTATGCCGTGTAAAGCGATTGTGCAGGGAGACAGTTTGATTCCCGCGATTAGCGCCGCCTCTATTTTGGCTAAGGTATTACGTGACGAGGAAATGGAAGAACTTGATAAAATATACCCCGGATATGGCTTTGCTGGTCATAAAGGTTATCCAACAGTTGCGCACAGAGAGGCTTTGATTCGCCTGGGTCCATGCACTATTCATAGACGAAGCTATGCGCCTGTTGCCGCGTTGCTTTGACTGTAACTATTCATCACAGCTCAAGGAAAAGCCATATTTGGCGCATCTTGGGCGAAAAGCTCTCTAAAAAATGCTCACATAGCCATCTATGCTGCGCTTTTTTAGAGATTTTTTCACCCAACCTGCACTCAAATCTGACTTTTCACCAAGGTTCGAATTAGGTTATGAATCGATTTGCTGATTCGATTAATTCAAGCTGTTGAATAAAATCCGATGTGAGCTGATTGACATTAATATCCCAAAACTGGCTAAAAAGGTTACCATTGCGGTACCACCATAACTGACCAGAGGAAGAGGGATGCCTACGACAGGAATGATTCCCATGACCATGCCGATATTAACAAAACCTGATAAAAAGAAGGACATGGCGAGACTGGCCGCAAGCAAACGGGTAAATGTAGTTTGGGCATTGCTGGCGATATTCAAGCTTCTAAGAGAAATCAAAACTATGAGTGCGATAATCGCAAACCCTCCTGCAAATCCAAACTCTTCACCACTTACAGCAAAGATAAAGTCTGTCGCATGCTCTGGTAAAAAATTCAGATGTGACTGGCTGCCTTCCAACCAGCCTTTGCCCATTAGACCACCAGAGCCGATAGCTATTTTTGATTGGATAATATGATAACCTGAACCAAGTGGATCCTGTTCCGGATCAAGAAGGGTATAAACACGTTGCTTTTGATAGTCATGCATTACATGCCATACCACAGGAACTGCCAAGCCCATCAGTACGACAAGTAATAAAATAAATTTAAAACGAATTCCAGCGAGAAATACCACACATAAGCCTGCTGCAGCTACCATGATCGCTGTCCCCAAATCTGGTTGTTTGGCGATTAACAGTGCGGGAATAAAAATGATTATTGAGGCAACAGATATCGATCGGATACTTCCGGGATGAGCTTGTCGGTCAAAGTACCAGGCTGCCATCATGGGAACAGCAAGTTTCATTATCTCAGAAGGTTGGAAGCGGAACAGACCCAATTCGAGCCAACGCTGTGCTCCTTTACCAATTTTACCCATTAACATTACAGCCAGGAGAAGCCCTAAACCAATTCCATAGATCCATGGAGTCCAGATCTTGTACTTATGAGGGGGAATAAAGCCGAGAACCAGCATAATCAAAGTGGCGATTATGAGTCTCATGGACTGACGCAAAATCATGCCCATATTCGCATTGGAAGCGCTATAGAGTATTAACAGTCCAAAGGTAATTAAAGTCAGTAACAAACCCAGCAATGGAAAATCCATATGCAAAGCTTTTGCTGTAAATCGATATACGGGTTTAGAATGATGTCTGTTCATGGATTCACTTTAATTGGATGTATTTGGTAATAGGCGTCCAGGACTTTACGAGCTACTGTTGATGCAATGACATCATTTTCTACTACCACCGCAATAGCTATGTCCGGTTTGTCCACGGGGGTAAAGGCTATAAATAACGAATTATCCCGAAGTGCTTCCGGGATGTCTTCATATTTTGTTTTTTCATATTGTCTTCCGCTGAATACTTGCGCTGTTCCAGTTTTTCCGGCAACAGGGTACGGTGGATTGCGGCCAAATCGATATCCAGTTCCTTCGTTACTGGTCAATACATTATGCATGGCTTCGGCAACCACGTCCCAATTGGATTCATCTTTAAGATAGACAGGGTATTCCTCAACGGGTTTGTATTCATCAATTTCACCGTTATCACTATTGACTGTTTTAGTCAGTAAATGAGGTCTGAATCTTTGTCCATGCTGGCTTAATGAGGCTGTTGCATTAGCCATTTGTAAAGGAGTTGCTAACATGAACCCTTGTCCAATTGCGGAGATTAACGTATCACCGGGGTACCAGGAAACACCTTTAGTTTGCTTTTTCCAGCGTGCACTGGGAATGATTCCATTGGCTTCTTCATGGAGATCTACATGGGTTAATTGACCCAAGCCAAATTTAACCAACATGTCTTCTATATTGGCTATTCCCATTTTATGGCCGAGTTGATAGAAATAGGTATCACAGGATACAGTAATCGCTCGTTTAAAGTTAATAACACCATGTCCTGTTTTTTTCCAATCACGGTATACATGACTGGCTGTAGGCAGTTTGAATTTACCTGGATCCCAGATTTCAGTGGCTGTAGTCACGAACCCTTTATCCAAACCAGCCAATCCTACAAATGGTTTAATCGTCGAGGCTGGAGGATATACTCCGCGTACCGCTCGATTAAATAGAGGTCTTTGTAGGGCATTGGACAAAATTTTATAATCCTTTGTGCTGACCCCACCGACAAAGATATTGGGATCAAAACTGGGCGAGCTCACCATGGCCAATATTTCACCATTGTGAGAATTAATGACGACTACAGCGCCGCGTTTATCTTTAAGCGCGTTATAGGCAGCCTCCTGCAATCTCACATCAAGGCTGAGGTAGAGTTTGGCACCTGAATGAGGATTCACTTTGTTGATGACTCGAAGTGTACGCCCACTGACATCAGTTTCAGTCATTTGGTAGCCTACTTTGCCATGAAGTATGTCTTCATAATATTTTTCTACACCTGCTTTACCGATGAAATTGGTTGCTCGGTAGTTGGTAGGATCCACTTTCTTTAGTTCGTCAATATTGATTCTGCCTACATAACCTAATGCATGAGCTGTCATTTCACCCAGTGGATAATGGCGCATTAATCGAGCTTTGATACTCACTCCTTTAAAGTGGTATTGATTGATTGCGAAAACAGCTACTTCTTCCTGGCTTAACTTGAGCTTGATTGGAATGGGAACAAATGAGCGGTTTTGTGATCGCGCGCGATTAAATGTTTCTACATCATCATCAGTGATAGAAGGGAGTAACTCACGAAGTTTAGCCAGAGTTTTTTTCATGTTACTCACATGCTCTGGAATTATTTCGAGTACATAAACGGGAACGTTCTCTGCCAGTAATACCCCATTACGGTCAAGAATCACGCCTCTGGGTGGCGCTATAGGAATAATACTCATTTGATTTTTTAAAGACAGGGTTTGATAGCGTTTGAATTCCGATATTTGCAGATAAGCCAATCTAAGAACCAATATTAATGACAATATGATTAATATAGCTACTAATAAATTAAGCCTGAAACGCTGATTTTGTGATTCTGCTCGATAATTTTTGAACGACTGATTCAGAGGCATCGCACACAGTAAAGTTTAGGGTACAAACACAAGGTGTTGATAGTAACTTAAAATGGATTTATTTACCAATCCCTATTTATGATATGGATGGTTATTAATAATAGTCCAGGCTCGATATAAGGTTTCCAATAAAATAATTCGAACCATTGGATGAGGGAGCGTTAGTTTGGATAAGGACCAACGTTCATCGCTGAGCTGCATGATCTCACTTGAAATTCCTTCAGGACCACCAATGATGAAACAAACATGGCTGGAGATCTGTTGTAACTGGGTAATTTTTATGGCTAATTCTTCGCTACTGAAGCTTTTACCTTCAATATCCAGAGCAATAATACGTGCACCATTAGGTAATGCTTCACGGATCAGGGCGGATTCTTTTTCCATGATTCGTGATAGATCAGATGACTTGCTCCGACTAATCAGAGGGATTTCAATAACTTTTAACTGAATACCCTCTTTGAATCGTTTGATGTAATCATTTGAGCCTTTAACTACCCAGTCAGGCATTTTATTACCCAGGGTAATGACCGTAATTTTTAACATATCGTGTTTAGGACCCTGGTTGCTCTTCCCACAATCCTTCAAGATTATAAAATTGTCTGCTCTCAGCCTGCATTACATGAAGGATGAAGTCTCCAAAATCAATTAAAGCCCAGTCACCACTTTCCAGTCCAGTAGAACTGAGTGCAGGTAAGCCAGCTATCTTCATATCGTCCATTACTTTTTGAGCTATGGCTTTTACATGACGTGATGCGCGACCAGATGCAATAATCATATAGTCAGTAATGGTTGTTTGTTTATGAACATCAATCACTTTGACATCTATTGCCTGGATGTCTTCGAGTGATTTTAATAAGGTATTTAACATAAGGTTCTGATCAGACATAGGTGTGTTAATCTTCCATCAAAAAGCGCCAAATGATATCAGCAAATGGTCTATATAAAAAGGGTTAATCTTCATTATTCTGAAACCTGAATATGAGTTAACAAAAATTTTATGACTGCAAACAGAACCAGACATCCCAGAGTAGCCATAAACAGGATGCTTAATTGTTGAGTAAATGCTGCGGAATACAGCGATTTAAGTACGGCGATATTCGTTTCACCTGGAGGAATGGCCGTTAAGGACGCTAATTTTCCAGACAGAAACCCACCGATTCCAAGAGACACGAAAAATATACCTATCATCGTGCTTACTTTATTTTTATCTGCAAGAACGGTTATTGCTGATAAACCTACCGGGGAAAGGAACAGTTCAGCCAACGAAATCATTAAATAAGCTGGAATAATAAGAAGTGGTGATAATAAAACGGCTTTATTACTAAAGGTGCTTACCATGGCAATAATGGAATAGGCTATAGTCATGAAGATCATGGCCAGCACGAATTTTTTTCCGGTACTTAATCCGCGCTCAATCAGATTAAGATGATGATGTTTTTTAGCTAAAAAATAGCCAATAATGAGCATCCCGATACTTTGTATTGTAATGTAATAGGGCGGTGGGAATTGAATACCATATAAAGTGGGTTGCACTACTCGGGAAATAAAGAGAGTCAATGACATGAACATTTGGAAATAAAAAGCCCAAAACATCACTGATATAATGCACAGTAAGCCAATGACCAATGTTTGACGCGCTTGATTTGAGTCTTCACGATTTACAGAGTATAAAATATATACGGCAGAAAATAATACAACTAAACCAAACATTAAATTCGCCAGTTTGGGATAATTCAGGATATAAAACGATAAAGCCCATAACCCAGTCATTAAGATGACTGCAAGCACAATATTTTTTAATTCAAAAACAAAAGGATTATAGTCTTTTATTTTATATTGGTGGACGCCGTACAGAAAAACCATAAAGGCAATAATCATTCCTATTGCGGCGCTGATAAAAGAGCCTGACCAACCAAACAGTTCAGTTAACTGGCTTGGTAAGGTAGTACCTAAAATAATACCGGTTGTTATTCCCATATAAAAAATGGTGAACCCGCTTTCCCTTCTCGGTGAACCTACAGGGTATTCATTGCCTAGAAGTGATGAAATATTCGGCTTCAATAAACCGGTTCCAACAGCGATACCAGCCAGGGATGAGGTCAGTGCAAGGTTATTATCCAGAATTGATAAAAGACAATAACTCAAAAATAAAACGAATGCTCCTAATAATGTAGCTCTTTTTTGACCAATCAGTTTGTCAGCGATCCATCCGCCAACTAAAGGTGAGAGGTAGGTAAGTGCCGTAAAAGAACCAACCAAAGCATAAATTTGTTTATCCTGCCATTTAAAATGAAAGGCCAGATACAATGCTAATAATGACTGCACCACGTAAAAGCCGTATCGTTCCCACATTTCTGTAGCAAAAAATATACGTAATGATTTTGGATGTTTATCAGTTTGATTTAACACAGTTCACACTATTTTGTTTTAATTAATTTCAAGTATAACATAGTGTGAAACATAGTGAACACTTACTATTCATTAGGGTGAATTGTACGTCATTATTGGCAGCAGTTCTTGCCATTTATTCCCATTTGATTGATATTATATCAAGAGAAGGCAAATTTTGAGGATTGAATAAAACAATCCGTTTATGTGGAATAGGGAATGCCGCAATATACTTACACGGCTCGTGACCAAAATGGTAAATCAATATCTGGACAGCGTAACGCTTCGAGTCCGGAAGAACTGGCAAATCAACTAATAGCTGATAACCTTATTCCTATTGATATTTCCTCCTCAACGGCTACTAGCTCAACTCCCACCAAACAAAAAGTTAAGTGGTTTGATTCTAAAGTTCCTCATTCTGAACTCCATATGTTTTGCAGACAGATGTATTCATTGCTTCATGCGGGAATTCCTCTAGCTACATCAGTAGAGCGACTGTCTGAAACAACTCATAACACAACCTTATCTGAAGCTTTGATTCAAATTCTACACACTTTAAATAAAGGCACATCACTTCATGTTGCCATGGCACAATTTCCTAATATATTTTCCGACTTTTTTCTAAATTTGATTATTGTGGGGGAAAATACGGGAAATCTGGACAGGATTTTCTTACATCTTGCAGATTATCTTGAACTTGAAGTAGACATTACCAAAAAGGTAAAAACTGCCTTACGTTATCCAACCATGGTGATCGTCGCGATAGTGGTTGCGTTACTCATCATTAACGTCTTTGTTATTCCATCATTTGCAAAGCTGTATGCCAGTTTCCAAAGTCAGTTGCCATTACCAACGCGTATTCTAATGGCCAGTTCCAATTTTATATTGAGTTATTGGTATTTAATGATTGGTTTTGCTGTACTCACTATATTGGGGATTCGTGCTTATCTAAAAACGGATTCAGGGGCTATCTTCTGGGGCCGATTGCAACTGAAAATTCCAATCATAGGCTGGTTGATCCATCGTATTCTTCTTGCTCGTTTCGCACGTCTGCTTGCATTGGTTTTACGAGCTGGTATTCCTGCTGTAGAGGGCATTCAAATGGTTGGTGCTTCAACGGGAAATCTCTATGTCGCAAATAAAATCAAGTCGGTTACCGATTTAATCGTTCGGGGCAATACTATATCTGCTGCCATCACTCAAACAGAGCTATTTCCGCCTTTAATTATACAGATGATTAGCCTTGGTGAAGAAAGTGGAACAATTGACGAGTTATTAGATGAAGTAGCAGAATATTATCAGAGGGAAATCAATTATGACATTGTCCGATTAAGCGACGCTATTGAGCCTATTTTACTGGTTGTGATGGCGGGAATGGTATTAATCCTTGCTCTTGGTGTACTTTTACCAATGTGGAGCATGGCCAGTTTGATACAGAAACGATGATTAACTTAGGAAGATCCTACCAATTATCTCGAGTGCATCTTGCAATCGTTCTTTGTTTGATTGCCATTTTGGCGGGCACACTATTAAGTTATTTTGAACTGCTCGAAGCCACGGTAGAAAAAACAACCGTAAGTATGAATCTCAACATGATAACAAACCTGGTTCATTCAAAAAGCATACTGTTGAAGCAGACTAATCCTGATTGCTCCTATCTGAATGAACCTGATTTTATTCTTCAGGCATCAGGATTCGCGTCACCGGAACTACAGGAAAGTGGATATTGGCAATATAATCCTGTTCTTCATCAACTGACCTATAAAGTACGTGGTAAACGATATTTTTGGTCAAAAAATGACCATCAAATTGTAGTTGATCTATACTGTAATAAGGGTATAGTTGAATTTACAGTGAGTTCTTATAGATGGTGTCAGGATATGCGTCTATGGGGTTGTCATGAGTGGTAAGTTGTTAGGGATGAGAAAACAGTACTTATTTACACTTTTTGGGGGAGTATAATGGTGAAGCAGCGTGGTTTTACTCTTATCGAATTAATTATTGTCATTATACTACTAGGAATATTAGCTGCAGTGGCAATTCCCAAGTACTATGATTTTACTACTCAAGCACGGATTTCAGCTATAAATGGTATTTTTGGTTCAGTGGCTTCAGCCAGTCAAATAACTCATTCAGCCGTTATAGTAAATAATTACCTTGATTCTCAACCCTCTATTATTATGGATGGAACTACAGTAAATTTGCTCCATAAATATCCAGCATCAGCTGCTGGAGGTATCAACGTTGCGATATCTTATGTACCGGTACCTGGTTTTACTTTGACTCAAACTGCTACTACTGCAACATGGCAAGCGGCTGGTGCGCCAACTCCTGCTACGTGCAGTGTTACTTATACTGCATCAACAGCTGCAGGTGTAGCACCGGTGATTGCAATAAATACGGCCGGTTGTTAGTAACATACACGTACGTTCATCCACAATTTTATATCGTGGATTGAGCATTTTGGATAATCAGGTAATGATTTATTGTATATCTGATAAAAATTGTCTATTAGTCAATTACTTAGCTTTATTGATTTTATAAATAGAGTTTGTGTTCACTATAAATCCTGGTCTATACTTAATTATGGACTTGAGAGTTAATCAAATGGATGCATTGCCTCGATTTTGAGTGTCAAAACGATGTGATCTGTACGTGTTTTATATGGGAGTGACTGATGAACTTGAACAAAGGCTTTACCCTGATTGAATTAGTAATGGTTATTGTAATTTTGGGTATTTTATCCGTGGTAGCAGTACCTCTTTATATTGACTTAAAATCTGATGCTGCTCAAGCAGCAGTTAATGGTGTTGCAGGAGGGTTATCGTCTGCCATGTCGGTTAATTTTGCTGCACGAACCGCCAATAGTGCGAAAGGAATTGCTGTAACTAATTGCAATACATGGGGGGTATTGGCTGGTGGCATGCCTACTAACGGTGGGTTATACGCAATAACTCCAGCCCCAATAGCAGCAGGCGCTACGGCAACGTGTACATTAACTTTTACACCTACTGGTGGAACTGCTGTAACTGCTACATTTAGCGGGATGGGCATTAATTAAACCATTGAGGTTACTGCTTTATAATAAGGACTGTATAGTCCGACTGACCAACATAATTTGAGCCAGGTACTTCAATCAGCGTGTAAAGGAGATGGAGCAGGGTAGAATATGATGCGACCTACACACGGTTTTACCCTTATCGAGTTTATTGCGGTCCTCGTTGTGATTAGTATTTTAGCTGTAGCGGTAATCATGAATTACCCTTCTGCGGGAAGCTTTAATTTAATTTCAATCTCGGAGCAATTAAAGAGAGATATTCGTTACACTCAAACGTTGGCCATGAGCTTAAATACATCTTATACCATCAATATTTCCGCGACTAATTATTTTATATCTCCAACCCCTCCTCGAGGTGCAGTCAACGTTGCCATGCCGGCAGGGGTTTCTTTATCCGGCAGCAGCATCACTTTTGATGCATCAGGTACTCCATCCAATTCATCCACAGCGACTATTACAGTGACTGCAACAGGTGAAGGTTCAAACGCGCTGACAGTGGCACCTGAAACGGGGTTTGTGAATGGATAATCAGCGCGGTTTTTTAATGATGGTTATTGCCATACTCCTGGTTATTGTAGCCGCACTTGCAAGTGCATTTGTTGCGATGACACTCAGTGGCACGAATTCGAGTGTCAGTTCCATTTCTGCAAATCGTGCTTACGATCTGGCACAGACAGGCATTGAACAAGGAACCTACGAGCTCACACTTGCAACAGCATGGTGTGACGGGAGTTGGCAGCCAGCAGTTACTGTCAGCGGGCAAGGGGAGTATCAGTACAGTTGTACTAAAAATACTGGTTCTACTACTCTATCTTCTGCTATAACCGCTTCATCGACTGTAATTCCTTTAAATTCAGTTTCGGGTTTAGCGACATTTGGCGCGATTACTGTTGATTCAGAGACCATATACTACGATGGAATCAGTGGAGCAACATTGCAACATGCCCGTCGAGGGCAAAATGGTACTGCAGCAGCAGCTCACTCCAGCGGTGCTTCCGCAAGTCAGATTCAATATATTATTATCGGTCAGGGAAGCTCCCCCTCAGCAACATCACCCAGTGGCCAGGTTACATTGTCACAGGCGGTATTATTATCTAATCCTTCGACTTATTTTGCCGCAGGGGTTAACAGCAGCACCAGTGGTGTTATCCTCAAGTTTGATGGTTCTTCGTGGTCAACCGTGTTGACAGGACCAGTCAATTTTACCTTTACAGGAATATTCAATACCTTGACTAACGGAATTGCTGTCGGAAGCACTTCTGCTTCAGTTGGTTCAATTTATTTATATAATGGTGTGTCATGAGCACTGGCATTGTCGGGTATATCCGGTGGAGGTTTTCAAGATGTTTCCTGCGATACAAGCACCAATTGCTGGATAGTTGGCAGTGGTGTATCACCTCCAAGGGGATTGATGTATCGTTATACTTTTCCTGCGACTTTTTCTTATCTCGCCAGCAATAATTTTAACCTGCTAGGCGTGAGCTGTATCAGTGGTGTTTGTATGTCGGTAGGAAGTAATCGTGCCTACAATTTTTCTTCGAATACCACAGTCCCATTTAATAATCTGACTAGTCTGGCCAGTACTATGAATGATGTAGATTGCCCTCAAACGAATAGTTGTGTTGCAGTACGAAGTAATGGACGTGTGTACTATTTCAATGGAGCGTGGACTGGTCCTTATACTCTGACTAATAATTCATTAAATTCCGTACATTGTCCAAATACCAGTCTGTGTATTTTGGTAGGGAATAATGGGGTTAATTTTAAATGTTCATTACCTATCACTTCCGCTGCCTCCTGTGTTGCCCAAACAGCCCCAAGCTCTGTCAATTTATTAGGAGTCCATTGTAATGCAACTAATGATTGTATGGCCGTTGGTTCCAGTTCTGCTAATGCCTATCATTTTGATGGTACTAATTGGACAAGCACCGCTTTGGGAGGGACTTTTACATTAAACTCGGTGACGGGTATTCCAGGTGGCGGAGGTGCAGTAAGTGCAACTCCTACTGTCTGGCGTAATCATTAGGTGAACACCATGAGAAAAGGATTACAACAAGGCTTTACCCTGATTGAACTGATCGCTTTCGTTGTACTGATTGGCATTATTGCCGGAGGATTATTGGTTGGTCTGAATGAATCCCTCAGTCGTGCCAATACACCCACATCGATTACTCAGGCAAGTTTTCTTGCCAATGCGCGGATGCAAATTATTTTGATGAATCGCTCCATCAATGGGTATACAACACTTTCTGATCCATGCACTACTTCCCCTGGTTTAGCAATATGCACTCCTCTTTCGACCTACGCTGCTGCCAATAATTTCACAGTGAGTACACCAATTATATCCGGAACCAACCCTAAAATTATTACGATTACTGTTTCAGGAGCAGGAGATGCCATTATCAAGGCCTACGTATACAACTATGCGAACAACTAAGGGCTTTACCCTCATTGAAATGATTATGGTAATGGTCCTTTCCGGGATCATCTTTTCAATTGCTTCGGTGATGTTAAATGCGGGATTTACAAGTTATTTTACAGGGATAAATGTTACAGGTTTAAATAATCAGGCCGCATTGGCGATGGCTCGAATGACTAAAGAACTGGAACAGGCAGTAAGTTTTTCGGTGATTAATTCTGCAAATGTCAGTTTTACCACATCAAATGGTGAATCAATTACTTACACTTGGGTTAGTCCTGGGCCAACACTCACTCGTACAGGAATATCGTCCCAGCCTCTTAGCGATGTGGTAACGGGATTTACATTGACGTATTATCAATCAAATTTTAATAGCACTGCTACTCCAGCCCTGGTTAGAGCAATTACAATCGATATGACATTAAAAGAAGGGGATGAAACCATTCAACTGATTAATACTGTTTTTTTAAATAACATGAAATAAGAACGGTCATTTGAACAGGATTTTTCCATGCTGGATCAACAAGATAGCAGTCGACATTCAAAAATGGCTCAGTTAAACTAGATTTACCATTTATTATCAGGATGATGGATGTTCGGCTTGGGCAAAGCGAAAAAACCTTCACGACAACTATCATGTTTATTAAGTGAACATGGTTTTAGTCTTGTAGAACTTGAAGAGGGTAGCAGCATACGCTTTTGTGAACACCATTATTTTCCAGATCCAAAGCCAGAACTGTTCACCAAGGGAATATCAGAGGCAATTGAGCGATATAGTTTAATTGGTCTCCCTTGCCAGGTTATTTTATCACCGGGCTTATATCAGCTGTTGTTAATGGATGCGCTTGAAGTTCCAGAGCAGGAGATGGCCAAAGCCTTACGCTGGCATCTGAAAGGAATGATAGATTACCCGTTAAACGACATCGCTGTGGATACATTTATGGTACCGCTACACGGTGCTGGTGGCTTGCGAAAACGTGTTTTTGTCGCAGTAACGCCTCAAAATGAATTAATAAATAAAGTCGAATTGTTGAAGCGTTGTTTGCTTAATATTTCATCAATAAGCATTGCTGAGCTGGCGTTGTCCCAATTGCTGAGGCGTGCTCCTATAGATCCTGAATCACCGACTATAGTAGTCAGTTATGACGCAAATGTTTGCAGGTTGCATATCTATTTTAAAGACAGCTTGTATCTCTCTCGGGCATTGTCAATCAGTCGTTCGATAATTGAACCTGAGAGTACTGCAATTCATGATATGGTTCTGGAAATACAGCGGTCCATTGATTATTGTTTAATTGAACTTAAATTGCCTGAACCTAAGAAAATTTTCTTTACCCCAAGCTTCTATGCTGCAGAAGATTTATTTCTTCGATTAAAGGAAGAGCTTGTAAAGGATGTATTTTTACTTGATGTTAATGCCTATTTTAAGTCCGAACAGAAGATAACTCCTCCGGTTATGGCTGAGGCATTTTATGCAATTGGCGGCGCCTTAATGCATTTGAACGGGGAGAAATAATGATTCAATCAATCAATTTTCTTCGCGATCTCCCTAAGGACAGCAGTAGACTATCCGTTACAAAAATGGTTTGGATAGTTATCGGGGTGACTGTTTTTCTTTTTATTATTTCTGTTTTCAAGGGAGTACACATATATAATGCGCGTAGTAATCTCAATGAACTCCAACAAACATTAGTTAATGAAAGCCAAACCTACACCGAGTTGGTCAAAAAATACCCTCTATTGAGTAATAATATTTCATTATCAAATCAGATTCAGGCATTGAGGAATCAGGTTGAGGAGCGAAGTGCTGATTATGCCGCTTTAGAACATCTGATTGTAAGACCCGGGTTTTCCGGATTTATGTATGCATTGGCTCAAACTGTACCTGCATCTTTATGGTTTAATCAAATTTCAATTAATTTGGACAGTGACAGTATCACTCTTGGTGGTTATGCCGTTCGTCCTGATGATGTATCAGTGCTGATGAATCGTTTAATGAAAACAGCAGCTTTTAAAAAAATAGTGTTTAATTTGTTTTATGTAAAAGCAATAACCAATCGCCCCTACGTAAAATTTTCTATAGCAACGGATGATCTTGGTTCTGAAGATGATTCTGAAGACCCAACTAAAACGGACTCCGGGGGGAAATGACTATGAGTATTCACTTATTGTTTTTAAGACATTATCAGTTGTTTAAACTCAGAATAGAACAATTAAGCGAGCGTGATAGATTCAGTCTATTAATCATTGTTCTTTCGTTACTTTTTGGATTATGGTTCTTAGCAGTACATTATCCTCAAAAAAAAGCGATTAATGACAGTGTCCTTCAAACGCAGCAATTGGAGACTCAAGTTAATGAATTAAAGCAAAAGCAAACAGTTATTCATATCTTGCTAAACAATCCTGATACTGTCCAGTTTTTAAATGATTATAAAGATTTAATGAGTCAATTGAATGAAATTGAAAAAAAGTTTGCTCGTTATCGTCGTCGTTACATCAGCAGTCGTGATTTAGCTAAATTGTTGCATGACATGTTGAAACAAACTTTTGGGGTAACCATTGTTGATTTAGCAACCATACCTCAACCTGCTGTAATTCAACCTCAACCGACAACAAATCAAGTTTCGTCTGGTGACGCCTCATCGAATCAGAAAGCATCAAACCGAATGAATGTAGTGCATACCCATTACCGATTAATCTTAAAAGGTAACTATTTTCCTATAATGAATTATTTAAAGCGCCTGGAAGGGCTCAATTGGAGTCTGTATTGGGATAAATTTACTTATACCGTCAAAAAGTATCCAGAAGGGATCGCGGAGATTGAGTTCTATACTTTGAAACTACCTACCGATACGACTAATGTGGCGCAGGGAGTTACCCCATGAGTAACCGGTACTCCAAATTATTCTGCCCTTTCATCTTCCTGTTTTTTTTGCTGATTCCGAATATTGGCCTGGCGTATTTAAGTGACCCGACCAAACCTAAAGTAAACACGGAGGAGCCTGTAGCTAAAGATAAAGGTACCCCTTTTAATCTTCAAAGTATATTGATTGGACGAATGAGGCGACTCGCAATGATAAATGAACAAATTGTCAGTGTTGGCAGTTCCATTAACGGGGCACGCGTCCTTGCTATTGATAAAAATCATGTGGTATTGTTGTACTCTGGCCGCAAGGTCATCTTGTATTTATTTGGAAAAAGGCTGTGGACAAAACGTAGATGAAAAAATATACAGTTATACTTCTTTTGCTCCTCACAGCCTGTAATATGCATAAGCCGGTTAAAGGTACTGCAATTGATGAAATGGATAATGAATTGCAAACAGGGATTGCTAATAATAAAACGTTAATGGCGAAAGACAGCAGAATGCCTCATCGTAACGCCGTTCAAGCACTTTTACCCAGTTTGAAAGTACGCTCCGGAGGGGCTCGTTCAAGTAATCAACGTTTTGATATTGCAGTGAAAAATGTACCTGCCCAGGCTTTTTTTATGGGTCTTGTTGCGGATACATCAACCAATATGGTTGTGAGTCCTGAAATTAAAGGCACTATTACATTAAGCCTTAAACAGGTTACTGTTGAACAAGTACTTCAATCCATTGAAGATGTTTATGGTTACGCCTATATTCCAATTCAGGGCGGCTATGAAATACTTCCTAATTCTTTAAAAACCCAAATTTATAATGTGAATTACCTGGAGTTGCAGCGTAAGGGCAGCTCTAATATGACCGTAAGCAATGGAGAGGTCACTTCTGTTGGTTCAAACAATCAAGGGACAGCTGGAACAACCTCTACGACTTCTTTGCCTACCAATATTAATAATAATCAAAGTTACAGTAATGTGATCGGCGCTGTTGAAACCAAAAGTGATATCGATTTTTGGAAATCGTTAAAGCTTACTCTCGAAAATATTATTGGTAAAACGGATGGTCGTTCAGTCACAGTTAATCCTGTTGCTGGAATCATTGTTGTCAGGGCTATGCCAAAAGAGCTCAAACAAGTCGAAAAGTATCTGGATGTTGTGCAGAACAGTATGGATCGTCAGGTCATTCTTGAAGCCAAAATTCTTGAGGTCAATCTGAGTAATGAGTTTCAAATGGGCATTGACTGGAAACTTTTTGGTGCAAAGCTTAATGCGCTGTCGAATTTCACTGGAACGAACGTTGACATACCTAATGCCGATTTTTCAAGTGCGGCTATTCGAGCTGCTGGTCAGGGTTTTGGAATCGATATCCATTGGAATCCCCGTGATTTCACCACCTATATCCAGGCTCTTGAGCTCCAAGGTAATGTGCAGGTTTTATCCAGTCCACGTGTATCAGCTATGAATAATCAGAAGGCTGCAATTAAAGTGGGATTTGATGAGTTTTTTGTTACTAACGTGTCTCAGAACCAAAACATCGTATCGCAAGGGTTAGTTACGCAGCCCACATTAAATGTGAATTTAACTCCATTCTTTTCTGGGATTACCCTCGATGTTACCCCTCAAATTGATCCCAATGGACAAGTTACTCTGCATATACATCCTTCTGTAAGCCTTGTAAAAGATCAGCGAAAAGTGATTGATTTGGGTACACAAGGTGGTGTTCTGGATCTGCCATTGGCCAACAGCACCATCCGAGAGTCTGATACTATAGTCCATTCCAAAAATGGTCAGGTAGTGGTCATTGGTGGGTTGATGCAAGATGCAACGACAGAGGGTATTGCTCAACTACCCTGGTTTGGTAACATTCCCTTTTTAGGTACCTTGGTACGTCGAACCAAGCAAAACTCCGACAAAAGTGAACTGGTGATTTTATTAAAAGCAACCATTGTTAACCAGAAAAGCAACATTAAAGATCTTACGGATACTACTCGAAGAATTGCAAGTCTTAAGCGTGGTTTTCATTTGGGAGATCGGCCTGATATCTATGGTACTCAAGGAGAAGCTCCAATTGTGCTGGGTCCAAAATCAAAAGAGAATCTGAGCACACGATAAACTGGGGAGAGGGAGATGTATTTAGAACATTTTAGATTGACTAAAGCGCCGTTTACACTCACGCCAAATACAGAGTTTTTTTGTGAACTACCTAGCCACCAGGAAGCATTAAATGTTCTCTTGCTAAGTCTTTCTCAAGGTGAAGGTTTTATTAAAATTGTGGGTGAAATTGGCACTGGAAAAACTTTGATCTGTAGAATTTTATTAAATAGTTTGAAAGATGAATATGTTACAGCGTACATACCTAATCCCGATCAGACCGCAGATGGCTTACGTTTTGCTGTTGCAAGTGAACTAGGTGTTAAACCAGAAGAAAATTGGACACAATATCAACTGCTTGAAGCGATTAATCAGCGACTTCTTGATTTACATCGGGCTGGAAAAAAAACAGTATTGATCATTGATGAAGCACAGGCTTTACCTGATTCATGTCTTGAGGCTGTTCGACTTCTGACTAACCTTGAAACTGAGGAAAGAAAACTGCTCCAGGTAGTCCTTTTTGGTCAGCCTGAATTAGACGTTAAATTGGCTCAGATTAATCTTCGTCAACTAAAACAGCGATTCACTTTTTCATATGAATTACAACCGCTGGCCCGAGGTGATCTGGATAAGTATTTAAGTCATCGTTTAGCAAAGGCAGGTTATACGTACGGTTGTTTATTTACATCGTATGCGAAGCGACGATTATATAAGGCCAGTGGAGGATTACCTCGATTATTGAATATTCTTTGTCACAAGTCACTTTTGGTAGCTTATGGGCAGGGTAAATCTTTGGTTAATAGTCATGCGGTGAATCGAGCAATTGCTGATACAGAAAGCTCCGAACTCTTCCTCTGGCGGCCTTATATAAAACCCTTTCTCGGTATCGGAGCGATGGGTGTATTGGTATTCTTTATCATGATTTGGTATTACGGATTAACTTTATGAGTTTGCTTAATGATCTCTTAAATGATCTTTCCAAACAACAACGAACTAAAAATCCAATTCCGCTTCTTCAGGCTGTTCCCAGTAATAATTTGGCTAGAATAAAGTGGGGATTGCTGGCAGGCGGTGTTTTTCTGCTTATAATTCTCACGGGAATGGTCTTGATCAGTATTGCTGGTGACTCATTATCAAAATCTAAAGCACCAACTCAGGAGGATCCTGCAATAGTAATAGCAGACTCTCTTTCACGTCCTGCGCCATTAGAACCAATAAAGCCTATAAGTTATATTCCTGCCCTTCCTCCCGTGCACGCTGTTGAATCTGAATTACCACCGGCTCCTCAATTAGCTGTTGAGCAGAATGATGTGCCTGATTGGGTGGAGAGTCAGAATGAACCAGAAGAGACAACCGTAAATAAAGTTTATGCGCCTCAAACGCTTACTGAATGGCATGATGCCCAAATGAATAAAGCACTGCAATCAATCGAAGAGGGACGTGATGATCGTGCAATAGAACTATTACAGGAAATTTTAGATAAAATTCCTAATGCAGTGAATGCCAGTGAAAATCTGGCATCTTTATATCTAACCTATGGTGATTTTGATTTGGCAACAGCAGTAGTTAATGAAGGGTTAAAACACACGCCTTTAGATATACCACTTATTTCGATAAAGGGAAGATTAATTCTTGAACAGGGTAAAGCAGCTGAAGCAGTGAAATATTTATCCAACTATCATCCTCCCATAGAAACCTATCCCGATTTTTATGGCACTTTGGCTGCAGCACTTCAAGGTGAGGGGAAAATCGTTGAGTCAGGCGGAATATTTAAGTCATTAATTCAGATTGATCCGAATAATGGTCAGTATTGGTTAGGATATGCCATTTCGCTTGAATACACCCATGATCTGAATCAAGCAAAGGAAGCGTACATACGGGCAAGCCAAAGTCCGGATAGTGAAACGGTGGTTCGGGCATATGCTCAAAATCGTTTGAAAAAAATACAAGGATAGTTATGAAGCGTATACGACTTGGTGAGATTTTGCTTAATGCAGGCTTAATTAACCAGGAGACTCTTGATCAGGCTATGGAGTTGCAAAAAAAAACCGGTGATAAATTTGGAAGAATCCTGATAAATATGGGCGTTGTTTCGGAGCATGATGTTCTTGAACTTTTTGCCAAACAATTGAATATTCCATATATAGATTTGGATAAATACGAACTTTCACCTGAATATACTCATTTGTTACCTGAAACATACGCACGACGTTGTCGTGCATTGGTTCTTGGTGAGAAAGATGGTGAATTATTAGTTGGGATGGCTGACCCTCAAGATATTACTGCTTTTGATGCGATTTCAAAGGTATTAAAAAAGCCGTTAAAATTAGCCGTTATCAGCGAGATGTCGTTATTAAATGCAATAGATAGAATTTATCGCCGGACTCAGGAAATATCAACTTTTGCCCATGAGCTTTCTGGAGAGATGATTGAGGAGTTGAGCGGAAAAGAAGATGAGTTGTTTGATGAACTACAAGAAAGTGATGAGCAGGCACCTGTAGTAAAACTCTTAAACTCCCTGTTTCATGATGCAGTTCAAGCCAGAGCATCAGATATTCATATTGAACCTGATGAAAAATCGTTACGTATTCGTTTTCGTATCGATGGCCAGCTTCATGAGAATATCTTAGATGAAAAGCGTATTGTCAGTGCCTTGATTCAGCGATTAAAGCTGCGTGCCCATCTGGATATTTCTGAAAAACGAATTCCACAGGATGGTCGCTTTAATTTTAAAATCAAGGGTAATTCATTTGATGTACGTTTATCCACCTTGCCAACCGCGAATGGGGAAGCCGTAGTAATGCGATTACTGAATCAATCCAGTGAAGTGACGGATTTAAGTCAACTTGGAATTGATCCTGAAACAGTAAAACGTATCGAAGAAATCTATTCCAAGCCTTATGGGATGCTCTTGGTTACTGGTCCTACAGGAAGTGGTAAAACAACAACTTTATACAGTATTCTCGCCAGGCTTAATTTACCCGAGCGTAAAATTATAACGGTTGAGGATCCTATCGAATATCGCATCAGCCGAATTAATCAGGTACAGGTTAACCCCAAGATCGATTTGACTTTTGCACGAGTTCTACGTGCCATGCTGCGCCAGGATCCAGATGTTATTATGGTGGGTGAAATCCGTGATCCAGAAACCGCTCAAATCGCAATGCGAGCAGCTGTTACGGGTCATTTGGTACTTGCTACCTTGCATACTAATGATGCCATGACTTCAGCTATTCGATTAATCGATATGGGGGTTGAAGGTTATATGGTCGCCTCTGCAGTAAAGGCAATCATCGGTCAAAGGTTAGTTCGTACACTTTGTAAATTCTGTATTTATACAGAAAAACCTGATGAACATGAGTTAATCTGGCTTCTATCAATGAAGGTTGATCCTAAACTTTCTTTTAAAAAAGGAGTAGGATGCTCGCATTGTAACTACAGCGGTTATTATGGACGAGTGGGAATTTATGAGTTATTGGAGCTAAATACGGATATGCTGAATGCTTTACGCCAGAATGATTCAGCAGCTTTTGTCAAAGCAGCATTAGCGTGTAAAACTTATCATCCATTATCCGAATCAGTCCTTGAGCTGGTTAAGGACGGGACGACTTCAATTGCAGAGGCTATTCGAGTGGTAGGGCAATTAGATGAAGAGTTTTTAAGGAGGGAAACTGAACCTCCGTCTAAAAATGAAGAGTTAAATCAAGAAAAAGGATAAAAGTCGAGTCAGATCATTCAAAAGCAAGCTCCTCATAGTTTCAAGAGATCCCTTCTTACATTGTTCAATTCAAAAAGTTATCGAGATCTCGCAAGAATAGCCTTCTCCCAGGGGGAGAAGGCTATTTTTAGCGAGATCTTGATAATTTTTGAAATGAAACATTGAGTATTTTATTAAGACAAACTTAATGCTAGTTGCAATCCTTGCATTCAGGATGTCATATTACGGGGTTATTGAGGCGTTTTGTGGGTAACAGGCAACTTAATGTCTCTGTATATTAATTCCATCAGCAGGTGTGTTCCCAATTCGCCCTAAAGTGTCTGAATCAATGAATTTAACTTAATACTGCATTCACGCAGAAAGTTGTCTCGTGTATGATGTTTCTAATTTTGTTAGAAATGGAGAATTCTTGATGAATGATAACAAGAATAAGCGGGTAATTACTGCGAATAGAGGCACGGAAAAACAAACCAAGAGTTGGTTGACCGAGGCTGCTTTACGAATGTTATGCAATAATTTGGATCCCGATGTAGCAGAAGATCCGGATTCATTAATTGTTTATGGTGGGCTGGGGAAGGCAGCCCGAAACTGGAATTGTTTTGATAAAATCGTCCAGGTATTAAAAGTATTGGATGATGATCAGACTTTATTAATTCAATCAGGAAAACCCGTTGGTGTTTTTACGACCCATGAAGACGCGCCACGAGTTCTTATTGCCAATTCCAATTTAGTTCCGCGTTGGGCTAATTGGGAATATTTTAATGAGTTGGATAAAAAAGGCCTGATGATGTATGGCCAAATGACCGCTGGAAGCTGGATATATATTGGTTCTCAAGGGATTGTTCAAGGTACCTATGAAACTTTTATTGCTGCTGCTAAAAAACATTATAACGGCGATTTATCAGGTCGTTGGATTCTAACAGGTGGATTAGGGGGTATGGGTGGAGCACAAACATTAGCTGGCACTATGGCTGGCGCCAGTGTTCTTGCCGTTGAGTGTGATTTAAGTCGAATAGAAAAACGAATTAAAACGAAATATCTTGATAAATTTACTGATAATCTTGATGAGGCCTTGGCATGGATTAATGAGTCATGTCAAAAAAAACAACCTATATCCGTAGCAATATTGGGTAATGCCGCAGAAATCTATCCTCAATTGATTGAACGTGGCGCTCATCCATCCCTGGTCACTGACCAAACCAGTGCTCATGATCCGTTGAACGGATATCTTCCTGCTGGTTGGACTTTGGAGCAGGCCAGTGACATGAGAAAAACAGATCCTGCACAAGTTGTCGACGCTGCTAAAAAATCAATGGCTATTCAAGTGCATGCCATGCTTCAATTTCAAAAGAAAGGAATACCTGTATTTGATTATGGAAATAACATTCGACAAATGGCATTGGAAGCAGGGGAAGAACAGGCCTTTTCATTTGAGGGATTTGTTCCTGCTTATATCAGACCCTTATTTTGTGAAGGAATTGGACCTTTCAGATGGGTTGCCTTATCAGGGGATCCTGAAGACATCTACGCTACTGATAGGATGGTCAAGAAACTGATTCCGCATGATAAACACTTGCATCAATGGCTTGATATGGCCAGAGAGAGAATCGCTTTTCAGGGGCTTCCTGCCAGAATTTGCTGGGTTGGTTTAAAGGACCGAGCTCGATTAGCCTTGGCATTTAATGAAATGGTTAAAAATAAAGAAGTGAAAGCGCCCATAGTTATCGGACGAGATCATTTGGACTCCGGATCAGTTGCCAGCCCTAATAGAGAAACTGAGGGGATGTTGGATGGCAGCGACGCTGTCTCGGACTGGCCTTTACTTAATGCATTGTTAAATTGTGCCAGTGGAGCTACCTGGGTCAGTATTCATCATGGAGGTGGTGTTGGCATGGGATTCTCTCAACATGCTGGTGTCGTTATTGTAGCGGATGGCACTGCGAAAGCAGCACAACGATTGGCCCGAGTCTTACATAATGATCCGGCAACCGGAGTAATGAGACATGCTGATGCAGGATATGACCTTGCAAAACGATGTGCAAAAGAAAATTCATTATGGTTACCTATGGAATCTCAAGAGGAGCAAGTAAATGTCTGAAGGCTTTATACTTCAACCAGGGCAATTGACCCTGCAGTCTATTAAATACACTATTACAAATGGCTTGCTTTGCTCCTTATCCGATACTGCTTTGGGCTTAATCGATGCGTCGCACCAAACCGTGAAAAAAGTTATTAAAGATAAAAAAACAGTCTATGGTATTAATACTGGATTTGGTTCTTTGGCGAATCAGACTATTTCAAACGAACATTTGAAACAGCTGCAACGAAATATTGTTCTGTCTCATGCCTGTGGAACAGGTGAGTTACTTTCTGATGATGTGGTTGCATTAATATTACTGCTTAAAATTAATAATTTGGCTCAAGGGTTTTCTGGAGTTCGAATTGAAGTGGTTGAAGCTTTGGTGCAACTCTACAACCATAAAGTATATCCATGTATCCCTGCAAAGGGTTCTGTTGGTGCTTCAGGGGATTTGGTTCCTTTGGCACATATGTCACTAGCTTTACTTGGTGAAGGGCAGGTACGGTATAAAGGCAAGAAAATCAGTGCTGTCGATGGTTTGAAAATTGCTGGATTAGCACCTATAGAGTTGGAAGCAAAAGAAGGCTTAGCTCTTCTTAATGGCTTGCAGGTTTCTACCGCATTGGCATTGATGGCTTTATTTACCTGTGAAACCCTTTTTGAAACGGCGGTTATTGCCGGTGCCTTGTCTGTAGATGCCGCATGTGGAAGTGATGTACCTTTTGATGCCAGAATACATGAAGCGCGAGGTCATCAATCGCAAACTCAAGTGGCGTCAATGTACCGCAGTTTATTGTCTGGTAGCGAGATTAGGGAATCGCACCGACTCTGTAATCGAGTACAGGATCCTTATTCATTACGTTGCCAACCGCAAATTATGGGTGCTGTACTTCATCAATTACAGTTTGTAGGCGCTACCCTGCAGGTTGAAGCGAATGCTGTTTCTGATAATCCTCTGGTTTTTGCCCAGGATGGGGATATATTATCAGGAGGAAATTTTCATGGTGAAATAATTGCGATGGCTGCAGATAATCTTGCTTTGGCCATTGCCGAAATGGGGTCAAATGCTGAACGACGGATTGCTTTGTTGATTGATAAGAATTTTAGTGGTTTACCGGCATTTCTTGTGAGGGAAAGTGGGCTGAATTCAGGTTTTATGATAGCTCATGTTACCGCAGCATCCTGTGCCAGCGATAATAAAGCACTTGCTCATCCCCATTCTGTTGATAGCATTCCTACATCAGCGAACCAGGAAGATCATGTTTCTATGGCGACCAGCGCAGCTCGTCGTCTATATGAAATGAACGATAACACTGCTACGATTCTTGCTATTGAATTACTTGCTGCCTGTCAGGGACTTGAGTTTCATAAACCGTTAAAAACCTCTCCTCAACTGTATGAGATATATCGAAAAATAAGGGAAGATATTGCTCCTTATGATAGAGACAGATATTTTGCGCCTGACATTGCCAAAATCAAACACAGGATTCTTGCTGAAGATTTTACTTTAGCTCATTTGAATGTTGAAACCATAGGATAGGACGCACAATTATGGATTTAAACTCTCAATTCAAAGCTCTGGATCATGAGCATCACTTAAATCCCTATCCTTCACTGGGCGAAAGAAAAAAAATTTTGATGGATATCAAAAAGGCTTTGCAAACTGAAGCTTATTCTATAGCTGAAGCAATCAATAAGGATTTCATCCATCGATCGGTGGAAGAAACTTTATTTCTTGAAATTTTCCCTACAATCAACGCAATTAATTATTGTTTAAAAAAAATGAAGCGTTGGATGAGAAAACGACATAAAGAGGTATCCTGGTTGTTTTTTCCAGCATCTGCTTATGTAGTACCACAGCCTTTAGGCGTCATAGGGAATCTGGTTCCCTGGAATTATCCCGTTTATTTATCCGTAGTCCCAGCAGTTTATGCTTTGGCTGCCGGTAATCGGGTAATGATTAAAATGTCTGAATTATCTGCTGAGACTGGTTTAGTACTCCAATCGATATTTCATTCAACAGGTTTGGATAAGTACATTCAGGTTGTCAATGGTGACGTAGAGACTTCGAAAAAATTCTCATCCTTACCCTTTGCACATTTAATGTTTACCGGATCGACAGCAGTTGGAAAACTGATCATGAAAACAGCAAGTGAGCGTCTGACCCCGATAACTCTGGAGCTGGGAGGTAAATCTCCAGCTGTATTGTCTTCCACCATGAATAAAAATTATTTTAATCGCTTGTTTATGGGGAAATTGTTCAATGCGGCACAAACCTGTATTGCTCCTGATTACCTGTTAGTTCCAGAAGGATGGGAGGAAGTTGTTGAAGAGGCATTCGAGCAATTCATTGAGAAGCATTATCCGGATTTGATGAACAATGATAATTATTCCAATATTATTAATGACACTCATAAACTGCGTTTATTGGCATTGGTAGAAGATGCTCGATCGAAAGGCGCGCGTGTCGTTGAATTTGGTAAGCAAAATGAACATTCAAATAGACTACCCGTATATTTGTTATTTGATGTCACCGCCAAAATGAGGGTCATGCAAGAAGAAATTTTTGGACCTATACTGCCTGTAGTGAGTTATAACACTTTTATGGATGCAATAGCTTTTATCAACGCATTACCCAATCCTTTAGCCCTATATTATTTTGGAGAGGACAATGTTGAGAAGCAGTTTATTCAAACCAGAACTTTATCCGGTGCTTTAACTATTAACGATACGCTAATGCATATCGCGATAGACGATTTGCCTTTTGGTGGTGTTGGTCCAAGTGGAATGGGACAATATCATGGGCAAGAAGGCTTTGATACGTTTTCTAAACTAAAACCTGTGTTGATAAAAGGAGCATTTTCTCCGGGAACACTACTCTATCCTCCATATGGAACATTAATGCGCTTGTTTTTGGCTTATATTGCTGGAATCAAAAGAAGAGGGACTAAATGAATAAAGTAATTTTTATTACTGGCGGCAGTAGAGGAATAGGCAGAGCAATTGCTTTAAAATGTGCTGCTGAAAAAGCATGTGTTGTTATTGCTGCTAAAACCACGGAACCCCATCCCAAACTGGAAGGGACTATTTATACTGTTGCAAAGGAAATAGAAGATCTGGGTGGACAAGCCTTGCCTTTAATGGTTGATGTGCGTGATGAGTTGCAAATTCAAAGTGCAATGAAGACAACCATTGAAACTTTTGGCAGACTTGATGTGTTAATTAATAATGCAAGTGCGATCAGTTTAACCGATACATTGAATACTGCAATGAAGCGTTATGACTTAATGCAAGAGGTCAATACCAGAGCAACCTTTGCTTGCTCTCAGGCAGCTATTCCTCATTTGTTAAAAAGCCCTAATCCTCATATTGTGACTTTATCGCCACCATTGAATATGGATAGAAAATGGTTTGCATCGCATTTGGCATATACCCTCAGTAAATACGGTATGAGCATGTGTACTCTCGGATTATCAGATGAGTTTAAAGAGGCCGGTATTGCTGTCAATTCTTTATGGCCAAGAACAACTATTGCTACAGATGCCATCCGTGTTCATTTCCCAAAGGAAATGTATATGGCAAGTCGAAAACCACAGATTATCGCCGATGCGGTACATTGGATTATCAATCAACCCTCAAGATCAATTACAGGAAATTTATTTATTGATGAAGATGTTTTAAAACGTGCTGGTGTAACTGATTTTTCTTGTTATGCTATGCAGTCTGATTTGGAACTATATACAGATTTATTCTTATGATTGTTGAAATATATACAGATGGTGCCTGTAAAGGAAATCCTGGGCCTGGTGGATGGGGTGTTTTACTCCGTTACCAGGGCGTTGAACGAACTCTCCATGGTGGTGAGGCACATACCACAAATAATAGAATGGAGTTAATGGCTGCGATTAAGGGCCTGGAATCATTAAAGCGTCCCTGTGAAGTGGATTTATATACAGACTCTAAATATGTCCAGCAAGGAATGAAAGAGTGGCTCGCCTCCTGGAAAAAAAATGGTTGGCGCAATTCAAAAAAAGAACCGGTAAAAAATGCCGATCTCTGGATGTCATTAGATCAACTCGCTTCAACTCATAAAGTAACCTGGCATTGGGTTAAGGGGCACTCTGGTCATTTGGAAAATGATTTGGTTGATGCTTTAGCGAATCAAGCGATAACTGAATTAACCTGACAGGGCGGATTGATGAGGCAAATAATTTTAGATACAGAAACAACTGGTATAGGTCCTGAGCAAGGCCATCGGGTTATTGAGATTGGTTGTATTGAATTGATTGATCGAAAATTAACCGGAAAGCATTTTCACGTTTATCTGAATCCTGAACGGGATGTGGAAGAGGGGGCTTTTCGTGTGCATGGTATCAGTACTGAATTTTTACAAGATAAGCCCTTATTTAAAGATGTGGTTTCAGAGTTTCTTCAATTTGTAGGTGGTGCTGAATTAGTGATACACAATGCACCGTTTGATGTTGGATTCCTCAACTCAGAATTGAAACACGTTCACTGGAAGAAAAAACTGGAAGAATACTGCGATATTTTTGATACTCTGGTCTTGGCGAGAGAAAAGCATCCAGGTCAACGCAACAGTCTTGATGCATTATGCAAGCGTTATAATATTGATAACTCCAACAGGCAGCTGCATGGAGCTTTGTTAGACGCGGAAATATTAGCATTTGTTTATCTGGCCATGACTGGTGGTCAGGCCAGTTTATTTTCAGATACAGAGACGGTCACCAGTAATCTGGCGATTAATATTAATGAATCCAGTGCTTTAAAACTGGCAAATCCAGTTATCGTCAGACCTAATGATGAAGAACTTGCGGCTCACCATGATTTTGTTAATTTTTTGACTAAGAAATCGGGTGTCAATCATTGGAGTGAAGAAACGTAACGGTGAATTGTTTTATACGTGGGAGAGTTTTGACTCTTTATACTTTAATGGTTATCAAAATAGCTTAATTAAAGCAAAGAATCCAACCTGCTCTAAATGATCAATGCAGGCTGGAACTCTTTTGAATGTGCATTTAACTTTTTGGAACCAAATATTTTTCAGCAAAATCTTTACCGATACACTCTCCAAGAGATCTGCCCCAGGTTGCGGCGCTCTCACTATTAATTTTATCAGGCATGCTGCCATAAAGTTCATTTTGGCATTTATTGGTGCTTTCTGGTATTAACGTGACGCATTGCTCATAAGTCATTTTAATTTCATCAAATCTTTTTTTCAAATCAGCATCCTGTATAAAACCTTTGCAGATTAGATCAGGCAATAAAGGAGTCATTGAGCTTAGCCAACTGTCTTTAGGCATCTCAGTAGGGCTGGAAGTATCTTCTGCATTCGACACAAAGGGTATAAATGCACTACTTAATGCTAGGGTTGTTGCGAGAAGCAATTTCCTTGTCATGATGAATTATCCTTTTTTAGGGTCTCAAATATATATTAGGACAAAATATTCTGATTTGCCTGTTTAAACAGCATTATGATTTGATTTATTTAGATTTTGCTGTAGATTTACCCCTCTTCAAACGCAGCTTAAAAGATTGAAGTTTGATTTGTTCAAAATTTAAACTAAAATAGAAGTTGATGGAAATGAAATAGGAATAATCATGGAAAAGTCCAACTTTCGTTTAATGTTCATAGTGCGTTTTTTGTTTATTTCAGTTGTTGCATTAATGTATCAAACCGCATATTCAGCGGGTAATACTTTTATTTTTAATCCTAATACACTGACCTGGAAAGCCATTAATGAAAACGGAAAGGTGGTTCGTACAGGAAGAGGATCTGGAGGTAAAAGTTACTGCTCTGATATTCGTAGAGGGTGTAAAACTCCGTCAGGTGTATACCGAATAATCAGCAAAGGCGGTCCTGGTTGTAAATCCAGCCGATATCCGGTTGGCGGTGGTGGTGCACCAATGCCCTATTGTATGTTTTTTAGTAAATACTACGCGGTACATGGTTCCTATGATGTACCTAACTACAACGCAAGCCACGGATGCGTCAGGGTAAAACCGAGCGACGCTTATTGGTTAAGCCATAATTTTATGAAAATAGGAACAAAAGTAATTATTAAACCCTATTAATAATTTTTTTATAGCAGTACTTCCGTAGTAGAACTAAAAGCCACAATCCTGAGTTCTGGTGAGTGGCTTTTATATTTACATATCGTCTTCATCATCCATACTGAATGAGGATCCACAGCCGCAGGTTGTTTTTGCATTAGGATTGCGAATGACGAATTGCTCACCTTGAATTCCCTGAATGTAATCAATTTCTGCATCATGCAGGTATTGATGGCTCATCGAATCAATCAACAGTTTTACTGAGGATTTACCATCAGAACACTGCTGCACCACAATCGTGTCATCATCGTTAATTTGTTCATCAAAGCTGAATCCGTATTGAAATCCCGAACAGCCTCCGCCAGAGATGGAAACACGTAAATTAAGGTTAAAATTATCTTCCTCTCTAATTAATTCTGCTACTTTATCTGCGGCACTCACAGTAAAATGGATGTCACTTGTCGTAGGGGCTATCTCAACTTCAGCCATCGTATACTCCGGTTAGATAATAAGTACAACTATACTCTTTATATTATAACAATTATCTGATGATTTGTTCTATTGTTGCTCCACCCAGACATTGGTTTTTATCATAAAAAACCACATATTGGCCAGGTGTAATTGCTCTTTGTGGACTAGAGAACATAATGTAATGTTGATTTCCATCCTGAGGTGAAATCATACAAGCCTGTTCTGCCTGTCGGTATCTGGTCTTGGCATAACAAGTGATTGGTAATTTATCCTGACAATCTGCTAACCAGTGAATAGGGCCGCAAATAAGTCCTTGTGCGTAAAGCATTGGATGTTGACTGCCTTGAGCAACGTACAATGTGTTGGTTTTTACCTCTTTTTCGACCACATACCAAGGTTCATCAGAGGAGTTTTGCATGCCGCCAATTCCAAGTCCCTGACGTTGACCTAAAGTATAAAACATGAGTCCATCATGTCTTCCAAGAATAGTCCCGTCCATATTTTTTATATCACCAGGTTTAGCCAGAATGAATTCTTTTAAAAAAGATTTAAATCGCTTTTCCCCTATAAAACAAATGCCTGTAGAGTCTTTTTTAGCATGGGTTACTAAACCTAATTCTTTCGCAAAATCACGTATTTGCGATTTATGATAATCGCCAATTGGAAATAGAGTTTTTGCCAGTGCGGCGGGTTCTACAGCATGCAGAAAATAAGTCTGATCTTTGTCTCTATCTTTTGCTTTATAAAGAAAACCGGTAGAACCTTCAATTTTATTTTTTGCATAATGCCCAGTAGCGATGTAATCCGCTCCAAGTTCTAATGCGTGATTTAAAAAGGCATTAAATTTGATTTCCTTATTGCACAAGACATCTGGATTAGGAGTTCTGCCGTGTTCGTATTCATTTAAAAAATGAGCGAATACCTTATCCCAATATTGTTCTGAAAAATTAACGCTATGAAGAGGAATACGCAATTGATTGCATACTGCCTGAGCATCAGCCAGATCTTGCGCTGCAGGGCAGAATGCATCTGTATCATCCTGTTCCCAGTTTTTCATGAACAGACCTTCAACCTGATAGCCTTGTTCCTTTAATAACCAGGCTGCTACTGAGGAATCAACTCCCCCGGACATACCTACAATGACTTTAGCGTTCATACACCATAATACCGTTAACAATGCAAAAATAATAATTCAAAAGAGGTATTATCTCACAAAAACAGGAAAAGAAGGAGTGAAAGATTTTTAGAGATGCCCGTGTGCAGTGAATTGCGTCTACTGTTCAAAAAATTGTATTGGGTGTTTTCATTTCTTTGTACTGATCTTCTGAAAATGGTAAAGTTGTCTTTATTGATGCAAATATGTTGTTTTAAAAAGCTCAATTGGTTGATATATTTTACATATTGTTGGATAATAATTACTTTGGATGTTTGATTCATGCTTCATTTACAAGATATGGCCAAACAAGGTCAACAAACTCAGAAACTGACTGTAACTGAACGATTACCCAGTTTTATCAATGGCCCATGTCAGTTAACCGTTACCTACAGTATTGAAGCTAAAGATGATTATTATTTAATCCATATGCAAACAGCAGGAGAGTTAGTTATCGTTTGTCAACGATGCCTGTGTGAGTTCCCTTGTCACTATGCCAATCAAACGACTATTGCTGTATGTAGAAGTGAAGAAAGAGCGGAGCAGATTCTTGAGCTTTATGAATGCATTGTTTCATCAAACTGGCAGGTGGATTTAGTCGAACTGGTTATCGATGAATTGCATCTGTATGCACCTCAGTTTCATCCTGAAATTGAGGATTGTGGAACTGAAATAAATGAAATTTTAACTGGGAAAATTGAAGCATATTGATATTTTGTGCAATTAATACTTGGATTGAAGTTAAAATATCGGTAATATTCCCGCTTTATGAATGCAAATTGTTTAGGAGTAATACAATGGCAGTACAACAAAATAAAAAATCACGCTCACGTCGTGATATGCGCCGTTCTCATGACGGTTTAACCAAGCCAACATTATCTGTTGATTCTACTACTGGTGAAACACATCTTCGTCATCATATGACTCCAGATGGTTATTATCGTGGTAGAAAAGTTATAGATACTGACTCTTCCTCAGCTTACGAAGAACAAGAGTAATATTCTTGAACAATATCACCATTGCAGTTGATGCGATGGGTGGGGATCATGGCTTAAGTGTAGTGATTCCTGCCTGTGTTCGCGCAGCTAAAAAAAATCCAGACCTGAAAATAATCCTTGTCGGTGTGCAGGATAAGGTGACTGCTTCATTAAAGAAGCATGGTGTGTTGTCTTCAAATCAATTTACAGTTGTTCATGCATCAGAAGTTGTAACCATGGATGAATTGCCATCTCACGCGTTACGTAATAAAAAAGATTCTTCCATGCGAGTAGCTATAAATCTGGTCAAAGAAGGAAGAGCACAAGCCTGTGTAAGCGCTGGTAATACGGGTGCATTAATGGCAACGGCTCGATTTGTGTTAAAAACATTGCCTGGAATTGACAGGCCAGCCATCATTTCTGAATTACCTACGATAAAAGGTAAAACCTGGGTCATCGATCTGGGGGCCAATGTTGATTCATGTGCTGAGCATCTTTTTCAGTTTGCGGTAATGGGATCTGCTTTAATTCAGGCAATTGAAAAAAAATCAAAACCTAAAATCGCGCTTCTCAATATTGGTGTTGAAGAAATTAAAGGGAACGATCAGGTTAAACGTACCGCTCATATGCTGGCAGAATGTTCCGTAATGAATTATATAGGCTATGTAGAGGGTGACCATTTTTATACCGGTGATGTTGACTTGGTTGTTTGTGATGGGTTTGTTGGTAATGTAGCACTAAAAGCCAGTGAAGGTTTGGCCAAATTATTGCTGACTTTGCTTAAAGAATCATTTAACAGGAACTGGTTTGCAAAACTGGCTGGTTTAATTGCTTTACCTGCTTTGAAACATCTGAAAAATCGATTGGATCCATCTCGTTATAATGGCGCTAGCATGCTTGGTTTGAATGGTATTGTAATTAAAAGCCATGGCGGTGCCAATGAATTGGGTTTTGAATATGCTATTGAGCAGGCTGTTCTTGAAGCACAAAATAATGTTGTTGATTTAGTACGTGATCAAATAAACGATTTTATAAATCAGGGATTGTTGTTATGAAGAATGCTGTAATTAGTGGCACGGGAAGTTATTCTCCTGAAAGACAACTCACTAATGTTGAACTTGAAAAAATACTCGATACCGATGATGAATGGATAGTATCCAGAACCGGGATTAGCAGTCGCAGTATTGCAGAACCTCATGAAACTACGTCCTTTATGGCTTCACGAGCAGCAGAACAGGCTTTGGCTTCTTCTGGCCTTGACGCTGAGGAAATTGATTTAATCCTGGTTGCTACCTGCACCCCGGATCATTTTTTTCCAAGTGTTGCATGTCACGTACAACATGCATTAAAAATTAAAAAACCAATCCCTGCCTTTGATGTTGGTGCTGCATGCAGTGGTTTTGTCTATGCTATGGATATAGCAAAACAGTATATAGCCACTGGTGCTGCTCGTCATATAATGGTGATTGGGGCTGAAAGCATGTCCAGAGCTGTTGATTGGACCGATAGAGCTACCTGTGTATTGTTTGGAGATGGTGCTGGTGCATTAGTATTAAGTGCAAGTGAGCGCCAAGGTATTTTGGGTAGTGTCTTACATTCAGCCTATGATTCAGAACAACTTTTGACATTGCCTAATGCAACATTTGAGGAACAACGCGCGACGATTGGTATGCGTGGTAATGAAGTATTCAAAATCGCTGTCAATATTATGGGTGATGTCGTTGATGAAGTATTAGCACTCAGTAAACTAAATAAATCTGATATTAATTGGTTAATTCCACATCAGGCAAATATACGTATAATTCAGGCTATCGCTAAAAAATTATCTCTTCCCATGTCACAAGTTATCGTTACTATTGGTAATCAGGGCAATACATCCGCCGCTTCCATACCATTAGCGTTAGATCATTCTATTAAAAACAATCAGGTTAAACGTGATGAACTGTTATTAATCGAATCTTTTGGCGGTGGAATGACTTGGGGCGCAATGGTTATTCGTTACTAATTAATTAATAGGGCTAATTCAATTATGGTTAACACAGCATTTGTATTTCCTGGACAAGGATCTCAATCTGTAGGGATGTTATCTGATTTTTCTCTTCAATATCCTATTGTTACTGATTTGTTTACAGAAGCATCTGAGGCTGTGGGATATGATCTCTGGGATTTGATTCAGAATGGGCCTGTTGAAAAACTAAATCAGACTGAGCATACCCAGGTTGCTATGTTAACTGCTGATGTCGCAGTTTATCGTTTATTAATACAACAAGGATTTCCGCAACCTGTCATTATGGCGGGTCATAGTTTAGGTGAGTATGCTGCTTTGGTTTGCGCTAACTCATTATCATTATCTGAAGCAGCACAATTAGTTGCTCGTAGAGGCCAGGTCATGCAAAATGCCATACCTTTAGGTATGGGGGCAATGGCAGCAATCGTTGGTTTGACTGACGAGCAGGTCATTAATTTGTGTGCAGAAGCAAGTACCGATAATCATAAAGTTACCCCGGCAAATTTTAATGCCATTGGACAGGTAGTAGTTGCTGGTCATACCTCGGCCGTAGAACAGATGATTGACTTGGCCAATGAAGCAGGTGCTCGTTTGGCAAAAATTATTCCTGTAAGTGTACCCTGTCATTGTCCACTTTTGGCTGAAGCTGCAGAGCTTTTTGCAGAGAGTCTCGCAAAAACTGAATTTAAAAATCCGTCCATTGATGTAGTAAGCAATGTGGATTTAAGCGTTTATTACTCTGCTCAACACATTAGAAAACAATTGAAAGAGCAATTGTATAGCCCGGTTCGTTGGGTTGAAACGATTCAAATGTTCAAAAATCGTGGTATTGAGTTAATCGTAGAGTGTGGTCCAGGAAAAGTTCTCAATGGACTTATCAAAAGAATAGACAGAAGTTTAGAGGCTGTCAGTGTTTATGACACAATTAGCCTGGATCAGATTGTAGAACAATTACATACTCCAGCTTAAGAGGAAGCTTAATGATAACTTTAGAAGGTAAAATTGCATTAGTGACAGGAGCCAGTCGTGGTATTGGTCAGGCAATTGCTGTTAAACTGGCAAAACATGGTGCATTTGTTTTTGGAACTGCGACTACTGAACAGGGAGCTGCTTCAATTAATGCTCTTTTTGAAAAAGATAAACTCTCTGGCAAAGGTATTGTTCTTGATGTCACTAATGCCGAGCAAATTGAGCACTTGATGTCTACTTTAACTGAGAATAATCAATGTCCTTCTATACTGGTGAATAATGCGGGGATCACTGCGGATAATTTACTGTTGCGAATGGATGATGAAGAGTGGTACAAGGTAATAGAAACCAATCTAAACTCCATTTATAGAATGTCCAAGGCTTGCATAAAGCCCATGTTTAGAGCTCGCTGGGGACGTATCATTTCTGTGGGTTCAGTCGTGGGTGCAAGTGGTAACTCTGGACAGGTCAATTATACTGCAGCAAAAGCGGGTGTAGTTGGCTTTTCCAAGTCATTAGCCCAGGAAATTGGCAGTAGGGGTATTACTGTTAATGTTGTTGCACCTGGATTTATTGATACAGATATGACAACTTCCTTACCCGATATGGTAAAAGAAGAAATGTTAAAAAGAATTCCAATGCGTAAACTAGGGCAAGCGGAAGATGTAGCTGATGCTGTTGTTTTTTTAGCGTCAGACAGTGCTAAATATATTACAGGTGAAACAATTCATGTCAATGGCGGCATGTATATGAATTAAATGCTCTTGCGTTATCTGTATAATTGAATAAACTAACCGTCAGTATTTTAAATTATTTCTATCAACCGAAAGAGGAAAATCAAGTTATGAGTACAGTTGAAGACCGTGTCCGTAAAATTGTTGTTGAACAATTAGGCGTTAAGGAAGAAGAGTTAAAAAATGATGCGTCATTTGTTGACGATCTGGGTGCTGATTCTCTGGATACTGTGGAATTGGTAATGGCTCTTGAAGAAGAGTTTGAAACTGAAATTCCTGATGAGAAAGCAGAAAAAATTACTACGATTCAGGAAGCTATTGATTATATTGAATCTAATTTAAATAAAGAAGAAGCCTAATTTTTTCGAGGAGCTTTGATTGAATAAACGGCGTGTGGTTGTTACTGGCATGGGGATGCTTACCCCGGTCGGACTTAATGTACAAGAAACTTGGCAAAATATATTGGCAGGAGTTAGTGGTGTAGGTTTGGTTGATGATTTTGATACCAGCGAATACAGCACTAAAATTTGGGCCAAGGTCAAGAATTTTAATGTTGAGAACTATGTGCCTGTCAAAGATGCTCGTAAAATGGATGTATTTACGCAATATGGAATTGCTGCCGCTGAAGAGGCCATGCTTGATTCTGGTTTGAAGATTGATGAAGCCTTATCACGTCGTACGGGTGTTGCTGTAGGCGCTGGTATTGGTGGAATTCAAACGATTACTAACAATCAGGATAAACTGGTTTCTGGTGGTCCGCGTAAAGTTTCACCATTTTTTATTCCAGCAGGCATAATCAATATGGTTGCTGGACAGATTTCTATTAAGCATAATTTAAAAGGCCCTAATATTTCTGTAGTCACTGCATGTACTACAGGAACACATAATATTGGACTCGCCGGTCGGATTATTGCTTATGGTGACGCAGATGTCATGATTTGCGGTGGTGCAGAAATGACCACAACACCACTTTGTCTTGCTGGATTTTCAGCAGTACGATCTTTATCCAAACGAAATGATGAACCAGAAAAAGCATCAAGACCCTGGGATAAAGACAGAGATGGTTTTGTCATGGGAGAAGGTGCTGGTATTCTTGTTTTGGAAGAGTATGAACATGCCAAGGCCCGTGGTGCGAAGATTTATGCTGAATTAGTAGGATTTGGCATGTCTGGTGACGCGTATCACATCACGGCGCCTGATGAAGATGCTGATGGTGCTGCTCGTGCTATGGAAGCTGCCATTAATGATGCGGGTATTAATCCACAGCAAGTGGATTATATCAATGCTCATGGTACTTCGACGTATCTTAATGATATGAATGAAACAAAGGCCATCAAGCGTATTTTTCAACAACATGCTTATGACCTGGCAGTGAGTTCTACAAAATCAATGACCGGACATTTATTAGGCGCTGCAGGAGCAGTAGAAGCCATCATCAGTGTTTTGGCAATTAAAGATCAAATTGCCCCTCCAACTATAAACCTGGATAACCCTGATGAAGGTTGTGATTTGAATTATGTAGCGCATACACCACAAAAAAGAACCATTAATTACGTTTTAAGTAATTCACTTGGTTTTGGTGGTACAAACGGCAGTCTGCTATTTAAGCGAATCTAAATGGACTCCCCAAGACATAAAAAACTGGTAGTTTGTATTGTTGCTGTGTTTTTTATGTCTTTTTTTATTGTCAGTTGGAATATATACAGATTAGTACAATGTCCTGTTATTCCCAAAACTGATGCCGCTCAAATAATCAGTATTGATCGCTCTGCATCCGCCTATCAGGTCGTTCAATTATTAAAAGAAAAAAAGCTGATTCACTCAACAAAGCTTTTGCTACTGATCATTCGTTTTAAAGGACTCTCTCATCAAATTAAAGCGGGTGTATACCAAATAACTCCGGGTGAGACAGTAATGGAGTTGCTGCAGAGAATTGTGGCTGGCGATGTAATAACTCAAAAATTTACCATTATTGAAGGAACGACTCAGCAAAAAGTGTCTCAAGATTTACTGAATGCGCATTATTTAAACTATCATCCGGATGATTGGTTATTCATTAAAGCGAATTATCCTAATGCTGAAGGATTATTGCTGGCAGATACGTATCAATATCAAGGTGGCAGTAGCAGTAAAACTCTATTAGAGCAGGCACATCGCAATTTGATGTCTTATTTGAATGACTCCTGGTCTCATAGAGCTTCTGATTTACCTTATAGAAGTGCTTATGAATTGCTTATTGCTGCTTCAATAATTGAAAAGGAAACAGCCATTCCCCAGGAAAGAAAACTGATATCCGGTGTAATGGTCAATCGATTAAAGAAATCAATGCCTTTACAAATGGATCCTACTGTAATTTATGCATTAGGTGCGGATTATAAAGGTAAATTATCCCATAATGATCTATTAATTAAATCGCCATATAACACCTATATGTACCGAGGTTTACCTCCAACACCCATAGCGATGGTAGGCAAAGAATCCATAGATGCAGCGGCTCATCCTCAATTATCGAAATATTTGTATTTTGTTGCTAGAGGAGATGGTTCTCATCAATTTTCAGAAACCTATGAGCAACAACGAGAAGCGATTAATCTATATCAACGAAAGGACTATTAATGGCATTGTTAACGGGAAAATTAATAGTAATTGAGGGATTGGAAGGAGCAGGCAAGTCAACTGCAGTGAATACCGTAATTGATGAGTTATCAAAACGTGATATCAGTACTATAACGACGCGAGAACCAGGTGGAACAGCTGTAGGTGAGATATTAAGAGAAGTCATTAAAAATCCTGAGTACAGTGATGTTCTGGATGACAAAACAGAATTACTTCTGCTGTATGCTGCACGTATTCAATTGATTGAACAAGTGATCAAGCCCGCTTTGCAGCAAGGAACATGGGTTATTGCTGATCGATTTGAATTATCTACTATAGCCTATCAAGGTGGTGGTCGAGGGTTGGATCTTCAAATGATAAAAAGTTTGTCCGCTTTCTGTCTTAACGGGTTTAAACCTGATCTCACGCTGTATTTGGATATATCTCCCGAGATTGGAATGCAAAGAGCAAAACAGCGCGGTACTTTTGATCGGATTGAACAACAAGCTCTTGAGTTTTTTCATCGTGTGCATGAAACCTATATAAAGTACATCAATGCCAATCCTGATATTGTTACAATTGATGCAAGTCGTCCTCTGACTGATGTACGTAGTGCAATTCAGGAAGCAGTAAATCGATTTATCGAGCATTATGATGAATAATCATCAGGAGCAATGGCAAAAGATTCAATCCGCATTTGCTAACAAACGTGTTCCACAATCCATGCTTTTAGTTGGACCGTTGCATTGTGAACTTGGCTTGTTTGTCAGAAAGACCATGAGTCTATTACTGTGTAAATCAGGCCAGAATGAACCTTGTCTGAAATGCGGTGATTGTCAGATGGTTGAACGTATGGAACACCCCGATGTTGAATGGATCAAGCCTGAAAAGAATGGCGGAGCTATTAAAGTTGATCAAATTAGAGAGTTACAAAGCTCAGCTTATTTAACGCCCCAACGATCCACTTATCGATTAATTGTCATCGAATCAGCTGATCGTATGAATACAGCTTCAGCAAATGCATTATTGAAAATATTAGAAGAACCTGCACAACATACTGTTTTCATCTTAATAGCACAACAGTTAAGTACGGTACTGCCAACTGTATTGAGTCGATGTCACATTATCACATTTTCTCCAGTTGATAATTCAGCATCTAATAATTTATTGACGCTTGGAGAACACTACTCACAGGAATCCGAAAGGGCGGTGCTCTTTAATCAAGCCGATGTCATTTTAGATGGACTCATTGCCTTGATTGAACGCAAGCAGCATCCCTGTGTTTTAGCGGCTCAATGGACTCAATATGAATTGGGTAGTTTTTTATGGTTTTTATATTTAGTGTATTCACAAATACAAAACATGCATGTCATGAAAACTACTGTGACAGGCCCAGCAACCCTTCAGCTTGGTAAGCTATTAACCTTATTGTCTCCTCTTTCAATATTTGCACAAATTGACAAAATAAATACATTATTGAGAAAAATAAGCCATAATATGAATGTAAATCATACATTGGTTTTAGAAGACTTGTTGTTTTCTTTAATACCAGGCACGTAAACTGGACGAGTATTAAAGAGGAGGGTATATGGCGGATAAAATTCAACTGATAAACTGTTCGTTTACCAGTGAAGCCTCTCTGTATTTGGCTTACATGCCTTTTGTTAAAGGAGGGGGGATCTTTATCCGAACAAATCACATTTACCCCCTGGGTGAGTTAGTTCAATTATCAGTTAAATTAATTAATGAACAGGATCCTTATACAGTGAATGGAAAGGTAGTATGGATTACTCCAAGGGGAGCGCAGGGTAACAAGCCATCAGGAATAGGCGTGCAGTTTCAGGGTGAGAACAGCAGATATCTGTGTAATAAAATAGAAACTTACTTGGCAGGAATGTTAAAATCAACGCAAATGACGGATACTATCTGACTTGATTTAAACAGAGGATTCACATGTTAGTCGATTCACATTGCCATTTAAATTTCATTGATTTAGCTGAGTTTAATAATGATCTGTCTGAGGTAATAATTCGCGCACAAGAAAATGGAGTTCAGCATTTTCTAACGGTCTGCGTTGAATTAAGTGATTACCCACAATTAGAAGCTATAGCCGCAGCACACTCTAATATTAATATCTCGGTTGGCGTACATCCTAATAGTGAGATGGCCACTCCGGTAACTGCAGCGTTACTTTGTGATTTAGCAGCTAACCCGGCATGTATCGCTATTGGTGAAACAGGGCTTGATTATTATCGGACGCTCACCGATGAAGCGCAGGAAATGCAGCGGGATCGATTTAGAGAGCATATCAGAGCAGCGTTAAGTACCTCAAAACCCCTGATAATTCATACACGCCAGGCAGCTGAAGATACTCTTTTATTAATGGCTGAAGAAAATGCGCATAAAATCGGTGGAGTAATGCATTGTTTTGCTGAGGATCTTGATATTGCCAGAAGAGCTATCGACCTTAATTTTTATATTTCGTTCTCAGGTATTGTGACTTTTAAAAATGCCGTTGCTCTTCAGGAAGTTGCAAAACAAATTCCATTGGATCGAATATTGATTGAAACAGATTCACCTTATTTGGCTCCTGTTCCTTACCGAGGAAAGCAAAATCATCCAGCACTGGTGAAATATGTTGCAGAAGCGATTGCTGAATTAAGGGGGATGGATTATGAAACGATTGCCAAAATTACCACGGATAACTTCTATAACTGTTTTAAAATTCAGTGAAACACACTGACAAAAAACATTGGACATTCAAAACACAGAATCCTCAATCCATTCACATTATGGATGAAAGCATCGATTGGTCATGTTATTTACTCATAATCGAAGTTAGTGTTCATTTGAAGATGGAATTCTAATACGCAATAATTGATCATTATTTGTTCTTTGTGTTATATTGCGCAACACCTGGTTCTGTTGTGAGAAAATGATGCAAGAATGGTTGAGGCTTTTTTATCAAAATATTGAGGGAACAACTTTAACTATAAATGGCAGGATTTATAAACTCTCTGACTGTAAGCGCATTGGCGGCGGCTCAGAAAAGCATGTGTATCAGCTTAAAGAGGACAAATTGTGTTTTTTTATACCCCATAAATATCGAAGTGAAGAGCATTGGAACCAGAAAATTCAATTAGAAAAACTCATACTTGATGAGATAAGCCAACTAGGATTGAAAACACAACGATTTGAAATGGTTTCTATCCAAATGAGTGTTCCTGGAGAGCAACCTCGATCCATTAATGGTCTGTTGACTAGGGATTTTAAAAGCCTGTGTAATGAAGAATCGATAGTCATACATGACCCCAAGGGTAGCCATCGAGTGATAGGAACACCTCCTGATTTTCATAACATGAGAGAACGTTTTAAAGATAAAGAATTCGTTCAAAACATGTTTAAAAAAATCATCAAGGAATATGCGGTTGCTTACACATTCTCCTTACCAATTAATATATTAAAAACAAATGATGACAGTCAGCATATTATTTTTGAACTACCTCAAAACTCTAACGAACCACCTCTAGCAAGATACATGTTTTGGGATGTAGTCTCAGATGTTGATGTATTTCCCTTTATTTTCAGAGCGCCTACTCTAAGTGAATTAAAAGGTGGACCTCGTAAGTTTAGTTTGGGCAATAAAGGGACTACAGCGCTCTATTTTCTTGCCAATACAGTTGCTTGCTCTATTTTAGAAATGTACAACGATGAAATTAGCGATTCGTTTAGCTTTGTTAGAGAATTGCAATCTGATATTCTTTTAGCTATTGATGATGATGTATTTCTAAATGATGCTCTAGAACATGCTCGATCCTTGGCGGTTCCTTATTTTAATAAATTATTTGTTGAATTAGAAAAGGAAGTTGAAGTAGTTGATATGGATGTGTTTCATTCTGTAATGTTGATGGCAATTACATCTAGTAATCTGGATATAATTAAACAATGCTATCAATTACGCCCTCAAAATTCTGTTTTAACAGAAGAGCATATTGATAGCATACTCAATGCTTCTAATAAATACAGCAATCAAGACGTTATTGAATATCTCAATAGTACATTAGGCGCAGAAAAAAATAACTACGAAAAAGCAAAACAATTACAACTCGAAGCAAAAGAGAACATAGTAAAATGCGAACAATTAAAAGAAACCTTTTTGAAACACTATAAAAAACAATTGGTTTCGGACAAAAGTTCATACTGTGGTATCTATTCATTTTTTGTTAAAAGTTATGTTACAGATGATATGGATTTAACTGAAATAGTAAAACATGCTCAAGGTTTATCTAAAGAAGGATCGGGAGCGCGTAGTAAATTGGTGATGAAACAATTGGGATGGTTAGATGTGAATAATAACGTTAGTGGTGAATTAAGTACTGTTATTGCGAAAATATAGTATTGAAATCATAAATACATCTGCAAGGAAGCTTTATAAAACTCATTGCTCTAATCATCCGATGTTTTAATTTCTATGAAGCATACTAAAAAATAGGCACAGGGCGCTCAAAATCATCATGGTCAAGGGAAGAATGTAATAATTAGTCGTTAATATAATCCCAACCACTCCAGCTATCAGTGAAGATATACTCATCCGCATCGTATTGATAACCGCGGTTGCCGATGCTGCGTGTTCGTTAAAATCTTTAAGTGCCAGGGATAATGCCGGTGGATTGGTAATCGTTACCCCTATGGTAATTAACAATAAAGGCACAATACAGTCCAGGCCAAATCCAATTGAATGATAAAGTAGAAGCGAAATAGACGCCCCAGTTATCATCATAAGACTACCAAAACACATATTCCATCTTAATGAGAAATAATCTCTAAGACGTATACCTATATAGTTGCCCAGAATCATCGTGAATCCATTAAATGCAAAGATTAATGCAAAGGCAGTAGGTGAGTAGTGCAGTTGGTTAATAATTAAATACGTGATATTGACTATTATGATCATTATATTGGTAAATGAAGCGGTAAGGATAATCATTCCCAACCACAAATGTCTGCTTTGTAGAATGTACATGTATTGTTTTAGAGATTTTAAATAAGAAAATTTCGATTTACTTCTGTCCCATGTGGGTGACTCTTTCAAAACTGATTGGGCAAGCAGCAGAAGTATAAAACCAAATACAGCCATGCATATAAAGGTCGCCTGCCAGCCCAAATAGAGAAATACTACTGCTCCGAATAATGGCGCAATAATGGGCGAAATAGATACAATCATTGAGATATGTGAAATGATATTGGCGCGTTCCGCAGTATTTTCATAATCCCGGGTTGACGAGAGGGCAATGACTCCAGAACTGCAGATAAAGAAACTTTGCAATGCTCTACCGGCAATTAACATATAAATAGAATTGGAAAAAATGCACATCATGGTAGCGATCAAGAATAGAGATAGACTTACATTAATTGATTTCAACCTGCCAAAATGATCAATCAAAGGCCCCCAGATGAGCTGAGCGAATCCATTTACAAAGATATAGATACTAAGAGTAAGCTGTCCTAATTCATGGGTGGTTTGAAAATAATTGATAATGGTCGGTAAGGCCGGTTGATATAAATCAAAAGTTATTAATGAAAAACCCGAAAGACAGGCAATATAAATAAATGGAGTTTTAGTAACGAGCATCTCTATCCTTGATATAAAATCCAGATATCCTACCAATAATACCTGTTATTCAATTTATTCAACGAGAACTTTGTCAGTTATCTTCGTATTTAGTACTATATAACAACTATATCATTAATTAGAGTATTCCATGAGTTTATACATAGGTTTAATGTCAGGTACCAGTATGGACGGTATCGATGCCGCGTTGGTTGACTTACCCTCTAATAAACTGGAATGTGGAATTACCAAAAAATACAGTGATGAATTAAGGAAACGCATCGATGATCTGGTCGGTGGCAATTCTTTAAGCCTTGCCTCGATTTGCCAACTCAATACATTGATTGGCAGAGAGTTTGCCCTCGCTGTAAATGAATTATTACAGGAGACTAACGTTTCTCCAGGAGCAATCAAGGCGATAGGAAGTCATGGACAAACAGTATGTCATGACACCAAATGTGCCATTCCTTATACCTTGCAACTTGGATGCGGACACACCATTTCTTCATTAACAGGTATAACAGTAGTGGCTGATTTTAGAACAAGAGATATAGTCAATGGTGGTCAAGGTGCTCCGTTTGCTCCACTTTATCATCAGGAGTTATTTTCTCATTGTGATTCAGAAATAGCATTAGTCAATATAGGCGGTATTTCTAATGTGACTTTTATTAATCCACATCAACCAACACGTGGCTGGGATGTGGGGCCAGGAAATTGTTTAATGGACGCTTGGATTATGCGTCAGCTTCATAAATCATATGATGCTGGTGGTGCCTGGGCCAAACAGGGAACAGTGATTGAACCTTTATTGACACAATTATTGGCAGACCCCTTTTTTTCATGGTCGGCTCCCAAAAGTATCGGTAAGGAATACTTTTCTCTTTCCTGGCTAGAACAGTATGTTAATTCGGAATATAAACCTGTTGATATTCAAGCTACCTTATTGGCGCTGACCGTAAGATCGATTGCCAGCACCATCATTAGCAACCAAGGCGCCATAAAACACGTCTATTTATGCGGTGGAGGTACTCACAATACGCATTTACTTAACGCTTTGGCTGATTTATTACCTCATATAAAGGTTTGCAGTATTGCTGAAACCGGTGCAAGTCCTGATTATCTGGAGGCCATGATGTTTGCGTGGTTAGCTTCTCAAACTTTGGATAATATCCCGGTTAATTTAACATCGATTACCGGCGCGAAAGAGCTTGCACTATTAGGTGCAGTATATCCTATACTAAAATGATATTGACAAACTAAATCGCCTTGCGTTTAAATGGGCAATTCTCATCAGAGTGAATTTAAATTGAACGCACATTACACTATAAAAGCAAAAGATGGAGTGGGTGATAGTCTGGCTGCAGCGTACTTTATTTTTTTTCTCGCAGCTTCATTCTATTTGTATGAATTTATTCTTCAGGTCGCTCCAAGTGTCATGGCAGAATCCATGATGAAAACCTTTGGTGTGAGCGGGCAGGGCTTTGGTGTAATTTCCGCCTTTTATTTTTATGCCTATGCCCCATCGCAGTTGCCTGCTGGAGTATTATACGATCGTTATGGGCCTCGTAAATTAATGACATTTGCCATTATTCTTTGTGCTATAGGCTCCGCATTTTTTGCCTCGACAGATAGTGTATTCACCGCGTGTATCGGAAGATTTTTGATTGGTATTGGCTCCGCATTTTCTTTTATTGGTGTGTTAGTGCTTATTTCACGATGGTTTCCGCCCTATTATTTTGCCATTCTTGCCGGTATAGCCCAATTGATGAGTTCAGTAGGTGCCATGTTTGGTGAAATGCCACTTGCCGCATTAATTTCTCATGTAGGTTGGCGTAATGCCAGTTTTATATTGTCTGCTATAGGCTTTATATTGGCTGGATTTTTTTGGGTTTTTATTCGCGATTATCCCCATCAGCAAAATCAGTCAATTCCCGATCATTATCTAAGAGATGAATGGAAACGACTTGTAGCTGTGTGCAAACATGCCCATACCTGGATTATAGGCGGCTATGCATTTGCCATCTGGACTCCTATTGCCGTTTTTGCTGCACTTTGGGGTGTTCCTTATTTACAGGAAAAATATCAAATTAGTGTGGTTGCCGCATCAGGATTATGCAGCATGATCTGGATTGGAATAGGAATAGGAAGTCCTTTGCTGGGTTGGCTCAGCGATCGTATTGAAAGCAGACGTATTGCTTTGGTCATTAGTGCTGTTTTAGGCTTGGTGGCTACTTTGATATTGCTGTATTATCCTAATCTGCCTTATGGCTGGTCTTATATCACTTTATTCACTCTTGGTTTGGGGGCAGGCGGACAAACTGTAAGTTTCGCAGTTGTTAAAGAGAATAACTCTCCAGAGCTGGTTGGAACAGCATCCGGATTTAATAATTTATCGGTTTTAATCGGTGGCGCCATATTTCAGCCCTTGGTAGGTTATATTTTACAGCACACGGATTCCTGGCGTTTGGTCAATGGGGTACATGTGTATGATATTTCCAGCTATCAAACCGCATTATTGGTTATGCCGCTTTGCTTTTTGGGCAGCTTGCTGATTGCAGCGTTTTTGATTAAAGAAACGCATCCTGCTCATCAACATCAATAATTGTGTACTGGATGATTGCGTTAATTATAGATTGTAACTTGATACGCACCTTGATATAGGTGCGTAAACGATATAAAGGTTGATGAATGGTTTTGGGTTTTAACAAGAAAGTCCAGTTTCTTCTGTTATCTGTTCTTGATTCTCTGGTGAACTGTCCAATTTAATATTTTTTCTTAAATTAGATTGATAAAAGGCATTCATATTAGTGAGTAATGAACGCTCCAATAGTGTGTTTTCAACCACCGGCGTTGTGTTTTCAATACTGGACAAATTATCCCAAACTTTTGAGATAGACAGGAACATCGATGATGTTGAGGCGATAAGTACTGACAATCCCACGAAGGTGCTCAAAGACAGTAAGGGCAATGCGAATGGTAGAATCGCTGCACCAGCTATAAGCGGTATAAGCCATGCTATTGAATAACAAACGTTGAGTATACTATCCAAAACAATTTCATCGAGCCACTCATTGGAACTGGTTTCAATTGTATTTATGGCTTTATTCAGATCCAAATTATTCTGGCTTAATTGATAGAGTATGGAATACAGCTCACTATATTTATCAACAATATCTGATTGAGGAATCGTGTTTTTATTGTAAAAGCGATCATGATAGAAATCTCTTATTATTTGAAGATCTTTTCCAACATTTTTTAATATCTGGATCTGTTGTTCGCCAAAAAGAACAGCATATCCACTTTGAGCTATTAGCTTTTCATCTGAAATTACATGTTGAAAGGTATCAAATTGTTTATCAATAGCTTTAAACCTTCTGTCTAACGTCATCGTACATCCTTATTAATTTAATTGGCGATTGGTATTCTATCTTGCTTAATATCCTTATTCAAATAACCGACAGCACGTTATTTTTGTATTCAAAATTGGAATTATCAACTCACCTTAATTGAAGTCTTCTTTTCTCTCATAAACGTTAATGCAATGAATAGTAAAAAGAGTAATCCAATCGCATTACAATAAATTCCGAAGTGAAGATTATTATGGCTGTGATAAAACAGGCTTGCTATTTCAATACCTATTGCACCAATGATCATTACACTTAAACTGATCAGTGCTGAAGCGGTGCCTTTGCTCACTGAGGTGACAAACAGACAGAATCTGTTTAATGGGGCGTTAATGACACTGAGGGCAAAGAAGTAAATAATGACACCGGGAATTAAATAGATGTAATTATTGCCATAGAAATAAGGCAATAATGCCATTAATATTATTCCTGCGGTCATTATGATGCAACCCAGATAAATTATATTCTTCAGTTCCATTTTGTAAGTCAAACGGTGTAAAAACCAGTTACCCAAAATTGTTGCTCCAAAAATTGGCAGCTGCCATAAACCGTATTGAATGACCGTTAATTTTGCTTCGGTAATCATAATTATTGGTGCGAGTGCAATCCAGGCAATACAGGGAATACCCACTATGGCTATTGCCAAGGCGCTGTAACAAAATGTTGCATTACTCAGTAGAGCCCAATAATTTTTGAATACAGAGAGAAGCGATAATGGCGCTTTGGGGATCTGCTTTCCGTCTTTCTTTATCTGGCCTATAGGTTCAGGCATATATCGCCATAACCCCCAAAGAGCGAAAATCGCGCAAAACGCTATCATCACAAAGATGACTCGCCATGAGGTATAGTGAATAATGATGGCACCTAAGATAGGTCCTAATAAGGGCGCCAAAATCGCGGCGTTAGCCATGATGGCAATAATACGAACTGCATCCATTTCTTCAAACAATTCCTGAATGGTTGCATATCCGATGACGCCTATAAAGCATAAACCCATACCCTCGAAAAATCGGGCGGTAAGAAATTGATCCATTGAATGTGAACAGGCAATCAATAAGGTAAAAATGAAGAACAAGCTTGCGCCAAGCAACATCATGGGTCTTCTGCCGTAAGCATCCGATACCGGACCAAGAATCAATTGCAGACTGGCTCCACCGAGAATATACACAGTAAGTGAGGTAGCTACCATTGATTCAGGCGCATTAAATGAGTTAACAACATGAATCATCCCGGGCATGATCATATCATTGGCTATATACGTTAGAAATTCGTACAGGACTAGAAAACAGGCGAAAGTTATAGCTTGTCTGTGAGTTATGTTGATAAGTGGTTCAGACATAGCTTTTGCCTTAGGAATGAAATTTTAATGAACAGTCGTATAGTATATACCTGCTCTAGTTTATTTTTCGATAGTAATTACCACAGAATTTACGAAAAATGCCCAATCTCTTCGTTAAAAATTGATTGTGTCTCGACCCTGGGGTTTTTCGTAAGTCCTGTATTATTCAGTTTGAACTAAATGTCACATCATTACTGTAAGTTGATAATGCATCAATTCATTTGACGCAAAAACTCCTGCAAGTGGTGTTTGTCCTTCTCTGTCCCCAGATAAGTTTTTAAGTGCGCTATAGAGTTCGTGTATTCATCGTGAGTGATGGTTCCACGGATTAGCTCAAAGCGCTGGTAGACGCAATAGGTATTGAGCACATCCGTTTCACAGTAATTTCTTATTTCCTTTATTTGCCCAGCGGCAAATTGCTCCCAGACTTTAGAACCACTCATGCCCATTTTGCCTGGAAAACCGAGCATGGTGGAAATGTCGTCGAGAGGTGCAAAGGCTTTATTTTGATATCCTGCAATAAGATCCATCAGATCTATATGGCGATAATGAAATCTGCTTAAATAATTGTTCCACTTAAATGATTGTTGATTTTCACCAGTTTCCCAATAGGTTGGTGCACTTACACCGTGTAATAGAGAGCGATAGTGTAAAACGGGTAAATCAAAACCACTGCCATTCCAACTGATCAGAGTTGGAGTATGTTTATCAATACCGGCAAAAAAACGAGTAATTAATTCTTTTTCATCCGAATTTTCATCTCCAAGGGACCAGACTTTCAGCTGTGAACCATGACTGAGTACTAACGATATGGCACAAATTTTCTGTAAATAATGAGGTAGAAAATCGTTTCCAACTTTTGCTCGCCGTAATGCAAACATGGCTTGGGAGACTTCAATATCGGATAAACCATCCAGATCATATAATGTTCGCCCTGCATCGATGTCGGGTATGGTTTCAATATCAAATACAAGTACGCTCATTTGGTAATCTGTGTGATTTCAGGGACTTAAATTGTAACATGTGGAGTAGGGTATTACTATTGATTAGGGGAATGGCGCGTTTGAAACACATTAAAAATCGTGATGATTCTGGCCATAAAAAGGGTGATATAAGTACTCTTGTTTCGGTTGATAAATGACATGGATTGTGAAGATTAATTTTGCTACTATACTTTTTTCGCTTTTTTGGGTACAACATACCCGGATTTTTACCTAATTAATATCATGAATTATAAACTATTTACTCTTTTATTATCGGTATTGCTTCTTACCTCTTGTGTTAGTCAACCTCCCAGAGATGTAAATAATATATGTAATATATTTAAACAATATCCTAAATGGTATTCTGATGCTAAAGATGTAGAAAAACGGTGGAAAGTCCCTGTTCCTGTACAGATGGCAATTATTCATCAGGAATCAAAGTTTGACGCAAGCGCCAGACCGCCTCGTACGAAATTATTGTGGATAATACCGTGGAAAAGACCATCAACAGCATATGGCTATACCCAGGCACTACAATCGACTTGGAAACAGTATAAGCAAACCAATGGCTGGATTTTGTCATCTCGTGATGACTTTGCTGATGGAGTTGATTTTATTGGTTGGTATGCCAATCAAGCTGCGGTCAAGGCAGGAATACCGCGAACAGACGCTTATTCACTATATTTGGCATATCATGAAGGAGTGGGTGGATATCAGCGAAAAACTTACCTTCAGAAGCCCTGGTTGATTTCTGTAGCGAGAAAAGTTAAAGCAAAATCACAAATTTATGCAATGCAACTTAACTCATGCCAGGGAACAATGAAATCTCACGCATGGTTTTGAAAGAGTCCTAGAGAAAATATGCTAAAAATTTTATAATATTTAACTGGATTGGTATTATACTATAGTTCCAGGTTTTAAATTGAGACCAATTATTAAGGAGTTTTTGATGCGATTAATGCTTTTAGGTGGTCCGGGTGCTGGAAAAGGAACCCAGGCTTCGCGTTTAATTGAACGTTATAAAATTCCTCAAATTTCAACAGGGGATATGTTACGTGCCGCAATTGCCCAGCGTACTCCTTTAGGTTTAAGTGCTCAAAAGATTATGGAGGCCGGTGGGCTTGTATCCGATGATATTATAATTGGTCTAGTTAAAGATCGCCTAAAAAATCCAGATTGTGCCAATGGTTTTTTATTTGATGGTTTTCCAAGAACCATAGTTCAGGCAGATGCTTTAAAGAATGCGGGTATATTTTTAGATCATGTGATAGAAATTGCAGTAGATGATAACGAAATCATAGAACGGATCAGTGGGCGCCGTATTCATCAACAATCAGGACGGGTATATCACATTATCAACCATCCCCCAAAAAATCCTGGTGTTGATGATCTCACAGGGGAGCCATTGATTCAACGTGATGATGATAAAGAAGAAACGGTACGTAAAAGACTAGAGGTATATCATAACCAGACTGCTCCATTGATTAATTACTACAAAAATTGGGCAACTGAAGGTTCACCTGATGCGCCTCAATTTCATACTGTAATTGGAACAGGAACTGTTGATCAAATATTTGACGAAATCGTCACATTGCTTGATGCTAAGGAAAAAGTATGCCAAGCAAAACTTTAACCAGTGCTGAATTTGAATCATTGATTAATGAAAATGAATTGGTTTTTATTGATTTTTGGGCTGAGTGGTGTGCACCCTGCAAGCAGTTCTCCAAAGTTTATGAACAGGTTTCCGATCAATTTCCTGGAATAGTATTTGCCAAAGTAAATATTGAGGAACAACAGGATCTGGCTGATTTTTTTGAGATTCGTTCTATACCTCATCTCATGGTATTTAAAGACAGTATTGTAATATACTCGGGAGCTGGCAGCATGCCCGAATCCACATTAAAAGAATTGGCTCAACAAGCTCTGGATGCTGATGTTACTGAAATACGGGCTCAGCTTGAGCAGGATAAGCAATAAGATTGCCTATATATTCTTTTAATTCTTCCTTGCTGGCGGCGTCCATTGAGAGATCAAGTTTGGTTCGTCGCTTTAATACATCATCAACGTTTTTTGCCCATTCTTCTTGAATGAGATAATCCACCTCAACTTGATAGAGACAAGTTCCAAATTTTCTTCCCATGGATTCAATATTAGTGCATTGTGAAAGAAAAATTTCAGTACGACTCCCGTAATTATAGAGATAGCGATACAATAATTCAGAGTCCAACCAATGATATTTCTCTTTGGCGTAGATGATATACTCTTCAAAGCCCATTGTACCTAAAGCGGCTCCAGGAAGAGGAGTGACCTTTGTTCTTGAATGGCGCATCTGAGGAAATACTGAAGAAAGTTGATTAATAACGTCCTCTGCCAATTGTCTGTAGGTTGTTATTTTACCTCCAAGAATTGTCATAACCGGGGCTGGATTAGTACTAAACTCATAACTGTAGTCTCGGCTTAACGTTTTAACTTCTTTTCCTTCATTTGCAATAAGTGGTCTAATTCCGCTCCAGGAATACATAATATCCGTTTTGTGAATTTTAATTTTAAAATACGAGTTAACTAAAGTCGTTAAATACACAATTTCTTCTTCATCGATTTGAATCTGATCCAACGATCCAGTGTATTCTACATCAGTAGTACCGATCATGCTGAACCCATGAAAGGGAATGACAAACACGACACGTTTATCATCATGTTGCAAAAAATAAGCGTGTTTCCCTTCGTAAAGTTTCGGTACGACTATATGACTCCCTTTGACGAGAGTCATGTCGCTCTTAACTGAGGTTTTTGTTAGTTGGGCCAGGGATTTAACCCATGGACCAGTGGCATTGATTAGGGTTTTTGCATAGGCTTTATAAATGGGGCCGTTGTCCGGTTGAATAATTAATTGCCACATGTTATTTACTACTTCAGTATGAATCACTTTGGCGCGTGGGCGTATACTTGCCCCATGATTTTTTGCTTGAATGGCATTAATAATAGTTAAACGAGCATCATCTGTAGACGCATCATAAAATAAAAAACCACGGTTTAATTGGTCTACTAATGGATTAAAATAGGTGTTTTTTGTAGTTCTGTGTATGGTTTTACATTTAGGTAAATGGTTTTTTCGGCTTAAATGATCGTAAAAAAACAGCCCCAGTCTTAATAACCAGGCAGGACGCATATGTTTTTGGTAGGGCAAAATAAATGATTGGGGATGGACGAGATGAGGTGCCAGGTTCAATAAAGTCTGTCGTTCTTCTAAGGCTTTTTTCACCAATCCGAATTCATAATGCTCTAAATACCTTAATCCTCCATGAATTAATTTTGTGCTGCTGGATGAGGTTTTGGAGGCTAAGTCATCCTGTTCGAAGAGTACTACGGAAAGGCCTCTAAGTGCCGCATCTGCTGCACAGCCGCAACCATTGATTCCTCCCCCAATAATTGCAACATCAAAAACCTGCTCCATGTTTTTGTCTCCGGCATAATAATAAATACAATTTAATAGTAAAGTATCTTTTCTTGAGAATCACGTGATTTAGTATCTATTTTCTAATTTGAGCCACCAAGGTCCGGCTACTGAAAATGCCCCGTCATTTTAAATTGGGCATTGTGAACAGACCTTATAACTAAAAATTAAATAGAAGACTCATGTACAAACAATTTCCATTAAAATTCTCTCTTAATGGTCTTTTAATGTACTGATTCAGGTAACCCATTTCAATAGTACTCTGTTCAGTAGTTTTGTAACCTAATCCTATGAAGGCGCGATTTTGATCAAGACCAGTATTATTCTGTATGTTGAAATTATTAAGATGATAAAAAAGTTCATCCATGCCAATAAGACTAAATTGTTCATGATTGGGTATTGGAAACGCTATTTTAAATAATTGTCTGTACCGCCAGGCGGTATGAATCGTGGCTTGTATATAGCGTTGTTCAAGGCGAGATCGAATTGTAGCTGTAAATTGGCTGAATTTTTTACTCCACAGTATTTGTTGCCAGATTCTGTTCTCCTCTATAGGCCTTACGGTGAATGGTTGTGCGGTTCGAATCCATGCGTATCCTATCCAGACGCTTGTTGTTGGGATCACCTGATATCCTAGTCCCGGTCGCAATAAGAGTTGTGAAAGTTTCGAAGCGTCATCACCAAATCGACCTTGATATTCGAGCCAATATTTAATTTTCGGGTATTTTTTCGTTATCGAACCCATAACAGTAGTGTTGGTCCAAAATTGGAAATCGTTCTCAGCTGCAATACTTACTGTACTGATAAATATAAGAATGAACCAGATGATGCTTCTGTTTACTGATTTATTTTTTGCATGGTTTTGTATCAACTGGTTCATATTAATCCTGATGTTATTGAATCAATACAACGCTTAATTCAAACTGTGCTGTGGAGTGTCTTGATCATCATCATTCCAGGCAAGCTCATTCGCCTCGTCAGGTTCTTGAGAACGATCTGTATTTGAAGTTTCCCGAAATACACCATATCGTTGACGTGCTGAACTACTTGAGCAGACGGATTGATCGATTTGTTCCCAATCACTGGCCTCTGGTATGGGTACGAGTTGAGTAAGATGATCGACAGACAATGATAATTTATGGTTTACAACGATCAACCCAGCATGAGCATCATTCATTTCTTCAATTTGATCTCTTAGTGCAATAATCTCCTGATTAAGTTCCTCAATATCCTTCTTCAATTGTTTTAGTTGTTTTTTTAAATTTTTTTTCTCATCATGGTCATGCGGTTCATCGTGGATATTAATTTCTAATTGTTCTTTTTGATTCTGCATTTCTTTCACTTGCACCATTAGTTCTACCATAGGATCCACCGTTTGTTTCTTATTTGCCACTTTCATTTCCATTAATTTATTCATAATAAAGTGACGTGTTTCAATTAAATGTCCAATTTTATCTGCATGGCGAACTGAAAAAGGGTGGTCAGTCAGCTCACTGTTAATATAACTTTCAAGTATCGGTACCAATTTTCCCATGGTAAATTCCGTCAGTACTAATAAATTATCCGTAGCAACCAACTCCAGTTCGCTGGTTAAATGCGGGGCTAAAATGATTGCCAGATTTCGTGCTGACATCTTATTTGTTTCTTCAAATGAAGAAGCCCTATGCATCAAATAACAATAGTGATACAACATTTCACCCGTTCGTTGGTGTTCCAGAGATTTGGATAACAGGAGCTTATTGATAAATTCATCTAGCAGATAAACGGCATCTGATAAACTGTCGCTATTTAAATCACCAGCACTGAGTAATTGTTGGAGTTTTTTTGTAAAACCAGCCAACAAATCATCCGTTGTATCTAATAACAAGGAATCCTTAAGTACGCAGTTAAACATGCCAATAGTATTGTGTACGTTATCGCTATTTATCTGCTGGTTTACGAAAACATACTGTTCCAGTATGTTCCAATCAAAGTTTTGATCGATAAGTTGTTTTAATAATTCTTCAGTATCTGGTTTTGAGCCAGTAATTCTAAAAATACCCTTATTGTCTAATAATTCAGGATGATGTTGTATTAATAGTGAAACACAGCGAAATACATTAACGATTTCATGAGTACTGTATTTAGATTTTCCAGCCATGGATAGTTCTCCCTTATAAAACTATAAAATACATGGAATATACAAAAATTAGTAGAGAGATAATTTGCCCTACATGGATTCATTGTTTCGAGTTTTGAACAAATGGAATTAATGATGGTTTTTACGAGTTTGTTTATTACTTTAATTGACTCATGGAGTCAGGGGTAACTTGATGCCCTCCTGAACGAAGGGATCTCATTCAAAGTGTTATTGTCACATTGAGGAGATCCCTCGTTTTACTCGGGATGACGCACTGATTGAATTGTTGTTCAACGGCTCACTATTTTGGTTATCGAGCCATTTTTCTAATGACTAAACCTGAGGTATAGAGAACAATTCCAGTTAAAATGAGGCTTAGTGTACGATGAATGTTAGGGGTTGATGCTGCATCATAAAGGAGTGCTTTGCCGGCAGCAAAACTTAAAACAATCAAAACTGATTTTGCCATGATCAGATCTTTTTTAATGTAGGAAAATGAAAGGACTATCAGGGCGTAGATAAGCCATGAAGTTGAAACGGCGAGGGAACCGTAATTAATGGTAATCTGATAAAGACCCATAATACACAATATGTGAGCTGCTGCCAGGATTGGGTATATATAGTTCTTGTTTGTATTGAGCGCGCTATGATGTTTTATAATGATATACCAGAGACTTAAAAACGAAGTCCAGGAAACAATTGCCCAGGAAGCATTAAATTGCATTGCCAGATGACTGAGCATATTCAGATATTCAATTCCTAAAATAGAAGATAACGCAATAATGGGAATAATTTTAATGTTATTTATATCTTTTAAGCATATTTGCTTATGGAGCAGGCTGTATCCTATAACAATGATAACAAACAGCCAGGGTTTGATGTCTGCGGGTAATAATTCCAGATAAATGGAGTGGAAGAAAACCAGTGTTACAAAGGTTAAAACGAGACCGCTACTGGACATTGTGCGATTGGGTGACCGTCTTTTAGCTGAAAGATTTAAAGCAACCAGCAAGGCTGCTGCAGCGATTGAAACTAATGACGCTAGAGCAGGATCGATTCGGCTGATGTAATAATATTCCATAGCGTAAAATACCAGCAGCACCGGAAATAAACTCCAGGACTCTTTTACTGTAAGCGCATTATGGGTAAGTCGAGTATAAAAATAGGTTGCCATAGAAAAAATAAGGAAATTAAGAGCCAGCGCACTCGCAATGATGGCATTCAGATGCAGATTCAACCCTATAAAGGCTGTAATCGAAATAGCTAAATAGGAAGAAATTACTGTTAAAGTTCGTGATTGCACCCATATCGATAGAGTGGCAAAAGTTAAAGAACAAATGATGAAGTAATACAGTGAGAAAAATGCATTATTATCGATATTGGTAACAAATGGAGCACTATAAGCGCCAATTGCAGCAATTACCGCATAAATATCATGCTTAAACTGAATGTAAAACCAAAGGGATATTCCTGTAATAATACAGGTTATGGCGATTACGGTTTGAAACGATATAAGATAATAAAATTGAAAAGCGGCAAAACAGGTCAGATATAAAATTGTAGAGCCTGCTGCAGGTAAAAAGCTTGCATATAATTTATCTGTATTCGATATTAAAATTCCGGCAGCAAACAGAGCCAATCCTAATAAAGAAGCAAGTCCCAGTTGTTTTTCATGAGTGAGCCAACCGGAATCAATGGACAGTTTAAAAATAAATCCAGCGGCCAGAATAAAGCATATGGAAGACACTACTCCAAGCAGGTTACCGGATATGGGTTTTGGAATCTCTTTTATCTCTTCCTGACCCGGTTCTTCAGCCGGTTGTTTATTAATTTTTAATTTGGTTTCAAGTGTCTCTATTCTTGACTGGATGTCTTCTAATTTTTTTTCTATCAATGGTGAATACATGAATTGGCCTGGTTTATTCGTTTTAGTTAATTTTAGAACACTATTAAGGTGTAGTGAAAGATATTTAATCAATGATTTTAAAAATATATTAAAAATGTACAAAAACCGAGTTTGGATGTATCTATTTCATTGAACAGGGATGATTGAATTAGTCTATTAAATTGGAAATTTCGTCATCCTGAGCACAGCGAAGGATCTCCCAATGCAGGCACAATGCCACAATCAGGAGATCCCTCATTGCATTCGGGATGACGTTCTTTTGAGCGTTTCGTCATCCTGAGCACAGCGAAGGATCTCCCAATGCAAGCACAATGCCACAATCAGGAGATCCCTCATTGCATTCGGGATGACGTTCTTTGATCCCTCGCTACGCTCGGGATGACGTGCGAGTAGTTACTCTTCATATCAATTTGTTAAAGGGACAAATGAATTATCTGTTTCAGTATTGAGATCGTCCAATTGCTCTTTCTCTCGTCCTAAAAACCTTAAGGGTTTACCGGCCATCACATGATTTTCAATTTGTTCCAAACTGATATTCTTGGTTTCGGGCATATAAAAATAGGTGTAAATCAGTCCCAGGAAACAAATCACAGCGTATAGGGCAAAAGTATAATCAATACCTAACATTTTTTGCAGAATGGGGAAACTGAAAATAACCACGGTGTTGAATGTCCAATTACTCATGGCAGATAATCCCATGCCTGCGCCACGTACATGCAATGGGAAAATTTCTGCCATTGAAATATGCGGAATGGGGCCTACGCTGATAGCAAATGAAAAGATATACACGGTCAAACAAATAACGGACAAATAAGGAAGCCATACTACCTGATTGACTGAAAACAGACATAAGGCAACCAGACTTAAGCAAGTACCCGCAAAACCAAATAGCAAAAGCTTACGACGACCTACTTTATCAACACAGAGTATGGCGATGATAGTCACTAATAAATTCACCAATCCAATACCCATAGTAGCTAATATTTGACCTGTTGTACTGTCCATGCCTAAATTTTTAAAAATTTCAGGAGCAAAATAAATCACTACATTAATGCCACTAAGCTGCTGCAAGCAAAATAAAACGGTTCCTAACATTAATACCGGCAACAAGGGTTTTTTAAATAATAATAACCAATTTCCTTGTTTTGGTTCATTAGCTAAAGTCATTTCAATTTCCATTAGCTCATGTTCAATATCACGACTCTGACGCAATTTCTTTAGTGATTTCGCCGCTGCATCACGTCGTCCTATACTGTATAACCATCTTGGCGATTCAGGCATAAATAAGATACCAATGCTTAACAACAATGCCGGCAAAGCACTTGAAGCAAACATGGCTCTCCAGGCCTGGTGCTCTATAAGAAGATAATTCACCGAATAGGAACAAACGATACCTATGGTCATCGCTAATTGATAAATCGCAACAACTGCCCCTCGTGCTTCAATCGCTGCGGTTTCAGCCAAATATAAAGGGGTCAGGACAGAAGCCATGCCAATTGCAAGTCCAAGAATTAATCGTGACACGACCAAAATCGAAATAGAATCTGCAAATCCGGCGCCCAAGGCACCAAAGAAAAAGAGGAATCCGGCAAAGGACAATAATGAACGTCGACCAAAACGTTTTATGCCCTTTGAGGCCATAAACATACCAATTAACATGGAACCAAACAAAGCCCCAAAAGGTAAAGCTGAGGCCATGATGCCAATGTGCGTGGCGGTCAGATCAAAATGATTTTTTACCAAATCCACTGAACCCGCAATAATACCTTCATCATAACCAAACAAAAATCCAGCTAAAGACCCAATAATCGCGACAATCCAAGCCATATCCTACTCCTTTAATAAATCCCTGCTAATACAAGTTCTACTTATTAACGTCCGTCTACAAATAAAACTACTATGCCACCTCACACACTATATAAGGCATGTTCTTTAAGAGTGAGTTGCGTTTATTAAGGTCTCGCTGAGCCATGATAATAAACAATAACCCGCTTTCACTGAACTTTATATAAATCATTACTTATCGAATGGCATAACTCCGTAATTAATGCCCATTCATTATTTTTGATTGCCTGATCAGGAACGATCCATGAACCGCCAACACAAGAAACATTAGGTAGAGCAAGATAATCTTGAAAATTCTCTTCATTGACACCACCAGTTGGACAAAATCGTACATCTGGAAAAGGGCCAAAAACAGCACGCAGCAACTGAATCCCGCCTACGGCAGCGGCAGGAAACAATTTGAAATGACGATAACCTAACTCCAAGCCTGCCATTAATTCGGAAACACTGGCTATCCCCGGTATCAGAGGAATTCGAGACTTCTGTCCAGCCATTAATAATGAATGAGTTTGTCCAGGACTAATCGCAAATTTTGCGCCTGCTTGAGTCACCCAATCCAATTGTTCAGGATTAATAACCGTACCAGCACCTATTAAGGCATCAGGAAAATTTCTGGTCAATAATTTAATGGCATCTAAAGCTACTGGTGTTCTTAAAGTAACCTCCAATACATTAACTCCACCAGCCAATATCGCCGAAGCCAAAGGAATGGCCTTATCCAAATCCCTTATAACAATAACCGGGATCACTTTTGACACGGAAAACACATTTTCCGCTGAAAGACCATCAGGAAACAACATCAAATTCTCCTTTTAGAGCGTGTTTCAGAGACGCTGCCGCCCCTAATATTCCCGGCTGTTCTGCCGTAATCATATAAGTAGGAATTAGAGCATTAAAATCGGTAAAGCGGCCTTTATCTTCAAAACAGGCTCTAAATTTACTCTTTTTTATCAATGAAATGAGTCGAGGCACAATTCCGCCAGCGATGTAGACACCACCAAAGGCACCATAAATTAATGCCAAATCTCCCGCGTAAGTTCCTAAACAGACAAAAAACTGCTCTACGGTCGCCTGAGCTATTGGACACTCCTGAGCCAAGGCTAATGAAATAATTTCTGCTGCTCTTAAAGGTGTTTTATCCTGCCCATTATAAGCAGCTATCGCTTTATATAAATTCTCCAAACCATGACCTGACAATAAACGTTCAAGCGATACATGCGAATAGTACTTTTTTAAATAGGTGTATATAAACCATTCCTGTTCCGATTTTGCTCCCCAATCTGCGTGTCCGCCTTCACCGGCATAAGCAGTATAAGTCTGATGATTTGGAACCAGATAAGCCACGCCTAATCCGGTGCCAGCCCCCAGAACCACGCGCACTTTATTGACATCCGAGTAACCAGTTCCAATCTGAATTACATCATGAGGCGACAATTCGGGTAAACTCATGGCGATGGCTGTGAAATCATTCATCACCCTTAGCTCAGTTAAATTCAATCTGTTTTTTAATTCCTGAATTGAGAATTGCCAATGACAATTGGTCATGCAAATCAAATCATCAATCACAGGACAGGCAATGGCTATTGCTACTCGTCTAAGCTCCTGCAATGAGTGTTGAGTCCGATAGGCAGTTAATACTGAATCAATATTACTGAACGAGGCACAAGGATAAATTTCAATTTTATCCATCTGCAAACTCACTAAATTCACACGACTGAATCGAGCAAAAGTGCCTCCAATATCAGCAACTATGGCATATTCTTTTAGATCATAAGCTGTCATAACGATATTGTTGTCCCATAAACAAACTACATGCGCCCTGTTCTGCCCCAGTAAACTGGGTTCTTAAACTCCCAAAAAGTTCACGTCCCATTCCGTGCACATGGTCATCTAAAGGTGGTAATGCGTTAATTCGTGTTGATAATGTTTCATCAGTTACCAAAATCTGCAAAATCCCACGATCACCATCTATGACCACCATATCTCCAGTTTCTATTTTAGCCAGTACACCTCCATCCATAGCTTCAGGAGTTACATGTATGGCTGCAGGTACTTTACCTGATGCACCGGACATACGACCATCAGTAATCAAGGCCACTTGATAACCTCTATCCATTAGAACCCCCAATTTCGGAGTCAATTGATGAAGCTCTGGCATACCGCAAGCTTTGGGACCCTGAAATCGAACCACAACGACACAATCTTTATTTAACAAGCCCTGATTAAAAAGCTGTTCAAACTCAGCCTGGCTGGAACACACAACAGCAGGTGCCTTAATAACACTTTTGCCTTCAGCAAGCCCTGATGTTTTAAATACAGCCCGACCTATATTACCGCTCAAAACTTGTAAGCCCCCTTGAGGTTTAAAGGGACTGGATACTGAAGTCAACACATCCTCATTGTTTGAACTCGTTGGACCGTCAACCCATACCAGCTGGTTATTCTCCAAAACAGGTTGTCTTGTATAGTGCTCCAGGCCAAAACCAACAACCGTATTCACGTCCTGATGCACTAAACCCGCTTCCAGCAAAGTTCGGATAAAATAAGCCATGCCCCCGGCTCTTTGAAAGTGATTGATATCCGCATGACCATTAGGATAAATTCGGGTAATTAGGGGAGTAACCTGTGATAGCTGTGCAAAATCATCCCAATTAACCGAGAATCCTGCCATTGAAGCAATAGCGATAAGATGCATGGTATGATTTGTTGAACCTCCGGAAGCTAATAACCCAACAATCCCATTAACAATGCTTTTTGCATCTATCATCTGCCCAATTGGCATGTAATTGTGTGTTAAATCAGTTAAAGCCAATACCTGAGCTGATGCAGCCTTGGTTAACTCATTTCTTAATAATGTATTGGGATTAACAAAGGAGGAACCAGGAAGTTGCAACCCCATCAACTCTATAATTAATTGATTTGAATTCGCCGTTCCATAAAAGGTGCAAGTCCCCGCGGAATGATAAGATTGAGCTTCGATATCCAGTAATGCATTCTTATCTGCTTTACCTTCAGCATATAACTGACGAACTCTGGCTTTCTCTTGATTTGAAATTCCAGACGGCATAGGGCCTGCTGGAACAAATACAAAGGGTAAATGTCCAAAACTCAAAGCAGCCATAAGCAAACCAGGTACTATTTTATCGCAGATCCCCAATAACAAACCGCCATCAAACATATTGTGAGATAAAGCAATCGCTACTGACATAGCAATGACATCACGGCTTAATAAACTTAACTCCATGCCAGGTTGTCCCTGAGTAATGCCATCACACATTGCAGGAACACCACCAGCAAACTGAGCAACACCACCTGAAGCGGTAATCGCTTCCTTAATCACATCAGGAAAAGAGACATAGGGTTGATGTGCAGATAACATGTCATTATAAGCAGAAATAATGGCAATATTCGCTTTACTTACTCCCCTTAAATTAACTTTATCCTGTCTAGCGCAGGCGGCAAATCCATGTGCCAGATTACCACAATGAAGAACACTCCTTTGTGGGCCTTTAACCCTGGCCTTGGAAATCTGTTCCAGATACATACTTCTGCTTCTCGCACTACGCGTACTTATATTTTCAGTAACCTGTGCTACAACGGGGTGCATATTAATTCCTTATTGGGGTGCATACATCACCTGAATATTGGCATTCTGATTATTTATAAAAGCACTAATCGGCATAACTTTAGGATTGTCATTTACCAGTGCCTGGCTAAACACAATACGTTTTTTTGGACCAACCAGATGGATGAAAATCATGCGACTGTTCAGTAGTCGTCTTTTAGATAAGGTAATTCGTTGATACGGTGCTGTTCTGGGATGAACCAAAAGCAGTGATTGCGCCTCATCATCCAAACCAGACTCCAGCTCATCACTGCATGGAAATAAGGAAGCAGTATGCCCATCCTCCCCCATACCTAAAATGACCACATCAAAGGTTGGCAATGAATCGATTAGAAGTTCAACTAGCTTTAGATTTTCTTCGATTTGAACTTGCTCGTTATACAAGCTAATAAATTGTGCCTGATGAGCTTTATATTGCAATAAAAAATCCTTCACTAATCGTTCATTCCGATCAGGATCATTAACACCTACGCAACGCTCATCAGCCAAAGTAATGGTGACTTTATCCCAGGGCAAATCTTTTTGTGCCAATAGTTTAAATAACTCAACAGGAGTTTTACCTCCGGAAACAACAAGATACGCTCGCCCTCTTAATGTGATGGCCTCACATAAACTATTTTTAATCTGATCTGCCAGATCACTATTTAACAGATTCGCATCGCTAAAACTATAGAGTTGCATTTCGATCATCCCAAATATGTGCCTGGCCATTAAATAACGTTCTAACTTCTTCAGGTCCCCAGGTTCCTGATGGGTAGGTATGAAGCGGGGCACCTTCTGCATCCCAAGAGTTTTTAATCGCATCAATCCATTTCCAGGCCTGCTCTATTTCTTCACGACTTACAAATAAATATTGATTACCTAACATCACTTCCAGGAGCAAACGCTCATAGGCATCTGCAATTCGTGGCGCATTGATCAATTGATTAAAATTCAGATCGAGTTTACTTTCAGCCAGAGCCAGATTTTCTCCAAGACCGGGAACTTTGCTCATAATACGCAACTCAAGACCTTCATCCGGCTGTAATCGTATAATTAATTGATTGGGCGGTAATTCCTTCTTGAATTGATTGAAAATATTATGCGGTTGATGTTTAAAATAAATAACGACTTCACTTTGTTTTTTTGCTAATCGTTTGCCAGTAAGCAAATAAAATGGCACACCAGACCATCGCCAACTGTCAATATATGCCTTTATTGCTACGAAGGTTTCGGTTACTGAATGGTGATCAGCCCCATGTTCTTCCAAATACCCGGGGATTATTTTATTTTCAATAACATTGCCTGCATACTGAGCCCGAACTGTGTGGTCTCGGACATTCGACTCATTGATTAGACGCAGGGATTTTAATACTTTTAATTTTTCACTGCGTATGTCTTCTGAGGAGAGACTTAAAGGAGGATCCATGGCGACCAGGGATAAAATCTGCAAAACATGATTTTGCAACATATCGCGTACTTGGCCTGATTTATCATAGTAGTCCCAACGCCCTTCAACACCTATTTCTTCAGCTACAGTGATTTCAACCTTATCGATTACCCGATGATCCCAATTGGATGAGAACATTGAATTGGCAAAACGAAGCACCAGAAGATTTAATACAGTTTCCTTACCCAGATAATGATCAATGCGATAAATCTGATGTTCAGAAAAAAACTGAGCAACCTCATCATTAATAGTTTTGGATGAAATGAGATTATGGCCAATTGGTTTTTCTAATACGACACGAGAAGGTTGCTCGGTTAAACCAATTCGAGCCAGCCCATGGCAGGCCTGGGCATATAAAAATGGAGGAATGGCAAAATAGGAAACAACCGTTCGTAAAGATGGATTAATATAATCAGTTAATTTTTGATAATCATCGGTTACCATCAAATCTAGAGAGCAATAACTCAATTTGGTAATAAAACGAGCCCACACTGTCTCGTCTATGGTTTCAGTTAACAGTCGCTGCACCCTGGATCGAATCAACTCCAGAAATTCTGCTGCTGTTAGATGTTCACGTCCACATCCAATAATCCGTGAATCAATATGAAGCAGACCAGCTCCTTCGAGATGATATAACGCGGGCAATAATTTACGGCAGGATAGATCACCTAACACACCAAATAAAATTAAATCACAAGGAGTATTTGAATTTGCGTTTTCAAGCATGTGTCATCCTAAACATTTTATTGGTTCATTTTTTTCAACAGAATCGAATCAATGTTACATCCATTCATGAACACCCTACATCAGTTTAGGGAAATGAACCGTTCCTAATTAAAGCACGATGTACAAAAAAACAAATCGAGGCGAAAGGGGTTTTAATGAGGGCGTAAAGACAACCTGAATGACCAAATTAAAATCCTTTTAACAAACAAATGGCAGTTTGTCATAATCCCCATGAAATTGCATCGATTTTACATCACTGCAAACAAGCGTCAATAACATTTAACATGTTTAAACACAAAATGAATTCAATCAAAGCACACTTCGGCACTCTATAAACGTGATTGTATCTCTTGACAGGGTCGATAGATCCTTATAAAGAAATACAATCAGTACCTCGACTAATCGACAAAATCCTGGAGAACACTGCTTGCAGCTACCGAAGGGGACTCCCACTGAGCTTTAAAACTGTCAAATACCAATTGAAGTTCTGTATCGTGTGGCGGCGTTGGATATCGGGAAATGAATGCCTTGGCATAAGGTTCGAGATTCAAGTGCTCGCATTCAATTCGAGCGCCATTAAAGGCCGCAAAAGCATGCTTGATAAACGCCGTCGTGTGAATAGGATTAGGGCTTGTCTGCCAAAACTCCGGTTGAAACCTTGGTCCTGGTTTCATCAGATTCTGACAAACAAATTGAATGGTCAACCGTTGAAGATGCAAAAGAGATAAATTAGACCCCGCGTAATACACTAATCCAGAATGAGACAATTTTGAATGATACAGTCCAATATCTAGCTCTCTACACCAGGTTTTCAGCAATAAATCAGGTATTCCGTTATCGTCCACCAGACAGCAAAATATCAACAAATTGCGCTCATGTAACGATAACTGGCCAATTTTTCTCTCAAGAATTTGCCAGGGTGTCTGACAGGCAAGTATATCGATGCAGGTTTTCGACTGCTCTTCTTCAAGTTGTTGAAACTGATTTTGATATTGGCTCAAATAACTGCTGTAATCAAAACCCGAGGAACTGCCAATAGATCGTTGTTTTCGGATTTGATGGCCAGCAAGCTGTAAAGCCAAAGGTTGTCTTTCAAGAGAGTTTGCAAGAGCCAAAGCAGCTTCTTTGTCACTCAGGCCTGTAAGTTGCTCCAGCAAACATAACGATTCCTCAGCGGTCATACCCTCAGAAAGATCGAGGAATTGATTCTTCTCCATACCACACAAGAGAGCAGATTCAGACAGAAATAAAACAGTTCCTTGATGCCCTTGCATACGGGGTACCCATTGGAAGATATGTTGAGTACCGATATTAGCGCCATCGAAAATCAGCAGCCAATCAGAATAGCTTTGCAACGTGTAGTGGATCTTTTCTGCAAGGATTTTCTCATAGTGTTTTGTTGATGAAGAACTGGCTAAGGTGTATCTTTGCTGCAATGTCGCTACATCAATTCTCAACTGCCTGCCAAATTCCTCCATCTCTGAAAGACAGGTTTCCGGGGATGCATTGATAAAATAAACGAAAGGTGGATCCACAGGAGTATCTTTATGAGCAGCACGAGCGTAGAGCATCCTAATGTGTAAGTATTGTTGTGCAAACTGAACAGCCAACTCTTTCTTTCCGCTTCCATGTGCACCGTTCAGTACTAAAATTTTACGCTCATTTTTTTGACTTCTAAGCAGCTCAAACATCGTCATCAATTTGCCTTCTCGAACAATGGAAGTCACATTAGCTTGAGGCAGTTTGTTGATGAACCGACTTGGAACCATACCGTTTTTACTTTGTAATGAATTGTCTTGCAACCAGGGGATCAGCGCTTTGATTTGCTGAATTCCTGGATTGAAAATGATGCACTCAAAACGAGCTTGCTCGTCAGGTCGTTCTACTAAATTGATGACTGTACTGTTTTCGAGCGGCATTCCACTGGAATGAAGCAACAACCCACGCTCAAAAACACATTGAAAATCTGCTGATACGCTTGGCTTCCAAAATTGAAACGCAACGCCACAATGTCTGGATAGCAACACTAAATGGCTGTTCGTGACCGGTGAGTTGGAACGGGCAAAATATCTTTGCCAATCTTCAAACTGTCGAAAAGGAGCATCGCAATCAAAAATGTCCTGCAACAACACAGAGCCTCTTTTATGCAAGTCGTTGACGAAATCCAAAAACGCATAACGATCTGTCAAAGCATATAAAGGATGTTCTTCAAGCCCTTGCACCCAAAGTACATTGCGAAGAGTACTGAACCATTTATCGTCTTTATTGCCTTTAATTATCGCAAAGGACGCCGCATTATCAAGCACTGAGACGCTAGAAGAAAATGCTATTGACGATGTTGAAATGGACGGAACACTGCTTGAAACTGAATGTTCTAAAGCCACAGCAGGAGCACTCTCCGGTACATAAAGTGAAGGTGTCCAACCCACTGCCTGAGCCTCGGCGTTTCTAAAACCACCCGTTATTGTTTCTGCGAGATCAGGAGCATCAATTGGCAGGTTTTTGTCTCTTTCAAACAAATGCATCCCGAAAGCAAACAGATCTTTTGCGGCCAGATACTGTTTATGGTGCAATGCAAGCTCGCCCCACTGACAGGCAAAATTTGCCAATAAAATGGTTACATCACGTGGCAAAACAAAAGATGAAGATTCAAATGCCAGTATCAATTTAGCGGTAAAAGCCAAAGCCTGAGGTATCAAGTAATAGTAAAGGTTTGTTTCAGCAACGCTGCCAGCGATTGAGCTATCCTGTGCGAAGTGTGAAAATGCAGAAATAACGGTCAAGATTGATGATGATAACTTCTCTGAAGTGTTAAGCTCACTCCACAGTATCTGCAGCGTGGTCTTGTGAATATAGATACACTCAGTAGCATCTGATTCCGGTGTAATCAACCCCTGAGAGAACAGTTCATCAGAAACCACTTCAAAATCATCCTGACTTGGAGAAACACACTCTGACAACTGCTGATTAAATCTCCTTAACAACACTATGGGCATTCTACGATTACCGAGTAAGCTGCATAACTGTAAAAGTCTTTGGCTATTTTGCGACAATCCAGACATGCTTTCGCTGAATATATCGAAAAGAGAGCGGTACGCTATTCTAACATCCATTACACTGTGCTGATCACGATCAAGGAACGACAGATTATTTTGATGTCTTTGCAAATAAGACTGATAAGTGCTGCATTCACTCCTTTTAGAATACGTTTGCCAGGCAATATAACCTCCTGCACAAACCAGAGCGTATGGAAGATTATCGAGATAATTAGCAAGCTTAAGCGCACCCTCGGGATCATTCAAGTGCGTCAAATGCTCAAGAAATTGCACGGCTTGTTCGTCAGTCATGCCCTTATTGAGATTAATACAGCGAGCATCATTCAAAAATCGTACATTTTGTGACAAATAAATAACATAACCATCTAAACCCGGAAGTGCTGGAATAAAGGGAGCAATACGTTCACGTTTTTCGACTCCCGTAAAAATAAGCATCCATCGTCCGGGATAATTTAGCAATTGCGTTTGAATGGCTTGCATTAGCATCGTTATAAACGCTCTTTCCTTATCAGGAGCATCAATTTTGTGATATAACAGTTTATAACTTTCTATATCAACGCCTAAGTTCTCTGCCAATGATTCACAATCACCTAACATCGACAGGATACTTTGTGTATTGATTACATAAGCAAAGCGTGGATTTTCTGTACCATCTTTAATAAACCTGCTGGCCATATCCATGGCTAATTCTTTTTTTCCAGTTTTGCTCGCTCCGACCAACGCCAACTCCCGAATGCCTTCTTTCTGGTTTGCAAGGCGCTCAAAAATTTCCTTAATCCTATCTTCACGAGAAAAATAATATTCCGCATTATAGATGGAGCACCAGGGGATAGGCTGCTGATGTTCAAGATTACCGGCCATAACCCATGGAATTAAAACGTTTTTTTGCTGTGGAGTCAGCTGATTTGGCAGAATGGTGTTTAACCGATTTTGACTGTCCTTAAAGACAGAAATAACGATCGGGTCTCTGTTTTCCGGCAGTACCTGATCAATCAATAGTGATTCAGTGCCTGGATAGTCTCCTTTGTATAAATGAAAAATGACACCCGTATGTTGTGAAAGAAGACGTAAATGTGGCACATCCAAAACCGCATTTGCGCCCTGAAAGACCATAAGCCAATCAGCAAGTGTATCAGTTCCATTACAGGCAAATAAATCTTTAAGGCTTTCTGGCTCGTGAAGATAAAGTTCGGATACCCATAGCACAAATTGTTTGTCATCAGCTATCCGGTACAAAACAGAGTCTTCCCTTTGACCTTGTACCCACAAAAATCTTCGTATACTGCTTAAACCTGTATTGTCATTACGATGGGGGGAAATTAACATATCGACTGCATCCTTTACAAACATTGCTTACTTCTGGAAATGCTGAACTTCAGGAGCTATCAGCAGCATCACTTCCAGTCTACGTAGAGAGACCTCTCTTTGAACATTCCTCACGTTGATGCATCATCCATTCGAAGATAAGGACCTATGAAAAAATGCGCCATTGTACTGGATTTTAAGATAATTAATAATACAACATTAAGTGTCACTCGATTTTCCTGCGAGGCGTTGAAAATGTACCTGCGCCATCCAAAGGAACTCCAGGTTCTCATACACTCAGAAGTCTGTTGTTGAGTTCCCAAAATACCTGCAACATTGCAAAACATGATTTTGCAACATATCACGTACTTGTCCTGGTTTATCCTAATAGTCCTAGCGCCCCTCAACACCTATTTCTTCAGCTACAATTATTTCAATCTTATCGATTACTCGATGATCCCAATTGGATGAGAACATAGAATTGGCAAAACGAAGCACGAGGAGATTTAATACTGTTTCCTTACCCAGATAATGATCAATGCGATAAATCTGATGTTCAGATAAAAACTGAACAACTTCATCATTAATTGTTTTCGATGAAATGAGATTATGCCCAATTGGTTTTTCTATTGTACGTGACTTCCTAAACACAATTGTTTATAATTTGCCCATATTTGAATGGGGACATATACCCTAGCAAGGAATAACTCATGACAACGATTTTCCACGAGTATATAAAAAAAATACGAATCACACCTCAAGAAACATTAATAAAACAGAAGTCGGAATGTTTAGCAGAAATTCGCCAAAGCTTGTTATCAGATCAGAAGCAGCCAGTAAATACGCGTGCCATTAACTCCACAAAATATAGCTCAATGGAATCCACCCCTCGTATTTTTGGATCAAAACCTCAAGAAATTACTCCATTACAAATGGCAATTCAGTATACCAGTGATAGCTTGTGTCAATCACAAGAAAAGCAAGCTTGTTTACAAGAAGTGATAAAGCTGTATTTGGAGTATTCAGATTTAACGGTGCCAGGAGAATATGGTCACGCTTTAATTTACGCTGCCATGTATTCAGGATGTGGCACCGAAGTGATAAAAAATATCATTACAAAAAATCCTGAGTTGGTTTCAACAATGTCCACCGATGGCAGTTACCCTCTCAATATTGCTGCTTGTTATGATAAACAAGGTGATTGTATTGAAGTGCTGCTTAAAGAAGGCAAAGCGGATCCAAACACCAAAACCCGTTCAGACGGTTGGACACCATTGCATCAGGCCGTTTATTCAATCAATAAGGCGGGTGTATGTTTATTGATGCAGTATGGTGCAAATAAAGATGAAACGGATACACATGGCAGAAAAGCAACGGAGTTGAAGCATAGTTATTCCTCTGGTATAGCAGCCAGAGAACATCTGCGACTTAGCGAGCAGGATTATTTTGCAGCGAAAGCCGAAATGGATGCAAAAAAAAGAATATATGACCCAATTCATCAAGAAATCATAGAATTTATTAAACAATTTAGATCAGAAGAAAAAGATAGATTAGATATGCTGTCACCGAAGGAAATTGTAGTTGTGCAAGGCGTTGATGCGACTGGAAGGAGTCAGCAGTCTATGCCGACAACTTCAAACGAACATTTAAATGACTTGATTCGCAAGTTACATTTCCTTCCATCAGAAGAACAAATGAGTAAGCTGCGTGATCTGAATCAAGAAAAACTAGCGCAGCAAAACGATTTAATCAATATCGAGCCCCTACCCGCTTTATTATCCAGACTACAATCTTTAAGAAAAAAGCGAGATCTATTTAAACAAGGTCCTGCCTGGCATGCCGCAAATGATTTAATCAATTCGATAGAACATGCCGTCATCGACCATCTCATAGTGCCCGAATCCAGTCAAATCGAGCCGTTTAAAGATCATTGCACTAATGCGATTGCAAAAGCAAAAGTGAGTGAACTGGCAAATCACCGAGGATGGAAAGAGGCATTGGAAAATATTGCGCTTATTGTTCTTTCTTTTGGGATTCTTGCCTTGCCTGTTATTGCCACACGTCTATGTACGGGAAATTGGTTTTTCAAAAGTAAAACGGACAGTATTGAACAAGTGGAAGAACTCCATGAAACGATCAAGAAGATATCTTGATGGTTCTGCAAACTTACAGAAAAATCACTGTTAAACACATATAACCCCCTTCGAAATGAACTAGGCAGAGTATTCTGCAATCGTATGAAACATTCAACGAGTGTCAAAACTCCAGGTTCGCGAACAAACCTGGAGTGTAGTCTTTATTGGCTCAAATAATCGGTAACATTGCAAAACTCCATTTTTATGCTATATCAAATAAAGATACTTTATTTATTAAGATCTCAACTACTTATAAGCCACAACCTCTAGAAGGTCATAATCAGGAGCAAACAATGCTTAATAAACGATTTTCAGAACGACTTAATAAGGAGCTTGACAGTATAGGAGTCCCCGAATCCACAACTGAGCGCATAGAGGTTCTTTCCAAGCTGATTAAAATACCCAAATTTAAAGCCGAGGCACTTCTTAATGGCATTACAAGTCCTGATGAAACAGTGTTACAAACTCTTGCACAAGAACTTGAAGTGAATGCGGATTGGTTGCTTGGTAAAAGCGATTCAAAATCAGGGGCACACTAAAAACCTAACCATGGAAACGATGGCTTAAACTAATGGGTTTTGCGTGTTTCGCAATATATTCAATAATTTTTCCAGCAATATTGATACCTGTTGTTTTTTCAATGCCTTCAAGACCGGGAGATGAATTAATCTCCAATACTAATGGTCCATGATTCGAACGAATCAAATCTACTCCCGCCACTTTTAAACCCATAGTTTTTGCAGCACTTACTGCAATTGCTCGCTCTTGGGGCGACAATTTAACTTTAACGCCTTTTCCTCCCTGATGTACATTAGCGCGAAATTCGCCTTCTTTTGCTTGACGCTTCATGGCAGCAACTACTTTTTCGCCTATAACAAAGCAGCGTATGTCAGTACCTCGGGATTCTTCAATAAATTCCTGAACCAGTATATTGGCATGCATTTCTTTAAACGCATTGATAATGCTTACCGCAGATTGGTGGCTGTCGGCCAGTATTACACCTTTGCCTTGAGTGCCTTCTAACAATTTGATTACCAGAGGCGCACCGCCTACCATATGAATTAAGTCTTCCGTATCATCGGGTGATTGGGCAAAACTGGTCAAAGGCATAGGGATGCCTTTCCGAGCCAATAGCTGTAAAGACCTAAATTTGTCCCTTGAACGTGAAATGGCTATAGATTCATTTAAAGTATACATACCCATAGTTTCCATATGGCGTAATACTGCTGTTCCGTAATACGTCGTAGATGCGCCAATTCGTGGGATCACTGCATCAAACTGAGGCAGGGAAGAACCACCCCGATAGTGAACTTTAGGATTTGAAGCAGCAACATTCATATAGCAATATAAGGGATTAATAATTTTAACCTCATGACCAGCCGCTTCCCCTTCAGCTTTTAAGCGCTTGTGCGAATATAAATGTGGGTTAGTGGCTAAAATTGCAATTTTCATGAATCAATAGTTCCTCAATTATTTTTATTATGTATGTAATAAAGCCTAGTTTAAAAATTATAAATTCTCATCCCGGTGTACCGAAATTAAAGAATTAAATTTTATAAGCAATGAATTTATAAACTTGAACTTTTAAAGTTCCTGATAGCATCAACAGAGCTTTGTAACGAACTATGAGACTAACAACATATAATCCTTAGCTAACAAGTCTGCATGATGCGGAGTGGTAAAAAATGCGTTTAACTCTCCCTGTGGATTAAATAACATTACTGCTCCACTATGCTGAACATCATAATTTTTAGGATCTTCACTCTCTTTATTGATTACTTTCGCGTAAGCAATACCCATTTCTCTGGTCATGAGTTTGATGGTAGATTCTTCCCCTCGTGCACCATAAAAAGTACTGTTGAACGATTTGACGTAACCGTTCAATTTATCCAGGCTATCACGCTCAGGATCTATAGAGATCATCACGACTTTAGGTAAATTCTTTACGCCTTTTTCCTCAAGAATTCGATACATTTTACCCAATTCCGCCATAGTAGTTGGGCAAAGGTATCCACAATTAGTAAAACCAAAAAAGACTAATGTCCATTGGCCTTGCAGGCTGTTGTTATCAAAGGTCTGTTGATCCGTACCTGTCAAACTGAATTGATTGACCGTTCTGGGATTCTCAAGATAAGTTCCATGAAACTGGGCTGCATCAATTTTTTTCTTAAAATGCAGATGTTGCGAGACAAAAATTCCAGCGAATAAACTGGCCAGGGCCAATAAAATGGTAACAGTTAAAGTAACACCTTTTAATTTTATACTCATTTTAACCCCTTACAGATAGTGATCTATCAATAAAAAAACAAATAATACCATCAGATACACAATAGAGAATCTAAAGGTTTGCATTGCAACTACAGGTTTTTCAGTACTAAATAATTTATGGGCCCAGAACAAAAACCGTGCACCCAGAATCAATGCACCTATCAAATAGAAAAGACCGCTCATTCCAACAACAAACGGTAATATACTTACCACCAATAACAATATTGTATACAAATAAACATTCAATTTGGTGAATTGTATACCGTGAGTTACTGGGAGCATAGGTATTTGAGCATGTTGATATTCTTCAAAACGATAAATTGCTAAAGCCCAAAAATGAGGCGGGGTCCAGGTAAAGATGATTAATACCAATAATAAAGCGTGCGGATCCAACTGATTCGTTACAGCAGTCCATCCTAATAAAGGAGGTGCTGCGCCAGCCAGTCCACCGATGACTATATTTTGTGAGGTGGCTCTTTTTAAATACCCGGTATAAACGCCAGCATAACCGATTAACGTAACAAAAGTAAGCAAGGCTGTTAACTTATTCACAAATACACTAAGTACGGTTAAGCCCAGAACACCAATAATAACAGCGAACCAAAGAGCCTGGCTGACTGAAACCCGACCATGGGCTACTGGTCGTTTTCTTGTTCTGGCCATAATCGAATCAATATGCCTGTCCACCAAATGATTAATAGCCGCGGCACTGCCAGCACACAAACCAACTCCAGTTAAAGTAAAACCTATTAAAGACAAATCTATCCAACCTGGAGCAGCCAGATACATACCAACTACTACCGTTAACAGCATGAGCAAAACCACTCGAGGCTTACACAGCTCGATATAATCCCGCCAATCTGCAGTTGGCTGTGTCACTAGCTCAGCAACCATAATCCAACTCCTTTCGTGTAAAATGCAACATACTAAACACTGTAGCCAATAGTAATGCTGCGACCCCATTATGAGCAACTGCCACTGATAAGGGCAGTAAATACAATACGTTCAAAATACCCAGGCTAAATTGAAGTACAACCAACAGTATTAGAAATAAAGCGGATATTTTTAAATATCGGGAACTTGACTTGCCCAGAATTAACATTGAAAGCAGCACAAGATAACACGCAGTTAAAACTGCTCCGACTCGGTGAATCAATTGAATACTTACTCGAACCTCGTTATCCAATAAACCACCTTGATAATTGGCGCCAACAGGTGCAAATAAATTAAATCCCTTAGCAAAATGTAACTCAGGTAACCACTGTCCATTACACATCGGAAATCCGATACAGGAAATACCTGCATAATTTGAACTGACCCAACCGCCAAGAGCAATTTGGCAAAAGGCAATAAAAACCCCCAAACGGATCCACAAACGCCACTGAGCTAAATCCTGTCCTTTTAATGAACTGATTTGAAGACGAAACCGGCATAAACAGGCAAATATTAACATCCCACCCAAAAGATGCCCCATAACGACCACGGGAAGTAATTTTAAGGTTACTGTCCACATCCCTAGAGCCGCTTGAAAAACCACCAAGATCATTAAAGCCAAAGGCAGATGCCAGGGAATAACCATTCCTTGTATTTTTTTACGTAATACACTCATTCCAATAAAAAATATTAACAGCCCAAGAGTACCTGCAGCATATCGATGAGCCATTTCAGTCCAGGCTTTCCTGGTTTCAATAGGAATATGGGGAAATTGGGTTTGCGCTTCCTGCAAACCTGAATGAGCAGAAGGCAACACCATACGCCCATAACAGCCAGGCCAGTCCGGGCAACCTAGACCTGCATCAGTTAATCGAGTATAGGCTCCGAGCATAACAACAAATAAAGCGAGTGCAATACTCAAGCTGGCCGCGATTCGTATGGAATTATTCTGCATCAATTTAGTTACTCTTCTGTTCTGTTGTACTGAGGAGAAGTTTCAGATCTTTATAGATATCATCAGGATTCCCTCCAGTCTGATAACTTAAAATCAAAAAATTATCCGGATTGGCGATAAATACCTTGGCATCAGCAGGTAAAGCAGACAATTTGGCCAGATCTGCAGTGTTTAAAGTAGTTACATTGATATCCTGATCTTTTAACAGGGGTTTAATTTCATCTGCCAATACTGATGACTTATCATCCAGAACCAACCATTCATCCACCTGATATAATTTTCGCCCTAAAGCCAATCTGACTCGTGCCAGCATATTTAATTGTTCGAGACAATCCTTTTTACAGCCATCAGGACTGATAAGAAGGAGACGCCATTTTGTTTTGCTCCCAAAATGACTCAAAGAAATCGGAGGTGATAATAATGTGCCTTTATTAATTTTGGATGAACCTAACCAGGTTGGGTGCTGGTAAAATAGATAAGCGGTTACTCCAGGTGCAGCAAACATTGTGGCTAATAGTAACAAAACATAATATTTAGTGACGTGCTTCTTCATTTCTTTTCTTCAGATTCAATGCTACGAATATAATAAAGATAACCAATGCCATGGCGAACCATTGCAGAGCATACGCTAAATGCCGCTGCGGAGGCATGGATACTATCGCCCATTCACGCACAAATCCATATGCGTCTTGCTTGTCGAGGCGAATAATAAACGGATAGACCTTTTTTTGCAAAAGTTGACTGACTAATTTTGCATCCAAAATCTCAAGAATAGTAATTCCGCCCTCTTTTTTCTCTATTCCAGGCCCTAAAACCCATTGTTTTTTTCCCGGAAAATAGGCACTACCCTGCAACTCAATAATGCCTTGCGGAATTTGAATATCTGGAAAAGACCGTCTGGTACTCTCTCCCTGAACCCATCCCCTATCGACCAGAACCACAGATCCATCTGAAAGCTGTAATGGGGAAACAGCATCATATCCAAACTGATGTTGGTGATGCTGATTATCCAATAATAAAATATTAGGTAGATAGGTACCTCGTACCTTTATACGTTGATATTGTTTAGGCAGGGGTTGTTCTCCGCGCCACAATATGGGCTCTTGTTTCGCCAATGACTCTTCAGCTGCAATCATCGTTACCTTCTCATCTGCTCGTTGTATTTGCCATAAGCCAAGACGTATAAAAATAAAGATAAACGACAGTGTCAGAACAATCATTAGCCAATTTGGGGTGAAACGAATGTTAAAACAGGTTAAACTAGGCATACTTTATCAATTGCTCAAAAGGTTGGCTAACTTCCGACTGAAGATAGCAATTTCCGGAGTATAACAAATGATCACTAAAATCTTCATCATCTTTGTCATGATTATTATTGCCGGCTCATTGGCCAGCGGCTTATTTTTTCTGATTCGTGATACTGGAAACTCGAAACGTACAGTGAAAGCGTTAACTTTAAGAATAGGTATCTCATTTACATTATTTATTTTTTTATTTATTGCATTCAAATTAGGTTTCATTGCACCGCATGGGATTTAATCAACTAAATTAAATCCCCAATTCGAAAAAAGATGTAGAACCAACTATACTTTTATCTAAACTGATCCTAAGCGATGGTAGCAATCATGATGATACTGCTGTTTTTGCTTTATTTTTTTATTGGCCTGCAGATAATTTTTAAACCTACTAATTCGATTACCTTTCAATTTCTTTTATGTTTATTACTGATTTCCATCTGTTTTAATTTTCACAGCAATCTGGTGCCTTTATGAACATCCAAAAAAAATTACATCTTTGGGGTAACAGCTTAGGACTATTATTTATCTGTATCATTTTAATCTTTGCCTTTGCTGATCAACTTCTCAAAAATTCTTTACCTTGTCCTTTGTGTTTATTGCAAAGAATCTGTTTTGCAGGGGTAGGATTATGTTTAATGATGAATTTGCGCCTGGGAATCAGGATGCCTCATTATGGTTTTATGCTATTGCAAGCTTTATTGGGCCTGGCTGTGGCTACTCGACAAATCTATCTCCATCTGGAACCGGGAACACCGGGTTATGGAGATCCGTTTCTTGGTTTATATTTTTACACCTGGTCAGCCGTTATTTTTCTCTTCATAATTGGTTTTATTGCAATTGCTTTACTCTTTGAACATGGCATTGATGATCAATTTAAAACATCAAACAAATGGTTGATTGCATTAATGTACTTATTTCTTATCTTGATTCTTGCCAATGGAATCAGTACATTCATAGAATGTGGTCCGTATGTTTGTCCGGATAACCCAACTGTCTACTATTTTTTCAAGTAATCTTGCAGGATTTTAAGGAAGTGCTATGCGTTTTTTACTAATCAGTTTCATTATTTTTTCCAGCAATTTATATGCGGATACCATAAACAATTACATGAATATTGCGAATAACATACCACAAATGGAAATAAAGGCTGATCCCCAGGCACAAGCATGGGCCAGATCAGCACGTCATGTTCTTAATATTACCTGTGAAAGCATTGCAGAAACCTTAATTCAGGCGAATGAGTCAGCAAAAAGCCTGGGTAAACCTATTTTTTGTTTACCACCAGGAAAACAACTTAACTCAATTACCCTGAATGAGTTAATCCAACAGACCTATAAGGAAATATCAAGCCAACGAAGTGATAAAGATACGATGACCGTGTCTCAAATTGCCTTGCTGGGTGTCAGCAAACAATTTCCTTGTCAACAAAACCCGGCAGATAAACAAATGGCTCATGTAGCTACGTTATTATCGCACTAAGATAGACTACGGTATAAGTTGAGTCTTGCCCCATAGCTGCCAGGTTAAGAAGAAAATCAAAAGTAGCCCGGATGAAGCACCGCGAAATCCGGGAAGCCTATGCGCAGCATAGTACCTTATTAGCCGATGCCCGCTTCGCGGGTCCTCCCGGATTACGCGCTTCGCACTTCATCCGGGTTATTTTAAATACAGATATTCCGTAACTTGACGGCTATGAGTCACCATGACCCAACATTACAATCCACAAGTATCAATACAATTTACTGGCTAAACTCTTCAAACGCTTCTAATGCTTCGGCAGCATACATTAAAGAGGGGCCACCACCCATATAAACAGCCATGCCCAAAGTTTCTAATAATTCGGCTCTGGTTGTTTGTAATTTAATTAACGTTTGCGCATGAAAGCCGATACATCCAGGACATTGTTTGGCTACAGCCAGAGCCATGGCAATCAATTCTTTGGTTTTTTTATCCAGCACACCTTCTTTATTTGCTGCTTGCGACAAAGCACCAAATCCAGCCATAAATTCTGGCATTTCCTTGCGCATTTTTGCTAACTGAGTACCAATATCCTTGGTAATTTGAGAATACTTATCTGACATTTAAGGCGCTCCTTCTCTGTTTATAGTAATTGAACGCCACTAATTTACCGCAATATAACAGGAAGCAAAAGGCTATTTGAAAAATGACTTTGTAATTCAGGAAGGGACGAAAAAAGAATACGTGAAATAGAACCAGATACAGAAGCCTACAAAACAGCCTGATTTAATGTTTCTTTGGCTAAAGTCAAACGTCGTTCAACTTCACCCAACTCAGCCTGTAGAGTCAATATCGCGTTCGTATTGCCACCTAGCGTCAAATGATGAAGCGATTTTGTCATTGCCTGCTGCTGCTGGGTTAAGGTCTTAATTTCATGTTCCAGATTCTGTATCCATTGTTGTCGAGTACTTAACATTTTTACACCAAAAGAGACTTGCTCCTCCGGTTTCTTTTTACGTCCATCCATATGACATAAAGCAACCAGAACATTTATTTTCTGTTTAATTCGCTCAGCCAGAAACATGGCACTGCGAGCATTTTTTTGTTCAGATAAGGCTTGGATATCAGCTTGAATTTCTTGTACACATCCTGCGCCAGTCAACTCAAATCCGCTACGAAATAATCCTTTGGGAAGATTATGACTGGAAATACCCGAACTTAATTCACTAATTTTCCATTGGAGCTCAGGCAGACGAGAACTTAATTCGGTCAATAGTTCATCAATAGGATTCATGGCTTTATTTTTTAATGTTGTATTTTAAGCAATTACTTCCCTATTCACAGCTCGGGTTCTCAACCAGGAACTGATAAATGGCGGAGCGCACATCAATATCAGGCCGATAATTAAAGTTAACTCATAACGAGCGGTGCTCCCTACGTCAATACCCTCAGGTGGGATAAAACTTACGGCCAAGGTGGTAAGAACACCAATAATCCCAATACCCGAGACAAATAACATTCCCATCATTCCCCCAGGAATTTTAAAGGGTCTGTGGTGATTAGGCTCGCTAATACGCAACTTAATTGCTGCAATGAACATGATAAAATACATTAACATATACAATTGTGCGGCCAAAGCCGTTAATAACCAATAGGAACCATTTACGCTGGGCATAAATAAAAATAAAGCAGACAATACGGTTACGATCACGGCTTGAGTGATTAGCATGACTACCGGTGCTCCCTTAGCATTAGTACGCTGAAAGAGTTCAGGTAAATTACCGTCTTCAGCAGCAACCAATAATCCTTTGGTAGGTGCAATAATCCAATTACTGACTCCACCAAGACCACCCAATACGAGCATTACAGCAACAACAGGCATCATCCAATGCATGTTATATCTTAGAAAAAATGCTTCAAACGCCTGCATTATTCCTGCAACCAGATTAATATCTTTTCCAGGTAACACAACGGCTATAGCTAAAGATCCGAGGATTAAGGTACTTAAAATAATACCCACTGAATAGATTAATGCCTTAGGAAAAGCATGTTGAGGATTATTCACATCATTTGCATGCACTGTGGCTATTTCTATGCCGCAAAACGACATCATAATAGCCGTTAAAGACACCCACATTGATTTATCTGCGAGATGAGGAACGATACTGGGTATATCGAAGTTAATTTGCAATGGATTACCCTGAGTTATCCACACAACACCCAGACCAATGATTAAAGACATAGGTAACAACAATCCGGCAAGAGAGCAAAAACTACTGAACATGGCGGATGACTTCATGCCACGTAAATTCAATACGGTCGCACCCCAAAAACAACTGACAATAACGGCCCAAAGGAAATAAGGATTACTGGTTAAAGCGGGATTAATCAAATAGCCAATCGTTCCTGCAACAAAAGATAATATGGTCGGATACCAGATTACATTTTCTATCCATTGCAACCAGATAGCTAAAAAGCCGGATTTTTTACCGAAGGCTTCCTTGACCCAGACATAAATTCCACCTTGCTTTGCCCAGCCAGAAGCCAGTTCGGCAGATACCAGAGCTGTAGGAATGAGGAAAAATAAAGCACCTAATATAAAGTAAAATATTAATTGGCTTCCAAAAAGGGCGGTAGCGGGTAAATTCCGTATACTGTCTACCGAGCCAACTGTAATCATAGTCAAACTAAAAATAGTAAGTGAGTGCTTTTTATTGCTCATTGCATTCCTTCATTGCAGCCTATTCGGAATCAAAAAACCTATTATATAAAAATAAGCTTAAGGAAACCTTAATAATCGCGTAAAAAATAAACAAATACCAACCTAATACTGGCCAGACTAATTAATTGTTGTGCAATATGAATCAGATATACAGCTCTTGAATAAATCCGGTTCTCAATTTCAGCTTTTAGGAACATTGAGTAGATCCATGACCTGACATTTGATCTGAAAATCATCATAGCAGTTTTTCTGTAGAAACAGAATGTGCCAGACTCGCAAATTATGAATTAAACGCAAAGAGAATCATCAGGCTCAATTGTTAAAATGATAGACTCCATTTTGCATTGGCATCGCGTTCATTTTAATTAATCCTGGTATATTGATATCCATTAAATCGGTTTCAGAAGCATGAAAATCGAGAATCCCCACTTCTTCAACCTGTTCAGGAGTTATTTGCAGGCCGAATTTTTTTATAATATAGGGCAAACCTTCTGAACCCAAGGGTGAATCATTATCACTAATATGAAAATGCAAATGAGGTCCCATGGAATTGCCTGAATTACCCAGTGCTGCAATAAGTTGCCCCTGATAGACCTTGTCACCTGCCTTTACGGTCATGCTGTCCGGTTTGAGATGACAATAGTGAGCATAATGTCCATTGCTCATTTCGACCGTAATTTCATTACCGCAGGCATTATCAACATTTTGTACTTCAATAGGTATCTGGCCTGGAGCATTATCAAGAAACTCATTTCGAACCCGGGTTATTGTTCCGTCCGTTGCCGAATAAATACTCACCCCATAATCCAAATAATTTTCATTTAATTGCCGATCAGTACCCGGCATAAATACATTCCCTTTTTCGTCAATTCGAACCCAATCTATAGCAAATCGTTGTGCAAGATAATAACTCCCATGTACATTTAAATAGGCGAATCTATGGCTACTCAATAAGCCGGGTCCATTACAGGCAAGCCAGCCACCGCCTTGCACGGGTGAACTGATCACATCAACCGGAACCTGACTTCGCTTCACAATGGCATCTTCAAATTCTATAGTGTGTTCCGGATAATCCTTATCAATAAAACTCAAGCGATGAATCAGTTTTGACGAAATTTCTGCTTGATTAGCCTGTGATGTATAAAGAAACGCGACCATTTGACCGTCATGATCCAATTCTGTGGTATTGATATTCACTCCATCTGGCTTAATCATATAAACCAAGGGTTTAAGTGCCTCCCCATCATATTGAGTAATGAGTTTATGGGTTTTCTTATTCAGGATCTCAATTTTTTTTAATGCATAATGATGTCCCTTTTTTACTTTTTTTTGCTTCATGACTAATTCATAAACCTGATGATAGTTATCATCAGAACCCAATACACTCGTCGGTTTAATCGTGCTCTTCACTTTAACAAAGGCAGAAAAAGACTGAGGGATCAATAAAAAAAGAAGAGTAAAAAATCCAGCAATAAATCGCATGTCATCTCACATCGAATATTCAGTAAACGTAATCTGCGACATTGTACCCCAATAAATGAATACAGAACAGTTAAATATTAGGCAAAATGCACAATTGATTGCTTTCGTTCTTCGCCGGATACACATCATATACTCCACCAACAGATGCCTTCTTAAAAAAGTTCAAGCGTGATTGTCCAAAAGCACGTTGCTTGTTAGAAACTGACTGTTGAGCGTCTTCATCGAATTGCATTCTGTTGCTTATCATTTCAATTGCCAGTTCATGCCCATTTTTAACCGCATGATCCAAAGCAGAAAAACCATTCTTATCTTTAATGGTCAGAGAAGCCCCTTTATTAAGCAATAATCGGAATAATTTTCTTTCATCAGTAATCGTTGTTGACTTACAGGCATACATTAATGGTGTCTTTCCCTTGATATCCAAAGGATTGATATTAATACCGCTGATGTTCAGCAAATCTTCAACTATACCCCAGCCACCATATCTGCACGCAATATGAAGCAAGGTTGCCAAATCTTTTTTACGTTGTTTATTAATATGTCGAGCTATTGGTGTAAGCATGGCCTTTACAACTTCTCTTCGGCCGGAATAAATTGCCATTAAAACAGGTGAGTTATCATTCATGTAATTATTAGAAAAAACAGACCATTTCGCTTTAAGACATTTTTTAACCGTAGGTATGTCCCCTTGTAACGCTGCCATGGCAAAAAAAGATATTTTTTCCATATAAGGAGTTCTTTGATAAACGGGAAATACTGGAAACTTATTTTCTAATCGGGTGATTAATCCAGGTGGAGTTTTTAGTGCGATGAAATCGGTATTAACTGTAAGCCTTCGTATCAAAGGCCCGGAAGCACTCACTCGATACAACTCATTAACCAGACCTTGAGCATTAAATTCAAAATACGGTTTATTGGTATCTTGCCTGTATAAATCATTTATATTTATAAATCGCCAGAGTCTCCCTGCACGTTTGAATCCCATAGCATGATCTGAAGTACTAATAATTACAGCTACATTTTCAGGTAATTTTGTTTTAGCCAGCAAGGTAAAATATTCTAATGCTTCCTGCCTGGAGCCAAAAGTATGTGTTTTATAAAAAACCTGCCTGACACCAGAACCGTCTTGTTTAATCCGCCTCAGGATGGAATTAATATCGGGCTGCCAAACAAGCTTCCCATATTTATTCTTGTAAGCAATCGGATCCTGGGCAATGCAAATTTTTTCACAGACCTCAGGTAATGTACTAATCAGCAGTTCTTCTTCTGAAAGATAATGAAAATCGTGCTTTTTTTGCTTGATACGCTCAAGAATAACGGGCAAATCAGACTTATGAGCACGAAGAAGATGAAGTTGTCGATAAAAGATATCTTCTTTACTCTCAGCGACTGCCAGTGCCCAGTTAAGACTAAAACCATAACAAACTCCCTCAAACTCGGGATGAGAGAGCTTGGTGAGAAGCGTTGTTATTTCATCATGTTCTAAAGTGTCAGGATTGAACGAATCTCTCATTTGAAACCCGGCATATCCCAGACATTTAGCGACTACATGATACAGTACTAAACCCCCAATGCACAAAAGCATACATATAACGACATACATGTCTAAAATCTCTTACTATCCTTAGTAAAGAAACAGTATACGGTTAATTTATAAGCTTCGTCGAGTGGCTCATTTAATCACGTCATAATTCATTAGAACTCAAATAGAAACAACACGGCGCGAAAAGATAGGCACTCGCCAATATCCTGCCTCAAAGTGCTTCATAAGATTCGATAAAAAAAACACTATTAAACAACTCGGAACTTAAAGGGAACTGTAACCTTAAATCCTTTTTGCATACATCAGAGGAGACTGGGTTTTTCTGGATTCAATTCAGTACAATACTCTGTTGAACTACATGCATAAGATGAACCACTTGCATCAGTTGAACTGCTTGAATAAGATGAACTGCTTGCATAAGAAGTTAAATCAGTAGCGCTCGATGCATGTTGAGTCAATTCCGGCCTAAAAAATGACCCGCTGGATGTACTTAATGATGAAGCTGGATTTCCTTTCAACTTGCTTACAAACAACATCAATAGTAAAGTTTCAGACCTTCCCAAGCTCATTTGAGAGCTGCTGAATTGTACAGAATTCAGTTGTAACTTTTCGCCAACTAATGCTGGATTATGATCCTCGATCTTCAATACATGTTTCGGTTTACCCGACACCAGATCGGTATGAATGGCTAAAGCAGGATTTAACGATTGAATGTTATCCAGGACTTGATTTGAATTTGATCGTTCTCCTTCCGAGCGCAGATAAGCAACAATATTTGAAGGGTAAGCGTAAATAACATCTACTTCAATAAACCTCAAAATATTCTTTACTTTAATCATTACATCGCGATCAACCCATGACTGAGCAATTACAGTGGTTCCGCCAATAATGAGCTGCAGTTTCTCAAAACCATAGCGATTAAATAATTGCTTTAGATAATCGAATTCTTTCGATTTCAAACCTGATCTGTTGCATTGGGTCATTTCGATGTATCGATCCAGATCGCCAAGAAAACTCTCTTCACAATCTGAATGATTAATCAAATATCGAGCCTTTCGCCAAAAATCGACTACATATTTACTGTTATCAATAATGATCAATTTGGGACAGCCACTGCTTAATTGGCATGCAATTTCTACAGAACGCATACCGGATATAGCAACTAATGCGATGTGCTCTTCGCTTGTATGATGAGGCAAACCGGTGATCTCAGGATCATTTCCTTTGATCATGACCTTAAAGGGTTTCATATATTGTGAAGGCATTTGAGTAATTGCATAAGATTTTCTGGAGAAAAATCCTCTATAAGCTGTTTGTATTTTGACCGCCGCCTCCTCTTCGAGCAAAAGTCCATCAGTTTTAGATCTTCCCATATTGGTCTCAACAAAGTTAATATGGACAAAATATAATAAAACATCCTTAAGGATTTATTAGAAATTTAATTAAAAAAATAATAGTGACTATATAAAATATTAATAACTTTATAGCCTGGTATCTTTTGAAGATTTAATCTTGCGATGGGATTCCAGACACTATATTCACTATAAATGGGCCTTCAACATATACCTGTAGAAGTAGCATTGTTTTGCCTCTCTATGCTATAGTGGCTGTTTTTTTCGGGTACTCTATTATTATGTTTGATAACTTAACCGAACGTTTGACCCGCACCTTTAAAAATCTGCGTGGACAGGGTCGTTTAACTGAAGACAATATTCAACAAGCCTTGCGCGAAGTCAGACTTTCACTGATTGAGGCAGATGTAGCCCTGCCGGTTATTAAAGATTTTATCGAACAAGTAAAAGAAAAAGCCCTTGGCCAGGAAGTATTGACCAGTTTAAATCCTGATCAGGCTTTTATTAAAACCGTACATGATGAATTAATCCATGTCATGGGCGATGAACGTGCTGAACTTGATTTTAAAACTCAGCCCCCTGCAATATTCCTGATGGCCGGTTTACAGGGTTCTGGTAAAACCACAAGTACCGCTAAACTTGCCCGCTATTTGAAAGAAACCGAAAATAAGAAAGTCATGCTGGTCAGCGTTGACGTTTATAGACCTGCAGCGATACAACAATTAAAAGTTTTGGCAGAACAAATTGATGTTGCATTTTTTCCAGCTGAAACCAATGAACAACCCATTGCCATTGCTCAAAAAGCCTTGGAAAGCGCTAAAAAGCAATACATGGATGTACTCATTATCGATACTGCAGGACGCATGCATATCGATGCAGAAATGATGGCTGAAATTAAAGCATTACATCAATCTGTAAATCCGATTGAAACGTTATTTGTTGTTGACAGTATGACTGGTCAAGATGCAGCAAATACAGCAAAAGCCTTCCATGAAGCACTGCCTTTAACCGGGGTGATCCTTACCAAAACGGACGGTGATGCCCGAGGTGGTGCCGCATTATCAGTAAGACAAATTACCGGCCAACCGATTAAATTTATAGGCAGCGGGGAAAAAGTAGAGGCGTTAGAGCCATTTCACCCGGAACGTATCGCTTCAAGAATATTAGGTATGGGCGATATTCTAACCCTTATCGAAGAAGTTGAACGCAAAGCAGATAAACAAGCCAGTGAAAAACTGGCTAAAAAATTAAAGAAAGGAAAAGGATTTGATTTAGAAGATTTTAAACAACAACTGTTGCAAATGAACAACATGGGCGGCATAGCAGGAATGATGAGCAAGCTGCCAGGAATGGGTCAAATGCCCCAACAGGCAATGAAACAGGTCAATGACAAAGCCATGGCACAAACTGTAGCCATTATTAACTCAATGACTCCGAAAGAAAGACGAATTCCCAAAATTATTGTCGGATCACGAAAAAAACGCATCGCCATGGGTTCGGGAACCCAAATTCAAGATGTAAATCGATTATTAAAACAATTTGAACAAATGCAAAAGATGATGAAAAAATTTTCCAAGCCTGGCGGAATGCAAAAAATGATGCGAGGCCTTGGGGGAATGGCTGGAATGAAAGACATGTTTCCAGATGATTTAAAGTAATTGTTTTTATTACAATATTAAAATTTAGAGAACGAACATGCTATCAATAATGGGCGTTCCCTACGAAGAGATATTGGGTTAAAAAATAATTTAAAAGAATTACTTCACATGTTGAGTTAATTTTCGTACAATACTCGGCATTTTTATGTAACCACTCTAAAGTAGAGGAAAACAATGGTCGTTATACGTTTATCACGAGGCGGCGCCAAAAAGCGTCCTTTTTATCACATGGTAGTAACTGACAGCCGCAAACGTCGCGATGGTAATTACATTGAGCGTATTGGTTATTTTAACCCTGTTGCGCGAGGACAAGAAGTTCGTCTGCACGTTGAAATGGAAAAATTAGCCCATTGGCAAAGTGTTGGTGCACAATTATCTGATCGCGTCAGTGCATTGATAAGAGAATTTAATAAAAACTCTGAGACAGCTGCTTAATAACGTGAATAATCAGGCAAACTGGGTAGTATTAGGCCGTTTCGGCCGCCCTCATGGTATTAAAGGCTTTGTTACGGTTCATTCCTTCACAGATCCGCGAGATAATATTCTGAGATATACAGACTGGCATGCCTTTTTAAATAATCAGTGGCAACCTGTTAAGCTATTATGTATCGAAGTACATAACAAAGCCATAATAGCGCAAATAGAAGGTTACCCTGATCGTGAGCTGGTTTCTCGACTTACCAATATTGAAATTGCTGTTCAAAAAGAACAGCTTGCTGAATTAGAACCAGGTGAGTATTACTGGCACCAACTGGTAGGCATGAAGGTGATAAACCAACAAGGCATACCCTTTGGAGTTGTAACTGAAGTGATGCCGACTGGCTCTAATGATGTATTGGTAGTCCAAGGTGAAAAAAGGCATTTAATACCTTATTTACCGGGGCAATTTATAATGGATATCAATGACACCGAAAAAGTCATTACTGTCGACTGGGATGTGGATTTTTAAGTGGTTCTGCATCTGGGTGTAATCAGTTTGATTCCAGAAATAATGGATGGATTAAAATACGGAATTACCGGTAGGGCAATTGAACAGAACCTGGTACACATTGCGCACTGGAATCCACGTGATTGGTCATCCAGACCCTATAGGCAGGTAGATGATAAGCCTTATGGTGGTGGACCAGGAATGGTCATGATGTATGAACCACTGCATGCGGCAATTGTGCATGCGCGCAGTCAAATGCCAGATAACTGCAAAACGATTTACTTAAGTCCTCAGGGTAAAGTAATCCGTCAAGCCGACTTAAACCAAGTGGCAAATGAGAGGCAACCCCTGCTGTTTATAGCAGGACGATATGAAGGAATTGATGAGCGTATCATTAGTCATCATGTGGATGAAGAATGGTCGCTTGGGGATTTTGTATTAAGTGGCGGTGAATTAGCTGCCATGGTGTTTATTGACGCCATAATTCGCTTGATACCCGGCAGTCTTGGGCATCTTGGTTCAGCAGAGCAAGATTCATTTATGAATGGATTACTCGACTGTCCTCATTATACCCGGCCTGCAACCATAAACGGTATGGAAGTACCTCCTGTTTTATTAGGTGGGAACCATAGGGACATAGAGCGATGGCGAAGAAAACAATCCCTGGGTAAAACCTGGCTTAAACGTCCGGATTTACTGGAACACATGCAGTTGAATGAAACCGACAGGCAATTGCTTGCGGAGTTTCAGGAAGAGCATCGTTTACCACCGAATTACAGGCAGTAAACAGGCAGATTTCAGAGCATCCAAGAATCAGATGCTGAATAGTTATAAATGCGAACACGGTGATTCCTGTTGAGGATAAACCAATTTTAGGAGTAGTCCATGACTAATATTATTGACCAATTAAATGCTGAGCAAATGCAAGGCAAGGAAATTCCTGAGTTTAATCCAGGTGACACTGTTCTTGTTCAAGTTAAAGTAATTGAAGGTACTCGTGAACGTTTACAGGCTTTTGAAGGTATCGTTATAGCCAAGAGAAATCGTGGTTTGAATTCCGCGTTCACTGTTCGCAAGATTTCTCATAACGTTGGTGTTGAACGTGTTTTCCAAACCTACAGCCCAATCGTAGACAGTATCACTGTTAAGCGTCGTGGTGATGTACGTCGTGCAAAACTGTATTACTTACGTAACCTTGCTGGTCGTGCTGCACGTATTAAAGAAAAATTGTCAGGTAAAAAAGGCGATTAATTCTTGAATTCAATGCTCGTCATGTCTATTTTTACTACCCCGTGGGGTAGACTTGAAGTAGCCCATGATGAGCATTTTGTTTTTAATGCCTCATTCACTCAAAAATCAGGTAGCCCTGCTAATTCCAATCTGGCTCATGCTATTGGGGCGGAACTTGAAGCCTATTACGCTGATCCTCATCATCGATTTCAATTGCAATTAAAACCTAAAGGTAGTCTTTACCAACTGAACGTTTGGAATGCACTTCTAGTGATTCCTGTAGGTCGGACATTAACCTATGGTGAATTAGCGCTAAAGCTTCAAAGCAGCCCCAGAGCCATAGGACAGGCCTGCAAGCGCAATCCACTGGCTTTATTTATCCCTTGTCATCGAGTTGTTGGAAAAGATAATCTTGGTGGTTATATGGGTAATTCCGAATCCATTACCTATAAAGAAGCCTTACTCGCTCATGAAGCTGGCATATAAAGCGTTCACAAACTAATTCATTTTAGGAGTATTCGAAGAGTCATCCGTAATAGCCAGTGTTGTGCTGGGCTGCAGAATGCTAAAAAATTTTAATCCATAAGTTACAGCCATTTTCCAGAAATTGGCGACAAAGGAATCAGAGGAAATATTGTTTAGATATTCTTCCTCAAAATCGGCCGGATTCATTGCCCATAATTGAGTTACATACAATCCAATCCCTTCTTTGACCTGATCTGTATATTCCATTTGTTCATTTAAATAGTGTGCCAGACTTTTAAGCATACTGATTCTTGATGTACGTAACTTATCTTCTGCAATTTGAGTATTTTCCAGGGTAGAGATGTAGTCTTCGGTTAAATATCTGAATTGAGTAATTGAATTGATGTGTTCAAAAGCTCGAGATACAACTTTTCTATCACTGATTTCTTTATAATGCATCAATCTAGTAAATTCGATTTGTTGCTGCCTGGCAAATTGTGATTCATCCATAAGAGCACTCTGTTTCTGCATCAATTCACACACAACCTTGCCCGTCACTTTTCCTTGTTTAATAAAATTACTCTGAGTATTGGTACTTTGATAGACCATACAACTAATAAGCGCAAGTGATAAGGAAGTAAAGGCATAGGATAAACTCCCTCTTATCGGGCTTGAGTCCAAATCTTGAACAACAGCCAATACAGCCATGTGTTTTATATCTTCTTCACAAAAACCATTATTCAACCATTCAAAAATGATTAAAGGAACGGTTTCATCAGCACCAATAGTATATTTGGGGTCTGCATAATGTTGCGCGATAAATTGAGGCCATTCCAAAAAACGAAGGTAATTACCGTTACGAAGAGCCTGGAGATATTCAATACTGGATGTAAGCATACCTATCGACCTTTGGTATCTTCTTAATAAGTCCCGGAAATTACGTCATCCTGATCGCAATGAAGGATCTCCAAATGCAGGCTCCATGCTGGTTTCAGAAGTTCTCTCACTCCGCTCGAGATGACGTCTCCTGGTTTCATTGAGAAGTTACGACTTTTTAATTTAATTTATTGAATATATACCATTAAAATCAATAAAAATCTTGCTAAATATAATTTCATTCCACTCAACCTCTTGTATTCCAGATTTAACCTATACTTAAAATAAAATACTATGCCAGTGGAGAAAAAAATGAATAATAAATGGCTTGTACTCATCATGTTATTGGTATTACCAACCAGTATTGCACTGGCCAACTGTGATTTAACGAAATTTCGCTGGGATTGTGATCTGCCTATACAGGTTAAACCAAGGCCGGGCGCAACTTCATTAGTCTATTGTGGCAATTCCTACGGATACATTACCAAACAAGAATACGATATCCTGGCTCGATACCAACGCGCCAGTGTCAATATGGTTTTAGACATCAATGGGGAATACATTGATAGCCCCTGTGTAGGTGCAGAACGTTAACCCCAAGATTTTTGAGCGCAGCTTGATTTGAATTGGATGATGAAGGAATTTAAAGATTCTGACTAAGATGACCGTCAATCAATAGAATGTTTCAATTCCTTCCTTTAAATAATCTGAGCACTTCCCAGATTCTTGGGTATATTGCACTTTCTTCGGTATAATGAAATCCCCTTCTTCTTACCAATCCATTTATGATCATTGAAATTGATGGAATTTCTATAGAAATAGCTAGAAAGCCAATTAAAAACATGAATCTTAGAATTTATCCCCCTGATGGCTTGGTTAAAGTAAGCGTTCCCTTAAGGTACAGTGACCGTTTAATCAGACAGCATCTTCAAGAAAAATGTGAGTGGATACGTGCACAGCGTAATCGTATTCGTGAACGCTCTTCATTTAAAGAGGAACGCCTGCAAACAGGAGAAACGATTGCCTTTCAAGGAAAAAACTATTTATTAATTATTGAAGAACATCATGGCCCTTCCAAAATCAAGGTGGATGGTGAGCTGATTCATCTTTTTACCCAACCTCATACGACGTTAAGCCAAAAACAAATACTTCTTGATCGATGGTATAGAAGAGAAATGGAAGCCCTACTTCCTGAGCTAATCAAACATTGGGAAGCCATCATAAATGTAACAATAACCGAGTGGGGAATAAAGAAAATGAAAACCCGCTGGGGCTCATGCAATACTCGGGCGCGTAGAATTTGGTTAAATCTCAGTTTAATTAAAAAGCCTTTAGTATGTCTTGAATACGTACTGGTACATGAACTGGTTCATCTCCTTGAAGCCAGTCACAGCAAACGATTTTATGCACTCATGACTCAATTCATGCCGCAATGGCGTGAATACCAATATCTTCTGGAAGGTAAAGCTTCTGCCAAATAAATCAGGGCTTACAACAATAGCCCAATCTCTTCATTAAAGGAAATTTTTAGTTCAGTCATTTAGTTTATCTAAACTCCTTCATTAAATACTCCTTTCGCTTTGATCTTGGGGTTCTTCATAAGTCCTGTAACTGCTTTGAAACTGCATTGGATACAAAACTTGCATGAATTTTATCTTAGCGTAAAATTCTCGTCACAGACTGTTCTCAAGGTAAACACGTGCTTGATCCTGAATTAATTAGTCACAACCTCAGTGTTCAGGGATATCATCTCATTGATGAATTCATAGCTCAGGAACACTACCAGGCTTTAATCCGCTACGCTCAAAACTTGCATCAACAGGGAGTATTTCGCAGCGCACGAATTGGGCATAAGGTGCAGGCTCATCATAATAATGCCATTAGAACTGATGAAATATGCTGGCTGGAGGAAGAGTCAACCGAGCGTTCTGTCCAGGCCTATTTGCAGCAGACGAATAAGTTGGCATCTATGTTGAATCGAACGCTATTTCTCGGACTGACTGAATTTGAAACCCATTTTGCAGTGTACCAGCCCGGAGCCTATTATAAAAAACACGTCGACCAGTTCGCCACCACTAAAACAAGAAAAATATCCTGTGTTTATTATTTAAATGAGCTCTGGCAAGAAGATTTTGGTGGAGAGTTAATACTGTATTCCAAAGAGGATCACATTCTTCAAAAGGTCTATCCAAAAGGGAATCGATTCATCTGTTTCAACAGTGAATTACCCCATGAAGTCTGTCTTACCCACCATACTCGCTACAGTATTACTGGATGGATGAAAACAGCCTCCACGAGTGTACCCTTTATTACCAATCTGAATCCTATCCTGATTCAGGAACCTTAGGCGTGCACTGGCCAATCCGTGTAGCCTTTGGCACCATTTCCATACCACGTTTCCCTTGGGGCATCCGTCAATGCAGCTCCAATTCTCAAACGCTCAACCAAATCCGGGTTGGCAATAAAAGGCCGGCCAAAACAAATAAGATCCGCCAGATTTTCTGCACGTGCTTTTAGAGCCAACTCCAGGTCATAGCCATTATTGGCTATATAAATCCCTTTATAAAGTGCTCGTAAGGCGGCAAAACTGAAATTGTCAGGAATGTTTCGAGGCCCAATCGTTTCTCCTTCAACACAATGGATATAAGACAATCCAAAATGATTTAATTGCTTCACTACATAAGAAAATGTTTCCATTGGTGTACTGTCATCAATATCATTAGCATGACTGACAGGAGACAGCCTGATCCCCACACGATCTGATGGCCATACAGCAGTCAATGCTTCCACAACCTCAAGTAATAAACGTGCTCTGTTTTCAATACTGCCACCATAATTATCGGTGCGTTTATTCGTTTTATCACTTAAAAATTGCTCCAGTAAATAACCATTGGCAGCATGAATTTCTATTCCATCAAAACCGGCTTGTTTGGCACATTGTGCGGCATGAACATACTGTTCGACTATGCCAGGCAATTCATTGATCTCCAATGCCCTTGGCATAACAAAGTCTTTAAATCCTGTTTCGGTAAATGCCTTACCTGCTGGTTGTATTGCGGAGGGAGCAACGGGCAATTGATTATCGGATTGCAAATCGGGATGAGAAATTCTACCAACATGCCATAATTGAGCAAAAATAACGCCACCCTTTTTATGAACTGCTTCGGTTGTCAGCTTCCAACCCGCTGTTTGTTGTTCCGTATAGATGCCGGGGGTAAAAGCATATCCTTTCCCTTGCTGAGAAATTTGCGTTGCTTCAGAAATAATTAAACCTGCTGAAGCACGCTGAGCATAGTACTCTGCATTCATCGCACCTTGAACATCACCCTTGCCGGCGCGGCTGCGGGTCAAAGGAGCCATCACAATTCGATTCGCCAGGGTGAGGGAGCCTAATTGCATGGGTAAAAATAAATCGGTGTCCTGCCTATCCATTGATTTCACTAAAGTCTCCATTATCAGGTATACAATGTTTACGAAAATACCCCAGGATCAAAGCAAAAGGAATAATTAATAAAGAATTTTAATTATAACTTCTCAGTTTCCTCAAGATACGTCATCCCGAATGCAATGAGGGATCTCCTGAACGTGGCGCTGTGCCTACATTTGGAGATCTTTCACTGCGTTACGGATGACGAAATACCCGTGGTTATTGAGAAGTTAATTTACATAAACTAAGCAACTGATTAATAATCCTTTTAACAACAAGAGAGGGAGTTTTTCGTAAACCCTGCTTTTTTGTAATTAATATATCATCGAACAAATCCAATACATCTCTTATTTTGTGTATTTTTTCTCACTAAAGCGATTTAATTCGATCAAGGTGAAAATATTAATTCAAACTTATTGAGTTTTAAGATCAATTGATATTAAATGAATCACATCAGCTTCCAAGGATTAGGAGTTAAGGATGCCATTGAGCAAGGAATTTCTATCATCATTTAATAAATTTGTCACCCATTACAAACAAACGGGTGCATCTTCAATGCTTGGGTCGCTTGGATGGGGAAAAGAACAAAATCATAGTGGCATATGCAGCTATTTTGAAGAGATTTTAACGCTTATCTCATCGAATCAAGAAGCAATTCATGACGCCAGCGTTATTGAATACATTACTATACCAATAAACCTCTCTGCCAAAACGAATCCTTATTTGCTTGACTGTTGGAGTAAATCGCTAATTGAATATAATTCAGGCTTAAAAGTCTATACACCAATCAGCGCAATGAAAAATGATTCATCGATACACATCCAGATAGCGCCCGATGGTACATCTTCTGAACGAATGATGAGAGATCTGCGACTGGCATTAGATTCCACACAAAAAGCTCAGGAATATTCAAGAGTAGCGTATCTTTCTGAACTTGAATTATTAAAAAAACAAAATGAAGAATTAAAAAATGAAAACGCTCAACTTACTGCCGAAAATCGTCATTTAAGAGAACAAGTTCAAAATGACCAGCTATTCCGTTCTCTTCAGCCACAAATTTCTACAGCCAGGAGCCAATTAGCCTCTTTTGCTGAGTTACTTAATACACTTCATGAAATTACCGGTGGAAGACCCAGCAGTTCGGATAAAATTACTGTTGTCCCCAGTTCGATACACACCAATGAGGCACTGATTAATGCCACACCATCCATCCAAGTGGATTCACCGGTGCATGAATCAGAACACAACAAACACACCACTGCGCCTTCTCCAATACCACCTCATACCAACTCCATGCAATCCTCTTCGTCGGATCCTGGCAGCACATCCACACCACCAGTTGCAGAAGTACAAAAAGAAGTATCGATTCCGTTGGTCCCAATTAAAACGCCACCCAAAAATCCCCCACCGCCCCCTCCTGTCTCGAATAAACCAGCAGAGCCAAGTCGGGTGTTTAACGGCGAAGGTTTTTTCAAAGAATTAACTGAAGAATTGGCCAAAAGAAATCAGCCAAAAAATAAGGCATCTACATCTACCCCTTCTCCAGCTTCCGGAGAAAAAAAAAGCATGTAGGCAATCCATTAATGGAAGCCTTACTGGAGTCATTAGACAGCCGTAGACAACAACTAGGTGAATCTCAATCTGAATCTGAATCTGATTCAGAATGGGATGGTGAATCTGATTCAGACTCGGATGATGAGTCAGATTCATGTAAAGCGACATTAAAATAACTGAAGTCAGGACTTCAAGCCCTCCCGAATTACTCATTCAAAAAATGAAATAGAAGACAGCTGTGGAATCATTATAATCATGTATAATGAACTTTTCATTTCATCGAACTCATTATGCTTGCCCTAGACATTCAACAACTATCCAAAACCTATAACAACGGTGTTCAAGCGGTAAAAGGCATTGATTTAACAGTCAATACCGGTGATTTTTTCGCTTTGTTAGGAGCAAATGGCGCAGGCAAATCGACTACGATTGGCTTGATTACCACTTTGGTCAATAAAACGTCCGGAAGCATCAAAATACACGGTTATGATTTGGATACTGAAACAGAACAGGCTAAATCTTGCCTCGGACTGGTACCTCAGGAAGTCAATCTCAATATATTCGAAAACCCAGTCCAGATTTTATTAAGCCAGGCGGGCTATTATGGAATTACTCGTAAAGAGGCCCTACCCAGAGCAGAATCATTATTAGAGCAACTAGGGCTTTGGGATAAAAGAAAATCTATAGTTCGACAGCTTTCCGGTGGTATGAAACGACGTCTGATGATAGCTAGGGCATTGATTCATCAGCCCAAGGTACTCATACTTGATGAACCTACAGCAGGTGTGGATATAGAAATCCGAAGAAGTATGTGGGAATTCTTAACCCGCACAAACGCAGAAGGAACTACGATAATTCTCACCACTCACTATCTGGAAGAGGCTGAGCAATTATGTAAAAACATTGCCATTATAGACAAGGGTCTAATCATCAAAAACACGTCTATGAAGGCATTATTGCAAACCCTGCGCCACCAGACCTTTATTTTTAATACGGAAACACCCATCAATACATTACCGGATATCCCTTCATTTAAGACAACATTGATCGATGCGAATACTTTTGAATTAAGAGTGGATAATACTCTAACCCTGAATGAAGTATTTAATGCGCTGACTCAGCATGGTATAACAGTCCATAGTTTGCGCAATAAAACAAACCGCTTGGAAGAGCTTTTTCTGGATCTCATTAAAAATGGCCATTAGACAACAACTTATTGCACTCTATACCCTGGTACGACGTGAACTGGTGCGCATGTTTCGCATTGCCAGCCAGGTTTTTTTACCGCCGGTTATTACAACTACCCTTTATTTTCTCATATTCGGTAGTCTGATAGGACCTCGAATAGGTACCATCCAGGGAATTAGTTATCCCATGTTTATTGCTCCTGGCCTTATCATGATGTCGGTAATTGTTAACGCCTACGGAAACGTATCTTCCTCATTATTTAGCGTTCGATTTCAAAAAAGCATAGAAGAAATGCTGATAAGTCCCATGCATAACGGCCTGTTATTATTAGGCTATGTTTTAGGTGGTGTATTCAGAGGATTAATCGTAGCCATTCTGGTTTTTCTCATTGCCAGCTTTTTCCTGACTATTGAAATGAATCATCTGCCTATGACCCTGTTTGTTGTTTTACTAGTATCTGCCGTATTTTCACTAGCCGGATTCACCAATGCAATGGTAGCCCGTAACTTTGATGATATTATGCTGGTACCAACCTTTATCCTGACTCCTCTTACCTATTTGGGAGGCGTTTTTTATAGCATCGATATGTTACCCCCATTCTGGCAACATATTTCCTACCTCAATCCTATATTATATATGGTCAATGCATTGAGACATGCCATGATTGGCCAAGAAGAGGTGAGTATGAATCTGGCCATGATAATCATCATCGCCATGCTGGTAGGATTGACTGTAATCAATCTTGTCCTCTTGAAAAAAGGTGTCGGTTTACGTGAATAGGTTATAGGTTAGGTAACGATGCATAATTCAATAATTGAAGTCTTGACTGGTTGGCTTACTGCTTATCGTAATGATGATGACAGCTCTCAAAAAGCGCTGGCAGAACAATTAATAAATCAACTTAAAGCAATCAATTCAACTCAAGAGCTGCTCGATATACTCCATAAAACAAGCAACGTCACCTACAAGGACAGCCGATTCACCTTTTTTTCAGATATTGAATTCTTCAAACAAATAGATTTATGGCTCAATCAACTTGATGAATTAATTCAAACTCAAAAATCAGCCTCTCAAAAACTGCTCACTATCAACCCCAAATTGAGTACGTTATTTAAGGAGCTTGGCTCATTACTTGATGATCCTGGATTTTTGCTGCATCAAAGCGCATCTCAATTACTTGAGTTAATCAATGATGACACTACCTGGGATAGTGAAAGTATTACTACCCTGTACCTTATTATAATAAATGATATGCATCCGACTCCTGTCCCACAGCGCCAACAAGAACCGGATGCAGGTTGTATTTTAATGTAGGCAGGAAACAAACAAAACCGCACTCGTCAATTCTCGGATTACACCAAAGAGCAGAACCAGAATGTAGTGTTCATTTTGGCTCACTACCCATTGATAACCTAATTATTTACGTTTGAATCCCAAAGCTTCCAAACGTTGTTCAACTGATGGGTGAGTAGAAAATGAGCTGCTCAAGGATTTCACTGGATCAATATCCGACGGATCATAAAGATAGGATGCTTGTCGTACCTGCTCATGCGGCGTATCGCCATATGCTTTTGCATACTGCTCTGCATTTTGTTCATGATCCTGACTTATTTTAAGTAAAGCTCGAGCCAGTGGTTCATTATCACGCATCAACTCAACACACCCCGCATCGGCCATATATTCGCGGGTACGGCTTAAAAACAACGTCAATAACACCGTGATAATGGGTAATACATAACGTAAGACAATAATAACCATTAACAACCGATTATCGTCTCTCCTGTCACGCTTATAAAGTACTGAATAAAATAAAACATCAATTACAATCAATAAAATATTGCTCAGTACCGCCACCATCAACGTTAATTTAATATCATGATGCCGGATATGACTTAACTCATGTGCCATCACGGCCTGTAGTTCGGCTCTATCCAGTTTCTCCATTAAACCTCGTGTAATGGCGACCATAGCCGATTTCTCACTGTAGCCACTGGCAAAAGCATTCATATATTCTGCCTCAATGACAAAAACCTTGGGCATAAATTGTAATCCGGACGCCACCTTCATTTCCTCGACAACATTATAGAGTTGTTTTTCCTGAACTGTTTGCGCGCTTTCAGGGGTAATTTCTCTATACTCAGTTCCCAGCAGCATAATCCGGTCATATAAGGCATAAGTAATCATCAGGGAAATCGCAGCAAAACCCAGCATAAGTAATGTGGCAAAAGGTACGACTTTAAACGTTATCAAGGCCAGAAAACTCTGCTCGAGAGTAATGTGAGGATACATGGATTGCAGAACGAAGGTATCGGCAATCAGGCCCACAATTAAATACACTAAAAAGAACAGCGCAATAACTCGCCGAGTCTTACGCTCATTTTGTTTTAGCTGTGCCCGCCAATCCCCAGCCGTAGCATGGTAATCCGCTATACTCATAGTCTACTCTCAGAGTTTGACAGTATAATCTTCTTTCGCTTGAATCTGTTCTTCAGGAAGACCCCAATAAATAAATTGTTTATCCAGAGATGCAGAAAATAGAGACACTACTATGGATTCAAAAAAGGATTTTTTCTTAGCATTATAACGCTCGATACTGTCGTTGTAAGCCTGTTTGGAATACGCCAGTTTATTTTCGGTATTGACGATTTCTTCCTGTAATTGCAATACATTTTGACTGGCCTTCAAGTCAGGATATTGCTCAAATACCAGATTGATACCTGCAGCAATTTTGGAAATACCATTTTCTGCATCCATACGAGCCTGCTCATTGCCCGCAGCTTTTGCCTCTTGAGCCTGATTACGTAAAGCCACAACATCTTTTAAAGTGGTTTTTTCATAATCCATATATTTCTTTACGGATTCAATCAGGGATTCAAAGACCTTAAAGCGTCTATCCAGTTGAATATCAATTTGCTTTTTATTGTTATTGATCGCCTCTATAAGGCCTATCAAGGTGTTATAGATACTGATGGACCAGACAAATATAAGAGCGACGATGATTAATAAAACTATAAAAAAAGTACCCATTTCTTTATCCTATGCAAGATTTCCTATACTAAGTTATAGCCTGAAATTGAAGAAAATGACAATTGTATTAATTCTATTTCAAAGCAGTTTCTCCAAACCAATTGATTCGCCATGAGTACTTTTTTAAAAGAGATAATTAATTAGAGAACGGGTAAAGAATGTTTGATTTAACACGTTCCCTACCCGAATTATAAGAGGTTGAAATTACAGATTACATCACCGAGCAAAAACTCATAGCAGATTCATTGCTCTTTTTAGATTCAGCTTTTACATCGTGTCCTGCTTTTATAAATACCCCTTTAATATCTTCTAACATTGGCTCACCGTCCACATGCTTTGGCTGGTGACCTTTTTGATTAAACAGCTCAACAACTTTGTCCATCAAATCGTTTACTGTCGCAGTAGGAACTTGAAAAAATACCTTTTTATCTGATTGTTCCTGAGAAAGAAATTCGAATACGACCATCTTGGCTTGTTCTGTGTCGTGAACTTGATCAATACCAGAAATTTCGCCAAATCCTCGCGAACTGTAACCTGTTGAATTATAATATGAAAACGTCGTCCGACCCTCATCCGAATTTTTTTCCAGTGCAACAACCACCTGATCTGGTGAAACAAGAGCGGAAGGGCTCAATGATTTTGTGCTCTTTTTTAAATACAAAGCGACTATAGTCTTACCATTCTCTATGGTGAGTTCGGGGCTCAGTAAACTTGCAGATTTTCCAAAGAGAGTCTTCATATGAGCTTTTGAAACTGACATAATTATTGTTCCTTATAAGATTGATTAATTTAAATTCATGCTGGCATGAAATTAAACCATACAACCAACATGTAGAATCAATGATACAGGGCGAAGTTTAATGAAAGCTTAAATTTACTGGTTGAAATTGAATAGCCATTATTAGAATTTTGAATGTCCTGATTTGAAGAATCCAGGCAACCATCAGAACAATTGATGCACCCGCCGGCACAAACGCAGCTCGGAGTTATAAATTATGAAGGGATTACTCAGAACGTAGCCCGTATCCGGCGAAGCCGTAATACGGGTTTCATCAAGAATGATCATCGCCAATTCTAATTACTTTGAGCCAGAATGGGTTTCAAGAACTGTCCTGTATAAGAGCCTTTGCATTGAGCCACCATTTCAGGGGTTCCGGTAGCAATGATTCTCCCTCCTTTGCTCCCCCCTTCAGGCCCCAGATCAATAATCCAATCAGCCGTTTTAATCACATCAAGGTTATGCTCAATAATGACTATAGTATTTCCTTGCTCTCGCAATCGAGATAATACAGTCAATAATTGTTTGGTATCGTGAAAATGCAATCCAGTTGTTGGTTCATCAAGAATATATAAAGTATTACCAGTATCTCGTTTAGATAATTCGCGCGCTAATTTTATTCTTTGTGCTTCCCCACCAGAAAGAGTAGTTGCGCTCTGCCCCAGCTTGATATACGACAGGCCAACATCCATTAATGTTTGACATTTTCGCGCCAGAACGGGAATTGCCGAGAAGAAGTGACAGGCATCCTCAACCGTCATGTCTAATATCTCATGAATGTTTTTACCTTTATACTGAATTTCAAGAGTTTCTCTATTATAACGCTTCCCCTGACACACATCGCAGGAAACATAAATATCAGGTAAGAAATGCATCTCAACCTTAATCAGTCCGTCCCCCTGACAGGCTTCACAACGCCCACCCCGCACATTAAAACTGAATCGACCCGGTTGATAACCACGGGCACGCGATTCAGGCGTCCCGGAAAACAAATCCCTGATATGAGTAAAAATGCCCGTATACGTTGCCGGATTGGAACGAGGCGTACGTCCAATTGGACTTTGATCAATATCAATTACTTTGTCACATAAATTCAGCCCGGATAACTCTCTGACTCCCCCTGGAGTAAATAAGCTGGCTCTGTTCAGGGTATTGGCGGCAATAGGATATAAAGTATCGTTAATCAAACTGGATTTACCCGAACCGGAAACACCGGTAATGCAAGTAAGTACTCCTAAAGGAATGCTCACATCAACATTCTGCAAATTATTACAGGTGACCCCTTTTAAATGGAGCATCCGATCAGAATTAACGGGTAATCGAGATTTAGGAATTTCGATTGATTGCTTGCCTGATAAATATTGGCCGGTTAAAGAAGCGGGATTACTCATCACATCATCAGGGGTACCACTTGCAACGATTTCACCTCCATGCACTCCTGCTCCCGGACCAATATCCAACACAAAATCCGCACTGCGAATTGCATCTTCATCATGCTCTACAACAATTACCGTATTACCCTGATTACGTAAATGCATTAATGTTTTCAATAGACGATCATTATCTCGCTGATGCAACCCAATAGAAGGCTCATCCAGAATATACATCACACCGACTAAACCAGAGCCGATTTGACTTGCTAGACGAATACGCTGAGCCTCACCACCAGACAGGGTCTCTGCACTGCGTGTTAAAGAGAGGTAATCCAAGCCCACATTAACCAGAAACCCCAGGCGCTCAACGATTTCTTTATTAATTTTAGCCGCAATTTCTCCTCGATATCCTGGCAGATTTAAATCTCTAAAAAACTCATACGCCTTTTCTATTGAATAAGAACAAAGTTCTGGCAAATTTTTATTATCGATAAAAACATTGCGGGCTTCTTCTCGTAAGCGTGCGCCTTGGCAAGTCTGACAAGGACGTGAAGACAAATATTTAGCGAGCTCTTCACGTATCATTCCTGAATCCGATTCACGATAACGACGCTGCATGTTGGGAATTATCCCCTCAAAACTATGTCTTTTCATCATATAACCACCATTGGGTCTATGATAATTAAATTCAATTACTTCCTGGCCACTACCATATAAAACCACTTGCCGCATCTTCTCAGACAAATCACAAAATGCCGTATTGATATCAAAACCATAATGCTTGGCAAGAGACTCGAGCATACTGAAGTAATAAGACGTTTTCTTATCCCAACCTCGAATCGCTCCTTCAGCGAGACTGGCAGTTTCATCATGAATCACTCGATTCGGATCAAAAAATTGATCAACACCCAAACCATCACAGGAACCACAGGCACCTGCAGGATTATTAAAAGAGAATAGTCTAGGCTCCAATTCACTTAAACTATATCCACATTCAGAACAGGCAAACTTTGAAGAAAACAAAAGCTCATCAAACTCATTCTCCATAGAAGCTACTATGGCTATCCCTTCTGCAAGATTCAGGGCGTTTTCAAATGACTCACTCAAACGTTGGGCAATGTCAGGCCTGACTTTAAATCGATCGACCACTACTTCTATAGTATGTTTGGTTCGCAAACCCAATTTAGGAGGTGAATCCAGCTCACAAAGCTGACCATCAACTCGGGCTCGAACATACCCCTGAGCCTGTAATTGCTGCAACAGTTGAACATGTTCCCCTTTACGATCACGAACAACGGGAGCCAAAATCATTACTTTACTATCAGCAGGCAAAGCCAATACCTGATCGACCATTTGACTAATCGTCTGAGCATGCAAACTGACTTTATGTGTAGGGCAACGAGGCTCTCCAACCCGAGCATAGAGCAGGCGTAAATAATCATAAATTTCGGTAATGGTACCAACAGTAGAACGAGGATTATGTGATGTGGCCTTTTGCTCAATTGATATTGCCGGAGACAATCCCTCAATAGAGTCCACATCCGGTTTTTCCATCATAGAGAGAAACTGCCGGGCATAAGCTGATAACGATTCAACATAACGTCGTTGACCTTCAGCATATAAAGTATCAAAGGCCAGGGAGGACTTTCCGGATCCTGACAAACCGGTAATGACAATTAATTTATCTCGTGGTAAATCCAGATCTAAATTTTTAAGGTTGTGAGTTCTTGCGCCACGGATGGAAATAGTATGCATATAAGCCACTAATGGAGTTAAAAAGACACAAAGTATATCTCTGCTATAATAATATAACAAATTGTTCACTTTACAGAACTTAAAGGATTTTATTTATGAAATCTTTCCTGCAATGTAATTTATTAGTTATTATCCTTTGTCTTAACTCACCAATTATTCATGCGGAACAGAATTACTTGTTATCTCAATGGGTAACAAAAACACTGATGGATACTCTATCGATCAGCTATGACAAACCACTGAATGACTATAAAGACGTTAAAGATAATTATTCCATAAACGCATGGAGCGGAATGACCAGTTTCCTGGGTGGGGGGGGTAATCTGGATAAAATCCGCTCACAGAAACTGACCCTGCATCCTGTATTTGAAGGTGAGCCTGTAATCCTTGGATCAGGAAAAATCTCTGGAATGAACTATTGGGTTGTCAATCAAATAGTACTGATCCCTGAATTCGATACTCGGTTAAATTTCAAATTAAACATACTGGAACAAGCAGCCGCTCAGGAAGATCCTTATCTCATTCAAAGTTTAAAGATTAATGTTCTGCCCACTCAGTAAATCCAGAACAACAGTGTTCGTTTAATTTTTTCACACTGAAATCTATACTCTTAATCTGAATTCTGATTGAATATAAGATTACCGGAGGGCATTATGCGTAAAAGTATCTATTTTAGTATTACAGCCATATTGATTTTCTTTATAAGTCAATTACACGCGAATAACCTGAACAAATTAGAGCAAGACATCAGTGATTCAGTCATAACCACAAAAATAACCGCCAAATTTGCAGAAAACAAAAACCTCAATCCGCTAAAAATTTCAATTTCTACGGATAAAGGCATAGTGAAACTAAGCGGCTATGTTGGCGACAGTCAAGCATTTGTTGATGCATTGCGTATTGCAAAAAATACAAAGGGAGTTAAGTCCGTCCGTACTAGTGATCTCTACATCAAAAAAGTAAATACAGCCTTCACGGATGCCTTTATAACAGCACGAGTTGAAACAGCGGTATTAAAAGCCAAAGTATTAGATGATGAATCCATTCCTCTTGTTGGGATCAATGCAACAACCACCAATGGTGTAGTAACCCTGTCAGGCAATGTTAAAAGTGCTCAATCCATCGCATCAATTATAAATAGAGTGAATGCGATACGAGGAGTAAAGAAAATAATTACTCATTTACAAATTGAGGACAATGTATGAACACTTTTACACGCTTTAAATTCTTCCTCTGGTATTTCGGTCACTTTAAAGTGGCAATGATTGGTTATTTAAAACCACGTCTCATTAAACTGACGGACAGCGATATAGTCATTTGCCTGCCTCTAAGAAGACGCAGCCGCAACCATTTAAACTCAATGTATTTTGGTGCCCTGGCCGTTGGCGCAGATTTGGCTGGTGGTTTACATGGCTTCTACCATGCGGAACGTGCACAATGTAAAGTCTCCCTTGCCTTTAAATCATTTAAAGCCCAATTTTTAAAAAGGCCTGAATCCAATGTATATTTCGTTTGTACAGAAGGAGATACGGTCAGAACAATGGTTGAAGATTCCAAAGCATCTGGCGAACGAATAAATAAACCCATTAACATTAAAGCTTACACCAATTATCAAACCGAACCAGAAGAAGTGGCTGATTTCATACTTGAACTCTCCCTCAAAGTAATACGCTAGTTCTTCGTTAACATTGAATCTTAGGACTAACGTCTGGATAACGAGTGGATTTGCGACCTTTTAACCACATAAAGCCAATGATTCATATTCATTTTTTTTAGATCAAATCAGTTGACAAAACACCAACAAAAGACTAATTATTAATCATAATGATCTTTAATTAAACCAATTCAAAGGCTGATTTATATGATCGAATTAATTATCCACACACAACCTGATGATGAAAGCTGTGGACCTACATGCCTCCACGCTGTCTATCAATATTATGGATTAGAATGTGACTTAAATGAGATAATCAAGACTATAGACCGCTCAATATCTGGCGGAACGTTATCTCCAATGTTAGGCAAACATGCCTTGCAACAAGGATTTAACGCGAATATTTATATCTATAACCTGAATATCTTCGATCCAAGCTGGTTTCATAATGGTTCTGTGGATAATAAGTTTCTCATGGATAAGCTTGATGCCCAAATGACCTATAAAAACGATCCCTACATCACTCAAGCATCTCTGGCCTTTATTGAATATTTAAAATTAGGTGGGAAAGTTTCAACTCATCCACTGAATATTAATCTTCTGAAAAAATACTTTGCTAAGAGTATTCCTATAATAACCGGATTAAGCGCCACAAACCTGTATTGGAGCGCCAGAGAATTTTTTACTCCAGAGGGAAAATCAATTTATGATGATGTGCGTGGCACGCCTTGTGGACATTTTGTCATACTTTGCGGATATGACGCCCAAAAACGACATGTCGTTATTGCGGACCCGCATGCTGAAAATCCCCTGTTCCATAATAACTACTATAAAGTGAATATTAATCGATTAATCAATTCAATTATGCTGGGCGTCATAACCTATGATGGAAATCTCCTGGTTATTGAACCTAAAATTCAAGGTATCTAATACTCTTGCGCAGGGGAATATTGAGGTCTGTTCCTATCCATAGAACTTCTCCTTCTAATTTACTTTACTCTACAGGGCAAACCAGTTTAGGATGAGGTTATATTAGATCATTTTTGACTTGTGTCACGTCAATAGATTGCTATACTCAAAGTCTACAGCGTCACAATAATTATTATAAAGTAAGTATATTGCTTGATTAACTCTATAATGCTTGGTGTACTAACTTATGGTGCCAGGATGCCCATAAATGAATCCAAAGAGAGATAAATGCAAACAGTTATTGTTACAGATGATCTGGAAAGTTGGTCGTTTTTAAATAAGCTTGCTCCTACAGTACATGCTTTAGAGTATCTTAGTGGAGACGAGTACCATCAAAGTAAATCCTATCGCGTGATTAATCTCTGTCGGGATTATAATTATCAAACTGTAGGTTATTACGTTTCGCTTCTTGCACAAGCACGTGATCACAAAGCATTACCTTCAGTGCATAGCATACAGGATGTTCATAATGTCAGCTTATCCAAATTAATATCTCAGGATACACATGAAGAAATTCAGCACAGCCTACATGATATTAAGGGCAATGAATTTATCCTGAGTCTGTACTTTGGTCAAAATATGGCAAAACGATATTCTACTTTGGCCAAACAACTGCATGGGTTATTTCCGTTGCCTCTTATTCGATTTACTCTAGAAAAGAAAAAGCAATGGCGAATTAAAACATTAACTCCATTATCTCTAGCTGATGTGCCTGAACACCATCGGGAGTTTATGCGTCAATCAGCAGAAAGTTATTTATCCAAAAAAAGAGTACATCAATGGCGTAAAAAACAACGCTTTCACGATCTCGCCATCCTTTTAGATCCGACTGAACCCAATGCTCCGTCCAATAAAAAAGCACTCGATTTATTTATTTCTGCAGGTGAGGAATTAGGACTCAATGTTGATTTAATTGATAAAAATGAAAGTAAATCCATAGCCGAATACGATGCATTATTTATCAGAGCGACTACATCCGTGAACCATTATACGTACAGATTGTCGCGTCGAGCGGCACAGGAAAATCTGGTCGTCATCGATGATCCACAATCCATCATCAAGTGTTCCAATAAAGTATATCTTGCCGAACTATTAAGCAGCCATCAAATCAGAACACCCGAAACGCTGTTCATCAGTAAATACGACCAACAACTTCCCAAAATTGAATTCCCATGCGTATTAAAAAAACCGGACAGCGCATTTTCTCATGGGGTAGTGAAAATTGATGATGAAAAGAGCTTAATAAAATCGTTAAGCCAATTTTTCAAAACATCTGATTTGGTGGTAGTTCAACCCTTTATTCCTACAGAGTTCGATTGGAGAATAGGCGTTTTGGATAACAAAGCGCTATTTGCCTGCAGATATTTTATGGCTAAGGGTCATTGGCAAATCTATGATTGGCATGGGGCACAGGAACAAAAAGAAGGGGATCATGAAACGCTGCCTATTCATGCTGTTCCCGAAGCCATACTTAAAATCGCTCTGAAAAGTACACGTTTGATTGGCGATGGTTTATATGGTGTCGATATTAAAAGTCATGGCGATCAACATTATGTAATCGAAGTCAATGATAACCCCAATATAGATAACGGCCTGGAAGATCAAATTTTAGGTGAAAATTTATATCACCAGATCATGAATGTGTTTCTTCAACGTATTCGCAGGAAGCATGGTTATGTCTAATTTTTCTATTTTTTCGGTATTGGGTATAGAAATTGAATACATGTTAGTCGATAGAGACAACCTGAATATCCAACCTAAAAGTGACCTCATCTTAAGTGCTCTGGCCGGTCATCAGGCTGATGAAGTTGAATTAGGGGATATAGCAATCAGCAATGAATTGGTAATGCATGTTCTTGAATTAAAAAATAATGGTCCCCGAGCGGTAGATGCGCCTGTAACAGAACAGTTCCACAAAACCATTCGGGAATTACAACCGCTTCTGGAGCAACACAATTTATTACTATTACCAACCGGAGCCCATCCCTGGATGAATCCGCATACTGAAACCGTACGCTGGCCTCATGGTAATCGTGAAATCTACAAACAATTTGATGCTATATTTGATTGCAAAGGACATGGATGGTCAAATCTGCAGAGTATGCATGTCAACCTGCCTTATGCAAATCAGGAAGAGTTTTATCAGCTGCATAATGTTATCCGCTTGATTCTGCCTCTTTTGCCGGCTATTGCCGCAAGCACGCCCATTCTTGATGGTCACGCGACCGGATTACTGGACTCCAGACTGTATTTCTATAGCCGTAATCAACAACGTATCCCATCGATATGTGGCGATGTAATTCCTGAATTTATAAGTTCGGAAGAAGAATATCAGCAAAAAATTCTGAACCCCATGTATCAAGACATTAGTCCTTATGATCCAGCGGGTATATTGCAATATCAATGGCTGAATTCAAGAGCAGCAATCCCCAAATTTAATTCCAAAGCAATAGAAATTCGTATATTGGACAGTCAGGAGTGTGTTGAAGCGGACATAGCCATAGCACACGCAATCCATGCTGTTTTGAAAAACTGGCAATCCTCGTCGCATTATTATCTTGATAATCCCTGCGACACCTCAAGATTAAAACACATTTTTGATAAAGCCATAGAACAAGGATTCAATACTCAGGTAGAAGACATGGAGTTATTAAAACAATGGCAACTACCGGCACGCTCCATGAAGTTAAATGAAGTATGGTCTATGCTTATAGAACAGGTTAGTTCTGAATTAACCGCGAAACAACAATCCGCCTTGGAGTTAATTTTAAGCCAAGGGAATTTAAGTCAGCGCATCCTGAATGCGGTAAGTAAGGATAATGATAAAGATTCATTAAAGAGAATTTACAGACAGCTTGCTGATTGCCTGCTCTCTAATCAACCATTTAGACCATAATGAAAAATAGTGCGATTGTTATCAGTTGTGAACATGCGGTCGATACCGTTCCAGAGGAATACAGAGCCTTATTCACGCCTTTTAAAGAGTTAATAAAAACACATCGCGGAATAGACTTTGGCGCCCTAGCCATAGCCCTGTATTTAAAGGATACCCTGCCGTCCGATTTTATTCAGGCTCATGCAACACGATTACTGATTGACTGCAACAGAAGCCTGAATCACCCTTCCTGTTTTTCTGAAGTCACCAAAGATTTGCCTGCTGAAGAAAAAACGAAGATTATTACACGGTATTACCAGCCTTTTCGTGAACAGGTCATCAATCTTATTCAAAAACAGATCAATCAAAAACTTCAGGTATGGCATTTCTCCATCCATAGCTTTACCCCTGTGATGAATAACCAGGTGCGCTCAACCGATATAGGTTTATTGTATAATCCTCAACGGCCATCAGAAAAAGTCCTGTGTGAACAATTGCAAAAAGAACTGCTGCAATTAAATCCAAACATTAGAGTACGTCGAAATTATCCTTATAAAGGCATCAGTGATGGATTTACTACCTTCTTACGCAAAAAATTTACCGATGCAGAATACGTTGGGATCGAAATTGAATCCAATCAAGCGTTAACGAGAAACGATCAATCAATAGACATACTTAAAAAATTATTATCAGATAGCTTATTAAAACTATTATGTTAATATTAGCTTAATAATGTTCCACTATAATATAATGCAATTAACGTATTTGGTATTTTGATGATTTCAGAAAAATTAAAACTGTTAGAGTCAATTAAAGAACACCAATTCTCCAAATTAATTTCTGCAATTAATACCCGAGTCCTTGACGCTTTACAAAGTGAAAATTTTAATCCTCGAATAGCTCCTTACCTCAGTAAAATCAATAAAGAAGGCGTTCCCTATACCAATTATGATCTCGATCCAGATAATATTTCTCAAATCAAAAAATTAATCAACGCTCTTTATTATGCCCGATTGACCCTCGAAGATATTGAACGCATTGATCTGTCTCAGAAGAAATACGAAAGTCTAAAATTAATCTACCAAAAGACCATCCATCAGGCTTATGAGGCATGTTATTTATTAACTCATCTGGATGTAGATATAAGGGATATGTTCAGTGAAGAGTTACAATTTATTCTTCCCATGTTCCGACAATTAATGGCATTTGCAGACAGCCACTCAGAAGAAACAAAAGAATTTGCTGAAAGCCTGAAAAGGTATCCCCTCAGTTATAAAATTGGAGAAATTACAGGAACCGCAATTGATCAAATGCAACCGAACAGCGGCGATCTGGATTATAAATTTCTTACCCAATTTAGTGCGGTCCTACCCAGTTATATTGATCAACTAACACAATACATCAAAGAATATTCATCTGAAATAATTGAAAAAGAACCCTCGCTTAATAATGAAAAGCTTGAAGAGTTACAAACCGCTGCATTAAAACTATTAAATGACCTGGAAAATATAAAAGGCAACAGCCTTTTTTTGTCATTTAAAGTGTTAAATTATATTCACATCATGCGGAACATCATTACATTGTCCAAGAGTTCTCTTGAGCAAATGGGGCATTTTAGCGATTCGTCTCAGGATGTCATCCGAAATAATCTGGCCCAATTAAAATACGTTGTATTACCTACATTATTTGGATTAGTAGATAAAATTGAAGAAAATGCCATGTTAGGGCCTGGTACTTTATCTACTCCATTAATGGAAAAAATAAAACCACTGTACGCGTTGCTAATCCATTATGCCTCCAAGCCCGTTAATTTTCAGGAAAAAGGAGAGGAACTACTCAGTATTGAAGATTCACGTTTTCTGGCATTAAGACTGGAAAGAACTTATGGACGCATTGATGCTGCGAATAAAGCGATTTTTAAAATCCAAAAGGCCGAAGAAGCATTAACCAGTTTTTATGAGATTATTGAAAATCCCCTTTATAAAGACTTGGCATTACATCAATTACCCCAAGAAACAAAAAATCAATTGATTACGCATTATAAACTGATTAAACCCTATATGACGCAAAAGGACTTTGATTTAAATGACAGAATAATTGATAGTCTTCAAGGTCCTGAAACCTACTCTTCCTGGATAGGTAAACCATATCGCTGGTTGCGAAGTCAATTACCAGCAGATCACATAAGCATCATAATAGAACGAAAAAACACAATACAAACCTTAATTTCTAAAAAACGAGCAACCCAGGAATTTCATATCAATCTGAACATGGATTTGATTAATTCAGTCAGCAAGAAAACCAATCTGGTATTGTTTCCTTACAATGATCAAACCAACGTATTTTCAGTAGATGAATCAGAAGCAGTGCATGCAAGCAATACCTGTGCTCTTCTCAATCTAACGAATAAATACAATCTCAAATTGACACCTAAAATTAAATTTGCACCTCAGACTCTTTATCTTGAAGAAACAAATGAAGGTTTAAAATACGACCTAATTAATCTTAATGGAAAGCCTGTAACGGCGATTATTCCCTGGAGTAAGTTAACCGAATTCCCTCACGATGTCCGTGAAATCATTGCATCAAAAGATAGATACTTACCCAAACTTCTGGAATTAACCGCTAATGCTGGGCACACCAAACCAACCGATAATCTAAAACTTGTTGCGATAGAGAAACATGACCCACAGACTATATATCTTGAAACAACTGATAAAGGATTGAAATATGAGGTAATCACCCCCGAGGGAAAAACTGCCACAGCAATCATACCCTGGAAAAAATTAAATGACTTTCCTCATGATGTCTCATTAATACTGGCCTCAAAAGATCAATATTTATCCAGACTACTTGAGATAACCTCAGAAGCGGGACATACCTTAAATTCAACCGATTTGAAATTTGACGAAATAAAAGGTTTGTTAAAGGGAAAAAGCGCCGTAATTTTATTTAATAATGAAGAGCTTGTTTATGCCAACTCAACAAATCAAACCGTCAGGACACTTAAAGCTACAGAATCGAATCAAACCAGTTTTGATCAATTAAAAGCAACCTGCACACATGCTTATAAAGTTGCAAGCGATAATGAACTTAAATTAATTACCGATGTAACCGGTCGCCCCCATCTTGGTTTCAAAGTGGTAAAAGGACAGCATGTACTCAGTAACCCTAAGAATCTAAGTGCGGATCAAGCCTTGGATCTGCATCAATGGTACAGAAACAAGCGCGACAAATTTATGGTTGCCAAAAATGCTTATGATGAATTTATTGCATTATTAAAAAAACAAATCACCAATCCAGGAATGACAGGGAGCGGAGTCCTTCAGATCAGTCGTCTGGATAAAACGGTCAGAGAACGCTGCCGTAATTTATATAACCTGTTTCAACCCTATTTCATTAATGGGGTACCCACAGAACTAAAGGCCTCAGCTCTGGAGTTTGATAAATATTTAGTTCATTCATTTTCAGGCGAATCAGAACAAAGCACCGCTCCAGCAATTGATATGTTTCAACAACTTGATGAACATTTTCAAGTATATTTTACTGAAATCGATTTATCCTGGGGTAGAAAAAGTAGAGCCTATTTAAAAATGGCGCAGGATAAATATGCTGAAGAAAATGAAGAAACCCCACTACAACACGATGCAACCATTGGAAACAGAGGTCATCATTTAATACAGCATACCAATTATTCTAAATACGTCCATAATTTTAGAATGGACCTAAACAAAGTTCTATTATTTCTTAATCAGTCTATGCAGGCAGAGTTACGTCCACAACAACACGGAATTCCATTCCCGGAATTGGAAGATCCAAATAAATTGGCCATTCAGTGTAAACAAGTCCTGGCGATCAAACGAATTTTCAATAGTCTGTTTCATGTTGAAGGGATAATGCATGAACTGGAAAAATTAAATAACCGCAGCTCTGAAACCCGATATGTATATCATTTGCTCCTGGCTTATGGACACATTGATGAAATCATGAAAATGTCCAAGGAGCTTGCAACAGATCCTCATTTTAGCCTCATAGGCCGTGATTTATTAGAAAAAGCTCAAAACATGTATGCGACCATTCAGGCGCATAGCGATCCCTATCAAGTTGCTCATGCAGAAGTCAATTATAATAAACCCGTGCAATCCAATGGAATGTGGTATGTGCTTAATGCCTTTTATATTAGTCCAAAACACATTAGAAGTTTACGGAACAATACTTTTCTTACTGTAGAAGAATTAAATGAGTTACATATCAGCGCCAAACGATCTGCTGTTCAGATTGAAGCCATAGTCAATAGCGCAGGATCATATTTTCAATTGTTCCTTCAAGTTCCCAATATGTTTAGTCTGTACAGTAATCTGACCAGTAAACTCAATGAATTTATCAGTACAGCTCATGACACCGCAATGAACAACCTGGATCAATTTGGACCCAAAGTTTTTACGCCCATGTTACTTGAAGCAGATCTATGGGAAGATAAATTGGGATTAATTCCAGGAACTTTATCCGGGCCAATGAAACAAATAATAGATGAGTTTTATAAAGGATTACTGCGTCCCCTGGAATTAGATGCAAAAACCCATGTCGACTTAATCTGTAATAAAGCAACTGTAGAAAAAAGGCTGGAAATAACGCAGCAGAAAATTGATAGTGCCGAGCAACACCTAAAAAAGCTGGAAAAAAACTACAAGCACATCAATAAGTTTTCCTCGTTATTAGAAGAATACCAATCTTTTTCTGGTGGACTACTACCTGCTGATCGATTCGTTATAGAGTTTACAAAGAAAAAGCTAATTGAGGGCTATCAGAAGGCCCTGCCCAAACTGGTAACTCTCCAGAAAAAAATATCGTTGGATCCCGAAAAAACCGACCCTGAGTTTGATGCTCTAATAAATACAAATCTCAAAGAATATCTACCAAAACTATCACAAATCAAGGAGCTGATTTCCGCAAGTCAAAACTACTATTTGGGAATTAAAGCGACCTATCAAATGCAGTTAAATACTGCCAAAGAGAAACTAACGTATCTTAATAAATTAAGCGATGCGCAGGATCAGGCCAATTTACTCTTTATCAAAGAATACACTACCGAATCCTTTAATAAACAAATGGAAGCGTTCTGCAATCGGCACATAGGCCTGCAATATACCGATAAAGAATATCGAAATAAACTTAGAGAATATTTATTAACGTTTAAAGAACAAATAATCGATGAAGCAAAAACCATTGACGATATTAACCTGGCTGTAAAAAATTTACTGAAAGAAAAAATCAAAATGTTTGAACAACAAAATTTTGCCAAATACTTCCACCTGGATACAGTACGAGTAGCCCTGGCTCAATTTAAAAATTATTTCAGTATCTCCACCCTGGCTATTGAGCGCAATTATTCACTATTTGAGAATGAGAAAACTCTAGGGGAAAAAACGGAGAAAATTAATAAACTGCTTGAATTTGCTGAGGATGAACAATTAACGATTGATGAACGCTTTTCCAAAATTTCATTTGATGTCAAAGATCCCAGTTTTGGAAGAATAATACTCGCCCACAAACAGGAAGATCATTTTAGTTTTACTTACTTGATACAGTGCGTGGTATCGATACTCGAAGCACTTTCCCTATATACTCCAGCACGGAAAAAGCTATATAACGATTTACAAACATCAGTAAATAATAAGCCTCAAATTAATGAGCTCTCAAAACGATTTGGTCTATTTGCCACATCTCAAACACCAACACTACCTTCCAGAACGCCTGAAGTCCAAACCAATGATGAAGTAGATAGAGACGATTCAGCGCCTAGTGCTACACCGTCTATATAAAACAAAGACCCCAATTCGAGTAATCCTATCGACTGTAATAAAGCCTCATTAACTCAAGAGCTTTCTTTAAATTGGGCATTCGAGGTTTGGCATCCGGAATGGGTTCTCCACGAACATTGGTAATAAGAGCACCGCCTGAGGTACGTAAAGTAGTTTGACGATCTCGTTCTATCAGAGCCATAGTGCTGTAGCTCCCAGCTAAAACAAAAGGTAAACGATTTTTTTCATCCAGCAAGTCTTGACCAATACTGTAATCTACAAAAGGATTTTGACAATCAAAAGCTCTTTTTAACAGTGTAGGAACAACATCATAACTACTGGTTTCATAATGAATCACACGTGGTGATTGACCAGGCCAATAAAGAATAAGCGGGACCTGTACTTGTACCGCAGTAAAATTACCGGCATGCCCCCAATAATTAAGGTTATTGTCATTAAACTCCTGACCATGATCCGATGTGATTAAAACAATACTGTTCTTCAAGTAACCTTGTTCTTCAATCCGGGTTAATATTTTAGCTAATTCTCCATCAATAAAACGTACTGAATTCAGATACCTATTATAATAAGGAATGGGATCAACGTCATTGGTCATGGCTATTCGTGAACATTCCTTAATAGCAGGTTGATAAGGCGCGGGATAACTTTGGTCCCGACAATACCCATGAGGCGCATCATAAAACAAATTAAGAAAAAACGGTTGCTTCAACTTCTTCTCGGTTAAAAATTTAATTGCCTCCTCGGTGACAAATCGGTCTCTATTTCCTATATCATCCCCTGATGCACCAAATAGATTTAAATTAGATATTCCCCCATAGATGGTTTTATCAAATGGAGGAATAATCATTTCACTAGACCAGATCACCCGGATCATATAATGATATTTTAAAAGTAGCTGAGTAAATACAGGTGGGATGTTCTGCTCCAATACTGACGTCCAATAACTGCTTGGAATGGAATAAAATAAAGAAAATAATCCCGGCTGAGTTGAGTTCCCCCCACTCAGATGTTTCTTGAACTGCCAACTTCGTTCTGCAAATGCAGCTACATTGGGCATATACTCAGGTTGTAAACTATCAAACCGCAATGAATCAACCATGATCCAAATAATATTAGGGGGGTTCTCAGGTCTCGAGCACCGTAATGAATGGAGAGGATAATTCAATGGATCATTAGAAAATACAGGTTGGTAAAAATGCCCTTCTCCGTAACGATCGAGCAGTTCCTCAGCATTTTTATCCGGGATTAAATAAACGATTAATTGGTTATAAAACGGTAAATTAGGCGTTTGTTGGCTGAATAAATTATTATTATCATCTATAGATTGCAGGAGGGTGAAATAGCTGAACAGAAATCCACCCAACCAAAAGAGCCCGATGGTTCGCCCGATCAGAAACTTATCGGTTACTATAATTTTGTTCCAAACAAAAAAAGCAATAGCAACTTGCAGAACCCAGACAAGACATAAAGCCGAAATTGAGATTTTAAGTTCACGTCCAGAAAAATCAAAAACATCATGCCATTGCCCATTAAAAAAGAGATTGAAGATATCCATATTCAAATGAAATTTGAACATTGAAAACACACAATTATTAATAATAAGAAGCATGAGACTTAAGGTCGCCGTTAATACACTCAAGAACCAGATAAACCGTTTAGCCGGTAGGATATAGGCGAGAATCCATATTAGAATAGCCGGAATAAAGGCTAATACCATCATATAACTTAAGTAATTAACCAAAGCAAAAGAAACAACCAGAATTTTTCCTGAAAAAGTTGAGTAGTCCGCCAGAAAATTAGCGAAAAGTGAGGGTGAAAGAAGAATTTTTTTTAAATAAATTGAGCCAACAATCCAAAATAAAATACTGTTGATTAAAAAAAACCAGCCAACGAAGCGTAAAATCAATCTTTTATTTTGAGGATTGTACATAAAAATCAGAAGCCAGGTTAAATCAAAATCGGGAGTAGTTTAACGCGATTAGATACCAACAATCTATACAAGCATAATGATACGGATATATAGCAAAACCCTTCATATCAATATAAGATGGCAGCAAAACGCATTGCGTTGAACTGTATTCAAGGAGTGAATTATGCCGTCTCATCCACTTGATCCTTTAAGTATGGAAGAAATCCAACAAGCTTGCGCCCTTCTGAAAAAGGAACTATCTCTGGAGCATCACCATCAATTTGCTTATGTAGTTCTTGAAGAACCGTCTCAATCTGACATTCTTAATGCAGAGAAGGAACAAACTCTTGATCGTATTGCATTTGTCTGTGTACTGGACTCAAAAACCAACCAAACCTATGAAGGTAATGTAAACCTGACAAAAGAACAGATTACACGTTGGGAATTACTGCCGTTTGACAAGCCCCCCTATGGACAAGTTCCAATTTTACCTAGCGATTATCCTAAATGTGAACGTATTGTAAAATCGGATATGGCCTGGCGGGAAGCAATGAAAAAACGAGGTTTGTCCGATTCAGAAATAGAACTGATCCAGATTGATCCCTTTGCCCCAGGATATTTCGATAAAGAAGATGAAAAGGGAAAGCGCCTGGTCAGAGCAGTAAGTTATTATCGAGAAAAACTGACTGATAACGCTTATGCACGCCCTATTGAGGGAGTGATTGCTGTTGTTGATTTGGTAAACGAATGCATTCTACGATTGGATGATGACGGTCTCAATACGCCAATACCTAAAACCATTATCAACTATGATTCTGCCTCTATTCAAGAATTTCGTGAAGGCCCAAAACCACTTGACATCACTCAAGCAGAAGGTCCCAGTTTTAAAGTAAATGGCTGGGAAGTTGAATGGCAACAATGGCGATTTCGAGTAGGTTTTACTCCCAGAGAGGGTTTGGTTTTGCATGCGGTTAACTATCAGGATCACGATCAGGAGCGACCTATACTTTATCGTGCCAGTATCGTTGACATGGTTGTTCCTTATGCTGATCCCAGCATCAGTCATTACTTTAAATCAGCCTTTGACTCAGGAGAAAATGGATTTGGCCGATTTGCAAATCAATTAGAGTTAGGTTGTGATTGCCTGGGGCAAATTTATTATTTTGATGTTCCAATAGCGACAGAACATGGTGAAGCAAAACTCTTGAAACATGCCGTATGCATGCATGAGGAAGATGCTGGCATTCTGTGGAAACACTATGAAACCCGTACTGGCATTTATGAAACACGAAGAGCTCGACAATTGGTCGTTAGTTTTTTTACCACAATAGATAATTACGACTACGGATTTTATTGGCGCTTTGGCCAGGACGGCAGTTTAAAACTGGAAGCAAAACTCACAGGAATCGTTCAAACGGCGGCAATTATTCCGGGGACGAGCTATTCATGGGGTAGTAAATTAACCCATGAAATTGCAGGACCTTCCCATCAACACTTATTTAGTGCCCGATTGCATATGATGGTCGATGGCGTCAATAATTCAGTAAGTGAAAGCGAATTCACCTCACTGCCAGTGAGCGCAGACAATCCTGATGGTGTAGGTTTTGGAACGAGTCAAACATTACTCGAGACAGAAAGTGAAGGAGCTCGAGATACCAATGCGGCCACTCAACGTACCTGGAAAATATTCAATCCCACAATGATTAATCATGTTGGGGAGCCAACAGCCTATAAACTGGAGTTACCTCAAACTCCGTTATTGCTTGCTCACCCAAGCAGTTGCATTTATCAACGTGCTGGTTATGCAACCCATGGTCTGTGGGTAACACAATATAACCCGCGCGAAAAATATGCATCAGGCGATTATCCTAACCAGCATGCAGGCGGGGATGGTGTATCAAAATACGTGCAACAAAATCGGCCCATCATTAATAAACCCATCGTTTTATGGGCTACATTTGGAGCCACTCATTTGCCAAGGCCGGAAGACTTTCCCGTCATGCCAACTGCAACGGTCATGTTTGAACTAAAGCCATTTGGTTTTTTTAACCATAATCCAGCATTGGGTTTGCCCGCAGAACGAAACAAAAAAAGTAAGAAACAAAACGAAAAAGAATCAGAGCTCGAATCACAAAGCTGTTGTTCGTCATCCAGTTCTTCCATGGTATTCAGTTTATTTAACAAAGAAAGACCAACATCAAGCGAGCCAGAACCCTCACAACCCGAAAAGCCTTTACCGATGGGATTATGTAAATGAAATTCATAAAGTAAATTCAGGAAGAATTATGTGGGATACCAATAAAAAACACTATTTAAGCCAAATCGATAAAATTAAATCTTATATAAAAAATAAGAAATTTATTGCACCTGAGGATCTCGTTGAAGTGCTTTCAAAAGTAATCCAATGCGGCGATAAAATTTGCATCGAAGGTGACAATCAAAAACAAGCAAATTACCTGGCAACTGCCATGACGCAGCTGGACTCAAATCAGATTAATAATCTGCATATGATCCAATCAGCAATAGCATTACCGGAACACTTGACTCTTTTTGAAAAAGGTATTGCGTCAAAGATTGATTTTGCCTATTCAGGCCCTCAGTCCCTTCGTCTGGCCACTATGGTCAAAAATAATAAAATTCATATTGGTAACATACATACTTATAATGAATTATTTGCGCGTCTGGTCAGTGATTTAACTCCTGATGTGTGCTTACTTATGGCTGATCAAGCGGATCATCATGGGAATTTATATACAGGTGCGAATACAGAAGAAACACCAGCCATTATTGAAGCCACTGCGTTTAAAAATGGCGTCGTCATTGTCCAGGTAAATGAAATCGTAGATAAATTACCCAGAATTGATATTCCCGGCGATTGGGTGGATATCATCGTTAAGGGACCTGAATATTCTACTATACAACCTTTGTTTACCCGGGATCCGGCACAAATTAATGAAATTAAAATACTCATGGCCATGATGGTAATTAAAGGGATTTATGGCCCTTATCAAGTTAATATTTTAAATCATGGAATTGGATTTAATACCTGCGCCATCGAATTACTCCTCCCAACTTATGCCGAATCCTTAGGTTTAAAAGATAAAATCTGCCAACATTGGATATTAAATCCAGTTCCTACATTGATTCCGGCAATTGAACATGGCTTTGTAAAATCCATTCATGCCTTTGGCGGAGAAGTTGGCATGAATGATTACATCAGAGCACGTTCAGATATTTTCTTTACTGGAAAGGATGGTTCGTTACGCTCCAACCGCATGTTAGGGCAACTGGCCGGACATTATGCCTGCGATGCATTTGTCGGGGCTACTCTGCAAATTGATATAGAAGGAAACAGCTCAACCGCACTGGACGGTCGAATTGCCGGTTTTGGAGGAGCTCCAAATATGGGCTGTGATGCTCCGGGCAGAAGACACTCATCCTATGCCTGGTTGAAAGCAGGCAAGGAGCGTGGTGAGGCCTTATCCAGCAAAATGCCGCGAGGCAGGAAACTGGTCATTCAAATGGTGGAAACGTTTCAAAGCGTCACCCAACCAACCTTTGTAGAACATCTGGATGCCTGGTCGTTACAAAAATCCATGAAGGCGGATCTCCCACCTATCATGATTTACGGCGATGATATCAGTCATATTGTCACGGAAGAAGGCATCGCCAATCTGCTCATGTGTCGTAATCTGGACGAGCGTGAACAGGCCATAAGAGGTGTCGCCGGATATACCGAAGTTGGAAGAAACAGGGATAAAAATAAAGTTGATGAATTACGCCATCGCGGTGTTATACAAAGACCAGAGGACTTGGGTATCAAACTGTCTGATGCAACCAGAGATTTACTTGCAGCAAAATCCATGCGCGAACTGGTCGATTACTCAAAGGGACTTTATGTTCCACCGGCACAGTATAGAAATTGGTAAGGAATAAATATGGAATCCCTTGAATTTAATTTTGAATTAAAAGGTCAGAAGGCACAAGGTAAACGAGTCGTCTGTGGCGTTGTAGGTTCAGGTAATCTTGAAGTGATTATTGAAGAAAATAATCACCAGCGAACACAATTTCATATTGATACTGCGGTTGAGAATTACAAACAGATTTGGTCTATGGTCATCGATGATTTTGTTAAGGAATATCAACCGGTGGGACTCAAATTTACAATCAATGATAATGGAGCAACACCCCCTGTAGTTTCATTAAGACTAAGACAGGCACTTGAGGAGTTTTACGGATATAAAAGAGAGGCCTGTAATTATTTAGAACTGAATGCACGCGAACGAATTACGGCGCTTACCGATGCCGGATCCTTTACCGAATGGCTCAATAATGAGAAGTTCTGTAGTCCCCATTTGCCGACCTTGGGCTTACCCGTTGAAGCAGACGATGGCATCGTAATTGGGCAGGCAAAACTGGACTCGCAAACCGTTCTAATAGCGGCTCAACAAAAAGACTTTATGGGTGGCGCTGTTGGTGAGGTACATGGTGCAAAATTAACTGGACTATTCAAAGCAGCAATCAAACGGGACATTAAAACCGTCATTTTATTAATTGACAGTGGCGGTGTTCGACTGCACGAAGCAAATGGCGGGGAAATCGCTATTTCAGAAGCGATTAGAGCAATCTTTGAAGCAAGGAATAAAGGAATAATGACCCTGGGGGTTGTTTGTGGAAAAAATGGCGCCTTTGGCGGAATGGGTATCATATCTGCCTGTTTGGACTACATTATTGTCAATGAAATTGCTCGCATAGGAGTATCTGGAGCTGAGGTCATTCAGGCTGTAAAGGGTATTGAAGCGTTTGATGCAGAAGACAGGGCATTAGTCTGGAGAGTTTATGGGGGAAAAACCAGATACCTACAACACATAGCCCAATCCTATGTAGACTCATCCGTTGAATCAATCAAGAAAACCATCAAAGCAGTCATGCAGCATAAAGCTCTTCTGACATTAGACGAGCTAAAAAAACAACATGCACTGTTAAAAAACCGTTTGGAACACACAAAATCGTGTCAGGAGGAAGGTGAATATTTAACAATGAATTTCCCTCAACTTGCACCTACTCTTTTTAACATGGATGAAAAAAGCTTTTTAGAGGCAGCCAGACACATTAAAAAGGAGATGCCATGATTCGTTTAAATGAAGTGATGGATGGAATATTCGGGACTCATTATCAGCTTAACGAAAAAAGCTCCGTTATTTTCGGTAAAGGTCAAATTGGCAAACAACAGTTCCAGGTTCTGGGCGTAAAAGAGTCTACTTATTTGGGCGCAGAACAAGCATTAATTATGGCAGAAAAAATTATTGACCTCATTGAACAAAAATCAAAAGATCCTCTTTTATTATTGGTTGATGTGGCTGGGCAACAATTAACCATGCGCGATGAATGGCTGGGAATGCATCAATATTTTGGTCATTTACTCACTGGACTGGCGTGTCTTCGCCAACAAGGAAATCAACTCATTTCATTAGTTTATAATCAAGCAGTTGGAGGAGGATTTATCGCTTATGGTTTAATGGCTGACACAATTTTAGCATTGCCAGATGCGGAGTTAGCCGTAATGTGGCTTGAAGGAATTGCTAAAGTTACTAAAATCGAATTAGGCACACTGGAGGAGTTAAGCAAATCCTTACCCATATTTGCTCCTGGGGTTAACAATTTCTATAAGCTTGGTGGATTGCATCAAATCGTTGAATTATCTCAGATACCTGGAACACTGGAGCAATTAATTAAACAAGACAACAAGAATGATGTACGCGCACAATTAGGAAAGGAGCGTGGAGGAAGAACGTTGGCATATACTGTCATTAATACAGTAGAGAATATGCCATTATGAATCAACGGCATCAACTTATCTATGTTACTCCTAACGCTTCATTTAAAATTAATTCGAGCCATGAGAACAATCAAGAAATTATAGGTTCAGTAGCTTCATGGCTTAATAAAGGGTTACCTTGTATCTATACAAGACAATTAATAAATGATGAGTTAGAAGTTCATGCAGGTTTGTCACTGCTTCTTGGAAATAAAAAGTATCGTGCCAGTATTACCTTGAACAAAAATGATCTCATTACAATTCATAATTTGCCAACCCTCTCTGAGATGAGCGATTATTGGTACAAAAAGTTGGAGCAACCCTCAAAAAACAGATATTCCCAACTGGACCAATCAGATCTTCAATCCACCTCTGTATACGGCTCCTATCTGTTCGAATATCTTTCAAACCAACCTTTTGTCAATAAACATTCAGATTTGGACTTGCTCATTGATTACGACAACTTTTCTCTACCAGAACTGAATCGAAAAATAACCCATTTTGCACAGATTTTCGGAGTTCATATCGATGGAGAAGTACGATTTCATGATATAGGTGATATTGCCTTCAATGAACTAATGAATTCTTCTGCAAATCAATTTTTGTTTAAAAATTCTAAAGACATCGGATTGATCACACGACATGAACTTTATGAACAGTATCCCAGTTTATCCAGACTCTAACCATAAAATTGCGCACCGAATGGCTAAAATAGCGGTTCGTTCCCTGTATTTTGAAATTAAAGCCTATCCCAAGCCAGGTCTGGTTAGTTTTATTGATTCTGGCGCTCATCTTGATATGAATGGTGAAACCTTTTATCGCAGCCTGTTTACCTTACGCCATTATTTTTATTTTATTACTCGGCAAGGACTTGAAAATAGAACATTTGCTGAATTACGGCAGACGGCACTTAATGCAGAAAGCCTAATGATGAAAGCAACAAATGGAATTAATACCCATCGCGGTGCAATTTTTGCTCTTGGTATTTTATGTGTTTCAGCAGCCCGAATAAGTAAAGAAAAGACGGCATTTAACCAAACGGATCTTTATGATCAACTCATCAAAGACTGGAGAAACAATTTACAAGAACACCGCAACCATAACAGTAATGGCGCATTAGTTCGAAGCAAATATTCTATTGTAGATGCAAGACAAATGGCCATCAATGGTTATGAGCTCCTATTCGAATTATGCTCCTCTTTTACTGCTCTTTTTACCAGGACCCAATCCCTGGATCACTGTTGTTTATTTGCTTATCTGGTACTTTTAACTAAAATTGATGATACCAATGTGCTCTTCAGAAAGGGTATGGATGGTCTGAATTTTGCAAAAATGAAAGCACAGGAGTTGTTAGATATTGAGTGCATTAATAGACGTCTGCAAGAAGCATTAAAAACACATGCACTTTTTTCCAGGGAAGGAATCAGCCCGGGTGGTGTTGCTGATTTGATCAGTGTCTTATTATTTATTAGCCAACTGTTTTGTGAGCCTCTTTTATGTCATTAATAATCGCTTTCTCAGGGCAAGGTTTACAGAATGCCAATATGTTTAAAATTCTATCAGAAGATGATTTTGGCAGACAATGGTTAAATGATGCATCGCAACAGATTGGACTGGAACTTCTGGATAATAAAATTGTCGAGCAGTATTGCCATGACACAATATATTCTCAACTTTTTTTAACTCTCCTGAGCGTTGGTTCGTACCAGGCGCTCATCCAGAAAACGGGTTTAAGTCCTCAACTTCTTTGCGGATATAGCCTGGGGGAATTATCTGCATTTACTGCCAGCGCCAAATTAAGTATTAAAGAATTATGCTCTCTTGCTTATAAAAGAGCAGAACTGATGCAACAAGCGACAATTGAAGTTGCAGCAGGAGAACCCTGTGGGTTGGCTGCATTGAAAGGAAACATAGACCTGAATATTGCTCAGCGTCTCTCTACACAGTTTAACTGCCCCATTGCCATCATTAATACAGACGATCATTATATATTTGGTGGTCCTGCAACTCATTTGGAATTACTAGTTAATGAAGCAAAATCGCTAGGAGTTCGCACAACCAAACGATTGGCAGTGAATTTACCTTCACATACGCCCTTACTGATTAAAGCAACAGACGCTTTTTTTAATTTCATGAAACTTTATCAACATAACGTGATGCACATTCCCATACTGAATTCATTAACAAACGAAATTATTTCTTCATCAGAAGAAATGATTTCGATACTCGCTAAAGAACTATCGCAAACACTGCATTGGAACAAAGTCATCAAGTTAGTGCCAGAATATGGAGTCGACATCTTCCTGGAGTTGGGAGCAGGAAGCTCATTAAAAACAATGTATCTTGCCGAAAACGCTCAATCTCGTGCTTACAGCCTTGATGATTTCGCAACAATAAACGGCCTCTGTCATTTTATAAAAAAAGAGAGTGAATGATGTTAAGCATCTAATTGACAATAAACTCTATTTCTCCATTTGTTCCTCAGATTAACTTTTACCCTTAATTAAGATCTACCTGCAACGGCAGTTTGTTGATTTAAAGGAACCTCGGTTGATAGTCGTTCATACTGCTGACATCATAAAGTGCTCTACGGAGCAGAACCATTACTGCTGTTCGAGTCGCCTTAAAATTCCCTCTTTTATATCTGGCCACTCGCTGGATAAAATACTAAAAATAACCGTATCAGTAACGGCTCCATTATGATGAATCATGTGCTCACGAAGCACTCCCTCTTCTCTGGCGCCCAATTTTTTCAGATTGTTGTAGGAGCGCTCATTATTGGGATCTGTAGCGATTTGAATACGATTAAAGTGCCAATCTTCAATTGCCTGACGAAATAATAACCACATACACTCAAGACTGATTTTCCTCCCCCAAACATTGGGAGTAAACCAACCGTAGCCAACTTCCAAACGCCTGTGCTGTATGTCTATATCATAATAAGAACGACAACCAACAACCTGACCATCACTGATACATCGAATAGCATAGGTAATCTGAAGTCCCTTTTTGTGTTTGGTTAAACTCTCATGAAACCAATCATCAAAATACTCATTATGAGCCTTCATAGGCATATAGGTCCAAATTCGTTCATCATTTGCCGCCATACGCAAAGATTCATAATGAATATTATCCAATAATTCAAGATGAATGGTCTGGCCAATGAGATTTTTTAAAACCAAGGGATCATTAAGCATAGTGCCGTTTCATTACAATGGATTAGACCAAGACGATTGTAGCTTATCAGCTTTCAATATTAAATTTCTACCAGTGAAAGCCAATATAAATAAGCCTCAAAAAAATACCTGGTCAAATTAATGCTGGCCATGTGCTCTGTGTACAGCTCTTCTTTGTGCCGCACGATATTTAGTAAATTTTTTTCCCGTCTTTAATCTAATAGAACTATTGGACGATAATTGGTTGTCGGTTGCTTGGGTAGATCCTGAAGCCGCGCTTGGTGTTACTCCTGTCAAAGGGGTGCACGAAACAAGAAATCCTAAAGTACAAAATAATAGCAATACCTTCTGATTTACCATCGAAAAAACTCCTTCAGCACGATTAAAATATCCTGGAATCTGCAAGTCACTCCTACACTATAGCTCACTGTACATCAAAAACGAGCTTTACATAAAGAAATCAAGCTCAAACGACAAAATTTATGCTCTCTACAAGATATGATAATTCACCTAAACCAACCCGAAACACGTCACAAGACCAACATGACACTAATTCTAAGAAATCATTAAAAGCTCGCATTAATTGCAAATAATACCGTATCACTGGTTTTACCTAAGTTGGCTCGACTTGCTGTATAAAAAACAGGGAGTAATTGTCCCGTTGCAAAATCATCGATACCATAATTTACATCATGCTGAAAGCCTAAACTCTCAGTTGTATTGCGCCATAATGAAGTATTCAAGGAAAAAGAGTATTCCCGAGCAGGTAATAAGAAAGCCAAGGATTCTCTAGTTAAGGTATAACCTATAGCAATACTGCTCGGTTTGTTGAATAGTGTAAATGAATATGCTGCTTCAATATCGAAAGCCTGTGGTTTTGCTCCATGACGATTATAGGACAAATCTTCTACCGCAAAAGCTGTTGTTGCCGTTAGATATTCAGCAACAAAACTGTATGCATTTATTGAATAACTGGCATTAAGATCGAATCCAGGAACCTTATGTTTTAATATGTTGCCTTTACCGCAAGGATAAGCAAATCCGCCAAAAACCGTACAAAATTGAGAGTCTTGACTGTTTAATTGCATTCCCTCTGCATCTGCAATATTGGAAATATAACCAATTCCTATACCCCCATTCCAATTACTTTCAGTGAGCGTGTATTGGGCACTTAAACCCCACTCATTAATTGTGTTGTTACCTATTACAGAGGTCACCGTTTCCCCTTGGTAGCCATAAGCATCTAAATCAAGTTCTGCTTTGTCGGTACTATGGGTATAACCGAGCAATATAGGACGCTCAATAGTTGAAAAAAGTGAGGAAGTTAATGGGCTGTTAATCATAAAGCCATTATATTGACCAAAAGGGAGGTACATTTGTCCAATCGATCCATACCAATCGGATTTATTCAGATTACCAATACTTAAATACCCTTGTTCCAGATATACTCTTGAATTTGCTGCTCTGGGACCAATTTGAGGGGGAGTCAATCCATCTGGCGGCTGATTATCGTAATCAAAACTAAAAAAACCAGTCACCCATGAACCCATACCGGCTAATGCGGTGATGTTTGCAGTGGTCAGATCAATATCATTTGTAGGCGGACCTATATAAGGCCTGGTATTATAAATTTGAGCACCTAAAGAACCACTTAAAACGAGATAATATTCAGATGCCTTAGCCTTGGCGTCCGAAAAAGCATTTTCAATCTCTTGTCGATATTGTAGGGCGAGCAAATCTCCATTTTGTTGCGATATGTTGGTGAGCAAATCAGAACCATCATAAGCTGAGGGTGAGCCTAAATAGGGTGAAATAACGACGGGTATTCCTCCAAGGGTTAATACATTATGGTTTTGTTTCACTGCATTATCAGTGTGCCCTGACGAATTAGACTTATTCGCATTCGGGTTTGAAGAACTATCCGATTTTGAGAGAATTATATTCTTGGTAGTACCTTGATGGTTTGGTGCATTTAAAGTACGGGTTTTTGCTTGTTGCTTCGTAGAAGTCTTTTTGTTATTTGATGATTTTTTTAAAACAGTATCTAATGTCTGTCTTGCCTTAATTGTACCTTTATGGGTTTGTGTCTTTTTATGAGTATTTGTATGTTCATAAAGTTGTCGCCTTAATTGCACAACCTCATTTCTTAAAGAGCGTGTTTCTTCTATCAACGCATCAATTTGCTCGGGGGTTAAATTAGTAGCTGAAGCATTGCTTGCGTTTATCAATAAAACGAATACAAACAACATCCGGTTTTTAAAATGTAACAGGCGATTCATACTCATTTTATTCATTAAATTAATACTTCTGGCTTTATGAACATGAACAGCAAGAATAATTTATTTATTCACCATATCCAAGCCAAATTTATGATTAATAATGATTTTACTGTTTATTCATTTGTTATTACATCATGCTCAAAGGTTTCAATAAAAAGTTCCGTGTTAATTGTCCAGCCCTCCCCTAAAGTAAAGGAGAAATGCTCAATAGCCCCTAAATTGTTAACTATTCCCATTTATTAATCACTTAAAGGCAGGACTCTTTATTAAATAATCTCGATTGCTTATTTGTCTATTGCCACCTATTATTTAGATCTTTTACTATAAATCAATTACTTGATTTATTTACACAGCTGAAGTGTAGAAATATACCAATAAAAGGACTTAAAAATGGAAAAATGTAGGCAGCTTCATCATTATTTTGAGAAATCAGTCGAAATTTATCCAAGCAACATCGCTTTAATTTGTGATGATGCCTTAATTTCTTATCAAGAATTAGAAGAACGAACCAATCAACTTGCTCATTATTTAGCTCAAAACCAAATAAAAAATGGAAGTATTGTTGGTATACTTTTAGAACGATCAATAGAATGTTATATAGCCATTTTAGCAGTATTAAAATCAGGAGCGGCTTATGTGCCTATTGAAATTGATTATCCAGAAGAGCGCATCAATTATATTTTTTCAGATCTTCCATTTGATGCAGTACTGACTTCATCGAATCAATTCAACCAAAAGACATTAAACTGGCCAACTGTACTGATATTGGATCAAATCGGCCATCAGCTGTCACAGCAACCAAGCACTCGTCTAACAATTGATGAACACGAAACTGATGAAAATAACCTCTGTTATATCATTTATACTTCCGGATCTACAGGTAAACCTAAAGGTGTAGAAATACCACATAGCAGTATTTGTCATTATGTTTCAGTTGCAAGCAAGCTGTACGATATGACGGATAAAGACAGAGTCTATCAAGGATTTTCCCTGGCGTTTGATGCCTCATTGGAAGAGTTGTGGATGGCTTTTGCTAATGGTGCTACCTTAGTTGCCTGTACTGAAAAAGAAGTACGTTCTGGAGTCGGTTTAATTTCCTTTTTACGACAACTCCAGGTTAGTGTATTTTCAACAGTTCCCACCCTGCTATCCACTCTTGAAGGGCAACTACCTGATTTACGATTATTAATTTTGGGCGGAGAAATGTGCTCGGCCAGTTTGGTCAAACGTTGGAGTAGACCTGGTTTGAGAATTATGAATACCTATGGCCCAACTGAGGCAACAGTTATCGCCACCTATTTTGAATGTCATCCAGAGAGCGAAGTGACGATTGGACAACCATTACCAGGATATGAAGTATTGCTTGTTGATGAACATTTACAAGAAGTTAAAGATGGTGAAGAAGGTGAATTATGTATCGGAGGCGCCGCATTGGCTCGTGGATATGTTAATAGACCGGAAACTACTGCAGAAAAATTTGTTTTCAATCCCAATAATCCCAATCAACGTTTATACAGAACCGGCGATTTGGCGAAAAAAACGGCGAATGGAGATTTACAATTTGCTGGAAGAATTGATGATCAAGTGAAGCTAAGAGGATTTCGTATCGAATTAAACGAAATTGAAACGGTTATTCTAGATTATCATGGCATCAGTCAAGCGGTTGTTTCTTTGCAAAAACTGGACCAGCCTGCTTTGGTAGCTTATTTGTTGTTAGAGAATAAAGAGCTCTTTAACCTTGATGCATTCCAGTCCTTTTTGCGAAGCAGACTACCAGATTATATGATTCCCGCTTTTATTGAGATTTTAGAAGCATTTCCTTTATTGTCTAGTGGTAAAGTGAACAGAAAGGAACTCCCCAAACCAACCCCCAAAAAAACGAGCACCGTATATGAAGCACCGGGCTCAGAGCTGGAAAGCAAAATAGCTTTTGTTTGGGAACAAGCCCTGGGGTGTAATTCTCTTTCTGTAACAGCAGATTTTTTCTATGATTTAGGTGGTCACTCATTGCTTGCCGCAAAAACCATATCTAATTTACGAAAAATACCCGAATTAAAAAACATCTCCATTTTGGATCTGTATAAACATCCAACCATTAAACAATTGGCTCTGATTTTTGGTAATTCTAATAAAGACGAGCAAATTCAAGAAAATAGTCCGCCTAGAGAAAAATACAGAGCACCTGCATGGAAGTATTATCTTTGTGGAGTAGGTCAGTTTTTCGGATGTATTTTTCAATATGCGGTAGGCGCTTGGCAGTTATTAGCGATTATTTTGGCTTACACCTGGATAACCTCGGAGTATTCATTCATTTCCCGAGAAGCACAAATTGCATTTTTAGGGCTATTTTTATCCATGCCACTTATATCGATAGCGATTACAGTGACTATGAAATGGCTCTTGCTAGGACGTGTAAAACCAGGAATATACCCCCTATGGGGCTGGTTTTACTATCGATGGTGGTTGGTTCAACGACTTCAAAAGAATACTCATTTAAATAAGTATTTAATTGGCTCTCCATTAATCAATCTTTATTATAAGGTTCTGGGAGCAAAAATTGGCAAGAACAGCTACATTGGAACCATGCAGATTTTAACACCCGATTTATTCGAAATTGGTGAGAATTCATCCTTAGGGAGTGACAGCAAATTAAATGGATATATCGTCGAAGACGGGTGGTTAAAAATTGGCACTATCAAGATCGAAGATAACTGTTACATTGGTTCCAGAGCGGTGCTTGGATTAAATACAGTGATTGAAGATAATGCTGTTTTGGAAGATATGTCCATGCTTCCGGATAACAGCTTGATCCCTCAAGGCGCTTATTACTCAGGTTCACCGGCTCTGCCTGCGAGTTTACCTAAAGATCACATTACAAAAAGAAAAGCCAAAGTGGAGGAGTACAGCCTATTGGATTCCACTGTGTTTGGTCTTCTACACTATCTAGGTTTAGTTTTGGTAATGGTCGCTTACTATATGTGCATCATACCCGGCATCTCTTTGATGACCTATTTTTATGATGAAGGACATTATTTTATCACAATGTTTTTTGCTGTTCCCATGGGCACCATACTCTTTTTATTTTTGCACTATTTGTGCATTATTCTCTGTAAAAAAATACTCTTGAATAAAATTAAGCCCGGCAGTTATTCCTTGAAGAGCATGTACTATCTGAGACATTGGATTATGGTGAAGATGCTGGATGAGGACGAGATATTTGTCATGGCAGATACTCTTTATTTCCCCATGTTTTTGCGCCTTCTGGGAGCCAAACTTGGAAAAGGGGTGGAAATGGGCGAGACACCGCATATTATTCCTGATTTAGTGACGATAGAAGACGGTGGATTTACTGCAAGTTCTGTGGCTCTTGCCTGGCCCACAGTTCACCAAGGCTATATTACCTTCTCTCCATCTTATATAGGCAAAAAGGGGTTTGTTGGTAACGTCAGTTTGTTGCCTGGAGGAAAAACTATAGGTGATGGTGGATTATTAGGCTGCCTCTCTTTGCCTCCAGAAAGCAACCAATCATCAGAGGCAAATACTGCCTGGCTTGGTTCTCCAGCGGTATTTTTACCCAAAAGGGAAACTTTCGCAGGATATTCTGAACAACAAACTTATAGTCCGCCAAGGAAATTGTATTTAATCAGATTAGTCATTGAATTTATCAGGATCATCATTCCAACTACTTTTTCCTTTATAGTTTTATTTAACATGCTTTATGTTTTGGATTATATGATCAATAAACACTCATGGGAAATGGCCGCTTTAGTATTACCATTTGCTGAGTTATTCATTACAGTAGGATTAATTGGTGTTTTGGTTGGATTGAAATGGGCGATGTTAGGTAAACTGAAATCATTAACCAAGCCCATATGGGATGTATTCATCTGGAAAAACGATATAATTGAATATTCTTATAACTATTTTATCAACCCCCACTTTAATAACAAAATTTTGGGGACACCCTTCGCATTGATTGTGCACCGCTGTTTAGGAACCAAGGCAGGTAAGCGGATTTTCACAGACAGTGCCGAGTTTTCTGAATTTGATTTAATTACTATCGGCGATGATGTCTGCATTAACACGGATACTATTATTCAGACCCATCTTTATGAAGACAGAATATTCAAAGTGTCCAATGTGACTATTAACTCTGGTTGTAATATAGGAGTTGGATCAATCGTACTTTATAATACCTTGATGGAAGAAAACTCAACATTGGGAAGCTTATCTCTGGTTATGAAGGGAGAGCGTTTGCCAGAAAACACCCAATGGGCAGGAATTCCAGCTCAATCGCTGATGGTAACAAACAATGCGTATCATCATGTAACTGAATCGGTTATTGACACAGAGGTCAAGGAGGTACTGCCTGATTTGGTGTAACTTTCATGTTATACCACCCTGTTTAAGACAACCGAATTTATTATTGTCCAAGAAAGAAAAAATCATATTCCAGACATTATTAACCTAAGTTCAACAATTGAACTTAGGTTAAATATACCAAAAAGTAAGTATCTATAATAAACAGGCATCTGTAATAAATTCTCATTAGTTACATAATCCCCTCATGTATTTTTAAGCACAAACAGAGATAATAAAATCAACATGATTGTTTTATATCCATCACTTCCTTATAATCGGCATCAACTCCAATAACAATAAGGTAATTTCATATGAAAAAATGGATATTAGCAGCAGCAAGCAGCATGGTTATGTTTAATGCCTATGCAAATGAGGGTTTTTGTGGATACAAAGATTATTTTCATTTGAGCGATACAGCACATCCCGGTATTTACGTAGTTAGTGGCTATAGTGAATCAGATGTTATTTTGGAACGCGTAGGCCCACGTAGCTTTATTATTAGAGACGGTTTTGATTGTCGCTCTGGTTATGCCCATGTGACAGTAGCATATGATAATGAAAACTGGTGTGTATTGGACATTAAAGACGGCCCATTTATGTACACCCCAACTGTTAGCGCATCCTGCAAGGGAATACGCTATTTAGGTCTTAGCTACGACAGTTTTGGAAGTTATTCATACTCGATTAATCTGGACTAAGATCCAATTAACGTTTTTTAATCCCCAGAGCCGACATCAGTGCGCGAGTCATATCGCGCACAAGCTGACGTACTATTTGCCGAAATAAAGTGTTTTTCGTAACAACAGTAATTACTGAGGGTTCATTTGTTTCTTTATTCATCTCAGTCTTTGAGTTTTGCTGTTGCTCTGCTGTACTGTTTTGAGCAGCCAAAATTTCTTTAGCTGAATTTCGTTCCAGGCGTTGACTATAACGCGGGTATAAAGTTGAAGCAGCTACAACCTGATGTAACTCCTGATCACTTAAAATCCCCATCCTGGATTCAGGCGCTCTTATCATGCACTGGATTAACGGGGTTGGCTGGCCCTTACCATCCAAACTGCTGACTAAAGCCTCACCTATTCGCAAAGCGGTTAATAACTGCTCGGTATCATAGTGCTCGGATGGTGGGAAATTTTGAGCGACCAATTTCATCGCTTTTCGATCTTTTGCAGTAAAAGCTCGTAAAGCATGCTGGATTTTTAAGCCTAACTGGCTTAAGACGCTTTCTGGAATATCATTAGGTGTTTGAGTACAAAATATTAACCCCACGCCCTTAGAGCGAATTAATTTCACCATAGTATCCAGCAAACTGAGCAAGGCTTTGCTGGCATTACTAAAAATCAGATGGGCTTCATCAATAAATAAGATAAGCTTGGGCTTGTCCGGATCACCCAATTCTGGCATTTTTCGGTAGACATCGGATAATAATTTCAACATGAAGGTAGAAAATAATTTAGGCTTATCCTGCATGTCCAAGAGCCGTAAAATTGAAATGACTCCTAAACCTTGAGCATTCGTTCGAACCAAATCCAAAACATCAAATGCGGGTTCACCAAAAAACATATCTCCACCTTGAGTCTCCAGCTCAATAATTTTACGCATAATCGTGCCAACGGAGGACGCGGCGACCCCGCCAAATCGCGCTTCAATTTGTTTTTTTCCGGCATCGGTCTGCACGAACTGTAATAAGCTTTTCAGATCTGCCAACTCGATCAAAGGCAGTTGTTCCTGTTTGGCGTATTCAAACAAAACAGTTACCACCCCCTCCTGAGTCTCATTAACATCAAGCATACGGGCAAACAATACAGGACCAAAATCAGAAACAGTCGAACGTAGTGGTACTCCAGGATGAGACTCATTCAAGGTCAAAAATTCAACTGGAAAACCACGAGGAATATAATCCAGATGTAATGATTTACTTCGTGAGATCATGGTCTCTGATGCATCTCCTGGCATGGCCAGACCAGAAATATCCCCTTTAATATCCATAACCAGACTTGGGACGCCTGCCAAAGAGAGTTGTTCACTCAAGACCTGAATGGTTTTGGTTTTCCCACTACCCGTAGCTCCTGCAATCAAACCATGCCGATTAAACGATTTTAAAACCAGATTTACTGGGGCATCAGTAATGAGTTGATTTTCAACTTCAATACCGCCTAGTTGCAACGAAGGCAAGGTTCCCGCCTGATAGGGAATACGTAAATCTTCATACATAAAAAATGTCCTTATGAACCAAATATCTTAAGTATAATCTTAAACCTCGGACATTGCTTTAATCCAGGATAAATCGTGCGGCCTGTTCTGCAATCATCATCGTTGGCGCATTCGTATTACCTGATACAACTTGCGGCATAATGGAAGCATCCGCTATAACCAACCCGGTAATACCATGTACATTCAGCCGTGAATCCACCACAGCCATATCATCATGACCCATACGACAGCTTCCGACGGGATGATACACCGTATCAGCACGTTGCCGTATTAATTGAATGATTTCTGCGTCTGAGGTTGCTTGATATATAGGTCTTGCGTTACATGAAGAAAACAGTTCATGTTCCATCAGTTCTTGAGTCATTTTATAAGCGCGTAGCATAATCTCCAAATCGTAGTCATGCGCTAAAAAGTTAGGATCAATAGCCGGAGCGTGGAATGGATTGGCGGATTTCAAACTGATTCGACCACGGCTTTTAGGGCGAAGTACACAAAAATGTAGTGACATTCCTCGAGCAAAATGAAACTTATGACAATGAGCATCAACAATGCCTGGAACAAAATGCAATTGGATATCAGGTCGTTCCTGTTGTGAATCTGTCGAAAGAAAACCACCCGCTTCTGCAAAATTTGTAGCCATCATTCCTGTTGAATTTTTTTTATACACACGATACGCTTTAAATATATCCCATAGCGCAGAAGGGCCAAAACCCAAAAGATTGGGATTATTGGCTTTGTATACATGCACATAATCAGGATGATCATGAAAATTCTCGCCAACTCCAGGTAATTCATGAATGCAGTTTATTCCATGACGAGACAACTCTTCTCGCGGCCCAACTCCTGATAGCAATAATAAATGCGGTGAATTAATAGCTCCAGCACTCAAAATTACTTTCTTTCTGGCGCTAAACTCGATTTTTTTGCCTTTATGTTGTACCTTTATCCCGTGACAATGCGTTCCGCTAATCAATAATTTTAAAACATGCGCCCGGGTTAATACCGTCAAATTGGCTCGATCTGATATTGGGTCCAGGAATGCATCTGCTGCCGAATGTCGCTTACCTGCTTTTTGAGTGACCTGATATAAACCAACACCAGATTGACTTGCTCCATTAAAATCAGGGTTATAGTCATATCCGCAGGCTTTCCCGGCTTCAACAAACACTTGAGAAATGGGATTTGGGCTCACCAAATCATTTACGGCCAATTCCCCATCTTGCCCATGATATGAGTCGTGAATACTGTAATTATGTTCAAATTTTTTGAAAAGAGGTAACACGGAATCATAAGACCAATCCGTTGATGTAGTTAGCGCCCACTCATCGTAATCTTCGCCCTGCCCCCTGATATAAATCATGGCATTAATAGCACTGGAACCACCAAGCGCCTTACCCCTGGGTTGATACCCACATCGATTGTAAAGCCCTGGTTGCGGAACAGTCCAATAATGCCAGTTCTTCAGCCAAAAAGGCATGGTCAGCACCGTAAAAAACGGTATCTGAATCAGAGGGGATTTGTTACTACCACCAGCTTCTACAAGTAACACTTGATTCGCTGGATTTTCACTTAACCGTGAGGCGAGTACGCAACCAGCACTTCCCGCACCTACAATAATATAATCAAATTCCATACTCATGATATCCATGGATTAAACGGCTGGTTCTTATGACGCACTCTTGTTTTAACTTTTATTGAGCGGCGAAATTCAGGTACACTGTGGGCAGATGCCGTAGATATTAAGTGCGTGATCCGTCATTTTAAATTGAGCCTTTTCAGCAATGACTTTCTGACGCTGTTCAATAATCTCATCAACAAACTCTTCTACTCGGCCACATTTTACACAAACCAAATGATCATGATGTTCCCCCTGACACAATTCAAAAACGGAATATCCCCCTTCAAAATTGTGACGGGATACTAATCCGGCAGCTTCGAACTGAGTAAGAACTCGGTAGACAGTAGCCAGACCAACATCTTCACCTGTTTCCAATAATGCCTTATAGACATCCTCAGCGCTTAAATGATGATTACGAGATTGCTCTAAAATTTGCAATACCTTCAAGCGCGGCAAGGTAATTTTTAATCCGGCATCTTTTAACTGCTGACTCTCTTCCACTTGTGCTCCTTAGCAGTAATGAATTTGCACCCGTTTAGTGGTGTCTTTAAATAAATGGCATGTTATTATGGCGAAATTTTTCACGGTAGGCAAAAAATATGCGAATAATAACCCTTCTTGTAACACTCATTTTATCATTAACTCTAACTCAATGTGCATCATATGATTTTGCCAGACGCATCGCTCAGCAGGGGAACTTACTTCCTCAATCAAAAGTAGAACGATTAAGAGTGGGCATGAGTAAAAATGATGCAGCCATTTTAATGGGTACCAGCTTAATGAGCCCCACATTTAACAATGATCGATGGGATTATGCATATACCTGGCGTAGAGGTACAGGCAGTATGGCAATTCGAACCGTAGTTATTTATTTTAAAGGTAACTCAATAAGCCGAATTGAACACCGACCCTAAACATAATCGACACCATATCAAGTGTCGTCATCCTGAACGCAGTGCTGAATTGTCTACACCTTTTCGAAAATTCAGTTCAGCTTTACCTCCTGACTCCCGCAGATTTTCTGCGGGATCTGGAAGATCTACCTTAAATCACAAGGCTCAACCTGATTCATTTTCTCAAACGAGCTTTCTGACGTCTTTTTTCTTTAGGATCACACACCAATGGCCGATATAATTCTATCCTGTCGCCGTCTTTAAGGAGGGTATCCATAGAAATCTGCTTCGCAAATATTCCTACAGGCAAGTCTCTGGTTTCTGGATTTGAATCGAAGATCCCTGATGCCGTTAAAGCATCAGCAACACATGAACCAGGTTTTAATTCCAAATCATGGTGAAAAACAGTGCCTTCCCTGGCGATATAAACCACCTCAACTTTTACCATATACAACCTCTGCCCTATCACAAAATGCATCGACCATTTTATCCGTTACTTGATCGAACACAGGGCCAAGAAGCATGGAAAATATTTTTCCAGAAAATTCAAACTCAAGGTCAAAGGAAATTTTACAGCCATTTTCTACTTCATCGAAACGCCAAAAGCCTTCCAAATGACTAAAAGGACCATCTACAAGACGAATTTCAATCATTTTATTGATTTGTAAACGATTACGGGTAGTAAATGATTTGCTCATCCCGGCAGCACCGATAACTAAAGTAGCCTGCACTTCATCATCATCACGATGATGTACTGTACTTTCTGCGCAATAAGGTAGAAATTCCGCATAATGGTCAACATCATTAACCAAACCATACATTTGCTCACAAGTATACTTGACTATTCGTGATCTTTTTACAATAGGCATTACACAGCTCCTTGAACCTGCTTATTAAGCCAAAGACTAAGGTCTTTGATTTCTTCATAACAAATGGAATGTTCCATTGGGTACTGTTGAAAAAAGATATCATTATATCCTTTATTCAGTAACCAATCCCTACTTTGTTGAGTCCATACAGGTAAAACAAGAGGATCAAACTGACCGAAACCCATAAATATTGGGGTATGTTTATCCAATTGTGGAGTATTAGTTCCTGCCAATGGTAAATATGCAGATAATGCAATGACTCCACCTAAAGTATGTGCAGTATGAAGCGCGGTGTGAAGAGCCATTGCCCCACCTTGTGAAAACCCGGCAAGATAAATTTGTGAATACTGAAAACCATCGTTGAGCTGTGAATCCATGACGTGTCGAATCAGTTCTTCTGATTGTTCAATTCCTTGCTTGTCTTCTCTATCCAACAACTTTATTCCAATAATGTCATACCATGCTGGCATGACCATACCACCATTCAGAGTAACAGGACGTGAAGGCGCATCGATAAATACATGACGTATCGCCACATCCTTAATCATTAACTGATCTGCCAACCCCATCATATCAGAAGCATCAGCACCTAACCCATGCAGCCAAATGACACATGCCTGCGCCTTTTCCTGCGGATCATTCATATATATGCCCAAAATTGGTTCTCCACCAAAAAATACAAATTATCGCCAATGCAAAGGAGCAGTGCAAGTTTAGTATTTCCATTTAAACGAATTAATTGTGAATATTCAGAAGGGAATAAAATCAATGTATTTGAAAATAAAAAAGGAGCAATCATTACTGAAATCACTCAATATTTAATAAATTGAGTATGAATGTGGTTAATAATCTCTTGCATTTTTATGTATAAAATTTTATCATAGTGTTTGTCATTAAGATAGGATTTGTGTCACTTAATCATTTAAATTGTCATAAAACTTTTTTGAACCAATTAATTTAAATGCACTGAGTTTTATCAAAATCTTGTCTGAACATGCTAAAGAATACTGCATAGTTCAAAAGAACAGATGACGTTAAACGAATATTGAGACATAAACGAATGATAGAGCAACTAATTAAAGAACTTGCCAGCAGACCCTGTGCCAGTATACTGAACAACTATGAATGGTTCCTGTACAGTAAACAATACAGTCAGTTAGACTCTTCATTACGTCCCGCGTTTATTAACGCTCTTGTAAACCACAGTGGTGCCTCACCAACAGAGATTTTAATTGCGTTAAATAACCTTAATCAAGAAAACGTATCATTGGAGCTGCAAAATGACTCGCTCTCCGAACTGTTTAAAGCCCAGGAAATTGCCTCTGAAAAAATCTTCAATATGAAGAATCGCCGTTGTTTTAAAAATATCGATCTGGAATCCTTATCCATCTCCCGTGCGGAATGGTTAACTATTATAAGGAAATATGAGCAACAAGATCGGCTCCATGTTACCCCCTATTTCTTTTTCAATGCCTTAAGTTCCATTAGAAAAGTAAAATATGATGATCTAACCCATTCTATAACCAAACCACAACCGCGACGTGAGGCCAAACGAAGTTTTTTTGGCGAAGAACGACCAGCAAAAAGAACATTTCAGTCATTTCGTAAAGACGAGGGGATAAATCCATTAATCCTCGAAGAAACAGATGAAAATAGAGATCTACAGCTCCCAATTGAAGCTACTGGAGCACGATACAGTAAATTATCCCCTGCCACACCCGATAAACGATACCCTAAGGTTGCAAAAACTCCAGGTGGAAGTAAAGCAAGACCCCTTTGTACTATAGATGAACATACCCTGTATAAACATTTGACACCTGAAAGCAAAGCCCCCAGAGAAGGACGAGTGAACCTTCAAAAAGTATCACGAATTAAATTGATGGATACACTGCCAAAATTACAAATCCCGCAAGCTGAGGAAGTACAATTTATAGCTACTTTGGAGGGTATCAATGAACGCTCCGGATTGTCCAGAAGACAAAGCCAATATTCGATAACCAAAGTAAAAGCCAGTGATGTATTCAGAGCTCATGGCATAGAAATTAAACCTGCTGATGGCCGCGCGCATCACTGGTCGCATCTGATCGCTCATTTTTTAGGAGACACTCAGGAACTCATCACTCCCGATCCCCAAAAAGAAATCATTAATCTGGTTCCAACTACGGATGCTGCAAATTATAATACCCTTGAAGCAGTTGAACTTTTTGTCAGAAAAAAGCTGATAGACGAGGATACGGATGAAATTCTTATCAAAGTAAAACCACAATACAATGATGATTCTTTTATCCCGGATATGCTCATTTACACCCTCTCCTGGATAGAAAACCATAATCAAAAACACAGCGAAATTTTCTATATTAATCCTCAGTCATATCAACGCATTACGAAAAGCATGCATAGTTCAATTGAGGTACTTAGAGAAAATAGAACTGATATGCCAAAGGATTCCACCCCTTCATCTAGCATCACTATTTAATCTGCCAGAAGACAGGCTTGTTTCTTGAACAAGAGAACTCAACGCTCAGTTCTCTTTCATTGATAAATTTCATATAATAATGTTTTAACCAATGGCCTGTACAATGACGCGATATTTTGCATTATTAGTTTGTGCGACAGTATTATTTTTAACTGCTTGCGGGCAAAAGGGGCCTTTATATCTCCCGGCACCTGAAACGGCCACACCAACCGCTAAATCATCCTAAAGAGTTTAATTATGAATATTCAATTTACAAAAATGCATGGTTTAGGTAATGATTTTATGGTGATTGATGGTGTCAATCAAAAAATAAACCTGCTCCCGCAGCAAATAGCCTTATTGGCTCATCGTAACACTGGAATAGGCTTTGACCAATGTCTGCTAATTGAACCAGCGAAAACTGAAGGAGTGGATTTTACTTATCGTATTTTTAATGCCAATGGGCAAGAAGTTGGACAATGTGGTAATGGTGCACGGTGTCTTGCACTGTTTGCCAAATATTACGGTTTAACTTCAAAAAGTAAAATGACAGTGGCTACTGAATCCACTACTATGGAGTTAGTCATTAATGATGATAATAGTGTCAGTGTAGACATGGGTAAACCCAAACTGGCGCCCAAAGATATTCCATTCCTGGCAGATCATCAATCAGACGAATATTCACTGGAGCTGGATCAGCACACTGCTGTTCCTCTTCATGCCATTAGCGTTGGGAATCCTCATGCAGTACTTTTGGTACACAATTTAGAATCAGCCCCAGTGCTCGAACTAGGTAGACAAATCAGTACCCATCCTCGTTTTCCAGAACAAACCAATACTGGCTTCATGCACATTTTAAATAAAGATCACATTAACCTAAGGGTTTATGAAAGAGGTTGTGGAGAAACACAAGCCTGCGGTAGCGGTGCTGTTGCAGCAGCTGCAATAGGTCGTTTATTCTATGGTCTCTCGGATCAAATCACCGTATCGCTCCCCGGAGGAAATTTAATCATTGATTGGCCTCATATTAATGATCATATTACTCTCACAGGTCCAGCCACTTTTGTTTACGAAGGCAAGCTGTTTTAATAACAATGTTCACAAAAATAAGACAGCTATTGAATTTTTTTTTCAAACAGTTATGCTGAGCAAATCCAGCTGTTCCGAATCAGTGAACTGAAGGCTGGATAATCCACGGAATTGAAAACCATTACTGATATCGAGATAAATTCTCAGGCATGAGTTTAAGCCAAACTTCAGTGAATTTATGGTCAAGGAGGATGAACATGCAAAGTAATGCCGATATCAAATTTAATCTAATGAAAATACTGATAAATACGACGCAATATCAAACATCAATCACTGAAACTCAAGAAGCTCAAAACGCATTTATCAACACGTTACAAATCAACCAATATACACATCATGAAATTATTGAATTAATTCATAGTACTCAGGATAAATTGGTAAAATCCTTGTTAATTACTCATCTGTTAAGCATGGAGGAATACTTAAATAACCTTATGGGTAATTCCATACTGAACAGATTAACCAATAATGAATCCCACACTCCATCGCGACTCAATCCGCTGATACATCAGCTGGATATCACTCACCTAACTATAGAGCAAATCAAAAGGCTCCAGCCAGAGGCTGCAATCAGTATTCTGTGTTCAATACCACATTTTCATCTTTTAAACGAAGATCAAATTAATGAGCTTCTAGGTCAATATCCAAATCCCGGTGTGATCCAGTATTGGATGAATCATTATGCGTTAATGCCCAATGCATACTATATCCTGGCTCATCTTAGCAAACTGGTTGACTCACATGTACTAACCGAAATACACAAGATGGATCATCAAAAAAAGGAAACCTTAATCAACTGTATGCTAGAGCACCTGGATTTATACAACCCAAGGTTCAAACTATTACATGAAAATGAACAAGAAAAGCATCTTAAAACAGCAATTAACCACTACCTCAATGGCAAAAATCACGACCATTATGTGAGTTATATCAAACTTTTGGCAAAAAAATTATTATCAAAACCTGTACCACTATCCGTGGAAACCATCCAATTATTAATGCATTTAAACGGCAGCACAGAATTTAGTGATATAACAAATAAAACAGGTTACCTCACCAATTATTATTTAAGGCTCAAGGCTCAATCGGGTGATACCCAACTATTTTATAAGGAGGGCACATTAATCATTCACAATATGACTCAATTGATTCAATTAAGACCGCCATTGCCTCAAAAAGAAGAAGAAAAAGGAGGCATTATCCGATGGATTCATCCAGCTGAGCAGCAAGAACCTCAATCTATGGATGAACACAATACCATTCCGGAAAATCCACTAATTCAGCTGTTAGCAAAAAAAGAAAAATCAACCAAGGCTTTTGATTATTTTTTATTACATTTTAAAGGGAAAACGGAGACGATTTGTAAAACCATTAGAAATTATCTGGGATATTATGTGCAGGAAGGCTGTTCCGAATCACGTCGTAAAACGATATATCATACGGCAATTTTAATGATTCGTCCTGAAGTCAACAAATCTGTAAGAGAGGCAATATATACCTCATTTTTACAATACCCGGAATTATATGATGAAAACATAAGCTACTGGATGTTCAAATACGATGCCCAAAGAACCCTGCAGCATTTTGGTTTAAAAGGAGGAGTTCCAAATTATATACTGGTAATGGAGATATGCACGGATGCGCTAAAAAAATTAGATCCCAAAAAAGACGAACAGCTTATTCAAATTGCAACCAAAGCTTATTCTGAAGCCAAACAGGAATTGTCGTTTAGTGAAGATAAAGGTTTTTTCGCTCTGTTGATACAGCGTATTAAACGTTGCTGGATAAACGGTTGGACAGGCTTCTTTTCCCCCAACTTGCCGATGTATGTTGCTCCCTCATGGAGTAAACCAATGGATACAGATGAGGAGCGAGTAGTCTTAGAACAGGAAAATAGAACCATTATTAAAACACCAGATTATAAACTTCCCAGTCTCCTAAAGAACCTTGAAAAACAATGTTCTTTACAAAAACTTGATGAATTAATAGAAGATATGAGCAAAAATCCGTTTAATACGGACGCTCACGAAGAACTGAATTTAAGAGCCCGTATCAATCTGTTGTTTCATGAACTGTTATTAGACAGTCAACATAATAAAGGGATAGAATCCTGGCTGAGTAAAAATCATCAGGTTCTTAATGCCAATCGGTATCGTCTTTTGGAGCTTATGCTGATTATGGGGTCTCCACAGGATTTGGAGTTACTCATCAAACAAATAAATGAAGATTCATCCTATTCGCAACTTATTCATAATAGCTCGAATTTAGAATCGATAGTGGATGAATTTAGTGTCATTTTGCCAGAACTTAAAGCGGAGACGGAGTTATCGAAAAGGAACTCTTCTATTAGTACGTCTGAACCGATTACCTTGGATAAAGTTTCTAGTTTAGTAACTGACGCCTGGAACTGGACAAAAGGTAATGTCGGCAGTTTTTTTGCGCCCAATTCTAATAGTGTTCCATCAGACAATACGCCCTCCAACACACTGGCGACTCAATCCTTGTCTTTATAATACCCTTGCCCAGTAGCGCATTGCTGGGCTTTTTTATACTGTAACACATCATAAACCATCAATGATTTGGCCATGATACACTCATGCAGCTTGACGTTTGCCTCAAGACGAACCTACAATTAAAAATTAACACCATGATTTGGCAAGTAAAATGGATGAGCGGCGAACGTTTTTCAGAATAAATAATAAAGGCGAAATTCTGGCTAAAATCGCAAATCTATCTTTTGAAGTCATAGATATATCAGCCTCCGGAGTACGCTTAACAAATAATAGCCTACTGCCAAAACAAGGAGTTATTGAAATCTCAATTAATCGGTTTTCTATCAATATAAGCTACAAAATATTAAGGGTCGAAAAACAAACAACCATCTTAAATTTTACTAATGACGATGAGATTGATCGGCTTTTTATAGCCCTGAAACAACTAAGGGACGAGAGGCGGACGCGCACGCCCCATCACTAAGCGGAATGTACATCAGGTACATGAGTATTTTTTAACTGGCTTACCCAAAACAATCCCCGCACTGGACGGGGGATTTGAGTGCAGGTTGAACGAAAGGGGACTTAAAAAAGCGGAGTGCCCATCAGGTACATGAACATTTTTTAACTGGCTTACCCAAAACAATCCCTGCACTGAACGGGGGGATTTGAGTGCAGGTTGAACGAAAGGGGACTTAAAAAAGCGGAGGGCCCATCAGGTACATGAGCATTTTTTAACTGTCTTACCCAAAACAGTCCCGGCACTGAACGGGGGGATTTGAGTGCAGGTTGAACGAAAGGGAACTTAAAAAAAGCGGAGTGTACATCAGGTACATGAGCATTTTTTTAAGTTCCCTTTCGTTCAAGATGTGCCAAAGCCCCCCGTTCAGGAGAGTTTCCAACGGCGGTGCAGCCAGTTCCATTGCTCAGGATGAGCCAAAATAATTTTTTCTAAAGCCTGATTATATTTCAACGTATTTTGATAAAGGGCTTCTTGCGTAGAATCATGATCTTCCCAGGGAATGGGATCATGAAACTCCAGAACATGCTTGCCATTAGGCAAACGATACCCTGCTGCTGGAATTACTGGCACACCGGTATGGCGTGATAACGTAGCCAAACTTCTATAAGTTCCTGCTTTTTTACCAAAAAACTCTACTGCGATTCCATCTCTATTAGCCAGAGACGCATGTTGATCCAGCACAAAAATTACTGCATGATTTTTTTCCAGGGCTACACAGACTTGCTCGAGGGAATTCTTTTTAGGAATAACGTTTAAACCGACTTTATAATAATTTTTAAACAATAAGCGCTCAATAAATTTAAACCTTAAAGTACGCCTGATAAAATGAAATTGCCCTTGAAATTCCTTAAAACTTAGTACCCCACCTAAAGGTGCAAACTCCCAATTCCCAAAATGGCCTGTTACAACTAATACCCCTTTTTGCTGGGCAACCACTGCCAACATTTTTTCGTGACCAATGACTTGTACCTGATTACGCAGCTTTTTTTCACTCATAAATCGCAATTGCAACGCTTCTTTTAATGATGTGGCGATGTGTGAATAGTAGGCTTTTGCTAAATGTATTTTTTGAGCGTCACTGATTTGATTAGAATAGACCTGATTAATATTTGCCAAGACTAATCGCTTTCGGTATGGCAAAAATCTGTAAATAAATTTTCCAGCCAGACTAATCGGTAATGATTGGATTTGTTGTTCTAATTCAGTCACAGGATTTAATCACCAAACAGGCGTTCATACTGGCAAAACCTCTATTAATCATCAACGCAGATGAATTAGCTTGTATCTTCTGATGACCTGCACTTAAAGATAATCCCTCACAGTTGGGCGCAACCTGTTCCAAATTGGCGATACCTGGGGCACAACGAGATTCCAAGGCATAAGTTGTCAGTACCGCATCCAATACACCTGAAGCGCATAAGGTGTGTCCCATAGACCATTTAAACGCAGTGACAGGGACGTGATGATCAGCAAAAACGGTTCTAATTGATTGAGCTTCACTATCATCAGATTTGCTATTACCATTTCCATGGGCAACGATTAATCCAATATTTTCCCGTTCTATTTCGGCTGCTTCCAGTGTTCGCTCCATTAACGTCGTTAAATGTTGCCCATCAGATTCTATGGAAAACAACCCCGTAGCTTCACTGGCAGATAGACCACCAAGAATTTCACCGTAACACGTTGCAGAACGAGCACGGACACTGGCTTCACTTTCCAGAACAAGCGCTGCGGCTCCTTCTGCCAACAACGTTCCATCATGCTCATCATCAAAGGGTTTTAAATGTCGATTACTTACTACACCCAATTTCTCATAATAAAACAAAGATTGTGGTTCAACCCCCATATCATAAGCAACAACTACAGCTCTGTCCGCCTGACCACTTCGTATGGCATGATAAGCTTCCAATATGGCTTGCGTGCCTCCCACTGCATGGTTGGTAACATTATGGTTTGGTCCTTTAAAACCATAGGTTATGCCAGTATATGCAAGCACATTATTAGGTAAAATCCGTAACAACCACATAGGATGTACCTCATCAAACAACTGCTTTGCAAAGCTTTGCATGTCATCTTGAGTTTTAGCTAATAATGGCAAAAAATCATATTGTTGGAAATATTTATTTCCTGGTGAGCCGACATATACAGCAGTTTGCTCATTAAATAATTCAGCTGAATCGAGAGCATCACGATAGCTAAGCATTTGACTGTGTTCTACAGCTTGCACAGCAGCATTAATGCCCATAACATCCTGACGGGAGATAACTTTTATCAATTTTCGATCGGGCAACATTTTGGCCGGTTGAAACTCTTTCAATTCACCGCCCAAGCGATGTGACCATTGGGATAAATCCCAATATTTAATTTCATCTATTCCACTATCACCTGAAAGAATTGCCTGCCAGGTATCCGCAGCAGTATTTCCTGAAGCAGTTAAAGCACTTCGTCCTGTAATAAATACTCTGTTTAAATCGCTCATTTACGTGCTCCTTCAAACTCAGGATGCTTGAACAACAGGCAACTATTTGAACCACCAAAACCGAAAGAATTGGATAAAACAACACCCAGAGACTTTTCACGAGGTCCTTCTGTAACATAATCCAAATCACATTCTGGATCAGGGTTAGTTAAATTAGCCGTTTTAGGAATTTGCGCCTGCTCTATCGATTTTACTGATAAAACCGCTTCAAGAGCACCTGCAGCAGCTATCAAATGACCAGTCTGGCTCTTGGTAGAACTCGTTGGTAAAGTAGCAATTCGATCTCCAAATACTGCCTTAATTGCATTGGTTTCACTGAGATCATTCATTTTGGTTGAAGTACCATGAGCATTTATATAATCCACATCACGAGCTTGAACCCCTGCATCTTTAAGAGCACGCTCAATGGCCTGAATTGCGCCATCGCCGTTTGGATGAGAATCAGTAATTCGGTAAGAACTTAATGAATTACCTTCGCCAGCTAATTCAGCATAAATACGAGCGCCTCGTGCTTTTGCTTTTTCCCACTCTTCGAGTATTAAAAAAGCAGCACCTTCACCCAGGACAAAACCATTACGAGTTGCATCAAACGGCCGGCTGGCGGTATGAGGCGTATCATTATAAGTAGATAAAGCACCCAACAAACAAAAACTGGAGAGACCCAATGGATTAATCATGGAATCAAATCCACCTGCCAACATAAAATCAGCTTCACCACGACGAATAACCTGCATGGCCAAACCTAAAGCTTGTCCACCTGAGGCACAAGCGGTATGTACTGATGATGCATAACCCGTGATACCAAAATGCTGGATAAGTAACGACAATCCTGAGTTAGAAGTGGTTTTGCCAAAATCGGTTAATTTATAAAACTCCCTGGAATTGGCCTGAAGAGCGCTCCAATCGGTTTCACCGTTCACAGCACACACTTTTTGAAACCGCTTCAAATAATCAAACTCAGCGGTCATCATACCACTACCCGTCACAACACCCCATCGAGAAGAGTTCTGTTGGGTTGGCAATACAGCAGCATCTTCAAATGCCTGACGTGCTGCTTCCAAAGCATAATGAGTAAAAGACATCGCAAAACGTGTATGTTTGCCCTTAACAGATGGATTGGGAATGAAATTTTTCACTTCTGCGGCAATATAGGTTGGAAAAGCGCTGGCATCGAACTGCTTGATTTCACCTATCCCAGATTGCCCGGCAATTAAATTGTTCCAGGTGGAATGAACATCATGCCCTATAGGTGAAACTGCACCTAACCCTGTTATTGCAACTCGTCTTTTATTCATGTTATCAACCTTTAGGTATAAGCACTACATCCACAACACATACCCGCTTACCATCTACTTCACTGCGATAAGTCAGAATAATTTCTTCGTCAGTTTGTTGTTTTATTTTCACATGACACACCACAACATCACCTGGCTGAACAAAATCACTCATTTTAATTTTACGCAACTCACTGACTTGATATTGTATTGGAAGTCCTGCTCGCACAATAAATTCACGCGCCAGATTTAATTTACATTCCAACAAGACCGTCATAGGTAAGACAGGTTTCTTAGGAAAATGATCGGGGAAATATGGAGCAGCTAAAGAAATTTTTTTTTCTGCCACAATACTGACACCCGCTTCACTTGACATGATCCGATCAAATACCATAGGCGCTATGGTCGGCCCAAGAGTAATCGGTTCGTCAACGTCTACTGCAGAATTCTTGCGGCACACTTCGGCCCAGTCTGACGGATGAAATATTTCAGTAAATTGCTGTCTAATCAGTTCTGCATCAATAAAATCAGCCATCGGCAGTAAAGGACCTAAAGCGCCTTCAATACTAAAGACCAGCTCTTCGCCTACTCGCGCAACACTATGATATTGAACTGCCCTGTCATCCAGAGAATCTATATGAGACTCGAGCAGCAGAGTTTCGCCCACATATGCAGGGCGATGAAGGCGAGCACTGGCAACAACACCTGCAACGGGCCTTAAAGTAAAATCATTATGTTGCATCACATTCCAGGCAGCTAACTGCCCAAGAGTTTCACCGATTAATGAAGGAATAAAACACGTTTTTCCTTGCTCATCAAGGGTTACATAGGCATCGTCTCTGGTGATGTGTTTAATCCCCCCAACCCATTCGCCGGGAGATATATGCACAATTTTATCAACGAATAAAAAACGCATCAGGCAACAGTTTCCGCGTTTTGTTGTTGACCCACCGCAGCAACGACCAATTTACAAAATGTTTCTACTGTAAACAGCATGGGAATTTCATTAACTTTCATATTTGCTTTAAATTGGTCTGAAGGGACTTCACTTAAATAATTTTTTAATGCCTCCAGTCCTGCAGGAGTCAATGTACCGCCCTTCTCAAACTCATCTTCAGCCAGTGCACCACGCGCATTTTTTTCCAGTTGTCCACGAGGAATTTTAATTTTAAATTCTTTTTCCAATTGAAAAACCAAATCAAGGAAATCAATGGACTCTGCACCCAAGTCTGTAATTAATCGACTATTTAAAGAGACTTCCTCAGCATCAATAACTAATACATCAGCAATAATTTCCCTAACTTTAGGGTAAACGCCAGCTACATTCATAATTCTTCCCCAGTGCTAACCAAGTTCACAAAGCTAGAAATTATATCATAAAAAGTTCATTATTCATCTATATATAATGATGCTCTATCCAACCTGACTGTACCCTGCATCTACAAACAAGGTATGAGCATTGATCATAGACGCTTCGGGTAAACACAGAAGATACACCGCATTAGCCACATCTTGAGGAGTCAATGGCCTGTCAGCAAGAGCATGAGACTGATATTCGTCAAGCAACTGTTCTCTGTTAGGGAAATGTTTTAATGCATCAGTATCAACAACTCCAGCAGAAACAGTATTCACCGTAATGCCAAAAACAGCCAGCTCCAAACTTAATGAACGGACTAACGCCTCAAGAGCAGCTTTGGATGCACCAATAAACGCATAATTGGGTATTGCCCGGGAGGCGCCAAGACTGGATAAAGCGACAACCCTGCTGTTTTTAGGCATCAATTCACGACCTTCGCTCACTAGATGATTTAACGCTAGAGCATTGGTTTCCATACACCAACGCCAATGCTTGGTCGACATTTTTAATGCAGGCTTTAATACCCCGCTGGCCGCATTGCTGATGAGAAAATCAAGATGATTAAAATGTTCTTTGAATTGACCAAACAGTTCTTTAACCGATTGGTGATCTGCAACATTGGCCTGAAGCGCGACGGCTTTGCGCCCTAAATGCTGTATTTCCTGGACCAGAGCTTGAGCCTCATCGGAGCTGTTGTAGTAAACGATAGCGATATCACTTCCTGCCTGAGCCAATTTTAGGGCAGTCGCCTTCCCTATGCCCCTTGCTCCACCAGTAATTAACGCCACTTTTCCTGCAAATACTGAACTCATAGAGTTATCCTCTAGTATAAAAAGGCACCAAACTACCGGGATTCTTAAAATCTGTCAATGGCCTAATACGTATTGGAATAGTAAAATACCTTGTTTCTAAAGCCTTAACTTTGTACCATCTGCACACCACTATATTAATTAATCGTATCAATGAAGTATTCCTGGTCAAAAACAGTTTTTCCAATTGCCGCCATTTTTTCTTTCCGAATGTTAGGTTTATTCCTGCTTATACCGGTATTTTCTGTTTATGCTGAGAAACTTCAGGGCGCAACACCAATGCTCATTGGCCTGGCATTAGGTGGTTATGGATTAACTCAGGGCTTACTGCAAATGCCTTTTGGTATGCTTTCAGACAAGATTGGCAGAAAGCCAATGATAACTGTCGGCTTATTACTATTCACTCTGGGCAGTTTACTTGGAGCCATGACAGAGTCTATATATGGTATGATTCTCGCGCGAACACTGCAGGGAACTGGTGCAGTAGGTAGTGTACTCATTGCCCTTTTAGCTGATTTGACCCCAGATGAACAACGAACAAAAGGAATGGCCGTAATTGGCATGACCATTGGTATTTCCTTTAGTCTGGCTATGGTTATCAGCCCCGCTCTGTCACACTACTCTGGACTTTCAGGCATCTTTTATCTCACTGCGGTTTTGGCAATTTTCGGTATTATCCTCCTTCATGTGGTTATACCCAACCCGGCTAAAGAATGTTTTCACGCAGACAGTGAAGCGAATCTTTCTTTATTTAAACCAGTCATCAGTAACCGGCATTTGCAAAGACTCAATGTGGGTATTTTCTGCCAACATTTTATTTTAACTTCAACATTTTTTGCTATACCTATTTTACTGAGCCACCATATCAAACAAGGGCATTTAACCCAACAATGGCATTTTTATTTACCCTTGATGTTATTTTCATTCGTACTCATGATTCCTTTTATTGTCATGGCTGAAAAGAAAAAATTAATGAAAACAGTGTTTGTATTGTCAGTTCTGTTTTCAACTGCCGCGCAATTTCTCCTGGCTCTGACTTGCCAGGATTGGTATAGCCTTTGCCTATTGATGTTTGTTTATTTCATCGCGTTTAATATCCTGGAAGCAACGTTACCCTCACTCATATCGAAACAGGCAAATCCCAACAGCAAAGGTACTGCTATGGGTATATATTCTACAAGCCAATTTTTAGGAATTTTTGTCGGCGGCTCCCTTGCTGGTATTTTGTACCAATGGCATAGCAGTCAGGGTATATTTATAATTAATGCCCTTCTGGGTATTATTTGGCTGAGTGTAGCCATTTATATGAAACCTGATGTATATGTGTCTACCCTGATACTGCATTACTCACCTCAAATTGACACTAATGATTCTCTAGTCAATGAATTGTTACAAGTAAAGGGAATTAAAGAAGCCGTTATTTCACAAGAAGAGCAAGTGATTTATGTTCGTATAGACAAAGATCAATATCAACCGGGTACTGCTGAGCAAATACTCTCATCGATTCAGAACAGATCGGTTTAATTTAAATCAGTTGCTACGCAATACCTCTTAATTTAGGTATAATCTTTCTCTCTAACTTTCGCATACAGGAGATTAAAAAATGGCAAGAGGAATAAACAAAGTCATCTTGGTTGGTAATGTAGGGGTTGATCCTGAGGTTCGTTATTTACCAAACGGAAATGCGGTAACTACATTATCTGTTGCTACCAGTGAATCCTGGAAAGACAAAACAACGGGTGAGAAACAAGATAGAACAGAATGGCACCGTGTGGTTTGTTTTAATCGCTTAGGTGAAATAGCTGGTGAATACGTTCGTAAAGGTTCAAAACTCTATGTAGAAGGCAGTTTGCGTACCCGTAAGTGGCAAGATCAGCAAGGTCAGGACCGATACACAACAGAAATTATTGCTTCTGATATTCAAATGCTTGACAGTAAAGGTAGCAGTGCTTCGTCTTATGAAGACATGCCACAAGCTCAAGCACAACAACAATCTGCCCCAACCCAATACCCAAGTGCCAATAGACAACAACCTGCTCAAGCAGCTCAAGATGCTTTTGATGAACTAGATGATGATATTCCTTTCTAATTTGACTCCTAACCCGTAACGAGGGCGCTGCGGGTTAGAATGCATTTTTCATTTAAAATAGTATTTCCTCACCAAACGCTCATCAGGATACAAATGCAATAAAACTAAATCAATTCAAACACTTCCGCACTCCCTACGCAACATTGCAGACACATGAGCAAAGATTGCGCCATTCAAGTTCATAAAAAAAACACTATGCTTTAATTTGATAATATTCTCTTAAGCTTAATGGATTAAACTATCAGACAGAATTTGTTTATTTCAGGAACAATTTAATGACTTACTACTTCAAAGATCTTATTACAAAATTACGAAATCCAAGTGATGTGACTGGACTAGAACACCATTTATTCCTATTAGGTACTGCTGTTAATTATGTTGACCGACCAACTGATCCAAGTATAAACAAATCATACATACGTGGCGAAACATTTTCTTACACTGCCCAGCTTATGACCGGGTTACTTGGTGAACAAGAGTCCACAATAAAATTTCCTGACTCGCACCTCCCCAAGTCCCCCAATTATGCCCACTCCTATCATTCAGATTCAGTTGACGTTATTAATGGTGCGGATACACCTGGATATGAAGTAGGAGATAGATTAGCAAAGGCTCTCATGTTAGCTCTTGGAGCTGTTGCCGCAGGTAAAACCCAATTAAATATTTCCGGATTTAGCCGCGGAGGAGTAGAGTCTATTGTATTAACTCATGAACTAGCACGAGTCCGTGAAGCTCTAGAAAGAGACTTAAAAATTGAAAATCCATCGGAGCGCCGATCTTTTGCAGCCATTATAAGTGACAGTAAAAGTGTCCCAGGCCTTGCTCTAATCAATGATCCCAGCTATACACGCAAAGCACTAACTGGATTAGTCACGAATGAAAAGCTGGATGATGAGCAAGAGCTTAAATTAAATCTCTTAAATAAACTGAAAGCCTTGCAAGTTAAACTCTTTGTTCTGGATCCCGTGCCTGGTGGTAATTTTGGCAAAATAGTTCGAATTGGATGGCAAGAAGAAAGTTTCTACACCCTCCCTGATTTCGTAGTGCAAAAGCACGAATTTGTGCAAAAACATGAAACTTCCAATTGTTTTAAACCAATTATTCCATTGGGTATGCCCTATGAAATCATCCCAGGTTGTCATGGAACTGGGGACGGTAACCAATTCGATCATAATGGTTACCCAGTTCCTGATACATTAAAAAATAGGGATCTTTCTGGTGTTCAGGATCTTGTACTAAGACGATGGCTCGATTTTATGTTCCCTAACGGTGTTCAATTGGATAATGCAATTGATTTAGGACATCCAGAACTAGATGCTGTGACTAATGCATATCTTCCAGCAAATTCAACAGATCGCAATATGCAACTCCTCGATAACTACCAGAAAATTCAGGAAAACTACCCTGCGTTTGAATGGCTTGCAACCCGAAACTATACGGGATTGGGTCGCTATATGGCGCAACGTCAGGTCCACTTCCGTCAACGAGGAAATACACCTATTACGGATCTTGATGCACACGGTGATGGAAAAACCTTTCTAAATCTTCAACACGTTAAATTATGGATGACAAACAAATTAAAAATGTCCAACTTTTTCGAGTTGAATTTGGTACAACAGGTTAAATGGATTAAAGACAATATTGAATATGCATTTAAACCAGTAGATTTAACACAATCCGTGTCAGATCAAACCCATATGATCTCACGGCTTCTGATGGAAGAAAGCAATTATCCTCTGGTACAAGAATCTTTATCCTATTTAGTCAATACAGTCACTCAGACCTATTTGAGAAATCATTTATCAGATCAAGAACGATTAGAATGCAGATCATGTGTTGCCAACACTTTTGATACTCTTCAAGAAGCAGCCACTGGTACGACCGGAATAGATCCGAGAATTGCTAAATTGGCTTCAAACTTTATTGGGGCAATAAGCAGAGATTTAACGTTAACCATGCTTCAACATCAACAATCTCTGTTTTCAATGGCATATAAGCTATCTCGCGATGCAGAAGCTGTACTAAAAAATCAAACCGATCCAAACAGTCCTGAAGATACTGAAGAAACCCCCATCTCATGGCTCATGGGCACCCAAAAACTGCTTGCAGACCTTGATTTACTTATAGAACAAATCAATGGATTAGAGACTTGGTGCGATAAAAATATGCTCGTGGAACGTTGGTCAAGCGTTTTACCCATTATAGGAGCAAATGCGAGAGAGATTCCCTTTGAGAAATTTAAAGAACATCTATTTCATATTATTAAACAACAACAGTTAATACTGCTTACTAATGCCAGCAAAATCTTAAATAAAATGCCCGATGCGTTGGAAACTAAACCTGAAGAACTTAACGAGGAATTTTATCTATTCATCCATAAGTTCGCCAATGTTGACCAATTGGAAACAAATTTTCTTGCAGCGAAGAAAGATCTAGATCAAAGAACAAAACAACTTGATGAAGCTACCCGCCAACAAGCTTCTTTACTTTTAGAAGTAAAGGATTTAAAGAGCGAACTTCAATCAATATCCGAACAGCTTGGTCTAGAAATACTTAATATTCAAAAACAAGCAGAGTTAAATCAATCATTAATTCTACAACTCCGTGAAAAAGAACAGCTGCTTGTTGAAATTGGAGAGCGAGAAGCAAAAACCAATCAAACGTTGCAAAGCGCTGTTCAATCAAATGAAGAGTTTCAACTTCAGATTACTGACCTTAAACAACAGATCTCTGTTCTACAAGACCAACTTAAGACTGAAATTGAAAAACTGCAAACAGCCAATAGCTCAGTGGAACAATTGAACAGTGAATTATTACGAGTAAAAGAAGAACTTGAAAAAACTCAACGTCAGAATTCACTTCTTATGGGGCCATTAAATCAATCCGAACGAGATATACTCCATCTGAAAGAGACAATCGAAAGTCAGAGGGAAAATTTGGAGCTACTCCAAGCATCAATAGAAAAAGAACAATCATCTCTGGAGGCTGCAAAACAAGATATTGCATCCATTACCGCAGAACTAAAAGAAGAAAGGAATAAACTGAGTGTGGCGGGTTTAAGGATTAAAGGACTAGAAGACGAATTAGCCCATCAAAATGAAATAAACCAAACTGCAGTACTTCAAGAAGAAAATTTACAATTAAAAAATTATGTAAAAGCACTTCAAAGTCCTGAAGAAAGAGCTGCAATGGTTACGATTGACTCATTGCTGAAAGTTTCGAAAGATTATATGAGTCATTTGAATAAATCTAAAGATAAAAATGAATTGTTGAATGCAAAAAAAGCTGCGGTACAAGCCCTTATTGTCTGCCTGGAAGATAATGAAAAGTTACCCTCTCAGCAATTAGCGGCATTCAATAGTAAATTAGTAGAAAATAAGGAAAAAATTAAAGAACATCGCGATCCACTATGGCAAAGATTTATAAGAGATTGTACTCGAATTATTGCTCTACTAGTTAGCGGTGTTGGATTCTATCGCATGGTTACGGGGCAAGCACCTCAATTCTTTAAACCAAGCCATGGTGAGCATTTTGTGAAGGAAGTTTCTGAAAAACAACACGAAATTCCCACAACAAATCTTAAGTAATAATCCTACGTAATTTCCTTAGCTTCACCGCACTATCTGGAGAAGCTAAGGGAAATTTGTCAAATTTATTCAGAGTATTCATCTCATCCTGAAACGACGTTCAAAATACTGATTTAATACGAAACTCAAATTAATAACACGTCGCATTACAGCATGAGAACAATATTTGAGTTATTTGCCCAACATTATCAATTATACCTAAAGTAATACTGTACTCATTTGTTAATGGCGGATTAACTTCAGGTTTTGAATTCACTAGAGAACATAATTCTTTATCGAGGCTATTAATAAGTGTCCGGTGTGAATCATATTCTGTATATATGATGCATTTAATGGATTTATAATTCAATGTGCAAATCGCAAGTGTATTGAAGTAAGTTCATTCAACTGATCAGGAATCAATGATATCCAAGAAAATTCCCCCATCTGGGATGACCTGTGTGTAATTTACTATGAATAGTATGAAAAGTAAGAGCAATATTTAGAACACAGAAATCTACAATCCGCCTCCATAGAGGAACAATATTGGTTTGTTCCTTATCAAACGGACAAAGTGATACGTGAAGAACATATCCTCACCCATTTTGATGTGAGCAATCGGAATTACACGCGATACATCCTTCGAGAATTGAATAAATTTAATAGGAAAATTTAGAGGTATAAAGGTACTATTTTATTAAAGCATTTAGGTACATTCACCTGATCAATACCTGTCAACGCGGTTATACCACAATAGAAAATATGCCTCTTTAGAGGGTTACAGGATGCAAAAAAAAACCCGCTTAAAGCGGGTTCCTGAAGCTATATTAAAAATTATTCATCTGCTTCAGCATTTGCCACTGGTCTATCTAATAACTCTACAATAGCCATTGGGGCATTATCACCTTCTCTGAAACCACATTTGATTATACGTACATAACCACCTGGTCTTTCGACAAAACGTGGTCCTAAATCGTTAAACAGTTTACCCACTGCAACTTTAGAACGTAAAATATCAAAAGCATGACGACGAGATGCTACTGAATCAGCCTTACTAACAGTAATTAAAGGTTCAATGTAACGACGTAAATCTTTTGCTTTTGGTAAAGTTGTTTTAATCAACTCATGCTCAATTAAAGAACAGCACATGTTTGAAAACATGGCTTTACGATGGCTACTTGTACGGCTAAAACTACGGCCCGAATTACGGTGACGCATAACAAAGACTCCTAAATATTACTCGCCAAGACTTGCTGGCGGCCAATTCTCAAGTTTCATTCCCAGCGATAAAGAACGAGAAGCTAAAACATCCTTAATTTCGGTTAGTGATTTCTTACCAAGATTTGGTGTTTTTAACAACTCATTTTCAGTTCTTTGAACTAAATCGCCAATGTAATGAATGTTTTCTGCTTTTAAACAATTTGCAGAACGAACAGTTAACTCTAAATCATCAACAGAACGTAATAATACAGGGTCGAAATCATTGCGTTCTTTATTATCAGTTCGTGACTCTTCAAACTTCATGTCGACAAAGGAATGAAGTTGTCTTTGAAGAATGCTTGCTGATATACGGATTGCTTCTTCCGCGTCAATTGTACCATTTGTTTCTAATTCTATTGTTAACTTGTCAAGATCAGTACGATTTTCGACACGTGCACTATCAACAAAATAGGCAACTTTCTTTACAGGAGAGAAACTATTATCAATTTTTAACTTACCAACTGATTTCTTTTCAATCTCATCATCGAGGTGACTAACAAAGGAATCAGTATTATGAAAACCAATGCCACGTTCTACCTTCAGGGTCATATTCAATTTGCCCTTTTCATTCAAATTGGCAAGCACCAGCTCAGGATTAACAATTTCCTGGCCGTGTGTTAGTTGAATATCACCAGCAGTAACCTGACAAGGACCTTGTTTATTTAGTGTAAGATAAACTTCCTCACCCACTGTTAATTTGATAGCTACCAGTTTCAGGTTAAGCAACAAATCAACAACATCTTCTTGAACACCCTCAATTGTACTGTATTCATGGAGAACACCGTCAATTGAGGCTTCAGTAATGGCACTTCCAGGCATAGATGACAATAATATACGTCTCAACGCATTGCCGAGGGTGTGACCAAAACCTCTCTCCAAAGGCTCTAGAACAATTCTAGCTTTATAAGGTGACTCAGCCTGTACCTTAAGCACTTTAGGCGTTAGCATTTCATTGATTTCAGTATACATTCAGCTATTTCTCCGAGCTTACTTAGAGTAAAGTTCTACAACAAGATTTACGTTGTAGTCTGAAGATAAGTCAGTTAACGTTGGTGCTGTAGAGAAAGTACCTTTAAACGCAGTAGAATCTACAGTAATCCAATCACAAGGAGCTCGTTGTTCAGATAAAGCCAAAGCAGCCTGAACCCGACCCTGACTTTTAGCTCTTTGACGAACTGTTATAACATCGCCAGGATTTACTAAAAATGAAGGTACGTTAACTATTTTATCATTAACAAGTATTGCCTTATGAGTTACTAGTTGTCTAGCTTCTGCACGCGTACTAGCAAAACCCATACGATATACAACATTATCAAGACGTCTTTCTAAAAGAGACATCAGATTCTCACCTGTAGAACCTTTTTGACGAGCAGCCATTTTATAATAGTTGCGGAATTGCTTTTCAAGAACACCATACAATCGTCTGATTTTTTGTTTTTCTCTAAGCTGAATTCCGTAGCCATTCAAACGTGGTTTTTTATCACCATGTTGTCCAGGTAACTTTTCAGATTTACACTTGGATTTATGATCACGTACGCCACTTTTTAGTAATAAATCACAACCTTCACGTCGCGATAATTTACATTTTGGACCAAGATATCTAGCCATTAATTACTCCTGAGTCTTATACACGACGTTTTTTAGGTGGCTTACAACCATTATGGGGTATGCCAGTAACATCGGTAATTTCAACGATTTTAAAATCCTGGGATATTAATTCACGAATAGTGGACTCTCTACCAGGACCAGGACCATGAACAAATACTGCTACAGATTTCATACCATATTCTTTAGCAACAACTGCGGCACGTTCTGTTGCAACCTGTGCAGCATAAGGCGTACTTTTTCTAGAACCCCTAAAACCGGATCCACCAGATGTTGCCCAACATAATGCATTACCTTGTCTATCAGTAAAGGTAACAATTGTATTATTGAAAGATGCATGAACATGAACTATACCATCTGATACAACACGTTTTGCTTTTTTTCGTACTTTTTGCTGTTTTGACTTAGTTATTGCCATCTTATTTTCCTACATGAAAAATCAATTACTAGTGCCTTTTCTACGGCCTTTTCTAGTACGAGCATTAGTTTTCGTACGTTGTCCGCGTAAGGGTAATCCTCTTCTATGCCTTAAGCCTCTATAACAGCCAAGGTCCATCAGTCGTTTAATGTTCATTGTAACAACACGACGCAAATCACCTTCTACAGTAATTTTTGCAATTTCAATTCTTAATGACTCTAACTGAGCATCTGATAATTGCGAAACTTTAGCTGAAGGATCAACATCAACTGCCTTACATAATTTTAAAGATGTGGTTTTACCAATACCATATATAGCTGTTAAAGCAATTACCACATGTTTGTGATCAGGTATGTTCACTCCTGCAATACGAGCCATTAGCTTCTCCGAACGTTATTTTGTTCTGTCGAAAGGGACAGAAGAATACTATTTTTATAAAATTAAATCAAGCAGATATTAACCTTGCTTTTGTTTATGTCTGGCATCCTTACAAATTACTCGTATAGTGCCACTTCTTTTAATTATTTTGCAATTGCGACAAATTCGCTTTACTGATGCTCTTACTTTCATTCCGAACTCCGATAAAAATCATAATAGACCAGGTAGTTTCGTACCTTTAAAATTAGCCTTTTTCATTAAAGAATCATATTGTTGGGTCATTAAATGAGCTTGTATCTGAGCTACAAAATCCATAATAACTACAACTATAATTAGCAATGACGTACCACCAAAATAAAAAGGGACATGCCATGTATACATTAAGATCTGAGGCAATAAACAAACCAGTACCAGATATAAAGCTCCAACCAGAGTTAATCGAGTCATAACTGAATCAATGTATTTAGTTGTTTGTTCTCCTGGTCTGATTCCTGGTATATAAGCTCCAGATTTTTTTAAGTTCTCTGCCGTATCTTTCGGATTAAATACTAACGCCGCATAGAAGAAAGCAAAAAACAGAATCGCAAGGGCATATACAATCAAATATAAAGGTTGACCTGGTGACAGAGCCATACCTACATCAGACAACCACCCCATACCTTTACTATGAGAAAAAAATTGAGCTAAAGTTGCTGGTAGCAATATAATACTGGATGCAAAAATAGGTGGTATCACTCCAGACATATTGATTTTAAGAGGTAAATGACTGGTTTGAGCAGCATATACCTTTCTACCTTGCGTTCTTTGCGCGTAATTTACCCGTATTCGCCTTTGCGCTCGTTCCATGAACACTACAAATCCAGTAACTACAACCACAACCACAGCAACTATTACCAATGTTAATGCCTGCATCTGTCCTTCTTTAACTTGTTGAAGAACCGAGGCAATAGCAGTTGGCATACTGGAAACGATACCTGAAAAAATGATTAGAGAGATACCATTCCCTACACCTTTTTCAGTAATCTGTTCTCCGAGCCACATTAAGAACATTGTTCCTGTAACTAATGTAACGACTGCCGTAAAGTAAAAGGAAAAATCCGGTTGCAGTGCTATCTGTTGTCCCGCCAGCCATCGAGCCATACCTAATGATTGGAAAATTGATAACAACAGAGTTAAGTATCTTGTGTACTGATTTATTTTCCTACGTCCTGACTCACCTTCCTTTTTCAATTGTTCTAACTTAGGAGAAACAACAGAAAAGAGCTGAATGATAATAGAGGCAGAAATATAAGGCATTATTCCAATAGCAAATACCGTTACACGAGATAATGCGCCACCAGAAAACATATTAAATAAGCCAAATATTGTATTTTGTTGTTCATTAAAGAAATTAGCTAACTTGGTAGGATCCAATCCAGGAACTGGAATGTGTGCACCCAACCGATAAACTAGAATTCCGAGAATAACAAATATCAATCTTGATTTTAGTTCGGCCAATCCACCACGTGATTGGCTACCATTATGTTTTTGGTTTTTCATAGTCACTCTTCTATACTGCCACCCAGGCCTTCGATAGCTTGGCGAGCACCTTTAGTGACTCTTAAACCCTTAAGCTTGATGGCTGTAGTTAACTCACCTGAAAGAATAACTTTAACATCTTTTATTGAACTATTAATTAATCCTGCTTCACGCAAAACTTTTAGATCAATAACTTCAGCAGTTAATTTGGCAAGTTCGCTCAGGCACACTTCATCGACAGTACGACCTATACGAGATTTAAATCCCATTTTAGGAAGACGTCTTTGAATTGGCATTTGACCGCCTTCAAAATTAATTTTATGGAATCCGCCAGCTCTCGCCTTTTGACCCTTGTGTCCTTTACCACTAGTTTTACCTAGACCAGAACCAATACCTCTGCCTAAACGTTTCTTTGGAGGTCTTGAACCAGGATCTGGTGATAGTGAATTTAGATTCATTATACACTCTCCTCGACTAGCAGCAGGTAATTAATTGCATTTACAAGTCCACGTATTGCTGGTGTGTCATTATGACATACACTTGAATTTGTTTTACCTAAACCTAACTGCTTTGCAATATGAATATGCTTCGGTTTTCTACCTATGGTACTTTTAACCAAAGTTATTTTAATTTTCTTTTCCATAATTAGCCCGCCATTACTTCATTAACTGTTTTACCACGTTTGGCAGCAACGTAATCTGGTGTACCAATGCTTGTTAAAGCACCAATAGTCGCACGGACAATATTACTTGGATTAGTAGAACCAATACTTTTTGCAAGAATATTTTGAACTCCTAATACTTCAAGTACTGCTCTCATTGCGCCACCGGCAATAATTCCGGTACCTTCACTAGCTGGCTTCATAAATACTTTAGATGCGCCATAGTTCCAGGTAATTTCATGGAATATTGTAGTTCCAGAAAGAGGAATATAAACCATATTTTTCTTAGCTTGATCCATAGCTTTCTGAATCGCTATTGGAACTTCTCGTGCCTTACCTCTACCAAAACCAACTTTACCCTTTCCGTCACCAACAACGACCAAAACAGCAAAGCCAAAAACACGTCCACCCTTAACAACTTTTGCGGTACGTGTTACTGATACCAATTTTTCTTGGTATCCATCTGACTTGGGTGATTCTTCGAATGCCATAATCGTTCCTTAAAAATCTAATCCAGCTTCGCGAGCACCTTCTGCAAGTGCTTTCACTCGGCCATGATATTTGTAACCAGCACGATCAAATGCAACTTGGCTAATGCCTTGTTCTTTGGCTCGTTTACCAAGTAACTTGCCAACTAAAGTAGCTTGTTCTACTTTGCATTTTCCAGATAAACTGGCTCGTAATTCTTTATCATTAGTAGAACATACTACCAATACTTTATCACCGAGTTGATCAGCTTGAACTATTTGAGAATAGATATGCGTTCCGCTTCTATAAACAACTAATCTTGCTCTACCCGATTTACGGATTAAAGCTTTTGCTTTTAATCCACGTCTATCACGCGAGTTTTGCTTATTCATAACTTATACCTTATTTCTTTTTAGCTTCTTTTCGAGCAATTACTTCACCTGCGTACCGTACTCCTTTACCTTTATAAGGCTCAGGTGGTCTGAACGCTCTGATTTCAGAAGCTACTTGTCCCAAAATTTGTTTATCAACACCTTTCAGCACGATAGTTGTATTGTTTGGCGTCTCAACACTCACACCTTTTGGCAAATCGTATTCAATAGGATGAGAAAATCCTAGAGATAAGGTAATGGATTTATCTTTGGCCTGTGCTCTATAACCGACACCAACCAATTCAAGAGTTACTGTAAAACCATCAGTAACACCGTGAACCATATTGCTTACCAATGCTCTAGCTGTTCCAGCTTGAGCCCATGCCTTTGGATCATTTGCTGCTGGAGCAAACTCTAATTGGTTAGACTCTTTGCTTTTAGTAATACTAACTAACCTGTTAATTTTTTGGGTTAGTGTTCCTTTAGGCCCTTTTACAGTGATTGTTCCATCAACAAATGTAACTTCAACATTTGCAGGATGAACAACAGGGGCTTTTGCTACTCTAGACATATCATTCCTCGCAAGAATTAAGCCACTTCACAAATGACTTCGCCACCAACACCTTTTGATTTAGCAGATATATGAGTCATTATACCTTTAGATGTAGATAATATAGCCACACCAAATCCAGGGATTGATGATAAATCTTTGTAAGATTTATAAACTCTTAGTCCAGGTCGGCTAATTCTTTTAATCAACTCAATAACTGGTCTACCATGATAATACTTCAGTTTTACAGTTATGGACTTAAGATTATTGTCCAATGTTTCAACGAAGAAGTTCTCAATATATCCTTCCTCTTTTAAAACACGAGCAATTTCTTCTTTTAACTTAGAAGAAACTAATGTTATCTGCTGATGTTTAGCTTGTTGACCATTTCTTATTCTAGTCAGCATATCAGCAACTGGATCATGCATACTCACAATCGTTCTCCAATCAAAATAATTTACCAGCTCGATTTTCTTCCGCCGGGTACATTGCCAACCATAAGCTGTTGTCTGAGGCAAATTCTACACAGACTGAATTTACGATAGACTGCGTGTGGCCTTCCACAACATTGGCATCGAGTACTATGACGAACAGGATTTGAATTAACTGGTAATTTTGCTAGTTTTGCCTGACACTCCATTATTACTTGGAAATCATCAGATGATTTAATCAATTGTTTTAATTCGTTTCTGCGTTGTCTGTATTTTGCTACCAGTTTTCCACGCTTTAACTCTCGCACAAGCATTGATTTTTTAGCCACAATTTCACCCTTTTATTTTCTATCTCTATCTTTCAATGGAAGATTAAATGCTTCTAATAAAGCTTTAGCTTCTTCGTTTGTTTTAGCACTTGTAGTAATACAAATGTCTAAACCTCTTATACCATCTGTTTTATCATAATCAATTTCTGGAAATACGATTTGCTCGTGTATTCCCATACTGTAGTTACCCGTTCCATCAAAAGATTTTGGATTTAGTCCGCGAAAATCTCTCACACGTGGTAAAGTAACAGAAATTAGTCTGTCAAGAAACTCATACATGCGTTCGCGTCTAAGAGTTACTTTACATCCAATTGGCCAACCTTCCCTGATTTTGAATCCAGCAAGTGATTTTTTTGCTTTTGTAACCACTGGTTTTTGACCAGAAATCAGAGTCATATCTTCTACAGCATGATTCATAACTTTCTTATCACCAACAGCTTCACCTACTCCCATATTCAGAGTGATTTTTAGTATTCGTGGAACTTCCATAACACTTGAATAGTTGAACCGTTTCATCATCATTGTGACGACGTCTTTCTTGTAAAACTCTTTAAGTCTCGCCATTTCAATCACCTAATTAAACACGGTCAATTATTTCATCGTTAGATTTGAAGTATCTAACTTTTTTACTAACGCCGCTATTCTCAAGATACTTAAAGCCTACTTTATCTGCTTTTTTAGTAACAGGGTTGTATAGAGCAACGTTTGAAACGTGTAGTGGAGCCTCACGTGTAATAATTCCACCTTTATTCTCTGGTTTCTGAGGATTGGGTTTAACATGTTTTTTAATTAAATTCCCACCCTCAACAACAACTGAGTCACCAATTACTCGTAGGACTTTACCCACATGACCTTTACTTTTACCGGCGATTACTATTACCTCATCGCCTGATCTAATACGTTTCATACTTTAATCCTTCTCACAAAACTTCAGCAGCCAGAGAAATTATTTTCATAAATTTCTCTCGTAGCTCGCGAGTAACAGGGCCAAATATACGAGTTCCAATGGGCTCGTTTTGGTTATTCAAAAGTACAGCTGCATTTCCATCAAATCGAATTAAAGAGCCGTCATCTCGACGTACGCCTTGAGCGGTACGTACAACAACAGCCTTCATTACAGCACCCTTTTTAACTTTACTTCTTGGTATCGCATCTTTAATACTTACTTTGATAACATCACCTACACGGGCATACCGTCTGTGTGATCCGCCAAGTACTTTAATACACATTACCTTTCGTGCTCCGCTATTATCAGCAACTTCGAGCACTGTCTGCATTTGGATCATTATATTCTCCAGCTCTAATTTCGACCAGAAAAAGGTTGCTGATTATATCAGGCCTTTTAGGGTTTTAAAAGTATATCAACCGAGTTGATTAAGAAATTACTTCGACTAATACCCAGCTTTTCGTTTTAGAGAGCGGTCTTGACTCACGGATCTTCACAGTATTACCTATTTGACATACTTGATTTTCATCGTGCGCATGTAATTTAGTTCTGCGTTTCATGATTTTACCATACTTAGGATGCTTCACAGTACGTTCAATCATTACTACGATTGTTTTATCCATTTTGTCACTAACTACTTTTCCAACCATTGTTCTGGCGTTCGATTCACTATTAGTAGACATTTCACTTACCTGCCTTTTCAGTCAACATTGTTTTAACTTTTGCCACTGACTTACGCACCAGAGTGATGAGATGTGTTTTATCTAGTGAGCCACTTGCTTTTTTCATTCGTAAATTAAATTGTTCTTTACGTAATGAAAGCAATTCAGTTTGCAATTCTTCTAGAGTCAAATTGCGCAATTCATCGATTTTTTTCATTACATTACCGTCCGTTCTTCAAATATTACTTTGAAAGGAAGTTTTGCTTTGGCAAGGTCGAAAGCTTCCATTGCAAGCTCTCTTGAAACACCTTCCATTTCAAATAAAACCTTACCAGGTTGTATTTGAGCAACCCAATATTCAACACTACCTTTACCTTTACCTTGTCTGACTTCTAAAGGTTTTTGTGTAATGGGCTTATCTGGAAATACTCTTATCCAAATTTTACCACCACGTTTGATATGACGAGTCATCGCTCGACGAGCAGCTTCAATTTGACGAGCTGTTAAACGTCCACGCTCTAATGCCTTCAGACCAAACTCACCGAAACTAATTTTACTACCGCGTAAAGCTAAACCTCTATTACGGCCTTTCATCTGTTTGCGGTATTTAGTACGCTTTGGTTGCAACATGATACTTATTCCTCACTCACTGGGCGCTGTCAGATAATCTTTTCTTTTGAGGCAATATTTCGCCTTTGAAGATCCAGACTTTAACACCAATAATTCCGTAGGTGGTTTTAGATTCTGCTGTACCGTAATCGATGTCAGCTCTAAATGTATGTAATGGTACACGACCTTCTCTATACCACTCAGAACGAGCTATTTCAGCACCACCAAGTCGTCCGCTAACGCAGATTTTAATACCTTTAGCACCAGCTTTAAGAGCTGATGTAACTGCTCTCTTCATTGCTCTTCGAAACATAACGCGTTGTTCCAACTGTTGAGCTATACCTTCAGCAACAAGAGTTGAATCGAGTTCTGGTTTCTTGATTTCTTCAATATTCAAATGAACTGGTACACCAAGTTTTGCAGAAATTTCTTTACGCAATGTTTCGATACCACCACCTTTCTTACCAATTATAATTCCTGGTCTGGCAGTTAGTATTGTAACAACAGCATTATTTGCAGGACGCTCTATCAAAATCTTGCTCACTGCCGCAGCCATCAGCTTTTTCTTAAGTTCAGTACGTAACTTGATGTCCTGAATTAAGAACTCAGCATAGCGTTTTCCAGCGAACCACTTAGAGTTCCAATCTTTAATAATTCCAAGGCGTATGCCTATCGGGTTTACTTTTTGTCCCATTGCTATTCCTCGTCAGACACTTTAATCGTGATATGGCAGGTACGTTTACAAATTCTATTTGCACGACCCTTAGCTCTGGGACTAATACGTTTTAAAGTCGCCGCTTCATCAACGCATACCATACCTACTTTTAGATCATCAATATCTGCTCCATTATTATTTTCAGCATTAGCAATTGCTGATTCTAATAATTTCAACATCAATTGAGCACCTTTTTTTGGTGTAAACTTGAGGACATCAAGTGCACCAGATACGTTCATGTTACGTATCATATCGGCTACCAATCTGCCCTTCTGAGCGGATAAAGGAGCACCTTTTAACTTAGCTGTAACTTCCATCATATCCTCTTACTTGCCTTTAGCCTTTCTGTCTCCAGAGTGGCCTTTGAATGTACGAGTCATGGCAAACTCACCTAGTTTGTGACCAACCATATTATCTGTAATATATACAGGTACGTGATCTTTGCCGTTATGCACAGCAATAGTTAAATCAATCATTTCAGGAACGATTGTTGAACGTCTAGACCAGGTTTTAATTGGTTTTTTTGATTTTGATTCGATTGCAGCTTCTACTTTGCTGATCAAATGATGGTCAATAAATGGACCTTTTCTAATAGAACGAGCCACTTGATATCCTCTCAATAATTATTTCTTTTTACGTCTTCTGACAATAAAGCCATCAGTACGCTTATTACTTCTGGTTTTATAACCTTTAGTTGGAACACCCCAGGGAGAAACAGGATGACGTCCACCAGAAGTACGACCTTCACCACCACCATGTGGGTGATCAACAGGGTTCATAGCTACACCACGAACAGTTGGTCTTACACCTCTCCAACGTTTTGCACCTGCTTTACCTAAAGAACGTAAACTGTGTTCGCTATTACTTACTTCTCCAATTACAGCTCGGCATAAAACATGTATTTTACGCATTTCACCAGAACGCAATCTCAAAGTAGCATATATACCTTCTTTAGCTACAATCTGTCCACTACATCCAGCGCTTCTTAACATTTGGGCACCTTTACCTGCTTTCATTTCTACGCAGTGTATTGTAGTACCAACTGGAATATTTTTGAGCGGAAGGCAATTTCCTACGCTGATTGGAGAATCCGCACCACTAAGTACAGTAGATCCCACTTCAAGATTTGATGGGGCGATTATATATCTTTTTTCACCATCATTGTATGCAATCAGTGCAATTAGTGCAGTCCGATTAGGATCGTACTCTAATCGCTCCACTCGGCCTGGAATTCCATCTTTATCACGTTTGAAATCCACAAGTCTATATTTCTGACGTTGTCCACCACCAATATGTCGTACTGTTATTCGACCCTGGTTATTTCTTCCACCAGTTTTCTTTAGCTTTTCAACTAATGCTGCGTGGGGTTTTCCTTTATGGATATTGTGATGAACAACACGTATTTCGCCGCGTTTACCAGGCGAAGTCGGTTTCGATTTTAGTAGTGCCATCTTAATCTGCCTTATTCGGTAACTGTAAAGTCAATATCTTGATCAGCGTGAAGGGATACAAATGCTTTTTTCCAGTCACTTCTTTTACCGCTGGTTTGTTTAAAGCGTTTTGATTTACCCTTAACATTGATAACAGATACATGCTTAACTTTTACATTAAATATGTGCTCAACAGCCATTTTAATTTCAGTTTTAGTTGCAGTTTTCAATACTTTAAAAGTGAACTGCTTAAACTTATCGGCCATGACAGTAGCCTTTTCAGAAGTATGTGGCTCGCGAAGAACCATCATCAATCTCTCAGCATTCATTGTAACTGTTCCTCAATTTTTTTAATTGCAGCTTCTGTAACAACAACTTTTTCAAATCTGAGTAAGGAAACAGGATCTATAGTTGTAACATCACAGATATCGTAGTCAATTAGATTTCTAGAACCTAAATATTCACTTTCACCAACTTCATTCATAATGATCAGAGCATTTTTAATATCCATCTGAGCCATTTTAGTGATGAAATCTTTAGTCTTATGGCTCTCACATTGGAAATCACTAACGACTACCAGGTTGCCTGTACGACAAAGTTCGGAGATTATACTACGTAATGCACGTTTGTACATTTTTTTATTAAGTTTTTGTGAGTAATCTCGTTTTTTTGATGCGAAAGTTACTCCACCACTTCTCCAAATCGGACTTCTTATGGTTCCTGCTCTTGCACGACCAGTACCTTTTTGGTTCCATGGTTTCTTTCCACCACCTCTAACTTCAGAGCGTGTTTTTTGTGCGCTGTTGCCACTTCGCGCATTATTCATATATGTTACAACTGCTTGATGCACTAAACCTTCATTATATGCATATGCAAAAACATCTTTATTGAGTTGTAATTGAGCTTTTGTATCTATAGTAGTAATTTCCATCACTCACCTCTTGCTTGCTTTTTGGTCGCAGGCTTAATTTCTACTCGTGAACCTGGAGCGCCAGGAATAGCACCTTTAATCAGTAGTAAATTTCTTTCAGTGTCAACACGAACAAGTTCCAGGCTTTGAGTTGTACAACGTACATTACCCATATGCCCTGCCATTTTCTTGCCTTTAAATACACGACCTGGAGTCTGGTTTTGACCTATAGAACCTGGTACACGATGCGATCTGGAGTTACCGTGAGTTGCATCCTGTGTTCTGAAATTATATCGTTTAACAGTACCAGCAAACCCTTTACCTTTACTAACACCTGAAACATCAACATATTGACCTGCGCTGAATACATCAGCCACAGAAATAACCTGCCCAAGTGCATAGGCATCTTCTGAGTCAATATGAAATTCAATTTGCATATCACCAGCTTCAATCTCAGCTTTAGCAAAATGACCAGCCATAGGCTTACTTACTTTGCTTGCTTTTTTTGTTCCGCCAGTTAATTGAACCGCTGAATAACCATCTACATCAGCAGTTTTAACTTGAGAAACACGATTTGGGTGTACTTCTACAACAGACACAGGAACTGAAACTCCTTCCGCTGTAAAGACACGCGTCATACCGATTTTACGGCCTAATAAACCGATCATCATTGTAACACCTCTTTAATATCCTTCACCCTAACATTTAGTCATCAAGGCTTATCTGAACATCAACCCCTGCAGCCAGATCCAATTTCATCAATGCATCTACTGTTTTTTCAGTTGGATGAACAATAACGACCAGGCGTTTATGAGTACGTAATTCATATTGATCTCGTGCATCTTTATTCACATGCGGTGAAGTCAATACAGTAAATTTTTCCTTTCTGATAGGCAAAGGTATAGGGCCACGAATTTGAGCACCTGTACGCTTAGCTGTCTCAACGATTTCTCGAGTTGACAAGTCAATCAACCGATGATCAAAGGATTTTAATCTTATTTTAATGTTTTGATTGCTACTCATTATAATTACTCGATTATTTTAGCGACAACACCGGCGCCTACTGTACGGCCACCTTCCCGAATTGCGAAACGTAAACCTTCTGTCATCGCAATAGGTGCATGCAGGTTAATAACTAATTGTACGTTATCTCCTGGCATTACCATTTCAATTCCAGATGGAAGATCACAAGTACCTGTTACGTCGGTAGTTCTGAAATAGAACTGAGGACGATATCCATTGAAAAATGGTGTATGTCGTCCACCTTCTTCTTTTGACAATACGTACACTTCAGCTTCAAACTTGGTGTGCGGCTTGATTGTACCTGGTTTAGCTAATACTTGTCCACGTTCCACTTCGTCACGTTTGGTTCCACGTAGCAATACACCTACGTTATCCCCTGCACGTCCTTCATCAAGAAGTTTACGGAACATTTCAACACCCGTGCAGATTGTCTTCTGAGTATCATGGATACCAACAATCTCAACTTCTTCACCAACTTTAATGATTCCACTCTCAACACGACCAGTAACAACTGTTCCACGTCCAGAGATAGAGAATACGTCTTCAATCGGTAACAGGAATGATTTATCAATATTACGTACTGGTTCTGGGATGTATGAATCTAGTGTCTCAACCAGTTTTTCAATCGAAGGTACACCAATTTCACTCGTGTCGCCTTCCAATGCTTTCAATGCTGAACCAACAACAATTGGAATATCATCACCAGGGAACTCGTAACTGCTTAACAGATCACGAACTTCCATTTCAACCAGTTCTAATAATTCGGCATCGTCTACCATGTCCGCTTTGTTCATGTATACGACGATATAGGGTACACCAACCTGACGAGACAACAAAATGTGTTCTCTAGTTTGTGGCATAGGGCCATCAGCAGCTGATACCACCAATATTGCTCCGTCCATCTGCGCAGCACCGGTAATCATGTTTTTAACATAGTCAGCGTGTCCTGGGCAATCCACGTGCGCATAGTGACGGTTAGCAGATTCATATTCTACGTGTGCTGTAGAAATGGTGATTCCACGTTCTCTTTCTTCTGGCGCAGCATCAATCTGATCGTACGCTTTAGCAGTACCACCATACTTCTTCGCCATGATTGTTGTAATCGCAGCTGTCAAAGTTGTTTTACCATGATCTACGTGACCAATCGTCCCCACATTTACGTGTGGCTTTTTACGCTCAAATTTTTCCTTCGCCATTTCAATAACCTCATTAACTTTTTATTGTTTCTTGATAATTGCTTCAGCAATATTATTTGGTGCCTCAGCGTACTTAGAAAATTCCATCGTATACGTTGCTCTTCCTTGAGTAGCAGAACGTAAATCGGTTGAATAACCAAACATCTCTGCAAGTGGAACTTCTGCCCTAACAATTTTACCCGCTGGAGAGTCTTCCATTCCCTGTACCAATCCACGACGTCTGTTTAGGTCACCCATAACATCGCCCATATAGTCCTCAGGAGTAACGACTTCTACAGCCATAATAGGCTCAAGCAAAACTGGCTTGGCTTTTAAAGCACCTTGCTTGAAGCACTGAGATCCAGCAATTTTGAACGCCATTTCACTAGAATCTACTTCATGGAATGAACCATCAAATAGAGTTACTTTTACATCTACCACTGGATACCCAGCAATAACACCATTTTGTAATTGTTCTTGGACCCCTTTATCAACAGCTGGAATATATTCCTTAGGAATAACACCACCAACAATAGCGTTGACAAACTCATAACCTGTACCAGGTTCTTGAGGTTCAATTTTCAACCAGACATGACCATACTGTCCGCGCCCGCCTGATTGTCTTACAAACTTACCTTCTTGCTCTACAGATTGTCTCAATGTTTCACGATATGCAACTTGCGGTTTACCAACATTTGCATCGACATTGAACTCTCTTTTCATTCGATCAACAATAATTTCAAGATGGAGCTCGCCCATTCCTTCAATAATTGTCTGACCAGACTCTTCATCAGTATGTACTCTGAACGATGGGTCTTCCTGAGCCAATTTTCCTAAAGCGATACCCATTTTTTCCTGATCCGCTTTGGTTCTTGGTTCTACAGCAACTGCTATAACAGGATCTGGGAAATCCATTCGTTCCAGGATTACTACATGATCCTGATCACAAAGTGTATCACCGGTCATGACTGTTTTAAGTCCGACTGCAGCGGCAATATCACCCGCTCTAACTTCTTTAATTTCTTCACGGGAATTCGCGTGCATTTGCAGCAGTCGGCCAATGCGTTCTTTTTTCCCTTTCACCGAGTTATAAATTGTATCGCCACATTTTAAAATCCCAGAATAAGCTCTGAAATAGGTCAATGTACCTACAAATGGATCTGTAGCAATTTTAAACGCCAAGGCAGAAAACGGAGCATCATAACTTGTTTTACGATGTGTTTCATTGCCGTCTTCATCGATACCTTGAATATCGGGAATATCAGTTGGTGACGGTAGATACTCAATTACTCCATCAAGAACTGCCTGAACCCCTTTATTTTTAAAAGCAGACCCGCAAAAAACAGGAACAATTTTATTAGTAACAGTTAAATAGCGTAACGCTTTTTTAATTTCTGCTTCTGTGAACTCTTCACCTTCTAGATATTTCCCCATCAATTCTTCTGAAGCTTCTGCAGCTGCTTCGATGATTAATGCACGATACTCTTCGCACTCATCTTTCAACTCAGAAGGTATATCCAAGTACTTAAAAGTCATTCCTTTATTTTCTTCATCCCAATGAATCGCTTTCATTTTGATGATGTCAATGACTCCTTTGAACTCTTCTTCAGCACCGATGGGAAGTTGAACAACTACTGGACTAGAACCTAATCGTTGTTTAATTTGGGTCACTACACGATGGAAGTTTGCACCCATTCTATCCATTTTATTCACAAATACGATTCTTGGCACACCATACTTATTTGCCTGGCGCCATACAGTTTCAGATTGTGGTTCCACACCTGACACTGAATCAAATACAACTATTGCACCATCCAACACACGTAACGATCGTTCTACCTCAATCATAAAGTCTACGTGTCCTGGAGTATCGATAATATTGATTCGATGAGGTTCAAACTGCTTATCCATACCGGACCAATAGCATGTTGTTGCTGCAGAGGTAATTGTAATGCCGCGTTCCTGCTCCTGAACCATCCAGTCCATAGTTGCAGCTCCGTCATGAACTTCACCAATCTTATGCGACATACCCGTATAATAGAGTACGCGCTCAGTAGTGGTTGTTTTTCCTGCATCAACGTGGGCAGCAATACCTATGTTTCTATACAGTTTCAATGGAGTTGACACGGCCTACCTCTCTCTTAGTTCCATCTAAAATGAGCAAATGCCTGGTTGGCTTTGGCCATTTTATGAGTGTCTTCACGTTTTTTCACTGCAGAGCCTTTACTTTCATAAGCATCCATCAGCTCACCGGCCAGACGAAGCATCATGCCTTTTTCCCCACGTGAACGAGCGGCCTGAACAATCCAACGCATCCCTAAAGCAATGCTTCGATCGTGTCTTACTTCAACAGGTACCTGATATGTTGCACCACCAACTCGTCGTGATCTTACTTCTACGCTGGGACGCACATTATCTAAAGCATCTTCGAAATATCGAAGAACAGATCCAGCATTACTGCTTGAACCGGTCTCTCCAGTATCTTCATCCGATTTTTTAGTTTTCTTTACGCGTTCATCAAGCACAGTTAATGCACCGTAAATTATTTTCTCAGCAGTAGATTTTTTACCGCTGACCATTAATACGTTAATAAATTTTGCTAACAGTTCACTATGATGTTTAGGATCTGGCAATATTTCACGTTTGGGTACTTCTCGTCTTCTTGGCATCTCAATTTCCTACAATCAGTTATTTTTTATCTTTTGGTTTTTTTGTACCATACTTAGAACGACCTTGTTTCCGATCGTTAACTCCTGATGTATCTAAACTACCTCGAACTGTGTGATAACGCACACCAGGTAAGTCTTTAACACGACCACCTCTAATTAGAACAACAGAGTGTTCCTGTAAGTTATGGCCTTCTCCACCAATATATGATGAAACTTCAAATCCATTAGTTAAACGTACACGAGCAACCTTACGCATAGCTGAGTTCGGTTTTTTAGGTGTAGTAGTATAAACGCGAGTACAAACTCCGCGTCTTTGTGGACATGACTCTAGTGCAGGTACGTTACTTTTTTTCTTTACGTCCACACGAGGCTTTCTTACTAACTGATTAATAGTAGCCATTTGTACTTAACTCCGATCTGTCTCTTGTGAATATTTCGAATGCATAAGGAGGCCGGATTCTATATAGGTACGGCAGATTTGTCAAGTTTAAATCTGCCGTTTTTGAATCCAGACTAATGATCATGATTATCCGCGTTTAATGCTTCACTTAACGCGTGTTCAACATCACTTGCAGTAACAGTATGTGTTGCATGCTCACCACCTGCTGCAGCCCTTGCTCTTTTTGCCTTTCGGCTTTGATGATAAGTATACCCTGTTCCCGCAGGAATCAAGCGACCAACCATCACGTTTTCTTTTAAGCCACGTAAATCATCAATTTTACCACTGACAGCAGCTTCAGTTAGAACTCTTGTTGTTTCTTGGAAAGAAGCAGCAGAAATAAAGGATTCTGTTGCCAGAGATGCCTTGGTTATACCTAATAAAATAGGAGTTCCTCTGGCAATCTGTTTTCCTTCAGCAATAAGTTTGTCATTTTCTTGCAGCATGACACTTTCTTCTATCTGTTCGCCTACCAGGAATTTAGAATCCCCAGCAAAAGTGATAACTCGTTTACGTAACATTTGTCTTACTATTGTTTCGATATGTTTGTCATTAATTTTTACGCCTTGTAATCGATATACATCCTGTACTTCATTTACAATGTAATTTGCTAATGCACCAACACCCAACAAACGCAATATATCATGAGGATTAAGTGCACCTTCAGCAATTAACTCTCCGCGTTCAACATGCTCACCTTCGAATACTGAAATATGACGCCATTTTGGTATCAACTCTTCATGACATTGATCTTCAGAGACGTTAATAATCAGTCTTCTTTTACCTTTAGTTTCCTTACCAAAATTAACCAGACCTGAAACTTCAGCCATTACTGCTGAATCTTTAGGTTTACGCGCTTCAAACAGGTCAGCAACTCTAGGCAGACCCCCTGTAATATCACGTGTCTTAGAACGTTCCTGAGGAATACGAGCAATAACATCTCCTATACCAACATGCCCGCCATCCTCAAAGTTTACAATCGCGTCAACAGGCAAATAATACTGCGCAGGGACGTTTGTTCCAGCCAGGAATATATCTTCACCTTCATCAGTAACTAACTTCACCATAGGCCTCAAATCTCGTCCAGCGGCACTACGTTGCTTCGCATCTATGATTACTATATTACTTAGGCCTGTAAGTTCGTCAGTTTGTCTGTTCATGGTCATACCATCAATCAAATCAACAAACTTTAGGTTACCAGCCACTTCTGATATCACTGGATGTGTATGCGGATCCCAGGTAGCTATTACTTGTCCAGCTTCTACCGGAGAATTATCCTGTACCGAAATTACAGCTCCATAAGGTAATTTATATCGCTCTCTTTCACGGCCAAATTCATCAACAATAGTTACTTCACCTGATCTTGAGACTGCCACAAGATTTTTATTCTCATGGGTTACTGTTTTAATATTATGTAAGCGAATCAAACCTTTTGTCTTAATCTGAATGTTATTCGCGGCAGTTGCTCTTGATGCAGCTCCTCCAATATGGAACGTACGCATTGTCAACTGTGTACCAGGCTCACCAATTGACTGTGCTGCAATAATACCTACTGCCTCTCCAGTATTGACCAGGTGTCCACGTGCAAGATCACGACCATAGCACTTGGCACATAAGCCAAACCGTGTTTGACAGGTTATTGGCGATCGAACCATAATCTGGTCAACACCTTGTTTTTCCAGGCGCTCTACCCAGTCTTCATCAAGAAGTGTTCCCGCCTTGACAACTGGCTCACTTTGATTCGGTATATAAACATCAGCGGCAACCACTCGACCTAATACTCTCTCATGTAGTGGTTCAACAATATCTCCACCCTCAATCAAAGGTTGCATTAAAATACCAGTATCTACACCGCAATCATCTTCTGTAATAACAACATCCTGCGCCACATCGACCAATCGTCGAGTCAAATATCCAGAGTTCGCAGTTTTTAACGCGGTATCAGCCAAACCTTTTCTTGCTCCGTGAGTTGAAATAAAGTATTGGAATACGTTCAACCCCTCTCTAAAGTTAGCAGTAATCGGAGTTTCGATAATTGACCCGTCAGGTGCAGCCATCAATCCCCTCATACCAGCCAGCTGTCTAATCTGAGCTGCAGAACCCCGAGCACCAGAGTCAGCCATCATGAAAATAGGGTTGAATGATTCTTGTCTTACTGTGTTACCTTTCGCATCGATAACTTCTTCAGTAGCAATTCTAGTCATCATTGACTTAGCTACCAATTCATTAGTGCGGGACCAAATATCAATTACTTTGTTATAACGCTCACCGTTAGTCACCAAACCAGAACGGAATTGAGATTCAATTTCACGAACTTCATTATCAGCATGATCAATGATACTGGCTTTATCTTCAGGTATTTCCATATCTTCAATACCAATGGAGATACCAGATCGAGTCGCATATTTAAATCCGGTATACATCAACTGATCTGCAAATATAACGGTTTCTTTTAAACCAAAATTTCTGTAACAGCTATCGATAACCTTAGAGATTACCTTTTTAGTCATAGTGCGGTTGATCTGCGCAAAGGGCATACCTTTGGGTAGAATTTCAGCAAGGATTGCTCGACCTACCGTAGTTTCTACAAGATTATAGCCAGTTGAACCTTCTTCCTCTTTAGGCATTCGAATCTTTATTTTGGCATGAATATCCAAATGACCAGATTCATAAAAATTCTGAGCTTCTTGTGCACTGACGTAGATCTTACCTTCGCCCAACGCGTTTACTTTTTCACGAGTTAGATAATACAGTCCAAGTACAACGTCCTGACTCGGAACAATAATAGGCTCACCACTTGCCGGTGATAAAATATTATTGGTTGACATCATCAAAGAACGAGCTTCCAATTGTGCCTCTAAAGTCAAGGGCACATGCACCGCCATCTGGTCTCCATCAAAGTCAGCGTTATATGCTGTACATACTAATGGATGAAGCTGTATCGCTTTACCTTCAATCAAAACAGGTTCAAAAGCTTGGATACCCAGTCTATGAAGCGTGGGTGCTCGGTTCAATAAGATTGGGTGCTCTCGAATTACATCATCAAGAATATCCCATACTACTGACTCTTCACGCTCGACCATCTTTTTAGCCGCTTTAATTGTTGTTGCTAAACCTCTGAACTCCAATTTGGAGAAAATAAAAGGTTTGAACAATTCCAAAGCCATTTTTTTGGGTAAACCGCATTGATGTAATTTAAGGGTGGGGCCTACAACAATAACAGAACGTCCCGAATAATCTACGCGCTTACCTAGAAGGTTCTGACGGAAACGACCTTGCTTACCCTTAATCATATCAGCCAAAGATTTAAGTGGTCTCTTATTTGTTCCTGTTATTGCTCGTCCTCTTCTGCCATTATCTAACAAAGCATCGACAGATTCCTGTAACATTCTCTTTTCATTTCGAACGATAATATCCGGAGCATTCAGATCCAGGAGACGTTTTAACCGATTGTTTCTGTTAATTACACGTCGATATAGATCATTTAGATCAGAAGTAGCAAATCGACCACCATCCAAAGGAACCAAAGGTCTCAAATCAGGTGGTAGCACAGGTAACACATCCATAATCATCCACTCAGGTTTATTACCTGATTCATAGAATGCTTCCAGTAACTTCAATCGTTTGGTAATTTTTTTGATTTTGGTTTCGGAGTTTGTAGTTGGCAACTCTTCTCGTAAACTCTTAATTTCTTCTTCCAAATCAATTTGGCGTAGCAGATCACGAATAGCTTCCGCACCCATACGTGCATCAAATTCGTCACCATATTGCTCCATTGCATCAAGATATACTTCATCGTTAAGCAATTGACCTCGTTCTAACTCTGTCATTCCAGGGTCAACAACCACGAATGCTTCAAAATAGAGAACCCGTTCAATATCTCTCAACGTCATATCAAGCAATAAACCAATCCTTGAAGGAAGTGATTTAAGGAACCATATATGAGCAACTGGGCTTGCAAGTTCAATATGACCCATACGCTCACGTCTGACTTTAGCGAGAGCCAGTTCTACACCGCATTTTTCGCATATTACACCACGATGCTTCAGTCGTTTATATTTTCCACATAAACATTCGTAGTCTTTTACTGGTCCGAATGTCTTGGCACAGAATAAACCATCTCGTTCTGGTTTAAATGTACGATAGTTAATAGTTTCAGGTTTTTTTACTTCACCATAGGACCATGAACGAATTAATTCGGGAGATGCCAATGCAATTTTAATCGCATCAAATTCTTCACTTTGCCCTTGTTGTTTGAGAATGCCAAGTAAATCGCTCATTACAGGTGCTTTTCTCATTGGGTCGTTGCTTAGAGTAGCCAAGTCTATGCCTCCAAAAATTGGTTAGTCAGTATGTATCGCTGAACAGTTAATCGTGATCTAACTCGATATCAATTCCCAGCGCTCTGATTTCTTTCAATAATACATTGAATGATTCAGGCATTCCTGGGTCCATACGATGGTCTCCATCGACTATATTTTTGTAGATCTTTGTTCTACCTCCAACGTCATCTGATTTCACAGTCAACATTTCCTGTAATGTATACGCAGCACCATAAGCTTCTAATGCCCAGACTTCCATTTCCCCAAATCGCTGTCCACCAAACTGAGCTTTACCGCCAAGTGGTTGTTGCGTAACCAGGCTGTAAGATCCGGTAGACCGCGCATGCATCTTATCATCAACCAGGTGATTCAATTTCAGCATGTACATGTATCCTACAGTAACTGGATTATCAAATTTACTGCCGGTTCTGCCATCTATCAAGGTTGTTTTACCATCTGGTGATAAACCTGCTAATTGAAGCATACTTTTGATTTCTTCTTCAGAAGCGCCATCAAATACTGGTGTTGCCATTGGCACACCAGCCCGCAGATTATCTGCCAACCTAAATAATTCTTCATCGTTAAGACAATCAAGATTAACTCGTTGCACGCCATCATGGTTGTATATCTGAAGTAGGAACGATCTAATTTCGGCAGCAGATTTCTTACTATCCAGCAATTGAGCTACTTTATGTCCTAAACCTTTAGCTGCGAGACCTAGATGCGTTTCCAGTACCTGACCAATATTCATACGTGACGGTACACCCAATGGATTAAGTACTATGTCTACTGCCGTACCGTCTTCCATATGAGGCATATCTTCTACTGGAACAACAATTGAAATTACCCCTTTATTTCCATGTCGGCCCGCCATCTTGTCACCTGGCTGAATTCTTCTTTTAACTGCTAAATAAACTTTAACAATTTTTAGAACACCCGGTGCAAGGTCATCGCCTTGAATTATCTTTTTGCGACTGTCGTTAAAACGTTTTTCCATTTCTTTAGATAACAGTTCCAATTGTTTAGACAATTGTTCTAACTGTTGACTGATTGAGTCATTATCCAGACGTATGTCAAACCACTTCTCTCTATCTACATTATTCAGGTATTCCTGAGTAATTTTGGAGCCTGGTTTAAGATTACCAGGACCACCTGTAGCTTCTTTGTCCAATAGTAAATTAGATACACGGTGATAGATGTCCTCTTCTCGAATACGTCGTTCATCGATTAAGTCTTTACGTACCCTGGCTAAATGATCTTCTTCAATACTTTTAGCTCTGGCATCTTTATCAAGTCCATCGCGTGTAAATACTTGCACGTCGATAACAGTACCATTCATACCTGAAGGAACGCGAAGTGATGAGTCTTTAACATCAGATGCTTTTTCACCGAAAATCGCTCTTAACAATTTTTCTTCCGGAGTTAATTGGGTTTCTCCTTTTGGAGTAACTTTACCAACTAATATATCACCGGCATTTACTTCAGCACCGATATATACTACGCCTGATTCATCAAGGTTCGATAATGCTGACTCACCAACATTAGGAATATCTGCTGTGATTTCTTCTGTTCCTAACTTAGTATCTCGAGCAATACAAGTTAACTCTTCAATATGAATTGTAGTAAATCTGTCTTCTTGTACAATTCGTTCAGAAATAAGTATCGAATCCTCAAAGTTGTATCCATTCCAAGGCATAAAGGCAACTAGAAGATTTTGACCTAATGCGAGTTCACCCATATCTGTACAAGGTCCATCAGCTAGTACATCACCACGTTGGATGGTATCGCCAGTTGATACAATTGGCCGCTGATTGATACATGTATCCTGATTTGAACGGAAGTATTTCGTAAGGTTATAAATATCCACACCGGTTTCACCAGCAGTGGTTTCATCATCGTTAACTCTTACAACGATACGTGAAGCATCTACTAAATCGATTATGCCTCCACGTTTGGCGACTACAGATACTCCTGAATCAGAAGCTACTATTCGCTCCATTCCAGTACCGACAAGTGGCTTTTCGGATCGAAGCGTAGGTACTGCCTGGCGTTGCATGTTTGAACCCATCAAGGCGCGGTTCGCATCATCATGCTCAAGGAAAGGAATCAATGATGCAGCAACAGATACAATTTGCTTAGGCGAAACATCCATATAATTAATTTTATCTGGAGTAGTCAGAGAAAATTCATTTTGATGCCTACACGGTACCAAATCCGCAAGAATGTTTCCTTCATCATCAAGAGCTACGCTTGATTGAGCAATGTACTGGTCAACTTCTTCTATTGCTGATAAATATTCGATATCATCAGTAACCCGACCGTTAATTACTTTACGGCATGGAGTTTCAATAAAACCATAATCATTAGTTCTTGCGTAAACAGACAGTGAATTAATTAATCCAATGTTTGGTCCTTCAGGCGTTTCAATAGGACATACTCTACCATAGTGAGTTGTATGTACGTCACGAACTTCAAATCCTGCTCGCTCTCTTGTTAATCCACCTGGGCCTAACGCAGAAACACGGCGCTTGTGAGTAACACCGGATAAAGGATTCACCTGATCCATAAATTGTGATAATTGGCTGGAACCAAAGAATTCTTTTACAGCAGCAGATACTGGTTTAGCGTTAATTAAATCCTGTGGCATCAGATTTTCAGATTCTACAAGACTCAACCGCTCTTTTACAGCTCGCTCAACACGCACCAATCCAACTCTGAATTGATTCTCTGCCATTTCACCAACACTTCGTACTCTTCGATTTCCTAAATGATCTATATCATCCACCATACCGATACCATTTCTAATATCGATTAAAGTTTTGATAACAGCCATAATGTCTTCTTTAGTCAAAGTTCCTGGACCATCATCATTTTTTCTGCCTACTCGTCGATTGAATTTCATACGACCAACAGCAGATAAATCATATCTATCATCAACAAAAAACAGATTTTTAAATAGCGCTTCAGCTGCTTCCTTGGTAGGTGGCTCGCCTGGGCGCATCATACGGTAAATTTCTACCAATGCTTCTAACTGTGATGATGTTGGATCAATTTTAAGGGTATCCGAAATATAGGAACCATGATCCAGATCATTGGTATATATCATATCAATTTGTAATATACCGTTATTAGCCATTGTATCCAGCAATTCTTCTGTCAATTCATCATTAGCCTGAGCAATAAACTCACCAGTAGATGTATCAATCACATTTTTAGCAAGAGTCTTACCTATTAAATAGTCTCTAGGTACTATCAGATCTTGCATGTGACATTTTTCCATTTGCTTTATATGTCTTGCAGTTATTCTACGACCTTGCTCTACTATAAGTTCACCAGTGTCTGGTACTAAAATATCAAATGATGCGATTTCACCACGCAATCTTTGAGGTATTAAATCAATATGATATTCACCATTTTTAAGATGACAGCTCGTGATCTCAAAGAATTCACTTAGGATATCTTCTGCTTCGTAACCAAGTGCTCTTAATAATATACTTACTGGTAATTTACGTCGTCTGTCGATTCTGACGTATACGCAATCCTTTGGATCAAATTCAAAATCCAGCCATGAACCACGATAAGGAATGATTCTCGCGGAGTAGAGTAGCTTTCCTGATGAATGTGTTTTGCCTTTATCATGCTCAAATATAACGCCGGGTGAACGATGTAACTGAGATACAACAACTCTCTCTGTACCATTAACTACAAAAGTACCTACATCAGTCATTAAGGGTATTTCACCCATGAATACATCTTGTTCTCGAATATCTTTAACTGGCTTAGGATCATCGCTTGCATCTTTATCAAGAACAACAAGTCTTATTTTGACCCTTAATGGCGCTGAATAAGTTAAACCTCTTAATTTACATTCTCTTACATCAAATGCAGGTTCACCTAGTTTATAACCTACATATTCTAATCGTGCATTACCTGAGAAACTTTCTATAGGAAATACAGAAGAGAATGCAGCATGTAACCCAGTATTAAGATGCTCACTCAATTTACAATCAGTTTGGAGAAAATCCCTGTAGGATTTTAGTTGGATTTCAAGCAGATTTGGTATTGCCATTTTATCGGTCTGCTTACCAAAGCTTTTGCGAAATCGTTTCTTCTCAGCATGTGAATATTGAGGTTTAGCTTCTGCAACGGCCATGGTGATTCCTCTGTAAATTATTGATGACTTCAAACACGTAAACCCAGCCATGTAAACATGGCTGGGTTCCTAAATTACATTTATATCTTAATTATTTAACTTCAACTGTAGCACCAGCTTCTTCAAGCTCTTTCTTGATGCTTGCAGCTTCGTCTTTAGATACACCTTCTTTAACAGTTGAAGGAGCACCTTCTACCAGATCTTTAGCTTCTTTCAAACCAAGACCTGTTAATCCACGAATTACTTTAATTACGCCAACTTTGTTAGCACCGAAGCTTGACATTACAACAGTAAATTCTGTTTGCTCTTCAGCAGCAGCAGCGGCAGCAGCAGGTGCTGCAACAGCTACAGCAGCAGCGGCAGCAGAAACATTGAATTTCTCTTCCATTGCTTCGATTAACTCTACAACTTCCATAACTGACATGTTGGAAATTGTTTCTAAAATATCATTTTTTGACACAGCCATTACTAGCTCCTAGTTTAAAATTAATTAATGATTAAGCGGGGTTATCCTGCTTTTTTATCTTTAACTGCTGCCACCGTTCTCACCAATTTGGCGTGCGGCTCAGCAAGAGTACGGACAAATTTCTCAATTGGCGCTTTCATGACATACATCAACTTGGCTATAGCTTCATCACGTGTTGGCAAGCTTGCAACAGCATCAATTTGATTAGCGCTGTATACTTTGCCACCGACTGATAATGCTTTAATCTCAAGTTTCTCAAATGTCTTGGAAAACTCTTTAAGTAGTCTAGCTGCATCACTTGGTGCTTCCAGTGATAAAGCGATGAACAACGGACCTACCAACAGGTCGTTCAAGCACTCAAATTCAGTGTTTTTAAATGCTCTTCTTGTTAAAGTATTTCTTACAACTCGAAGATAAACACCAGATTTACGCGCTTCACTACGTAAATGCGTCATTTGATTAACAGTTAAACCTCGATAATCAGCAACCACTGCTGAAATAGCCTTAGACGCGACTGCAGTCACTTCTTCAACAACGGCTTTTTTTGCAGCTAAATTTAATGTCACGTTACTGACCTCCTAATGTGTACAAATCACAAGGATTTGACAGTTATGGTGGCCGTCTCTTTATAAGGAGCCGGTTCACCGTCTGCGCAGGAAATTAAGCTTACGCACCTGCGGTCTTCGACGGCATGGAACCAAATCTATGCCGTGAATTCGTAAAAATGGGATGTAATGTTACACAGGTATTGATGAAATATCAATAGGTATACCAGGTCCCATTGTAGTAGATAGTGAAACTTTCTTCAAATATTGTCCTTTTGAAGAAGCTGGTTTCGCTTTTTTCAGATCACTTATCAATGCGACTATATTTTCCAACACATCTTCAGCAGCAAAATCAGCTTTACCTACTGAACAGTGAATAATACCATTCTTATCAGTACGGTATCGAACTTGTCCAGACTTAGCATCATTAACAGCAGCTTCAACATTGGTAGTTACAGTTCCAACTTTTGGATTTGGCATTAAGCCTCTTGGTCCAAGAATTTGACCTAGTTGGCCAACGATACGCATCGCGTCAGGAGTTGCAATTACAACATCGAAATCCATAGAACCGGCTTTAATTTGATCTGCCAGATCTTCAAATCCTACAATATCAGCTCCAGCGGCTTTCGCTTTTGCAGCATTATCACCTTGTGCAAATACAGCAACACGTACAGTTTTTCCTGTACCTTTAGGTAAATTGGTAGAAGATCTTACAACTTGGTCAGATTTACGAGGATCTACTCCAAGATTCACGCTAATATCCAGACTTTCACGAAATTTGGTTGATGCAAATTGCTTTAATAATGCAACAGCATCTGTAACAGTATATAAATGATTTACTTTTACTGCTTCGATAACCTTTTTTTGTTTTTTAGATAACTTTGACATGGTAACCCCTTATTCTAAACCTTCAACGTCAATACCCATGCTACGTGCAGTACCTGCAATGCTTCTAACTGCGGCCGCTAAATCTGCTGCGGTCAGGTCAGGCTGCTTAATTCGAGCAATCTCTTCAAGTTTACTGACGTGTAGCTTAGCTACTTTCTTAGTATTAGGTGTACCACTGCCACTTTGAATACCTGCTGCTTTCTTCAATAATACAGATGCTGGAGGTGTTTTAGTAACAAAGGTAAAACTACGGTCACTATATACAGTAATCACAACAGGAGTTGGCAGGCCTTGTTCCATTTGCTGTGTAGCAGCATTGAACGCTTTGCAAAATTCCATGATATTAACACCACGTTGTCCTAATGCAGGACCTACTGGTGGACTTGGATTCGCTTTACCCGCTGGAATCTGTAATTTTATATATGCTTCTACTTTTTTTGCCATGTTTACTCCTTATGGGTCATGCACTAGCTTTTATAGATTAATTTCCATCTATTAAGTCCTAGCTCCCCGGTTTTATTAAACTTTAAATGCTTTTCTGGTTAAATAAATTATCAGGATCTTATCCTATAGGAATCTTCTTAATTGACTTCTATGTTTTCTCAACTTGACTGAATTCAAGTTCCACAGGAGTAGAGCGTCCAAAAATCAATACAGCAACTCTTAATCTGTTCTTCTCATAATTTACTTCTTCAACGACACCGTTGAAATCCACAAAAGGTCCTTCTTTAACACGAATAACCTCACCCGGTTCGAATAGAATCTTGGGCCTTGGTTTTGTTACACCGTCTTCAACGCGTTGCATAATAGCACGAGCTTCTTTGTCGGATATTGGTGTCGGAGTTTGACTGGTACCGCCGATAAATCCTAGTACTCTGGGTATCGCACGCACCATGTGCCAGGTTTGATCGTCCATAACCATGTTGACCAACACATAACCTGGAAAAAATTTACGTGTGCTTTTACGTTTCTGACCAGAGCGCATTTCTACAACTTCTTCAGATGGTACTACAACTTCACCTATTTTATCTTGTAGATTATGGTGTAATGCACGCGAAGTTATCTCACGCATAACAAAATTTTCATATCCTGAATAGGCATGTACAACGTACCACTGTTTTACTTTGTGTTCGTCCACCATATTCACCCTAAATGTGTTATTTTAGCTATAGCCCACATCATTAATGAATCAACTCCCCAGAGTATGAATCCAGTTAATGTAACCATAACCATTACTATAATTGTTGTTTGTACAGTTTCATGACGAGTTGGCCAAACTACTTTTAGTAATTCGATTTTAGCTTCCTGAGCGAAAACAAAAACTCGCTTACCGGTAGTGGTCAAATATCCAAGGAACAAGGTCGTCAATAACCAACCAAGCCAAACTATAGACTGAATTGGACCTGAAAAAGTGTAATAATAGGTACAAAAAAAAGCGCCTGCAGTAATTAATACTACAGCCAACCAAGATAGTATATCTTTTATGTTACTCTGATTTTCGTTTGAACTTTTCATATTTACTTGGTAGTTGGCAGGCCAGGAGGGAATCGAACCCCCAACCTGCGGTTTTGGAGACCGCCACTCTGCCAATTGAGCTACTGGCCTAAATTTTATTGGCATGAACTCTTTGAATTCATGCCAACACACTTTTACACTTCTTACTCGATAATTTTCGCAACAACACCGGCGCCTACTGTACGGCCACCTTCGCGAATTGCGAAACGTAAACCTTCTGTCATCGCAATAGGTGCATGCAGGTTAATAACTAATTGTACGTTATCTCCTGGCATTACCATTTCAATTCCAGATGGAAGATCACAAGTACCTGTTACGTCGGTAGTTCTGAAATAGAACTGAGGACGATATCCATTGAAAAATGGTGTATGTCGCCCACCTTCTTCTTTTGACAATACGTACACTTCAGCTTCAAACTTAGTGTGCGGCTTAATAGTACCTGGTTTAGCCAATACTTGTCCACGTTCCACTTCGTCACGTTTGGTTCCACGTAGCAATACACCTACGTTATCCCCTGCACGTCCTTCATCAAGAAGTTTACGGAACATTTCAACACCCGTGCATATTGTCTTCTGAGTATCATGGATACCAACAATCTCAACTTCTTCACCAACCTTAATGATTCCACTCTCAACACGACCAGTAACAACTGTCCCACGTCCAGAAATAGAGAATACGTCTTCAATCGGTAACAAGAATGATTTATCAATATTACGTACTGGTTCTGGGATGTATGAATCTAGTGTCTCAACCAGTTTTTCAATCGAAGGTACACCAATTTCACTCGTGTCGCCTTCCAATGCTTTCAATGCTGAACCAACAACAATTGGAATATCATCACCAGGGAACTCGTAACTGCTTAACAGATCACGAACTTCCATTTCAACCAGCTCTAATAACTCGGCATCGTCTACCATGTCCGCTTTGTTCATGTATACGACGATATAGGGTACACCAACCTGACGAGACAACAAAATGTGTTCTCTGGTTTGTGGCATAGGGCCATCAGCAGCTGATACCACCAATATTGCTCCGTCCATCTGCGCAGCACCGGTGATCATGTTTTTAACATAGTCAGCGTGTCCTGGGCAATCCACGTGCGCATAGTGACGGTTAGCAGATTCATATTCTACGTGTGCTGTAGAAATGGTGATTCCACGCTCTCTTTCTTCTGGAGCGGCATCAATCTGATCGTACGCTTTAGCTGTACCACCATACTTCTTCGCCATGATTGTTGTAATCGCAGCTGTCAAAGTAGTTTTACCATGATCTACGTGACCAATAGTTCCCACATTTACGTGTGGTTTTTTACGCTCAAATTTTTCCTTCGCCATCGGAAAGTCTCCCCGTTTGCTAATTGATATTTACATGGTGCCCACAACTGGACTCGAACCAACGACCTCTTCCTTACCAAGGAAGTGCTCTACCGCCTGAGCTATGTGGGCTTAACATATCAGCTTGCTGACTCTTGATGAACAAGCAAATATTAATACTACAATTATGGAGCGGGTGATGGGAATCGAACCCACGCTATCAGCTTGGAAGGCTGAAGTTCTACCATTGAACTACACCCGCTTTCTAACTTTTCTACATTTAACTGGTGGAGGGGGAAGGATTCGAACCTTCGAAGGCAGAGCCGTCAGATTTACAGTCTGATCCCTTTGACCGCTCGGGAACCCCTCCAAAAAGAACGCTATTGTCTTTTAAGATGAAATGAATGTCAACATCTTTAGTTGACATCCTTTTCTACTTAGATGGTGCTGGCACCAGGAATCGAACCCGGGACCTACTGATTACAAGTCAGTTGCTCTACCAACTGAGCTACGCCAGCCTGTACGCTTTCACACTATTTGTAAAAAACTCAATGACCCATTTAATTGTATCAAATCAAAATGGGACACTTAAATAAAACCCTGGCGATGACCTACTTTCGCATGAGGAGACCTCACACTATCATCGGCGCATGTTCGTTTCACTTCTGAGTTCGAGATGGGATCAGGTGGTTCCAAACCGCTATTGTCGCCAGGAAAACTGTTATCCTTAAGATTGGTGATTTCATTTGAATCACAAAGCCTAAGGCCTGGTAAAGATTTGAGGTAACACATTCTACTCTAATTTATCGTCTGCTTCTACAACCCAAAGCAACTCAGATTATATGGTCAAGACAATCAGCCAATTAGTACAAGTTAGCTTCACACATTACTGCGCTTCCACACCTTGCCTATCAACGTCGTAGTCTTCAACGGGCTTCATGGGAAAACTCATCTTGAGGGAGGCTTCCCGCTTAGATGCTTTCAGCGGTTATCTTAATGAACCTGCCCCGAAGGCGTGTTGCGTATTCTACTGATTTCCCTATCAGTGTCAAATACTTTTTGCATTTTTTTCTAAAATTTATTTCAGTCTGCTTTTTGTAAACGCAGCTTGGCAATTCTTCGCTTACCAACTTGTATTATATAAGTATGACCTGAAGGTAATATTAAGGAGGGATCAGAGACCTTATCACCATTAATCTTTACCGCACCTTGCTTCACCATTCTTATAGACTCTGAAGTACTTGCTGTCAAATCTAATTGTTTTAATAACTGTGCAAGATTAACGGAATCATCTCCTATTAAGGATAACTCTTCCAGATTCTCTGGGATAACACCTTTTTGAAATCGCTCTATAAATTCCTTGTGCACTGTTTCGGCCTGATTTTGATCGTGAAAACGAGCAACAATCTCTTTGGCAAATTCAATTTTTACATCGCGAGGATTTAGTCCTTCTTCTACAGATGTCTTTAACTTTTGAATTTCCTTGCCTGTTTTAAAACTTAGAAGATCAATATAACGCCACATCAAGTCATCAGATACCGACATTATTTTACCAAACATCTCAACAGCAGGTTCATTAATACCTATATAGTTATCCAAAGATTTCGACATTTTCTTCACACCATCCAATCCCTCTATTAATGGTGTCATCATCACAACCTGCGGTTCAAATCCATAATGTTTCTGCAACTCTCGTCCCATTAACAAATTGAATTTTTGATCAGTACCGCCAAGCTCTACATCTGCCTTCAAGGCTACCGAATCATAACCTTGTAATAGAGGATATAGAAACTCATGAATGGCTATAGGCTGTCCTGTTGTATATCGTTTATTAAAGTCATCACGTTCCAGCATCCGCGCAACTGTATGTGTCGATGCCAAACGAATTAAATCAACGGCATTAAATTTGTTGAGCCATTGCGAATTAAATGCAACGGTCGTCTTGTCCGGATCAAGGATTTTAAACACCTGATGCTGATACGTTTTTGCGTTTTCAATAACTGTTTCTTCACTTAATGGCATACGGGTTACATTTTTTCCGGTGGGATCGCCAATCATCGCTGTGAAATCACCGATTAAAAAAATGACCTCATGACCATACAATTGAAACTGTCTTAGTTTATTGAGTAATACAGTATGTCCCAAATGTAAATCAGGTGCAGTAGGATCAAAGCCCGCTTTAATTTTTAAAGGGACTTCTTTTTGTAATTTTTTGGTTAACTCATGCTGCGGAAGTACTTCCTCGCAACCCCGCATTAATTCTAGTTGGCACTCTGAAATTGTTTCTAACATACATTAAAACCTTTATAAATGATTGACCAATCTTCTCACACCGAGTATCTTAGCCCGGTTAGCAAATTCCTGCTATACCAATTATGTAATTAAAGATAACTTGTTACACGAAATTGAGAAAAATAATACAAACTATCTAAATATGTGGTTATATTAATTAACTAGAGTTAATGGTCACGTGCATTCCTTGAGTGTGATACATTAGTTAATCGTAGAACTACATCATTCATGGGAATGACAGCAGTATAGGCAACCAATGGCAAAAAGACCAAATATCTCAAAACGACACTCTGGTAAACCATCCAAGCTATTAACTGCTCTCGCGTTAGTTATTGCCTTTTCATTACCCTATTATTTAGTTAAGAATTTCGCGCATCGCAAAAATACAGATTATACCAATAGAACCTTATCCTTGCCTAAACTACCTGAAAAAGAATTCATAATAAAATCTCAGGAAATCGTCGCTGCAAAACCAGTAGATACTCCAAAAATTGTAGAGAAAGCTCCTCCAAAAGTAGCGGTAATTAAAGACAATGTATGGCAAACTATAAAGCCACGACAAGGCGATACCATGGGAGCTATTTTTAGCAGACTGGGTTTAAGCGCTCAAAATTTGCATGCAGTACTGGATAAAAATCCACATGCCAAGGCACTTACCAATATCAAGCTCAATCAGGAAATTAAATTTTTAATCAATAAAAACAAACTCGAAAAACTGATTATACCTATGAACAATATTCAGACACTTACAGTGTATCGAGTAGGACAACACTATAAAAATAAAATTGATTCAAAAAAAATGACCAGTCAGGATCTTTATATCACAGCAACGGTTAAAGGTTCTCTATTTACTACCGCACAAAGAATGAACATACCTTATAAACTGATTCGTCAAATGACAGAAATACTGGGTAAGGAAATTGATTTCAACAGATCAATACGCGCCGGAGATCAGTTTTCTATAGTATACAATGCCTATTACATTAATGATAAAATGGTTCAAATTGGAGATATTCAAGCAGTATCCTACACTAATCGCGGCAAAACAGCTCAAGCTGTTCGCCATAATAAAGCCAATGGAGATCATGACTATTACACGCCACAGGGTAGAAGCTTTAAGAAAGCATTTTCCAGATACCCCATTAAATTCAGTCATATCAGTTCAACCTTTGCACTATCGAGAAATCACCCAATCTTGCATTACAAAAGAGCGCATAAAGGGATAGATCTGGCAGCACCTATTGGCACACCGATTCAGGCTACAGGCGATGGAGTAATCCAAATAATAGATAGACATAATGGCTACGGCAACATGATTAAAATCAAACATGATAAAACGTACAGCACTATATATGGTCATATGCTCAAGTTTCAAAAAGGATTATCAAAGGGTAGCAGGGTAAAACGAGGACAAGTAATAGGTTATGTAGGACAAACTGGCCTAGCTACTGGCCCCCACTGTCATTATGAATTGCATGTGAATAATCTACCAAGAAACCCAACAACAATTTCGCTGCCTACAGCATCTCCAATATCTGGACGAGAATTGGCTTCGTTCAAAGCCAGAGCGGGTACTTTACTGGCTCGTTTAAAACTAATTGAACAAGCCAATATTGCGGCTTCAGGTAAAAAGAATATTGATGTGGGTTAATTCGTTCTTTTTACAGAGTCAATGAAAACAAAATACTCTCAAAATGTTAGTGCAAGTACAATTATCCTGTTTATCCAAATAAATATCGACATATTAGTACTGAAGCGATAACGCCTGCAAAATCAGCTAATAACCCAACGGGAATTGCATGACGAGTCCGTCTTATTCCTACCGAACCAAAGTATACCGCAATCACATAAAATGTTGTTTCCGTACTGCCCATCATGGTTGCCGCGGTTTTGGCAATTATTGAATCGCCACCATACTGATGAATTAATTCCGCCATAACTCCCGTAGAAGCACTTCCGGAAAACGGTCTAATCAAGGCTAGGGGAAGGACTTCAGGTGGCATCCCTATCATGGTCAACAAAGGGGCTAACAGTTGATTAAGCAAGTCAAAAAATCCTGATGCCCTTAACATACCAATTGCTACCATCATTGCAATTAAATAGGGAATAATGCTAATACTCGTATCAAATCCCTGCTTTGCTCCTACTATAAATGCATCAAATACATTAATTTTTTTAATAGCCGCGTATAAAGGGATACCCACTATAAAAGCTAAAAACATCCAATTGGATAATTGATTGGCTAATCCACTCATAAACTGTCCGCCCTTTCAATTTGAAATCGTTTAAAAGTCGCAAATTGCCGTACCGCAATGATTGCTACAATGGTTGAAACTGACGTTGCAATCAAAGAACTGAAAATCACACTGCTTGGATTGGTACTGCCATTCGCTGCCAAAAACGCTATAGCGGTAGCAGGAATCAATTGAACGCTAGAGGTATTGATAGCTAAAAAGGTACACATAGAATTTGTTGCTACTGTCATATGCTTATTTAGAGTTTGCAATTCCTTCATAGCCTGTAAACCAAAAGGAGTGGCAGCATTTGCCAAACCAAGCATATTTGCAGCTATGTTCATTACCATAGCTCCCATTGCAGGATGCTCAACGGGAATATCCGGAAATAAACGTCTGAGTATGGGTTTGAGCGCTTTGCCCAATAAAGAGACCAAGCCGGATTCCGTTGCGATGGACATGATTCCAAGCCATAAAGCCATAATCCCCGTCAATCCAATTGCCACTTCAAAGCCTAGTTTGGCCGAATCAGTTACTGCTCGAACGACCTCATCAATTCGCCCTTCAATAATACCTACAATTACGGCAATCAAAATCATTCCTAACCAGATTATATTGAGCATTCTTGCCTCCAAGACTTAAAAAGGAGTAGCATGTAACCTAAACTGAACCTAAACCATCTAAAACTACTTATGAAATACACGCCCGCTCCCTTAAAACTCTTATTGATTATGATTTGTTTAATAACCGGTTATTCCTGTTATGCAATTGACTCAAATGCGATTGAACAACAGGCCAATTCTTCAATTAAGGAACTATATCATACACTTAACACCATGCCGAACTCTTCCATGACGGAACGAATAGATTGGATTAGCAGCCAATTTAAAGGTGTCCCCTATATCCTGGGCTCTTTGGGTGAAGGAGCAAATGCACGCTATGATCAGTTCCCGCGCTATCGGACCGATGGTTTTGATTGTGATACTTATGTCAATACAGTCCTTGCATTGGCTACAGCAAACTCACTTGAAACCTTTCAGCAATGTTTAAAATACACTCGTTATTATGAAGGTAAAATTTCATACATCAACCGCAATCACTTTACGTCCATAGACTGGAATCACAATAATCAACAACGAGGCTTACTTAAAGACATTACTCTGACCATCAAAGACAAACACAATAAATCAGTAGCTCTTTATGCCAAGGCAATGATTAACAAATCAGGTTGGTATGCACATAAAACCCTGGACACCATCAGATTAGTACATGAGAATAAAACAGAACAGACTAAACGTTTAGCCGAATTAAAACAGAAAGGCAGTACACTACAAACAACTCTTTCAACAATTCCTTACATCCCATTAAGCGCATTATTTTCAAAAAATGGTGAACCCAATCTGTATCTATTTTCCCAAATTCCATCAGGCTCAATAATCGAAATCGTTCGGCCTAACTGGGATTTACGTAAACAAATAGGAACATCATTGAATATTTCGCACTTGGGCTTTGCGATAAAGATTAATGACCAATTATATTTCAGACAAGCCTCCTCCCAATTTGGAAAAGTAGTCGATGTACCCTTAATTGATTACCTCAGAGGGGCTCTTGTCAGTCCAACTATAAAAGGAATTAATGTTCAAATAGTGGTGCCAACAAAACCAGTTACACAGGAATGTCGCACTTTTGTTACACATTAATATCGAATCAGTTAGCGTAACAAGGTTGGTGTTGAATTAATTCGTTCCATTCTTAATCCACCATCAACCTCAATTGAACAACCAGAGAAACTATAGCTCTATTGTCTTGCCAGCCTGATATTTTTAGCGTTCAGATTCGGTTTTAATGTTGAACGATAAGGATTAATATCCAAACCGCCTCTACGGGTATAACGTCCGTATACAGTTAATTCCTGTGGCTTGCATTGAGTCATAATATCGACAAAAATGCGTTCAATGCATTGCTCATGAAATTCATTATGATTACGAAAAGAAACTATGTATCTTAATAAGCCTTCTCGATTTATCTTGGGACCCTTATAACTAATCTGTACACTTCCCCAATCAGGCTGATACGTCACCAAACAATTGGATTTTAATAAATCAGAATACAACGTTTCTTCCACCAGATCGCCATCAACGGTTAGAAATGAAGGATCAACGGAGTAAACGGAACACGCTATATCCAAAGAATCAATAGATTCACCATTGAATGAATTCTGAAGACCTATTGTTTTACTATTCCCTAATTGATGAATCGTAACGGATACATCAGATTTTAAACACTGACTCAGATCATGAATAATAATGCGCTCCACATCAGCGATGGAGTCAAATTGAGTGTTGTTAAAGGTATTAAAGTACAGTTTTAATGATTTGGACTCAATAATATTTGGAGAATGGCAATCATAAACGATTTCCGCTACAGCAACTATGGGCTTTCCTTTAGCATTAAGCCATGAAACCTCATAATGATTCCAGGAATCAAATCCCCAAAACGGCAACTGATCCGGATTAATCCCTATTTCAAGACGTTTACCTTCTCGAGGAATAGGAAATAATTTATCGGCATTATAATGTGCCTCATATTCAGATTTCTTACCCAATTCCAATTTATGTTCCAATTCAAATTCCACAAAACATCTCTAACAATACGTGCAAACTTAATTGCTCTAAAAACACACATTATACAACAATGTACAGCATATCGTAATAGTCAGAGGGCGTAGAAAAGAAATCAGGTTTTAAGGTAATGACGATTCAATTTAATAATCCAGGCACTAAAAATAATCAGGATGAATCCCATCACGATGAGCGTGAGAGGCCAACCGAGCGTATGAGGAAAATGTTTTCCTGTGAAGTAACCTATATATGCTAAAGTCGCAAGAGACGCATTAATTAATAAAGTTCGGCTGCTGGATACTATGGCAATAAAGATCATAAAACAGCATAGGCCTAAATAAAGCAGCTCATAGAATTGATTTCTGAGAATATCGAAGGTAATGAGGAAAAATGCCAACGAACCAAAGAAGAATAAAACTGACGCTATCGCTTGATATCTGGAATTATTAATTACCCATGCCAGACATAAGATGGAGCTACTCAGAACAAACCACTCGGTTTTATAAGGTATGGCCAGCAATTCAAACGCAGCCATAAAAAACAACACTCCAAAAATAATGGTCGTCAAGGCAAGCTCTGTCCGCTTGGTACTTATAAATGTAAAGCCCTGCTGAATAAACATCATCAAGCTGATGATTAAAACACCGCGTATCGGATTCATTATAGGGAAATATTCATGAAACAAAACAGCCAAACCCGTTGGTTGTAGAAGTGCCGCAAGCAAAAACAACGGTCCAGCAGCTTTACTAAAACCATCAATTCTCGTGCAAAACACGGCAGAGATGAATAAACAGAATCCCACACCAAGAGTTAACAATATACGGTTGAACGTATTGATGTTATCCCACTGCATCGCTATAAAAATACAGATCCCGGAAAAAATAAGAATACCGCCTATATAAGCCAACAATGTATTCATCAACTTATTGGATTGCATGGTCGTTCGTTCAGGAGTTGATTTAAATACCTCTTTAATGTCGTCTATATCGAGATTAAAATTTTTGGCTATCCTTGCGATCTCTGCCAACGCCTCTTCACGATTCATGATTTAACCCATCCAATAAATTGCAAATAACCGGGATAAAAATACATTTGACTGTCACTACCCTGGAGTTTAATACACGTACTTCCCTTTTTTAAGCATGCTTCGTTACTGTAACTACCACCCCAAAGCAGTGAGCCCAATAAACCGCTGTTATTTGTGTTCCCCTGAGAAGACAATAAATATCCATCTGGCGACTCAAGAGAAGTATCCAATTTCAAATGTTTGGTAGCATCCACTGTTTCTTCTTTCATGTCCTGTATCGTGTCGATATCCTTAGGGAGAGCTAAAGACAATTGCCTGACCTTCTGGCTTTTGGCTTCATATAAATAGAGTTTTTTCCAACCGTTATATACATTATTTCTGTTTTTTATATACTGAACTTTAAGCGTTCCGTCTATTACAACAAAATTAGCAGTGACTGGAGGTTGGCTATTCGATGAATAATCCTGCACAGTAAAAATCATATCGTATAATGGAGGATTGGCGACATGTAATGGCATGATGCTAGCCAAAAAAAAGAACGCCATAACAAGAATAGGCAGAGCAAGTCCCAGTATAAGTATTCCATTGCGTTTGATAAAATCTGAATGAGCCATGAGCCAGTCCTTAGATCATCGTTTGCTCCTACTCAATGATTATAGTAGATTTTATTTATTATAAAGATCAGGTTCCATATAAACTACAAATCCTTGAATACACCAGATTTCTACCCCGTATATCAATAGACTTATGAACCATTTAGTTGTGAACCAGGACGCCAATTTATGCCCGATGCAAAACTCATAAATATTGCTTAACCCAGCGAACCATATCCTGTGTGCTAATCACCCCTGAGTGTCGTGCTTTCTCTTTTCCATGAGAAAAAAGTATCAGCGTAGGAATACTTTGAATTTGGTAGCGAGTACTTAATACGTGTTGAAATTCTGTATTAACTTTAATAAACCTAACTCGAGGTTCTAGAATCTTTGCTGCTGCTTCAAAATAAGGTGCCATCATTTTACATGGACCACACCATTCTGCCCAAAAATCAACAAGCAGAGGAATATCGTTCTTTATGAGATGAAGATCGAAGTGCTCTGTATCTACGCCTACAGGTTTGCCATCAAAAAGTGCTGTTTGACATTTTCCGCATTTTGGACTTTCAACCAATCGTGTAGCAAGCAAACGATTGGTTGTATGGCAGTGAGGACAAACAATATGGATTGAATCATTCATAACATTATTTCATTGTTCAAGGTAGTTCAATTTTATGGGTTCGTAACAAACAATGCTACAAGCTTGCTAAAATATGAGTGTTTAAGCCCATTTTTCAAGAATAGAATTTCTTATTGATATAATATTCGAGGAAACATTCAGGGACAGGTCTTGAATTTTGAATTCGGAAACATTCAGGGTCAGGTCTTGAGTTTTGAATTCAAGAAACTATAGCATAATTCACATGTCGAAGCCTGACCTCATTTGCACTAACCGAGTACATTTTCTGGTGTTTAAATTTACATCTATATGGCATCATCTCAATTAAACTCTATCCTTCTCTGTTAGAACGTATTTTTTGGAGAATATAACTTTGAATTATTTGTATAGTTTTAGACGTTGTCCGTACGCAATCCGTGCGCGAATGGCCCTTAAATATGCAGGAATAAAAGTTGGAATACGCGAAGTAACGCTTAGTGATAAGCCTAAAGAGTTGATTATGGCATCAGAAAAAGCCACAGTGCCGGTACTGATAACAGACTCAGGCAAAGTAATTGATGAAAGCCTCGATATTATGCTGTGGGCACTTGAACAATCTGACCGTGATAATTGGCTCAAGCCTGATGCGCAACAACAAATATTTAATTTAATTCATCAGAATGACTTTGAGTTTAAGCCCATCTTAGATGGTTACAAATATCCTCAAAAATCTGAGCTTGGTGAGCCACTCTATTATAGAAAACAAGCACTAATTTTTCTTAACGCATTAAATACAAAATTATTAAATTCTCAATATTTATTTTCTGACAATCCTTGTCTGGCTGACATCGCTATTTTTCCCTTCATCCGTCAATTTTGCATGGTTGATAAAGATTGGTTTATGCAATCAAAATTTCATCGGCTAATTTAGTGGCTCGAGTTTTTTTTAGAATCCCCTCTTTTTTTAAGTGTAATGAAAAAATATTCACCTTGGAAAGCAGGAGACAAAGAACCCCTGTTAACTTAGTAGGACACAGAGATGGCTCAGGGTCAGGCTCTGAATTGTGAATTATTCTATGGTTTCGTAAAATCAAAATTCAAGACTTTCACCTGAACGATCCCATCATAATTTTGTACAATCAGAATGTTTCCAGTTCTGTAGCCCGGTTGCTCACAACCGCGTTTTTGATTTAGGTTATTGGTTTATTCCTGGTTGCAAGCAACCAGGCTACTTTAAATTGTCACCTTAGCCTGACGGCTATGAGTCGCGATACAACATGAGATAGAAATGAAAACAAAGATCGAATATCAAGTCGCGACCCAACTTACGCTCGCTGAACCGTAACCCTCATCCTTTACCCTTCTCCCTTAAAAAGGGAGAAGGGATCAGTTGAGTATAAACCGGAATAATAGGTAACACTGGAAGCAAGGTAGGTTGGGTCGTTTGACCCAACAAACAATCAGTCAGAACGCCTCATGTTGGGTTTAATGAGTCAATCTCATCGCTGCATCATGATTACAGTTGCTACACTAGCTTATCCAATAGCCTTAAGCTTTTTTGACGCAATCCCCAATGTTCAATTTAAAACGTTATTGAGATCTCGCCAAAATCGCCTTCTCCATCAGGGAGAAGGTGCCGACAGGCGGATGAGGGGATCTTGAAACGAATAAAACTATAATTAAAATACTTAACCCAACGAACACTAGATAAAATGCATGAAGTTTCTTGATAAAGCAAAAAAGCAAGTAGGTTGGATCGCAACTCATAGCCGTCAGACTAAGAAATTTTTGCATTAAAAGTAGATACTGTATGTAAGTGCACGCTTTTAATTAATACTTAGCTTGCTTTTAAAGACAGTATCTACGCTTGCTACCCTTGCTAACTGTTCATTTAGCTTATTGAGCAACTAGATTGTCTGTTTTCTGGTTTCACTGGTTGGCTTTTCTTTGCCATAAGCGCATCAAATAATTCGCTCTGCGTTTCGTAGCCTGTTGAATCATCGATTTTATTTACCTGAAGTTGGCCACCTAAGGATTTTGAAAAATCAATCAATTCATTAAATAATTTCTTATGTGGCTTTAACTCTAAGTTCAGAAATGATTTTTCAGATGTTAAAATAATTTCAATTGCAGAAATCACATCATCTTTGCCCATAATGGAAAAAGCTGGATCAGAAGTGATGGTAGAATATCTATCTCCATTTATTTTTAAGCCCAAAATATTCTTAAGATATTCTAGATTTGATTTAGGAAATCCATAGGTATCAAAATATAGTGTAGGTTCACTATGAGGCATACGTCGTTCAGAATCTCTATTTGTTGAAAAATCAAAATTGTAGTTGCAGGATGAACCCTGCGGTTTACCAATAAATCTCATGTGTATTACTCCCAATAGTGAGAATAATTGTATCAATAAAGAACAAATATAACAATCTGTGGCAATGAGTGTGTAGAAGCAAAATAGACATATCCCCTCCAAGCAATTTAGAGATGTGACTATGTAGAGGCTCTTTACAACGCAGGCGCTTCTTGGCTGTATACTTATACGTACTTAGGGGGGCATGCCTTGATTTTTTGTTACCTGGCAATACATTTAACAAAAAGTAAGCCCTGGCTCTCTTGATGTACTAAGGTATGATTTTCCTCATAAAGTGACAATCTCTATCTTCAACCCATTTAGATATAGTGCCGATACATTCAAACCCTAGCTTTTCATAAAAAGGTCGCGCTTGAAAGTCAAAGGTATCCAGTTGAATACAGCAGCATCCTTTTGTTTTACTGAATTCTTCCAATTTCAAAAACAATTTTTTACCTAATCCTTGATGACGAAATTCTTTATGAACCCAAAATAAATCTATACGCGCATAGTTCCCTTTGTAAAAACCTGTAAGACCTGCAATAACTTCTGATTTAAGATCTTTTACATAAATGGTAAAAGGATGTGCAGGGTTCGAACCAAAAAATGGAGCATTATAGTCAATTATCCCCTTTTTTATGATCGAGTTAATTGCTGAATTCTCTGTTTCATCAATATAAATATCTTTTGCTGCCCTATGTTCCATTTCGTTCCTCCACTAAAATACGCTCGCCTACCCCTTACTACCATTTATTACTCAATTCTTCTATCACTTGAGCATCAGTACAATTTAAATAAATGGCACTCGTTGTAAACAGCCAAATAAAATTGATCAATAGTTACTTGAAACAGTTAATTAAACAATGAAAACTCAATGAAGTTCAATTTTAATACATAAATTAAAGAATTCACAAAAATGAGGGGCACTATCTTCCAAAGATCTAGCACTTTGAGGTTAGGTCTTGAATTTTGAATTTTCGAAATAGAGCATAATTCACAATTCAGGCCTGGCTCAATTTGCACGCTCTTTCTAGCTATGTTTAATTCTTCGTTACATGGGTTTTGTTACATGAGTGGGAAATGGTATGTTATTCCCACAATTGGGCCTTCAGAAAGAAGAATTTGCTTGCTTTAAGAACTCTAATTCCTCTGGAGTAGACTCTCTACCTAAAATTGAATTCCTATGAGGATATCGTCCAAATTTCTCAATAATAGCAGCATGCTTCAACTCAAATTCATAATTATCTTCCATTTGAGGCTGGCTAAAAAGCTGCTTTGCTTGCTCATGAATGATTGCCGACTCACTGTGCATAAATGGCATATAGAGAAAGCCTCGTTGAGTAGGCTCAAGTTCTTTATCAAAATGATTCTTAATAGCAAATTGCGCTAATACAATTGCCATACCATCAAATAAAAAGCTTCGTGGCGTACCTCTAAAAATATTACGTGAAAATTGGTCTAATACAATGATTTCTGCTAGTGAACCTGATGGAGTATCACGCCACTCAAATAATTCACCATTTGAAGCCTGACGATGTAATTCAAGGAACTTACTTTTGATTAAGTCATCTAAATTGGTATCTTTTTTCCACCAGTCGGCAGGAGATAATTCGTCGAACCAAAAATCCAATACGTCTGTATAAATCATCTAATATTCTTATTAATTAAAAAATAATTATTTTACACATTAGGTAACGACTATTGCACATAATTTATGACACTTGAACACTTAATTTTATTATCCGTATATTATGTGTTTTTGGAATTCTTCACCGAAATCATGTGATTAGACCTTGATGTTGACATTGAGACAGCAACCATCGAAGACCATCAGTTTTTTAGCAGAAGACGGTCATTCTTTAGCTGAGGGCGCATACCAATGTTTAACAGGGCTAATGAAATCCTGGGATACGGCCTTTGGGGCCTACTCCCAGGCTACGCCTGCTATTTAGGTTTATTGCCCAACGGGAAATTGAGCGTCGTTTGTCGTTGCTTCATTGCAAAGTTTCTCCATTCCCTAGTGTTAAATAATAACGCTCTAGATCAACTATTGAACGCCTCAACACTGAAATTTGTGCTTGGATAATGTCTTCTGTACTGATCCACTGTTGACCATTTGCGCGTTTATTTAACTCAATGCGTGTGTTTAATAAAAATTGGGCGATAGTTGCTTGAATACTGGCACTTATTTCATCTTCATGAGGTTTCGATTCCTCAAGAAATTTTTGGATTAATTCCAAATTATTTTGTATGAATTCTCTTTGTGTTTCTTCTGTCATAGTGACCTCATTAATTTCTATTTCAATACCCTTGCACGTTCGGCTTCTAATCTTGCAATGGTTCTTTCTTTTATTAATTCTCTTTCAGATTCAGTGAGAGAAACAATTATATCGTTTAACGGAACATTTGAAATCAGATCTCTCATTAGAAAGCCCTGATGGAATCCTGCATTTCAGGCTTTACGCACCGGGATATGCACGCAGACTTAAACGGGATGAAATTTTATTAGTTAAGCCGGGACCCCTGATTTAATATTTTGAAATAAAATGTATGATACATTATTCAAACTCATTCCTTTTAAACTCACGTATGTTATTTAAAAATCCACAAACCCTACAAGGTACTAGTATACTCCTTGAACCCATAGATCATTCACATTTTGAATCGCTCTACAATGCAGCACAATATCCAGAGATCTGGAATTTTATTCCAACTAACGGTATTGGTGAGAATTTTAATTATTGGTTTGAGGCCGCAATAAAGGCAAAAAATCAGGAACAACAGTTTCCTTACGTTGTTCGCAGACACTATGATCAAAAAATAATTGGCACTACTCGGTTTTACGACATTGATATGGCTCATTGCAAAATTAGCATAGGATATACTTGGTATATCCCTGAGACATGGGGTACTAACATCAATCCAGAAAGCAAATACTTAATGTTAAAACATGCTTTTGAGTCTCTAAATGTAAATCGAGTGCAGTTAAAAACAGATAGTAGAAATAAACACTCTCAGGCAGCCATAAGAAAATTGGGCGCTAAAGAAGAAGGAACTTTAAGACAAGATATGCTGCTTCAAAATGGCATTATCAGAGATACTGTGCTTTTTAGTATAATTAAGTCAGAATGGCCTGAAGTCAAAACTAATCTTGAATTAAGATTAGGTTAAGCATGTATGTAGATTTGATAGCAATCGTAGCCTGGGAGTAGGCCCCAAAGGCCGTATCCCAGGTTTACATTCCACATACATTCTCTCTCCAAACCCTCCCTCAACACCATCATCTCCCTAATTTTCTTGCAATACTCCAATCGGAACATAACGTTGGAAACCGAAATACGGACATTCTTTAGATGAGGGTGCATATCAGTGTTTAACAGGGTTAATGAAAACCTGGGATACGGCCTGTGGGGCCTACTCCCAGGCTAAGTCGACTAATGTTTTCAAGTTGGATTACTGGATTTTTCTATGATATAGAGAGATTTTTAAATTTTTGCGTTAGGGGGCCAGGAACAATATGAGCTGTGTAAGTTTAATTTTTTGCCACAGAACAATCAGGTTGAGTCAAGATAATAGAAATGTTAAGGTTTTGCGATAAAGAAAAGGGTTTTTCTTTAAATTAGTGTATTCATTTAAAAGGAATTTACATGCACATTAAATCGATGCTAGTGGCAGCAGCCCTGGTTGTTTCACCCCAATTGTATGCCGATAATATATTTAAATTAACTAAAGAGCCGTTAACTATTAATCAATGCCCTATTTCAGTTACGGATAACCCATTTGATCTTGCTTTGACGAATAAAGGCTATTTTGTTGTATCTCGTGGCAAAAAGGACAGTGAATTATTGTTCACTCGTTTAGGACGAATGTATTTGGACAAAGACTACTATATCCGTAGTGATGAAGGCGACTATCTACTCGCGGTAACCAAAAAATCCGATGCTAACCATCTGAGTAAAATCAAGATTCCTATAAAAAATTTAGCGCCTAAGGCAACCAGCAAAATTAACATTAGCATCAATTTTCCTGCTTCGGCAATTGACGGTAGTGAGTATGAAAGCTTCATGACCATCTATGATTCTCTATCAAACAGACATCTCGTAAACATTAAATCAACAAAAATGGTTATGGGTACTTGGCAGGCTCGAGTATTTGTTGATGAAGTAGAGCGGGATAAAGGGACACTGGTTTTCAATCCATCAGGAACGCTCAGCAAACAAGAAGGTTTAGGTCATATTCAATGGCCAGCTGAGTACGGTATGCACGAATTGAAAATTGATTTTAAAACAAGTACACAATTTGCAAGCCCATATTCTACTCAATATACTCAGATCGATGGTTATCCCATGGGCGTGCTAGTAGGTGCGAATGTTACAAGGGATGGCGAAATTTCTTTAATGTACACTAATGGACAATATAAATTATTAAGGAATCGCATCGCTGTGGCCATGTTTACTAATCCAGGATATTTAGAGCATGTCACTAGCCATTTATATAGACCCACTAAACAATCTGGCAACGCAATGATTCATTGGGTAAATGGAGAGTATTCTGTATTAAGTGGAGCTCTTGAAGAAGAGGCCTGTCTTATAAATTAATTTAAATTAATTTTTTTGCACGAACATTGGTTTTTAGCAAGCTTAGGTCGGGCAATTTGTTGCCCGACCTACGCTTGCTAGTTTTTGCGATGAATTACATATTTTGAAGGTCAGTTCTATGCGTCCGCAAACTCATCATTATGCGGAATTGCTATTTATGCCAAATAATAGGATCTAGAATTTTGAATGAGTTATACTCAAAATAAAGGCCAGCACATATTTTCTGCTTAAATCCTATATTAAGATTGTGATACCATCACTTACCATTTATTTACCCAAATAAAAAACACATGATGCTCACTAAAATTCGAAACGGATATTTTTTAATTTTATTACTCATTTCAACCACACTTTTTGCTCATGGGAATGAAGTGCAACAACAAATAAAAGCACTTTGTGTAGATAGATATCGAGCTCCTGGTGACTTTGTTAAATTTACAGATAAATTAATGAAATTAGGTGTCATTAGACAAACTTATGACGTAACCAATGATGAACTTGCGTTTTATTCTAAAGATTCTATGTTGTACCATTTGCCTGCAGCAGAAATCGATAAATCCATAGATAAAAATTCGTTTATCTTTGGTGAATCTCTAGACCCAGACATACTTAAAAACGCATTAGATAAATTCGACCACAACAAATTATCGGTTGTGGAGTTTCATAAGGAAGTTGCTCGCGCGGGAATTGTGTACGTAAGTGTCTATTTAAAGCAAAGAAAAATCTATTATTTAAGTCAAAATGGTAAGTATTTTCTTGAATCCTATTAATTAAACCCTAGTTTAGAGCAAGCGTAGGTCGGGCAACAAATTGCTCGACTAAAGATCCTTGTTATCACTCTCCTAAATTTACTTTATACTCAATCTTTTCTTAACATTTTGCTCTAAAATAGTCTTATATAACTTTCATTAGCACCATGTCGAGCAATTTGTTGCCCGACCTACGCTGGCTGTTATTCAGATCTACTCAAATTATTATCTTTCAGCATTTTATAAGATGATTTGAAAATATTCGTGAACAAGATTCTAAGTTAATTTTTGTGTCTGATAACCACCACTATACAATACATCAAGCAACTCAATTAAATCTTCACCATCAGCCAGAGTAGTTTCCAAATGAGGTTGTATCCATTTAGCATATATCTTTTGGTTGAATTGAATCATTAGTCGTAGCGATTTTTTTTCATCAATTGCACCTTGAAGCAATGGCTCCAGAAGAGAAGCATAAGAGTCAATATCTCCATCAATAACCATTGAATGATTACAATCAGTATAGCCATAACAAATTAACATGAGTTTATAGTCATCTCCTATTATTAATAGGTCTTGGGCTGAGTGCTGGGTCTTTTCATCAATATAATCTTTAAACCTTATGATATTTTTAAGAATGTTCATAGACTTATCGATACTGCGAGGCAAATCAATAAACCAACTGATTACATTATCAGTTATTGATAATTCTTTAGTGGTATCACCACTATAAATCGCATTGAATGTGGCTTGATTAAAATTCAATGGTTTCGATTTTTGTTCATTTTTAAAAAAGGTTTGATCAGAATATAAAGGCATCAGGACTCTTAAGATGTGAAACAAAATGAATTGTACAACAATAACACACATGGGTCAAATAATAATAGAACCCGACAAGCTTTATACATTAAAATGCTGGTGGTCATCTATATGTTTATATTCCAGAGATTTTTGGTCGATTTGTGAGCAATAACACCTATAATTTTGATTATCTATTAATCAGATTTAATGTTCTGCAGCAAAATACCCTACTAATCTCACAATATGAAAATATCTTTAGAACGCTGTAATTCTTTTTGATTTTCACCCGTATAACTGGAGCCTGAGTGTATAAAAATGTTAATTGGCACTCAACTTGAGCCGAAAGATCTCACCTTTCAATTCAATCGTATCTCCTGCAACCATCTTTTTTCTTTTCTGTTTTTCTATTACGCCGTTTACCAATACAGTGCCCGCAGCTATCATTTCCTTAGCTTCTGCTCCACTTGAGGCGATACCTTCAAATTTAAGAATTTTAAAGAGTTCAACGTGATCTTTATTAATGAAAACATCGTTCATATTATTTTTTACTCCAGTAATTATGAGTTATCGCAATCTTTACTATTTAAGGAAGCAAGATAAAGGGTTTCAATTTCAGCAAGCCTGGTCCGGGAGTAGGCCCCACAGGCCGTATCCCAAGTTTACATTCTATCTCCAAACTCGCCTTCAACACCATCATATCCCCAATTTTCTTGCAATACTCCAATCGGAACATAACGATGGAAACCGGAATACGGCCATTCTTTAGCTGAGGGTGCGTATCATTGTTTAACAGGGTTAATGAAAACCTGGGATACGGCCTGTGAGGCCTACTCCCAGGCTACGCCGGCTTAAAACTGATCATTGAATGATCCACTCCATTTTGTAAATGGAATAGTAACAATAAGCGTGTTAATCGGATTAGTGAACCATATTCGACATGCAATATCAGAGTTTTTGATATATAAATAGATACAATAAGAGAATCACTATGTGATCAAATTAATGAAGTTTTCATAAGGCCAAACAACAAGTTCCTTCAATCTAAATGGATAAATAATGAATAGATTAACTCTGGAAAAAGCAAATGCCATTATTGAGGCGGCGTTTATTGAAAGTATGAACTTATCGCTGCAACCGATGTCAATTGCAATTCTTGACTCAGGTGGACATCTTGTAGCATTCCAACGTCAAGATAAAGCAGGTATTTTGCGGTTTGATATAGCCTTTGCTAAAGCCTATGGTGCTCTGGGTATGGGCATAGGTTCGCGAGGTTTGGCACTCAAGGCACATGAAATTCCTGACTTAATGGAGGGAGCAATGATTGCTTCAAAAGGACGACTTATTGCTGCTCCAGGCGGTGTACTCATCCTCAATATTGATAATGAAATTATAGGGGCTGCGGGAGCAAGTGGGGATACATCAGATAATGATGAACATTCCGTCATTTCTGGTATTCTATCCGTAGGCTTGATACCAAAAACAAGCTAGGTTCTGAACATAATCTATTAATGTTGAGTTCCTGTTTCATCTTGCTCCCAGTATCGTTTATTCAGGTATTAAATCTGGCAAGATTGCCAAAGGCTCGGTCGCAAAACGCCATAAATGCACCTAACTCATTCATTAGGGACAAGAGCATTTTGCCAATCATCCATACTAAAATGTCTAAACGATCAAAAGGCAAGATGCGACCCCAATTACACAATAAAATGGATTTTATTAACTACTTTAACTTCCCGACCTTTGGTAAGCAGATTGCTTTTATAAAACATCTCATAGGATAATGAAATTTACCTCCCGTTTACTATTAAGAATTGTTGAATGATATTTTACTTTTTATTGGGGATTCATATTCTATGCGGCAGTATTTCCCTAGCCTGCTCTGTAGCAGCCATTGCCACTCCCAAAGGAAGTAAAACCCACAAAAAATATGGTCGTTATTTTTTTTATGGAATGACAGGAATTTTTATTACGGCGTTACCAATGGCCCTCATCAAATCCAATATGTTTCTTTTTTTGATTGCCATTTTTAGCTATTACCTGGCTTATAGCGGTTTTCGTTATGCAAGACGACGTGAGCCAGTTATACCAATATCAGACTGGATCATTTGTTCGGCTATGATCTCAGCCTCCATTATGATGATCATCATGGGATTGTGGTATTTTAATACCGATAGGGTTCAATCCACGGTTCTATTAATTTTTGGTTTTTTGGGAGGAAATTTTAGTTTTGGTGATGCATTAATTTATTATAAAGGTCAGGTTCAATATAAACTTCGAATTACCCGGCATTTAGGAGCAATGTTAGGAGGTACTATTGCTGTATTTACTGCATTCCTGGTCACCAATATTACTATTGAACACTCTATTTACCTCTGGCTAGGCCCGACGGTTCTCTTTACTCCAATAATCATTTATTGGACCAATAGAGTTAAAAATAATAAAGGCTTATTGAATTCTCAATAAACCTTTAGGATGTTTTCATTGAATCTTCGAATATTATTTAATTTCAGTAGCTGTTTTTTTAGCTTCTTTAACTAATCCTAACATTGCTTTTTCAATAATCTGAAAAGACTGTTGCATATAATCTAAAGCTTTATGACCATTCTCAACAGCCAGATTAATTTGCTTTTCAAGAACTTCTTCAGGTTTTTTAACATGAGCAAGTTCATCAGGTTTCAGATAACTTAAGCCTTGTAAGGTTTTAACATTCAATTCCGCTATAGCTTGAAAAGGCTCTTGTAATTTTTTAGCCATTTCACTCCATTTTTCAAAATTTGCCTGGTTCATGATTTTCTCCAATATGCTGCATTGCACAATTTAATAATAGACCCTATATATAAGAAATGTCAATGTATCTCACAAAATAATTTTGCACTGCACCATAATTTTACCCTTTAAATAGTTTCTGCCATTGCTGCATCATTTGCTGCATCTGGTTATTCCAGGTTTCTGTTGCCTGTTGATACGGATTATTTTGTAAGGGTTTATCCATAGCCTGAAACATTTGTTCCATCATTCCTTTTAATGAAACATGCATGGGATGGTTTGCCAAAGAAATAATCTGGCGCAAAATTTCAGGGGATAAAAATTGAGTAGGACCCGCTTCCATATCGACAATAATCTGCAGCAATACTGAATTAGTCAGATCTTTCCCAGTTTCTGAATCTTCAATTCTGAATGCAACGCCATCTACTACATAACGTTGTAACTGTTCAAGTGTGATGTATTGACTGGTTTCAGTATCATAAAGCCTACGATTTTTATATTTTTTAATTAAACGGGTCATAGGTAATCTCAAAAGTTAAATGCGTTATAGTTTAATACATATGTAATCCACCGTTAACGCTGAGATTTGCGCCTGTAATATAACGACTCTTTTCACTGATCAAAAACTCGATTGCCCAGGCGATTTCCTGTGGATCAGCCAATCTTTTTGCCGGTATTAACTCAATGATACTCGCCAAAATGTCGGGTCTGATCCCTTGCATTAATCGAGTATTGACATATCCAGGAGAAATACTGTTTACAGTAATGTTTTTACTCATTAACTCTTGCGCCAGACTTTTAGTAAAACCATAGACTCCAGCTTTTGATGCAGCATAATTTGCCTGGGAAAATTGTCCTTTTTGGGCATTCACTGAAGACACATTGACGATCCGGCCTGAAGCCTGCTCTTTCATGCTTTCAACAACTTGTCGTGTCACATTAAACATTCCATCAAGATTAACGCGTAACACTTCATCCCATTGTTGTTTGGTCATTTTAGTAAACACGGCGTCACGAGTAATACCCGCGTTATTAATCAATGCGTCAATAGGTCCCAACTCTTTGATGAGGACACTAATCACTTCCTGACATTGATCAAAATCGGTAACATCCATATGGCGAAATGATATATTTTTATATCCTTGATCCAGCAGATCCTGTTTCCAGGCCTTTCCTTTTTCGTCCGAAATCAGATCAAGCGCAATGACATGCTTATAACTCGCATCCAATTGTTTTGCGACCGCAGTACCTATATCTCCTGTTCCACCTGTAATCAATACAACATTATTATTCTGCATGAAATTCTCTTTTTATTTATAACAATAGGCTCAAATGTTTCAAATAATTCTGGCAAAGTAGACCGTTTTTTATTGTTACTTGCCTGAATCTACTTACATGTATTGGCCACCATTTACATCAAGATTAGCACCTGTAATGAATCCACTGTCAGGAGAAGACAAAAATGCTACTGCATCCGCCACTTCCCGAGGATATCCTAATCGACCAACCGGAATATTGGCTATGATGGAATTGAGCACTTCTTCTTTAACAGCGGCCAGCATTGGAGTTTCTATATATCCAGGAGAAACCGTATTCACAGTAATCCCTTTACTTGCTACTTCTAATGCAAGACTCTTGGTAAATCCAAACAACGCTGCCTTGGTTGAAGCATAATTGCATTGTCCAAATTGCCCTTTGCGCCCATTAATAGAGGAGATACTGATTATTCGGCCATACCCTTTTTCCAACATTACAGGAATGACATTACGAGTCATGTTAAATACACTGGTCAGATTGGCATCCAACACATGTTGCCATTGTTGCGGAGTCATTTTTCGCAGGCTGCAGTCTTGAGTAATGCCCGCATTGTTAACCAGCACATCGATACGCCCGTATCGCTCCATAATCAGCGTAGTTATTTTTTCACAATCACTGTACTGGGCAATATCGCCATAAACTATATCAATATCATAACCCAGTTGCTTTTGTTCTGCTTGCCATTGTTTTGCTTCTTCGTGGCGTCCATCCTTAAAATAACAAGCAACAACCTTGAAATCCGTCGATAAACGTTGACTTATAGCAGACCCTATTCCCCCGGTTCCTCCGGTAACAACAGCTATCATTTGTTCCATAACAACTCCCTGTTTTGAAATGACTACTGAATGACATTACTACAAAGTAAATTGCGCCACTTGTCAATGGCTTATCCCTCAGTTTATTCAAATGAATAAACTATATACAATTAAAAATAAAACCTGCACTGCAGTCACGGTAAGTCCATTTTGGATCATTGCTTTGACGTTTTCACTACCTGCAAAGCCCATTGCAGCAAACATATTAGCTCCTGGATATGCATAATTTGTCACACGGGTGGCAAATAACATACATAACGCAAACGAGATCATAGGCAACTGCATCAAAATAACCGAAGGAGAAAAGAGCTGATGCAACATTTTGATTGTTGCTTCAGCGGCTCCGGGCATGCCAAAAGCACCAGTGAACCCTATTAACATGGACAATACAGGTTTGCCACCCAACTGGATTAAAGGCGTTAATAATTGGGTTAGAGCATCAAAACCTCCTGCCTGATGAATCAACGACATAAAAGGATCAAATAATATAAATAAAAAAAACAGGTGCAGACTTTTTTGCATCCCTGTAAATAACAAACTAAATACCTGTTTTATACTTAGTTGATTCATTAATCCAGTAATAAACGCTAAAAATAACATAACAAAAATAACATAGGAGGTTTTTGCCTGAGCGAATAAACCATAGACCACACACGCCAAAAAAGCGAACAAAAAAATCAAGGTTGTACGCTTTTGCTGCTTATTGGGAATAAAGGGTTCAGAGCTGTCTTCATTTTCGCAAAGTTCATGAGCATACTGTCTTTGTAATCGTGAAGCCATCATCCAGGTAGTAATTAAAGTAACCAAAGCCACCGGAAGTGCAGCATAAAGAAACACAGTCCCATAACTAAGGCCAGTAACACCCAATAAAGTAACCACCGGAGGGGCAAAAGGCCCCAGGATTAAAGCTTCTTCAGCAGAAGCCTGCATTAATACAGCCAGGCTTGGACGTGATAATCCAACGGAACCAGCAACAGGGCGCAAACTGGGAGCAAGAATGGCTAAACCTCCAGCCAATGTTCCAAGTAAAGCCACAATGATAAAAGAAGAGAGCACAATACCTGTTTTTGCGCGTCGTTGCGTATTAATCCCGATACCATAAACAATTTGATGGACTAAAGTATGGCTGACCTGTGTGTGCGTTAGTACCTCTCCTAACCCTCGACCCAGCATGATGATAAAACCGACTAAAGCCATAAATGAGCCTAAAGCACCGGCCATGGTATTGCCTATGGCAATAGGACTGCTCAGATTCCACAAAAAACCTAATCCTACGCAAAGTGCCGTAGCCACCAGAGGATCTACATTGCGAAATAACATCACGGCATAAAGAATAATAATCGATAAACTGGCTAACTGAATGTAATATGACATTAGTGGATCTCTCCAATCCGATTTAATCCCTGCGAGATCCCTTCAATACCCAAACCCGGCTTGTCTGAAAGAATAATTTGCGTGCCAAGGCATTGTGCGCCGCCAAGAATATAATTGTCGCGAATCAAATAAATGGGATCGAGGTCAGCATAAAAGATATCCGGTTTACTTAAAGCAAAACTGGCTACAGCAGCAACTCCGATAGGTGACTCCAGCATACAGCCAACCATTATGTCCATCCCTGCTGCTTTAGCGATGTTATAAATTGCTTGAGCGTTTTCTATGCCACCTGATTTCATTAACTTGATATTGACTCCATCGCAGGCATCAATTTTTGCTAGATTCAATGTATCTTCGGGTGAAAAGCACGCTTCATCAGCAATAATGGAGCAATCTACCCGGTCACTAATAGCCTTTAAATGAGCTATGTCGCAAGCATCAACCGGTTGCTCCACTAAAGAAATATTCAACTGATGGTGTTTGAATGAATCAATCATTTCAAGCGCATCGTCATAAGACCATCCTTGATTCGCATCAACAAGCAACGTAATGCCATCACCTACCGCCTTACGAATTGCGCTAACCCGTTGTATGTCGTCAGCCGGATTTAATCCCAATTTGATTTTTATAGTGCGATGTCCTTGTTTAACCCAATCAATTGCATCACTTACCATCTCATTAACACCCTTAACGCTTAGGGTAATACACGAATTAATGCTGTTGCTATTACCGCCCAATAACTTATACAGTGGCAAACCACAATTTTGGGCAAATAAATCATGAAGAGCTATATCCATAGCCGCTTTTGCTGAGGAATTACCTGCCAGGTTCTGGTTATTCATCTGCAATAATAAATTCAACTCTGAAATGCTTCGTCCAATTAATTGTGGTCCCAGAATATCCTTAATTGCGGTCACAATAGATGCTGTACTATCACCAGTAATCGCCGGTGTTGATGCTGCTGAACCATAGCCTATATTGCCACGATCGGTTTTAATCATTACCACCACATCATCAACACAATCTGTGCGTCTTACTGCCGTAATAAATGGGCGAATCAATGGTATGGTCAACTGCGCAATATGAATTTCCTTAATAATCATGCAAGCACCTTTTTAAAAATTATTGCGACCAATACGATATAATAAATTCCATTGTTCTTTTACACCATAAATAATACATTAAATAACCTCATGTGCTCTTTATTTAAACAAATTAGTTGTTATAATCCACATTGAATTTATTTTTGGAGCAGTTGGTGAGCGCGCGACAACAATTATCTCAATTTTTACAAACACATCACATTCAGTATGAACTACCTGCTGAGATAAAAGATGACGAACGCGTAGTCAACCCAATTCGCGCTGTTTGTGAACGCTTAATGCATGCCCGTCCGTCGTTATTAAAACCAGGCTATCTGAAAAATCTTGAAGCGCTTATGAGAGTAGCTCAGGATGCACTTTTTTTCACGGGCAATTATAACGGTCAAGAAGAATCCTGGAGACCCATTGCCTTTCAATTAGCCATCGATAGATTAGCCTCAGCAAATCCTTCTGTATTGAATCAAGATACTTTTAATGGAATTTGCCGAATCACCACGGCAAATCTGGATCAAAGGGATATTGAATTCGTAGCTCAATGTTTCATTGATATGTATAGAAGACGTCTTCTTTCAAAAACAAACATCCAGGATTTAGTTGAGAAAGTCATTAATGCTCCTCTGCGACTGAAAACAAGTACCCTTATGTTGGAACTCAATGAAAATGGGCATACAGAGTCAGTAAACGGTCCAGATATTCATGAGCGAAGCTGCGCGGAAACGCTGAATAATTGGCTCTCCGCTTGCCATTGGTTAAGACAAGCAGATTTTAGTCTTATGATGCGAAGTGCCTGTCGTGAAGATGTACTCTTCATTTACATGCAAAAATTGTATGAAAAGAGACTGAACACACCAGCCAATTGCCAGGCTTTAATAGACAGCGGCATACCGGTTGACTCAATTCGTAACGGACTCAAAGTGGGCACCCAGAAGGAATTGAATGAGAGTCTATTCCAGATTTGTACTCTTAAATTGCAGGACCTAAAAACGAAAATTAACAGTATAAAAATTGGTGATGATGAGAGTGCTGCATTATCCCTACATAATCAGGCCTTATCTGTTTATAAACAACTATGCAGCTTAAGAAATTCCAGGGAGATTCAGTCTGATCCACGAAAGTTCCTTCACACGATAGTTGTCATTCACAACGCATTACCTACTCAAAATACCCAACCAAAACAATCGGATGTAGATGAGCTTATCGCTACGGGATATGGCGCAAAAGGGCATCCTTCTGAATTATGGAAAACAGCGGGAATCCTGATGATGAGTTTAGGAACTGCAATCGCATCTGCCGCAGGGATTGCACTTTGTGTCAGTAGCTTGGGTATTGCTGCACCGCTGGGTATCAGTATTGCTGCGGTGGGTGTTGCCAGCGCTCTCACAGGTGCAGGATTCTTCGCTTATGGTTCAACCCGGTCTGGATTATCTAAAAGCATCTTGGATTTAACTGAAGCGATACAACAGCCAGTACCACAACCGGTTTTCGGATAACACGACAAGAAACTTAATTGAAGACAATCATCTTCAGTGGTTTGATTTGAACATTTGCTCCTTTAGATAATTGATTGCCCGCACTCAAGGACATACCAGACTTTTAATCATGTACAGAGAATTATTAGTCTATTATTCTACTCAGGATTTAAATGAATTATACCAATATTTTGAACATCAATAATTCATCAATTGAAATCCTTGGTGGTTGTTCAAAATAAAAGACATGGCAAAACAGACTCTTCTGGTTTTACAGGAATACGTCAAATAGAATGGAGACTCTTATGAAAACCGCATTGATTACAGGAGCTAATCGAGGTATTGGTCTTGAAATCGCTCGTCAACTAAAAGAAAAAGGCTATTATGTTATTGGCTGCTGTCGAAATCCTGCAAAAGCGAATGAACTGAAGCAATATGCTGATGAGATCATTCAACTGGATGTCACTCAGGATAATGACATAGCGTCTTTGCAGCAAACACTCAAGAACAGCCCCATTGATTTGCTGGTAAATAACGCGGGGATAACCGGGGAGCAAGGTGTCACCACAGGCAATATCAGCAGAACCAATTTTATCGATGTTTTAAACGTCAATTGCATTAGTGTGGTTAAAATAAGTGATGCCCTACTGCCGAATATTCAGGCCAGTCAAGATAAAAATATTTTAGTCATCAGCTCTCGAATGGGAAGTATCGCAGAAAATGATCAAGGCAGATCTTATGCTTATCGTACCAGCAAGGCGGCTCTCAATTGTGCCATGCGCAGCTTTGCTATAGATGTACAAGATAAAGGTGTTCATGTAATGCTCATTCATCCAGGTTGGGTAAAAACGAATTTAGGTGGGCCTGACGCGTTAATTGATGTTCAAACCAGTGTTACAGGAATGCTCAATCAAGCTGAAAAAGAACTATCCAGGAGCCACGCCGATAAACTGCATCGTTTTGATGGCGGCGTGATTCCCTGGTGATCATAAATAGTCATTAGCTTTTTATAAATTTCCTCTTATAACTGGGGCACCATGCTTTCCTGTTCCGGAAGTTCAGGAAACTTCTGTTTTAATTCACTCAGAACAGCCGTATGGTTATTCAACCAGGATGTTTTGATTGTCCGTTCCTTTTCATAAAGTGTATTAATTTGGGTTAAGTCAGCCTGACCTTTCTTCCTGATTTTAGGAACTTCGGCTCTGGACTCGGCAGTTGCAAAAAATCCAAACATTGATATTCCAACACTAAATGAAATTCTTCGTTCAATATCACGTACAGCGCTCACCTTTTGCTCTTCAAGATCACGCATAAAAAGTTCTTCAAGTTTCATTTAAACAGCTCGACTGACCAATAAGAGCGCACATAATAACATTTTCAAACAATTGCGTAAACGGTAGCTTAAGTGTCTATCCAAAATGACTCCAGTATCAAGGCAGATTACTTGAAGAGCACAGGTGAAGTACTTCAAACTGTATTTAATCAATTTAAAATCGAGGTTCAAATAAACCAATGCTCTTGATGCATACATGATTTGTGTAAATAAGGATTAAACATTCGGGTTTAATAAATTATCCGTCTGACACCCCATAAATTATTTAAATAATAACAAGGGGTAACGATTCGATAGTCTGGTCCTTGATAATGACTGTCCGTGATGATCCAATCGCCCAAATGAGGCATCCATTCCATTTGAGAACAGAATCCGTTAGGCGCAATCTGATCTGGATGAATGCCCTTTGCATCGTCATTAATTTGTTGGCCTGTCCACATCACGACATGTACAACGGCTGATGGGTTTATAGCGTCAGCTCGGGGAGTGGAAATAAACAATAAATCTCCAGGATGTAAAGCCGCCAAATCCGAAGCACGAATACTGCCTGGATGCTTCGCTCCGTATTGATCAATTACCGATAAGTACCCACCATGCCCTGCACAGGAGTGATTGACCTCCAGCGTATTGTCTCTACAAACCAATTTTCCTGCTGCCTTTGGATTATCCAGAACATGGGTGCCTGATTGTTGATTGGGAGATAAATTAATTTGTGACTTATCCGAACGTTGTCCTGCCTGATATTTTATATTACTGCTGAATCTTAATCCCAAAGCAAAATTATACAAAAAAGCAGTGTAATTACTGCAATCCATACCATACCACATGGTGTTATTCACCCAATTGCCCAGCGTTTCAGAACCGATTCCCGTATAATTCCATCTGATCTGCTGCTGATAATGGGTTGAACCGGGCATAATATTTTTGGCAACACTGCAATATCCACCTTTATGTTTTTTGGCATTTCGTTCTCTTACAGGAGTTTGATAATCCGGCACATAATGATGGCAATAATTTAATTTGCGTTTAATCCAATAATCCGCTGCGGCAAGAATACGTTGCCTTTGCCAACCTAAGTTAGCTGGAACAATGCAGTTGAGCAGTTCTGAACTTAATTGCAGGGTATTCGGTTTCGGCCCCCAGCCTTTGACCATTCGATTTGAATGAAATGGTTGCTGTAGTTCGAAATCAAAGTTTGCTGTGTTATTCATACAGGAAGTGGTTATCACGGCAGAATGTAGCGAAACAGAACAGAATAAAATACCTACTGATATTAGGATGTGTTGCCATTTCATCAAATTATACCCAACGTCCTGCGACTTGTTCGCGGAATCCACAGATTCAGAATGATTAACGAACATAATATATTCATCAAGATCGAAATGGATCCCACGAACAACTCGCGGTACGTCGAATTCGGAATTATCAACACACCCAAGAATCACTCTATTTATAAATATCCGTGCTTGATTCATCATTTTAAAGTTCCATTAATCACTAAAGTTAAGCCTCATAATGAGGCGCAGCCTTTATAGTCCCTGATCATCTTGCATTAAAATTTGATTAAATGTACCCTGTCAAGGCTTTGAAATCTATTTCTTTCAAGCAGTTACTCTATGATTTGGTAGCTTCTCAACAACCTCGAGAATTTCATCATCCTGAACGCAGTGAAGGATTTTCAAATGCAGGCAACATGCCAGTTTCAGGGACTCTCGCTCTCCATTCGAGATGATGTATTCCAGACTTGTTGATCAGTTACATGTATTGAAACATGATTTTCACTTAATGAGGGAACTATGATAAATAAATTACTGGCTACAACTCTTTCACTGGTTGCATTGACCGTACCACACTATGCCCATGCAAATGATGATTCTTGCGAAATCCAGGTTGCAGTATCCAGCCCCCCAATTCAACCCGATCAAAGTGTTGCTTTTAATGTCACTAATGACAACGGCCTTAGTAAATCAATTATTCTGCAAGGTGGAAGTTCGCCTAAAACCATAGGAAAATTAACCTGTTCACCTATGCCTTATACAATAAGTGCCACCCAGTTCTCTAACCTACCAAATATGATAGCAAAAAATAGTCAACAAATTGGTCAATGCATGTTAAAGGCAGGTAATGTATTTTTGAACGGTTCCAACAACAGTGTATCTGTAGTTTTTCCAAATGATTTTATTTGTAATAACTAAAATTGATGCTTAATGCTATTAAGATAAGGAGCGACTCTTTTCGTAGCCCGTATTAGCAAAGCGTAATACGGGGAAACAATGAAGTTTATTGCCACTTAGATCCTGTATTATGCTTCATTCTGAGGAATCCTGAAAATTAATTACTCACCTGGTTAACTACAGTCCTGTGTGAGCAAGAAATATGTCATTCCCGCAAAGGCGGGAATCCATGTATCAAATTAGCACCTGATTGCGTTTGTTAAATGGATCCCCACCTTCACGAGGATGACGTCATTTTGCTCAGTGCGAGTCAATAGCGATCTGTAAATTGGCTAAATAAATGCCAGGACTCCTCAGCGCTTCATTAATACAGGCTAATACGGTTTAAATTTAAGATAGTAAATTCTGGACTTAATAAATAGGATAAGCTTTGAAGAGAAATTGAGTGTGGTTTATAAAAACCACACTCTTATTTGAATACTACTTAGCATAAACTGGAACATAACCCTTTAACTGTTGAGCAAACTGTCTCAATACTTCAAGACCAGACTCTTCAGCCTGACGGCACCATTGTTGTAGTGCTTCAATCAGTTCTTTTTGTGATGTGGCAGTTTTCATCCATACATTCTGTAAAGATTGTTTGTAACTATAAACAATACGTAATTGCTCACGAGCTTCCAAAAGAGTTTGCAACCGTGTTTTAGCCTTGGTTGATAGTAACTTGTCTTCACGACGTAACAATCGCCCAGCACGTTGAAACAGCTTTTTGTCTTCTTTAGTCTCGATACTTTGACTTTTTTCTTGCTTGAGTATCGGTCTGATTACAGCTTTATAATAATTGGACATGACCTGGAAGCGATTGGAAATTACCGCTTTAACTGTATCGATGTCCACTTGCAGCTTACCTTCATCCATAGCCAGTTTTGGCGGTAATTTCTTAACTTTAGCCAAACCAAAAAATGAAAGAACGCGAATATACATCCAGCCAATATCAAACTCCCACCATTTAACAGAAAACTTGGCTGATGACGCAAAGGTATGGTGATTATTATGCAATTCTTCACCGCCTATCCAAAATCCCCAGGGGATGATATTGGTTGCTGCATCCAGACATTCAAAATTTCTATAACCCCAATGATGCCCAATACCGTTAATTACTCCGGCAGCAAACAATGGAATCCAAATCATTTGAATGGCCCAAATGGTCAATCCAGGAGCGCCAAATAAAAATAAATCGATGAACAACATCAACATAATACCTTTAGCGGAATGACGGGCATAAACATTACGCTCCAACCAATCATCAGGGGTACCGTGTGAGTATTTCGCAACCATATCTCGGTCCTTTCGTGCGGCGCGATACAGTTCAGCTCCTTGCCAAAACACTTTCTTAATGCCTAATACCACAGGACTATGAGGATCACCCTCAACATCCGTTGTAGCATGATGTTTACGATGTATAGCAACCCAATCAGCAGTAACCATACCTGTTGTTAACCACAACCAGAAACGAAAGAAATGACTGATGATTGGATGCAATGTCAACGCTCTATGCGTTTGATTGCGATGAAGATAAATTGTTACTGCCGCTATAGTTATTTGTGTTAAAACTACAGTTGCAAGAACATACCCCCAAAAGGACAGGTTTAAAAATCCGAAAACCATAGAAACCCCGCTTTAGATAAAAATAGGTAATAAAAAAATAATACATCCACCATCTGGAAGTACTATTTCAAAAACATTATATCCATATAGTATAATGATAACACATTTTCAATGATAACATTGCATGATTTCATTATGTAGCCGATAATTAATTAATAACTTTCATATGGATGAAGCCATGAACGATAAATTAGAAAAGATTTTTGAAAATTTAGTTCCATTTATAGTGATTGGAGTTGGTATCGCAATTGTTATCGGATTATTATTCATGTTTTTCTACGTCGCTATCTGGGGCGTGGTAATCGGTGGCATTTTATATCTTGCTGCCCTTGCAAAACAGTATTTTTTCCCCAGTGAATCAACTAAAAAGGAACAAGGACGAATCATTGAGCATGATGATAAAAAATAATGCCTGAATTACCTGAAGTTGAAACCACAAAACAAGGAATTAAACCCCATCTGAAGGGTCAAATAATTAAGAATGTCAGCATTCGTAATTACTCACTCAGAATACCAGTTCCTTCGAATATTGACGAGCTGTGTATAGGTAAAAAGATATTAGCCATCACACGAAGAGCTAAATACCTGTTGATTCACCTTGATGAAGGATATTTACTGATTCATCTAGGAATGTCGGGGCATTTAAGAATAGTGCCCGCAGGAACAAAAGCAGAAAAGCATGATCATATTGATATGCTTCTTGCTAACGGATTAATACTGAGGTACTGTGACCCCAGACGATTTGGTTTGTTCCTTTATATAGAAGACAACCCGCATCAACACTCACTCCTGAGTCATTTAGGACCAGAGCCTCTATCTGAAGATTTTAACCCTGATTATTTAATCCAAAGAGCGAAGAATAAAAATCAACCGGTTAAATCGTTCATAATGAACAATGAAATAGTAGTAGGTGTTGGCAATATCTACGCCACGGAAAGTCTTTATCTGACAGGATTGCATCCATTAACCCCAGTCAAGAATATATCAGCAAAGATTTTAAGTCGGTTAACTGTCCATATCAAAAAAACGCTGGAATCAGCTATAGCAGCAGGTGGAACCACATTAAAAGATTTTTATACCTTCGATGGTAAACCAGGCTACTTCAGTATATCGCTTCAAGTATATGGTCGAAAAAAACAACCGTGTTACCGTTGCGCCTCTATCATCGAGAGCATCGTAATCGCTGGTCGCCATTCAGCGTTTTGTCCTCAATGCCAACCGATACATAGTGTCTCATAGCCCACTCTAAAATGCGACAATTAAAGCCAGATTACAAATAATTTGAACAACAGTGAGCTTTACTATAAAATACCACTCTCTAAAAGCGTCATAAGGGCACTTAATGCTGCGTATCAAATTAGGAAGTCATACTATCAGACGATATAAAGAAAGAGGCATCGTATATCGTCCTGATTTTATCATTTACGACATTGATGAAGCAGAGTATCGCAGATTTTGGGAACAGATTAAAAAACATCCAAAAGGCCAGTTATATACTGATGGGATACAGGTGTTTCGAGTAAGTTGGTTGCAATCACTGTTTCAGTCACTTAAAGGGTGGCTGGGTTTTGAAAATCATTGCCAGGCCAATAAAGTAGAAATGACTCTCGCTAAAATCGCCTATCAAGGTTATCTGAAAGGATTTCATGCGCCTAATCAATTTAAATTTGATCCGCCCATTATATCTGACCGCTTTGAATCATTACTCAACGAGCCAAGAGAGAACAGGAACTCTACAGAGTTACAACAACTGCTCATGAGTTATTATATTACACATTCAGATCAAATCACTCACTGGGGTTCCCCAGTGCATCTGGCTTTTCCTTTTGGACAAACCTTACTTAGTGAAGAATTGTACCAATTCATTCCCAGCATTGATGCTCAGGATGACTCCGTTATTTTAAGCGCAATCGATGGATTACATTATCGCTTTAAACGACTTGAGCTAAGGGAATGCATGAAAAACAGTCATTTTGCAGAACTTTATGCAACCTATCTGGTAGGTCAAGAACAGTATCTTGAGGCATTAAACTGGCATGAAGAAATCAAAAATCAATTTGTAGAAGAGTACATCGACTTTTATTTGCCCAGAAAACACTCTCTTTTTAATGCATTAAAATACGCGATTGAACTTATAGAAACCTTGTTTCAATCACCACGAATTGAAGATAAAAATAAATCTGTTGCTTATATTAAAAAGCATATGAGTACATCGGAACAATTAACTCATCTGGAACCTGATTCTGAATTAAGGAAGTTTGTAGCTCAGTCCTATTTACAGGATGCTAAAAAAGAAAAAAGCAAATTTCCCTTAACCAAATTACTGTTTGGAACTAATTTTATAACTCTCCTGGCGCAAGCTGTACGACTTGCACCTGATATTTTAGATCAGGATCATTCAATGCAGGACATCGTTTTAAAGGAAGAATGGATTACCTACCTGTTTAATGAAGCCATTAAAGACAGAGATTTCAAGGAAGCAACAAGCTTATTCGAGTCTCACACCAATATTAAATTCGATAAAAATAATTTGAATGTATTAAAAAGTTACTACCTGACCAAATTAGCAGAGAACCAGGAGACGATCAGAGAGGAATTGGAACACATGAATTTCCCTACGGCAGAAGATGCGGCAAAGCAAAATATTTATCTTGCTCAGCAGATTGCCCGAATCTCACCTCAGGATAATCCACTTATCCCAGTGACCATTGACTATGCGGGAACCCTGATTGACATCGATAAAAAAATGTTTCCTGATGTTAAAGAGGCAAGTCTCGAGCAATTGAATGAGGCTCAAAAAGTATTAGATAGTTGCAATCTATCGAAAAATGTACCGCAGTATAAACAACGATATAATGAATTATTGCTGCGGAAAATCGAGTGTATCATTGAAAAAATTCGCGTTCCCATCGATTTTAATGATAGTTTATCCGTTAGAAAAGAATTTGTACCACAAATTAAACCGTGGCTGGATTTATTACACCAAAATCTTTCTTCATTCATAACTCTGAATGAACAGAAACCCGGTAAAGACATTAGAGCCGTTCTGGGTAAAATCTATTATATCAAAGGCGATCTAATTCACTTCTATACTCGAAATAGACAAGAAGCTCTCCCTTATTTTAAAAAGGCAGCAGAGGTAATGTCTGAAAATCCTTATTATCGATTACGTTATTACGAGCTTGCTGAAGACGAGAGACGTCATGATGTTAGAGATGAAATAGAGAACATGGCTTATTTAAATACGACAAAATACACCATGTGGATGGAAGAACGGTGGAATGAGACACGCTTCATGTCTGAAGGTTTTGATATCCATGATATTGAACCAGTAGATAACGATGTATTGTCACGACTAAGCCGTATATTTGGATCCTAATTACAGAAGATTATCTAACAATCTCTGCTATCATAATTCATCTAGGCAATTTAATTGGCTTGCTGTATGATTACCCGTCAATAAACCAAACGCAATGATAATGAAAATAAGCCGATTAAGAACTGCCTGGATAGTCCTCGCATTATGTTTTTATACAACAGTAGTGAGTCTGCGTTCTATATTTAAATACTATTTCAGTACGCCAACCCGACCCTGGGTAGATAAAACCATTCATCATTGGATAGATCAACTTTTAAATGAAGTAAAAGTAGATTACAAGGTTATCAATGATTTAAACGTCCAGCCTCAGCCTGGAGAAGCAACTATCTTGATGTGCAACCATTCCAGTGCTTACGATATCCCCTTAGGGTTCAAAGCTTTTCCCAATCATTCAATCCGGATGCTGGCCAAAAAAGAGCTGTCCAGGATTCCCATACTCGGAAAAGGTATGAAAGCAGCTGAGTTTCCTTTTGTAGATAGAAAAAACAGATATCAGGCAATTAAAGATCTGGCTTATGCACAACAGCTCATGGAAAGTGGGATTATTATCTGGATTGCCCCGGAAGGCACCCGTTCGAAGGATGGCAAACTGGCTCCATTTAAAAAAGGTTCATTCATTACGGCCATACAGGCAAAAGCAACAATAATCCCTATAGGCATCAGAGGAGCTTTTGATATTCTTCCTGCTCGATCATTTCAGATTAATCTGAATCAGAAAGCAGAAATTCATATCGGAAAACCAATAAAAGCGTCAGAATTTACAGTTGATAATAAAGACGAATTGATTAATCAAACCTACCAGGCTATTAAAGAGCTGATAGGAGAAAAAGATAACTAATAGTTCACTCCATAACCTTTTGGCGTCGTTGCAACTTTCGCCGATAAACCAATTCCTCTGGGATCCGAAGCTGCGGTCAACACATTTTTTTCTTTATCCCAGGTGATCGCCTGCATATCACCATAATTTTGATCAAGCGGCATTAATTGATAGCCCATTGCCTTTAATCCCTCCTGGATAAATTTCGGGAAGGTATCCGGTTCAAATTGCACCAGATCGGGTAAATATTGATGATGAAAACGCATGGCGGATACCATGCTAATCGCTCCATATCCATCGTTAAAAAGTAATGAGGCAATTAATACCATGGTAGGGATTCTGCTCCCACCGGGAGTACCTAAAATAGCCACGCGACCGGGTAGTTCAAGAAAAGTAGGCGTCATGCTGGATAAGGGTTTTTTACCAGGCATTATTTCATTTTTATCGCTGCCCACAATACCAAAAACATTTTCAACTCCTGTTTTGGTTGAAAAATCATCCATTTCATCATTGAGTAAAACTCCAGTTCCCTCAGCAACGACACTGGATCCAAATATAAAATTCACCGTCATTGTTGCAGCAACTCGGTTTCCTTCAGCATCAATAATTGAAAAATGCGTTGTCGTTGTCTTCGATTTATGTTCAGAAGATTCACCTTTTAATGCCTTACTGGAAATAGGTTTATCAGGAGAAATTAAGGTACTTAATGACTTCGCATTTTCTGCACTGATTAAGTTATCTACAGGGATTGTTACAAAATCCGGATCCCCTAAAAACTGATCTCGTTGCCAATACGCCAAGCGCATTGATTCAATAACATAATGTATCCATTGTAATTTGTTATAGGTATCTAATGGAAAATTAGCTAATACATTGAGCATGGTTAATAATGCAACACCTCCTGCTGATGGAGGTGGAGCTGTAATAATTAACATATTATGATAGGCGCCAATTAAAGGTTCTCTCACCTTTATTTGATATTGAGCCAAATCCTCCAGGGTCCAGATTCCACCAGCGGCATTAACGCCCTTAACCAATCGTTGCGCCGTTTCCCCTTTATAAAAACCCTGTTCACCTTGCTCCGCTATAAGTTTTAGAGTGTTTGCCAAATCGGTTTGAACCAGTCGATCACCAATAGCATAAGGTTGACCATTCTTTAGAAAAATAGCCGCACTCGCAGGATATTTTTTTAATTGATCCATCCGGTCATACATCGTTGAGTAACTGATGAATCGTTCATCTACAGGGAATCCTTCTTGCGCCAGTTTAATAGCTGGAGCCAGTGTTTTAGCCAACGGAAGACGTCCATAATTTCTGGCGATATAAACCAGTGCAGCAGGCTCACCAGGTATTGCAGCTGCTAGCCCACCGTTTAATGATAATCCAGGTTTAACATTACCCTCATGATCCAGAAACATATTCTTTGAAGCAGCTTTGGGAGCTACTTCTCGACCGTCAATAAATATATTTTTATGGGTTCGTTCCTGATGCAATAACCAAAATCCACCGCCGCCTAATCCTGAATGATAAGGTTCTACTACCGCCAGTGCAGCGGAAACAGCTACTGCAGCATCAAATGCATTTCCACCTGCAGCCATAATCTCCAGACCTGCATTGGTGGCTAATGGATGAGCACTGGCTATCGCATAACCAGGTGGCAAATTAGGTACTGTATCTGAATATACCGGTGATGCACTTAAAATTAAAAGGAGTAAACTTTTAGACCACTTAGAGTTGAGTTTCATTTCGTCTCTTATTTAATTCCTTAACGACGCCGGGAGGAACAAATTGGGAAACATCACCATTTAACGCGGCGATTTCTCGCACCAGGGTAGATGAAATAAACATCAAATTTTCAGAAGGCGTTAAAAATAAAGTCTCTACCTTTTTCGAAAGTTTCCTATTCATACCGGCTAGTTGAAATTCGTATTCAAAATCGGATACAGCGCGTAAACCACGTAAAATAATACCTGCGTTTTGTTCAAGAACAAAATCAATTAATAAACTATCAAATCCAACCACTTGAACACCCGGAAAATGACCAACAGCTTCTTCCAATAATTGAATTCGTGTTTCCAGAGCAAGGTAAGGCCGTTTCATTTTATTGCTGGCTACGGCTACTGTAAGTTCTGGAAAAATACGCGCGGCACGAGAAATAATATCAATGTGACCGTTAGTTACAGGATCAAATGTGCCTGGGTATATTGCTTTTTGTTTCATATTTTTTAACACTGATTGCATATAAATGCAGTCTAGCGTATTGTTAATTGAAAAACTACAGAAATGGAATTGAGGTGAGCAATGAATGCATTAAAACGTTGTGCAATTGTATCTATTTGTTTTCTGACTGCGTGTGCGCCCCCACGCCCTGCTGAAGAACTTCCAACGAATAAAGTGATTCCGCTGGCAGCGCGTAAAGCAGAAACCGCTACTATTTCTTCATGGGACATTAAAGGTGCTCTAGCTGCCAAAAGTAAAACAAAAGGTTGGTCAGCTACCATGAATTGGGTACAGCATGGCCCTGGATCTTATCAGATTCGGTTAATGGGACCATTAGGTGGTGGTACGGTTCTAATTAACAAAAGTGGCGGCACAGTAACCTTCCAGGATGGACCAAAAACATCTACCTCCAGCAACGCGGATGAATTACTCCTGAAACAAACAGGAATTCGTCTTCCAGTGAATAACCTGTACTACTGGGTTAGAGGATTGCCTGCTCCAGGTGGGGTTCAATCAGAGAAACATGATCAATTTAATCATCTGGTCCAATTAAGACAAAGTGGGTATACCATTGATTTCACAAAATATACTTCTGTGAAAGGCATCGATCTGCCCAGCATGATTCGTCTTGAAGGGAATGGGGTTATGATTAAAGTTGTGATAAAGAATTGGACTGTTTAACGGCATCAACAATAAAGTTACCCGCAAAATAAGTACTCTTTGTGGGTAACAATTGATTAGCACAACAGATCATTTATGCTGCTGCTAAAAGGTTAAAAAGTCATTTGAGTTTAAATTTAATAAATATTTGCTTTCTAAAGTTGACATCATCCAAAAACCACTGCAAAATACGCAGCACATTGCAGGGATGATAGCAGTTTTATCTCATGGATGATGTAAGAATCTACAAATTTTAGGGGTGTCGCCAAGCGGTAAGGCACAGGGTTTTGATCCCTGCATACCTAGGTTCGAATCCTAGCACCCCTGCCACTTTCTTGTTGATTCAACCTAGAACAGTAGTTGAATCTAGGTACAAGTAAACAGACGGCAGAAGATACCCTGGAAGGATGCGTTCTTCGTATCGCTCAAATAATAATAATATCTTTCTGGCTGTCTTCTGCTATGTGTTTAAGTTAAGCGATTAACCTAAATCTAAGGCTTTTTACACATGTCCACGATGATGATTTTTACCGGGAATGCTAACCCTGAATTGGCGCTTAAAATCTCCTCTCATTTGCAAATACCTATTGGTCAAGCGACCGTTGGTACATTCAGCGATGGGGAAACCATGGTCGAAATATTAGAAAATGTCCGTGGTAAAGATGTTTTTGTTCTTCAATCAACCTGCGCGCCATCCAATAACAATCTAATGGAACTGCTGATTATGGCAGATGCCCTAAGACGCTCTTCAGCCGGTCGTATTACTGCTGTTGTTCCTTATTTTGGTTATGCTCGGCAAGACAGACGAGTTCGTTCAGCACGTGTTCCCATTACAGCAAAAGTAGTTGCGGACATGATGGCATCGGTGGGTATATGCCGCGTTCTGACTGTTGATTTACATGCCGATCAAATCCAGGGCTTCTTCTACATGCCTGTTGATAACGTCTACTCAACGCCTATTCTTATTGAAGACATAGCAAAACAAAACCTGAACAATATCATGATTGTTTCACCTGATGTTGGTGGCGTAGTAAGAGCACGAGCCGTTGCTAAAAGACTGGATGATGCTGAGTTATCCATAATTGATAAACGTCGTAGCGGACCCAATAAATCTGAAGTAATGCATATTATTGGCGAGCCAGCAGGCAAAAACTGCATTATCGTCGATGATATTGTGGATACAGCTGGAACCCTGTGTTCAGCAGCCCATGAGCTTAAAAAGAATGGGGCTCAAAGTGTCAGAGCTTATATCACGCACCCAGTATTATCTGGTCCTGCGGTAAAAAATATACGACATTCTGGTCTTGACGAGGTAGTTGTGACCGATACCATCCCCTTATCTGCCGAAGCTCAAAGTTGTGAAAAAATACGTGTAGTAAGTCTTGCTGATATGTTAGCGCAAGCAATCAAACGAGTGAATGTTGAAGAATCAGTCAGCTCAATGTTTGCCGAATAAATTAGTACATCTGAATAGAATCCCGCAAATGGCAACAATCAGATGCGGGGTACACACTCTGTTAAAGACTCTTAGGCCTTAGCCCCGATAAACCTGATTAATCCCTTCAAAATGACTTTGTCAATCAAAATGATAACCTATCGTTGCAGTTAGTACTGATGAAGTAATTTCATCCAATCTTCAGAATTTTTTTAAAAAATGTATCAGTGTTTATTATTTTGATTCCAACTACAGAGGCCACTCCGCAATAGAAAATGGAATGTATTTATGTGATGATCCAGATCAGGATAATCGCTGCCTTCGCGGAGGGTGACGAAGTTGGGAGTAATGTGCCATCCTCGCAAGCAAAGTCGCCCAGTGTAGTTACTTGCGCTTTATGCAAGCACTTGATCACTATGCAATCATTGACGTCCTATGCAACTACAAGCACCGTCGCCCTCCGCGAAGGCGGGGGCCCAGGAATAGTAAGTCCAAAAGAGAAAAACATGGAACAATATTCGTATGTGTACATTGTAACAAATAAAAAAAACGGAACTTTATATATTGGAATCACATCAAATCTCATTAAGAGAGTGTGGGAACATAAGAACAAAGCTACTGAAGGTTTCACAAACAAGCATGGTTGTACGCGTCTGGTTTATTATGAACAACACTCCGATATCCTTGAGGCAATTAAACGGGAAAAAAGATTAAAAAAATACCTTAGGGCTTGGAAAATAAACCTAATTGAGTCCATCAATCCCAAATGGGACGATTTATATGTAGATATTTGTAGTTAAAAATGAATAATGGACCCCCCGCCTTCGCGGTGGGTGACGAAGTTGGGGAATGTATCACCAGCCTCGCAAGCAATGTCGTCCATTGTAAGCATCGGCGCTCTATGCAAGGCATTGGCATCCAATACAAACACCGATGCTCTATAAATACACCGTCGCCCTCCGCGAAGGCGGAGGGTCCATTATTCCTCTTTAAGGCGTACCATTCCTGGGCCC
>NZ_JADOBG010000020.1 GCF_016786215.1 Legionella bononiensis | reverse complement strand
GGGGGAGGGCCCAGGAATGGTACGCCTTAAAGAGGAATAATGGACCCTCCGCCTTCGCGGAGGGTGACGAAGTTAGGGAGTGTAGCGCCAGCCTCGCAAGCAATGTCGTCCTTTGTAAGCATCGGCGCTCTATGCAAACATCAGCGTCCTATGCAAACCTTGACATACTATTAATGCACCTGCGTTCTATGCAAGGCATAGTTGGGCATCCAATACAAACACCGATGCTCTATAAATACACCGTCGCCCTCCGCGAAGGCGGAGGGCCCAGGAATGGTACGCCTTAAAGAGGAATAATGGACCCTCCGCCTTCGCGGAGGGTGACGAAGTTAGGGAGTGTCGCGCCAGCCTCACAAGCAATGTCGTCCTTTGTATGCATCGGCGCTCTATGCAAGGCATTGGCATCCAATACAAACACCGATGCTCTATAAATACTCCGTCGCCCTCCGCGAAGGCGAAGGGCCCAGGAATGGTACGCCTTAAATAGGAATAATGGACCCTCCGCCTTCGCGGAGGGTGACGAAGTTGGGGAATGTAGCGCCAGCCTCGCAAGCAATGTCGTCCTTTGTAAGCATCGGCGCTCTATGCAAACATCAGCGTACTATGCAAACCTCGACATACTATTAATGCACCTGCGTTCTATGCAAGGCATAGTTGGGCATCCAATACAAACACCGATGTTCTATAAATACACCGTCGCCCTCCGCGAAGGCGGAGGGCCCAGGAATGTTAAGCCTTAAAGAGGAATAATGGACCCTCCGCCTTCGCGGTGGGTGACGAAGTTGGGGAGTGTCGCGCCAGCCTCGTTTGCAATATCATCCTGTGTAAGCACTGGCGTTATTTGCATGCACCGGCACACAATGCAACCACCAATGTCTTTAATTCAAAAATAAATACCGTTCCTAGTTGATTATATTTGAGGCATACATTGCGAACTTATTTGATGAGTACCTTGTTCTTTATTTCTGATAAGCACTAGAGAAATAATAGACATAACTGCAACTACTATCAAATACAGAGCAGGTATCGTAGCACTGCCGCTATAGTATATGAGCGATAAAGAAATAAATGGGGTTAACCCGCCAAATAAAGCGAATCCAAGATTATAACTCACTGCTATACCACTATATCGTATAGAGGTATGAAATAATTCACTTAATAAGCGTGGTATTATTCCTGCCGATAATCCCAGCAAAAAAGCACTTGCCAAAAAAGCCAGCGGATAAAGTTTAGGATAATAAACATAAATGGAAAATATTGGATAGGCAATTATCGCTGTCAGGACCCCAAGTGCCATTACCAATTTTCTTACTGGGATACGATCGGTTAAATAACCGAAAAAAATACTCATCGCTGAACCAATCGCTATGGCCAATGTTCGTTCCCAGACAAAAGCATCTGCTGGTAAATGAAGTACTTTAGTGAAATAGGCGGGGATAAATAAAAACAGAGAAGTCACTATGACCGCGCACATTGCGGCCAAAAAAGTACCGGCAATTACCACAATAAATTGCTCTTTAAACACGGTAATGATGGGAAATTTTTCAATTTTATTTTCAATTTCTAAAAATTGTGCTGACTCATGCAGTTCTTTTCTCAACAAGTAACTTAATAATCCAAAAAAACCACCAATAATAAATGGAATTCGCCATCCAAATAACTGCATTTGCTCATCGGAAAATAGCGAGATAATAGACGCATGTACTACGGATCCCAACACAATACCAGCGGTTAACGCGCCAAATATAATGCCACAGGCAAAACCTTTATTTTGAGTAAATGACTCACTAACATAGGTTATTGCTCCTGGAATTTCTCCTCCAATTGAGAGTCCTTGAATAATTCGCAAACTGATAATGAGAATCGGTGCAATGATCCCAATTCGTTCATAGGATGGAATAAATCCGATTCCCAAGGTAGCAAGTGCCATCATGAGTATGGATATGGTAAAAGTTACTTTTCTTCCTATACGGTCTCCAAAATGACCAAAAACCACGCCGCCAAGAGGTCTTACCAAGTAGCCTATAGCAAAAGTTGCAAACGTGATTAACAGGCTTACAATCTCGTTAGTAGCGGGAAAAAAGGCCTTTGAAATATAACTCGCAAACAATGCAAAGATAATAAAATCATAAAACTCTAAAACACCACCTAAACTGGATAGAATTAATAACCTATTCTGATCTTTCTGCATTATTTTTTCCTTAAAATAATTCGTTTTAAATGAAACAATTCTCTAATTCAAATGGTATAAAGAGAGTCCTTCGTTCATTACAAATTTATTAGCTCGCAGAGAGTAACTTAAATTATCTGAATGGGCAAACCCGATTTCTTTATCAATACTTCGTTCATACCATAAAACTAATCGCTCTACTTGATTACAAAATGTAGAATACGATTCATTGATTTCAATCAATGAATTATTAATACAACGCACTCCATGAGTTGGTACAATTAATATAACCTAAAAAGTATTTTAGGATTCGATTAAATAAATTCGGACAGATTTTATGTGATTATGTAATTAATTGGTCGCCTAGAGAACGACCAGAGAAGATAAAGGCGTGACATTTATTCTTTTTATTTATTCCTTTGGTCAAAGGTTCAAAGAATACTCAGGAGTAAAGCACTCCTCTAGAAACAAAAAAGGGAGCCAAGCTCCCTTTTTTTATTTAAATATTTTTAATCACGAGTTCCAACATATTTATCATCAAAATAACGTCGTAATTTTGTTCTTAATGTTCCACGACTAATTCCCAGCATAATAGCAGCACGGGACTGATTGTACTTACAGTGTTCCATAACTGCACGAAATAGAGGGGTCTCAATTTCTTCAAGTACAAACTGGTATAAGTCAACAGGATCAGTTCCCTTAAGCTCTGAAAAATATTTTTGTACTGAGTGAGTTACGCTCTCGGCTAGTGAAGCAGTGGTATCCCCTGCATCATTACTGATTGTTGTCATTATTATTAGCTCCTCCTTTTAAAAGCAGTATATTACCGAATTGAGCAATTCGAGACAAGGGCAGAACAACAAAAACTATATTAAAATTCAATATTTAATGTGACCACCCTCAACAATTGCTTTTTCAAAAATCCTTTCTGAGTATAAATTCGGATAAGCTGTAATAAACAGCTTATCCAGGTTCAACCAGGTATTAAAACTTTAACATGGATGGATCAAAAGGTTTGCCATTAACTGAGACCTTACCCTGATCCAGGCTCACTTCAACAACATAGTCAGAGCCATCTACTGTAATCAAACCGGATTGCTCCAGAGTCGCAATTTGCTTGTCAGTCTGCATCGCAGCCAATTGCTCTGATGTTGGTGCAGTTGCATTTGCCTGAGCTGTATTGCCTTGCAATTGTTGAATCAACGCTTGTTGCATTTCAGGTTGATTTGCCATTTGCTGCATTATTGATTGCTGCATCAATTGTTTGACTACAGCCGTTGGAACTCTTAATTTAGCATTCCCTTGAACTTTCTGAATCAATTCAAAAGGATTAGTGCTATCGCCTTTAGGAAGAGTAACCAATAAGCTTCCATCAATAGTGCCTTCAGGTAATTTGAGACTTAGTTTTGAAATTTCAAACTCAGCACCCTTGGTGAATAATTTAGGTAACTCAGGAAGCATAGCCATCATCGCTTGTTGACGCTCAGCATCTGTTCCATTTTGCATTGCTGTTGCCTGCTGATTAATACGAGCAAGAACATCTGCATCAAGATTACGTAAAGAAACCTCAATCTGTCCTGGACCATAAGACTTTCCATTAGCAAATAGAGACTTTAAATCAGCACTAAAGTGAGTACTAAAGAGACTTTGTTCAATATCACTGCTTGAGCTCAGTGAAAGATCATTTATTTCAAACATTTTTTGATCTTTAACAACGACATCAAAAGCAGGTAATGAAAAACTGGCTTCACCAAGATATAACCCGGCAAGAGTTTGATGTAAATCAAATTCACTGGTTACTTTACCCAAAGTGATTTTTGTATCGTCTTTAGAGATTTTCATACCAGATACTACAATGTCCCCTTCTACTTTATCCATATTCGAAGACATTGACGTTGTACTTTCCATACCCATCCAATCAAAATTACCTGTGCCATCTTTAGAAATTAATTTGAAGGATGGAAGGGACAATTCAACGGTACTGTGATTTAAGTAGTTTACAAAAATGCTTAAATCCAATTGAGGTTTCATTGAATCTTTAGAAAACATTTCATCAAATTGTTTATTGTATTGTTCAGGAAATGGAAATACGGTTTGAGCATACCCCATACCAAAACGTAAACTTTTATCGGCAAGAATAAATGGGCCGTGGTGAATTACAAGCGGCATATCCATTTGATAATCTTGCGCTGCAACTGTTTGAGATTTACCGTCAGCATCTTTAACAATACGCTCAGGAACATGCAAACGCCATTTTATTTTGGCATCAGAACTAAACCAACCTCTATTGTACTGCTCAATATCAGCAAAAAGACCATTAGATTGATTAATTACTTGTACGTTGTTCTTAATGGTTCTTTCAGTAAGAACTCCCATGCCATAATATCCGCCCAGGACTAAAACAGCCAGGATAATTATTAATCCTGTAAGTTTTTTCATTATTATCTCCATGTGATTAGTTTGCGACCAGCGTTACTTTATTGCAGCAAAGCGCTGGGCAAAGTATAGCAGTAAATAATATAAGAGTGCGACAATCTGTTGAAAGAAGATTGAAACTTAAAGAAAAAAATGAGATTGAATCTCAACTTCATGCCCATATTTATATCGGGATGATGATTTAAAATGCGTGGTATATAGAGTTACTCCGCCTATGCCCTTTAATGAACTCATCAGACCTGATTTCATATCTGCAAGTATCGACCACATATACTACACGGTGGTATAGACAAGTCTGGATTCAAAGCTGGGCATATCAAGCATCTCAATCCAGATTAACAACACGTACTACAATTCCGAGTGTGGCCGTATGTGCACAAATGATGTTGCGTGTTGCAATAACAGTATGATCCGCCTGCTCGTCTGCACGGTTCGAATACATTTTTGCTGCAATACTCATAGCTATTGATTCTTCCACTACTTTTATAAGTATTGCTTTGATTACCATGATAATGCGGATACCCTGTATCATGAGCCAACTGGATGCCCTGTAAAAATAGGTGATCGTTAGATTCATCAAAAACGCAAGTTTGTAACGTATCGTTGAGGGTAGTTACAGGTTGGGAATGGACTGAAATCGAACAAAATGACAGTCCAACAATGAGACATAGTTTCTTCAATGTATCCATTTGAGTTCTCCATGAAATGGTTAATATCATATTAAAATCAATGTTACAGACTAGATTATAGTAGATATGTGGTTAATATTTGACCAATAAGGCATAAGGAAATGATTAATATAAGTAAAAATTTTATTGTTCCGTTTGTAACTCACGAAAGTTACACTCATCAGGATTTTTTATAGGATTCAAAACCCGAAAATAAGACCTGTAAATAGACGAGGCGCTAAATCACGCAACGACCGCAAAAAAGCTCCGGTCGATATTCAAAGTGCATGGTGTCATAGTGATACCAACGGCCACCCCATATAAAACAATAGCGTTCAAAAATATCAACGATGGCTTGGGGCATTCGATTTTTATAAGGAATTCTGGAAGATAATGAATTGTTTTTGGTAAAATACCAGTAATCCCCATAATCCACATTCAAATCGATTGCAATGCCGAAAGAGTGCGGGCTTAAACGATGAGTACCGGCGATATTGCGATAGAGGAAGGTTCCACCGATGTTTGTAAAATACTTATGATAGGGAGCTGGCAACTGTTCTAAGGCATGAACCACCTGTTTTAAGGCATGAGCAGCGCCGTTTTGTTTGTTAAATTGAACCCATTTTACATTGGAATTCGAAACCCAGTTGATGGAGATCAAGTTATTACGCACTTCTCCTTTTGTATTGCCATAGACTAATTTCAACAGCGGTTCATGACGAATTCTTCCAGGGTCTTCATTATACGAAGGGGGTACATTGATGGAACGAAATGCAGGATAACCAAGAGTTTGCAAATCCTTCAAATCTGGTGAATTCAACTTCTCAGCAAATGATTTTGATTTTCCATCATTCCAAACCAGAGTTTTACCAGACATGGTTTTAACAAATTCCCCATTTTGATTAACAGAAGAAGGATAAGCTTTAATAAAGCATTGTTTATTAGCTCTTGCTTCCATAGCATAAACATGACTCTTTATTATCAAAGAAAAACTCATTATCACTATGAAATGAATTTTCGAGTATCCCGTGAAGCTATCGGGTGACGTCCTTTTCCCCTGGATAAACATATAACAACCCCTCCCCTACGTCTCATTCAATTTGATAGGCCAGCGCTAAGGGTTTCCCGTTTTCCCACAAATGCAGCACAAAGTGGCAATGAGTTCTCTAAATCAGTTTAACTCCATTCTTTACATATCTCCATTTTTTCACAAAGAACTTGTGCGTTATTAAGTGTCGCTAATTTAAACAGAAATTGGATAGGAAGTTGAAAACAAGAGGGTGGATCTTGTTATAAAAAATGAATGGATTTAGATCATTTGTTCTCTAGGATGAGAATAAACTAAATCAACCAGATGTCCTTGAGCAATTTATTACAACCATGATTTTTATCGAACTGGCTTACAATATGTTTCCTTAATTGTAAACGATAAAATTAACGCGACTAAAGAGCATATGGGTAATAATTTTAGGCCGGCCTGAAAATCAGTAAGCAACAGAGATTCCACATTGTACGCTCGTGATCCCGAAACCATATCCACCAATCGCCCAACCAGAGGCTGTAACAGAGCGCCAACAAAGATTGAAGTCATATTGGTAAATGCTATAGAAGTTCCAACTACATTTCTATCATGTAACTCAGTTGATACCGCATAAGCAATGGCGACACCAGTATTGGTCAATCCGAAAGCAAAAAATAACAAGTATGCTGTCGTTTGATTCATCTCAGGATAAAAAACAAAGAGGGTTGTAAAGATCACGCCGAACACTGCAGATAGAATCATCAAAGGTTTACGCCGTCCCATTTTGTCTGATAACCAACCGGATAAAGGTCCGCTAATACCCCAGCCTATGAAAATCAAGCCCGTTGCAAAAGCTGCAGCGTGCGCTCCCAATCCACGGCCAAATTGCAAATAAGCAGGCCCAATCGCTTCGCCTATTACTGCCGTTGGTCCGAACAAAAAGCCCGCATACAGGGCATTAAGCCAGGTTTGGCGGCTCGAAAGAATAATTTTTAAACTTTGTAATATGCTGATTCTATTAACTGTTCGCACTTCATGCCGTTGGGAGCCTGGTCTATCCTGAACAAACTGATATAACAACCCAGCGAGAGCAATAAATAGAAATGCAATAATTAACATGCTGTGTCGCCAACCAACATTGCTCACTAAAAATGAGACAGGTGCTTCTCCAGCTGCAGCACCAAGCATGCCCAAAGATTGGGTTAAGCCGGCTAATAACCCCAGCATGGTAGGTGGAAACCATGAAGTTGCCAAGCGAAGAGAACAGACGAACGCAAAGGCAGCGCTAAAACCAATTAACATTCTGCCTATTGATGCCATCATCAAACCGTCTGCAAGGCCAAAAACACAACAACCAAAAGCCGTTACCAGAGACATTACGGTTAATAGCCATCGGATACTTAATCGATCTACTGTTAATCCAACAGGAATCTGCATAAATATGTAGGGAATATAAAAAGATGCAGTCAGAATTCCAAAACCGGCTTCATTTATCCCAAAATCGATTTGCAAATAGCGGTGCATGACACCAGGAGCAACACGTGCTAAATAATCAGAAAAATAAAAAGCAGCAGCCAAGCCCCAAACTAACCAGGCGAATCCCAAATAGTTTTTACGGTTATAAATTTCCACTTTAGATGCATTCATTTTGTTCATAAGCTCTCTACTTATAACAGTCCAGTTCAATTTCCAATGTTCTCAAGCTGGATATATTCATCTCTAACTGTGATCATGGAAATAGCCGGCTGCAAATACTCTTCCTGATACCCCTAAGGGCTAGCCATAAATTTGATTGTTATCCTGTTACATCAGGATTTGAATGGTTTGTATTGAAATAAAATAAAACCATCAAATGCCATAATTATTTCAACACTGGACAATTAATTAGCAAAATCAAACGTACATTATACTGTTGTTGTAAGTTATTTCAACACATAGTTGGATTTCATTTTATTGTTATTAGCGATACAAACTAGAGTCGGGTATAATGATTCTTTTTTGATGAAATTTTAAAATGAATAGTCTGAATTTGGCAATTAAAGAGGCATTGCACTCTTCTGGCAATATGAAAGAAGCAAATAAAGCCTACCTCGAATTTATAAAAGCAAACTTTATTATACCTGTAGAACATGACTCAGAAGACGACAGTCCGGAAGTCTTGTTTCTGGAAGAAAATAATCAAATTTTCCTCCCTGTGTTCAGTGAAATGAGCTATCTGGATGCCTGGGCAGCAGAAATAAGCACCCGCATCAAATTGCTTAAACTGTCCGGAGTCGATTTACTTAAAGGACTTGGTGAGAATGTAACGGTTTGTCTTGATATTGGAAGCGAACAATATAAGGAATTTATTCCTGCAGAAACAGCACGAATGAGATCAATGATTTTAAAATTATTTAAAGATTAAATTCATATCTACACGACTTACGAGAAACCCCATAGTCAATGCAAAAAGAATGAATAGGGAGTTTTTCGTAAGTCCTGATCCAATTGAAGAAGCATTAATTCATGCTCTTCAATTGAATGCGAACTATCACGCTACCAGTTCAAGTAATTGGTATCCAACTATTGCTGAAGCAGCTATCGCACCGCTAATTTCAAAGACTAAAGATAAAAAACTATGTTTCTGACAATACTGTTGATCATTTGCTGCTAATTCTTTGTTAAGAATTATATCCTCATCATCCAGACTACTCATATCAAATAAAGGTTTTTCTCCATACGTTCCGGCCCACCAACCTTCTAGCCACTGTTCTGCTTCTTGAGAGCCTTCACGGAACGGATTATCTTCCTCTTCGACCTCTGAAAGTGCACATTCATAACCAAAGATATAACACTCTTCATAACTTGGATGTTCAATGTTAAATCGTAATTTAATGTGTGGTAATAAGGCTGTTGTGTCGTTCATAATAATCCCCTCGCTATGTATCCAGTATATAATGTCCTATGCTCAACTCTGTCTACTCCCAGTTGTTTATATTAAAACTATGTGCCTCATTCACATGAATTACAGACATGGAATTCTCACACTTAAATCAATTTTACGACTAATTTATACACCCTGCTTTCGAAGATAAATTATTTACATTTTCTTGACAAAAATCTTTTTTTTATCTTGGAAATAAAAATCAACGATAACAAATATTGTTTGATTTTATTTATAATAAGCAACTATCAGGCCAACTTTTTAAGTTGTTGTTTATTTTGACATTTAGAGGAAATTGCAAACCCAATTATCAGAATAATAGCTCGAGTATATTTAACAATCAAATTGACTGAATACACATGCAAATACATTCAAATCCTGAGAATACAAGTCAGGAATTTTGAAAAGAGGCCCGAGTTTATTTCGGCCCCTCCTCCAAAGCAACACTACCATTTAGTTAAGAGTTATTTATCAAAGATTGGCTATTTTCGTAGCCCGTGTTATCGAAGCGTAATACGGGATCGAAGTGGCAACAATGGCTTAACTTAATAACAGTGCACCTAAGTAATCCCTGCAAAATTTGAATAGACAATTTATACACTATATTCAGTATTAATTTGCCTCTGCAAAAACATTTCCAGCTTCCGGCAATTTCTGCCGGTTATGGGGCAAGTCTTCTAAGCATCCAATGTGCTCCGTCACGATAATAATGGATTCGGTCATGCAATCGATTGTCACGTCCTTGCCAAAACTCGATTTCGTCTGGAATAATCATATAGCCACCCCAGTTTTCAGGCCTAAGTACGGGCGCCTGTCCATGTTGCTGGATTAATTCATTCAATGCATTTTCCAAAAAGGCTCTGTTTAAAATTTCTTTACTTTGCGGCGATACTATCGCACTAAACTGACTTTTAACGGGTCGAGAGGAAAAATACGCATCAGATTGCTCCCTACTCACTGTTCTTACTCGTCCTCGAACACGAACCTGTCTTGCCATTTGAGGCCAATAAAAATTAAGTGCCGCATAAGGGTTGTTGTTCATTTGCAGGGCTTTTGCGCTCTGGTAATTCGTGTAAAACACAAAATTTCCATCTTCCAATCCCTTTAATAAAACAACTCGGGTATCTGGACATCCTTTTTCATCAACAGTTGCCAGAACCATTGCCGTGGGATCATTTTTTTCATTTTGCAAAACATCTTCAAACCAAAGTTTAAATTGAGCAATTGGATCCTGCTGAGCTGATTCCTCGCTCAAACTCAATTCACCATAATCCCTTCTTATATCCGCAAGACTTCTAAAGTTACTCATAAAGCACCATTCCAAATGAAAATTGGAACCAATTATACGCTCTGGAATTAACATTTTGCGAGAAAAGAAAATGAGAAATGAATAAATGAATTGTTGTAATCTTGCACCCGGCTTTAAATTCCTGGTAAAAAGCTACCGATTGTTACAATTGAAAATAAGGAGAAAGGGTAGCAGCTTCATATTAAGCTGCTACCTGATGTATTTACCAACCGGTAACTTCAGCGATTGCATCACCCAAGTCAGCAGGTGAGCGTACTGTTTTAACTCCAGCAGCTTCAAGTGCCGCATATTTTTCTGCTGCAGTACCTTTGCCACCAGAAATGATTGCTCCAGCATGACCCATGCGTTTACCGGCAGGAGCTGTCACACCGGCAATATAAGAAACTACGGGCTTACGAACATGAGCTTTGATGTATTCAGCTGCTTCTTCTTCAGCAGAACCACCAATTTCACCAACCATGATAATTGCCTGTGTTTGTGGATCTTGTTCAAATAAAGCCAAGGCATCAATAAAATTAGTTCCAGGAATGGGATCGCCACCGATTCCTATACAGGTACTTTGACCAAATCCTTTGTCTGTAGTTTGTTTTACTGCTTCATAAGTTAAGGTGCCAGAGCGAGAAACAATTCCAACTTTACCAGGTAAATGTATCGAACCCGGCATAATTCCAATTTTACATTCTCCAGGAGTAATAATCCCGGGACAGTTAGGTCCAATTAAACGAGCATCGGTGTTGTTTTCCAGATAAACTTTTACTTGCAGCATGTCCAATACAGGCACACCTTCCGTAATACATACAATCAATTTAATGCCAGCTTCCGCAGCTTCTAAAATAGAGTCTTTGCAAAATGGAGCAGGGACGTAAATAACACTGGCATCAGCTCCAGTTACTTCAACTGCTTCTCGCATGGTATTAAATACAGGCAATCCTAAATGAAGCTGTCCACCTTTTCCAGGTGTAACACCCCCAACCATTTTCGTACCATAAGCGAGAGCTTGTTCGGAATGATAAGTTCCCTGTTTGCCCGTAAATCCCTGGCACAACACTTTGGTTTGCTTATTAACTAATACACTCATTGTTAACCTCATAATTTTGTGGTGTTACCGCATCAATAGTACTCTCAAATGCTGATTGGGAACTTGGCCCCATTGCGCCACAATCATGGATACTATGTACCATCACCAGTTCATGTTGGGTAATGAACCCAACTTCGGACCTATTGATGCAATAACTCTAAATTTTATATTAAACTCAGTAAAATTGTTCTATTAAGCTACAGCCGCCACGATTTTCTTGGCCGCATCGGTCAAACTGGTAGCAGCGATAACATTAAGATCACTCTTATTTAAAATATCGGCACCCAATTGAGCATTATTACCCTCAAGCCGAACAACTACAGGTATTTTTACATCCACTTCTTTCACTGCAGCAAGAATCCCGTCTGCAATCAGATCACAACGAACGATACCGCCAAAGATATTAACCAATATACCCTTGACCTGTTCATCAGATAATATGATTTTCAACGCTTCACTGACTCGTTCCTTGGTAGCGCCACCGCCAACATCAAGGAAATTTGCAGGCTCGCCGCCATGCAGTTTAATAACATCCATGGTTGCCATAGCTAATCCCGCACCGTTAACCATGCACCCAATCGTTCCGTCCAGAGGAATATAATTTAATTCCCAGTCACTGGCGCGATTTTCTCGCTCATCTTCCTGAGTTGTATCCCGCATGCTTTTCAATTTAGGCTGTCGATATAGAGCGTTGCCATCAATATTAATTTTGCCATCCAAACAGATTAACTGACCTGTTTTAGTCACAACTAATGGATTGATTTCAAGCAGACTTAAATCACACTCTACAAACATTTTACCTAATCCCATCATCAAATGGGTAAATTGCTTGATTTGATCGTCTTCCAAACCCAATTGAAACGCAGTATCGCGACATTGGAACGGCATAACGCCGACTAAAGGATCTACAATTACCTTAAATATTTTTTCAGGTGTTTCTTCGGCTACTTTTTCAATCTCAACACCACCCTCAGTAGAAGCCATAATCACCACGCGACGAGTTGCTCTATCAACTACTGCACCAAGATACAACTCTCGTGCGATATCACAGGTTTCTTCGACTAATACTGAATTTACTGGCTGGCCTTTAGCATCCGTTTGATAAGTCACCAAATGAGTTCCTAATAATGACTTGGCTACTGCTGCCAACTCTTCTTTGGTGGAAACCAGTTTAACTCCACCCGCTTTACCTCGTCCGCCAGCATGAACCTGGGCTTTAACTACCCATCTGGGTGTAGATAATTGTGATGCTACCTGTAACGCATCTTCAACATTATAAGCCACTTCACCACGAGGAGTCGGTAAATTATAACTTGCGAATAATTGCTTGGCTTGATATTCATGTAAATTCATTGTAATTACCTTTCTAAAAAAGCAAAACCCGTCTACACGGGTCATGCAGTTAAATGCGCTTGTTAAACATTAAGTAAAAGACGGGCCGGGTCTTCCAGCAACTCTTTAACACTTACTAAAAACTGTACTGAGTCTTTACCATCAATCAAACGATGATCATAGGATAAAGCAACATACATCATCGGACGAATGACAATTTGTCCTTTTTCTACAACAGGCCGGTCCTCTATTTTATGCATTCCTAAAATACCAGTCTGTGGAGGATTGATGATTGGTGTTGCGAGTAATGAACCGAATACTCCACCATTTGTTATAGTAAATGTACCTCCCTGCATCTCTTCCATTGACAATTTACCTAATCTGGCCTTGGTTGCAGCATCATTAATGGCCAGTTCTATTTCAGCCATACTCATTTGATCTGCATCTCGAATCACTGGCACTACTAATCCTCTCTCAGTAGAAACAGCAATTCCAATATCATAATACCCGTGGTACACAACATCCTGACCGTCTATAGAAGCATTTACAGCAGGAAATCTCTTCAAAGACTCAACTACAGCTTTAGTAAAAAATGACATGAAACCCAATTTTACTCCATGCTTCTTCTCAAAATTGTCTTTATATTGAGCCCGCATATCCATAACGGCTTTCAAGTTTACTTCATTAAATGTGGTTAACATGGCAGCATTATGTTGTGCCTGTAGTAAACGCTCAGCAATTTTGGCTCGTAGTCGAGTCATAGGAACACGTCGTTCTTCTCGCGCCCCCATGGGAACCGCAGAAACTGACTGCTCTTTTTTAGGTTCAACAGATTGTGCAGATTTTTCTCTATTGGATTCTATATAAGAAAGAACATCTTCTTTGGTAATCCGTCCATCTTTGCCTGTACCTTGAATTTGTCCGGGTTGCAAATCATTTTCAGCCATCATGCGACGAACGACTGGACTGGTCGATTTGTCTTCGTTTGCAATAACAGGTTCTTTTGTTGCAGTGCTTGCTTCTTTGGCTGGAGCAGCAGCTGCTGTCGCAGCTGCACCTGAACTAATTTTAGCCAGCAGCTCACCTGAGCCAACAGTGTCACCCACTTGAAACACAATTTCAGTAAGGACACCATCTGCAGGAGCAGGAACTTCAAGAACTACCTTATCTGTTTCCAGATCCACCAAATTTTCATCACGAACTACTTTATCACCCACTTTCTTATGCCACGCAGCTACCGTTGCATCAGCTACAGACTCGGGTAGAACAGGTACTTTGACTTCAATAGACATGGTTATACCTTCTCATTTTATAGTGTTTAAACTCATTTATTACCTAATAAAGCGTGCTCAACCAAAGTAATTTGTTGTTGAGCATGCAGTGCAGGACTGCCCACTGCCGGAGCGGCGGCAAACTCTCTACCTGCATAAACCAATTTTTGTTCTGGACGTAGGCAATCCCGTATATTGTGCTGAGATGAAAACCAAACGCCTTGATTTTGAGGCTCTTCCTGACACCAAATCACTTCTTTGGCTTGTGGATATTTATCCAATTCGGTCATTAATGCCTTTTTGGGAAATGGATAAAGTTGTTCAATACGCACTATGGCTACATGACTCAGTTTTTTGTCACGTCGCATTTGCAATAAATCATAATAAACCTTACCACAACATAACACCACTTTTGTTACTTTAGGTGCTATCAAATCATCAATTTCAGGAATGACCGTATAAAACTTGCCTTTTGTTAAATCTTCTAAAGGAGAAACAGCCAATTTATGGCGTAATAAACTCTTTGGAGTCATCACAATCAAGGGCTTTCTAAAATTACGAATCACTTGCCTGCGTAACAAATGAAAGATTTGTGCAGGAGTTGTTGGAGTACATACTTGAATATTATGCTGGGCACACAGTTGCATATATCGTTCTAAACGTGCGGATGAATGTTCAGGCCCCTGCCCTTCATAACCATGTGGTAGCAACATCACAAGACCACACAAACGCCCCCATTTTTGTTCACCTGAACTAATAAACTGATCGATAACAACTTGAGCTCCATTAGCAAAATCGCCAAATTGAGCCTCCCAAATAACCAATTGTGTTGGTTCAGATGAAGCAAAGCCGTATTCAAAGGCTAAAACTGCTTCTTCAGATAATACTGAATCAATAACAGTGAAAGTACGTTTAGGATCTGTAGAAATCTGCTCTAAGGGAACATAAGTTTCACCTGTTGCAACATCATGTAACACCGCATGTCGATGAGCAAAAGTTCCACGACCGCAATCTTGACCGGATAATCTCACTCCATATCCTTCCTGCAATAAACTGGCATAAGCCATGGTTTCAGCATAACCCCAATTCATGGGAATTTCACCAGTAGACATCTTCTCACGCTCAGCGAGTAAACGCTGAACCACTTGATGCAACTCAAAGCCCTCAGGCAAAACATTAAGTTTCTTAGTCAGTTTCTGTAACTCGGTTTTGCTAATCGTTGTATTGGCTTTATCCGTCCACTTGGCATTCATGTAAGGAGTCCAATCTATAGAATATTTTCCTTCATAATCCTCATGAACCACATCAACAACAGCTTTTCCGTGATCCAAACCATCTCGATATGCATCAACAAATTTATCTACATCATTTTTGGTAAGTATGCCCGCATTGATTAACTGATCGGCATAAATCTCACGCAATGGACGCATCGATTTAATTTTTTTATACATTATGGGTTGAGTAACGGCAGGTTCATCTGCTTCGTTATGTCCATTACGTCGGTAACAGACCAAATCGATGACTACATCCCGTTTAAACTTCATTCTGAAATCAAAAGCGATTTGAGTTGCAAAGACAACGGCTTCAGGATCATCTCCATTAACATGGAGTACGGGAGCCTGAACCATTTTTGCAACATCGGTACAATATAAAGTAGAGCGCGCATCCAATGGGTTGCTTGTGGTAAATCCAATCTGGTTATTGATTACTATGTGAATCGTTCCACCTGTTGAATAACCTCTGGCCTGAGAAAAATTAAAGGTTTCCATCACAACGCCCTGACCTGCAAAAGCAGCATCACCATGAAGTACCACTGGAACGACCGTATCTTTTTTCAACAAATCATTACGTCGCTCCAAACGTGAGCGAACAGAACCCTCAACAACAGGTCCAATAATTTCCAGATGAGATGGATTAAAAGCCAAAGCCAAATGCAGAACAGCTCCGGACTCAGTCTTGATATCTGACGAAAAACCTAGATGGTATTTCACATCTCCAGTTCGTTCGTATTTCACTTTTCCTTCAAATTCCTGAAATAATTGTCCTGGTTCTTTGCCTAAAACATTAACCAATACGTTTAAACGGCCTCTATGAGCCATGCCAATCACAACTTCCTTGACTCCATCTCTGCCTGCGTTATTAATGATCTCTTTCATCATGGGTATTAAAGAATCACCACCTTCCAGAGAAAAACGCTTTTGTCCTACATATCGGGTACCCAGATATCGCTCTAAACCGTCAGCAGCAATCAAATCCTTTAAAATACTGACCTTTTTCTCAGGATTATAATCGGGACGTCCGCGAACAGACTCCATACGATGTTGCAGCCATTCAATTTCTTCGCTATCCGAAATATGCATGTACTCAATTCCAATGCTTCGGCAGTATGTGTCACGGAGCGCTTTATATATTTCAGATAGTGGCATTTCAGGACCATTAAAACTGGTACCTGCAAAAAAGGTTCGGCTCTTATCTACTTCCGCGAGATGATGATAGGCTAATTCCAATCGAGAAACATGAGTTCGTTCTACCATACCAAGAGGATCAAGCTCTGCTGCCAGATGCCCCAAAGATCTGAAATCATTGATCAAGCTGGCGACCTGATATTGTTGGCTATCCGCTGACTGAATGACATGACTTACTTTCTTATCAGCGTTCTGCAAAAAATATTCGCGAATATCTCTATGAGATACGTCGCTATCAGCACCATTGGTTTTAGGCAATGCACTGAAGATCGCTCTCCAATCGGCAGATACCGAGTTAGGATCAGCAAGATAATCCTCATAAAGGCTATCTACATAAGCCATACTTCCACCAGACAAATAGGAAGAAGCCCATTCATTTTGCAGATTGGAACTGCTCATTGTTCTCTCCAAAGGGTTTACCCAGTCTTTTTAACATGCCTATTTAATACCGATTGAACGATTAACAACTTATTCAAATACTCATATTTTATATGTTGCTAAACGCTCAATCTGCATTCAAAGCGAATAGTTAAACAGTTCTGAGGTGATTCTTATATCAAGTTTCCTGTGTCAACATTTGCGTGCGAATTTTTGCAATCGCTTGCGATGGATTGAGTCCCTTCGGGCACACATTCGTGCAATTCATAATCGTTCTACAACGAAATACACTGAATGGATCCTGTAATTTATCCAAACGATGTTGCGTTGCTGTATCACGACTGTCAGCTAAAAAGCGTCTTGCCTGTAAAAGCCCGGCAGGGCCAACAAATTTTTCCGGATTCCACCAGAAGGACGGGCAAGAGCTGGTACAACAAGCGCATAATATGCACTCATACAGTCCATCAAGTTGTGCTCTCTCTTCAGGAGATTGTAACCGTTCCTGAGCGGGAGCCACTTCATCATTTTGCAGATAGGGCTCTATACGTTCATATTGTTGATAAAATTGACTCATATCAACAGCTAAATCACGTATAACCGGAAATCCGGGTAAAGGACGAATGACTACTTTATCCGTATTTAACTGAGATAAATGAGTAATACATGCCAGTCCATTGGTTCCATTAATGTTCATGCCATCAGAACCGCATACCCCTTCTCTACAGGAACGTCTATATGTGATTGAGGGATCCTGTTCTGCTTTCAAGCGCTCAAGCAGGGTCAGTATCATTGGATCGCTTTTAACCGGGATCGCTATCTCATAATCTTTCATATAAGGTTTGTCATCCACCTCGGGATTATAACGATATATCGACAGGGTCACATTTCTACTATCAGTCATTATATATCCTCTTTAATAAACGCGTTCTTTCGGCTCAAAGGGCTCGACGTATTTGGGTGATGTATTCACTGGACGATAATCAAGTACCTCACCTTCCTCAAAATACAGCGTATGTTTAATCCAGTTGACGTCATCACGAGCAGGATAATCTTCCCTGCTGTGAGCTCCTCTGCTTTCAGTTCGGGCAATGGCAGATTGCGCGGTAGCATAAGCAGTTGCCATTAAGTTATCCAGCTCCAGCGCAGTAACCCGTTCTGTATTAAATACATGACTTTTATCATCCAGTTTAGCATGAGCCAGTCGTTCACGTAGTGCCTGTAATCTTTTCAATCCTGAAGCCATTACTTCGCCAGTACGGAATACGCCAAAATCTTCCTGCATGACCCGTTGCATTTCATCACGAATCGTTGCAGGACTTTCACCATCTGTTGAATGTTCCCAACGATCGTATCGAGTCATTGATGCCGCGATATCATCTTCGCTGATATAAGGCATATCAGGCAATTGATTGGATTGCCATAGCTCTTCAACATGTAACCCAGCTGCCCGTCCAAACACCACCAGATCCAGTAATGAATTACCACCAAGACGATTTGCGCCATGAACGGATACGCAGGCGCATTCGCCTACTGCATATAAACCCTCTACCAAATGTTCTTTACCTTTGGTTTTGGTTATCACTTGGCCGTGCATGTTGGTAGGTATTCCACCCATACTGTAATGGCATGTAGGAACAACTGGTATCGGTTCCAGAATAGGATCCACTCCGGCAAACTTCATGGACAATTCACGAATACCGGGTAATCGCGACATAATCAAATCTGCCCCAAGGTGATCCAGCTTCAACTTAACATGATCTATGCCTTTAGGATCAAAGCCCTTACCTGCTCGAATTTCCAGAGCCATGGATCGAGCAACTACATCACGCGAAGCCAGGTCTTTTACTCGAGGAGCATAACGCTCCATAAAGCGTTCCCCATCTTTGTTAATCAGGTAACCACCTTCACCTCTACACCCCTCAGTAACCAAAGTACCTGCTCCAGCTATACCTGTAGGATGAAATTGCCACATTTCCATATCCTGCAATGGAATTCCTGCTCTTAGAGCCATACCGAATCCATCGCCGGTATTAATATATGCATTTGTTGTCGATTGATAGATTCGCCCTGCTCCACCGGTCGCAAGGATACAAACTCTGGTCTGGAAAAACACCACTTCGCCGGACTCAATGTTCATTGCGGTAACGCCGGCAATACGTCCATGAGCATCTTTTACGAAATCAAGCGCGTACCATTCACTAAATACATGTGTTTTTGCTTTTAAATTTTGCTGATACAAGGTATGCAACAATGCATGACCGGTTCTGTCTGCAGCTGCGGCTGTCCGCGCAGCCTGTTCACCACCAAAATTTTTTGACTGGCCACCGAATTGGCGTTGATAGATTTTACCACTGTCCATACGTGAAAAAGGTAATCCCATATGCTCCAGTTCATAAACGGCTTCAGGACCCGTTTTGCACAGATACTCAATACAATCCTGATCGCCAATATAATCAGCTCCTTTGACGGTATCGTACATATGCCAACGCCAATCATCCTCATGAGAATTTCCCAAGGCTACGGTAATTCCCCCTTGAGCTGAAACAGTGTGAGAGCGAGTTGGAAAAACCTTGGATAACAGCGCTACTTTTAATCCTGAATTTGCCAACTGCAGCGCGGCACGCATTCCGGCACCACCAGCACCAATAATGACCGCATCAAATTTATTACGTGGAATCGTCATGCTTATTGTCCCCAAACAATCATTAAGCCCCAGATGAACTGACTAAGGAGCCATAGAACAACCACCATCTGCACTGCCAAACGTATAGCGGTACACTTCATATAGTCTGTTGTAACCGTCCAAATACCGATCCAGGCATGCAATGACAATGCCAGCAATCCAATTGCAGTTGCTGTTTGAAACAGCATATTATGGAACAATAGATGCCATTGTTCAAAATTTAAATCAGGATGCATGATCAAAAAACTAAATAAAAAAATGGCATACGCTGCAAAATAGACTGCAGTAACTCGTTGAATCAACCAATCTTTTAACCCATTACCTGTTAAGCTAGTGACATTAGTTACCATATCCAGATTCCTAGAATAATTGTCAAAATAACTGAAAGAACTATAACTAAAATGGATGTACGTCGACCTGTTGCCAAATGCTCACCAAACCCCATATCCATTATAATATGTCTGATACCAGCCAATATATGATAGGCCAGTGACGCGCTAAAAGCCCACAACACTAATTTATAAAAAGGGCTTGTAATCATGTCTTTCATCTGGGTAAAGCTCTCTTCGGATTGAAGCGAAAGCCCGAGAATATATAACATGATGGGTAACAATATAAATAACAGTACCCCAGAAATCCTATGCAGTATGGACGCAATTGCCATAGGAGGAAATTTTAAAGTACCTAAATCAAGATTAACCGGTCTCTTCTTGTTCACTATTGGTTTCTTCCTCATTAGAAAATGTTGTAAATATAGCACCTTCCCAAATACAACTCGAATCAGCCTATTCTCATCTTCATCCATATCGATGATTTTTATCCTGATAATTGCATTACTATCAAACTGATGCTATTGCCAAACCGTAAATCAGGTGACGATAGTACAATCTAGAATGGCTAAATTTCAATACACGCAGACGAAGTATAGCACTCTGTTTTTATCACGCAAAGTTAAGTCGATAAGGAAAATTCAGAACCAACTGGCCAATTGACAAAACCAGTACTATCATTAAACAAAACAATCACTTGGAAGTCTTAATGCTCACCAAAAGACCAATATTTAATCAGCAACTAAAATGCGTTGCCTATGAAATATTATCTTATCAAAATCTGCAATCAAGTGAAGAATTAGCCAATAACCTTTTAGACTTGATTACCAACTCGGATACACAGCTTCCACTATTCATTCCCTTTGCCCTTAAAGTATACCTGGAGCAATTGGATCCACCGATAAAAAATCCAATAATTTTAAAACTGCCTGCAGAAGATATAGAATCGATTTATTCAGTATCTGAATTACAGGAGTCTGTATTTTCGATCGCGTTACTCATTAATACACCTCAACAACTGGCATGGCTCAATTTTGCCGAGTATATTGCCCTGACAGATCAATTTATGAATCAGTCTGATGTAACCAAGGTTGTTCAATACAGTAAATCAAAGCTGCGAAAAGTGATAGCCTATGGCATTGCACAACAAGCCAGTTTCGATAAATGTAAAGCGATGACTGTCGATTATTATTGTGGCGATTTTCTTTTTCAACCTTTAGAGACGACAAATAACGACATCGCGGCAAATAAATTGAATCTAATACAGCTGATACAAACGGTTCAAAAGGATGACTGTGATTTTAATCATATTTCAGCTGTAATTCAGTCTGATCCTTTATTAAGTTACCAAATTCTTAAAGTCGCAAACTCTATAGGACTCTCAGGAGGACAAACTATAGAATCTATTGACCAGGCAATAGCTCGATTTGGTTTAATCAATCTTAAAAATTGGGTTATGCTGTTTTCTATGAAAAACATTTCAGATAAGCCTGTAGAAATATTAGAATCAGCGCTTATCAGAGCCTATATGACGAGAGAGCTGGCTGAAGCCAGCTCAAAGATAAGCGGTCAGAGCGCTTATACAGCGGGTTTATTATCCATATTGGACTGCTTGTTAAATAAACCCATGGAAGAACTGATGCATCAAATCACCCTGGCAGAGGACATAAAAAACGCATTGATTAGGCAAAAAGGAACATTGGGTCATTTACTTTCTCTAGTCATCGCTTATGAACAAGGACAATGGGAACAGGTTCCCATGCAAAATTATAATGGGGTAGATATCAGTAAATTATATATAGACAGCCTGGCATTAATACACGACTGTTCAAAAGCCATGCATGGTTAAATTTCAACAATAAGGTACATCATGTTTTTGATCCGATACTTGGCAGCAATTTGTTATGACGCAATAATCATTTTGGTTTTGTTGTTTTCACTGACCGTTCTGCTGCTGATTTTTAATCAAGGCCATGCCATACCACCCTCTACCCTCTGGTATCAACTCTCGTTGATAGGTACAGCATTTTTATATTATCACGGTTCAATACGATTTGGAGGGCAAACTCTGGGGATGAAGGCTTGGCGATTTAAACTGACTTCAGTTGATCAGAAGAGCTTATCCAATAAGCAAATTCTATTACGAATACTGTATTTCATACCCGCTTTATTCCTGGCGCCTTTACATATAAAAAGCAGTTATAACCTGTTAAATCAATGGACCCGAACTGATCTCATCACGATTTAAAATCAAGAATTAACGTGATATTCCAGCCGAAGTTGGATTGTGTAATTGCTTGTAGGTATCACGCGGTGCTTCCGCTGGATATCCATAACCTTTATCTGCAATTCGTTTCACAGTTTGTAAATATCGCTCGCCCCACTGACCCGGATCAAAATTAGTGACGACCACGTTATAGCTCAAATTAATAATGGACTCAAAAGCCTTTCTCTGGGCAATTTCATGGCCGCCGAAGGCTACCTGAACTTCATCTTCCAGACTCACACCACCAGACTTCAAGCGTTCAACAAGAATAAAAATCATTTTTTCTATGGTATAAAATAATTTGCACATGGACATCCCTGCCTTGAACATGTCTTCACTTTTAGAAGTAGATAATTTGTGACCGGAATCCTGAATATCATAAACAAACTCCAGATCATTCGATCCTGGAATATTTTCTGGCTTTATAATGATTGCTGGGGTAATACTCTCAATATGGGGGGAAGTAATATACAGATGAAAATCAGCCCAATGCCACCAAATTTGATAAACACGTTCCACCAAGGTGATTGGATTATTCAAATCATTTGCTACTTCCAATTTGCGAACATCAAAACTGACTTCCGCAAAACCGGGGTTCTCTTTATTCTCAGAGTCAGCCATTTATTTACCCAAGTATTAAATGAGATAAGTTTATATTAGCCCAAAATTGAATGATGAGCACGAATGATGTCATGAATAAAGGTAAAAAACCCGTAAAATTATGTTCTTACCCCCAAAATTAACTCAAATGATGACCTTATGATCCTAATTTCATATAACTGGAGAAAACACATCACGTTAGAGATTGATAATATTCAGGAGGAGTACGACATTTAAAGCACGCGCTTTGACAGGAACCCTTTTCCTGGCATTTTCTGATAGCACCTTTACTGAGCCATAGGTCCAGCATTGGCTGCAGCGCAGGAAGATCCAGGTGAAATTCTCTGGTCAATTGCTGAGTACTGACTACACCCTCACGACAAATATAATCACGAATTTGTAACAACACCATGCTTCTCCATATTTTTTCCACTGTATTTAAATACCACAACGACCATAAACAAACAGGATATCATCGCAATTATCCATAGAACACTTTGTTGAGGATGCTCTAAAAATTGTGCTACCTGATAAAAAACAACTGCTGTCGCATAAGCAACAACAAAAGACCATATGACTGAAGTCCACATCAATTGCCGGTTTGCTTCTTGCCGTATCACTGCCATGGTGGATACACAAGGGATATAAAGAAGAACAAACAGTAAATAAGCATAAGCTCCTGCCTGTCCATCAAAACGTTGAGACATCATGCCATAAACTGATTTGGAAACCTCACTATCGGCCGCACTTGCCAAAACAGGATTCCATAAAGCAGAACCCAGCTGAGACAGATTTTCCGGAATTGACCAGAACGCAGCTTTAATACCAGCCCAAAAATCAAAATGTGCTGCAGCCACTTCCCCTAAATGCCCTACTTGAGCATACAAAGTATTTAAGGTACCCACTACAACTTCTTTCGCTAACATGCCGGTCAATAAACCGACTGTTGCTGGCCAGTTATCCTGATGAATACCCATAGGGGCAAATAATGGCGTTATCCATTGCCCCATTAAAGAAAGTAATGATTCAGTACTGGCCTCTCCGGTATTAATTCCGCCGCCCAGGGTTATCGCATTCAAGCCACCAAGGATAACGCAGATTGGAATAATCAATTTTCCAGCACGAAACACAAAGAATTTTAGACGCATTAACGTTTCTCTGAACAAACGCCTCAACGCAGGTTTATGATAGGCAGGTAATTCCAGAATCAGCGGTGAGGCATGACCTTTCAACGTCGTTTTACGCAGAATAAAACCTGTTAACACAGCCATTAAAATACCAATCAGATATAAAGAAAATACAATGTTCTGTCCACCAGACGGAAAAAATGCGGCAACAAAGACTGCATAAATAGCCAGCCGGGCACTGCAGGACATAAAGGGACTCATCATGACGGTTAATAAACGATCGCGCTCAGAATCCAGAGTCCTTGCTGCCATAATGGCCGGAACATTACAACCAAAGCCAACAATCATGGGCACAAACGACTTGCCGGGAAGCCCCATGGCTCGCATCGCTTTATCAACGACAAATGCAGCTCTTGCCATATAACCCGAAGTTTCTAATAAGGATAAAAAGAAAAACATGGAAGCGATTACAGGAATAAACGTTAACGTCGTATTAATTCCCTTACCCACTCCATTGGCAATTAAAGCAATGATCCAGTTAGGTGCATGAATTTGCTGCAATAACCAGGCACTGCCCTGAACAAAAACGGTATCAGTTCCTATATCAAAAAAATCCTGGAACGCGCCGCCAATATTGATGGAAAACAAAAACATTAAATACATCATGGCGAAAAATATCGGCAAAGCAAAAAACCGATGCAGAACGATTTTGTCCAGTTTCGCCGTAAAATGCTCGCTGGCATCACTTTTCTTTTGTTGGACAGCCGAGACAATCTGATGAATGGTCTGATAACGAGCATCTGCCAACAATACATCAATACCAAGATTGTTGTGTTGTGATTGATCCCATTCAATTTGAATGGATTCCTGTCCCATTATTGAATCACCTTCGGCAAGTCGGCGTGAATAATAATACGCAAGAGAGTGGCTGTATCCTTCACTGATTAATCTCGTTTCCAGAGTATTTAATGCTTGCTGGACTGGTTGTGATAAGGATAATGATAATGGCTTCAGTTCCGCAGGAATGGATAAAAGCGCGTTCTGTAATTCAGGTATGCCAATATTTTTATGCGCCTGAACTGGAATTACCGGACAACCTAATTGTTTTTCCAGCGCCTTAATATCAATAGTGATCCCACGCTGCTGAGCAATATCCATCATATTAAGAGCTACAATTACCGGTTTGCCCAACTCCAGGATTTGAGTAGTTAAATATAAATGTCGTTCCAAATGACTCGCATCAATCACGTTGATGATGCAATCTGAATCCAGATTCACTATGGATTGAGCAGCTATCTGCTCATCCTGACTCATGCCCTGAGCGTTTGCGACCAGGGAATACACCCCCGGTAAATCGGTTATTTCAATTAAATGATGTCCTACAGCACACTCGCCGGTTTTCTTTTCAACGGTCACACCAGGCCAATTTCCAACCCGTTGACTGTCTCCGGTTAGTGCATTAAATAAAGTGGTTTTACCACAATTTGGATTTCCTACTAACAAAACTTGAGTCATAGACGCTCCAACACTAATTGACTCGCTTCCTCTTTGCGAAGAGTCAAGGATGTTCCTCTTACTTCAACTTGAACAGGACACCCCAGGGGAGCGATTCTCACCACTGAAAATTCAACACCACGGGTAATTCCCAAAGATAATAGTCTTCTTCTGTATTGCAGATCAGTTGCACCAAAGTCAACCAATCGCACTCTATCCCCACGCGCTAATTCAGAAATGTTCATAATGTATTACTAAAAAATAGTTCAATAAAAAGATTTTACCACAAATGATATCGAGAATCATTCTCAATTAAGCAAAAAAATATACATTAATGCTTGGAGAGAAGAACAGTATATAAAACGTTTATACCATATTTTGCACTATACGACGAGGATGTCTGCCCTGATAATCAACCGATTGCATTTCCATCAATCGACTTAAAGTACGCTTAAAAGTGTCCTTCATTTCGCCTTGTACATAAAGTTCTTCTACAGGAACTTCAGCAGAAATAATAATATTTATACCCCTATCATACATGACGTCAATAAAATGTATGAACATTATGGTTTGTAACGTATGATTCACGGTTAAACAAGGAATACCGCTCACAAAGATATTGTTAAAGCGATCTGCCAGCTCCAAATAATCCAGTTGACTTCGCGGTAAATTACAAATGACATCAAAAGAAAACCAAATTGTTTGCGGACTGTATTTAATATAAGGAATTTCCCTGCTCTGTATGAGTACTGACCCGTTGCTCTCGAAATCCTTAGCCAATAACAAAAACTGTTGTTCCATCTCCCGTTCAGTTTGGTCGTTTAACGGATACAAATAAGCATCTAACAAAGGCTGATGTCCCATACGATAATCTTTTTTTTCAGGGAGTTTTAATACTTCGCAGTCATTTTTAATGATTTCTATCGCAGGTAAAAATCGCTCGCGATGTACTCCATCCAGATATAAATCATCGGGACGGGTATTAGAAGAAATCACCAGGATAACACCATGAGTTTTCAATGCTTGAAACAACTCTGCAAGAATCATTGCGTAAGCAACATCATGGACCAGAAACTCGTCAAAACATAATAAACGTGTCGATTTGGCAATCTCTTTGGCAATTTGACGTAAAGGATCTTTTCGCCCCTGCAATTGCCTTAATTTATAATCAATTTGTTGCATGAAATGGTGAAAATGAAAACGAGCCTTTTTCTCTTCCTCAATATACTGATAAAACAAATCAACCAAATAAGTTTTTCCAACCCCAACCGGACCGTAGATATATAATCCCTTAATTGATTTTTTATGCAACCAATGAAACCAGGATTGTGAATACTGAATTAATTCATCTGCAAGCCTTTGCATATGAACCAAAATCTCTCTCTGATTAAGATCATCCTCTATTTCACCCCGTTGTATGGCGGCATCGTATTGCTTCATTAAATTCATGATCATTAAACCCTGTCCCGGAGGTAGTCGAGCAACTTCGTTTTAAGATCCATTAATTTGCCGTGAAAAAAATGTCCCGTTTCAGGAAACTCAATCACAGGAAGGATGGGATGAGAATCTTTGGCAAAATCAAGTACCAAAGTACTGGGAACGACCTCATCAACATCGCCCTGCACAATGAGCCAGGGCTCAGGCTGAGGATCAAATTCTCGATAATCATAATGATGAACCGGAGGGGCAATCGTGATTAATATACTGGGTCTCGATTGGGCTGCGGCTCGATAACAAACATACGATCCAAAAGAAAAACCCGCAAAAATCAACTTTATCTGAGGTTGCTCTTTGTGCCATATTTGGACCAGTTCAAGCATGTCTTTACTCTCACCCAGGCCATCATTATAAGCGCCAGCAGACTGACCAACTCCCCTGAAATTAAAACGTAGCGAAGGGATACCTAATTCTTTAAAAACCCGAGACATAGTGGTCACTACTTTATTATTCATAGTTCCCCCCTGCAATGAATGAGGATGTCCTAAAAATGCAACATAATGAGAATTAATTGTCTCCGGAACTGTTAATACCGCTTCAATTTGTCCTGCCAATCCTTCAAGGAGTAAAGAATGCTCACCAGGGGTATTTAATTTATCAATGAATTGCATAAAAAACCTGTTATTATAAAATCCCTAAATGATACCTCAGATTCAAAATAGATTTAACTGTTGATTACTGTGAGTCAAGGATATAGAACTAGCGTGAAATTAAGGATCACTAACAATGAATGAACTGCAAGACACTCAAAAAGAAGACTCAGCCCTGCCAGTAATAAGAGAACCAGTTGAACAAGCTCATTCAAAACGATTCATTCTTTTAGTATTGGTACCTTCTTTAATTGTACTCATTGCCCTTGTTTTATATTTCATGAGTGGACGTTATGTCGAAACAGAAAATGCCTACGTCAAAGCAGATAAGATTCCAATCAGCGCACAAGTATCTGGAGTGGTTAAAGAGACATTAACTCGTGAGAACCAACATGTAGTAAAAGATCAATTGCTCTATCGTCTGGATCCTGCATCTTATAAAGTTGCATTAGCCAGGGCGGAATCCCGGTTAGCCCAGGTTCGAATAGATATTCTCGCTCTGAAAGCAGGCTACCATGCAAAACAGGCAGAGATCGCTTTAGCACGAACCAAATATAATTTTTCTTTACGCAATCAAAGACGTCAATCAGATCTTGCTGCAAAGAATTTTACTTCCGCGTCAAGCCTTGATGAAGCGAAAGAAGGCGCTGAAATCGCGGCACAACAAGTCATAACCGTGGAACATGATCTGGAACGACTGGCCGAATCTCTTGCGGGCAGTGTTAATGAACCGGTTGAAAAACATCCAACATTCCTGATGGCAAAAGCAGAACTGGATCAAGCAAAGCTGGATCTCTTGCGTACCGAAATTCGTGCTCCGATGTCGGGTACCATCAACTCCCCGCCAAAACCGGGTCAATTTATTTCCGCTGGAGCGATTACTATGACGCTGGTCACCAATGACCGCCCATGGATCGAAGCAAACTTCACGGAAAAGGAGCTCACGAACATTCATCCAGGACAATCGGTTACAGCAACTGTAGACATCTATCCCAAGATAAAATGGAAGGGAATCGTTGAAAGCATAAGTCCTGCCACTGGATCCGAATTTTCAATTATTCCAGCTCAGAATGCTACGGGAAACTGGGTTAAGGTGGCGCAAAGAGTTGCTGTCCGTATTAAATTGGTTGCAGCACCAGAAAACCCTCAACTCCGTTCTGGTTTGAGTTCATGGGTAAAAATAGATACCCAGGATAACTCGCTTTCAACGAAAAAATCAGCCTGAGCAAATAATTATGTCCAATATTTTAAAGACATATCAATCACATACTCCGTCACGAAGAGTGTTTATTACCTTGTTCGTAATGCTTGCTACTATTATGCAAGCATTGGATACAACTATAGCGAATGTTGCTTTACCTCACATGCAAGGGGGGATGGGCGCTACTCAAGAACAAATTTCCTGGGTGCTCACTTCCTATATAGTAGCGGCTGCTATTTTTATGCCTCTGACCGGATTTTTAAGCAATAAATTTGGTCGAAAACGAATTTTTATCTTTGCAGTAGTAGGATTTACCATTGCGTCCATGCTGTGCGGAGCAGCTCAGAGCCTGACTCAAATTGTGTTATTTCGGTTGCTCCAGGGCGCTTTTGGCGCCAGCCTGGTTCCCATGTCACAGTCGGTATTATTAGATACATACCCTCCGGAACAACACGGTGCCGCCATGGCCATTTGGGGCATGGGCGTCATGGTGGGCCCCATACTCGGCCCGTCCCTGGGTGGATGGTTAACTGAATATTATAACTGGCGATGGGTGTTTTATATTAATCTGCCTATAGGTTTACTGGCATGGCTGGGGTTAACTACCTTTCTTCAAGAAAACAAATTAATTCGTGGTACTCATTTTGATTTGATGGGCTTTACTTTTTTAGCTATTGCAATTGGTTCATTACAATTATTTCTGGACAGAGGGCAGTCGCTGGATTGGTTAAACAGTAATGAAATCGTAATTGAAGGTATTTTAGCTGTGTTGTGCCTCTATTTATTCATAACGCACATTTTAACGTCTAAAAATCCTTTTCTTGATCCCGGGATGTTCAAAGATCGTAATTTCAGTGTTGGGCTCATCTTCATTTTTATCATTGGCATTATTCTGCTTGCGACTATGGCATTACTTCCGCCCTTTTTACAAAGCTTGATGGGTTATCCCATCATCGACATAGGCATGGTCATGGCGCCAAGAGGAATGGGAACAATGGTCGCTATGATGATTGTAGGAAAATTGTCTGGCAAAGTGGACTCCCGATATCAAATCTTTTTTGGCCTGATGCTAACCAGCTACTCATTATGGCTAATGACTTTATTCACTACAGACATATCCGCCAGCACTATTGTTTACACCGGCATAATACAAGGATTTGGACTAGGATTTATTTTTGTTCCCTTATCAACGCTGGCCTTTGCGACGTTACCGGAACAATACCGCAATGACGGCACGCCATTATTTAGTTTACTGCGAAATATAGGCAGCAGTATTGGAATTTCAATCGTCATGACCAAATTAGCGCAAAATATTCAAGCCAATCATGCGGCATTTGCCAATTTCATTACCCCCTTCAACCAAAGCTTAAAACATGCCGGCGAATTAGGAGTAATGAATATAAAAACCATTCAGGGATTAGCGTCACTGAACGCTGAAGTTACACGACAGGCAGCTACTTTAGCTTATTTACAGGATTTTCGCTTTATGATGTGGCTAGTACTCTGCGCGCTGCCTTTACTTTTTTTATTGAAGCCCGTTATTGCTAAAACGAAAGATGATCTCTCAGGCAAAATGCCTGAATTTGAAATGTGACGCACGTTTAAAATCCCCTCAGCCGTTTTATTAGATGCTCATTCCGCTCATATCCTCTATCAGAACGTTTCGATGAGTTAAAAAAACTGCTGCTTGAACTGGACACACCATTTGAATTCACGCTTGATGCTTGTTTTCTACCCAGGAACGTCCGAGCATGTTTCATGTCTGTTACAACCTGTTCAATGCAATTATTCCCTCGTTCACGCTTTTTAACATGTTGATAACCAGAACCTTGTCCGAGATGTAACAAATCTCTGAAGGTTGGCCCAGGAGAAAGCTGTTCTTTTTCTGCTCTCTGTCTGTTTTTCATAAATGCCTCGATCATATCGCGAGCAATGGTCTCTTGCACTCCCTCTTTCATTAAAATATCCAGCATTTCATCTTTTGAATAAAGCGGCAGTTGTTCCGTAATGATTCGCCGGGATAAAGCATTACTCGGAGCACGTCGCCCTGAAAGAGTTACAGGATTTTGCGTTCCAATAATCAGAAAACCCGGAGTATCGGGGTTATTTCCCTGCGGTGTTTTACCCATGAGAAGACTGTTAAGCAATTTCTCCATCATAGGAGAACTATTGATCTCATCAATTACAACAACCGCCCCTTCGTGAAACGCCTTAAGCAAGAGCGCCTCTTTGTCAGTATAAGACATGCTGACCGGGATTAGGTACATGGGTTTATCACCGGGTGCAGGTACTGAATTGATGGACATCAGTTTAAACCCACGCGCGAGTAACGTTTGCTTTATTTGTTCGGACTTCCCTATACCAGGCTCACCCTCAAAGGTTAAACCACCCAAACCACCATACCGTTGTACGTCATTTACCGCAAAGGTTTGACGCCATTCTCTTAAGTCTAAAACATCTTCCAGAAGTTGCTGACTGACCAAACGAGATTGAGTGATAAGGAACTCTGGAGGTTCATCACCTACCGTTATCGGAAGTGGATTTTTAGGATTAAACTCTTTGATAAACAGTTCTTTTTTTGATTTTGGAACCAAATTAATCGCTATTTTAAATGCATAATGAGCAGCAACATCCAGGCGATCAACCGAGGGATTTTTTTGACAATAACTGTTTGTCAAAAGAGCCATCATTTCTAATTCCCTGGGAGTGATTAACACGTCTGTGGTTGAGCAGTTCACCATAAATCGATACACATCAAGAAAAACAGAAGACAGTTGAGGCACCACATTGTCATTCAGGTATTGCTGTTCAAAAGCTGGTTTTAATATCTTTTCATATAAAACAGCAGTGGGTAATGGTTCAAACTCCACCGCATTTCCATGGCGCTCAAAAAGTGTTGCCAATCGTCGCTCATCACCATAACTCACTGGATTTCCAGCAAAAATGACTTTATGCTCTGCACTTAAGGGATAGTACTGACCATCATAAAAAATACTGGGAGGATTATTAAATAAGCCTTCAAATAGAGACCAATTACCACAACTTAAGGTCGCTTCATCCAGAAAAAGATATTTTCGACCTGGGCTGGTATCCAGTGCCCAAGCTTTTATTGCGTCTATACTCTGATGCAGTTGTTCTCCTTCTTGTACCAACTCTTTGGTAACCAATTTAGTTTTTCCTACTCCAGACAATCCTGAAAGAAAAACATATGGTGCTGCATTCAGCATTCTTCGTACTAAAGAGAGTCGCGCTGATGTAAATTCGTCTGCTTCTTGCTTTGCTGTTAGAGGATTGAGCGCAGCCAGAGGCTTTATCTCTGCAGTATGACACGACATGCCTGACCAAGGCGCATCATGTTTAGAACATTCAGGAAATGCCTGCAAATAAGTTGTTTTGGCTTTTAATTTACTGAGTGACTCAGAAGCGATAAACGGCTCCAGTTCATGAGGAAACTCACCAAGACAGGTTCTTTTATCTTGCTCACTGACTTCATGCACTTTTTTTGAAACATAGTGAAAACTGTCTGAATCTTCAGTTATCAATAGTAATGTTCCGGATTCTACTCCATGGTCCATCCGCTGTAATAATAAAGAAGCCAAGTGATCTTCCAGCTCTTTGGAACAATGTCCTTTCAGGATAATATTCTTACCTGCGGCCAAAGCGGCAAGTAGCCAGGATGATCTTTGATGAAATTCAAACTGAAGCAATTCTTCATTCAATTGACCGTCAACACGTCTCAATAAATCTGAAACATCTAATTCTGATACATCAATAACGTGCCAATCCGGTTGAGATGCAGTCAGCATAGATATCGTCACATCAATATCTGTCGTTTTTATTACTTCAGTTCTGGAAATATCAGCCAGATGCCAATTCCTCTGTTCCAACTGACTTGTTATGAAATCGAATCCAAATTGATCGGGAAAAGAACTTCCTGGGGCAGGATTGACTCTTAATGTAACCTGATAGTTCTGACATTCAGTTAAAATCCTGGCCCAGTCATCTAATGAAATGGAACGAGTTAATGTAACATCCAGAGTACTGTTTTGTGCCTTTTCTATCAAACCCATCTCTTTTCTTAGACTGTGATCGCCCTCTTCATAGCGATAATTATGAAAATAATCCGCTATTCGATGAGGATTCAGAACATGGGGAAGATCCCCCAGGTTTAAACAATCATCGGATAAATACTGAACCTGAAGCCATTCTTTTAAGTCATTCAGTGCATATCCTGTTTTTTTATTCAGTTGGATAGTACTTGGTACAGGAATAGTGCTACCAGGGAAAAATCGAGTTCCAGGGTAACAGGCCTCAGTCCAAAACAGATTAAACTCTTCATCATCCCAAGGACCATTTTGAATGGTAATGCGTGTATCTTGCAGGTTGGACAAGGCACCTTCCTGAAACTTCAACTCCGTTCCATCCAGTTCCCAACGGCCTAACAACCGCTCTTTCCAATCACTGGCATTAAATAAATTGATCACAACACCTTCGGCTGCTTCCTCTTCCGATTCTGTTGGTAAAGGAGGTACCGATTTTATTAATTTTTTAGCAGAGATTGGGCATTGTTCTTTCGTGTTAAACCGGGAATAAAAATCATCGCCCTGATAGCAATCCGGTTTATTGGTATTATTCAAACCGATAATCTGGACGTTTTCAGGTACTGGCGTTCCGTCTGCAAAACCTTTTTTATCAAGAAGCGCATTAAACCTGACGATATCTTCAGCACTAAATTGCTCATAATTGATAATTAGTACCGGTGGTTGATCGCCATGATCAGCGGTTAAAAAATCATGAAGAGGGCCACCAGGCCCTTTTCGTAAAATGCCATAATTATTGGGATCACGTTGAATAAATGATGCGGAACAGATCAAATCGTCAGGGGAATGGATGTAATATATTGGTCTATTAGTGAAATGGCATTGTCTTTGTAACGCGAGACGCAGTGCTTGCACTGACGTTGTAGAGTCAAGTTCAACCAAATGCTTTTGATAAGCCTCAGGATTTAACACATGCTGACAATATTCCGCCAAAGTATCAAATGGGTTTGAGGATTTATTCCAGGTTTTCAATACCTGCTCAAAATATTTTATATCTGAACTATTCCTCAGAATATCGATTAATGCTTTGTTCAGTTCTGTGGGTAGCGATGGAGCTGGACAACTCATTATATCAAAAATAGCGGTAGAGGTTTTGGGACCTGATTTGGTGAGTTCGACGATACACTTCTGTTTTTGTTCAGGAGCGAGAAATTGAATACTTTTTTGCAACATGCTGGAACAATCAGCAGGGAATAATCGATACAATTGTTCTAATAAATTATAGGTAAACTGGAGCGTGTGAGCGCTATTGAGACCACTAAACCATGCTGGAACGCCTTTCAAATCATTGAGTAACACGCCTTGAAGTGCCTGAGCACTGAATTGATAATTCACGGGTATGAGGTCTGCCACTGCTTTCGAATTCATATCATGGATTAAATGGAACAGTCCTCCACCTTGAATGAACTGATCAGGATTATGAATCTCGGGGACGATCGATTCTTCCTCCATTTCAATACTGACCAGTGTGCCCAGCTCGGTATGAATAAGGTGAATTAGTTCCGTTGTTGTAACAGTCTTAGCCCCATCTTTACAGTTGGGATTATAAACCTGCCACTGATCTTCTGCGATTAATCGGATACAGATCGCATGCCAGAAATTGGACACAATACATCCATCTTGCAGCTTGATTTTCCGAGGATTCAGGATCATAGTGCTCTCGGTACTGGTTTGAATGGATTCATCCATCAAATCAGAAGTAAGTATTGACGCTATCCAATCATCGACGTCATCATCATGAATCTGAAGCTGAGCAGCATAGGTACTGTTATGTATTGAATTAATGGAAAGAAAATGCGCCAGATTATCTCCGATATATTGAGCACTCCTCTTCTGGCTAAACTGGTACTGTTTGATAGCAGTCCAAAGCATCTTAAAATCATTCTTTAATTCATCATTAAGAGTGGTTAACTGGCCATCCCATGCCTTCATTCTGTGAATAAAATCATTCCACTCATCAATGCTGCTTTTTTTAAATAAGTGAGTTAAAGCGTTACAAATTCCATCCTGGATTTTGGGTATGTACTGGGTGTTGATTTGATTTAAATTGAAGTATTGAGACAGTTTTTCAATAATCATGTTTTGATCTATTGATGAACTGTTGCCTTTAAATTGAAATTTAAAATCTTCCGGTGTCGGTTCAAAGTCCCTGTAGTCCGCAAGATTATGTTCCTGATGCGGTGTATCATCACTACAGAGCAGATAATCCTCATCATCCTGATCTCCATCACAATCATCCCAGTGCCAGCATACATTAAGATGAGGTAATTTATCGGATAATTTGTTCCATTCACGGACAGAAATATTGTTACAATTAATCAGATTCAATGTTTCGAGATTTGGCGCAGTGTTTACCACATCCATTACGGCTTGTTTACCAACAAACGCAAAGTGATCACTCAAATCAACCACTTTAACCTTCTTACATGCAGCAACATCAAATTTCAGATCGTTGCTCCCATGATATGAATTATTGATAAATTGAAGTCGTTTAATATTAGGAAAACATTGAAGCAACCTCTTTAAGTCCTCGTCATCTTCAAACTCTGAACCAGAAATAATTAACTCTTCGACATGCTCCATTCGACATTCATTCTGCTCTGGAAGAGCGTTAAACTTAAAATTCCTAAGATGAAGACACTTAAGATGTGTTAATTTATTACTCAATAAATTAAATGTACCATCATCCCAGGTTAAAGACAGTAAACAAAGAGACTCAAGACGATTCAATACATCCGTGTTCATTTCATTAAAATCGATAAAACTCTCCATTTCCTCAAATATACCACCTCCCAGCGTCAGTCTTTTTAAATTAGGCGCTCTCGATAATAGTAAATTTAATGATTCGATGGTTAAAAAAGATTCAGTTAAGTTGATTTCTATCAGGTGTAAACATTGAGGAGCTTCTAATAATATCGACTCTTCAATCATGTCATCAGCGATCACCCTGCTGTTAGCTAAAGACAAAAATTGTATGGACTGCGCTTGTTCACTCAACAATTGATACAATTGGCTGAAATGAAGTTTTGAAAAATTTAATTTCAGAAACTTCAATTGAAGTTCTTGCGTATTTAGCTTTGATGATTCATCCAACCTACGGATTGAAAGCTCTTGAAGATTGGGAACGGATGCTAATAAATCAGCTAAATTTTCAATCCAGTAGTTGTCAAAATCTAAATAGATCAAGTTCATCAAACCGGATTCATCGAGTTTTATCGTATCTTGGGTTGCAGGCAATACAAGTTCTTGTAAAAAGGATCCGTTAGATAATAATTCCAGCCACTGTTCTTTAGAAGATTGTGCTGAAGGTTCACTCATTTTCCTTATTCTTTGTAGATGACTTATAGTAGGAAACGACTTCTTGAATCGCTCAAATCCTCTAATGGATTCATCAGACAATTCATCCTGAATGAGCAGTTGTAATGGTGGATTTAATTGATCAAGAGACTTCTCAAGTCCTATGATTTCCTCTCGATTAAGCCCCATATAATCACTTTGATTCATAGTTCGGGGAGCGTTATGCTCTTTACTGCCAATCAAGCGATCGATCCAATAATCATCAAGAATGAAGGTTTCATCTTTAGACATTCGATACTGAGTTGTTGCTTTGGTGATGAGAGCCCCTGATGAAACAGGCCGGATCGCTGCTCGGATATCCGGCCGTATCAAATTCGATATACCATCAATTAATAGGGGGTTAATCTGTCCATTTTGTTGGATATATAAAGAAAACCCCTGATTCACTAAGTCTATCAATGCATCCTGAACAACGTTCATTTTAGAATAGGACCAATTCTTTGCGGTCCAATCACTCAGTATGAGCTTTTTTGGTTTCTGTGCCAGACTGGCTGGTAAAATCCATGGCGCTTTAGACTGAATCAATTTATTGATGTCTAGGTTTTCTGTTGGAGCATAGGTATAAGCAGGTTTAGTCTGCGACAACAAGCAATAAAACTCACCAGGTATACTCATTTTTAATCTCACAATGTATCGTTAAAACATTCATCTCAATAAGCACTAGCCTTCCTAAATCAACAGATGAAACTTAATATTCTTAAACGATTTACTCTAAAAAATGAGAACTCTGTGCGTTCCTCACCTGTAACTGTTTATTTCCTTCTGACTATAAATTGTACAAGCAATAAATTAAGAAATAATTAATGAAGACTGTAAATAATTAATAGCTGTTATTCGTTTTTTATATGGCTATCCATTACATAATGACCTGAATGCCTAGGGTTGGTTGAATATTTAATAGCGACGCTCAGGTACTAGAATCACCTGCTCAACATCATTCAAATAATCCATCAACGTTGTCCCTTAAAAGATTTACTGGTTTGATATTCAATTTCGTATCAATTCACTATAATATTACCCAGATGCACTGACCCCTCGGGCAGTGACTTTATTAATTATTTTTGGAGGACTTGATCCATGAGACAGGTACCTGATGCACCATCTATAAATTCGATACACATCATATTCTTCATCCATCCAGGGAGAAGTGTATGAAAATTCATGATTTTAAAATTAACAAACAAGCCCGCAAAAAAATCTCCATGCTCACCTGTTATGATTATCCTTCGGCTCGCATCATCGCTGAATCCAATATCGATTGCGTTTTAGTTGGTGACTCTGTAGCTATGACCGTTCATGGGTATGACACGACGATTATGGCCACCATCGAGATGATGGAGCTGCATACTAAAGCGGTTGCCCGTGGTTTGAATCAACAATTTTTAGTAACTGATCTTCCCTTTTTATGTCATAAACACTCTCTATCCCAAACTATAGAGCAGGTTAAACGTCTGTTACAGGCAGGAGCCCATGCCATAAAGATTGAAGGAGCCGATGAAGATACCTGTAAAACTATTTCCTATCTGGTCAAAGCGGGTATTCCTGTGATGGGGCATATTGGCCTGACTCCCCAATCTATTCACCAATTGGGTGGCTATAAAGTTCAGGGAAAAAATCAGGAACAGGCCGATCGTTTATTGCAGCAGGCATTTGCCTTGGAGCAAAGTGGCTGTTTTGCTTTAGTCATTGAATGCGTTCCCCAAAACCTTGCCAAAACCATCACCAATTCACTTGATATTCCGACTATAGGAATAGGCGCAGGTTCGGACACCGATGGACAAGTACTTGTATGGCATGACATGCTGGGATTGCAATCCACATTCACGCCCAAGTTTGCAAAAAAATATACTCACGGTAAGGATATTTTTCTTGAGGCGATCAATGCGTACGCCCAACAAGTACAACACGTTAATTTTCCAACTCCTGAATATGCGTTTTAAGAGAGTACTTCATGCACATTTTTCATAAACTTGATGAGTGGATAAACTTTCGAAACACTTTATCCACAAAACTTAGCTTGGGTTTTGCTCCAACTATGGGCAACCTGCATGCTGGCCATGCATCCTTATTTACCAAAAGTAAGGATGAAAATGACCGCACTGTATCCAGTCTATTTATTAACCCCACTCAATTTAATAAACCGGATGATTTCACCCATTATCCAAGAACGCTGGATGCAGATCTCGAATTAATGGCACAATCCGGGGTGGATTATTGTATTTTACCCACTGACAAAGAGATGTATCCTGATGAATATACTTATCAGGTTCAGGAGAATCAACTGTGCCAATTAATGGAAGGAACACATCGGCCAGGCCATTTTAATGGTGTATTAACGGTGGTCATGAAATTACTCAATTTAACCCGACCCAACAGAGCCTATTTTGGTGAAAAAGATTATCAGCAGTATCTGTTAATCCAAGGCATGGTCAAGGCGCTGTTCATGAATGTTGAAATTATCCCCTGTCCAACGATTAGAGAAAGCAGCGGTTTGGCCTACAGTTCACGAAATAACCGATTAACTATCGAACAAAAAAAACGTGCTGAAGAGTTTGCAAACATATTCCATCAGAACAAACCTTGTGTAATGATAAGTGAAGAGTTAGAAGCAAAGGGAATCGCTGTGGAATACATTGAAGAATATCTTGGCAGAAAATTTGCCGCAGTGATGATTGGTGAAATACGTTTAATCGATAATTATCAAATCTGATGATCCAGACTAATTGGTATGTAATTACAGGTGCGCCTTCCTCGGGTAAAACTACCTTAATTAACCAATTAGCCTCCGCTGGCTATGCTATTGCTCCTGAAGTCGCAAGAGACTATATCAACGGTTTGTTGGAAACCAATCTGACTCTGGATGATATAATACAGGATAACTTGCGACTTCAACGAGGAATACTGGCAATAGCGCTGAAAAGAGAACGACGTTTACAGGCGAATCAACTCATTTTTTTTGATCGAGGTACCCCCGATAGTCTTGGTTATTTTCGCTATTATAATATCAATGCAGATCAGGTGATTCATTCCTGCCAACGCATTCGATATAAAAAACTGTTTTACTGCCATCAGTTACCTTTGGAACATGATTCAGTCCGCGTAGAAGATAATTCGAGCGCTCAAAAAATAGGTGAATTAATCTACGCTGCCTATCATCATTTAGGCTATGAGCTGGTTGAACTTCCTGCAGTGCCCATTGAACAGCGCATGGACATTATTTTGTCCCATATACAGAATAATTAGAGAAACAAACCCATTTTAAGTAACAACAATCCAAAAGCCCGAGATTATGACTTTTGACTGTACATCGCTATAGCTGCTGCAATAACTGCTGCTTTATGATTAGGTAATGATTTGTTTGAATACTTTAACCATTCAGGATGGGAATCGACTAAATGAGTTGTCAATCGCCCTTCCTGAAATTCATTGGATTGAATCATTTCCAGATAATAAGGAATGGTCGTCTTAACGCCAAACATGCGCATTTCCTCAAGAGCGCGGCGAGATCGGCGTAATACTGAAGGCCAATCAAGAGCCCAAACGGTCAATTTGGCACATAACGAATCATAATCCGGGGGAATGGTGTATCCCGTATAAATCGCACTGTCTGTACGCACACCAGGACCACCTGGAGCATAGTATCGGGTTATGCGACCAAAACTGGGTAAAAAATCATTCTGTGGATCTTCCGCGTTGATACGAAATTCTATTGCATATCCTCTGGAAGTAATGTGTTCCTGATTCATTGATAATGGCTCGCCTGCCGCAATGCGAATTTGTTCTTGTACAATATCAATACCAGTAATTTGTTCTGTAACGGGATGTTCAACCTGCAAACGAGTATTCATTTCTAGAAAGTAGGCATTATTTTCTTCATCCAGGATAAACTCAACAGTACCTGCATTGGTATATCCTACTTCTCTTGCTGCTTTAACTGCATAGCTAAAAAGAAGTTCCCGGGTTCGCTGTTCCAGATGTGGAGAAGGAGCTATTTCTACCAGTTTTTGATGACGACGTTGCACGGAACAATCCCGTTCAAATAGGTGCAGTACCGTTCCATAATGGTCTGCCAGGATTTGAACTTCTATATGCCGCGGATTTTTAATAAAGCGTTCCATATAAACGTGAGCATCACCAAAGGACTTTTCTGCTTCTGATTGCACTCGTTCAAATTGTTGTTTGACCTGAGTCGCATCATGACATAATCGGATCCCTCGTCCACCACCACCGAAAGTAGCCTTGAGCATAACGGGATATCCCAGTTTTTTTGCGCACCTGAGGGCATCATCAATGGATTCCAGATTCCCTTCACTACCGGGAATAGTAGGTATGCCTGCTTTTCGTACCGCATCACGGGCAGCTATTTTCGATCCCATTGTTGCGATTACAGAAGAAGTTGGACCGATAAATACAATTCCTGCTTCTTCGCAATCTTTGGCAAACTCGGTGTTTTCAGATAAAAAACCATATCCCGGATGGATGGCCTCACATCCCGAAGCCTTCGCGCATTCAATAATACGCCGACCATTCAAATATGCTTCAAGCGGTTTTTTACTTAAGCAATGAGAATGAGACGCTCTTTTAACATGTAATGCATAACGATCCGCTTCACTATGGATAGTCACAGCGGAAATACCTAATTCCTTGCAGGCTCGCACGATACGCAATGCGATCTCACCTCGATTTGCTATTAGAATTTTTTTAAACATTTAATCCCTTAAAAGCAATCCATTAGAAAATCTCTTGCAGAAAATGACGCATGGCCAACCATGAACGCTGTTCAGCAAGAGAATTAAACACTAATCCCAATTGCACATCATGTGCCTGAGGATTGGTAAATGCATGTTGAACATGACCATACATATGAACTTGCCAATCGGCTTTAGCATCCGTCATTTCCTGACAAAAAGCATGGACTTGTTCGGGTCTGACCATAGGATCATCATAACCATGTAAAACCAGAATTTTCGCTTTTATGTGTTCTGATTCTAGATGGTCGGGTTTATTTAATAATCCATGAAAACTCACTGCACCTTTAATGTCTGCGCCACTACGAGCCAAATCAAGAGCACATAATCCACCAAAACAAAATCCTATTACAGCGATCCGGGTTTTATCTACCTCAGGCATGGCTGCCAAGGTTTCATAGGCCGCCCGCAAACGAGCTCGTAACAAGGAACGATCACTGACCAAAGGTTGCATTAAAGCCATTTTTTCATCATTCGTTGATCCCATACGACCCTGGCCGTATACATCTGAAGCGAATCCAACATACCCCATTTCAGCGAGCATTCTGGCTTTTTGACAAGCAAACTCATTGCGACCGGTCCAATCATGGGCAACAATTACTGCTGGACGAGGAGTGCGAATCTGTTCATCAAAGGCTAGAAATCCATGCAGTTCCTGAGCACCATGATGATAGATATAATTTGCTTCATACATAAACTATCCTTAAAAATAATGATAAAAATAGTCTAGGGCAAATAGAATAAAAGTCCAGTAATTCTCAATCTATAATTCCGTCTAAACAATTGCAATTTATAGTCATTTGATCAAGGTGCTGTATGCCAATACCCAGGGTTCAAAATCCAGGTTTGTATTCACATTCCTCTTTTTGTACCTTAGTTTCAAGATAGGATGATAATTCAGCCAATTTCTCTTCATCACGTTGCTCACTGAGACAAATACCAGCTACCTCTCTTGCTGTAACTAAATCGGACCGCGATTGAACTGCCGTCAAAATGGTCAACTCCACTTGTTCCAATTGGCTGCGGAACTTTGAAAAAAGCATCTTGGCTTTATCCATTATATCAAAAAGACGAGGATTTTTAGGGTGTCCAATAAGTTCCATGACATCGGAATGTTTACGTAACTGATCAAGTTTAAACACTTCATCGTGAAGCCCCAGATGACGTGCAATTAATTTAAAAGCATTTATTTTGCTTGAATAGGTTGTGATCACTATAAGCCCTTGTTTAGTTTAAAATAGGGCCATTCTAATCATTTTATTTATTTTCTGTCAATAAAACAAGCTTCTGAATTGAAGCATCAAACTTCATCATGTCAATTAGGACCCTGAATGTACTTGCTGATTGCCTCCGATGATGAATCAGCCATCGTTGAAAGGAAGGCATAGAGACTCGTTGATATTGATTATAATACCTGTATTGACGCTCTAAGCTCCGATATCAAATCCCTGATAACGAACAGGACAACATGATGCTTTGTTGACAAAATCAAAAGAGTAGTCCTGGATCGACTAACCACTGATAACAAGAGTCCTCATATGAACTTAAGATAGTTATTAAATTCATATGAGGACTCTTGTACTAATTAATTATTGGAGGAATAACACCGTCTTCATTTTTTAAAGAACTGATCACATAGCATCAATTCAATTTTTATTATCTGGAACTGCATCCAGCATGTTACAACCCCCAATAGGCGTATTTTATTTAATGATTCTGACTTGCAACAGATTTAATTTCATTCTCAGAATCTTCCTCAATTTCCTCTGTAACTGAACTGGAGGATCGATTATCAATGCAGAAAAACCCCCTCCAGCGTGGTGATGAATTTTGAACTCTTCTTTCATCATGCACTGGCTTATTATCAACATTCGGATTTTGGCAGGAATTGTACAACTTGATTAATGCGTCCAGGCGATTAGCTGGAAAGCTATCGATTGACTTAACCGCATTAGTTATACCTAAGTACGCGGATGATTTAGCTTCATAGTGTTCTTTAAGTTCTTTAGCTAAATTTTTAGCATCTTTTTTATCTCCTTTTGCTTCCCATAACAACATGATAGCCAATGTGCCAGAGTTTCCCATATGCGCAGCGATCTGAATCGGAGTGAGTCCATCGTCCGATTTCAGACTAAAATCATGGTACAGAGGCAAAAGCTGTAATAACGCTTTTTCTTCATGAGTTGCGGCAGCAAGATGAAGATCGTTTATACCAAAATGTTTCAGATCTTTAACTCTCATTTCTAGAAATAATTGCTCTAACTCAGGATTTCCTTTCGCTAAAAACTCAGCACTGTTTTTTTGTTTGTTTTCTATTTTATAGCTGGCTCCATGAAGCAATAAACAACGTACCATAGGCAAGTTTTTCATTTTAACTGCCAAGTGAAGTGGAGTATTTCCCTGTTCATTTTGCTGGTTAACGGGCATATATTGGTTACACAACCATCGAACCAAATCGATGTTTCCGCTTCGTACAGCACAATGCAAAACCGTATCGTTATTGTCATTCCTGGCTTTTAATTTAGCACCATGAGCAATCAGGTTTTGCACCATCAGCAAGTGCCCGTTCACTGCGGCTGAATGCAATAAAGTATTGCCGTAATTGTACTCAAAATCACCATAATCATAATGTTTATTGATTCGTTTTAAAGCTTTCTCAGGGTTGATCTCTAACAGCTTGGCAACCATATTCCAATTATTGGTTACAGTAGAGTGAAGTAACGCTACTTGCATCATTATATTTGGGAAATGATGTTTATGAACTAGTACTAAATCAATGATTTCTCCATAGCCTTGGCAGGCAGCCCCTAGCAGTATGTAATCCAATTCCTCTGAAAATTGATGATGATTTTTCATTTTTGCAATCAAAGAACTCACCATCTCTGTGTATCCCCGAGATGCAGCAATTCGCGCAGGGGTCATATGATTTCCATTACTCACCCAGGGATTGGCTCCATGATCAAGCAACCAGCGCATTGAAGATAGGTTATTAATCATTGCGCACATATGCAATAGAGTATTATTTTCAGTGTACTGCTTATTTAAATCGACATGATTGTTATATAAGCTTTCGACAATATCGAGGTATCCATGAACAAGAGCTATGACCAATGGTTCATAACTTAAGGAATTAGGTACATCTTTTTGAATATTGTTCTGAGTAAGCAGGTATCTTGCCGTTTCAGGATGTTCAAATCGCAACGCCACTAACAAAGCTGAGTCTGCACTGATGTTCACTGCATTTATATCCGCTCCTACACTAATTAGCCATTGAACAACATCTGTATGGCCATTCCATGCTGCATGAATTAATGCTGTGTTACCGCATACATCCCGCTCATTTATGGAATTATTTTTATAAAACAATTTAGCCAGTTCTAAATGGCCATAAAAACATGCCAACATTAAGGGCGTATATTCATCACTATGCAGAACCAGTCCCTCTTCCATCAGTTGTTTCGTTCGCTCCAGATCTCCCTCACGAATGGCTTCATAAAGTAAATCACTATCAGGTTGTTCGACTGCTTTGGGTGGTTCACTTGCCCTAAGGACTGTATGGTCTAAAGATATATTGTGTGTTGCTTTTATTAGTTCAGAATACATATACGCTCCTAAATCCATTTATGAGTGAGATGTGAATAGACTACTTTTTTACTTTAACTGAATTAAGTACCATTGTAACCTTTTAAACCTTGATTCCACTGGAGGAATCTTTAATCCAATCATTCTTGCGTAATTGCAGTAACGTCGCTAGCTCATTCTCAATTTAAACTAATAAGTAAGTTCATAAACCTAATTCTTCGGTTCAAAAACAACTATGAATATTAGATAGATTTTTCGAGCCGATTTAGAACCCAAATAGAAGAATTGCCTTTCCCTTTCATCTAATTCGAAAACCCATCATTTTACAATCTTCAATCTATCAATGGGACACCAATGAATCATGAGACGCAGTTGCCGTAATTGTGCGAAAATATCCGATCTCTTTCAGTTTTGGTCTAAACTTAAAGTAAAACCTGAGGGAAATATCATCATGATGACCAATTCACTCACATACATCCGGGATTTAATTCATGCGCAACTCTGTTACCAATTATTTATCACCCCAATCCCGTTTCCGATTGAAAAAAAATACCGGGATTTTGCTAATATGGCCTGTGAATATGTAGAGAATAAACGGAGCGATGTCATTCATAAAGAAATTCCTCGTCATCATGTAATCCATCGATTTACACCGACAAAAAACCTCAATGGCAAGAAAATTTTGATTGCCCATGGTTGGATGTCACGCGCTGCTTATATGGTCCGATTGATCAGATATCTGCACCGGCAAGGTTATGATGTCTACGCTCTTGATTTCCCAGCACATGGGGAGGCTCGCGGGTTACAACTGCCCTGGACTGATGCGGTTTCAATTTTAAAAGAAACCATCAATCAACATGGACCGTTTCATGGAGTAATAGGACATTCTTTTGGTGGATCCATGTTATTAAGCACTTTAAATCTAGCTGGACAGCTCCCTGAATGGCAGTTGAATTCCAGGCCGGATCGCGTTGTGTTAATTGCTTCGCCAACTCAAATGCGCAGTCCGATCAACACTCTTGCAAGGCGCTTTAAACTCAGTGGGCAAGGTTATTTACAACTGCGCCAGTTAATCCGGGATCAGGCAGAAATTGATCCAAAATTGATTCGTTTAAAATATTTTACTTCGCAACCCCTTGATACTCCCTTTTTATGTATTCACGGAAAGAATGACGTAACTGTAAAACCAAAAGAATCGATAATTTTTTGCAGGGAATATAAAAATGCCAACCTAGCCATATTACCTGATGCAGATCATGTAAGTGTATTAATGGATGAACGCGTTGAACAACTGGTTTGTGACTTTATAAATTAAAAAAATTACATATTGATAAATCTTAATTTGCAATTTTTATATGCTCGTCATGAAGCCCAATAATATGGCCATCATATTGACGGATTTTCATCATGGTATTTATTTCAAGCTGTCTGACACGTTCTGCGGATACACCATATTTGTCCGCTAAATCATGTAACGTTAATTTTTCTTCCGCTAACCAGCGTTGCTGTAGAGTATCCTGAATGCGTTCATCAAGCTGTTCCATCTCTACTCACGCTCTAACATAGGGGTTCAGAGGGTAAAAAGTGTTTAATAAGTAGCAACTGCTTGTTGATTAGATTACTTCGATAAGATTTTAATGCCAACTTTGCTATTATTAAGAGACCAATATCTCAGCCCAGGGCTCATAAGGAACATTGGTATTTTACGGATAACCTCTTATAAAAAAATATCAGTCAATTCCCCTATGGAGAATTTAGTTAAAAACTGAACCATTAGAATCATTTGTGAAAAAAAAGATAAGTTTATGGTATAATTGTTTATTCAAGATAAATTATATTTAAACCATACTCGGCTCCTTTGGTAGTTATAGATCTATATCCCAGGACTTGCTCTCTGGAAATAAAGAAAAAAAAGTTAATTATTGGTTTTACTATGAATAAATTACATGAAGAAATGAGCATTCGTATATTTGATGCGAAAAATTCGTTAACAACAAAGAGCCTCCTCGAAATAAAACAACATGTTCTAAAATTCGGGTATATATATCTGACCAATACTGGATTGACCACAAAAGAAGAACTTATCCCTTTACTCCCTGAACTTGGTTTTGATCTTCAAAATCAATTTAATGAAGGTGGTCGCACTTCAAAAAAATGGCAGGAACAATGGTGCGCGCCAGGTTTAAGACGAATGGACTATTATCCCCCTGACCGCTATTTACTACCCAATAATGAAATTCAATATCAACGAGTTTTTCCAAAAGACATACTTTTTTTCTGTTCTAAACCACCTAAACCCGATTGTGGTGGGCGAACCTTTCTTCATTCATCCTTGAAATTAGAAGCTTACCTGAGAAATAGCGGAGCCATTGGGACTAACTTATTAAAAAAAATGGAACTACATGGTCTCATGATTGAAACAGGTTATTTGGATGCTCATCATCCAGAAAAGAACAACAATTATTTTCAATCATGGCAAGAACGATTTGGTACTAGCTCTAGAGAAGAAGCTTTCAGACAATGCCAAAGCTTAACTGATCAATATGATCACTGTTGGTGGCAGAAAGAAGAAGAGCCAGGACCTGATGGGACTGAAACTTATACTCTAATGACCAGAATCACTTTACCCGCCTTTCTAAAAGACCCAATAACTCAGGAACAATTTTTACGCTTTCCACGTATTGCTGCTGATACCCCCTCTATACGCAATGGGTTCCGCCGTTTCCCATTAGGTAATGGAGAAGAATTAACCACTGATGAAAAGAATTTATTAAAACAAGCTTATCTTGAAACAAGGGAGGGACGAGATTGGCAACTTGGTGACATCATACTCATGGATAATCTGCGATATGGTCATTCAAGGGAAAGTTTCACGGGTGATAGAGAAATACTGCTTGGAATGGCCAGATCGTGCCGAATTGAACAAGATGCATCTATATCTTATTCTAAACACAGTACAAATGAAGCTATAAACGGCTGCAATGCTGCCGAATATCCTCAGGCAAAGAATATAGCTAATATTGAGGATGTTTATTACACAATGCCCAGCAATAAGAAACAATGGGTCGAGCAATTTAGTATGCGTATTTTTGACGCCAAAGGTAAATTAAATGATCGCAATCTTGCCCTCATTCAAAAAGAATTTAATCTCTGGGGTGCCTTACATCTCATTAATACAGGATTAAAGCCGCAGCATGGTGGCGATATACCAGATGAACTAATTAATGCTCTTGGTTTTGGACCAGAACAACAATTTAAATGGGGAGGACAATATTCCGGTCGCACTCAATTGCACTATTTATCAAAACACATGAGAGAGACTGATCAATATCCACCAGAATTATTTCTTCTTCCTCATAATGAAATTTTATATCAGAGATTTATGCCAGAGAACTTACTCTTTTACTCTGTACACCCTACACCTGCCTGTCAAGGTGGGCGTACCTTTGTACATTCAGCGAAACAAGTAGAACAGTTAATTGCACAGTCGGGTGAAGATGGACTCGAGTTGCTATCTAAATTGAAGCAACATGGTTTACTAATCAACACTGGTTTTTTAGATGAGAATCATCCAAATAAAAAGGAAAATTACTTTCGCTCTTGGCAAGATAGATTTGGAACTAGCTCTCGTGAAGAAGCAATGAAACGCTGTAAGGAGTCAACGTACCAATTCGATAATTGTGCTTGGCAGAAAGAAGAAATCTTGGGTATTGATGGTAAGCCCTCTTACACTCTTATGACAAGCATCAAAATTCCTGCTTTCAAAAAGAATGAACAAGACGGAGAATCTTATCTATTATTTCCACGTATTGCCTTTGACTTACCTAAAGCAAGGAATGGTTACAGAACCTATCCCTTAGGGAATGGTGAAGAATTAACTGTAAATGAAAAAAATATTTTATTACGTGCATTTTGGGATTCTCGCCAAGGTAGAACTCAGCAGTCAGGTGATCTACTGTTAGTGAATAATATCCAATTTGGACATGCACGTGAATCCTATAAAGGGAAACGACAAATCTCTGTTTCCATGGCTGGGATATTTTGGACTGATGATGTGTAACAAGCGAGTAATGACAACCTCCTAATAACAGGTAAATAACAATGTTTGGTCTAAATTCAGGTGAATCTCTTCCTCAGGAACTTATAAATAGCTACCAAGGTTGGGATGTTTATATGGGTCACTTATGGTACAACCTGGTGCATTTTTGCAACATTAAAGAAAATGACACCGTTATTGAAGTTGCTCCTGGTTCTTCCAGTAAAATCGCCCAAGCTTTAGCAAAGGTCCCTTTTTCAGGAACGCTTTACGTCGTTGAGCCCCATACAAAGGTTATTGAAGTACTTAAAGACTCCTATAAAAAATGGTTACCTCAAGCAACTATTATTTTTATAAATGATTTATTGGAACAGGCCTTACACAAATTACCCTCTAAACCAGATTTTATATTAGCGAATCACCCTTTAGATGATATGTTGTTGTCAGCACCTCTTACTTCAGATGAACTTGATGAATTATTTGATTGGGCCTCTGACATGTCTACAGCCACTTTTGATACTACGATAAATGCCTGGAAAAAACTCAATAATAGTATAGAACAACTCACTATCTCTAAGGCCCATGTATTTAATACTTGGCAAACCAGTGTATCTCGCTTAAAACCCAAAATAATGATATTAAGCCAATACCCCAGCTATATGATGGAGTCTAAGGGGTTATCTGAACTAAATCGATGGGGATGGGAACTCTTACAAGGATTAGCAAAGACGTATAAAAATCAGATGATCTCTAAACCTTTGGTGCAAACCATACTAAATTTGCATAAAAATTATAATGATCCTCATTTAGGTTTAGAAATCTTAAATGCTCAGTATTGGTTGCTACTAAAAGATTTATAACTATGATAACTATCCCAACTGAGTTGGGATAGTTTTGATTCAAAAACCTTAGATCTTATTGTGTTTTAAATCTTGTTCTGCTTTTTCAACAACGTCCATTGATTCAGGTTTTTTATAAGGGAAGAACGTATTAACATTGCCTAAGGTTGCTGCCCATACAACTGTATTAGCAATTGCTTTTAGCAGGTCTACAAGATAATCACCCCAATTGAGATCACGCGCTAATACAGGTTTTGCTTTGTTAATCGCTTCTTCACAGGCCTTATAGAACTCACTGCCCGCCAGCTCTTGATTTTCTTTCGATGGCGCTGGAATGACTAAGACTTTATCTGCATAATTCTTTTTTGCATCAGCAATATCTTTTAACAAAGCTTTCGCTGCATCACTGGCTTCCGGAAAATGATGTTGGTTTACTGTACCAATCTTCTTCCCTAGCTCGGTATGTATCGCATCAATTTTGTTTAATTTTATTTGTACAAATGCCAAATAACTCTCATTTTCAAGATAAGTTTTCAGTTGAGAGTCCAATTTGCTCTTGATCTCTTGCTTCATGACCACATTAAAATGTTTAAAAATTGCTTCCGCATTTTTAAACATCTGCACTTCAACATGACTTAACTCAGTACCCTTATGTCCTATGGCTTTGCCCTCGTGATCAATAATTAAATAACGTGATTCCCCTGTAGTATTTTTTCCATGTATCTTATAACCGCCATTGTGCTCTTCAATTTTAGTTATAAAATTATTGCCTTTAGGATCTGCAAGTACCATCTCTTTTATCTGAGTTTGTTGCGGCACTTTCTTCTGTTGTTCTATTAATTTTTTTTGTTTTTCGGTTTCTTCTTTTTGCTTTTGAACCATTTCTTTTTGTTGCTTTTGTTGTTCGGCTAATTGCTTTTGTTTTTCGGCTTCTTCTTGTTGCTTTTGAAGCATTTCTTTTTGTTGTTTTTGTTGCTCGGCTAATTGCTTTTGTTTCTCTTGAACGTCGTCTTGTTTCTGAGCTAAACCATGCTCTTTACGAAGTTTGTATTGAGACACTACATCAATAACACCTCTAATGGTCAGATCGTTATAGACCAACGCTTTTGCTAGACCCTGGTATTTAGCAAGGTGCTTATCTAAGGCAGCAAATAAAATGTCACTACCCTTGTCCTTATTCGCATTATAGATATCGATAATTTCTGCTAGATTTTTATTAGGGTAGACTTGATCCTTTCGAGTGGGTGCTTTAGTTAGAGGGTTCTGATATGTATTAGCTCCAGGTTTTGAATTGACTATACTATCCCAAGACTCTTTAGACATACTATGACCAGAAGTAGTCAAAAGAACCGGATTTTCAATTATATCAAGCATAATAGGATCTTTCAGAATCTCTTCGAGATGACCTTCAAAGGTTTGGGTGGAAAAATTATATTGAGTTTCTGCCTTCTTGATGTCTTTTACTGCATGTTTTTGTAATTCTGGATATACAACTTCTTGAACCGCCTTCATATTTTCTTTTTGCCAAACCTCAGGAATTTTCCTAGGATCAATATCAAGGTTATCTAATATAGTTTCACCAATATTATTTTGTTGGCTCATAATGGCTAAAAACTCACTAGATCCGGATACATGATTGATTAGTTTTATTCCAATTTTAGTCAGTTGCTCTCTAAAGACCGGGTCGTTATTTGGTATTATTATGGCATACCAAAAGATTTGATGAAGGACTGTACTACCATTATCATTACTTGCTCTGATATCGAATTTAGTATGATCAATGATGTAATTAATAAGGTCTATGTACTCTAAACGTTTATTAACATCAATTTGTCTCGATAAGTTAAAAACAGCTGCCATTAATACGCTTGAATTATATGTATCATCTTTTACGAGTGCTAATAGGGGACTATTCTTTAAAGCATCAACTACTGCCAATGGGATACCTGAATTCAAATTATTAAAGACAGTTATTTTCTGTGCATCAAGAGTTTGTTGTTGTTGTTTTAATTGATCTTGTAAAAGATCCCATTCTGACTTTTTTGTATGAAAACCAAGGATTCCGCCCATCATGCACCACCACGACATGTATTTATAATATACACAATATAGCATATCAAAACACATAGATAAACAATGATCAGCTTGTTTTATTTATAACAAAATTGACGCAATAAGATTATTAATATAGTTTTTAATCGATAGTTCCCTCTATACAGAAAACTAACAGAACAGATTTGCTCTGAGGAAAGATAATGAAATCTATGGATTTATTCTATGAAACACCACGAAGTCTAGGTCGTTTAGGAGAGCATGTTTTTATAAAACTACCTTTATATCAAGCAAATGAACCATTTAGCCCTATCTACATTAATGAAACACTGTTTAACAAATATTTTCCTTTATTGACAAGCAATTGGCAAACAATGACTGAGGTTCTTTCTAAATGCTTCAGCATAACCTTAAACAGTACAAAATCTACTGGCAAACAAGTAGGATGGGCTTATGTTGATCGGCAAATCGATCCGCTGGGATTTGCACTGGCAGGGAATGAAGGTTCAGGTAGAGCCTTTTATGCAGGACATGAGTTTAATATAAAGGGGGAAAAAACACCTTTAGCTATTTCAAGCAATGAAAAGTATTCATCTGGCGTTTTAAGCCTTCATGATGCTATATGGTCCACAATAATATCCAATGTATTTTATGAAGAAATAGAAACCGGTTTATCACCAGTCTTAGCTATTATGGATTTGAACAAGATTCATACCACAATTATAGATAATAAAACTGTGTCCTATAAAACAACTTATGTTATCAGAGTTGATGACTCAGGCTCCTTAGATAGAGTATCGCATCTGTTTTGTCGTCCCTCTCCTCTTGCCAAAGAGGAACTAAAACGCTATGCCACTAATCATGGAATCATGGAAGCTGAAAAAATAATACACCGTTTCTTACACGGGGCGTGGTCAACGGCAAATTGTTCACCAGATGGTCAATTAATGGATTTTGATACTTCCTGTGCTGTAAAAGGGCGCCAACCCCAATTCACTACCTCACAATATGATAGTGATAACTACTTTGGCTTTGAAATTGGTGGGCAACTGAAAGTCATTGAAACGATGTTAGATAATCCCATGATTAACCATGAAGGATATACAAAAGAAGAAGCGGACTCGCAAACTAAGGCATCTTGTACACTACACGTGTCACGTAAATTAGCTTATTTGATGGGGTTTACTGAAGAAGAAGCAATTTATACCTCATATACTGATGAATTTAATAAACTGGGTAAACAGTTTTTAAGACTTTCTCACTATTTTCGTTATAAAGCCGAGTCGTGTTTGTATGCATTTTCAGCGAAGCATTTAATCAATCATCTTTTTGATTTTTCTGCATTTTTTAGAATGTACCCTTTGCGAAAAATAAATCAAAGCTTTTCAGTTGATCAAGCACTAATCGATATGATGCATACTTCTTTTTCATTAGATGAAACAAAACTAGAAGGCCACCATCTCGATAATTATTCCCTAGTAGAAAAGAAAACTTGTGAGTTATTTGAGCGTTATTGGATTAAAGATGATCAACGATTGATGCAATTAATAGATGAAGCAAAGTATTTTATAAAAAATTATGACCATCTTTACACTAAAATAGTGTTAGATAGAATGGTTGATCAAAATATTGTCGCGGCGCGTGCTTATAGTATAAACGAAGATCGCTTCTATCTTTTTTTATTATTCGATATGGCTTATGTCATTAATAAAAATAATTATAAGCCTGTTGAAGTAAATTATCTGGTTAATAAGATCATCGATATGAGTGTCCGTAAGCCTAAAGACGATCATCAATGCTTTTTTTATGCTGATCAAAGATTATTTGAAAATGGAACTCAACGCATCAAGATAGATAAGAACGGTTTTTTTCAGGTTGAATTCAAACTTAAAAAATCAAATGAACTTAGTCAATTGAATGATTGGGAGCAATTCTATATTGAATTGAATCAACAGTCTTATAAGGCTACTGTATTGGAGCATGCACAATACTTGACTATAAAATCAGTAAAAATTCAACTAACCGAATTGAGTCATAATTATTCTCGTGATGATGTTTTTCTGATAGAAAAGTACCCCCTCTTTTATGGGAAAGAAAGAGTTCGGCTCAGGAATCATTTTATCAATGTGCCTAATACTAAAAATTACCTTGAATTACTATTTTAACTAATGAAACATAGGGGGCAAATCTTTTGATCAAGGCATTTAATTCAACACAATTATTATTAGCTCTATTAAACGTGTAGGAATTTGATAATAGCCTTCACAACAAATGCCTCATGTATCGATCCCAATGCAGCAGCAATTTCTTTTAACAAATTGAATCCCTTTATCAAAAGACTTGCCTCTATGTCTTGACCCCTATCTCTTTTTGCATACGCTTTTGTAAAAAACAATTGTAAATCAGAACGTTAGGCTGAGAAATTAGCACGTGAGGGCAAAGCCAGGGTTTTAAACAGCCTAAATCCTGCCGGCCATAACGCCACCATCCACGTTCACTATTTCGCCGGTTATCCAGCTAGACTTTTCAGACAGGAGAAACTCAATTGCGTTGGCAACATCAGACGCTTTACCAATGCGGCCAAGGGGATGAAAGGCGTTGAAGCTCTGCAATGTCTGCTCAATCAGATGCTCATCAATAAAAGCTTTGTAAATCGGGGTGGCTACCACGGCGGGCGCCACAGCGTTTACCCGTATATTGTGATCAGCAAGTTCCATCGCCAGGTGTTGAGTTAGGGAATGCAGCCCGGCTTTCTGCATGGAATAAGCGGAAGAAGGTGTGGCTTTGACCGCCTGATGTGCCCACATGGAACCAATGTTGACGATGTTCCCGCCACCATGCTGTTTCATGTTTTTGGCAACGGCCTGAGTGATGAAAAAAAATGCCTTGTTCAACTGCATCTGACAATCATAGTCAGCTTCGCTATGATCCAGAAACCCTACCGGTTTGAAGTAACCGGCTGCATTGATCAGATGCTTGATTGAGCGACGTTCGGAAAGCAAACTATCAATAAAAGCATCACACTGTTCTTTACAGTACAAATCCAACACATGGGATTCAACCTGGGCCCCCTGTTGCGCAAGCATGTTCGCAGCTGTTTTGAGCCTTTGTTCATCCCTTCCAGTAATCAGGATATTCAGCGCAGGACTTGCAAGACGCATGGCCGTCTCTAGTCCCATACCGCTTGAGCCACCTATAATAATAGCCAAATTTTGTGTTTGCATGATTCACTCCTTCTTCAGAAAAATAAGTGTGCAAGTATGGATGTTATATAATGCGCACAAAAGCAGGTACTTTGAGGTACACTAGGTACTTTATGGTGTTACTTTTTGATATTCATCATATTTTTTTGAGCAAAACTTTTTCCGAAGGCATTAAGGACATGGCGACAAAAATACTACAAAAAAAACGGCCTCTTGAAACCGCATCGATGCTAGAAACGATCTGCGGCTGCAAATGGTCTATGACTGTTTATCGACTGCTACGAGATGGCATCAATCGCCCTGGAGCAATGGTGCGCAGTGTGGAAGGACTTTCCATGAAAGTGCTCAACCAATGCCTCACCAAAAATCTTGAATTTGGCATTCTCGTCAAAAACACATTTCCTGAAATACCGCCGCGTGTAGAATACACTGTCACGAATTTTGGGGAAAAATTCCTGAAAATTATTGAAGCAATTGAGCAATTGCAGAAAGAAATGGAACAAAAAAATGAATACGTTACGTCATGAAACCATAATTTCCGATTGGATACTCAATTGCCGTTGTCTGGATTGAATTACTCAACCGAGACAAAAGCGAACCCTACAAATTCAGTGCTAATTTACTTATCATAAACCCCATAAAATAACCTTTTAGGCTTTATACAAAACACGATCAAAGCGACATGTATGGGCATATTTAAGGCGGCATGAATAAATATAGATAGGACATGACCATTTGAACGACATAATTGGCCTAGGGCCGTGATCACATTTCACACTTAAACACCAGGCTATAATAAGGTGCCCCTTACCTACGTGGCAACGGAGCCATTATTTTATCAAAACCGTGATAAATCATATATGCGTAGAAAGATGACGTTTTTTGGTCAACTCCTGAAGTCATATTTGATGAGTTACCTCATAGCCATCTAAATGATACAAGTCCTGAGACAGGTCATGTAAAAAAAAGGTCAGGGAAGTACCTGATGACCGTTGCATCATCTTTTGTCTCTACGCCAACATATCATCCAGGCGTTGATAATGCTGAATCAGGTTCGTAAGTTCTAGCAGGATGGCCTGTACGTGTTCGGATGCCTGAGCCTAATGGATTTGGCTGTCATATTTTTTAAATGGTTATCGATGAAGCCGCAACCAGTACCCAAGCAGGAAGATGGGTCATTTAATAATATTTTTGGTAAGCAATAGCATCCCCAAGAGAGAAAGGAATACCGTGGATTTCATTATCTCAGAACGTGACAAATCCGCAGCCAGTGCCTTTCAAATGATGTGCATAGCTTCTAACGGTGAAGGTGATTTGTCTCTATTCGCTTCTATACGTAACGCATGAGTTTTGGGGACATTATATTGTTGTAATTAGGAAATGGCTAAAGTATGGCATAGGGTAACACAGCATACTCAAATAATAGTGGGTATAGGTCGAGCAATTTGTTGCCCGACCTAAGTTTGCTTAAAATTTCAATAAAAATAGTTTATAGTTAACAACTTAGTTAAAAATGGAGTTTTAATAATGCTCAAACGGCTCATTTCATTTATATCTGTCTTTACTTTATATCTATCTCCTGTGTGCCTTTTTCAGCCTTTACACGCAGAGGATATGGCTAGAACAAATCAATATTGGTGGCCCAAAATGCTGGATCTTAGCCCTCTTCGCCAGCCCAATGCCACTTCTAATCCAATGGGAACAGATTTTAACTATGCGGAAGCATTCAATAGTCTTGACCTGAATGCAGTGATTGAAGATCTCAAAACGCTAATGACAAACTCTCAACAGTGGTGGCCTGCTGACTATGGCAATTATGGCCCTCTATTTATTCGAATGTCATGGCACGCAGCAGGAACTTATCGAGTTTTTGATGGTCGAGGCGGAGCCAATGGCGGTTTTCAACGATTAGTCCCGCAAAACAGCTGGCCAGACAATGCAAACCTCGATAAAGCTCGACGTTTACTATGGCCAATCAAACAAAAATATGGCAACAAAATATCTTGGGCTGATTTGCTGGTTCTGGCTGGAAATGTAGCTATGGATTCCATGGGCTTCAAAACCCTGGGATTTGCTGGTGGCCGTGAAGACGCATGGGAATCTGTTAATATCAACTGGGGCTCTGAAGGAAAATGGCTGGAAAGTAATCGCCATACTCCGGATGGAACACTTCAAAAACCCCTCGCAGCTTCAGTTATGGGCTTGATTTATGTTAATCCAGAAGGACCAAATGGCGTTCCTGATCCTCTTGCAGCAGCTAAAGATATACGAGAAACCTTTGGCCGCATGGCAATGAATGATGAAGAGACTGTTGCATTGATTGCAGGTGGGCATGCATTCGGTAAAACTCATGGTGCAGCATCCACCAAAAACCTGGGTCCAGCGCCGGCAGGTGCCGACATTGAACAACAAGGCTTTGGCTGGAAGAACAGCTACGGCACCGGTAATGGCAAAGATACTATTACTAGTGGCTTGGAAGGAGCTTGGACTGTATCACCCACTAAATGGAGCCATAATTACCTGGAAAATCTCTTCGCATTTAATTGGGTACAAACAAAGAGCCCTGCTGGAGCCACTCAGTGGGTTCCTGACAATAAAAGCGTTTCAAATATGGTACCCGATGCTTTCGACCTCAATAAACGCCATGCTCCAGTAATGCTAACCACGGATCTAGCCCTTAAATTTGATCCAATTTATAGTAAAATTGCCAAACGATTCCTGGATAATCCCAATGAATTCGATCAAGCCTTTGCTAAAGCGTGGTTTAAATTGATTCACCGTGACATGGGGCCAAAATCACGTTACCTCGGCCCATTAGTACCCAAGGAAACGATGATTTGGCAAGATCCTGTACCAGCAGTTGATTATAAGCTAGTTGATGAAAAGGATACTGACCTGTTGAAAAAACAAATCCTTAATTCTGGATTAAGCAATGCTGAACTTATAAAAACAGCATGGGCTTCAGCGTCTACATTCCGTGGTACTGACATGCGTGGAGGTGCCAATGGAGCAAGAATTAGACTTGAACCACAGAAAAACTGGGCTGTTAATGATCCAACGGCTTTAGCTAAGGTATTGAAAAGCCTCGAAGAAATTCAAGATAATTTTAATAAAACGCAAACAGGTGGTAAGAAAATTTCGCTTGCTGATTTGATTGTCCTGGGAGGAAATGTTGCCATTGAACAGGCAGCGGAAAAATCTGGCTTTACCATTAAAGTTCCATTTATGCCTGGACGTACTGATGCCTCTCAAGAAATGACAGACGTGAATTCTTTTGAAGTACTCAAACCAACTGCAGATGGTTTTCGTAACTACTTTGATAAAAGTAATCAAAAATCACCACCTGAAATGCTCATTAGCAAGGCAAGTTTGTTGAATTTAAGTGTTCCTGAGATGACAGTTCTGGTTGGAGGAATGCGAGTGCTTAATGCTAATTCAGGGAACAGTCAGTATGGAGTCTTTACTGATAAACCTGATGCTTTAAGCAATGATTTTTTTATTAATTTGCTCGATATGTCAACCGAGTGGAAAAAATCCAAGGATGAAGAGGGAATCTACGAAGGTTTTGATAGGAAAACAGGCCAATTAAAGTGGAAAGCTACCTCGGTAGATCTTATTTTTGGTGCCAATTCTGAGTTAAGAGCCGTTGCAGAATTTTATGCAACTAACGATGCCAAAAAACAATTCGTAAGTGATTTCGTTAAAGCTTGGGTCAAAATTATGAATGCTGATCGTTTTGACCTCAAAAACAAATCCGCTCTAAATGGAAACAGCAACGGACTTGGTTCAGAATAAACGAATACCCATGCAGCTCTCTCAATATGAGAGCTGCGTCTTCTCTGCCACCCAAAAGACCACTTGCCCGAGATGCTTGACGCTAAAGCATACATGAAACACCTTCCCCCTCACGTAAAAATCCCTGGAATTTAGAGATCACCTTGATGTGATAAAATAAAAGGGCATACGCCAAAATATGTTAGTACATGTTCATCTAAAAAATAGATAATCAATAAAACCATGTTGAAAGCAAATTCTAAAAATGGGTTATCTATTGACGATTTTCTTTACAAGAAATATCTTTTTTTCTCGTAATCTATTAATTTGGTATCCTTAAAAGTCATCTCGATAACATTTAAAACTGATATTTAAACTATCTGTAGAGGAAGTAGAAGATAATTTTATGAACTATTATGCGATTTTTAACCGACTCATTATAGGCATACTCCCTATACTACTGGTTGCTTGTACACATCAGCAATCTAATGGTCCGGATCACTACGTGATCAAAGGGAAAACTTATCATGTGATGAAGTCAGCCAAAAACTACAAAGCAAAAGGAGTTGCTTCCTGGTATGGGGCACATCCTCGGCATAAAAAAACATCGACAGGAGAGCGCTTCAATATGTATGCGATGACGGCAGCTCATCCAACACTCCCATTTGCTACACGAGTACGGGTAAAAAACCTGAATAATGGCCGGTCAATTGTGGTTCGAATTAATGATCGAGGTCCTTTTTTATCGAACAGATTAATTGATTTATCCTTTGGTGCAGCTAAAAAACTCGGTATATAAGGCATTGCTCCTGTTGAAATTGAAGTGGTTTAAAATTGCTAAGAAGTACCATTTACACATGCTAATTAATTGATTTATTCAATTAACTTATTAAATAGTCTAAATTTAAAAAATAGTCCTAATCATCTGAAGACATTATGGCTAGAGCAATTTGGAAAGGTGAAATTTCATTTGAAGTCCTAACAATTCCTGATTCTTTAATATCTCAGAAGAAAAGAATGACTTAAAATTTCACCTCATTGAACCATTCAGGTATAACCTCTTTCGGCTTAACATTCGCCGATCGTATTGATAAACCATCGTTTTACAATCATAAATCGATCCATGTAATAAATAAATGATCAAAATACACCGATGACACTACAGTACAAAAAGTGAAAAAACGATCTCATCTCTTTCAATTTTGGCCTAAACTTAAAATAAAACTTGAGGGGAATTTCATCATGATGACTAATTCACTCACATACATCCGTGATTTTCTTCATGCACAACTTTGTTATCAACTATTCATTACACCCATCCACTTTCCGTTAGAAAAAAAATATCGGGATTTTGCCAAAATGGCTTGTGAATATGTAGAAGGCAAACGTAGCGAAGTCATTCATAAAGAAAATCCTCGTCATCATGTAATCCATCGTTTTGCCCCTGCCAAAAACCCCAATGGAAAGAAAATTCTGATTTCCCATGGTTGGATGTCTCGTGCTGCTTATATGGTACGATTGATCAGACACCTGCATCTGCAAGGTTATGATGTTTATGCTCTGGATTTTCCAGCTCATGGAGAAGCCTGAGGATAACAACTTCACTGGACTGACGCTGTTTTAATTTTAAAAGAAACCATCAATCAACATGGTCCATTTCATGGGGTAATAGGCCATTCTTTTGGTGGCTCAATGTTATTAAGTACTTTAAATTTAGCGGGTCAACTTCCCGAATGGCAGTTGAATTCTAAGCCGGATCGCGTTGTATTAATTGCTTCACCAACTCAAATGCGCAGTCCAGTTAACACCATTGCAAGGCGCTTGAAACTCAGTGGACCCGGTTATTTACAGCTACGTCAGTTAATCCGTCAGCAGGCAGAAATTGACCCCAAATTAATTCGTTTAAAATATTTTACTTCACAAACCCCGGATACTCCCTTTTTATGCATTCATGGAAAGAACGACATAACCGTCAAACCGAAAGAGTCGATAATTTTTTGCAGGGAATATAAAAACGCAAACCTATCGTTGTTGCCTGATGCGGATCATGTAAGCGTATTAATGGATGAACGCGTAGAACAACTGGTTTGCGATTTTTTAAATTCGAATAATGAAACCGTACTTAATTTTCCATAAACTGGCGAATTTTCTTCATAGCATTTTTTTCAAGCTGCCTGACACGTTCTGCAGAAACACCATATTTGTCCGCCAAATCATGTAAGGTTAACTTTTCTTCGGCTAACCAACGCTGCTGTAAAATATCCTGACTGCGTTCATCAAGCTGCTCCATGGCACACATCAGCTTCTCACGCCCCTGATCGCCAGTATCTTCTTTTTCCAGCATTACAGCAGGATCATCGTTAACGTTAAACAAATAGCGCTCAGGTGCTTTATAGGCGTCATCATGCTCATCAGCTTCAGGAGCATCATAAGGCGAGTCCATAACGTTTAATCGCTGTTCCATGACTAATACATCTTCACGGCTCACGCCCAAATCTTTCGCTACAGCGTCCACTTCCTCGTTGCTAAACCAGCCTAAACGATTTTTCATTTGGCGTAGATTAAAAAATAATTTGCGTTGTGCTTTGGTTGTTGCGATTTTGACAATACGCCAATTACGCAAAACAAATTCATGAATTTCTGCTTTTATCCAGTGAACTGCAAAAGAAACCAGTCGGACACCCATTTTGGGATCAAAACGTTTTACAGCCTTCATTAAGCCGACATTGCCTTCCTGAATTAAATCATTCAAAGGCAAACCATAGCCTAAATAACCTCGCGCTACACGAACCACATAACGTAAATGAGCAAGCACCAAACGTCTTGCAGCTTCAATATCCCCTTCAGCATGAAAACGCTCAGCACAAGCAATTTCCTCTTCCAATGTCAGCATTGGAATTTGATTTACCCGATGAATATAGGAATCAAGACTACCAACGGGTAGATTCATTGCAGCAAGTTGCAACTGTTGACTCATACTACTTCCTCCAGCTATCAACACTAAAGTAACTATTAGATATAGATATATTATACATTATTTATAGGGTTCTATAGAAGCCAATTGCCTTTTCACCGACAATCTGGCTCCGAGCCACCCGAGTATAATCGCAAAAATCACAAGTAGCAAGATTTGTCTTATTGACAGCCCCGCTAGCGGATAGTGCATTTGATAAGCAATTGCCAATTGGTTTACCACAACTCCTAAACTCAATATAAATATATTCACTAAAAAAACAGCGCAAATTGCCCCGGCCATCCCGTACCAAATACCCGAATATAGAAAGGGTCTTAGAATAAACGCATCGGTAGCGCCAATTAATTTTAAAATCTGGATTTCTTCCTGTCTGTTACGTATAGCTAAACGTAAGGTATTACCGATAATTAAAACGACAGCCAATGCTAACAAGGCCATAAGCGCATTAGCCAAATTGGCAGCAAAGCCCAGTATGGCATGCAACCGACTAATCCACTCCATATCCAGCTTGACTTGCTCCACCTCCGGCAAAGCTTTTAATTGCCTTGAGAGCAAATCCAGTTTTGCTGGTGAATCAATAATTAGTGCGGGTACAATCTCAATGACGGAAGGTAAAGGATTTTCAGGAAGATAACGCATAATATCATGCATGCCTTCCTGTTGAGTCAATTCAGCCAATCCATCCTCAGATGATTTTAATGTAGCCTGCCCAATACCCTCGGTACTGCGTACTTTCTCCAATAGTTTCACTTGCTCGGCCTGACTGAGGGATGGTTTCAAATACAATGAAATATGACCGCCACGTTGCCATCCAATGGTCAAATTCCCAAGATTATCAGTAAAAACCCAAAAAAGGGCGGGTAAAGCTAACGCAATAGCAATAACGATTACCGTCATCATCGTTCCCAGAGGTTTGCGGCATAATGAATTGAAGCTTTGCGTAGCGGCCTGAACATGGTACACCAACAGTGATTGTGTCCTTTTTAACACAGGCGTCCTCCCTTTAACATCACAATACGATGCTTCATTCTGGCAATCAAAGCTAAATCATGTGTAGCAATCAAGATGCTTACACCAACCTGATTAAATTGTTCAAATAGGGTCATGATTTCAGAAGACAATTTGGGATCCAGATTTCCTGTTGGCTCATCAGCCAATAACAATGCAGGTTTATGAACTACAGCACGAGCAATCCCTACCCGTTGTTGTTCTCCCCCGGAAAGATGCAAGGGCAACATTTTTTCTTTACTCAGTAAACCAACCATATCCAGGGCGGCATGCACTCGCTTTGCAATCGTAGGATAAGACAGCCCCTGAATTTGCAAAGGAAGGGCAACATTATCAAATACAGTCCGATCATTGAGTAAATGAGGCGATTGAAAAGTTATCCCCAAATGACTTCGATGTGCGGCAACATCTCTTTTTTTAAGATGATTTAATTTTAGGCCATTTACAATTAATTGACCTGATGTTGGCCATTCCAATAAAGCAATCAATTTAAGAAAAGTACTTTTACCAGCGCCAGAATGACCGGTAAGAAAAGCCATTTCGCCTTTTTGCATGGAAAAACTGACCTGGCTTAATGCTTCGAAGCCGCCAGGATAACGTTTACTAACTTGGTCAAATGTGATCATCATTGAATATTGCACCGACAAATTGCGCTGCATCAAAGGGCCGTAAATCTTCTATGCCCTCACCGACTCCCAGATAACGAAATGGTATCCCCAAATCATTAGCTATGGCAAATAATATTCCACCTTTGGCTGTTCCATCAAGTTTGGTCATGGTAATCCCGGTTAAATTTACTGCCTCATGAAATTGACGAGCCTGATTCAGAGCATTTTGTCCTATACTCGCATCCAGGACCAACATCGTTTCATGAGGCGCCTGAGGATCTATTTTCTGCAATACTCGTTTTACCTTCTTCAATTCTTCCATCAAATTGTTTTGAGTATGCAAACGACCTGCGGTATCCGCAATTAACACATCGATTTTTCGAGCCTTCGCAGCCTGAAGCGCATCAAAAATTACCGAAGCACTGTCAGCACCGGTATGCTGGGCAATTACAGGAATGTCATTCCGCTCCCCCCAAACATGCAATTGTTCTACTGCTGCAGCTCTGAACGTATCACCGGCAGCCAACATTACTTTTTTACCCTGTTTTTGAAATTGTTTAGCCAGTTTGCCTATAGTCGTTGTTTTACCTGCGCCATTAACACCAACCATTAACAGGACAAACGGGGAATGATCAGGCGTTTCCAATGACAGAGGCTTTTTTTCTTGCCCTAGAATGTTCTGCAAATGAAGTTTCAGTGCCTCATAAACAGCATCGCCATCGGATAATTGTTTTCGTTCCAAACCATCTGTTATTTGTTTCAAGACCGCCTGGGTCGTATCTATCCCCAAATCGGCGCTGATCAACAAGGTTTCCAATTCGTCCAATAAATCCTGGCTTATTTCTTTTTTGCCAAGCAACAGTCGGCCTATACCATCACCAAGTTGATGACGTGTTTTGCTTAAGCCTCGTTTAAGGCGTGCAAAAAGTCCTTCTTTGGCTGGCGGCGTTTCGGCTCTCACTACTTCAGTATCTGAATCAGGTAGAGTTTCCATGCTGTCTTCTGCTGGAATATTTTGATGTTCAGACACCTCATCAGGTACTGAATCTTGATTTCGTTTAAACCATTTAATCATTTTAGTGTACAATTCCCGAGAAATATGAAATTCTATCAGCTTTTTTGCTTTGAGGTTAATTTATGCGCAAAATACTCATCACCCTGTTTATGTTACTATCTTGCCAGACCTTTAGCCAAGTACAAGAGTATATCTTGAATAACGGATTAAAAGTATTGGTTAAAGAAGATCACCGTGCGCCTATAGCTGTTTCCATGATCTGGTATAACATAGGTTCAGCAGATGAGCCAGGTGAACTGACCGGTGTTTCACATGCTATCGAACATATGATGTTCAAGGGAACTAAAAAATTCCCTCTGGGTGTATTTTCCAAAACGATTGCTGCACAGGGCGGTCAGGAAAATGCATTCACCAATAATGATTTTACAGCCTACTTTGAAAAAATCGATGCGTCCAGATTAGCTACCAGCTTCGAACTGGAAGCAGATAGAATGAACAATTTACTCCTTGATGCCGATGAATTTGCTAAAGAAATTAAAGTAATCCAGGAAGAGCGTCGTATGCGCACCGACAATAATCCACAGGCTTTAGCCTTTGAACGGTTTCTGGCTACTGCTCATTTGACAGCACCGTACAACCATCCAGTTATTGGATGGATGAATATATTGCAACAAATGAAAGTAGAAGATCTTAAAAAATGGTACCAAGATTATTATGCACCCAACAATGCTACCCTGGTGGTCGTTGGCGATGTTAATCCTGAAAAAGTCCATGCGCTTGCAGAACAGTATTTTGGATCCATTGCAAAAAAAGCGGTTGTCGAAAGGAAACCACAAATTGAGCCCCCTGCTTTAGGCAAAAAATCCATCATCATAGAAGCTCCAGCAAAATTCCCCTTGTTCATGATAGGTTATACAGTCCCTAGTGTGAAAACTGCACAGAATTCCTGGGAACCTTATGCATTGGAACTCATTGCAGGCATCCTGGACTCAGGAGAAAGCGCGCGTTTTGCCAAAAATCTGATTAGAGGAAGTCATGTAGCGACGGGAGCAGACGTTTATTACAATTTGTATGCACGATATCAGACTCAATTCATTATGTATGGTGCGCCCAGTCAGAATGCTCAGGTAGCTGATCTGAAAAAAGCACTCCTTGCGGAATTAAACTCGTTGAAGACGTCTCCAGTGAGTGAAAAGGAACTGAAACGGATAAAAAATCAAATCATTGCTCAAAAAACATTTGAAAAAGATTCTATTTTTGGTCAAGCCATGGAGTTAGGTTTGTTAGAGTCAGTAGGTATTGGCTGGAGGAATAGCAACAATTATGCCCAGGCAATTAACAGCATTACACCAGAACAAATTCAGCAAACTGCTCAGCGATATTTTCAGGAGCCTAATATGACTGAAGCAGAATTAAAGCCAACGAAAAATAACGAGGTAAAATCATGAGACATTTCAATGCATTAATTACAGCTCTGATTGTACTTTGCTCACAGAATGTAGGTGCAAATACATTTAAAACAGAAAAATGGCTAACCAAAAATGGGGTACAGGTTGTATTCTATCAAGCCATGGAAGTACCCATGCTGGATATAAGCATGGCCTTTGCCGCGGGTTCCGCCTACGATGGGACTCAATATGGACTTAGTGCGCTAACGGCACATTTGATGAATCAAGGAAACGGGGGTAAAGATGCGACTGCTGTAGCCGAAGCACTGGCTGATACAGGAGCCCAGTTTGATGCAGAAACCAGCAGAGATATGACGGTTTTTAGCTTAAGAACTCTGACCAGAAAAGACGCGCTTGAACAATCAACCCAAGTGTTTAACCAAATTATTAACCATCCGGATTTTCCAGATGAAGCATTTGAAAATGAAAAACAACAACAACTTATGGCTGTAGAACAAGTTGATGAATCTCCGGATGATGTAGCAAGCCTCAACTTTTTCCAGACGTTGTATCAAGAGCATCCGTATGCTCATCCGGTTAATGGCACAATTCCAACATTAAGCGGCATCACGAAAAAACACGTTGTTGAGTTCTACAAAAACTATTATGTAACCAACAATGCAGTTCTGGTCATGGTCGGTGCCCTTGATAATAAGCAAGCACATCAATTAGCAGAACAATTAACTCAAGATCTCCAACAGGGTAAATCAGCAGGTGTCATTCCAAAGGCCAATCAATTAAGCAATGCTGAGCAAATAAATATACCATTCCCTTCCTCACAAACTGTAGTCCGGTTGGGTCAGATAGGAATTGATCACCATAATCCCAATTATTTTCCTCTAATCGTAGGGAATTATATTTTAGGTGGTGGCGCTCTGGTCTCACGATTAGCAGTAGAGGTAAGAGAGAAAAGAGGATTAACCTATGGCGTGGACAGCCAATTTGTTCCAATGCCTGGTGAAGGCCCCTTTATCATCAGTTTATCGACCAAAAACGATCAAGCGACGAATGCGTTGGATATTACTCATAACACCTTGAATCGATTTATATCCAATGGCCCTAGCAAAGAAGAACTGGACTCCGCAAAAAAATACTTAACCGGTAGCTTCCCACTGTCATTAGCAAGTAACCGAAATATTGCAGGATTATTACTACGTATGGCATTTTATCACTTACCTGACAATTATTTAGATACGTACGTTCAGCGAATTAACGCAGTCACTCATGATGAAATAAAGCAGGCGTTCAAAGAACAAGTCAATCCCGACAAACTATTACTCGTGACCGTAGGACAATCTTGAAGCAAAGTATTCGTATTATAGGTGGCCAGTTCCGAGGGAAAAAAATCCAATTCCCCGAAGTAGAGGGCTTAAGACCAACTCCTGATCGAGTCCGGGAAACCCTCTTCAACTGGTTAATGAAGGACATTAAAGAAGCCCGCTGCCTGGATGCTTTTGCAGGTAGCGGAGCTTTAGGTCTGGAAGCCTTTTCTCGAGGTGCAACGCGAGTCGTATTTATTGAACAGTCTCCGCTCGCGCATGCCAGTCTACGCCAAATTATTTCTCAATTTAACCATACGGCTTTAAAACTGGTTAAAGCCGATACAATATCTTATTTACAAAATTGTAATGAACAATTTGATGTGATTTTTTTAGATCCGCCCTTTGCAAAAAACTACATCCCCCAATGTATGCATATCATCAACCAAAAACAGCTACTGCCTCAGGGAGGTCTTGTCTATATTGAATCTCCAACAGCAATTGAACTGGATGAACAACACTGGCAGCAGTTAAAATTAAAACAGGCAGGGCAAGTTATATTTGGCTTATTTCAAAAACTCTGAACAACAATATCTTGACAAGGAGCCTTGCTCCTGTTTCAATCAAACTAATACTCCTAGACATTAAAGAACATTGAATGAACAACAAGATTGTCATAATGTTTATTGTTTCAGCCATGCTTGTCGGCTGTGCTGGTACATTTAGAAAACCACCCGTCAATAACCCCAGTGACGATGCTACGATCAAATTGGCAGAAGCTGCTGTATCAGTAAGTGACTCAATGCTTGAAATGGCTCGTATTGAAAAAGTGATTTTGCCGCCAAATAAAGACAATACACTCACAATACCTAATGCTTATAACATGCAGGCAAGAGCCAGCGTTGACTGGTCAGGCCCTATAGAAGAGCTTACAGCCCGCATTGCCAAAGCAGCTCATTTTAAACTGCGTGTTCTGGGGCAAGTTCCTGCGGTACCTGTTTTAATTAGCTTGAGCTTAAAAGACGTAAGCTTGGCAGAATTACTTCGTGATATTGACTACCAGGCTGGTAAAAAAGCCAATATTCATGTATACCCTAACAGTCAGGTTGTTGAATTGCGCTATGCCAAAATTTATTCCTAGTTTAACCATTATTCTATCAGCCTTGCTGATAGCCTGCTCATCTTCCCGAGGAAATCTGGGAGATACGGGCTCATTGGCGGGTATTCAATCAATGGCTAACTCCAAGTACACCCGAGTTCAATCCAAGAAAAAAATGAGCAAGATTCGCGAAATGGCTCTCAAGGATATCGCGTTAAGTTTAGGTGCACAGGCTGGATTAGCATGGCGAGCCAAAATTATTGACCAGGATTTAACAAAACAGGCTAGAAATCTGGATACGATTTACGATTTTAATTCCCTGGTTCTGGAGCATAATATATTACCCCCAGTATTACTCGAAGGCAGAAACACACTGAATCTGGCTGATGCTCAGAGTATACGCGTATCGGATCGCACTTATAAGGTTGCAAAACAAGCACATTTTATTACTACTCCACCCACCTGGCGTCAATACTTATGGATGGACTATGTCAAACCGGAAGCGCCCAACTCCACCCTGCTTCCTAAAACCAAAGCAGAAAGAGAGTTATGGTGCATCTATACGGCAAAGGGATGGAAGAATGGTATAGAACAAGCGAACACCATCCTTGAAGAAAGCATATCCCGTATCAAAGAAGACTTTGGTGGAATGATTCTCTACAGAAAATTGCTGGCCATGAATATGGTATCTCCGCCTTACGTCTCTCATACAGACCTGGGTGTCACCGGTGATGGTTCTGAAATCCATATTGATGACAGAGTCCTGAGAATTACTGCATTGCCAGCTCTGAATATCAACAGTAATGAATGGAAAGCCGCTGTTGCCAAAGATGAAAATGCGTTGGAACAGTTTAAAAACATGGAAAAAATAGCGAATCAGTCTAAAATTATCATAACGAATAAATCTTGGCAGCCTACCATAGCTCCAGTTAATTAATGATGAATTATGAGTAATATTAATTTAATGCCTGATGAACCGACACGATTTACTCCAGTGTTTATGGATAGAATGCTGGAGCATGCGGAAAGTTTGAATGCATCGGATATTACCATACAGACTGGTGAACCCATTTATGCAGAGGTCTATGGAAAATTACTGAAAATAACCAATCGACGATTATCTAATACCGAATTGGGCGATTTGATCAACGCAATTTATGGCCCCAATGCCACCACACAGCTCTTATCAGGAAAAGACATCGATACTCACTACGAATTTCGTCCAAATCGTGGCGTTCGTTATCGATACAGGGTTAACGGCACTGCCTGTCTTGTTGAGGGACATGATGCCATTCAGCTGACATTAAGAACCATCCCAACCACCCCCCCTCATCTGAGCAGTATGAATCTACCAGATAACATACTTGAAGCCATTGCGCCTCAGGAAGGTATTGTATTCATCACAGGAGCAACGGGTTCTGGAAAATCAACTCTTCTGGCATCAATCATTCGAGAATTAATTGAAACTGCAGATTCCAACCGAAAAGTGTTAACTTATGAATCACCTATAGAATTCGTTTATGATGAAATTGAAACCATTTCTTCTGTGGTCAGCCAATCTGAAATTCCCCGTCATCTGCCCAGCTTCGCAGATGGAGTACGAAATGCTCTAAGAAGAAAACCCCGTTTGATTATGGTAGGGGAGTGCCGTGATTCCGAAACAATAAGCGCGGCTTTGGAAGCTGCTCTGACAGGACATCCTGTGTATACCACGCTGCATACATCTGGGGTTGCCGAAACTATGCGTCGATTGGTTACCTCATTTTCAGGTGAAGAACGCTTAGGGAGGACCATTGATATTCTGGAAACCATCAGGTTGTGTATCTGGCAAAAGCTGGTCCCAACTGTAGATGAAAAACGGGTTGCGTTACGAGAATATCTGGTTTTTGACGAAGAAGTCAGAGACATACTTCTTGAGAGTGATCCCAATGATGTCACTTCTGCTACTCGTAAATTAGTACGCCAAAAAGGTCAATTAATGACTTGGGACGCTAAGGCAAAGTTTGAGCAAGGTATTATCAGTGAACGTGTATACAAACTCATTATTGCTGGAGCCAAAGATTATCAGCAATAATAACAGGCTGCTCTGTTGTAATTCTTACCGTTTTTCGATCACAACAACCCCTCTTACAAACGCTCAACACTAGTTTTCGCTCCTGGGTAATCGATAACATCCTCATCCCCAAAAAGAAATCCCCACGAAATAGGAACAGACAATTTGTGTATGGTATGCCTGTTCAATTTTGGGAGATTGCTTGGCCCCACTTCCATCAAGTTAAGCCTGAGTAGCCTGTATTAGCGAAGCGTAATACAGGATCTAAGTGGCTACAAACTCCATTATTTCCCCGTATTACGCTTCGCTAATACAGGCTACGAAAATACCAATCCACAATGCCCCATTAACTTAATGGCCGTGTTGCTTCGCCCCACTTCTATTAGCGGTTACCATCATTGGTACCGCAATCAGTTCTCTGTTTATTTTAAACCAAGACTGGTACTATTCTTTGCGTCCAGGATGGGAATGATAAGCTTTAAAAATCCTGAACATCCTGTTTTTAAAAGAACCGCCTGCTCTATATTTTCAAGGATAAGAAATATCATGTTTTATAATAATAAGTTGAAACAAATAATCAGTGCCCTGACTTTATTTTTTAGTGTAGTACCTTTCGCTGCCCTTAATGCAGCAAATATTCCTTCCTCCGTTAATCCACCAATGATTGATATAAAAATATTGGGAATTAATGATTTTCATGGTCAAATCAGTACGGGCAGAATGGTAAAAAATGAGCCGGTCGGAGGGGCTGCCGTGCTCGCGGCGTACATCAAGCAAGCTCAATCCGGAATGGAAGATCGAACAATCATCACCATCATGGGAGATCAGGTCGGAGCGTCCCCTCCTTCTTCCGGAATACTTCATGATGAACCAAGTATTCTGTTTACTAACAGCCTGGGCAATACACACTGCAGTACAGAAGCACGGATGAATCCTCAATGTAATATAGTCGCAACCGTTGGAAATCATGAATTCGATAAAGGTCAGAAAGCCATGTTTGATCTGATTTATGGAACGGATAACCCACCAACAGACAACTGGATTTCATTGCCAAATTATCCAGGAGCCGCCTATCCGTATATTTCTGCAAATATAGTCGATGAAAAAACCGAAAAACCACTGTTCCCACCCTATGTCATTAAATTGATACATGGTGTGCCAGTTGCATTTATTGGTGCTGTATTAAAGAATGCGGCGGGTTCCATGTTCCCTGAGAATGCCAAGGGCGTTAAATTTTTGGATGAAGCCAGAACTATTAACCAGTATATTCCTAAGATGAAAGCGCAGGGAGCTCAAATCATTATTGTGCTAATCCACGAAGGAGGCAATCAGGTTCCCTATGAAGGAGATACCAAGGCCAGCTCTCATGTTGAAGGTGGAATTAATGAAGTAATTGATCAATTAGATGATGATGTGGATGTGGTGATGGCGGGGCATACCCATCAATTTCTGAATGCCTATATTCCCAATCATAACGGGGTCAATATCCTGGTTACCCAGGCATACAGTTACAGTGCGGCTATTGCGGAAGTCACTTTGAAAGTCGATGCAAAGAGCCATAAAGTGAAACAAAAATCTGCTCGAATTATCACAACTTATGCCAACCGTGGGCCTGGAACACAACCCGATGAAAAAGCACTGCAGTTGGTTAAATTAGCCGAAGACAAAGTAGAACCCATAATAAACAGTTATATAGGAACAGCGCAAAATACTTTATCAAGAAAACAAAATAATGAAGGTGAATCAAACCTGGGTAATCTGATAGCTGATGCATTTAAAGCAGAAATGGATGCTGATATAGGAATGACTAATCCGAGCAGTATGCGTGATGATATTAAATCCGGCATTGTTAATTGGGGGCATGTGTATGCCGTTCTACCCTTTGGCAATACCATAGTCAATGTTACGTTAACAGGACAGGATCTCTACGATCTCTTTGAGCAACAATGGATGGGCCCCTATGACAACATGCTGCAAATTTCTGGTCTGACTTATAGTTATGACCCTGCAAAACCTCTGGGACATAAAGTCATCACCATACACCATCAAAATAAACCACTGATTAAGAGTAAAACCTATACGATAGCCACTAATAATTTTCTGGCTACTGGAGGCGGGGTATTTTCAGTAATGGCACGAGGAACAATAATCAAGGTGGGTGAAAGCGATCAGGATACCGTCATGAATTATATTAAAAAATTACCGCAACCATTCACTGCAACCATAGAAGGCAGAATACAACGAGGATGACGCATATAAAGTGAGGATTGTTCAGAAGCATGATGAGGAATGGTCACCCAACCCTAATGTTACTTGTTTTTATCAATGAATATATCAATCCTCCCCCTACTGGGATTTAATAATTATGATAAGATTATTAAATATATGAACTATCAGGATTTACGAAAAACCCCAAGACCAAGGCTGAAGGAGTTTTTAATAAGGGAGCTAAGACAAACATAATGACCGAATTAAAATTCCTTTTAACACAGCGATTGAGTAACTCTCGTAAGTCCTGACTAAATCACAACTGAGAATCGCCATAGACCGGAACGCTGAACGTTATTATAAAAGCTCTAAGGCTTTATTTCTGCCTGTAAAACCAGTCGTTGAAATTAATGGTTTTGAGCTCATACTGGGATCTCGTCACTATCTGTTTCGAGAGAGTGAAACCCCATTTAATAACATCAGCAGTTCTAACATAGCGGCCAATAAATATTGTACGAGCAAATTACTGGAAAAAGCAGGCATTCCTGTACCTAATGCCGTCGCTATGCATGTTGATGAATTTCGGCAAAATAAAACCAGAGAATTGATTGCCGGCCTAAAATTCCCTTTGGTTTTAAAACCCTTATTAGATGGATCTAAAGGCAAAGATGTTTTATGCAACATTCAGTCTCTAGACCAACTGATTTATTTTTTAAATCACTATTTTTCCATTTATGAGTTTTTAATGATCGAAGAGTTTTACGGAAATTTAAATTCATATCGAGTCCTGGTATTTAACAGACGGGTAATAGGAGTGGTTCAACGATATCCTGCCTGCGTCATTGGTGATGGCACACATAATATCGACGAACTGGTTGAACTGACCAATAAACAACGAAAAATAATTAATGACTTTTTAGGACCCATTGTTATTGATGATGAAGCTAAGATAAAACTGAAGGAATTAGGAAAAAGTACCGATTATGTACCGTCTGTAGGGGAACGTGTACTACTGGCATACACATCCAATGCAACCAGGGGAGGTACCTATGCGTCTCTGGGGAATCAAATTTGCAAGGAAAACCGTAAACTGATGAGCAGGGTTGCTTCAATATTAAATCTGGGCCTTGCCGGTATTGACGTAGAATGTACTGATATCAATACCCCAATTAGCCAATCCAATGGTGTAATAATTGAAGTCAATCATAGACCCAGCATCCGTATTCACGAACTACCGTTAACGGGTAAACCGCATCTCGTAACCAAAACCATCATGCGTTCCTTTATCTACCGCCATCCATTTAGTTATCTATACGCCCTATATACGCATAAACCCACGGCTTTTTATATAAGAGCCATTACAGTAAGCGTCATTTTGGGCGTATTGTATTGGTTAGCAGTTTGAATGCCCTTGCTCCAGGCTGTTTGTCACAGCTAAAAGCCCGTATTTTATATCCTGGTTTCCAAGCTTATTAAATGCATAAGTACTATAATTAAAATATACAGAACTTACTAAATACTCCATGGTGTAATAGAGGTAATCAATGAACTCAGTCCAGCTATTAGATGCATCCTTAAGAGACGGAGGACATCGAACTAATTTCCATTTTTCTGATGATGAATTGCGCGGTATTTTGCTGCCCCTTGATAATTCTGGAGTAGAATTCATCGAAATTGGTTACCGCAATGGCTCTTTGCATCCTATAGAAAATATAGGTCGGGCTGGAGTAACGGACAAAGATTATCTCCTCTTTTGCCAATCATTAATTAGAAAATCAACGATTGCCGTTATGGCACACCCCAATAATGTTACTGAAGACGATTTATTGGAATTGAAAGAGTGCGGTGTTGGATTGTTGAGAATTTGTATTGCCAAAAATAAATTAGCTGAAGCCTTTCCTGTAATTCAATTGGCGCAAAAATTGAAATTACTGATTTCGGTGAATTTCATCCATATGACCTACTACACAGATGATGAATTAGACGAAGTGGTTGAGCAGGTCAGTCAATACAAGCCCGATATGATTTATTTTGCGGATTCGAATGGCAGCATTTTACCCCAGCGAATCAAAGCAATTTATGAGCGCTATACATCGAATTACTCGATTCCCTTTGGGTTTCATGCCCATGATAATATTGGTTTAGCCCAATCCAATGCATTGGCGGCACTCAATTCTGGAGTTCAATTTATTGATGCCTCTCTCGCCGGTATGGGCAAAGGAACAGGAAACCTGAAAACAGAGTTTTTCATTGCCTACCTGCATGCCAATAATATTAAAAAATATGATTTACAAGCCGTGTTAACTGCATCAAACTACGTACGGGATGCACTTAATATTGGTCATGAGGCTATTGAAATGGATGAATTTATCAGAGGAATTTCCGATTTTTCAACAGCCGATCTTAAATCATTTACGCAAAAAACTATTCCAGGAAATTAATCGTTTCAGGATTTGCACATGAGATCATAATGAAAAAAAAGAAAATACTGGTCCTGACCCCGGATACTCCTGACCCATCGTACATTGAATTAGTTGTCAGTCCATTATCCTTTCTTGAGAGTGAATACAGTATTCATCCCATTGACTCGCTGTGTATCATGGAAGACGTTCCCAAATCATCCTTTTACCAGTTATGGGCGCAAAAACTAGACGAGTATATTCCTCAATATGATGCTTTTTTTGGATTTTCATTTGGTGGAGTCATTATTCAACAGTGCTTTTCTTTATTCGCAAACACAGGAAAACCCATAGTATTGTTTTCAACGCCAACGTGTGCTGACATTCCCCTCAGAAACAAACTTGAAGAGGTCATTGCACTGTGTCAAAACAATCAGGTTGACCAGGCGCTCCAGAAGCTTTATCAACACGTGTATTACCCCAATGCCGTTCCAATACAATCCCATAATTCCTTAAATAATCCAGCAGCAGCACATCGCGTGATCTATGGATTAAATCGAGTTTTGGAAACGGATTCAACTTCGGTAGTGACATCATGTACCGTCAATCATGTGCATTTAATCGGTGAGCAATCTCATTTAGTAAACAAGGACAATGTAGTTGAACCTAAAACAGGCACTGTACTCCAGGTACCCAAAGCAGGAATGAGAGTATTACGAGATAACCCCCATTATTGTCAAGCAGCACTATGGGAGGCTTTGAATGCTTAAAGCGAATGAGGTCTTAAAGATAGCCGTGTTACCCGGTGATGGAATCGGCGCAGAAGTGACCCACGCAGCAATTCCTATTTTTGAATTATTGCAACTCCCCATACAACTGAGTTTTGGTGACATCGGATGGTCCTATTGGAGAACGGAAGGCACACCGATCCCGGAGAGAACCTGGCAACTCATTTCTAATTCAGACACCGTTTTATTAGGTGCAATCACCAGTAAACCCCAAAGAGAGGCCATCAAAGAACTGGCGACACAATTTCAGAATGACAAACTCAATTATATTTCACCAATTATTCAATTAAGACAAAAACTGGATCTGTTTGCCAACATCAGACCGTGTTTTTCTATTAAAGACGAAGAAAGAGAATTTAATTTTTGCATTATTCGTGAAAATACAGAAGGTCTTTATTCGGGATTTGATTATTATCCGTTGCCTGAATCAATAAATGATTTAATCAATGAAAAAGAACGCTGGCGCACTATTCCAGCAAATGAGATCAGCTGTACTTTAAGATTACAAACAAAATCGGGATTAATCCGATTATTTCAGTTTGCCTTCGACTACGCATCAACTCAAGGCATTAATCGGGTTACCTTTGCAGATAAACCCAATGTCTTACGACAAAGCAGTCATTTTGCCCGAGAATTATTTGAGGAAATAGCCAGTCACTATCCTCACATTAATTCAGACATACTTAATGTGGATGCGGTAGCTCTATGGATGATTAAACGACCAGAGGAGTTTGGAGTAATCGTTGCCGAAAATATGTTTGGCGATATATTATCTGACGTTGGGGCTGGCGTTATGGGGGGCTTAGGCTTTGCGCCCAGCGCCAATATTGGCGTAAATGGCAGTTACTTTGAACCGGTTCATGGTAGTGGCCCACGAATGAAACCTCACAGTGCCAATCCGAGTGCGATGTTCTTAACAATTTCTATGCTCCTGAATCATTTTGGTTTTAATTTGCACGCTAAAAAAATTAGTGATTCGGTAGCCGAGGTTGTCCGTGAAGGACGTTTTATTACCTATGATTTGGGAGGCTTTAGCACTACGATGGATATGGCTAAAGCAATTATTGATCACTATACGCAAATACAGGTCGAACTTGGCAACGCTTCTTTTACTCTCAAGGAGATGGATTCATTATCCAACACCATCCAGAAACTTAAAAAATACAGTACCTCAGAGATATCAGACGCGCTTGATGCCTGTGGTATTGAAGGCGCATTACTGAATATTAAACCGTTAACACCTGGACTGAAGCTTGTTGGCCCAGCGTATACTGTCCAGTATAAGCCTAATAAAAGCAAATCCTCAACCTTCAAAAATGCAGCAAACTATATCGATCAAGTTCCCCCTAATTCCGTAATTGTAATCGATAATCATGGTCAAAATGACTGTACTGTTTGGGGTGACATTCTGACACAGGTAGCTCTGCAAAATCATATAGCAGGTACTGTAGTTCATGGAGCAGTTCGTGATGTAAAAAAGATTCGCAACGTTACCTATCCCTTATTTTGTACTGATGTTTTTATGCGCTCAGGTAAAAATCGAGTGCATAAAGCGGGGGAACAATGCTCATTAACCATTAATAAAGTACTCATCAATCCTGGTGATATTATTGTTGCAGACGATAATGGAGTTATTGTAATTCCCATACATTGGTTAACAGAAGTTATCGATAAAGTGCAAAACATTAAATCAACCGAAGACAAGATAAAATCTGCAGTTCAATCGGGGAGTACGCTTAAAAAGGCCAGAACCAGGTTTCATTACGATCAACCCTGGTTAGATCATAAAAAATAAGGAATTATCTTGCAGGCTCTTGATGATTATAAATTGATTGATATTCACTATCATGCCAATCCCGATCTTTATCTGCGCCGTTGGGATGCTCTTGAAACAGGTACACTATATCAAACCATCAATGGACTTGTCGTTTTAAAAAGTCATCTGGGTGCAACCTGTATACAGGCAACTCTGGCTCAAAGATTAGGGTTACCTGTCTTGCCCTCATTAGTATTAAATCACATCGCGGGTGGAATAAATTATCGAGTTGTTATCCAGGCTTTGAATGAATATCAACCCCTAATACCTGCCCGAATGATTGTACATTTCCCCACCATAACAGGGCGAAAAATCAAATCACGATTGTCTCGAACAATGAGTCATCCGGAGTTAAAACAGTATAGTCTGAGGCATGAAACACTTTTTAATGATCAGTACCAACTGCGCAAAGAAGTAATTGATGTTTTAAAGATGGCAAACGATTACCCCATTGTCCTTTCTACCGGGCATGCATCAGCAGATGAACTCTATCAATTGGTAGATGCCTGCATCCAATACAATGTAAGGTCTTTATTGCTTAATCAACCCGCAAACCCGCTCACCAATTTACATGCCGCACAATTAAATGAGTTAGCCAAACACGAATTCATCTGGATAGAGCAAACTCTGTTGACCTATGTATTAGAGCATCAAAGTAAAGAAGATTTCTGTGAAGTACTCAGCTCGTTACCACGAGTCATATACAGTTCAGATCTTGGACAAACCGATCAAATGGATATAAAACAATGGATTGATCATTCAGAACACTTGTTTTCTGAATTGAACTTATCGGAGCAACGAAAAAAAGAACTTCGTTCTCTTAATGCGATAAAGATGCTGAAGTTATGATCTCATACGGATCAAAAACTAGTAACACAACCATTGTTCTTGAGCTATTAGAAACTCAAGGCTGCTACATGAAGTCAAAGAAACAGCTCACGTAAAAAATCCAGTGTAGTTATCCAAGAACGATTATCAGCACTCTCGTTATAATGCAATCCCATCTCATCATCATTGGCCTCAGGATTAGTAAACGAATGTTGAGTATGGCCATACATATGAATTTGCCAGTCAGCTTTTCTTTCATTCATTTCACCTGCGATATGACTTATCTGATCGGGCTTAACCAATGGATCATCATAACCATGTAAAATGAGTATTTTACTGTTTATCGGTTGACTGTTCGAATGTTCAGGGGAAGTAAGCAAGCCATGAAAACAGACAACGCCTTTAACATCCGCCTGTGAACGAGCCAAATCCAACACACATAGCCCACCAAAACAATACCCTATTGCCGCAATGTTTGTTTTATCTACACAAGGTAATTGAGTCAATACATCAACTGCGGCGTTTATGCGTGCGGCTAATTTAGCTCTATCCTGCATCAAAGGAGCCATTAAGGCTCTTCGTTCTGTTTTATCCGCTCCTGTTTGAGCTTGCCCATACATATCTACAGCAAAACCGACATATCCTAATGCCGCAAGTTGTCTGGCTTTACTACACGTCCTTTCACTACGACCAACCCAATCATGAACAACCATCACAGCAGGAAGAGGATGAGACAAACTGCTATCGTATGCAATATAGCCGCGGCATAAAGTCTGACCGTCTTTATATTCTATTTCTTTTGTTACTATCACGTTGATTCTTATCAGTAAAAAAGCAAACTATATAGAATAGAATATACAGAAACAAGTTTTATTAAACATCGGATGCAGGAAACAATTACTGGTAAAAAGGCAATCGATCCATTTGACCGATTGCCTTTTAAATTGATTTAATATTATTCGGCACCAGCTCCACCGCCTGGCATTTTCGGCGCAGCTCCGCCAGGGGACTTAGATGAAGAGCTGGATGAAGAACTACTGCCCGTAGCAGAAGCATCCCCTCCGCCTGATAGAGATTGACTGTCTATGCCAAGTTTCTTATCAGCCATAGCTCCCATTTTTTGTCCCATTTGTGCTTGTGCGCCTTGGGTCTGTTCAGCACCTGCTTTTACCCCAGCCTTCAACTCATCACCCCAACCAGCAGCCTCCTGCCCCAAACTTTCGGGGGTACCGCCTATCCATCTTAATACCTTGTCAGGCAAATAAGAAATTAGAGTAAATGCTTTTTGAACAATAATAAGGTACGTGGTGGTATAAATGAGTATCGAGAAGAAATACGCATAAACACCAGCCCAATCAGTATAACCGTTTGAACCATAACCTCCTGTACCGGAACCCCCAGTATCAGGCTTGTCTTGACTTGACCATTGGAACCCACCGTATTTGGTACCGGATTTATCCAGGTCATAATTACCGGTTTGGATAAACGAGATTGCATGATCGAATCCTGCGTTCAGTATCCAAATACCTACATAGGACAATGCAATACCTGAAATATATCCAATGATCATCATGGAGGGTCTTAAAAATACATTCATCAAAATCATAATGGCAGCTTCACCTTTACCAAATGCATCATGACCTTCAGGATGAGTTACCCCTAAAGCAACAATAGGTGCCGCGACCATAGCCTCTATCACCGCAATGAGCCAAGCAATCGTTCCAAATGTAAAAATCATGTAGGGTAAGACGGGTATATAATAGGCGGTCACAAATCCTACCGAAACCATGGTTCCAACCCATGCCAGTAACAGTGGCATGGCTAATCCGATCAACGCAAAGATGAATAATCCAAACGGAAACAAGATTGCGCTGCTCACGGCTATATTAATGAGCATAAGCCATAGATTAGCCGAGAAGTTAATGTACATGATTCCCATATTCGACAGGGCAACGATCGGGTTTATTCCCGGTTCAGACACCTTCATCAATCCCGCTTTAAATATTTCCTTCATTCCTTCCAAAGGAACCATCAAGAAGGCCATAACCACCTGATTAATTATGTCTGAAAACATTTTCAGAAGCAGATTATATATGTTTCTGAAAATGGCATTATAAAATAAGTTTCCAAACATCCTTCCCAAACAAAACGAGAAGAACAATATTCTAACTCGACCGCAATCAAAATCACCTTTTGGCAAATAATATTGCTCAGTAGAAATACTGAACTTCATCATATTGGCAAATTGAAGAGGAGCTAACCCTGGCTGGCCTGGTAATCGAACCATCACGGAGTTATTGACGAATCCATAAACAGTTGATGACTGCTGATTGCTGATTACTTTACGTTGAGCATCATCCTTCAAGCTCGGTTTCTGAACCAAATCACCTAACGAAGACCCATTAATTACTGCCTGTACTTTATCTAAAGGAGACTTATCACCTCCAAACCAGGTACATAATAAAGAATAAGGACCAGAGCAGCTATTCTTTTCTCCAAAGCTCGAAACCAGATTTGTCGGATCAAAAGTACTCGTATCCAAACCCGTATTTGAATCGAATTGATTGGAATCCGTTATTGCATTACCGTTTAATTTCACCAAATCGAAAAAATAAGAGCCGGCCAGAATCCAACCTTGATTTGTCGCCTTATTGATAAAATCACGTGAAGTATTATCATTGTTTACATCATTTGCCTGCTTTATAAGATTAATTGTTGGCATCATAATGGCGTTATAATCAGTAATCGCGCCTAAAAATTCCGTTCCGTTAAACAGTACGCCTGAATTGGTTCCTGTTGGCGTCGGTACAGGCCCCCAAATCTCGCAATTTTGTGAATAATCAGTACATATTTGTCCTTGAGCTGTATAAGGTACGCCGAATTGTTGTTTGGCAACCTTTGAGAAATTTGTTGATGTAGTTCCAGGATTCGTAGTGGCTAAGTCAGGATCATTATTAACAATAACCTGAGCCACGGTAGATAAACTGATATACATTTGCTGAATTGCGATCGCTCTCGACATTTGCGCTGTTTCAAGCTGAGAGGCTGTAAGTTGTTTATAAAGATTGGGACTAGTAGAGCTCGAATTTTTATTTGGATCGACCAAATCACTTATAGTATTCCATTTAATGGTTCCACAAATCCCATTTAAAAAATACAATGGTGACGTCGAATCAAAATTGGGCATTGGAAGCGAGAAGTTGTTCGCTCCTTTATTATTACTCTGAGTCATCACCGCATTAACTGTTCCTAAAAAATCTTGAACTGATGTTTTGCAAAAATTATCCATGGCGGTACTAGGATTTCCTGCGCAAGGGCCTACATCACTGGCTTGTGAGTCCAGATAACTTTTTCTTTGTGCTTCTATTTTATTTTGCAAGCCTAACATACACACTTGGCCCGCAAGAATAGTCATTGCCCCATCGGAAACACCACCAGTCGATGATGCGGTCAACGCGTCAGCTGGATTCGACTGTGCCTGTATGATGACCCCTCCCCGATTTAAATAACCTAAGGCGGCTTCCCATACCTTATCTGCAGCACCAATCCCCTGTACAATGACCCACATGACAAAAATCTGCATTAAGCAATAGCCAGAGGCTTTGGGAATTAATAAAGCCAATCCCATCGTGGAACGCAAAGGGATCCATATTGAAGACCATTTTTGTCCAAGCATCTGCCCTTCATGGGCGGTATTCATAGTAGACACCAGGAGGGTGTACATTATGATGATTCCACCCAATGCTAATACCGCAGAGTTGAATACGCCAAACATGGTGCCCATAATCTGGCTTCCCGTGCCATGCAACACGCCGTCAACCACACCAAATAAATTACCCAGAAAAATGACGGACAGATCACTTGCCGGAGGAGCAAAACTCAAAGCAGCGGAATCGGCAGCGAATAGTAAAGCGGGACACAAAGACAGGAGAACAGTTAAAACCAGTTTATTCATTCTTTCTCCCCCAAGATACCTTGCCTGTACCATTCTTTGATAGTACAACCCAATTTTTTATGTTTAATTTGGAAATACCAAAAATGATAACGAAACGCCAAAACCAGTGCGATCAACATAACGACCAGACTCACGATAGCGGCTTTAAACGAACCATAAAACAACTGGTATCCCGTATAAATAAAAATCATAAAGGCAGCAGCTAACATAACTATACTTAGACGCAATAATGCATTTTGTTTTATTACCAAGTCAGCATCAGATAATTTCAGCTTATTTACAGCCGAATCAAAAGATTCAACTTCAACTTCCTTCTGAGTTACGAATAAACGCTTGAATCCATTAAGAAGATAAAGGGTAAATGCCTTCATCCTGTCCCAATCAGACCATGTGCGAATGTTAATGATTCGCTTGAAAATACTGCCAATCCGAGTACCTGATTTCTTTTTCATATTTTTTACTTTTTTAATAATGGACTTTTACCCTTCATAATATACTATAGTAGTATGTAGTGGATTCGTCCATCAACTTATCACAGTAAAAAAAGAGTAAAAAATGCCTGATCTCAGTCACGAAGCATCTGCTAAATACTGGTTTGAATATTTAGACCCCATGATTTACAGGGTAATTACCTTTATGGAAAGTGTTGAAGACTGGACTCTTGATGGAAATCCTGAGTTTGAAGAAGCAATGACTCAGCTGGGTAAAGAGCTGGATGATATCGAAAAAATTGACCTGGGAATAATGGCCGAAGAAGAAAAATTTATCCGTATTGTAGGAAACATTAAATCAGGTAGAGGACTACGCTTGCTACAGGCAATAGATACTGTTCACCCCGGAAGTGCTTCCAGGGTATTAATTCATGCCGAGGAAACCAGTATTGGCAGTCATGATCCTGCCGGCTTTTTCCTGAAAAGAAATATAGTATTCGAACGTTTACGTTTATTGTCGCGAGTTTTTTGTCAATACCGCCTTAAACTCGTTTTACGCGCACTTGAAGGGGATGAATAATGAAGTTACTGTCAAAATGTTCACTAGTTACGTTGTTTTGCCTCACCAGTTATTCAGTTGTTGTTACTGCTACAGATAACATTATGGACGTTCCAGCTCCAAGCACCAATGACAGCGATTTGACCAAGTATTTAAAAAATCTGGGAAACTTTCTGGGCTTTGACTTAACGACCAAAAGTCCTCCAACCCCTCCAGAAAATTATACTGCGGCATTATTGAATGAAGTAGATGCCAGTCTCTTTCAAAGTTATGTATTTAGTACCTTTTTTGGCGCTATTCCTGTAAATGCGATGAATCAAATAGTACAACAATTTGTACCGACCTCTATTGCTGGTGCCGACGGTATAAACAAACTTGCCAATACAACGTTCAAGAATTATGCTGGCGACTCCACCTCAGACAATACCAGCGTTACTGCTTCTCCTTTGCTTGATCAGCCAACCTCAAATAAAGGTTCATACTTACCCGACCCGGTAAGTCAGGCAATTTTTAATATTTTAGGTACCCCGGATTTTACTTATTGTATGAATAATGATGCTTCTGCCTGGAATAAAGGAGAGTGTCAGTATAAGTATCAAGATAAAGTAATCTATAATACAGCTGGCAATATTCCCAAAGTAACAGAATACTTTAGTTATGATTACAATCAAAAATTCATCACTCAACTCAATAGCAATTCATTGATAGCCCCCTTACTTTATTCCAACGATCAAATACCTTCTTCGGGTACCCCTATAGGTTTAAGCGCACAAAATCAGGCTCAGCTTGCAAATAACTTTATACGGTATGCATCCGGCCAGGTATCTCCATTATCTTTGCCCAAATGGAAGGACTATGGAGATTTATATAAGTTGGCAACCGATAATGCTGGCGCCAATCCTCCAAACGCTCAACAAATGCAAGCCCAAGCCACATTAAGCAGCTACTTTAACAACCTGCGAGTCTACGCAGCGCAAAGTTCCGTTGGGATAAGCAATTTATACTATATAATGTCCAAAAGATTGCCTCAGGAACAACCCTCTGTAGGCGGCAATAGCTCACAAGTGGTTTCCAGCCAGGCATTAAGCGAATTTAACATGGCAACATGGCGAATATTGAATCCTAAAGCACAAACCGGCAAAGATGGAATACCAACACAGTGGATGCAGCAATTAGATACTGCTTCTTCAGCTACAATACAAAAAGAAATTGCCGTTTTACTGGCTGAAATTAACTATCAAATGTATTTGGATCGTCAATTGCAAGAGCGAATTCTTTTAACGAATACGATCATGCTGATGCAGAATTTAAAAGCAAGCGAACCTTCTGCCGATTTTAGTACTCAAGGTAGTGATGCTGAGTCCACTACTCAAGATACCAGTGAATAATATCCTCATTAAAGCTCCTGGAACCATCCAGGAGCTGATTCATCCAAAACAGTTTTAGCGTACATAATAATAAAATCAACAGTTCCAGAACCGCAAACACCGATGTATGTTCCTTGTAGATAACGCCCGATATCCCAATCAATTGGTGCCCTTCAATCGCTAATACAGCATTTTTTTGATTCGGAGCATGAAACACCATCCCAATTGAGTTTCTTATGAAAGTGCCTCAATTGATTCGCTTTAATGAAAATCAATAAATCAGAGGTGCAAAAAATAGCTGATATGGTATTATTCCAATCAAAATTTCAAATGAGTATTGAAATTACCTGCAAAGGAATAATTAATCTCAGGATGAGTTAACCCTTATATCAGTGAGCAGTTATGTCCAAACCCTATGTTTTTTATATCAGTGGGATGAGCTGCCCGAGTTGCAGTGAAGGATTAGAATCTTATCTAAATAAAACAGGAATCTCGGAAATCCAATCCTTTTATGTTGATTTCACGACTCAGGATCCCAAAAAAACGACCATAATACTTAATCACTCTGAGCCTGAACCTACGGCAGAAAATCATCAAGAGATTTGGAGAAAAATAAAAGGCCATATTGAAGATAGTGGATACAATTGCGAAGATTATAGCTACACTCCGAATATAAAACAAAATGCCCAGGAAACAGCGACTACCTCTGAACTCGAACAGAACACCAACCCACAAAAAAAATCCTCCAACACGATATTTGACCTGGGAAAAAAAATTCTTGCGTCTCATTGGTTTCTTGGAGCAACAGGATGTATTTCAGGAATTGCATTACTGATCCTTTCGCTGACCATGGGAGGATTACCTTTAATAGCCATGATCCCACTTGCCAGCCTGAGTATTGGGTTAACACTGTTTCTTGGGGCGCGTTCCTATTCTGAGGCATGGAACAAGTTAGTTACTAGCCAAACCTTAACCATGGACACTCTTTTTGCCATAAGCACTATTTCGGTGATTGTGGTATCCCTTACTTCATTTTTTATACCTTGGCTTCCCATGATGTTTGAAGCAGGATTGCTTATTTATGGCTTTAGACATATTGGGATTGCCATAGAAGAAACAATCAAAGAAAAAATCAGTTCAGCGCAGTTTCAGGACAGAGCTCCAAAACAAGTAAGATTGTCTTTGCCTGACGGTACGCAAGATATGGATTTACATCAAATTAAGGCGGATGACTCCATAGTACTCTTTCCAGGTGAAATTATCCCGCTGGACGGACTTTGTGAAAATGAAAGTATTATTTATACCACGATTATTACCGGCGCGATTTTACCCAGGCATTTTCGTGTGGGAGAAAAAGTACTCGCAGGTATGCGGCTGGCAGAAGAGGTTCCTTCTTTAAAAATTCGCGTACTGAGACCGGCAAAACAATCCTATCTGGCGAGACTTGATGAAGGTATCGATCAGTCCATCAATGAAAAAGCACCTCTGGAGATAAAAACAGGAAAACTTCTTGCCTATTTTATTCCTGCGGTCATCACCTTGGCCATTACCTCCGGGATTATAATAGGAATATTTTTCCCTGCGGCAATCGCGATACAATGTGCCATATCTGTCCTGGTTTCAGCTTGTCCTTGTACTTTAGGTTTAATAATTCCTCTGGCTGTAAAAACTGGAATTCATAAAGCAGCAGAGCACGGAGTGCAATTTAAAAACTCTAAAGTCCTGCAAGAAGCGGAGCAAATAGATACCATAGTATTTGATCTGAATGGTACATTAACTACAGGCGTTCCCATAGTTAAACGTTATTCTGTGATTAATAACACCAATATATCTCCCGATCATTTTCTGGGTCTGTGCTCCGCACTTGAAGAAAGCTCAACACATCCCGTTGGCAAATCAATCCATACGTATTGCAGTAAAAACAGTTCTCGTACCTTTTCTGTTTCAAGACCCAATGACTCACATCATTCAGGCATCTTTGGATGCATTAATGGCAAAGAGTACATCATAGGCAGTCCTTCTCTAATGAATGAGATTGGTATTTCAACTACAAGCATTGAAGCAAACCTTGAGTTGGAAGCCGGAGATAGCCTAGTGTTTCTGGCTGAAGAAAAGAATCTGATTGGATATATTATTATTACAGATCCCCTTCGTAAAGATGCATTTAAAACCATCAAAACATTAACCGACATGGGAAAGGAAGTCCATCTATGTACTGGAGCCGACGAAAAAACGGCATTACGCTATGCCAAAGCCTTAGGGATAAACAACATCCATGCAAACGCGGTGGCTACTGATCTGGAGAATGGGGATAAATCGAAACCTGCTTACATAAAAGGCTTACAGCTCAAAGGACATAAAGTAGCCATGGTGGGTGATGCCGCCAATGATGCCCAAGCCATAGCTGCCAGTGATCTGGGCATTGCCGTGCTCTCTCAGGATAGTGATGAATTGACCCAACAGCATGCAGGAGCAGTAATCCAAAATGGCACCTTATTGCCAATAATTAGTACCTTTGCTGTTTCTCAACAAACGGTTTCGAATATAAAGGAAAATTTACTGTTTAGTCTTGGCTATAATATCGCCGCGGTACTGGTCGCGGGAGGGTTACTGGTTGCCGTTGGAATCACCCTGAATCCAGCAGTTGGGGTCGCTTTAATGGCAATTCAAGCCAGTCTTATTCTGCTCAATGTCTATCGCTTTAAAGAACAACCGCTAAAGCAACTTCAGGAAACACAACAGCCTAAAGAAGTCTTTGGCTCATCTCATCAAGTAATGAATAAACACACACCAGCTCATCAGCTCAAAGCGTCTAATGAATGTTTTGAAACACTTCATGCCACGGGGACTCAATCAACATCCCTCAATTCAGGATGTCTTTGGAAGATTGTATCGGCGCCAGATTCCGAAGCGGATATATTGCAAGAAAAAACAGATGTTAGATCTGGTTTAGAATGTAACATCTGATATGAGTTTTATCCAAATTTAAATAAGCTCAAACAGAAGCGTGCATTAGATAACCCTTGTCATAGATGACCATTCCAATTAAATGGACAATTTATGTACCAATAGAAGCTCTTTAATTAAGAGACACCATTGCAATTCGATATCAAAATAGAGACAATGAGGCAAAAATTAGTTGAGGTTGTCTGTAATGCCAGCAGAAAATGTGAATCAATTAACCACAGAAAAAAAACCCAGGATTCTAAGCTTAAAAATCCTTGCGGCCAATGCCATCTCCAAAGCAAACCCCAGCTTATTTTTTACCCTGCACAACAAAGGTATGCCACCTGAAATACACGATGATTATGTTAATGCAACCATACAACATAAGGTGAATGAACAAGTAACTCTTTATAAAGAAAAAAAACAAGAACGTCAGGATAATATTGATGATTGTACCGAGAGGCTCTCTTCAAGCGAATGTTTCGTAAAAGTCTCATCATGTACTTTTTCAACTATGTTCAGTGGTTTACATGTAGGAACCTATTTTATTCTTAAAGCAGCCGAAACGGCCCCCTCTACTCAATTAACGTTTATCTGCACTATACCGGTTACCTTTTTCGTGAGTCTGTGCGTTGGAATGTGTCTGGCTAAACCTGCTGCGAGAGCGTTCGCACACTGTTTTATACCCTCGGTATCCGATCATCTGACTATTGATTTAAATGAAATTGAAAGCAATTCTGTATTAAAGCGCCCATAAACGGTTCGCCAGGATCAAATTATCGCTTTATTTTATTCGTTAAGAACGTAAATCCCGCGGTAACCAATGTTTGAATTAAAATAAAGGGCACCGTATTCGCTTTCCCTAGATTTTTTACTAACAAACGAGGTGCTGTTATAGCAAGAGTATTTAATAACACACTTAGAAATCGTCCTGATTTACGATATTTGACTGCAATAAAAATAGTTGGGCTTAAAAGAACAGCAATAAGAACTCCGTATTGATGAAGTACCTTTCTTAAATAAGCTTTATGTATTTGTAATCGATGTTGATGAATCTTTAATCGCTTTGCTATCATCATTATCTCGATTTTCGTTTTCTTCCGTGAGTTCATCTTTTTTGGGCTCTTTATTAGAAAAAAATTCTCGGGTATTTACAAAACTCATATTGATTAAATTAACACTTAGGTATTTCATTAGAATCAATAATAGGATGACATTAACAGCCAGAATTAAAGAACAGGATAGAGCGAAACTTCCTAATACTATAAATAAGTAATATCCCGACAATATCATGGTCGAAAACCAAACGGACACGAGGATAACGAATAACATACAAATAGTTAAGATTAAGGGATAAATACTCTGTCCCGCCAGTCTTGCTTCACATTTTATTAAAGCTAAAAAGGTCTTATAAAGATTTAAATATTCAGAAACATAACCTTCTAAATGCTCCAATACTTTGATCATTTTCTTAAGAATGCAGCCAATAGCATACCCACACCGGCAGCCACGAGCACAGAAGTAAGCGGTTTTTCTTGAATTTTTTGTACTATTTTATCGGAGTATTCTTTAACGACCTCTTCAGCATCAGATACTTTATTAACACCTTCCCGATACACTTCGTTAGCAAACTTTTTCCCTTCATTAATTAAATCTTCTGCAGCTGTAGCAACATGAGAACTATGAGTAGTTTGATTTTTAATATCAACTTTTGATTTTGTAGAAGCCATTGTAATCATCCTTGAAAAATTTATATTGTTTAGTGTAGTTCAGATAACAGTATTTTGCACTAAGACCTGAATAAATTCAGTATCCAACTTCCTCCTCAGTATTAAATTGTTCTAAATACGTTAAAATGAACATAAATATCAGGAGTTACAATGAATCATTTTTTTCATGGCATGCTCTACTTACTGCAAGGTTTTCAACATCTTTTCACCGATGGTCTGAAGCGATTTATTATTGTGCCTATGGCCCTAAATTTTATCTTGTTCACGGGACTATTTTATTTTACTTATCATTATGTGTTCTCTTTCACATCTTACTATCTGGACAAGTTACCCTCCTGGCTAAGCGTTCTAAGCGGGATATTTTTTATTATTTTTATAATCAGTTTTTTCTTACTGTTTCTCTCCATGTTTACAGTAGTATTTAATGTGATTGCGGCTCCTTTTAATGGGTTATTAGCGGAAAAAACCCAAATTATTCTTTATAACAGCAGGCCGCCATCACTTCCTTTTTATGAAATGGCACTTCGCACAATGAAACGTCAAGGAGAGTTTTTAAAATACTATTTACTGCGTTTTGTGGGCATTTGTCTTTTATTTTTCGTACCTTTTATCCAACCTGTTTATCCTTTCTTATGGTTTTTATTCACCGCATGGATGATCAGTGTGCAATATCAAGACTTCGCTATGGATAATAATTTAGTGAGCTTTAAAGATCTGAAACAAAATGTAAAAAATAATAAAATGCGTTCATTAGGTTTGGGGACAAGCATCAATCTGGTCAGTTTTATACCCTTTTTAAATATCCTGGCCATGCCCGCAGCAGTTATTGGAAGCACGATATTATATTGTGAACATAATAAACAAGTACGCAGAAAATCACCGCGTCCCAATTAAAACATCATAAGCGACTTACGGTTCTGGGGAAAGTATAGCATTCAGGATAATGATTCAGGTAAAACACGTTTTTCGGAATACATGGAGCCATGGCAAGGCTCCATGTGGAGTTGCACTCAAAGACTATAAGGTTGGAATTCCATCTGGCCACTGCAACCAATTGTGATCAGGGTAAGGTAATGTTAAATCAACCAAATGCAAAGTATAAGCATGTCTTGAACGGGTCGATAAATTTGCCTTACTTTTATGAGGAACTCTCCCATGCAATATAATCAGCGTTCCTTTCTCAACAGGTAAGGGAATACTGTTATTTTCAGGCCAGGGTGTTGCATCATATTCTTCGAAATAAATGTCATTGTCCTGACGAAACATACGTTGCTTTAATGGGGTATTATCAGGACTGGGTATCACTTCAAGACACCCGTTTTCCAAAGTGGCATCCTCAAGAGCAAACCAGAACCCGAGGGCATCACTATTCCGTCCGTAAATATAAGTACTGTCCTGATGGCAAAGGACCTCTGCTCCTATCCCTGGTTGTTTGAAAATATACATGGACTGAACCAAGCCAATCGTCTTCAAACCAAGTTGATGGCCAATATTTTTAATCCGTTGATCACGAGAGTACTGTCTAAAAATTGGATCCAACTCATGCAGGGCATGACCGATTTTATTAATTGATTGCTCGAAAGGACGAGTTTGCACTCCCTGCTCATCAAAAGCGCCTGCTTCAAAAAAATAATGGATTTTATCGCCTGAATCTAAAAAATATTGTTTTTTAGCATGCTCGTTAGTTTCAGTCGAAAACACCGTTTTGGGAATTTCCTCTTGATTATTCTGGATGAGGGTTTTTATTCTCTCCCGCAAAATATCACAGACTTCTTTTGTAAAAAAATCGTGTATTACCAAATAGCCATTAGTGAGAAAAAAATCGCATTGATCATTAGAAAGCTGCATCCTAAGCTCCTGAGAAATCAGATGATAGAGAACAATAACTGTTCTCTATCGAGGGGTTAAAAAATTCGGGCTAATTGTTCCATCACATCATCCACTGTAATGAGTTTCATCGCTTCATCTCCATGCACTTGGGTACCCCAGACATTCTGAGCAAGAGAACATCCCAAAACGGTCTCCACCGCTTGTGGATATCGATTAACAACCAAATGCTGAAATGTATATGGCCCAGAAATTAATGGGTTGGTAACTGCGTGCAAAGCAACAACAGGCGTATTTACGGCAGCAGACATATGTGATGGTCCAGTATCAGGACAAAGCACAGCCTTTGCTGTACTGATAACCGCCAGTAATTGCTTGGGTCTGGTTTTTCCAACCAAATTGGTCGCTGGAATGACTTCAAGTATCTGATCAGCCAATAAACGGTCGTATTCTCCTGGTCCCCCTGTCAGCACTATTTGTACCTGCCATCGCTCTATAGCCTGTTGCAACAGTGCGATGTAACGCTCAACTGGCCAACTTCGTTCTGGTTTACTGGCAGCAGGATTAACAACCAGAATGGGATCTTTCAATGGCAGATGATTTTGTGCCCATTCATAATCAGCAGCAGAAACCGGTAAATCCCAGCGAATTACTTTTTCCTTAATACCCAAAGGTTCCGCAAACTTTAAAAAACCCTCTAAGGTATGTTCCTGACCTGGGCTGATTCGCTCTTTCACAAACCATCCATGTGCATCATTGGCACGATGAGAATCATAACCAATTTTACGTTTTGCTTTGATTAAAGGATAAAGTAAATTGGTTCGGAGACTTGCCTGTGGCGCTAATAAAATATCAAATTGGCGTCCACTCATCTGTTTTTTAAATTGCCAGTAATCCGCAATTTTTTTGGGTTTATCAATAACGATAAACTCAACACCTTCCATGCCCTCTACCAAATCATAAGCTGGCCGGGAAATAATCCAGGTTAATTGCGTATCTGGGAAACTGGCTTGCAGGGTTCTGATTAATGGAACCAGCATCAGGACATCTCCCAAAGCAGAGAGCCTGACAATACAAATGGACTTAATCATTTTGTAATACAAAACGGGAACCGCAATAAGGACATACTTCTACCCCGGTTTTTTCAATCGGTAAATACACCTTGGGATGCGCGTTCCATAACTCCATTTCATCCGTTGGACAACTTAGGGGTAACTCACTACGATGTACGACATAATTTTTTTTGGTGCTTGCCGGTTCTTTAGTTGATTTTGACATGATGTTCCTTTGCGGCATGATATAAATTAAGAAAACTCATTATCTAATATTTCCCTTGTTTTCGCTAGAATCTCATCGCTAAAAGTCATATTTTGCGGATCATAACGAAGAACATCCTCCCAATGTCTCAACCAGGTAAGTTGTCGTTTAGCTAATTGTCTGGTTGCAGCAATACCTTTATCGCACAGAGTTGAATAATCACAGTCACCTTGGAGATATTCAAGTACCTGCCTATAACCCACACAGCGCATTGATGGTAAATCGCAATCCAGCGTCCAACGGCTTTGCAGCTGCTGTACTTCCTCAACCAACCCATCTTGTAACATTTGCATGAAACGCAAAGCGATTCGCTCATGCAACCAGGTTCTTTGTTCAGGAAACAGCACAAAATTAGCAAAACGAAATTTTGCCTGTGTCTTCTCTTCAGCAAGAAAACGAGATAGAGGAACTCCGGATAGATAATACACTTCCAACGCTCGTTGGATTCGTTGTGCGTCATGAGCATGAATACGACGTGCAGTTTCCGGATCCAGTTCCTGCAGTTTTTGATGAAGTGCGCCCCACCCTTTATGGGCAGCCTCATCCTCTAGTTGCTGTCTCATGGACTCATCAGCTTCAGGCAAAGGTGATAAACCTTTTTGCAACGCATTGAAATACATCATGGTTCCCCCCACGAGCAGAGGTATTTTGCCCTTTTTGATGATTGACTCACAAAGGGTTGTCGCATCGTTGCAAAATTGAGCGGCTGAATAAGATTCAACAGGATCCTTAATATCAATTAAATGATGAGGCGCACGGAGCAACTCCTGGTTTGAAGGTTTCGCTGTGCCAATATTCATCTCCCTGTATATCATGGCCGAATCAACACTGATAATTTCAAAAGGGAGATGGTGCACCAATTCGCAAGCTAAACCCGTTTTTCCTGAAGCGGTTGGTCCCATCAAACAAAAAATCAAATTAGACATGCAACAACATCCGACAATCCTCAATAGTTAAGGCTTTAAAGGCTTCCTGATATTTTATTTCCTGATGTTGAGCGTGCAGCAACAGGTTATTTAATTCCATGCGTTCTTCCAGGCTAAAATATTTTGGATCAAAAATCTGACTCTTGCTTAGAAGCTCAAGCAATGCATTTAAATGAATCTCATTCAATTCAAAAAACGAACGAATAAACAGGCTCAGATCTAAATAAGGTAATTTTATGGGTACTGTCCGAATGAGTATATTATTCTCTTTAAGAAGTTCCATCTGAACTCCCAATTGAGCCAAGTTATATTTTAACTCATCTATACCCACGTTTAATAGGTTCGGTAATGAATAGGTAACTGGCACTAATAACGGCCTGCTCTCTAAAGGTAGAGACGCATGACCTAATTGACATTGAATCCATTTTTGATAAAGGGCTACGATATCGACAATATAGGGTTGTTGTTTTAATAAGACCAGAATGTATTGATTATTTAAAATTACCCAGGAGGCTTCAAGTTCAGATGAAGCGTCTGATATTGCAGTTCTGGTATTTTGAGACAATTTGTAAACACGCTCAGAATTTAATTCGTAGACCGCAGATGAATTAATCACGCTCGTGTTTCGTCCCAGATCAGTAGTATAAGACACCGGTTCACAAACATCAGACACTTGGACTGGATTAGAGTCAGTCCTACATTCATAGTCGACAAGACTGGTTACAGGAGAAGAGTTTAAAGCCTTACTCAACTGGGAAACAAAGAAATCATGAATTAAACGCGGCTGTTGAAATCGTACTTCATGTTTTGTTGGGTGTACATTCACATCTACTTCACTACTATCAAGAACAAAATACAATAAGCAAGCAGGAAACCGGCCTGGATGCAAAAGACCATCATAAGCCTGTTTTAGTGCATGATTGATTAATTTATCCTTAACCATTCGTTGATTAATATACACCCATTGCCGATCATTCTGACTGCGTTGATATCCAGGGCCACTTAACCAGCCATGGAGACTCATTCCGGCCATTTCGACATTCAGATAAAGAGCATCGTTCATAAAAGAAGAGCCAAATATTTTTGCCATCCGGGTTACTTTTGCCTGCTCATTTAATGCAGGGGCTAAAGACAAGACCTGTTTATTGTTATGTTTCAAAGTTATGGCAATAGTTGGAGCACTTAATGCGAAACGTTTAACCACCATTTCGATGGCTTGAAACTCCAGTTTTTCTCCCTTCAAGAATTTTTTTCGTACCGGGGCATTAAAAAATAAATCAACAACATCTATAGTAGTTCCTACATTTCGCGCACATGGGGATACACTGATATTCGAACCTTGAATCCGTAACATCATAGCGTGCTCTTGATGAGCAGGTCTGGAACTTATAGTGACTTTAGCTACAGAGGATATACTGGCCAGAGCCTCTCCTCGAAACCCCATACTGTCAATGGCATATAAATCATCAAGTTTTGATATTTTACTGGTTGCATGTGCCGCTACAGCCAAAGGTAAATCTTCAGCGACGATACCCGTGCCATTATCGCTGATTTTAATTTGATTCAAGCCGCCATAACCAATCTCTATAGTGATGTTGTTCGCGCCTGCATCTAAAGAATTCTCCAGCAATTCTTTAACTACTGATGCCGGTCGTTCGATAACCTCTCCGGCGGCAATCTGATTTGCAATTACCGCAGGTAATTGATGTATTCTCATACCCATGCAGAAGGAATCACTAATTTTTGTCCTGGTCTAAGGGCTGATTTGCCTGAAATACCGTTCATTGCTTGCAGTGCCTCAATCGTTACATGGTAGCGAGAAGCAATACCGGGCAAAGTATCCCCTGATCTGACGATGTGATAATGAGTTGAAGTCATCGCCTCTATACGAGTTCCATGAGGCGGGTTATCCCAAAAATACCCTTTAATACCTTGAAAAATCGCCTGACTTAAACGAGATTGATAGGCGGAACTGGTCAGATTACGTTCTTCTCTGGGATTTGAAATAAATCCAGTTTCTACCAAAATTGATGGAATATCAGTTGATTTCAGAACAACAAAACCTGCCTGCTCCACTTTGTTATTATGCAAGTTAGTAAAATTATCCAATTGATTCAATACCCGGCCCCCCATTTGCAGACCTGAATTAATTGTCGCTGTTTGAGATAAATCGATTAATACAGAACGGACTACTCCGTTTGAATCATCGAGCTCCCCAAGATTGACTCCTCCCAACTCAGAATAGTTCTCTTTTTCTGCCAGCCATCGCGCGGCCTCACTGGTTGCTCCGCGTTGAGATAAGGCAAATACTGAAGCACCATTGGAGTGAGGATTGTTAAACGCATCGGCATGGATGGATACAAACACATCACCATTATATTTTCTGGCAATATCCAATCGCTGTCTAAGCCCGACATAATAATCACCAGAACGGGTCAATACTGCCCTCATTCCTGGTTGTCTATCAATTAATTGTTTTAATTTGAGAGTAATTGCCAAAACCACATCCTTTTCTCTGCTCCGACCGGGACCTCGTGCACCGGGATCTTTACCTCCGTGACCGGCATCCAGAACCACCACAACATCTCTTAAGTATTTATTTGATGGGCTGTGAGGTACTTTTATAGGTTGAGAATGCATTATTGCTGGTTGGTTGGAACTCACGACTTGAGGATTGTTTGAAACCGGGGCCGAATTGTTCGCCAATGAGGGTTTTACCGTGGGTTTAATAGGCTTATTCGGCATGGTCTGATTTGCAACAGGAGAAGTACCGGAGGCCAGTATATCAATGCGAATTCCTTTATTTTCCCAGGGCACAGATCGTACCTGAACGTTTTGACTTACATCAAAAACCAATCTTAAAGTTTGGGGATTAGGAAGTCCACTGCGAATCTGTTTGATTAGTGTTCGGTTTAATCCGAGTTGCTTCAGATTAAATTCCAAACGTGTCGTATTCATATCCAATACGACACGGTTTGGATTAGTTAAGGTAAATAGTCGATGAGTAAACGGTCCATTCACTGTAATAAACAGTGAGGTTTTTCCAGCTTGTGGTGATACCGTAATATTGCTCAATTGTGCGGCACAAACTGAAGCAGAGCTTATACACAATAGCCAACCCAAAACCCATGCTCGCATCTTCATTATTCACCTGCCAGGCAAGCTAAAACTCTTTTACCAGCTACGCTTGATGCAACAACTTGCATTTCGCGACCAGCCCCTTTAATAACTAATTTAAAACGAATATCAACCTGTGGCAATGCATTTCCAGCATGTTCCGCCCATTCGATGCAACAAATACTGCCCCTGGAAAAATAATCCCGGAATCCCAAATACTCTAATTCATCCTCATGATGTATACGGTACAGATCAAAATGATGAACAGGAACATCATGACATAAATAGCTTTCTACCAATGAAAAAGTTGGGCTTTTGATCGCTGACTGTACTCCCAGGCTTTTTAGCATTGCTCGAATTATTGTTGTCTTGCCAGTACCTATTTCCCCACTAAAACAAAGTATTAATGGAGGAGCTAAGCATGAGGCCAATTCATTTGCAAAGCGCACACTGGCCTGTTCATCGAACAAATCGAGAATCATTATTTTATCTTTATCGTTATTTATCATGACTTGATACAATTCAAAATATTAGGGAGGACATGAAGCAAATCACTTGCTAACATACCGGCCTCACCCTTGCTTTTTGCGCAATGATCTCCAGCATCCGCATGAATCCAGACGCCTAGCTTTGCCGCATCAATTAGTGACAATCCTTGAGCACACAGTCCAGCAATTATACCACTCAAAACGTCGCCCATTCCAGCCGTAGCCATACCAGGGTTCCCCTTAGGGCAAATAAAACGCTGTCCTTCAGCGGATTGGATTACTGTACCTGTCCCTTTTAATACAACAACGCCACCATACTGTTGTTGTATGCTCATCGCTGACTGATATCTGTCCTTTTGAATTTCCTTAGTTGAACAGGAAAGTAAACTTCCAGCTTCACCTGGATGAGGTGTTAATACCCAATTATCATCCACTTGAGGATGCTCTGAAAGTAATCGTAATGCCGATGCATCAATTACCATAGGTAATTGTGAGGTAATTGCAGCTAAAAACAGGGTTCTAGCCCAATCGCTTTCTCCAAGCCCCGGACCAATAACACAGACGGTGGCCTTATCTAATAAAGAAGTTAAATCATGCGCTGATTTTACCCCCCAAATCATGGCTTCTGGTATCATAGGCAAAACAGCTTTTGCGTAATCAGGCCAGGTAGCAATGGTTACGGCTCCAGCGCCAACTCGCAAGGCTGCTTTTGCAGTCAGACTGATAGCTCCCGGCATACCCGGGCCACCACCTATAACCAAAACATGACCGTAATCACCTTTATGGGAATTTTTTTTTCTCGGTTGTAATGGTAAAGGCAGAATCGATTTACTTAACAATGTTGCATAGGGTGGAATTTTCTCAACCAAAGAGTCAAGATTTAAAGTACTGCAATAAATGTCACCACAATAATCTGGCCCATCCAGAGTATACATTCCTGACTTAAGCGCAATAAAAGTAAGTGTTGCTGTTGCTTGCACACAAAAATTCTCTACTTGCCCGGTATCTGCATTTAATCCGGAGGGAATGTCTAAAGAGACAACGGGTAATCCGCTGGAATTGATTTGATTTATGGCGGTAGCAATAACACCATGAACGGGACCTTTTAATCCGATTCCCAAAAGCGCATCGACGATTAACTCAACTTCGCTATCCAAAGGTTCATCCGCAGACTGGCAATCAACTCCTGCATCGATGGCTTTATTTGCAGCATTTTTGGCCGCAGGCGGTAAATCAGCTATGGCTTTACATTGATAAACAACTACCGACAATCCATGCTCGTGAGCTAACCTTGCAAATTCATACCCATCACCCGCATTATTTCCTGAGCCACAAAATACCGCTATATGACGCACATGAGGAAAATGACCATGAACGAACATCAATGCCTCAGTTCCAGCCTGGGACATTAATTCATGTTCATCCAATAGATATAAATGTATGGCTTGCTGTTCGCAGGCTCTAATGTGCTCACAACGATAAAGGGCATTTTCTGGCTTGGTCACCTGTTGCTCCGAAATCTATACTTGAAGAGTACTTATTCACCAGGATTCTAAAAAATGGTGAATGTTTACCTTGAAGAAATCCAATATCACAACATATCAGGAAGCTACGGGTTCCTCACTGTCCAGGAACCCGGTTAACTTACTCTACTAATTTTAATGATGGTTTTTTTCTTGCGGCAGCTTCTGCATCAGGTGAGCTTGTTGGTGGTTGAGGCTCTTCACCTTCTTCAATCGCAAAAGCAATCCCTCGGCCATTCTCTTTAGCATAAATTTCCAATACCGCATTCGGAACCACAAATATCTGTTCCGTTTGACCAGAAAATCGAGCGGTAAATACAATACGATCGTTTTCCAACAAAAGACCGCGAGTAGCTGATGGTGAGATATTTAATACAATTCGCTCATGACGAACATGTTCCTTGGGAACTTGAACATTAGGATAAGTCGCATCAACCAGAATATAAGGTGTCAACTCATTATCTACAATCCAATCGTAAAAAGCGCGAATCAGATAGGGTTTATTTGATGTCATTGCCATATTATGCCGCTCTTATTTGTCTCTCGGCATCGGTCAAACTCGTTTGAAACGAATCACGTTTGAATACACGCTGCATGTAAGAGATTATTCCTTTAAATTGGGGGGCAATTTCCAAACCTAATTTTGGTAAACGCCATAATAATGGAGCTAAAGCGCAGTCCAGTAAAGAAAACTCATCACTCAAAAAATAGGGTTTATCAGCGAACACCGGATCCAGGCTGGTTAAGCTCTCGAGCAAATTGGCTCTAGCCTGCTCAGCATTTTCATCTTTTAAAATGTAATTCATAAAATAATACCAGTCTTGCTCAATCCGATGCATCATTTTACGCGTTTCTGCACGGGCAACTGGATAAACAGGAAGTAATGGAGGATGAGGAAAACGCTCGTCCAGATATTCCATGATAATGCGCGCTTCATAAAGAACCAATTCTCTATCAATTAATGTAGGAACTGTCCCATAGGGATTAATCGCTAATAGATCTGAGCCTGGCTCGTTCTGATTCACTGCAAGAATTTCTACATTAACGCCTTTTTCAGCTAATACTATCCGTACCTGATGACTATAAACATCGTCAACATCAGAAAATAAAGACATTATGGTGCGCTTTGCAACAATTGCCATTAGCAACTCCTATCGATTCATGAAAGCCCGAAAAATAGCTTCCGTATTTTACAGTTCAAAGAGCAACATTCTACCACATTTTTACCCTTCTGGGGGACTTTATGCCAAAATCTAATTCATTTTTGCAAATTTATTATTCTATTCAGTATTAAACCCTACAGACATTTTATTTTATTCTTTTCCAGTAAATCTTCTTTAATCGATAAGCAAAAATAAAGAGAACACATAAAAACAGAATGACAAACACACCTATCTTATAGCGAACCATTTTGGCAGGCTCACCAACATAGACCAGAAAGGTTACTAAATCTTTTACCGCGCTATCAAATTCTGCCTGATACATTTCACCATGTTCCAACAATATTAAATCCGAGGAATGGGATACCGTATTTTTCTTCAAAATCATTGTTCCGATCAATGGCTCTAAAATATTGGGCATGGCAACATCAGGAATAAGAAGATTGTTGGTACGAAAAGGTCTCGAGTCATCGAAATAAAAACTCTTTAAATAAGTATAAATCCACTCAGGACCTCTATCGCGGGCACTTAAAGACAGATCAGGGGGAACCATACCAAACCATTGCTTTGCATCCTCAGGAGGCATAGCAATACGGATGGGGTCATAAATGGTTGCCTCAGTAAAAATCAAATTATTTTTTAACAGATCTTCATCGAGTGCGCCATCAAAAGTAGTCAAGCCTAATTCAGTCGCCATTCGATTGTAACGCATGTATTTTAATGAATGACAACCAGAACAATAATTCATATACAGCTTCGCGCCCCGTTGCAAGCTCTCTCTGTCTTTTAAGTCTATAGACACGGATTGCAATGGCCTGTCTTCTGCGTTTGCAATCGGAGCTATATCCAGCAAAAGAATACAGACTATCACTAAGGACATATGTTTTATCATAATTCACCTATTCGGGCAGGAACGGGTTTCGTTGATTCCAATCGACTATACAATGGCATGAAAATAAAATAAGAAAAATAGATAACCGTACCCATTCTGGCCAACAATAATCGTACCGGAGTAACCGGGGCTGTTCCTAAATATCCCAAAAGCAATACACTCAATATAAAGACAGCAAGGCTCACTCGTGAAAACATTCCCTTATATCTCATAGAACGTACTTTGCTTCGATCCAGCCAGGGAATGAAAAATAAAATGAATATGGCTGATTGCATGCAGGTAATGCCCAAGAGTTTATCTGGAATCGCTCTTAAAATTGCATAAAATGGAGCCATATACCAAACTGGAGCAATATGATCAGGAGTTACCATGGGATTCGCCGGAACAAAATTAGCATGTTCTAGAAAATAACCACCCATCTCCGGGGCAAAGAAAACAATCGCAAAAAAAGCGATTAAAAATACAATAATTCCAGAAAAATCCTTAACAGAATAATAAGGATGTAAAGGGATTCCATCCAATGGAATTCCTTGGTCATCAACGCAGTGTTTAATTTCAATTCCTTCAGGATTATTTGAACCTACCTTATGCAGAGCAACAATATGCAGAAACACCAAAATTAACATTAAAATTGGAATGCCAATAACATGTAAGGCAAAAAAACGTTGTAATGTAGCGTTTGCAACTGCAAAATCGCCCCTTAACCAAACAGCCAAACTTTTACCGATGTAAGGTATTGCACCGAATAACGAGGTAATGACTTCTGCCCCCCAATAGGACATTTGCCCCCAAGGCAATAAATAACCAAAAAATGCTTCGGCCAATAGCAATAAATATAAAAACATACCTAATAGCCAGACTAATTCTCTTGGCTTCTGATAGGATCCATAAAGCAAACCACGAAACATATGGAGATAGATCACGATAAAAAAGGCTGATGCTCCGGTTGAATGCATGTAGCGTAATAACCAGCCATAATTTACATCGCGCATAATGTATTCAACAGAGGAAAACGCTTGATCCGCACTCGGAGTATAGAACATGGTAAGCCATAAACCGGTTACCAATTGATTAACCAGAACCACTAAAGCCAATGAGCCGAAAAAATAAAAAAAGTTCAAGTTTTTCGGAACATAATAAGTACTAAAATGACTTTTCCAGGTACTTAACAGCGGAAAACGCGCATCCAACCAGTTGACCAGTCCACTCATGGTTCAATCCTTATTTTGCTTCCTCACCTATCACTATCGTATGATCATTGATAAAGTGATATGGAGGTACTTCCAGGTTTATAGGAGCAGGCACACCCTTGAATACCCTGCCCGAAAGATCAAAAGTGGATCCATGACATGGACAAAAAAAGCCTCCTGGCCAATCAGGTCCTAACTCGCCTAAATCAGGTTTGTATTTAGGGGAACACCCAAGATGAGTACAAATACCGATTAATACCAAATATTCAGGATTAATTGATCGGTATTTGTTTTTAGCATATTCAGGTTGCTGATCTACTAACGATTCGGGATCGCGCAAACGAGCGTCATCGCCATTTAAGTGTTGGAGCATTTCTTTCGTTCGCCTGATAATCCAGACCGGCTTCCCTCGCCATTCAACTATGGCTTGCTCCCCAGGCTGCATTTTTGACAAATCAACCTGTACAGGTGCGCCGGCTGCTTGTGCTTTAGCACTAGGCAACCAGGAAGACACAAAAGGCGTAAGCGCACAAACGGCACCAACACCGCCCAAAACACAGGTAGAAGTTAACAAAAATCGACGTCGTTCTTCATCCAAGGGATTTTCTGGTTTCTTATCCACTTCCTGGTTCAGATCAGTAGTTTCACTCACCGTCATGTCGTCCTGATTTAAGATAAACTTATTTATAACAAAGAAATGCACATTTTCAAACGGATAGATGGACAATTTTGATAGAAATAAAAAAAAACCCGCAAAAGGCGGGTTTTTATAAATAAGAAATAATTAACGTTTGGAGTACTGAGTAGCTCGACGTGCTTTGTGCAGACCCACTTTCTTTCTTTCCACACGACGTGAATCTCGAGTTAACAAACCACGAGCACGAAGCTTTCTACGGAATGAATCAGGGTTTGGCTCAGCATCTTCTGCCAGTCCATGCTCATCATAAGCAACCAATGCTCTGGCTATTCCTAAGCGAACAGCACCTGCCTGACCAGAAACACCACCACCAACTACAGTGATGAAAATATCGAATTTATCAAGAAGGTCAACAGTTTCTAGAGGCTGCATTACAACCATACAAGAAGTTTCTCGACAAAAATATTCTTTCAGAGTGCGATTATTAACTTTAATCTCACCTTTACCAGGACGTAAAAACACACGAGCTGTTGAACTTTTTCTACGGCCGGTGCCATAGTATTGCTTCATTTCAGCCATAATACTTATTCCTCAATCTCAAGTTGCTTGGGTTGCTGTGCAGTATGCGGATGCTCGCTACCAACATATACTTTCAGTTTGCGATACATCTCTCTACCCAATGGATTTTTTGGTAACATGCCTTTTACAGCAAGCTCGATAATTTTTACAGGATTGTGTGCCTGCATTTTTTCGAAAGTAACCGATTTGATACCACCAGGAAAACCAGTGTGACGATGATACATCTTGTCTTTAAATTTACGGCCAGTCACTGTGACTTTCTCCGCGTTAGTAACAATGATGTAGTCACCAGTATCAACATGGGGTGTATACTCAGCTTTATGTTTGCCACGCAAACGACGGGCAATCTCAGTAGCTAAGCGACCCAAAACCTTATTGCTGGCATCGACCACTAACCAGTCACGTTTGACTTCATGGCCTTTGGCACTAATTGTCTTCATTAAATAAACTCCGAACCGCCTAAATTGGTAATCTTTCTATCATGGACGGGCGATTTTAACCAAAACAGAAACATCCTACAAGTAAAAAGGATAAAAATTTATTAACAATTAATTAAATCCATATAAAAACATCAAATTTCACATGAATATGAATATGTGAAATAATTCCTGTGATTCAACTACAACTGTTCTACATACGAAATAAATAACCTACTTATCAATTAAAAGCTGTTCTGCGGTTTCTCCCGCAATTAAATGGCTTTCAATTATTTGATCAATATCAGCAAGAGAAGTATAAGAATACCACACCCCTTCAGGATAAATCACTATGCAAGGGCCAGAACTGCAACGCCCAAGACAACCCGACTTACTCACACGATACTTTCCGGGGCCATGCATGTCCAGTTCCAGTAAGCGTGACTTCAGATAGTCAAAATATTCTTCGCCACCAGTATTGGCGCAGCATTGTTTACCTGCAGCCTTTTGATTGGTACATATCATTATGTGCTTGGTATAATAAGTCAAGGATTTACTTTCCTATTGCTTCTATCTTTGTTTTTAATTTCAAACCGGGTTTAAATGTTACCACTCTTCGGGCAACTACGGGAATTTCTTCTCCGGTTTTTGGGTTTCTACCTGGTCTTTGAGGTTTGTCTCTTAAAGTAAAATTACCGAATCCGGATAATTTCACATGTTGCCCATGCTCAAGAGCATGACGTAGTTCTTCAAAAAAATTTTCTACCATTTCCTTGGCAACAGGTTTAGAAAGCTTTAAATCATCACACAAGGATTCAGCCATTATTGCTTTGCTTAGTGCATTCACGATTAGTCCCTCAATATGATTGAAAATTCATTTTCCAGTGTTTTGATTATAGCATCAATTAATAAATTGATCTCAGAATCAACTAATGTTCTTGTATCATCCTGTAAGGTCATTGCAACAGCAAGACTTTTCTTTCCTTCCGGAACCCCTTTACCTACATAAACATCAAAGACATCAAATGATTTTAGCCAATCTTCTTTTACTGCTGATCTGACTGCCTGTTCAATCTGCATGGCATTTATTTTATCATCAACCAAAAAGGACAGATCTCTTCTTATTTGAGGATATTTTGAAATCGTCTTATACAATGGCGATACTGGATTCTTCAATACATCCAAATTTAACTCAAATAGTAAGACATCTTGAACAATATCTAAAGCATCTGTCAGGCGTGGATGTAATACACCAATCCATCCTGCATGCTGGCCATCAATTGTGATTTGTGCTGATTGACCTGGGTGCAAAGCATCATTCACTGCAGGAATAAACGCGGCATTATTTATTTTTAATAATGAAAATAGTGATTCCAAATCACCTTTCAAGTCATAAAAATCAAAACATCGCTTTGTTTCATTCCAATTCAGGCCACCCAGTTCTCCCATCAATAAACCAGCAATACAAGGACGCTCTGTTAAATTCTGTTTCTCAACATCAAACACAACCCCTAGTTCAAAAAATTTAATTGCATTCTGTTGTCTGTGGACATTATAAATCATTGACGCGATTAATCCCGGCCACATCCCAACCCTCATCTGCGATAATTCCGAAGAAATAGGATTGAGTAATTGCATAAACTCTTTCTGGGGATAGAGAGCTTCCTGAATCTCTGGATCCACAAAACTATAACTGATGGTTTCATGATATCCTTTGGCTTTAAACCAATGCGACAATTGGGTAGCAATTCGTTCATTAGAACTGGTAGAACCTGCCTGTACTACAGTATTCATCGGTTCAGCTTTTAAATTATCATAGCCATATAAGCGAATGATTTCTTCAACCAAATCAACGTCTTGCTGTATATCAAATCGATGTGAAGGAACAGTAACATCAAATTTTGTACTGGCTTCATGCGTAATAACGATACCCAATCCCTCCAGTAAACTTCTCATTTCCTGTAACGATATGGTCAATCCGGTCAGCTGTTTCACTTTTGTAGTATCAAAAGTAAATTGGATTCGTTTCGGTAAATGCGTCGTATCACAGGATTCTATAATAGGTCCCGCTGTTCCACCTGCAATGGATAAAATTAACGCGGTTGCTCGTTCGAGGGCTTTCAGTTGCAGATAGGGATCAACTCCTCGCTCATATCGTTGAGATGAATCGCTGAATAAACCATATTTTCTGGCTACACCAGCAATAGTAATCGGATTAAAAAAGGCACTTTCCAGAAATACATCCGTTGTATGTGCTTGAACTGCACTATCAGCGCCGCCCATGATACCCGCCATGGCCAGAGGCTTTTCTTTATCAGCAATCACCAGAACTTTGTCGTTCAGGCAGACATCCTGACCGTCTAATAATTTTAATTGCTCCGAATCATTACTAAAACGGACATTAATTTCACCATTGATTTTAGTCAGATCAAATGCATGCATAGGTTGCCCTAATTCGAGCATTACGTAATTCATCACATCAACAACAGGATGAAGTATTCTGATTCCGCCCCGACGCAAACGTTCACTCATCCATAAAGGCGTTTTGGCCTGAGTATCGATGTTTCGTATGATTCGGCCGCAATATCTGGGACATGCCTGGGAATTGTTTAAATGAATCCCAAGGACATCATCTATAGTCGGAGTAATTGTAGCAATGGGTTGTTCTATCAAAGGTAATTTATTTAATACCGCAACTTCCCGGGCTATACCCAGAACACTAAAGCAATCAGCACGATTAGGCGTCAAATCCACATCAAACACATGATCATCAAGGGTAAGATACTCACGTAAATCCATACCGACAGGAGCATCTTCCTCTAACTCCATAATGCCTTCAGAATGTTCTGCAAGGCCTAATTCAGTAACGGAGCAAAGCATTCCCTGAGATAACTCTCCTCGTAGTTTGGATTCCTTGATTTGGAGGCCACCGGGCAATTTGGCACCAATCATCGCCAAGGCTACTTTTAAACCGGCTCTGACATTCGCGGCACCACAAACAATTTTCAATAGTTTGTCAGCATTTACATTGACCTCGCATAAAGTCAATTTGTCCGCATCAGGATGAGGTTTCGTACTTAGAACTTCGGCAACAACTACATGAGTAAATTCACCTGCGACAGGGTTAACTGCGTCTACTTCCAAACCAGCCATAGTCAATTGATCGGCTAACTCGTGTTCTGTTAATGAGAAGTTAACCCATTCACGTAACCATAACTTACTTAATTTCATCTATAGTCCCCATAATTCAATTGTAGCCTCTCATACCCATGTTTTACGTCACTTACGGACTACAATTCAGGATTGTAAGATATAATCCGCATGGACCTCACTGTAAGAGAGAAAAGTGACCGGTTTTAAATGATTAAAATTGACTTAAAAACGTTAAATCATTTTCAAACATCATGCGCAAATCATCTATTCCATAATACAACATGGCCAGCCTGTCCATCCCCATCCCAAATGCCCATCCCTGATACTCATCAGGAGAAATATTTACTGCGTTTAGAACATTAGGATGAACCATGCCACAGCCTAGAACTTCTAGCCATCCGGTAAATTTACAGGATCGACACCCCTTTCCACTGCATTGGGTACATTCAATATCTACTTCGGCAGAGGGTTCGGTAAACGGAAAGTAGGATGGTCGGAATCTAAGAGCCAGTTCGCGTCCAAAAAAATGAGCAAAAAAATCATGTAGCAACCCTTTCAAACCAGCCAGAGTAGCCTGTTTATCAATTAATAACCCTTCAACCTGATGAAACATCGGTGTATGAGTCACGTCAGAATCACAGCGATATACCCGTCCTGGAGCGATTAAGCGAAAAGGTGGTTTACGTTGCTCCATAGTACGAATTTGTACCGGGGAAGTATGTGTTCTTAGAAGTCTGCCATCACCAAAATAAAAAGTATCGTGCATTGCACGAGCTGGATGGTGACCAGGAATATTCAAAGCTTCAAAATTATAAAATTCCGTTTCAATTTCGGGGCCATCAACTATATCAAAGCCCAGACGGCTAAAAAACTCATTAATAATATGTTTTACCTGGGTAACAGGATGTAACGAACCCGATTCTCGATTACGACCTGGAAGTGTTACGTCTATTTGTTCTGCAGATAATTTTTCCAGCAATTGTTTTTCTTTTAATTCAAGCATTTTCGTTTCAATCAACATACTGATTTCACGTTTTGCCTGATTAACCAATTGACCCATCTTGGGTTTTTCTTCAGCGGATAAATTCGCAAGGCCTTTTAAAATATCAGTCAGTTTACCTTTTTTTCCCAAAAAATCGACCCGAATTAACTCAAGTGCGGCAATGTCCGACGCTTGGTTAATTGCTTCAGAGGCTTGTTCTTGTATGGTGATGATATCCTGCATTTTTATACCCACAAGTAAAAAGGAGGCCGCAGCCTCCTAAATAATTTTATTAGTACATTCTCATTGCATTGATAGAAAAAGACTGCTTAGCCTGCTAATGCAGCTTTAGCTTGTTCAGCAACTGCAGCAAAAGCTACTTTGTCATGAATTGCCATATCAGCTAATATTTTTCTATCCAATTCGATTGAAGCTTTTTTCAAACCATCAATCAAACGGCTGTATGACAAACCACACTCACGAGCCTGTGCGTTAATACGAACGATCCATAGAGCACGGAACTGTCGTTTTTTCTGACGTCTATCACGATAAGCATATTGGCCGGCTTTGATTACAGCCTGCTTGGCTACGCGATAGGTCCGACTTCGTGCGCCGTAATAACCTTTTGCTTGGTCTAATATTTTCTTGTGACGCGCTTTAGCGGTCACACCACGTTTTACTCTTGGCATATCTTAATCTCCCCTTAACTACCGTGCAACATACGCTCTGCCAAACGCGCATCGCATGGCTTCAAAGTACTGGCACCTACGCGTAAATGGCGTTTTTGCTTAGTAGACTTCTTGGTGAGGATATGATTCCTGTAAGCGCCGCGACGTTTAATCGCACCACTTGCTGTCTTGCGGAAGCGTTTAGATGCTCCGCGATGTGACTTTAACTTCGGCATAACAATATACTCCGCATTTGTTACTTAGTTTTTTTGGGTGATAAAACCATCAGTAATTGTCTTCCTTCGCGTTTTGCATGTTGTTCTACAACTGCTACATCAGCTGTATCCAGCTGGATGCGCTCCAGAATTTTCATACCGAGTTCTTGATGAGCCATTTCACGACCACGAAAACGAAGCGTGATTTTGACCTTATCACCATGATTCAGGAAACGGATCAGGTTGCGTAGCTTGACCTGATAATCTCCATCTTCCGTCGTAGGACGGAATTTCAGCTCTTTGACCTGAATTTGCTTTTGCTTTTTCTTTGCTTCAGCTTGTTTTTTACTCAGTTCAAAAAGAAACTTACCATAATCCATAATGCGACATACAGGAGGCTTGGCTGTTGGAGATATTTCCACCAAATCCAGTCCACCCTCTTCCGCCGCCCGAAGGGCTTCTCGTGTTGATACAATTCCTGCCTGGTTACCATCGACATCAATTAAGCGTACCTCAGGTACATTGATCTGTTCATTAATTCGTGCGCGATCATTTTCACGCTTAGTTGGTGCACTAATGGTTTAATCCTCCAGTTCGTTATTTACAGAGATCCTTTACGGACAATTTCTTGCGTCAAGGTATCACAAATTGTATCTATTGTCATCACGCCCAAGTCCACACCTTCACGTGAACGAACGGCTACCAGACCTTTTTCAACTTCTTTATCGCCTATAACTAGTAAATAAGGCACTTTTTGTAAAGTATGTTCGCGGATTTTAAAGCCAATTTTCTCATTTCTCAAGTCTAAATGTGCACGAATACCGCTTTTTTGTAAAATTCGTGTGACTTTTTCCGCATAGGCGTTCTGTTTTTCACTTATTGTAAGCACTACCGCCTGGACTGGGGACAACCATAGTGGCAACTTTCCGGCATAGTGTTCAATTAATATTCCCATAAAACGCTCAAAGGAACCTAAAATCGCACGATGCAACATGACAGGCGTCTGTTTGCTGCCATCCTCAGCAATATAACTTGCTTCCAAACGAGCAGGCATAGAAAAATCCACCTGAATTGTACCACATTGCCAAATTCTACCCAGACAATCAGATAATGAACACTCAATTTTTGGACCATAAAATGCGCCTTCGCCTGGAGCATCAATCCATTCAATACTTCTACCCTGCATGGCTTGTTTTAAAGCATTCTCCGCTTTATCCCATACCTCATCAGAACCGACACGTTTTTCGGGACGTAAAGCCAGGCGGTATTTAATTTCATTAAAACCAAAATCCGTGTATACAGATTGTACCAACTCCAACATCATCGCAACTTCAGATTGAATTTGATCTTCTGTACAAAATATATGCGCATCATCCTGCACCATATTACGTACACGCATCAATCCATGTAACGAGCCGGAAGGTTCGCATCGATGGCAATTACCGAACTCAGAGAGCCTTAAGGGCAAATCTCTATAGCTTTTCAGACCTTGATTATATACTTGAACATGACAGGGGCAATTCATCGGTTTTACGGCATAATGTCGATTTTCTGTCTCTGTGACAAACATCTCATCTCTGAAGTTTGCCCAGTGACCCGATTTTTCCCATAATACTTTATCTACTAACTGAGGCGTTTTAATTTCCTGATAGCCAAAATCAGCCAAACGCATACGCATATAGCGCTCTAACTCCTGATAAATAATCCAGCCGTTGGGATGCCAAAAAACCATCCCCGGGGCAATATCCTGAAAATGAAATAAATCGAGTGCTTTTCCCAATTTACGATGATCACGTTTTTCAGCTTCTTCCAGCCGAAACAAATATTCAGCTAATGATTTTTTATCAGCCCATGCTGTACCATAAATACGTTGCAGCATTTCATTATTGGAATCACCGCGCCAGTAAGCACCAGCCAATTTGGTCAATTTAAACGCTTTTAAAAATCCGGTAGATGGAACATGTGGGCCACGACACAGATCTTCAAAATCACCTTGTCGGTATAAGGAAAGAACTTCACCGGCTGGAATATCCGCAATAATTTTGGCTTTATAATCCTCGCCTAAATTTTTAAAATACTGGATTGCTTCGTCACGAGGTAGTTCTCTGCGAGTAACAGGATAATTTGCTTTCGCCAACTCCTGCATTTTTGCTTCAATTAACTCAAGATCTTCTGGTGTAAAAGGTCGCTCAAAAGCAAAATCGTAATAAAACCCATCTTCAATTACTGGCCCTATAGTCACTTGAGCTTTGGGGAATAATGCCTTGACGGCCTGAGCCAATAAATGTGCTGTAGAATGTCTGATGACTTCCAGGCTTTCATCTTGTTTTTCGGTGATTATAACCAGGGAACAGTCGTCCTGAATCAGATAGCTGGTATCAACCAAACGACCATCAACACGACCGGCCAGAGCAGCCTTCGCTAATCCGGGACTAATATTGTGTGCTACATCGTAAATAGTCAAAGGGGCTTCAAAATGTTTCACACTTCCATCAGGCAATTTAATGTTTGGCATAGTTCTGTCCGTCATTCCGTCCGTCAAGCACTTCATTTCAAAAAAAAACCCTGCAGAGCAGGGTTAAAACTTTATTATTCAGTGCAGCAGCTGCTCTTTAAGTAGATTCTACTGTATCTTTCGAGTTACTTGGTAGGCACGAGTGGGATCGAACCACCGACCACCACCATGTCAAGGTGGTGCTCTACCACTGAGCTACGTGCCTAGAATTCGACCTGTATTCAAATAGGTTTGAATTATATAATAAAGATGTATTATAAAGCAAATCATTTAATCTACAACTTTAAAGTACTTCGAAGTGATTTCGCTATACTAATATATAACACAAATTACAATTCAGATAACAGGCAGAATAATTGATGTGGTTTAAACTAGAAAATGATCATGTGACTCTATCCATCTATGCCAAACCGAATGCAAAGCAATCCGCATTACTGGCCATTACCGATAATGACGTGCATATAGCACTACATGCCAAACCACAAGATGGCGAAGCGAATAAGGAACTTATTAAATTTGTTGCGAAGCTATTCAAATTACCCAAGTCTCATTGCGAATTAATCCGAGGAGAAGGCAGTCGCCATAAACAAATCAGGGTTCCGCTTTCAAATAATTTAATTCAATTGCTCAATGAACTCAAACTTCCCGTCAAAAAATAGAAAGGCCTGAATGGAAGGGAGCCATTCAAGCCATTAGGTTGCGAGGTTAACCGCTATGGTTATACCACTGTTCCATCATAATTGGACTTTGGTGTGATACCGGATCCATCCGGTATCACGTGCTTCCATGTTTGGACTATTGAAACTGTTTCCATGCGTTTCGTCGGTCATTATAATCATTTGATTTCCTCTGTCAACCATTAATTTCCAAACGAAACTAAAAGTTTCCATTTATTTCTCTATTTGCAGGTTTTGTTACCCTTTGTTACACTCTAGTCAGCATATAGAGATCAGGAACATTGCCTCCCCATGGAAAAAGTTAACTTAACAAAACAGTTTGCTTACCGCTTGCGTGATGCAATGATTGCAGCAGGATTTAATTCACAACGCTCGACATCCGGCGTATGCATACACAAATTAGCTGAAATCACCGGTTACTCCGTTCAAATTTGCCGAAAATATCTGCGTGGAGAAGCCATACCGGAGCCAGTGAAACTTGTTGAAATCGCCGCGAAACTACACGTTTCCCCTGGCTGGCTATTGTTTGGAGATGCTCATAATGACCCAGGCTTATCGAAAGATAAATTAACAATCAGCAGAAATTTGCTTCACTATATTTTCACAAGAGCAGCATGTCTATATAATGGCGATTTAATGGAACATGAAGTGCCTGAATTTTTGATGGAATTGATTAACGACGTCAGCTTGATCAACGCCAACGAAGAGCAGTCAAAAAAAATTATTGACCTGGCTTTGGCTTCAGTGAAGCATTTTAGCCATCCGCATGGAACGTAGAGAAGTATTCATGGAAAATAGCCGTAAACTGATGCTCCACCCACAGCATCTGGAAGTTCTATTTGCATTTAAAAGCAAACTTTCAAACGTATTCAGGGATGTGTTGGGAATACATGAAATTCATCATATTGCACTAACGCGCATCAATGAACATAATGAACTGGTGTCTTTATCATCCACCCCCTCGATGGAATTTAATTTATTCAGCAGCTCACTATGGCATTTTGATCAAACCTACAATCCTCAATGGTATAAGTTGGGAGGACAGGCTTTCTGGCAAGCCTTATACGATCCGGAGCGTTATGATGAGCTGTATTACCTCAAGCAGATTAAACACGCTTTTCCAATCGGGTTATCAATGGCTGCTAAAATAGACAATGATTACGTTATCTATTCTTTGGCAAGCCGTAAATCATGCCCACACACTCAAGAACTGTTTACTAGTCAGCACGATGACTTTTATAAAATAGGCCAGTACTGTTCGAATATGCTTAATCCTCTATTTAATTATTGCGACGCTGTGTCTGCGCAAAATTTACCGCTACAGGTTCATTATGAAACATCAAAATAAAGTAATATTAGGCGGACTGATGGGAAATGTTGTAGAAGCTTACGATATGTCCATCTGTTATTTTTTATCAGCAGAATTATCCCGTAACCTGTTAGGCGATACCCGAGGGAAACCAACGGTAATGTTATCCCTTATTTTTATCGCCTATCTGGCAAAACCAATAGGTGCGTTTTTCCTGGGGCTACTCTCTGATTTATATGGTCGAAAAAATGTCCTAATGGCTTCAATTGTAATCATGGGTGTATCCACCTCCCTAATAGGTATAATACCCGCTTATGATAAGATTGGCATACTTGCTGCCGGTTGTTTATTAACCTTTAGGATAATTCAGAGCATGGCGCTAGGCTCTGAGTTTTTAAATTCCTCTTCATTACTGGTTGAAAGCGGGGATACCAGTCAACGAGGTTTTAGAGGATGCTGGTCGTCAGTAGGCGTAAAAGCTGGATATTTAGTAGCCTGCCTGGTTGCAGAGCTTTTTCATTACTATTCAAATACCAATCCGGAATTCAACAATCTATGGCGGATCCCTTTTTTATTTGCCTTAATAACGACGCTGATTGGATTCTTTATCCGTGCAAAAATGCCGGAGAGTCTGGCTTACATCATTTACTATGCAAACAGAAAGAAACCTTCAACACGCGATATCTATAAACAATCACTGGATTTTGTAAAAAAATACCCTTTTATGTTTTACTTTGCATTTTTTTCGGTGTTTTTGTCGGTTACAACAGGATTTTTCTTTTATTTGTATATTCCATTGCACGCCATTCAATATGCCCATATACCGCGTAACCTGATCATGATGTCCAATATTCTCTCTTTACTGTGTGTCACCATGCTTATTCCACTATTTGGTTGGTTATCAGATAGACACGATCGATTAAAAATGTTGATTTTTGCCAGCAGTGGATTACTTATTATGACCTACCCTTTCATGCATATAATCAATTATGGCAATACAGGGTACTTTATTTTAATGCAATTAATTATTTCCATTCCCTGTGCCTGCTATTACAGTGTTTCGACAGTACTCTTAACTGAGTTGTTCCCATTACAAATACGTTGCACGGCTCTTTCTATTGTCTATTCAGTTGCAGCGAGTCTGGCCGCTGGATTACCACCCCTATTGGCTGATTATCTGGCGAGAACGACTCATATGCCCAGTTCACCAGGCATTATTATCATGGTACTGGCGACTATCGTCCTTATTAATGTTCGCTCCCTGGCTCGTCGTTATCGAAAAGGCAGAAACAATTATCAGATTGCACAGATGGATTCTGAAAACCCTGTTTTTACTGTTCAATATCAAAAACCGGCATAAAAAATCTTAAGCGAGTTAACAAAAGAGCTTACGAACAACCCTACAGTCAAAGAAAGCACTGTTTAACAAGGAGTTGGGGCGTTTTTCGTAAGACCTGAACTGGTCATTATCGCAGTCTCAAAGACAAGATAATAAATGATTAACACGTCTGATGAATTAGAGTTTCTTCCTTAATTGCGACATTTCATTTAATTGCTCAGTCACTATCCCATAAAATTTCTGCATGGTTTCACTTTGATAAAAGGTCTGTTTTTCTTCATCACTTTGAGTGTTCACCAGACCGACTAGAGTCTCTATACCCTCTATGGCACTGTCCAGTTCTTTTGCAATGGAGTCCAGGCTGGTTAAATAGGCGACTCGATTCTCACCCTCATAAGCAGAAAAATTATGGATTTTTACATCAATTTCTGCACGCAAACCCCTTAAATTCCGTTCAAGGTTAATAATGTTCTCAGGAATGGTTACATCGTGTGTTGACTGAGCCAATGGCGCTTCATTTTGAGTATCGGGTTCCATCAAGGTGCTCCAGGTAGAAAATAGTTCTCTTTATCTATAATTCTAGTTGAAGTACAGTATTTCGCCATTTGTTTTAATAGTGTTATCATTGTTTTTTTTCATAACAGTGAATCCTATGTTACTCCATTACCTGTTCCTCCTGGGCATTTGTGTAGAGGCTATAACTGGTGCATTAGCTGCCGGACGAAAAAAAATGGACTTTTTTGGTGTGATGCTTATAGCCTGTATTACTGCCTTAGGTGGTGGTACAGTACGAGATGCGCTATTTAACACCTACCCGATAACCTGGGTCGCTCATCCGGAATATTTATTATATACCTCATTATGCGCATTTCTGACCATATTTATCGCTCATTCCCTTGTCAGAATCATGAAAGTATTTTTAATTCTTGATGCCCTGGGGCTATCCGCATTCGTTATTATTGGAACGCAAAAAGTCCTTGCTCACGGAATGCCGCCCAGCGTAGCCGTAATCAGTGGGATGTTAACGGGTATTTGTGGAGGAATGTTGCGGGATATTCTATGCAATGACATTCCATTAGTACTAAGAAAAGAATTGTATGCCGTCATTGCTCTTGCTGGCGCGGTATTGTTTATTACTCTTGCTCATTTTCAGGTTCCTCATAACCTGAATATCATTATCACTCTAATCAGTATTTTTACTGCACGGTTATTGGCAATTTTCTTTCATATAGAAATACCCATATTTGATTATTCAGAGAGTATAAAAAAGCGGAAAAAGAAATAACTTGAACCGCTTATTTAGACCCAATCAATAACATAGGCATGTTGCGGGGCGAAACTAATTCGCCCTGCTGCAGAGTTCTAAGGTATCCGAAAAACAATCTCCCCGGAAACACAAATTCAATAATCTCATCCTTGTTACCGCAACACCTGAAATAAGACAATTAAATTGCTTATTCAACTTCTTTAATTGCTATAATGCTTACTTCTTCTACAGGTACATCTCCATGCCCCATTTTCTGTCCTGTTTTTACCTTTGCAATCGCATCAACAACATCCATGCCATCAACCACTTCACCAAATACGCAATATCCAAAACCTTGGGCATGGTCGCCACTGTAATTAAGAAAACCATTATCCGCGACATTAATAAAAAATTGAGCAGTCGCAGAATGTGGATCCATAGTACGTGCCATTGCTATAGTTCCACGCTTATTTGGTTTGGCATTTTTTGCTTCATTTTTGATGGGTTCTTCTGTTGACTTTTGCTGCATATCCGCATTTAAGCCTCCGCCCTGAATCATAAATCCGTCGATAACCCGATGAAAAATCGTATCATTATAAAAACCGCTTCGAACGTATTTCAGAAAATTTTCTGCTGTTCCTGGAGTGTTCTCTGTATCTAACTGTAAATGAATATCACCTTTAGACGTGCTAATTACAACCATTATATCTCCTGTTAAATCTTAAATTGTTAGGAATTGATGTAACGTCTCCATAAGTCCGGTAGATGTCATCTCGAAAGAAGCATATTTTCTGAAACCGGCTTTGCGCCCGCTTCACTTCGTTCATGATGATGAAATTCCCCAGGTTAGTGAGCAGTTACGAATTTATTACCAAAGCCCGCATTTTAGCACAAACATCATGTAGTACATGGATATTATGAATACTGGCAAGAGCCGTAAATAAATTGGCTTTTCTTTTAAATAAATGATGTAAATACGACCGTGAATAATTGAGGCAGGTATAACAAGAGCAACTCGCCATTACCGGGGACAAATCATTGGCAAAACATGACTTTTTTATTTGAATTCGTTCATTCTCATATTCACTGGAAAAACGTAACCAATTCCCCTCTTGTACCAACTCACCACAATATAAAGCCCCATGCCTCGCATTGCGTGTCGGAGCAACACAATCAAACATATCAATTCCCTCTGCAACTACATCCAAAAGATCCTGCGGCGACATTCCTACGCCCATAGTGTAACGAGGCTTATTTTCAGGTAAGAAATCGCGAACCCAACGGATAACCTCAACTGTGGTTTTCATATCAAAACCAATAGTCTCACCACCAATTGCAATACCGTCTGTATTCATTGAAGCAACAAAATCAGCACATTCCCGTCGTAAATCCTCGAAAATACCACCTTGAACGATACCAAATAAAGCTTGTTGATTCCCATAACGTGAATCTGGATGCTCAAGATGATAATTCACGGACTGTTTTAACCAACGATGGGTACGAGACATAATATGAGCGACTTCATCTTTGGAGCAACTATCGGGAGTACATTGATCAAAGGCCATGATGATGTCTGCGCCAATGATTTTTTGTGTTTCCAACGACATCTCTGGAGTCATATGAATCAAACCCTGGCTGCCAGGAAGTTTAAAATGAGCCCCTTCCTCATCAATAGTACAAATCTCTTTATTTTTGGATAAACTGAACACCTGAAAACCACCGCTATCGGTTAACATGGGACCATGCCATCCCATAAACGGATGCATACCACCCGCCTGTTTAATAACGGTCATCCCGGGAGCGCACAGCATATGATAGGTATTACCACCTAAAATAATCTGACTGCCTGCTGCTAATAATTCTCTTGGAGTCATGTTATTTACTCCTGCACGAGTTCCCACGGGCATAAACACCGGAGTGATAAACTCGCCATGAGGGGTCGTAACACGGGTAACACGTGCTTTAGTGCCGGCATGCCGGTAAAGCACTTCGCAAGAAAATTTATTCATCTAAAAGAGATAACTCAAAAAAAGAGCAATCATAGCCAAATCAAATCATTATTACCAGTTAATAAATTGAAGAGCGCGTTCGTAAAAACAAGAATAGTCCTGTAATGGCCATAAAAAGAAAATACAAGGCAGCCCAACCCGGCATGGAAATTCCCAACATGCTCCAGGAGGTTTCTGCGCAATCTCCTGACCCCCAAAATAAGGCTTTAGCTACAGTTTGCCACGGAAAGTAACGTATTAATATATCCAAACCAGGCATACAGGCTGGAGCTTGACCAGCAGGTAATGACTGCAACCATAGATGCCTTAAAGAAAAAAATAACCCGGCGCAGGCCACTATAATCTGCAAAAAGCTAACAAAATGGGCCTTTTTCAGAGTGCCGAGGCTCAACCCCATAATGCCCAATAACAAAAAAACACAAATACGTTGCATTAGACATAAAGGACAAGGCTGAAGTCCCACAATATATTGAAAATAAAAGGATGACATTAATACAAAAAGTGTAATTAATGCAAGAAACGATTGAGTTTTTCTATAGGCAAATTTAGTCATGATTTTGGCAACATATACTGGATAGCAGCTTTAAGATCTGCATCGGTACATTCAACGCAAGTTCCCTTTGGTGGCATAGCATTCAATCCTTTTATTGCTGAGGCGACCAATTCATCGATTGTTCTACCGGATAATCGAGGTCCCCAATCGGTTGTATCGCGAAATTTTGGCGCCCCCGCTAATCCGTCACGATGGCAAACAATACAATAGCGCTCGTAAGTCTCCTGACCAGGCTCCTTGGTTTGAACTTTAGCCGTTGATTCATCTTCTGTCACGGATTTAGAAGTATCATTACCCTGATCCTGAACACGCACTTTACCTATGGGTTGAATTCTTTGTTGTATTTCCTGTCTGTCTATATCATCCAAAGCAAAAATTGAAAATGAACAAACTGTCAACAGCGCTACGCTAATCAACCTCATGGATGCGCCCTCAAGATTACAATTTAAAAATCATACCGACAAGTGACGTTTTTTTCCAGCATCATTTAAAGAAGTATGCATAAAAATCCTGACGCTTCCGTGCCTCTTCTTCAAAAAAATTCTTTTCAACTGATCGGTACATGACAAAACACGAGGAAAAAATTGGAAACAAGTTTCAAGACTCAACTTAATGTTTATGTTAGTATTCCTCCCGCCATTTTGATTGGCTTTTAAGGCAGTATAAGCTTAGAAAAACCGATTTTAAATGAGATAGAACGCTACACAGACAGTAAATGATGTGACGTTTGGCCACGGAAAATAGGGAGTTTTTACACAGATGAAACAGTATGTACTAGGAATACTTTTGTTGTCCTTCATAATGACAGGGACTGCTGGAGAAATGGGCCTGCAAAAAGACGATTGCTCGTCTGGATCCTCTTGTCGATGGACCATTGGCGGTGAACTATCATTTTTAAGACCTGACGGTGCGATGATTGATTATGCGACGAAAATGGTCTTTGTAACCCCTGCTATCGTGGCTGCGAACGGTAATTATGTCAATACCTCTTATGAACCATCCTGGTCGGCATTTGTCAAGTATGATTTAGCAGCCCACCATGCCGATATTCAATTCAGAACAACGCATTTTAATCATGAGAAGGGTTCTTCTATTGCGGCCCCAAATGCCATGTTGGTAGTTAACGCCACTCTTGTGTCCGGTACATTTTTTGATGAGGCTTCTGGAAACGTTCTTTTCGATCTCAATAATTATGAATTAACCTTCGGTGCAGTTGTTAACGCCACCCAAACAGGTTGGCGGTTAAGACCTTATACTGGACTTCATTACGTTGATGAAAATGATCGACTGATTCAACGGTTTTCTCGGATAGGTGGTTCGTTTACCCATAGACTCACGAGTAATTTTAAAGGGATTGGCCCTGTGATTGGTCTTGAAAGCCAGTATCCTTTGTTGGATAGGCTCATCCTTAAAAATGATGTGACTCTTGGTTTTATCGTCGGTCAGTCGGATATGCGAACGGTAGGAGACATTAATGATGCGCCTGCTCAACCGATCAATTTTGTCGATTTTCAAAGTTTTAATCGCGATCGGCTAGTGCCTTACGGCTTTTTCGATCTCGGTCTTTTATACCGTATCCCTGCGGTTTTTCGTAAATATGATGCAGGGATTTCAGGAGGGTTTAAAATCATTTATTACAGTGATATGAATGGCAGGCGCGCGGCATCGAGTACGAATGATCCATTGAGATTAAATTATGTCACTTATTATGGACCCTACATTGGTATACAGGTTCGTGCTTGATTAACTTAGTGAATGATTGCAATTTCTTATCGATAAGATGATTGCAGGCTAACAGCTAATAACACCTACATGCCGCCAACCAATCGGTGGCATGTAAACACATCATGTTACAAATCGACGTCCAGAGTACAATGTTCTAACTGATTGTTTCCATCTTTCTCATTGATCCGTAAATGGATCAGGCTTCGTATTAAAAGGATTGTGGGTATACTTTTCAGATTTTTACCCCAATTCAGACGTCTTCGATGTTGAAGGTTTTTGATCACGTTGAGCGACGAGGTCATCAAAATGTTTAATACTCGATATTAATTGATCTTGCTTGGCACTACCGAATTGCTCTTGACGTACATCAGTTTGCATCTCGTCTTTAATTTGATCCTGGCTTCCTTCGTAGAGTGTTCCATTACCAATAGACAGCATATAATGATCTTTTGGTTCCAGAAAACTATTTCCCTTCAAATCACTATCAAGGCTCATCCCTCCACAACAAAATTGCTGACAATTCCGTGCCTCTTCTTCATAAAATTTCTTTTTCTGCTGATGGTTAAATGACAAAACAGGAGGAAACTCATTCAACAATTGTTTTCTCATCTGAGTCATTGCACTTTCATCATTCAAACACGCACTCTTATAACGATCAATAAAAGGGGACTCCTGTGTTCCGGGTACCAGATTCTGAAAAAATATCAACGAGGATGATTCACTCGCTATATCCAGCAAATATTCTGCCATTTGCTTTACCCCATCCAATCAAATTATGCTCTATGAATATTATAGAAATAAATGCTGATTTTGCATTGCGGACGTATCCCTGCCTTCAAGCATTTTTGCGTCTCTTTTCATACCAATGAACAGGATTATTGGGGGAACTGATAAAGCCATGTTACACTGCCGCCAATGGACAAGAATCTGAGTTAGGGATGGGAATTCAAGATAACAATACAGAAACTAATAATTCAGAGTCATCGAATTGGGAAGCTGGAGTAGAAACTGAACACTATCCTGATTTCATCAATGATGCGATGGAGCATTACTTTGAAGATCGAGTGAAAAAATCTTGGCAAGGAAGGCATATTCTTAATGGAAAAACACCTACTCCTACCGCACTTATTTTTTCAAGTAATGATTATTTACATATCAGCCAGCACCCTGAATTGATTAATGCTCAGATGGACGCCATGCAAAAGCACGGTAATGGCCAAATGCAATCAGCTGTATTTTTAAGTAATAATAGTTTGTTGCTGGATAGTTGCGAAAAACGGTTTAGCGCATTTTTGAATTATCCCTCAAGCTTACTTACCCAGTCAGGATGGTGTTCAAATGTAGGTATCATTCAGGCTCTGGCCAAACGAAACACACCGGTTTATTTGGATTTTTATACACATATGTCGTTTTGGGCTGGTGTAAAAGCTGCTAATGCCAAACCCATTCCGTTTCACCATAATTCAATAGAGTCATTATGCAGAAGATTGGAGCGGCATGGCCCAGGTATTATTGCAATTGACTCCATATACAGTACAACAGGAACAATCAGTCCACTATCAGAATTTGTCAAAATTGCAAAAAAATACAATTGCTTGTTAATTGTTGATGAATCGCACTCACTCGGAACTTATGGTCCAAATGGAAAAGGATTGGTTACCGAATTAGGTCTATCCGATCAAGTTGATGTCATAACGGCAAGTTTGGCGAAAGCTTTTTCAGGTAGAGGTGGATTAATTGCGGGAAAAAAACGGCTAATTGAATTTGTACGCTACTCCTCACTTCCGGCAATATTTAGTTCCGCACTGGTTCCTCATGATTTGGCTGGATTTTCATCTTCACTGGAGATTATCTCCCGGGAAGAGTGGCGTCGAGAAAAACTACATGCCAATGCCACGTTTTTACGAGAAGCCCTCTTAATACACGGTTTTAATATCGGTTACACTAAATCACAAATTATTCCAATCATGACGGGAAACGAAGCCAATACGATTTGGTTACGCAATGAACTGGAAAAAGAAGATATTTTTGGAGCTGTATTTTGTTCGCCAGCCACCCCAAAAAATAAAACATTGATACGTTTATCCATCAGCTCCAATCACGAAAAAAAGGATCTGATTCGAGTGATAGACTGCTTACTCAAGTTAGCAGAGCATAAACGAGATATTCCTTTTTTCAATTATCAACAAAACTGATTATAAAACTGGTGTTCGATTAAAGGAGTGTTGACAATTGATCTATTTATTCTCAACCAACACCCCCTAATCAATTCAGATTTTAAATAGAGTGCGTTAACCCATCACCTGTCTATTAAGTCAGGAACATTTCCTCCGCATCCAACTCTTCAAGGTATTGGTGATAGGATAAAATTTTATCCAGGCGAACATCAAACAATACAGCACCTTGCACATAAGCATAATAATAGGTTTCATCAGAAACAAATTTATGAGCAGGCACTAAACAATTGGTCCATTCATTCCATTGCGGGGTCACAGAATTTGACTGCCAAAAGCAAGGGATTTTCTCACCACTGAGTAATTGGTCCAAAACCTCTTCACTGGCTCCATTATCCAAAGCCAAATCATAATGCAGACGCATATCGGCTTCATTTTTTACAATTAAAAAACTGATATTGGCGTCATCATCCAGCATGAAAAAACTACCTGAATTATCAGCAAGATAAAATTCCACTATCCCTTTCTTTTTACATAAATCCCAAAACAATTCAGCAAATTTTTTATCATGGAGACAGCTTGGCGAGGTTACTGAGAGCATACGCACGACCATATCGGACATACTTTGGAAGTACTGCAATTGCAAATCATGAATGCTCTTGATTATCAGACCAGCAACATCAGGATCACTTTTTTTAATGTATCGATGTATTAATCCTTCATTAAAGGCTTCAATTGCAAGTTTTTCATCGGCCTGGCCTGTTAACAGGATCTTTTTTATATTGGTATCTTCAATTCGTCTACAAAATTCCAAACCATCCATTCCCGGCATGGCATAATCGACAATCACTACGGATATTTCCGAAAATCGTCTCGAATTATACACTTCAGCGTGTATCGCAGCTAAATCCAGATTGATAGTATGATTAGTCAAGGGACAATTTTTGGCTTCTGTATATTCACTGATGCAGCGCTGACTCAATAGTTCCAATTCACAACGCTTTTTATGGATACATTCCAACGCATTAAATGGAGAATCAAAGACACGATAGGCCAATCCCTCATCTAAATGCAGAACAAAATTGAGCAAAAAATCGCGACTATCATCTACAAATACCGCAGTACTTGGGAAGTAACAGGTAGGTATAGAGAAATGTTGCATAGCTCCTCCTGAGCAAAACGATACGAAAACAAATCCTATTGAAACGCACAAAATCCTTTATAAATCAAATCCACACACAAGCTGCAAACCTGCCTATAAAATATCATGATTGACTACTTTAGCCAAATCATTTGCGATTTATATGCATCAATCAATGTGGATTACCTTTTTTTAATTGGTTTCAAGATTATTGACTCATTTCAACCGAGAAAGAAACCCAGATATACTCACAGAGAACATTCGACAACATATTGATAATTAGTCTATATTAAAGTGACTTCATTTCAAATTTCTTAAATTCGAAGTCATCGCTGCTTTCAATCGGGTAATTTAATAAGGATATTTTATGGCTAATTCGCAAGAAGTTTACCAACCAATAGTTGGTGAATTGAAACGTAACTGGGGTTGGATTTTAGGACTGGGAATACTTTTTCTATTCTTAGGCTGTATCGGTCTGGGTATGGTGGTTGGTTTAACCCTGGTAAGTATGTATTTTTTTGGCGCACTTCTGGTCGTCTCCGGTATAACGCATATTATTGATGTATTTAAACATAAAGAATGGAAAGGGATTATCTGGCAGGCTTTAATTGCAGTATTGTATATTGCAGCAGGATGTCTGGTATTTTATGACCCATTCCTGGCATCAACCTTAATCACTGGTATTTTAGCTGCTGTACTGATCGTGATTGGATTCACACGTATTATTATGGCTTTAGTATTGCGAGAATCAAAAGGTTGGGGTTGGTTATTTTTAGCAGGTATCACCGCAATAATTCTTGGGGTTCTGATATTAGCGCAATGGCCAGCTAGCGCTCTCTGGGTAATTGGACTATTTATTGCCATCGACATGATAGTCAATGGTTGGACCTATATTTTTATTGCCCTATCATTACGTGCATCACAGTCCTAAAAACATTATAAACCGACAAGTTAAATAACGACGTCATTTTAACTCCATCTAAAATGACGCCGTTAAATTCCGAGGTTAAACTGTTAACGTGATAACGCAATTCCGAATGGCCCATTAAAGACGGCTCCTGAATCAACACAACCTACAAGACCACCATTAGCGTTCATCCTGCATACCAATACAACATTACTCAGATCAGTGACATAAGCATAATTTTCTGAATTATTTAATTCTATTGCAGTCGGATTCTGGAATAACGAGGATGTGAATAAAGTACACGCAGTAAAATTCCCCCCTGAAATGGCGCATAATGAGATGCCTTCTCCAGGACTGCCCTGATTGGCCACATAGCCAATAGAATTTCGTTTATTAAGGGTAATGCCATTAGGCAAGGTAAAAATGCTACCAGGACCTGAATCAACACAAAGTCCAAACGTTCCATCAGATTTTATTAAACACTTAACGACTTCATCGCAACAACTTATATACGCAAAGGTTTCCAGATCATTTAAAACAATCCCCAATGGAGCAGTCAAAGGAACACCAGTACCTCCTGCATTAAGACAATCAATAAACGCACCATTCGAATCGAGAGAACACACTGATACAAAATTCACATTAGTTACATAAGCGCGAGTACCCGCATTGTTCAGAGTAATGCTTTCAGGACTTACGAACGGTGTACTCCCTCCATTATAGTCAGTACATGCAACAAAATTTCCGTTACTGTTCATCACACAACGAGAAACCGTTCCTCCGAGTGAATTAACCACATAAGCGATGTTTAGATTATAATTTAGCGCAATTCCACCTGGGCCATTAAACGCATTACCCACTCCGGAATCATTACACGCACTAAAAGTTCCATTCGGTAGAAAACCACATTGAGTCACACTGCCATTTGTTGAGTTAGTGATATGAGCAAATCCTGGATTAACGACGACTTTCAAAGATTGTGGGCTATTACTCGCATTGAGGCCATTCGCGATGATGAACAGGGTTTCCGAAGGAGGGAGGGGAGGAATGGTGTAATTAAGAAAACATCCTTGATTGGGAGCAAGAGTAGAACCACAAGTACTGGTAAAATAACCTGCTGGGTAAGAAAGGGTTATATTTTGAATGATTCCAGTTCCTGAATTAAATAATTCAATAGCCCCTGAGTCAATTGAAACCAGTCTTATGGTATTTCCAGGAATTGGCACCCCACCCTGACGAAACTCAAACCGCCCCAATCCAGGCGAAATAACAGAGACATTCAAACTATGGGGTTGTGAAGGTTCTGAACATAAAAAGGGATCGGGTGAGCCATTGTCATTTCTCTTACAAATAATCGGCCCGCCAAAATATCCTTTCGCGGGTATTAGACTTCCATTAATTTCAAGTTTCAATACACAGGACTGCTGAGGGTCAAGCACAAAAGAATCGGCGCAGTTAGAAACTCCACCACGAATCAGGCTAATACCTGTGATGGGCGTCATCACCAGCGAACGGCGCAATTTGGTTTTATTAGTAACCAGATAGGTTACCTCTGCTTTACCAATACTTGAAACCTGGACAATATTGCCATTCGCAACTGTAGGAATAATAGTAAATTTAGGCTGAGATCCTGAAAACAGAAGGTTGGAGCAACACATAAAAAAGATCAGGTGCACTAAACGGAGTAACTTATTTCCTTTCATTATTCTATCCCTGAGTATTAAAATTAATCCATAATTGGAAAACTCAAGCTAAATAAAGCATATTGCCCTTCTTCAGCTTCACAACTAATAGTGCCACCAAAACCATTCATCACTAATTTACAAAAAGAAAGCCCTATGCCAGTCCCCATAAACGTCGTGGTATAGAAATGATTAAACAATCGAGAAACCTGTTGACTGGTCATTCCTTTAGCGGTGTCTTTAAAATGTAAGTAATTGAATTTATCGCCATATTCAGTCCAAATATGAATCTCGCCGCGTTGAGCGGTTGCTATCATATAGAGTGCATTTTTTATTAAATTAAATAAGACATGCTGCATGAGCAATTTTGATCCTTTAAATTGAAAATCCCCTTCCCAGGAAATTAAAGTTCGCTCTCGTGGTGATAAAAACGGATATCGTGAAATCGCTTCATTCAAACAATCTGCCATGGAGCACGTTTCCATAATACAATTCTGTATGGTGTTCTCGCGACCTGCCTTAACCAATAACATATCAATAATAGTATTCGCGTAATCAATCTCACTTACAATACGATCACTTACGCCTTCCAATTGCAGCAATCGCCGCTCTTTCAAAGGAGTTAGTATCAACTGATGTTCTTTAGCAAGTTGATAACCTTGAATTAATCCGGGTAAATATTGAACCAAGGCCTGAGCGCCACTTTTAATTCCCAATAAAGGAGTTCTCAATTCATGAGCAATCATTCCCGCGGCAGCGGCCATCCCGGCTAAACGCTGCTGTTGCAGCATGGCAGTTTTATAATTTAATGTAGAGCCTGCTATTATAGTAAAAAGGATGACTAAGGCCATTTCTATGTGTTCTTCTCCAAAATAAATGTGCGGAGACAGCCAGTAATATCCTATTAAAGCCATGCCAACACCCAAATTCAAGACGATGGTTAAGCTCAATAAATCGACGAGCAATACCAACAAAAATACACTGCAAAGCAAAGACATTGCTGAGATAACGCTGGCCTCATTCATCAAAAAAAGAAAGGTGAAAAAAAACGGTAAGGTAAACAATAAGGTTAAAAACCAATACCAGGATAAATAATTCTTCCATTGGGCCGGCCAGTAAGGAGTCAGCATTAATCCCAGGCCTAACATACTGCCAATAAGACGTAATAGCATGCTTTCATAAGCTTGCGGGAAACAATACACCCAAATCAGATAAAAAAATGGAAACCCTAAAAATGCTATGGCGCCAACAGCAACCAATTGATGAGCGGAGTTAGATAAGCTTCGTTGCATGGATTCATCTAAATGCCTCACAATTTTCTTAATTTGCCACATCCCTAATCCTTTTCCCTTTTTTTAAAAAGTGTTTTGACAACTCATTCCCAACGCTCCGCAAAAAAGTCCGAGTCGACTTAATCGGAGTCGTCAATAAACCCAGGTTCAATGCTATTAATCATCATTTATCCTGGCAGAACTTCTTGCCTAATCGTGATAAACCCTTCAATCCAGTCTTGCTAGAACTCTAGACTTACTTAACTCCATTCCCTTAGCAGAAAGCAAGAATCAATGCTATTATCAACGCTTATTTTCCAAGCATCTGATAATCCATGAAGCCAAAAACCATTCGAATCGCTACACGTCAAAGTCCACTGGCGTTATGGCAAGCAAACCATGTCAGAGAGACTCTATTAAAACAATGGCCATCTTTAACTATCGAATTACTGCCCATGGTAACCTCAGGCGACAAATTTCTTAAAGATAAATTATTAGTGGCCGGAGGGAAAGGTTTATTTGTTAAAGAACTTGAAGAGGCATTACTGGATAAGAGAGCGGATTTTGCAGTCCATTCTACAAAGGACATGCCCGCTGAACTACCCTCTGGACTTAGCCTGGCTGCGATTTGTAAAAGACACAATCCCTATGATGCCCTGGTCAGTACGAAATTCACTCATTGTGATGAGCTTCCTCTAAACGCAATTGTGGGAACTTCAAGCCTTAGACGTCAATCGCAGTTACTAGCATACAGACCCGATCTTCAGATCAAAACCTTACGTGGAAATATTAATACCCGACTTGCCAAACTCGAAGCAGGTGAATATGATGCCATTATCCTGGCAGCAGCCGGCCTTGAGCGTATGGGACTAGAACAATCCATTACCGAGCTGTTATCAGACGACATCATGTTACCCGCGTGCGGTCAAGGCGCTTTGTGTATTGAATGCCGATCCGATGATCAGGACATTCAAAAGATAATTGGCATTTTAAATGATCCGGTTTCCTCACTTTGTGTTCACACTGAGCGAACTGTCAATGCTCAACTCGGTGGTAATTGTCATGTACCGTTAGCTGTTTTTTGTAAAATGATCTCCGACAGCCAACTGCAGTTGAAAGCAAAGATTTTAAATCCGATTGGCTCTCTGTTCATCGACGATACTCAAACAGGAACAATGGAACAGGCACATCAATTAGCCATGCAATGCAGTCAAAATCTCTTAAACAGAGGAGCGGCAAAATTACTGGATACTCTGTCAGAATGAGTCAGTCACTGCATGGGCTTCGCGTCTTGAATACTCGACCCCAAAAACAGGCCTACGCGCTCAATAGCGCAATTACTGAAGCCGGTGGAATAGCCATTGCATGTCCTACTCTAGAAATCGTTGAATCGGAAGTTCCATGGATAAACTCATTACCCAACTTAAAAAACGTGAGTCAGGCTATATTTATCAGCGCTAACGCGGTGCATTATTGTTTTACTCAATTATTCCGTCATAATATCGCGTGGCCAAAACATATTAACGTCATCGCAATTGGCAAGGGAAGCGCAAAAGAGCTGAGTAAGTTTCATATTGAAATCAATGACATTCCGGATGTGCCTGATAGCGAACATTTGTTAGCACTTCATTGTTTACAACAATTAAAAAATCAAACCGTGCTATTATTTAAGGGGGAAGGAGGAAGGCCGCTTATTGAACAAACTCTAATAGAAAAGGGAGCCAATTTATGCAGCCTGGCAGTATACAAACGAGTAATGCCCGAAGTTCATCATCAATTGATCAATTCGTTATGGCGCGAGGATTTAGTGGATATTATACTGTTAACAAGTGAACAGTCCATGCATAACCTTTTTAAGATGTTCTGCAAAGAGGCACATGACTGGCTGAAAAACAAACCCGCTATTGTTCTTAGTGAGCGACTTGCTAACTCAGCGGCATTAAGTGGTATTACAAAGATTATAATTAGCCATCCTGACAGGATGATGAGTACATTGTTTGATTATTATCAAGGATTAATCCATGGCAAATAGCAATGAAGAAGAAAAAAAAGAAGCTACTCAAGTACTCCATAACTCAGAGAGTGAGCCTGATAAGCCAGTACAAGAGCACGATAATTTGACCACTCACAAAAACAATTCATTACTATCAAGTACTGCCCTGATTATTGCCATTGTCGCTATTGTTATTAATCTTTATAACAATCAGATCAATAAAAGATTACAAACGCATTTAGTAGATGAAAATAAGACCCTGATGAGCCAAGTTGAAGATTTAGAGCAAAATCAATCCAACATCCAGGATCAATTTACTGAGAAAGAAAATAAAATACAACAAGCACACAACAACTTGCAAATCCGAATTGATGGCTTAAATAAAGAACTGCAAATTGCCATGAAACAACGCCTGTATCAAAATCAGGACTGGCTCCTTCTCAAAGCACGATATTACCTGGAATTAGCGCAAATCAATACTCACTGGAGCGATAATTATAACGCATCGATCTCCCTGCTTCAGCAAGCCGATAAACTGTTAAGTCAATTAAACACCCCTCAGATTTTTGATATTCGACAAGTAATCGCTAAAGAGATTGCCCAGTTAAAGGCAGTACCAACTGTTGATATTCCAGGATTACTCAGCCAGCTGGATGCGGCACAACTCAGTGTCAGCAATCTGACCGTCCAATCACCACTAGAACGAAATAAAGTAACAGGCCAGACGGAGTTGTCTCAATCATCTGATTCCTCAACCTGGAAAGCACGGTTAAAAAACAGTCTCAAATTATTAGAACAAGTGGTTATTGTCCGCCGCACCGATGAAAACATCAAACCACTTATGTCCCCCTTGTTCGAATCCGCATTAAAAGAGAACATTCGACTGAATCTCCAGGAAGCGCAATGGGCAATACTGAATAACAATCCGACTGTATATCAATTTGCACTAACACAAGCCAGTAATAACATCAAAAGAATTTTTGATGAAAAAGCGCAAGATACGGCTGCTTTGTTAAATCAAATAACAGAATTACAGCACGTTAAAATAATACAGGAAAAACCAGTTACAGGTTCTGCCCTGCCCCAGCTTAATCAGATCATTGAAAGTAATGAATCACATGACAATCCAATAAATAACAGCGAGAAAGGAGTGAACTGATAATGATACGAATTCTCGTTGCTTTTATAATCTTATTAGGTTCGGTATATCTGGGAATTCAACTCAATTACGATCCTGGCTATGTATTAATTGCAATTAATCACTGGACTATCGAAACTACTTTATGGGTAACACTATTTGGTCTGCTTTTCTTATTTATGATACTGCATATTTTTTTACAATTTTGTCATAAAATAGCAAGAACCCCCGGAGCCCTGAGCAAATGGAATACCCGACGGTTAGCTCAAAAAGCCCAAGCGACAACCCGGAAAGGATTAATTGAATACAGCGAAGGCTACTGGCAAAAAGCAAAAAATCATTTAATCCAGGCCTTACCTAATACAGACACTCCTCTGCTTAATTATTTAACTGCTGCCCGAGCCGCGCAAAAAATGGGAGACAGTCAATTACGAGACCATTATTTACGAGAAGCCCAACAATCAATGCCAGAAGCTAAAATTGCGGTGGAGTTAACCCAAGCACAGCTGCAGCTTGCAAATCATCAATGGGAGCAAGCATTAGCAACGCTACGACATCTACAAGACCTGGCGCCTCGCCACCCCTATGTTTTGAAATTGTTGATGAACCTGTATGAAGAAGTCCGGGATTGGCCTCAATTAATAGCACTTTTACCCGATTTAAAAAAAAATCATGTGATTTCCGATAGTGCTTTTGATCAATTACAAAAAAACACCTATCAGCAAGCAATAATAGATTTAACCAAACAACATCAATCCGAAGCGGTATCCAATCTTTTTAATTCGCTCCCCAAATCTTTATCTTATAATTCCGAGATAGTTACTGAATATGTCCGCTACTTATACGGAAAGCAAGACTATGCCCAGGCAGAAGCATTATTAAGACGCTGTCTTCGCAAAGAATTTGATTCTCATCTCATTGAGCTCTATGGTTTGTTTTATAATGATGAACATCAATTATCCTTTGCTGAATCATTACTTAAAAAAAATCCTCATTCAGCTCCCTTGTATTTATGTTTAGGTCGACTCTGTATGGCCCAACATTTGTGGGGAAAAGCGAAACAATATCTGGAACAATCTAATGAATTGAACCCAACTCCATCAGCTTACAATGAACTGGGTAAACTTTATGAAAAACTGAACGACTCTTTTCTGGCATGTCAGAGTTTCAGAAAGGGATTGGCATTAGCGATAAATAAGCCTTAGTAGGCAACCTCCTCAAAACAGGGAGGTTATGACGATCCAGCCAGAGTAGCCAGTATTAGCAAAGCGTCATACAGGATTTAAGTGGCCTCAAACTCCATTATTTCCCTCCCCGTATTACGCTTCGCTAATACAGGCTACGAAAATAGTCAATTCACAATAACCACTTAACTTAATGGCAATGCTCAAAAGGAGGAGGTTATGAGGATACAGAACTATCAATCGATTTATCGATAATACAAATCTCAATAATGACATTCAAATTCAAGTCGGTTACCAAAACTAGCGTATCAAGAAACAATCTCATGACTTACGCTCAATTCCTTTTAACGAAAAGATTTGGAAATTTTGTAAGTCCTTAATCCATTAAATCCAGGACATTGGTGAATGACAGGCATCATTACAATCCTTTTCCGTCTTTTCAGTCTGAATCGTCACATGTTGAATCCCGAATTGTTTTCTCAACTGCTCAACCATTTCTGCTCGAGATTCGTCACTTAGAAAATCATTAGGCATATAGAGATGTACTGACAAAGCATTTTCTTTAGTACTCATAGCCCAGATATGCAAATCATGAATACTCTGAACCCCTGGCCAGGAAATCAGGAACTCGCTTACAGCAGCCCAGGAAATCGCTCTGGGAACTCCGTCAATAATTAATCTGAAACTATCCGCAAATAACGACCAGGTTCCTTTTAGAATCACGAGAGCAATCAATATGCCCACCACCGGATCTATCCACAACCAGCCAGTCCAATACAATAATGCAGCAGAAAAAACCACACCAACAGAAACCAGAGCATCATAAAACAAATGCAAATAAGCCCCTCGTATGTTGAGATCATCGGATCCGCGCAAAAATAATAAGGCAGTAGTACCATTTACAATAATTCCAATCCCCGCAACAATCATTACGGACACCGCTTGGATTTCCGTAGGAGACATTAATTTATACACTGCCTCAGTGGCAATTATCCCACAAGTAAAAATCAGTAACCCACCGTTAACCAAAGCGGCCAATATGGACGTTTTCTTCAAACCATAAGTTGCTTTTTTTGTCGGTTTAAGACTCATTAAACCTATAGCAATCCAAGCCAGAATCAAACCCAGAACGTCACCTAAGTTATGAAACGCATCGGCTAATAAACTGGTCGAATTGGCTATATAAGCATAGACAATCTGTAGAACCACAAAGACACTATTCGCAATAATCGCAATTAAAAAGGACTTATTATACGTTACCTCACCGTGACTATGACCATGATGGTCATGATGGTTATCTGATCCCTCATGCGAATGCTTACTCATAATGTTCCTTATTGTTGCTGCTCATCGGTATAATAATTAATCCCTATTTTAATTCTGTCACGAGTTTTCTGTTTTCGCCAGGCATTGGTGTCTCTTAATGAATACACACATCCACAATACTCCTGTTTATAAAACTCTTCCCGTTTGGCGATCTCATACATGCGTTCAGATCCGCCATTTTTTCTCCAATTATAAGTCCAATACACCAGCTCCGGATAATGACTTGCTGCACGAACACCACAGTCGTTAATTTGGTTCATATCTTTCCAACGCGATATTCCCAATGAACTGCAAATAACTGGAAACCCATGCTCATGTGCATATAAAGCAGTTCGTTCAAAACGCATATCAAAACACATGGTGCATCGTTTACCACGCTCAGGCTCCCATTCTAATCCCTTGGCCCGCTCAAACCAGTTATCTTTATCATAATCAGCATCGATAAAAGGAATATTATGCTTTTCAGCAAATTTTATATTTTCCTGTTTCCTGATTTCATATTCTTGTACCGGATGAATATTGGGATTATAAAAATATATGGCAAATTCAATTTCTGAAAAGACCAATGCTTCCATTACCTCTCCAGAGCATGGCGCGCAGCAGGAATGTAATAATAATTTATTCGCGCCATTAGGCAGCTCCAGTCGTTCTCTTTGTATCATTTTGTTACTTCCGGCAAGTTGATGAAATGCTGACGATAATACGCTAACTCGTTAATTGAATCTTTAATATCGTCTAAAGCAAGATGTTTGGATTCTTTAACCAATCCACTCAATAACTCTGGTCTCCAACGAATAACCAGTTCCTTTAAAGTGCTTACATCCAGATTTCGATAGTGAAAAAAAGCAGCGAGTTCAGGCATATATTTATATAAAAATCGTCTATCCTGGCAAATACTATTCCCACACATAGGTGATTTACCTTTATCCAGATATTGTTTCAAAAAATCGATGGTCAATTGTTCTGCCTGAGCTTCACCAATTTGACTTTCCAATACCCGTTTAACCAATCCAGACTGATTATGTTGCTTCGTATTCCAGGCATCCATTCCATCAATTAACGATTTAGGTTGTGATACAGCAATAACAGGTCCTTCGGCTAAAATATTCAGGTGAGGATCAGTAACGATAGTGGCCATTTCTATAATTCTATCCTGCTCAGGCTCCAACCCTGTCATTTCCAAATCTATCCATATTAAATTTTGATTATTTTTCATTTCATTTCCAGGAATTTAGTAATTGTTTTACACAGGCTACGCGACGTACATGCAGAGCCTCCTTGATGGCTTTTCCTTCATAACCTTGCGCTATTAATTCTTTGGGGTTTACTTTAACACATTCGGATAAAATTTTAGACCATAATTCCATTGGCTTATAGTCTACTGGTCTTCCACGTCCTTCTGCATCAGCCTGGCACGCGATAAGTACATTATGAAACAAATGAGGTCTTCGAAAGGCATCTGTACGTTCCAATAGATCCACTATGGTATTGGCACGCAATTCAAATATGCGATGAATGGTCAAATGAAATCTTGAGACAAGAGCAGCCAGAACACGATAATCATTGGGTATTCGCAATCGCATACACAAAGCTTCTATAACAGCCACCCCAGAGTCTTCATGTCTATAATGTTTTGGCCATTCGCGTATTGGCGTCATTACTTTACCTAAATCATGCACTAAGGCCGCAAAACGAATAATAGGATCAGGGCTTAAAGCTACAGCAGATTGCAAGACTAATAAACTATGAACACCGCTGTCTATTTCCGGGTGGTGGTGATAAGGATTGGGCACCCCAAATAATGAGTTAATTTCAGGAAGAATCACTCCCAGAGCACCACACGAACGCAAGGTAGTAATAAACTGTTCAGGATTCTTTTCTTCCAGGCTCCTTTGAAATTCCTGCCAGACACGTTCTGGAACCAAATGAGATAATTCACCTCGTTTAACCATCGCATACATTAACGATCGCGTTTCATTGGCCAGGGTAAAACCAAGACTATGAAATCGGGAAGCAAAACGGGCGACTCTGAGAACTCGTACCGGATCCTCTATGAAAGCAGGCGAAACATGGCGTAATATTTTGTTATTGATATCCTGTTGTCCATTATAAGGATCAATTAAGTTGCCCAGTTCATCCATTGCCATCGCATTAATGGTTAAATCACGACGAGCTAAATCCTCTTCAAGGGTGACCGAGGTACTAAAATCACAGTCAAAACCATAATATCCCGGAGCAGATTTTCGTTCTGTTCTTGCCAAAGCATATTCTTCATTGGTTTGTGGATGTAAAAACACTGGAAAATCACGACCCACCTGTCTAAACTTCTTTTTTAGCAATTGTTCCGGAGTTGAACCAACAACAACCCAATCACGTTCCTTAACCGGAATACCCAATAATTGATCCCGAACGGCACCACCCACCAAGTAGACTTTCATTAAATATGATTTACCTTCATACTGTATCATTAATAAACGAAACAATTATAGTATAGATCGACACCATGAGTAAAAGACGAATCAATAAACAACAATCAGTACGCATAGAAAAAATACAGCAGAATTATCAAGAGGCAAAAGAAAACAATCCTGACTCTTTGGCTGATGGCCTCGTTATTACTCGATTCAGCAGGCATGTAGAAATTGAAGACAACCAGGGCAATCGAATTCGCTGCTCAATCAGACCCAATCTAGATACTTTGGTTGCTGGTGATCGCGTTGTCTGGCAAACAGAAGGAGTTAAACAGGGCGTAGTAGTCAGCCTGTATCCCAGAGGTAGTATCCTGGCAAGACCAACCAGCGCCGGTTTGAAAAAACCTGTGGCAGCAAATATCACGCAACTCATCATTGTTATTGCTCCTAAACCGGAAATCAGTTGGCCATTGCTCGACAGTTACCTCATCATGGCCGAGCTCCTCCATCTTCACGCGGTTATTGTGCTGAATAAAACCGATCTCCCCTGTGATGATCTGAGATCGCAAGTAATCAATGATTATCAAGCCTTAGGTTATCCTATAATTATGACTCATAACAACGACGTCATAGGGTTTGAACAGCTTAAACAAAGCCTGAACCATCAGATTAATGTTTTTGTAGGGCAATCAGGAGTAGGTAAATCTTCGATAATTTCAAGAATTCTTCCTCATGAAGAAAACATTGCGACTAATGAACTTTCTGACGGTAGTGAATTAGGACGACATACCACAAGCAACTCTCGCTACTATCATTTACCGAGTGGTGGTGCCTTAATCGATTCGCCAGGAGTTAGAGAATTTAGTCTCTGGGATATAGATACTTCTCTGCTTGCTCAGGGATATACTGAATTTAAACCATTCTTGTCACTTTGCAAATTTCGAAATTGTACCCATATAGATACCCCGCACTGCGCCATAATTGAAGCAGTAAAGAATGGAGCAGTATCTATGAAACGGTATGAAAACTTCATAAAACTCTGTACTCAATTTAGCAAGAACAAATACTGAATGGAGTTCAACACGCTTCAAGTCAGAGTGCTTATCGCCATAAATAAAGTGTAACAATAAAAAAAATGCATAGTGTACACTATGCATTTAATTAAATGATTCTGCTATGAGGTGAATAACCTACATCCCTGGACTTAATTGATATTTTCGTTCTGATTCAGGCCCTGCACAAGGGGTTTCTTGGAATTCAGCAGCACCTGAAGGTTGACTCGATGCGCCAGGCTTCTTGGGCTCACCCATCACTGATTGGGCTGCACTAAAAAACGCAGTACCTAATATTCCAGCCCCAACAGTTGTTGTAGTACTTACTAAAACTTCCTTAGCTGGTTTAGCAAGGGAACCAAAAATTCGCATCATCATCGACATTCCTTATAGTAGTGTATCCGCTTGGTTGCGACCGCCCATGCCTATCATTATAATGAGCATAATACACAATAATTGTCCATTATACCCCTTTTTATTAAAAATAAAAAGGGGTGCTATTATTTGGGTCCATTCTGCACGGGGATATCCAGAGCATCATTTGTAGGTTCACTGTCTACAACTCGACTGTCTGTCTTCGCTGAGCTAAAGAAGCTTTGAGGTGTATCAAACACTGATTTAGGCTGATATTTTTTCGGAACAACACTTTCGAGAGGTTCAGGACCCATGACTTTACCAATCCCAGCAACCAGCGAAAAGATTACCGCAGTAAGCCCCATTCGAAGTGGTAATTGTTTTGCAGCACTCTTACCGAAGTCTTTTAGAACAAGCTTGGGATCCTCATTAAAGCTAAAATAGAATTCTTTAACCAGGCTAAATGCACTTTTATTATATAATTTTCCATCTACAACAGTCGACCTAACCGCTAAAGCATCCTTAAATGCAGCTAATGGAAACGTCAGTCCAGCAGCAAATACGCCACTTAAAGCACCAGCAGTAAAATGCAGCATACGCTCATCGTGTATTGGTAATTTCTTCGCTATTTGATCTTCAAGCAAGCATAAGGAAGCAAAGTTAATAACCCCAGAGGCATACCTTGGAGTAAACCCACCTGCCAACAATCTGCTCGAGTTATGAATAGTTTTCCATTTAAAATCATCCGGAAGAAGGCCAGGCACCTTTTTCAATTGTGAGAGTGACTCAGGTATTTGCGTTATCACCACCTCACCTGCAGCCAACGACATTACATGAGCAAGGTTTGTTAATTTAGAAGGCTTACTTTCTTCAACAAGCGCCTTTTCTTCCTTCGTAAATCCTTCTTCTCTAATCAACCCTTCTTCTATGGGCTTTGAGCCCTTTGCACCGGTTACATACGCAGTCCTTACTGCTGAGCCTGAAAGTGACGCGCTAGTTCCTCGATATAATGCTCCTAGCAAACCGAACACACCACCAGAAAATGGAGGGATTAACGTACCATTTTTAGCTTGACTCAGTAACATGGCTTTAATTGGACCTTGTGTTGCAACAATACTGGCACTGGTAAAAAAAGCCACTGTAGTAAAGTTTGCCAAATCCCAACTTTTTTGATACATCATTTGAGCTGGTGGCAAAAATGAAAAAGTTGGTTTTGAATTTGACGCAAATCCTTGTGCTGGTGTCGCTGATGGAGTCTCAGCCGCGCCACCTGTTTTTGGTTCAGATTTACTGTACATAATTCACCCTTTGTTACTTTATTAATACTAATTTGTATTGTAATGACTTTTTATTAACTAAATATTAACAAAGAGGGCGTTTTGATAACACCAGGAGTGATTTGTGTTCATAAACGGTTGGTTTGATAAAATTAACTGAAATCGGTATTAATCCAGAGGAGTGCTGACGTTATTATCTATAAATTGGCGTTAGTTATACTATATAACAAGTGTTCAATAAGCCTATTGCTAAAGTACTGTCAAAAGAAACAAACTGAATAATGACTCTGTCTGGAAAATCCGTTCCTTGCCCTCAATTACTTTAAATAATGGCTGTGGCTTTGCACTATAAATAATTAACTTTATAAAGCAGATTACGTTGGAGAACCCAAATAATCCAAACACACAGCACTATTTCTAGCCACCTCGAGTTCTCCAACCGTTAAAATAGGACGCCCCAGATTTCTCAGATACGAAAACATCGATTGACGTGAGATCTCACTCAAGCTTAGGCTAGGTGAATGTAACGCTTCTTTAAAAGCATCTATAATACTACTGACCAGTTTTAAACCTGTCATTGAAATGGTTACCTTTGAATTATCTGCCCTGCTAACAAAAGCATAAAACAAAAGTGAGCGTCCTGGCTGGTTCAAATTAATTTGAATTAATCTGTTTCCAATATAATTAGCACAATTATCCAGAAAAATAATCCTGGTTTTAGTTAAGTCATACAACTCCAGTAACATTCTCAAACTGGCTTTATCCTGAGGATCGAATTTCTTCAATAAATGAGTAAAAAGGATATTCACACGGAAGCGTTTTAATAAATCATTGCAATTTTGCGCATAAGTCTGGACTAAATCATCAAGAAATTGATTAATATGCGGCGTTATAACAGAGCTGGTTGGCTTAAAATGCAATAAGGCATGGAGCAATAATTCGGGTTCATACCAAAATATATCCAGCTTATCCAGCCTTCCTTGTCCTACACACTCATACCATCGTGTTGTAGAATAAAAATGTGAAATCCACGAAAATATACCCATTTTTACAGGAACCGGCGCAAAAAATTGTTCCTTCACCAATAAATAGATGTCCTCTAAATCATGCTCCCTGTTTTCACTTAGTGCAGGTAAAAAATACTGATAAATTTCCTTTGCTTGGGGAAAAACATAATTGTTCAGATCCCATAAACTGATTGTCCCGCCGGTAAAAGGCCACATTTCAAAAGCAGTAGTCATCAAGGATACGATTAAGCAGTAACATTGATGCAACTGTTCATTATAAGGTACAGAAGAGGATGCTACCGTCTGACTGCTGCTACTGCTGGACTGCTGATCAGGCAAGGAACTGTATACAGATTTCAAAGCACCAAGACAGCTCTTCAATGCTGGATTAATGCTATATAACCATAACAACAATGCATTAAGCAAATTATCCAAATCATAACTACGAGACATGTTTATAGCGATTAAAAAGTCCAGTAAATAATAGTCTCGCGATTGAAAGGAAATGTGTTGTCCATAAAAATAATTAATATTATTTAAATCACCGTGTGATACGAGCTTAAAAAACTCTTTGGCAGCCTTTTTAAAAATCGCATAGTCTGCCCCGGCACATTTCAAGTTAAAATAGTGTTCTACCAAGCTTAATAAACGCGGCAATAACTCAAAAGGCATTTCCCCCCTATCCAAAAGATGAGGAAAAACTTTTCTATTCATAAAATCCCAGAAGTTTACAAAAACTTCACTGCCGATTTTAAAATCACCATTAGTCTGTTTACACGATTTCAGTCTGCTTAGCTCGTCTATGGTTACCAAATTTAATTTAGTATTTGAGATATCCCGATAAGTAGACAGTCTTAATCCATTATTTAATAAATGCTCACAAAACCCTCTCTTACGGTACAGAGTTTTTCCTCCATGCCCTACATAAAAGTTTTCCATTCGGGTTGTTTCAGTTAAAAAAGTTAAATTATTGAAATCTTTGAGGTTGGTTATAGAAGGAATCAATACCTGATAAAGATGCATGCCGGTAAACTCAGCTAATTCCTGGGCAAAACTGATCCATATCTGATTTATCCCTTGGCAGTTCAAGGTATAATCATCTTCAGTATCAATTACACTGTTCCAGCGTTCTTTATAAGATTTCAATAAAAACTGGACATCTGCAGGACTAATAGTAGCCGCTTGTTCTCTATTTTTAAACTGAGCTATGATGGATTGATTTAATCGGGTATCACAGGGAATTAATGTACCTGACGCTCCTAATTCCTGTGTAAGCTGTATCACTCTGAACACTAACATCTAAAATAACAATCCTTTACAAAATCAAAATTGGACAAAGTATAACTGTTCAATAAATAACAAATCCTAATAATACCCTAATCCAAGAACCAAGATAAGCATTTACATCAAATAATCAATAATGATTCTTCACATTTATCTTAAATTCAATATAAATCCATCTATAAAGTTATATTGGATAGAGTCTCACTAAATGCCACTTTCGACACAAGGGATTCAAATACAAATAGAGCATCCCGTATAAAACACGGTATATTGACAATACATCAGTACATTCTAGTACAGTCCTTACTGGGCTTGAATTCAATGTCGTTGTATGTGTTTAAGTTTGATGAGGGGTTGTTAATCTTGTTACAATCATCTGTCTTCACATGATGAGCATAAATGATTGACATTTGACCGATGGACTCATCATGGCTTGTGTGTAAATGACCTGCTAATGGATTTCTCTCGCAATGGCGTAGAGACTTAGAGTAAATACTTGGAGTGTGTGAAGAACCAGACATTGGAGCCAACCTACATACAACACTCATTAATAGATCAGTCACGTTTTCTTCATTAAGAACAGGGAGATCCATATCGATGAATAAGTGCACACTGATAATGCCTGCAATAGTATATCTATTGCTTATAACCATGGGAACGAGTTCTTTTGCAAGTCAATATCAAGATAACTGGGAAGAGTATCTCGATGGTTCAGTTGGCAGGAACATTTACTATCTCTATACCCAGGTAATGAGCAGTTCATTTCAGAACAAAGCAAAATATAGAGCTCTTGATTTAGGATCCGGGGCTGGCGATGTCGCTCTTAATCTTGCTTCATTAGGCTGGGATGTTACCTGCGTTGATACGTCGAAACGAGCAGGTAAGATAATTAATGAGCGAATGAACTTCATTAATGGTTCATTTAATTTTCAATTGTCAGAGTTTGAAAACGCTACGTTAAGTGGAAAATATGATTTTGTGTTATCCTTTTTTTCCTTACCTTTTGGTGATAAAAATAATCTGCCCTATCTCATCAAAAAAATCAGTCAACATATGAAGCCGGATGCACTGTTTGCCGTTAACTTTTTTGGTAATAAACATACCTTTGTAAAGAATGGCAAAGCTTATGGCATAAGCCAGGATGAATTAAAAAGTATTTTAACTTCAAATGGATTTGAAATTAGGTACTTTCTGCATCGTTATTATAAACAGGCAGGAGGGAATGGTGAATCAGTTAACTGGGATATATTCGACGTTATAGCAAAAAAAAGTCAGGGCTCATAATCATATTGCGGGGCAAGACTGTACTTAAAGTTTGATTATCAGAGCATAAAAACATAAATCACCTGGATTACCCCGATGGCCTGGTCTAGTATCCATATAAATTAATCTATAATAATGCTAATGTCGTACTTAAGGATGACTAATGAACTTGATACAATGGAACTGTATTAATTATAAACCTGGGGAGCTCATTTCGTCATTTAATACAACAGTTATGACCCTTTTCAATAGGTTGCCGACCAAAGGTCTTATGAAATTAACGTGTATATTGACGATCATTTTTTTAGCTCTGACGATGCGATGATGATTGAGCAAGCTTAAGTTATTTCTGGGGAACGCCATGACATTATATATCTATTGGTTTTTGCTGGCTTTGATTCTACTTGGGCTGGAGATGGCAACTGGAACGTTTTATTTATTAATCGTAGCGATTGCGATGGCTGTTGGTGGTATCTTCGCTCTGATAGGTATGGCGTTTTCGGCACAACTGACACTGGCAGGATTGGCGAGTATCGCAGGTATCGTTTTGTTGCGCCGCTGGAAGAGCGAACATACTTCTGATGCATCGGCTCTAAGCCTGGACATCGGTCAGCCAGTAGAAGTGTTAACCTGGCGAGATGATGGCACAGCACGTGTCTTTTATCGCGGTACCGAATGGAATGCAGAACTGGAAACAAAAGAGATTGGGCATGAGGGTAGCTTTTGTATAAAGGATATACGAGGTTCTGTTCTTATATTAACAAATCGAAAACCGATTTGACTTACTGATTAACTGTATGGAGGCGTTATGGAAATTGCATTGTTGATTTTGATTGTAGCCGTTATTTTTATCGTTACGGCACTCAAGGTTGTGCCACAACAAAATTCCTGGATAATTGAACGACTGGGGAGGTTTCATGCGGCCTTATTACCCGGATTGAATGTCGTCATCCCGTTTATCGACAGAGTCGCCTACAAACATATGCTCAAGGAAGTCCCTCTGGATGTTCCCAGCCAGATTTGCATCACTAAGGACAACACACAATTACAAGTGGACGGTATATTATATTTTCAGGTGACTGACCCCAAACTTGCATCTTATGGCACCAGTGATTACGTGTTGGCGATTACTCAGCTCGCTCAAACCACATTGCGATCGGTGATAGGAAAAATGGAACTGGATAAAACATTCGAAGAACGAGAACACATTAATGCCGCTGTCGTTGCCGCCCTTGATGAGGCTGCTACGAGCTGGGGAGTGAAAGTATTACGTTACGAAATTAAAGATTTAACCCCGCCCAAGGAAATTATACATGCCATGCAGGCACAGATTACTGCAGAACGAGAGAAACGCGCCCTAATCGCAGCCTCCGAGGGTCGCAAGCAGGAGCAAATTAACATTGCTACCGGTGAACGAGAAGCATTTATTCAGAGATCAGAAGGTGAGAAACAATCTGCAATTAACCGCGCACAAGGTGAGGCTGAGGCCATTAAAGCAGTAGCTTCGGCTAATGCACAAGCCATTCAACAAATTGCGCAGGCCATACAATCAACCGGTGGTATGGAGGCAGTTAATTTCAAAGTGGCTGAACAATATGTAGACGCTTTTGCTCGAGTAGCCAAAGAGGGCAATACGCTCATACTCCCGGGCAACCTGGCAGATCTGGGAGGATTAGTTGCGACGGCCATGAGTATAGTAAAAAGTAAAAAATAATCCTGAAAAGGGATTATGAATCATTAAATCCCAATTTATCAGGCAGTTAATGTGAGTTTTAAGGAAACAGCGTCATGAGTACCATGATAGACACCAGTTATGATATTCTGCGCTGTTCTGATATTAATAATTTCCTTCTGGTAAAAAGCATGGCCATAACTGAAATCTATGGTTAGATTTTCCAGCAGTTGATACCCCATAGAAGAACCAACAGTCAAACTATCGCCAGTACCTATCTGAAACATCCCATTTGATGGGGACTGATTATAAGTTCCCGCTACTCTGACTTTCCATTTTGACGACATATTATAAATAGTACCCAAGGTCAAAAGCCAACTGTTGTGAAAGTTATAGTCTATACGAGCCTGGGGGACAATAAAGGCTCGACGTCCCGATTGCGTTGCAAAATTATAAATATAAGCCTCTTTAAATATATCCCATTGGAGGTATTGAATGGTTCCTATAAAACCAAGTTTTTCATTTAGAAAATGACTAAGTGAGATAACACTTCTCGCTGGAGTCCAGAATTTAAAATGAAAATCATCCGAAGCAATAAACTGCGGACTGGTAATTGTACTGGTGCCATGAAAATGATAAGTAACAGCACTGCGATAATTAAAACCCAAAGTGGTACTTTTACTCAGTTGAATCAAAATCCCCAAATCACCACCTAAACTATTTGCTTTACTATTATTATGACTTCGACTGTCAGGAATATTTAAACGGGTCACCCCTGAAACAGGCTCTTGTATCAAGTGGGCATGAGTAATATTAAGATTACCGCCTATAGAAAGGAATTCATTGATTTTAATGCCAATCCCCGGTACTAAATCCACATCATTAGTTTGATTACGCGCCAGAACGTAGCGAAGAACAGAATGATCATCCAGATCCCGATTAAAATCATTGGCTACGATAGCAAAACCGGCAGCGAATTTATCATTAATGGGAAAACTGACGTACATGGAAGGTAAAGAAAAATTTGATTTTGTCGTGACTGTTCCGTACTCGGTAAGACCAAACGGTACTTGTTGAGCGCTCCCGGTAAATTGAGATTGTGCGCGTGCCAATGTGCCCAAAAGGATAAGTTGCTGATGAGGAATAATAGTTAAAGCCGCCGGATTAAAATAAACGGCAGTGGCGTCCTTAACTACAGCTGCTCCGAGTGTTTGCTCAATAAAAGAGGCATGCACTGACCAACAGAATAAGAATAGGCCTAAAGTCACATACTGCTTAAAACCAATTAATTTTGCCATTAACTTCCAGTTTAAGGTTATATTCGTTTTCTATTTGTAAGAACTTTTTATGAGGTTAATCAAACTTAAGTCAGGATATAATATATACCATAGAATTCAGTTTTACTGTATTTGTGTAATTTAATGATGTGCACCGATTTTATGCGCTATAGTATATACAACCTTATCTGATAGAGAGCGCCATGGCAGACGTCATTAATCTTAATAAAAAGAGAAAAGCTAAAATTAAATTGGAAAAAGAAAAAATGTCTTCTGAAAATCGCATAAAGTTCGGAAGGACCAAACAAGAAAAGCAGATAGAGCAACAAGACTATGAACGCAACCAACGCCATCTTGATGGTCACAAATTGGAACAAATAGACAAAAATACAGACTAGGGTCTGGTGACAGTTTACCTGCTGCCTACGTGCCGCGGTTTATCTCTGAACGATCCTCATTTTTTACATATCACCCTCTACAATTCCCCGTCACCCTCCGCGAAGGCGGAGGGTCCATTCTTTATCATTTAATTGGTCATTCACATAACTGCAATATTCGTGTGTACCCAAACCCTTTTAATGAGACTCATTATAATTCATGAATATAACGTTCCCTTTTTTATTAGTTGCAATGTACTGATATGAATATTTTTTATGGCTTTGGGGCCTCGGAAATACCCTATATGGACCCTCCGCCTTCGCGGAGGGTGACGAGAATGATGTGGTCTAATAAATGTAGACACCGAAGTTAATAGGGATTAAAAGGATAATTACTTAATTAAGGTGGAAAGATGAGTACAAAATACACAAAGGAATTTAAGGAAGGGCAGCAAAATTAGTAACGGAACATGGCTACAGTCAAGCTGTGACAGGAAGAAGGCTAGGAGTGAGTGATAAAAATATCAACCGCTGGGTAAAAGAAAGTAAGCAAATTCCTGCGTCAAAACCCCCACTGAGTGCAGAACAAGAGGAATTAAAAAAGTTGCGAAAGGAAGTGACTCAACTCAGGATGGAGCGCGAAATTTTAAAAAAGGCAGCCACCTTCTTTGCTCAAGAACAGAAATAAGATACCGATTTATTACTGAGCATGGTAAGGTGTACCCGATTAACTTATTATGTGTAGCGATGAGAGTTAATCGAAGTGGTTACTATCGTTATCTAAAGAAGAGCTCGCTACCCAAGCAGGATGGAGATATGCGATTACATGTTGAAATAAAAGCGCTTCATAAACAAACCGACAAGAGTTATGGAAGTCGCCGCATCTCAAAAGCATTGAAAGCAAAAGGTCTTAACGTAGGCCGCTATAAAACCAGGTCTTTAATGAAAGAAATGGGACTTGAATGTAAAAAACGGCGTCGCTTTAAGGTTACAACGCAGAGTAAACATCACTTTCCTATTGCGGAAAACAAGTTTAATAGAGTATTTAACGTCAACCAGCCTAATCGTGTTTAGATGGCGGATATTACTTATCTTTGGACGCAAGAAGGCTATTTATATCTAGCGGCTGTTCTCGATTTATTTTCACAGCGAATAGTAGGGTGGTCTTTGGCAGAGAATATGCGAGAAGGACTCATTAAGGAAGCCCTTTTAATGGCTTTAACTAAGCGCTGCCCCACTAGTGAACTAATGCATCACTCTGACCGTGGAAGTCAATATGCGAGTTCAGATTACCAACAGTTATTAGGACAACATCAGATTACTGTTAATATGAGCCGTAAAGGGAATTGCTGGGATAATGCTGTAATGGAGCGTTTTTTTGGAAGTCTCAAAACAGAGCGTACCAAAGGTAAATGCTACTCATCGCATGAGTATGCAAAAAATGATGTAATTGATTACATAGAAAATTTTTATAACTCTAATCAGTTACATTCAACATTAAACTACATGAGTCCTAAACAATTTGAAAAGATAAACAGCCCCCTCTTTAACTAGCTGTCTATTTTTACTTGACCAGATCATGTTAGGCTGGATCAATATATTAAGCCCGAATAGATTAGGATCAGAGGATACCTTGAGATATATCACACCTAGTTGAATACAGTTTAATTTCTTTATTTCCTTCCCGGTTGCATTTCCCCTTATTCCATTAATGAACTGAATATAAGTAAGAATTTCTTGCGCACACTAAATTTTTATCCCCACTAAAAAAGTGTATAGGTTATACGCATATTGAATAAAGGCATTCATATTCTCGTCATTTAAAAATAGTTAAATAGAACTATGAGAGTTGATTCCTACTCTTCAATTTATTTTCTAGAGGAAAATAAAATGCCTAATAAAATTATGTTTGTTTTTGCGGGAACCGGTCGAACTGCACAGAGTGATAGAGACACGTTCGAAGAAGAACAATTTAACGAGAATGTTATCAGAGTGTATTTCAATGGTTGTCATGATAAATCCATTGGCGGAGCTTCGAATGGCATCGGTTATATCAATCCTAATTTAGATACAGTTGCCGGAAAAATAAGAGATTCTTTTGATGACGTTGGTCAATTAGATTTAGCCGAATTAAAAGAGAAATTTGGAAACGCGATTATTATCGAACCACAAGATTCTATAGATAAAAAGGTAGCAGTAGAAGATATCAGCTTAACCGGATTTAGTCGTGGGGCAGTAACAACGTTTGCTGTAGCAAGGCATTTAAATGATTTAGGGAAACCTATTAGGCTTTTTGCCGTAGATCCGGTTCCGGGTGATAGTAAATATGATGTAAAAAAAACAAGCTCAGAGTTTTATAAGAATCACGACTTACGTGAATGTACCAATTTAGTCGAAGCTGAAGTGATATTGGGAGCTTATAAAAATAATGTAAATGCCTTCCATAATAAATTTTTCCGCCAAATGGCTCCATTTTTTAGTGAATCGAGCAAATCAGCAATTTATACCGTACCTAAAACTCATCATTCACACATGAGTTATAAAGCCGAGAATCAACAACTTGATTTCCTTATTCATGGCGGAGTTTTATCTGAGAACACGAAACGTTATGGTGAGGCAGATGACAGAATGACTTTTACTCCAAAAATTATTCAGCAAAAGCATCATATTGGTGCGATTGGACGCATTGAAATGTTACCCCGCTTTAAGACAGCACTTTTTAAGTTAGTCACTACACATCATACGGAGCTATCAAAAGATTCTAGTATCAAAAGTGCGCAAGCTTTATATGCTTTAGATTTAGCACCTCAATTTAATCATAAAGAATCAATGATATTAGCTGTAGAACGAGATACAACATCTAAAGGCAAAGCGCTTAGGGAGTTCATAGTCGAATTTGAAAATATTAATCAATATGTATTTAGAAAAACTGGCAATGAAAAAAAACAGGAAGCTATGAATCAATTTAGAAAAGCAGTATATGAACAGTTATATTCATTTCCTATAGAAAATGCTACGCCAGAACAAAAACAAACGTTTGTTAATATAGTTTTAAATGATCTTAAATCAATAAAAAATGAATTATCAGGTAGTGAATATGGCGAGTTAACTACCTTAATGTCTTCATTTTTAAAAGAAAATATAATTTTTCATGCTGATTTAACACGATATTTGGATGAATCAGAAACTTTTAATGATAAACCGACCTCTTTAAAAACCCCGGAACAAGCTATGGTCACCATCAGCACAGCAAAAACTGCCGATGAAATGATTGAGATACTCTATCGAATGTCTGAGACTTCAAGAGCATGTGCCTTTGATAAAATTCCTAAAAATGTATATGAAGTTATTACGGATGCTAACCAGCTTGGAGATGTATTACGTTTTTTACCTATCAAGCATATTGAAGCTCTTTTAAAAGTTAACGAGATTAAAACATTAATTAAAAGCATTGATGATCTTAACATTATTATGAATAAATCATTTTCAGCTTCGCAACAGACTGCAATTTTTAATACAATGAAAGGTGACATCCATGCTATGGAACTCAACTGTTCAGCACTAGGTGATTTGATGCAGCATTTATCATCTTCACAATGCAAGTCATTAGCTGCCAAAGTAGATTTTAGTAAAATACATATGAATTCAAGCAAAGATATTATTTCATTATTTGAAAAATTAAACGAAAAGCAGTTCAATAAAGTATTTCCTGAACTGTCTAAAGAAATCAAAAACTATTTAGATAAAAGAATAGGTCAAGATAATGGTCTCGAGCTTAAAGCTTACTTAGAAAAGAGAGTATCAGAACCTGGTGCAAAGAAAGTTTTCGATAATATCTTTCCGGATATAACACCAAAAATTGAGTCTCAGCGGAATCTTAAACAGCAATTAGCATTCGAACGAAAGCTCAGTCAAGAAAAGGAACATAAAAGTGATATTGAGCATAATGCAGATGACTCATTTGATGTGTCATACCGTAGTGTTATGCTGAATTAATAAATGTGGGAGAAATGGTATAAAAGTAGTAATCAATTACTTTGTAGATAATAGAACAGCATCTATGTAACAAAAAAGTAATTAAAGCTATTTCAATACCGACTATGATTTGGCAGTGACCAACCCTCATCATTTGAAGAATATTTTTAAGGGTGTTTTGATGCGTACCCCAAAGCTATTGGAGGGATTCCGCTAAGGCAAAAATTCGCATTTGTTACCTAATCTTCTATTTTTTGCCTCAGTTAAAAATGGGAGGAATTACCGATTGGTTTTTCTGAAATGTGTTGATAGTTCAGGGTTCGGTCTTGTAACTATTTTAGTTTATCCAAACTCCAGTTATTTCTTGACTCAAACTTAAAAAAAATGCATACCCTATACGTTATTTAAACATGCTCAATCACATTCACCTAATCCTGGCTTGATAAACTTTTAATTAGGAAGTGAGAAAACTTACCTAAAAGAAATGTTGCGGAGATGATCATGCCAGAACTAACTTACGAAAAATTGAACTTATCCAAGAAAGATGAGTATTTTGTTGCAATTGGTAAACAGGGTATTCACAGTTTTATGATGCTAGGAGTAATGAAAGATGGTTCTCCTAAGCTCCTAACACGAGTAGGAAAACAAAACGATGTTGGCCCTGATAGTCAAATGACTAAGATTGTAGAATCGCTTGGGGATGGCACCTTATCAAGATTAGTTGATGAGGGTATTTCCAGGAAACCAGATTCTGTTCGTCCCATGTCATATCAAGCTTATTCTATAAATTATGATCAAGCCAAGGATTTTATGGGCTTAATTTCTGATGTGGAAAAAAAGCAAATAGCAAATCCGAACATTAAAAAAGGCATGATGGATCTTTATAACGCTGGTACATCAGAAACAACAGTTATCCATAAAGAAGCCATTCGTAGTTACGTCCCAACTCAAGAAGAGGGAGATAATGTAACTTTTGAATGGAAAAAATTAAATGAATGTGATTTTAGCTCTACTGTTAAGAATAAGGATAAGGATAAGGATAAAATAAGTGAAGGTGTACAGCATATTCAAGTAAGTAATACGTGTCGAACCACTGCATTAAACATCGTTGAGGCAATCCTAGGATTTACTACGGATATATCGAAATATTTTTTTGTATCACCTAAATATGAAACTACCTTAGTTGGAGGACAACCTAATAAAGATAGTTTTTATATTTTGCCGCCACCACCTACAGTGAACAAAGAACATTTTTCAGCACAACAATTGGACACGTTAAATAAACTATATAAAAGATTGGAAGAAATTCCGAAGCTAAATCCTGATTCGAAAGAAACTCATGATAAATTTGAGGCTTTAAAGTCAACATATAAAGATATTATGGGAGAAAATAACCTAAGTGCTAATGATCTCCTGAAAAAAGTCTTAGAACACGAAAAGTCTCATTCCGAAGCTTTATATACGAAAAGAGAACCTAATTTTTTCAGCAGATTATTTTCAATAGAATCTTCTACTGAACAATTGTTTAAAGATTTTAAGAAAAATTTTCAAAATGAAATGGATAAAGTACGGTCGCAAGTTGAGGTTAATGAGGAAAACTCAGAAGAGCAAACAGATTTAGTTGCTTTAAAACCTCATATGGTATGACCTGGCGAATAAATAATAACGCATTGAGTATACTCATCAATTAGATATTTGCTTGTCTGCCTCTTGAACTGGAGAAGAAAATTTTCTTGCGATCTTATCAAAAGCGTCTTCAAGAGTATTAGCTTTTATGATTATTTCAAATATTGATAGACGAGACTCAATCTTTTCCAAATTGCGGCCGCCTGGATTTTCCACATATTCTTCGTTCTTTTCAAATCCCTGTGCAACAATTAGATGAATGGTTGAAATATCATCATGCATTGTTCAATGCGGTCGAAATTTTCCATAGAACAGGATAGGATTGCTGCTTTAATGGGATGTTCTCTTCATATGTGGAAGTAGCAGTAATAGGTGATACATATCCAGAACACTACTTAAGTAATAGAAATGATAATTCTGTGAATTTAACCTGGGCCAATACACCTTCTTTGCAAGAGGAGATTGCAGTTGCAAAATTTACCGATGAGTATCAAAAAATACACGCCAGTAAATATTTTCAGTTTCTACGTTCAAATTTTTTAAACTGCATTCCTCAAGATGCTTCCAATAGGGAAAAACTACAAATAATCAAAACGAACATTAAGGAAAACCCATCATCTACATCAGCTGAAGCTTGGACAAATTGTAAATTTACCAAGGAAACTTTAGAGTTAATAGGTACAATGAACGAAAGTCCTTCATCAAACATTACCCCAACTCAGAGCCCAGAAAATACGATACAAAAAACAATTAACTTTAAACAACTCTATTCACGGATAACCAGCAGAACGGAAGATCCTGAAGAACAACTGGACAGTACGGTGGATGAGTACGAAAGGCCTGGTATATGTGCTCCATAAAAGTACGCTTCTAATCCAGTATAGATTCCGAAGACCTAGAGGTATCGGAATCTATAGTGAATAATAGTCTGTTCTGATTGCTCTTCGTAAGCTAATAAACATCAATCTATTACGGTAAAATCAAGCCAGGAATACCTGGCATTTCTTTAAGTAGTACACTTTGAATAGTGTTTAGAATTATAAGAGTATAAAATTCCTGAATTTACCGCATAGTCATTACTCTATGAGCAATCGACGAGGGTTCCGCGACAGCATAAAACAGCGTTCCCCTAAAAAAATCATTCAAATTTTGTTCGGTGAGAACACCACCGCACAAATTCATTAGGTTAGTAAACGCGACTCTCTGAAGCGGTCTCAAAAGAGCTCGTATAAGTTCATCTGTACATGTTTTAGAACGTTTTTTTCCCAACTGTTCCACTAAACTATCAATATCTTCTTGTTCCAGTACTTCGCGACCATTCATGATTTGTTTTATCATGCTCCTCATCCGAGCTTCGTGGACATCCTGGTTTAGATTATCTACATTCTGGTTAAATACAGCAGTATGAGATTTCGGGTGCGTTAAATTGTGAGCCTCTTCAACAGGACGATCTATTTTTTTTGTCCCAGCGATCGCCCCTCCTATAACAATAAAAGTATTCAAATAAGCAGAAAGAGGCTCAAAGCCTAAATCTTTAAATCCCTGAACTACTGTTCCAAAATTTAGCGTTGATCTATTTTCAGAGTCAAAAAAACTAACATGCCGCATAAGACCGGTTCTATTAGCTAATTTTTCCTTAAAATAGGCTTGAATGGCCTCTCGATATTCATTCGGATAAAGTTTAGCTTGCTTGTCTAAATATTTTTCTAGCACTTCTTCTGATTTAATATTTGCTAAAGCAACTCGGAACACGTGAGGCTTAAATTCAGATGGTTCTTCCAACAGAATGGGTTCATTCACTAAATTCTGCTGTTGTACTGGAACGCCGAGAAAACTCAAAAGGTTAGGCATATCGTTATTCCTCTTTATATCGAATTGTTCATTATTAAAAATAGTAAAGGTTCAAAGGATACAGGTAAGCCTGATGGCATTCAACGCAGAATTTAATGATAAAAAGACAAAAAAAAAGCGGCTAAAAAGCCGCTTTCCTGGAATAAAACCCTGGCGATGACCTACTTTCGCATGAGGAGACCTCACACTATCATCGGCGCATGTTCGTTTCACTTCTGAGTTCGAGATGGGATCAGGTGGTTCCAAACCGCTATTG